>CAWCZP010000013.1:0-564288 GCA_963800055.1 uncultured Acidobacteriota bacterium
TGCGCACAATTCTGCGAGCGTCTTTTGCCAAGGCGGAAGGACTGCAAATGCCAAACGAGTTTGCATCTCGGCTTCACAATGAGCTGCGCACCGCCGCGACGTCTGGTGCAATGTCGCTGAATATCCGTCACCGTCAGTGGATGATCGCCGCTGGTCTCGTGTTGGCTGTGACGTTCGGTGCCATCGTAGTGTGGCAGCGACAGCGAGCACAAACGAACTCACAAATGGCGGATAAACGTCAGCCTCAGAACACTGCGGCAGTGAAACCTTTAGACGTTGGGCCAAGTCCGCCTGATATCGCTGTCGACGCTAATGCAATTCTGGCAAGAATGTCCGAACTTGCGGCAGGTGATCACCGCGATTGCGCAATCGGTCACCGTCTGCCAGACAGGCCGGTCACCTTGGAGGAGGCCGCAGGTAAGTACGACCGTGCCTATTTAGATTTAACGAAGGCGGTGATGTCACACCGCGATGATTTTGACGAGATGATGGAACTGGTGATGGCTCACGCCTGTCTGTTTAAAGGTCACTGGTTCGGTCACATCGTTGTTAGGTATCGTGGCCGTCTCGTCTCTCTGCTTGTGACGAGACTTGAAGATTCAAGCGGAATCGCGACTTCTAAGTTGCCGAAGGACCTGGAAGGGCAAGTCATTGCTTGTTCGACGGTCGGAGGTTACCAGATCTCTTGTTTCCGGACCGTGCACCACGGTGTCTTCGTGGTCTCGGATTTAGAAGAAGGAGAGAATCTAGCCCTCGCACGCAAACTGGCCCCCTCTGTATATGAACACATCACTCACGCGGAGCACATTGGTTGAATGGCGGCACGCATGAACGCAGAACAAATCGAATTCTGAACTGTTCAGGGGATCGAATCGTGGAGGCAAAGCTAGTTACTTGGACAACTCAACGTCAGAGGGCGGAAGCTCGCTCGAAACAGTTTCTTCGGATAGTTGAAGGGACCGGTGATGCAGCATTCGCAGTGGATGCTGACGGACGAATTAGTGCCTGGAACAAAGCTGCAGCCGAACTATTTGGGCGAAGTGAAGCAGAGGTGATGAGCGTTCCATGCCATGAGCTACTCCAGTGCTCTGATGAGGATGGCATAGGTTCTTCCCACCATTGCGTCGTGGAACATTGGGGAACAAATAATCGACCACCGGTTAATTTCGATGTGCGACTTCAAACAAAGGTAGGCCGGCTCTGGTGTAATCTCTCTACATTGATTGCAAGCGAGCCAACATCAGGAGCGCTTTATGCGATTCACATCGTCCGACCGATTGAGATTCGCAAAAGACTCGAACAGGCACTAGGCGAATTTGTGCGGCTCCACATGAGCAGCAGCTCAAACAGTAAACCACTGATTTGTTCGGCTCCCATGCCACGCATCAATGTAAGTTTGACTCGTCGGGAACTTGAGGTGCTGAAAAGCTTAGCAAACGGCCATACCACAAGAAACATCGCTAACCAACTCAACATCAGCTCTACTACAGTTAAGAATCACATCAAACACATCCTCTCGAAGTTTGGCGCTCATACTCGCCTTGAAGTCATAAGGCTTGCCGAGACTGCTGGCATAATCTAAGCCATTCAAGCCGCGAAGATTCAATAGCGCACAGGAGCTATTTATGCTTCCTGCGTGCCTGACCGACTTTAATGTGCGGGAATAAAAAGATGGTTTGCAGTTATTAGTTAGTTAGAGGAGCAAACCATGAGGAAAATAATCGGAAAGCGAAATTATCTTCCGCGCGTGTTAACTTTCAGCTTGAAAAACTTTCACAAATGTATTGCTATTCTGGTTGCAGTGCTTTTGTTCGGCGTGTCGGTATTGTCGGCGCCGGCCCGTGCACCAAGAATCACACTGGTCTACACCACTGCGGAAACCAGCACTTCAGCAGCGGTGGTCTGGAATACAAACACCGCCTCTGATTCGCTCTTACAGTACAGCACAACCAATCCAGTGCCGGGCTCTGCGCCGCAAGTGTACGTGAGCACTCAGGTCACCTATCACGATATTCCACTCAGCGGACTCACGCCAGGAACTCTTTACTTCTATAGGGTGACGAGTTGCAGTAGAAAAGGATGTGTCACCGCTACCGGCAGCTTCGAAACATTTCCAAGCTGCCCGGACGTGGTGACTCCTCTCTCCGGCAGTTGGGAGAAGGTCAGCAGCCCGAATGTTACTGGTGCAACGTCAGTCAGCAATGAACTCCTCGGCGTAGCCGCAGTATCTGAGAATAACGTCTGGGCTGTTGGTTGGTCACAGGATCCGCAAGGACCGCCCTACGTCCAACGTACTTTGATTCAACACTTCAACGGCAGTACATGGAACATTGTGCAGAGTCCGAATCCGTCCAAAGACATACAAAGCGTGCTGTACTCCGTTTCCGGCAAATCCGCAAATGACGTTTGGGCTGTCGGGTCTTCTAACAATGGGAGCGCTCCAACTCGAACATTAATTGAGCACTGGGACGGAGCTCAGTGGACCATCGTGCCTAGCCCAAGCCCGGATTCCCAACTCAATGAGCTTCGGGGCGTAACGGCACTTTCAGCCGGCAATGCCTGGGCGGTCGGATACCGCGGGGGCACTCAAAACGAAACGCCGTTAGAGACGCTCATACTTCATTGGGACGGTACTCGTTGGCGCCAACGTGCCAAGTCCCAATGTCCCGGTTGGTGCTAATCAGCTTTCCGGTATCACTGCAATATCGGCTAACGACATCTGGGCTGTAGGCAGTGCCGGGGGAGCACCACTAACCATGCACTGGGACGGAAACGCCTGGAGTGTGATGCCCACGGGAGTAAGCGAAGGCTTGATCACCGAAAGGTTTACCGCAGTCTCCGGAACTGCCAGTGACGACGTATGGGTGGTGGGTCAAGGCAAAGGGTTTTTCACTAACCAGACGTTCGCTACGATTCGGCACTGGGATGGCACCCGGTGGACTCAAAAGACTTGTTTTGCGGCGAGCGCTTCGAATCCGCCTGAGGGCTATGAAGGAGGCGGACCTGACGCCTATTTCACTGGAATTGCGGCCGCTGCGAGAAACAACGTCTGGGCAGTCGGTGTACGTGGGTCCGGTCCAATGATTCTCCACTGGGATGGTCGGGCTTGGACCACTGTTACACATCCGCGTGCTTTTCCCAATGCCGCTGCTCTGCGCGGAGTAGCCACTTCAACTGAGGGAAGCGCTTGGAGTGTAGGATTAGAAATAGAGTTTGATTCCTCAGGATCGGTTGCGCCAGATCGCACCTTGATTAATAGATATATTCCATAACCACTGGTAACACATTTCGTCGCTGAAAGAAGGGCGGCCTACCTGAGCAGGCCGCCCTGAAAGTTGTTAATTGAAAAATCCAAGCGTCGCCTATGAGATAGGAGCGCAAGGCGCCTCAAAGAACTGCAGATCTTCGGTCTGATTAGTAATCGTCGCAGTTGTGCCGTCGAATTTCGTGATGTTGATAGTGAACGGTTCGTTATACGACTTGGCACGATCCTGTCAAGACGCTGAGCGCTACCGCCTCACCCAACAGCACTCCCCAATAATTGGAGCTGCGGAAGTGAATGCCGGCGTGGACTCCGTGGCCAAAACAAACGTTGAATGCCACCTTGCTCAGTTCTCCATTGATATCGATCTGATCTCTGTCCGCGCCTGTGTAGGGTACTAGCGAAAGGCCATCGGATGAGGGTTGCACCAGGTCGCGACCCTGGGCTTGAAGCAGCGGACGGAGCTTTTGGCCGCCGTTAAAGAAGAACTTTATCGCAGTGCAACACGCACCTGCCACAGTGGCGTGACCTCCCGTGTAACAGGGGTGCGTCGGTGAACCTTCGGGATATGCCTGGGGCAGAAAGTGGCTGCCATGCTGAGCGAGGATCTTGGGCAACACTGCTGAGGACAGGACGTCGTTGTGCAACTCCGTGGAAGCTTGCGGAACGGGTGTGCTGCTGGTGCGCCTCGCTTCAACCAGGGCACCGTATTCCTCTGGCCGCATGCGCATGTCAACGATCCATTTGCGGCACCAGGAGGCTTTGAGTGCGCGTGTGGCCATTTCCGCAAGCGTCCCCGCAGCGTCTGGCCCACCAAGTGTGCCGAAGGGCTTTTGGGTGTTTGAGCCAATATAGGGGTTACCAGGATTCAGCGCTGCGCCTAACCCAGCAAGGACCAGGAATGCAACGAAGTACCCTTGATAGAGCACGTCCACGCGGGTGTAGGCAGTGAGGTCGCGACCGTTTCGAATAAAACGTCGTGTTGGGTCTGCGATCGGATTTCCGGAAGGTCCTCCGTTCTGTACGTTCTGATAACTTGAGAAGTTAGTCATGAAGTTTTGATTGGGCGCGAACGTGTTGTGTTTCTGGTCGAGTGGTTGCGAACCGAAAGACGTCGGCTGGAGCATGAACTGCGATATGTACGGACCCTTGAGGTTGCCGTCATTACTCGCAGCCACTCGCGAGCGGAACAGATTCTGCGGTGTCACCGGGAGCGGCCACTGATTAGCTCCCCCGCCTTGAAGGAAAGATCGGGAATTCAGGTCCGCGACCGCCTCAGCTACCAGCGGGTTACTGCCGTATTCGGTGAATGGCACGTCGCGCAGTAGAGCCGCCCAGTAGTGCTCCACCTGTTCGGTTGCCGTCTGCGCACTACGCACAGTCGGAGATGGCGGTGGAATGGTGAAGGCGTGAGAGTCGAGGCCTTCGAGGTCGAACGCAAAAGAGCCCGCTGGACCATTCAATCTTGAGTTAGGCCCCCCGCCGGGCGTCCCCACAATCACATTTTGAAGGGCTTCAAACGACTCATCCTCCAGGGCATTCAGTAAACTTTGCATGGACACCTGGTTCGGTACGCCGAGGCCGTTATGGGCCAGGGCCTTACTGTGCAGAGCACTGAAATCTTTATATCTGGCCCTGTCGCCATTGTCTGGCAGTACGCCTACGTCGATTTTGTTCTCTTGGGCCACGCGTCTGCGATAGAGGAAGCTGTCATTCGTACGCTTGTTGGATTCGTAAGGGATCGTCGACGCATCCGCCGTCGATCCTGGACCACCCAGGAGGGGTTTGAGAGGGACTGTTGCCGCTGCTGCCGCCAGGGTTGCGGCGCCCTTAACGAAATTTCTTCTGCTTACTTGCGACTTTCCAGTGTTAGGAGTGATCGGATCCTCTTTTTCTTTTTTCATGTCATTGCTCCATTACATGTTCGGACAACTACGGTGGGCAAGTGCGTCTGATTTGATCGCGCGTGCGAGAACATCCAAACGACGTGGGGACCGTCAGAAGCAAATGCGTTCTTCAATTAGGTAGACGAAGAGGGCACGAATCAGAACAGCTATTCAGTGCCCTTCTGAACTCGAAAAGGGTGACGCCAATCCTGGGGGAGGGAGAAGGCCTTCGTAAAATTAATGCTGTTACCAGCGGAGCAGTCGCATGTCGGGATGCGCGGGAGGCGTTACCACCTAATTACTGGGCAAGTGGAAACCGTTTGTCAGAATCGCTGTCCATTCTCACAGATGCTCTCCGATATCAGGCAACGTTCTGATCTTTTTATGCGAGGTTGAACCTTTCGGAAGTCGCGCCATCTTGCTACTGACATCATATTTACGTCAATGCTCTCTTTGGCTCATTTTTTGTAATCAATGTGGGTCATTTTTTATCGGCGCAAAGGTGGGGAAATTGGCAAGTCAGGCGAAACTGCGAGAACGTGTGAATCGTCATTCGTCAGAGCTATCAACCGCTTTCGGGAGATCGTCGGAATAGAGCAGCGCTCTCATCACAGCATCTACACTATCTACACCCCCTTTGAGTCAGCCAGGTGCGCGATGTTCTATAACAATCGTGGACTCACATTTCCTTCCGTGGTCCAACCCGTTCAATTCAAGCCTACGCCTGGCGGCGCAATTGAAGGTTGAGAAAAGAGAATCAGATTCTCCAGGGCAGAGATGCGATCGTAAAAACCGGGCGTCTCAGTTAAGAGCCCGCAGACGCTGCGAAGAGCGTTGTTAGAGTCGCCTCCAAGTTCATAACCGGCGATCCTTGCGCTACCGGAGTCGGGACTATCAAGCCCAGCAGCAGGCGCACAGTTGTGGTCTTACTCGCGCCGTTCGGACCGAGTAATGCAAAGAGACGACCTTGCGGTACCTCAAAGGAGAGATTCTCCACGGCGGGCACTCCGTCAAAGGAGCGACAAAGCATTGCAGCGGAAATCAATTTGCCTCCAGGCCACGGGGGATTGCAAGGATACCTACTTCAAGGTTTTCAGCGCAGCGCGTAATTCATCGTTGGTGGGCCGCTTCCGGTAATCGGATTCAATCTTTGCCCAGGTAACTTTCCCGTCCTTGTTAATAATGTAAACGGCCGGATGCGGGATACCATCAACGTCTTGCCCTTTATATGCGGGATCGCGGAGACCGTAGGCGTCGATGATTTTGTGGCCCGGATCGCTCAGCAGTGGAAAGCTAACTCTTGCCCTTTCCGTCTGACCCTATCTTTTCGGCGAAATTCTTGCTCACATCTGGTGGATCAACGCTGATCGCGTAGAGTTTTACGTTCTCATCTTTATTTGACAGCGACCGCAGTTCGGCTAACTGCCGAGCACAATACGGTCACCAGTAACCGCGATAGAACACAAGCACAACCGGACTCTTGCCGCGGGCGTCAGACAGGGTGACTTTCTGCCCGCTTTGATCTTCCAATGTGAAGTCGGGAGCAACTTCTCCGACTGCGACCGGATCAGTACGCTGGGCGTAATATGCCGAGTGCGCATTCGCGCACAGTCCGATTGAAATGAGAAGAATTATTGAAAATAGCTTTTTCATGTAATCGTTACCTCAAAACTTTACCGGTAAAGTTTGTAGTCCTCTCAACATCATACTCGACCGCCAGCGCAACGATTCAGGATCTATCTTTAACTGCAAGTTTGGTACCCGCTCCATTAAAGTATTAATGGCGATCTGTGATTCCATCCGGGCCAGCGGTGCGCCCAGGCAGAAGTGAATTCCTTGTCCAAATGAAAGATGTTTGTTTGGTTCGCGTGCGAGATTCAATTCATTAGAATTATCGAATACAGTCTCGTCCCGGTTTGCTGATCCAATTACGCCTAAAATCATTTCCCCGCGCGGGATTGTTACGTCATGCATTGTTGCATTATCGAGTGCATAGCGTTCAGTAGTCATCAAAACCGGCGATGTGTAGCGGAGAAGCTCCTCTACCGCGGATTTGATAAGCGAAGGATCACCGCGAAGTCTTTCCATTTGGTGCGGGTTCTGCAAAAGAGCGAGCATTCCATTACCAATAAGGTTTACTGTTGTTTCCTGTCCCGCAATTAAGAGCAGGAAAACCATTGCCAGTAATTCGTCTTCACTCAACCTGTCGCCGGCCTCTTCTGCCGTAATCAATGCGCTGACAAGGTCATCTCGCGGATCTCGACGGCGCACTTTAAAGAATCGGCGTAAATAGCGGATGAACCTCCAAACGCCAGGGATTACGCGCAAGGTAGGCTTAGGCGAGGTTAGTGAGACAACGGCGTTGGACCACTTATGGAAGCTATCGCGGTCTTTTGTTGGGACGCCCAAAATTTCGGTAATGATTGTCATCGGCAACGGAAGCGCATAGTCCTTGATTAAGTCCATCTCGCCACGTGATGCCACGACGTCCAGAAGTTCGTCGGCGAGCGTTTGTAAGCGCGTTCTCATCTTATCGACGAGCTGTGGCGTAAACGCTTTATGCACTAATGAACGTAATCGTGTGTGATCGGGAGGATCCAAGTCGAGCATGTTTCGTTCCAGCGGGCGAAATATCGGCGGTATCCAGGGTAGCTTTCGCGCTTGTTCTGGCGTCAAAGCACTGCGGCGGTTCTTTGTGAAGCGCTCATCGCGAAGTAGCGCCAGTACGTCGGTATAACGTGTCACAAGCCACACGGGAACTCCGCCAGGCAGTGTCGTTCGGTATACCGGATCAGAGGCGCGCAGCTGTGTGAAGAACGGAAATGGATCAGCTTTGAATTCAGCGCTGACGATGTTTGGTTGTGGCACCGCTCTCATTGAAATAGTCCCATTGTCTGTTGGCCGAACCACTCTACATCGTGCGCTGCGCCAGTAGACTGTTGATCACCATTACGACAACCGACGATACCAAAACTGCCAAAAGTATCATTACGGCATGGTTTGGAGTGAGCCTTTGGCCGAAGAGATAAATTCCCAGAGCAGCAAAGACTATGGCCGCTCCACCGATAATCAAATCTCGTCCCGTAACGCGATTCACTGCGTACCAGATTCTTTCATTTGAGAGCGTTTTCTTTGTTCGACAACCATAGAAACCGTTGGGCGGAACGCGTCCCAGAAGCAACGGTATGCCGAGTCCAATATAAAGTACGCCGACCATCGAGAAGATTAACGCTGCAAAGGTGTTTTCTGTCATGAATAAACCTCGCGTTTACTCTTCAAATTCTAACGCGGTGGTCCCTAGTCAATGTTGCAGAGATCTTCTGAGACCAAGATACCGCCAGCATCTGCTGGACCAATTTCTGCTTCCGCGGCTGGTTCGCCTGCATAAAGTAACCTCAGGAACGGCGGTGCAATTAGTGTGGTGGCTACTGCCATGAAGAGGACAACGCCATAAAGTTCTGGACCAATTACAGCGAGGCTCAAACCAATTTGGGCCACAATGATTCCGACTTCGCCGCGTGGCACCATTCCCATTCCCACCTGCGCAGCTCGTTTAATGCCGAGGCTAATAGCTCCCAGGCCACATCCCAAAAGTTTGGTCGCCACCGCCACTAACGTTACCAGGACGCAAAGAACGATAACTGAGGAAGAGCGAAAGACGTCGAGCCTTAATTGCATTCCGATGTTGACCAGAAAAAACGGCACGAGAAACTCCGTCACCCCATTTATTTGCCGGTGCATGATGGGATGATCCTCGGCGGCCTCCGCCAATGCCATTCCAGCCAAAAAAGAACCGATGATTGCTGCTATTCCGATGAAGGTCGCTGCCACTGATAAGCCCAGGCACAAGACTAACCCCAGAATAAACATTCCGTGCCCGCTTCGGAGTCGATCAGCTCTTGGCGCAACACGATTAATGACAGGCGCGCCCACAACAGTTATGAAAACGGTAAAACCGATCGCCAATGCTGCGGTCGTGAGTATTTCGAAGTAATTTACCGCGCCGGCAGCCATGCTCGATACTACTGCGAGAACGAGTAGACCCAGAATATCGTCGATGACCGCCGCGCCTAAAATGATGCGAGCTGTCGGTGCATCGAGCAGTCCCATGGCTGAGAGCACTCGCGCTGTGATCCCCACCGACGTCGCAACCAGTGCGGTGCCAACGAAAAGCGACTCAACAGTAGTGCTACCCCAAGCTCTCATTAACAACCAGCCACTAACGAAAGGAAGCACCACTCCCAGCACTGCCACCAGTGCAGCGCTCTTGCCTACCTTGAAGATGGCGGCCGGTTTTGTTTCCAAGCCCACATTGAAGAGAAGAAAAATAACTCCGATCTCAGCGAGTATGCTGGTAATTTCCGACGGCGCCGCCAGATTCAGCAGACTTGGACCAATGAGGACGCCCGCCAATATCTCGCCTGCTACTGCAGGTTGCCGGAGTCGCTCGAACAACTCGGCCATGAACTTGGCTGCTGCGAGCATTATGAAGAGGGTTAGAAGTACTTTCGTCTCCTCTCCCATCGCAGCTCCCAGAATGTAGTTCATGCTCACCTTCGTTCTTTCCGTGGATGCTGAGCAACCCTAACTCGCCGTTCCTGGCCGGAGGCACGGCGAGCAGGATTGCCCATATCTCACCCTAAAGCAATCCTTTCCTCGCGAAAAAGGACCAGACTTAAGAGCGAGACAAGATTAAACCGCAACGCTGCGTACGCTCGATTTGCGCCCGCAGCTAAGATATTCGCCGACAATTGTTTTAGATTGAATCAGGAGGTGCCCGGCCGGATGGCGCTGACACTAGGGCAGAAGTGACAGCAATTTGTGGATCAATGAATTCCGCAGTAACTCGGCAATCATTCGACATTACGTAGTCGACGCCGGGCATCACACCAAGCGATCGAGGCTGTGGTGCTCGATCAACCCTTTTCTGAGCTTGGGCCATCGGGACACGAAAACTGGCTAACTCTTTAGAATGTGAGCGTGAAGCCGTTGTGCCCTGCTGTTCGTACGAACGCTCTGCTACAGCGGACTCCAGCTCAGGCAGCGGAAGAAAGCGTGGGCCAACGTTACTCGAGACACATAACGAGAAGAGCGCGGCGACAACTACTGAGGCGCGCAACACTGAGAGTCTCGATAGGATCAATGGGAGCATCGAACTATGATCGAAATCTTACCAGAAAGGATCTCAAAGGCTCAAATGTCCGACCCTTCAGTGCTCTTGCGTTTTAGGTGTTCAGCCGTTTTTCTGATTACCCTACAATGCTTGAGCGAAGGGACGGGTCCTCGCAATGGTCTGCGAGAATGAACTTAGTATAGGAACGCATTGCTCGGAATAACCTACTGCCAGCTGATCGACCAGAGATCGTATTCTGGACCAAGGCATCGTAATTCATTCTTCGGCGCATTTGGCGATGTGAGTTGGTCACGGTGGTGCTTGTCCCACAAATGTCCCACAAAATCTGCTAATGGGGCAAGAAAATGCAAAGAGTGCAAGGCATGCAATGGCAAAAACCTTAGGGAAAATGCTAAAGTGTTGATACACAAGGACCACGGGATTAGATTCCCAAGCTGAGGGTTGCGGGTTCGAATCCCGTCGCCCGCTCCACAACCTCGACTACCACTGTTCCATATACAGGAGTCGTTTGCCGTGAACGACGGTTGCGACCGTCACAACCTGGTCCTCAATTCGATAAATGACGCGATAGTTAAAGGCGAACGACTCACGGATATTTTGATCTACCAACTCCGGTACGATTCGTCCTGAGAATGGAAATTGCGAGAAGCGGCGTGCGGTATTGAGGATCGTTTTCACGACAGCCGCCGCATAGGCGTTAGAGTCGATAGCTATGTACTAGGCGATCGCCTGGAGATCTTCAACAGCTCGCGGCGACCATACCTACTCGATAAGCCATTTGCCAAATCGACGCTCAACTTCCTCCTGAGAAATCGTGCCTTGGGAATCTGCCGCCTCTAGACCATTGTTAACTTTCTCGATGACATAGAGGTGGTATTGAATATCTTCGAGTGAGCAGTCATCCTGCAACTTATTTAGAAGGGCTTGAACTCTTTCCTTAGCAGTGCTCATGTTTGTGGTTCTTTGTGGTGATAGTCAACGGACTTCTGCACGGACCTCGGAGTTGACGCGAACGTTGCCGTGATCGATCGAGATCTGGTCGCCGTCGGTTAGCGTGCCGTACGACTTCCCGTTCACGGTGAGCAGGTTGTCGCGGATCAAGACCGTGACGTCGCCGCAGGTGAATTCGTAATGAGTGATGCGGCTGCTGCCGTCTTCTTCAAAACGACGATGTGCGGTGGTCGATTTAGTGTCGCAGTGAGGTCTTACGCTGACGTAATGACTCCCGAGGTCCACGTCGGTAGGTTCATGGCGGAACCTGATGCACGCACAACTCAACAAGAGCGAACACACAACGAGAATTGAGTACAGGTGAGAGTTGAGGATTTTCATATCAAACAAGAACCGGCTAATAAATGTTCCCGCCTGCCTGCGTGGACGTGAGCGATCCGTTGTTCACATTCAGCGTGTACGCAACTCCTCCCGTTCCAGTCCATGTTGAAAAGTTGAACGTTCCGCCTTGCGGGACTTTGTAGACGCCTATGTTGAGATAAGTTAACGGCGTCCTGTCTGCGAGCACCTGAGCCGCTCCGGGTGCCTGGAGGAAATAAGCTGCACCTGTTCCGACCATCGTAGCCGCACCGTTCGGCAGGATCAGTATCGCAGTTCTTTCGTCGATACCGATGCCGCGAGGCTGTGTGGCCCAACCGTTGTTCACGATGCGCGCTAAGAAGGTGAGTGATCTTCCCATCCGATCGCGCGTTACAAAATGCGAATCGTACAATTTGTCTACTCCGAGTGCGGATTGAAACAGATCTCGATCGAGAGTGACGTAGCGGTGGAAAGGATTCGCGAGCGCCTGACTCGACGTCACTGAGCCAAGTCTACCGGTGTAGATAAACTGACTGAGCACCGCCTCACCCGCGCTTGTTCCTCCAACAGGTGCTAACTTCGAATTGATCAGAAAATTTACGCCTGTTTGAACCGCAGTTCCGCGCCAGAGGTTTACGTACGTCGATTGATCGCCGCCCGCAATCCACAGCGCCTCAGCGTTTTGAATGTGACTACTGACATACGCGGAGTTTGCGCCCGTGATGCTCGATATGATGATCGTCTCAACCGAATCCATTTGTGGACAGAGTTCCTGGATGTAAGGATTATACGCATCCGTACCCGTGGTTCTGATGACGACGAAATCGCCGCCGCCTGCTCGCTGGCACATCCACTGAAACGCAGCGTCAACGTCAGTACCACCACCCATCAAAACAAGTCCGGGGCTTAGTGTCGCCGCAGGTGGCGCATCAGCAGCATTTCCCACAATAAACGCCTCGAATCCTGTCTTTGGTCCAGCGTAAGCTGACGTAGCGACTGCTGCCAATATACATAAGACACCTAGAGAAACAGCGATGAAACGACGGTTGAACATGAGAACCTCCTAAAGCAGTGAAGAAGTTTGTTGAATTTATTTCTGATCCACAAGTTGCGCAGACTATGCGGAATCAATCTAACTCAACTCTCCAAAAATCGAAAGAAAGTTATTGACAAACAAACAAGGCTAATCTAAATTCCGGCGCATCGTTTCCCCCGCGATCCTTTTTCACTTTACTTAACGTTCGACTCGCCTCGTTCTGAAACAGGGACTATCGCCAGTTAATCACCTCGTCCACACAAACAGCGACCTCTCCTTGGAAAAGAAAAAAGCGCGCGTCGTTATTCCGTCCAAGCCGTCGAAAGCGGACGGGAGTGTGAAAAAGCAAATCAAAGAAACGTTCGGCAACTTTGCCTCTGAGTGGTTTTCCGCCTCGCTAAGCCGGAACGCGACGTATGCCTGAAAGAAGCACAATCGTGATGGCGTTAATTCTAGTTATCAGCGGAGCAGCGCTCCGGTTCTATTACTACTTCGTTCTGGGACAGTACATGCTGAAACTGTTAATCGCCGTTTCGATTGTGATCTTTGTAACTTTTGTTGTGCAAGGACTTCTCAAAAGAAGACCTCAGACTTATAAACATGTGGCTGCCTTTGCGGCCGTCGTAGCAATACTTTTCGGGCTGACTTACGAATCGGCCGCCAGCAACAGGTCCAAGAACCAGAAATACCTTCAGCGGCTTTCGTCAATCTTCAATCGTTACATTGAGAAGAACCATACGACGCCTGACAGCTTTGAGGAGGCTCTCGCGGGCTCAGCGGAAACGCTCCCTAATCGCGGCGACGCTGACGGTAACCCTTTTGTGTACATACGATTTAGTGACCGTATCTATCTTCTACGATCCCTTGGATCAAATAGAAAGAATGACTTCGGATCTGGCGACGATGTGGTGCTCAATTACTTCGACGGGAATTATGTCAGCTCAAAAGAGCTATCGAGCTGGATCGAATCGAAGGGCACACCGGAAGAGAAGGAGATGCTCGAAGTATATCGGCCAATTTTTCGGTGACGTTAATCTTGAAAGTTTAGCGCGTCTCCCAAACCTTCACAATCAACTGCTCAAGCATTTCCGCGGGAACCCATAAAACCAGGGACGGTCGAATTCATAACTTCGCCCAGGCATGACTCGATCTCACAGCCAGGCATTAAAAGCGATTTAAAGGAAGTGAGCAGACAGCGAGCACTGGAGATTGTTACCGAACGTTGGTACTCTCCAAGCTGAATACCGTAATCCTGATCGAACGGTTAAATCCAAGATTGGAAGAAGCGTCTACACGGTTCTGATTGAATAGATTCTTCGAGCTTTCAGCCAGTAAACAAAAGATGAAACGTTCTCCACTCCCGCTCGCACTCCTACTCTTTCTCTCAATCACATGTTTGGCCCAGGACGGGGTTTCGACGAAGGTCGACGACTACATCCGCAGTGAGATGCAATCGCAGCAGATTCCCGGATTGGCTTTAGCAGTCATCAAAGACGGGCAGATCGTAATTGCAAAGGGTTATGGGCTGGCTAACGTCGAACATCAAGTGCCGGTAAAACCAGAGACGATCTTCCAGTCGGGATCGACAGGCAAACAGTTTACGGCCACAGCCGTGATGATGCTCGCCGAAGAAGGGAAGTTGAACCTCGAAGACAAGATCACGAAATACTTTCCCGACGGTCCGGAAGCATGGCGCAACATCACCGTGCGACATCTTCTCTCGCACACGAGCGGCATGACTGACTACCCGCAGGATTTTGATCTGCGTCGCGACTACACTGAAGACGAACTCTACCAGCGTATCAAGTCGATCCCACTCGCGTTTCAGCCAGGCGATAAATGGAGTTACAGCAACCTTGCGTATGTGATGCTCGGAATTCTCATTCACAAGGTCAGCGGTAAGTTCTACGGAGACTTTCTCCAGGAGCGAGTTTTCAAGCCACTGGAAATGACAACGGCGCGCGTGATCAGCGAAGCCGATATTGTCCCGAATCGCGCTGCGGGTTATCGCGTTGAAAACGGTCAACTAAAAAATCAGAACTGGGTGTCGCCCTCGTTAAATACCACTGCCGACGGTGCTTTGTATCTAACGATTCACGACATGGCAAAATGGGATGCCGCACTGTACACCGAGAAGCTTCTGAAAAAATCTTCGCTCGAACAGATGTGGACGCCGGTGAAGTTGAACGACGGCAAGACGCACCCTTATGGTTTTGGATGGGCGGTCAGCGAAGTGCGCGGTCGTCGACTTATCGAGCACGGTGGCGCGTGGCAGGGATTCAAAGCTCACATCTCGCGTTACGTAGACGAGAAGATGACCGTCATTCTCTTTGCGAATCAGATCCGCGCGAATCAAACCAAACTGGCGCACGGTGTCGCCGCGATCGTCCTTCCCGATCTTGCCCCTAAGGATTAAGCTACAGAAGGCACTACGGATTTATGACAACGGATCAAAAAACAATAATGGTCGTCGAAGATTACGACGACACGCGTCTGCTACTGAAGAAATGACTGGAAGGGCTCGGTTACACTGTGCTGGAAGCAAGTAACGGACAGGAAGCCGTCGACATCGCCGGACGCGAACATCCCGATCTAATTCTCATGGATCTCGATCTCCCGATTCTCGACGGCATTGCTGCTACGCAACGAATCCGCCAGCACCCACATCTCGAGAGTGTGCCGATCGTTGCAGTAACTGCGTACCCAATGTCTTACACTCACGTGAAGGCGTTTGCGAAAGGCTGCGACGAATACATGCCCAAGCCGATCGATATGACCGAACTGGCAAACGTCGTTAACCGATATCTGAGCACTTAATCCGACGGTGCGAAAGTAAAGACAAGCACCGTTGTCTACGCTATTATTGGCCACCATAGAAAGGCGGTGTCACTATGGTTTCCTCAGGCCGTCAAGCAATCGCCTGTATTCTTCTAATCCTCGGCGTTGCGATCTATTCGCAAGCGCAGACTATTCCTGCTAAACAGCCGACTGCCACTATCAGTGGTAAGGTCACTCTCAAGGGCAAAGGTGTCCCCGGAATTGTGGTCATGGCGACCGACAATAATTACCAAGGATGGGGACAGGGCACGTTACAGGGGCACGACCGACGCGTCTGGAAACTACCGGATCTCAAATGTACCTGAGGGGAGTTATCAGATTAGTCCTCATGCGTTGGCGTTTGCGTTAGAAAATCCCAACGCCACCAACCCGGTGAACATCGTGGAGGGTGAAACCGTCGAAGACCTGAACTTTGTATTATCGCGAGGTGGTGTAATAACTGGAAGAGTTACTGACTCCGACGGCCAGCCGCTAATAGAACAACCCGTCAGCTTTACCGTTCAAGACAATCAAAGTTTGATGGTGAGATCTTATGCCGAGATCTATACGGATGATCGCGGGATCTATCGCGCGTTTGGCTTGCGCGCGGGAAAGTATAAGGTCTTTGCCGGCTCAGACGGGCATCGCCTTCCAGGACCGGGACGTACAGCATCTTCTGGACGGACGTTCTATCCTTCGACTACTGAAGAAGCGAAAGCAACAGAGGTCGAGGTGTCAGAAGGCAGCGAGATAAAGGACATCGACATCGTGATGGCGAGTCGCGGTCCGGGCGGCTTCAAAGTATCTGGACGGATCGTCGACGGCCCGACGGGAAAGACGCTCCCGAATATTACTTATGGTGTGAGCCAACATCATGATGGTGGCACCTCCTCTACGAGCGGAGCCCGATCCAATGCTGATGGAGAATTCAAGTTTGACAGTTTATTGCCCGGAAAATATTCCGTCTTTATTCGGCCGGACCCATCACTTGAGATCCGGGCGAATCGGGTTCGGTTTGAAGTGACGGATAGCGACCTCACCGGCATAGTGGTCAAAACTGCAAAAGCCGCCACTTTGTCAGGCGTCGTTGTTATTGAAGGCGTCGATGAAAAGTCGGTCAGTAAGAAACTGACTGAGTTGCACATCTCCGCGCATGTCTCAGCGCCTGTTGCGAACGCTGAGGAAAGCGAGATGCACGACATGCAGAACGCAATGCCGATGCTTCTCAAGCCGGATGGCAGTTTTAGGATAAGCGGTTTGCGCGGTGGCATTGCTAACATTTCGGTGGTTTCCATCGGCCGTTCAAATTCGCAGGAGATGACAATGGTTCGGGTCGAACGCGACGGTGTCGTGCAGCCGAATGGGATCAGCGTCAAAGAGGGCGAACACGTCCAGGGCCTGCGCCTCGTTGTACGACAGTTAACCGGTGCGATTCGTGGCCAGATAAAGATTGAGGGCGGTGAATTGCCGCCCTCCACTCATATGTTCGTATCCATTGCTCTTATCGGCGAGACTCCGCCAAGATCGTATCGATCGGAACAGGTCGACTCGCGAGGCCGGTTTTATACTCATGCTTTAGCGGCGGGCAGATATGAAGTCAAACTTAATGCATTCGGACCCGGTGTGCTTACCAACCCTAACGAGTCGAAACAGGAAGTCATTGTCACCGACAACACCGTCAGTGAAGTGGTCCTGACCCTGAAATTGAAAAATGATCCGTAGAACACATTTGTGGTTTTTGTTCCTTCTCGTGGCTTTGGCTTCGGCGCCTATTGTGGGGCAAGTCGCGTCTCCTTCACCGGCCGCACAAACTTCAAAGGCCGGCAAGATCACGGGTAGGGTCGTGAATGAAAAAGGCCAACCGCTTGCGAACGCCCGAGTGTCGATTCGTGCTCTCGGTGCAATGAATCCCAGCCAAAACACGATCACGGATCAAGATGGAAGGTTTGAGGTTAGCGGTTTGGAGCGGCTGAACTATCAGGTTGCAGCGTGGGTCAGTGCTTACGCGCCGCAACCTCGAAACCCCGCCGATACTCAATCGAGCAATGTCAGAGTTGGTGACTCCGTAACCCTCGTGCTGACTAAAGGTGGCGTGATCACGGGTACCGTCACAAATCACACGGGTGAGCCGATAGTCGGAGTGCGCGTGCGCGCGAGAATGATACGCGACAGTGATCTACTACCCGGGCCCTATGCGCAAATGGCCCTGGAACGTACGACTGACGATCGGGGTGTCTATAGAATCTACGGACTTCCCGCCGGGAGTTACGTAGTTTGGGCCGGAGGGGCGGGCTTTTATCTCGGGTATGGATCCATTCGATTCCGACGTGCCAACTTACGCGCCTGCTTCGACTCGCGATGAAGCGGCGGAGATCACCGTGCGTGGAGGCGAAGAGATTAGCAACGTCGACATTCGCTATCGCGGCGAGCCCGGACACATAGTGAGCGGAACTGTCACTGGACCAGCGACTGATCAGCCAATGGGAACTCGGTATCGAATTAGTCTCTGTTCGCGATAACGGAGTTCAGCTTAGTTCGATGAGGGGTGCTTACGCTCAACACGGCATGGGATTTAGTTTTCAGGGAGTGGATGACGGCGAATACTATGTGACAGCCCGATCGTTTCTTCCGAATCAGGAATGGGCGCTTTCTGCTTCAAAGCGAATAACGGTCAGAGGCGCGGATGTTACAGGTATCGAGCTTGTTACAAAGCCGCTTGGTTCTATTAGTGGACGAGTAGTTCTTGAAGAGACCACCGCAACTGAATGCACGGATAAGCAGCGCCCGCTCTTTTCCGAAACGCTTGTTTCCGCATGGCACAAAGAAACTGAAGCGACGAAAGCGTTGCCTCGCTTCGTCTGGTCGCTGGGATCCCCCGTAGCTCCTGATACGGAGGGAAATGTAAGTGTGCGGAACCTGGCGGCAGGTGATTACCGGTTTGTGACTCAGTTTTCCGGTAAGTACTGGTATCTCCAGTCAATGTCATTACCGCCATCAAAGACGCAACCCGCCAAACCCGTTGATGCAGCGCGAACCTGGACCACGATCAAGGCAGGCGATCGTCTCTCAGGACTGACCATCACGCTCGCGCACGGCGCTGCATCGCTTCGCGGGCAGGTCGCGCTCGGCGAAGGCGAGACGCTTCCGGAAAAATTGATCGCGTACCTTGTTCCTGTCGAACGTGAAAAAGCAGAGGATGTGTTGCGCTATTTCGCGGTGGCGGTTACTCCGGACGGAAAGATCGTGTTCAATAATCTTGCGCCAGGCCGTTACTGGATCCTGGCCCAGACCGCGGTTGACGACCGATCTCCATCAACCAAACTGCGCTTGCCGGATTCAACAGAAATGAGGTCGGCGTTGCGTCGTGCTGCTGAAGCGGCGAAGCGTGAGATCGAATTCAAGCCCTGCCAGAACCTCGTTGACTATACATTGCCACAAGAAGGCACAAAAGACACAAAACCATAATGCGCAGGCGTTCGCGACTTAATAGTTGAATCGACGCCACAACTGGCGCATACTTCCGCCCACTAAGCCCATTCGGAGGCACCATGAAGACCCTTCTGTTTCTTTCACTTCTCATAAGTCTCCTGAGTTCGTTTCAGATCGCCGCTGTCAACAACGACAGCTCACCGATGACGGTGACAAGTTTCAAGTGGTCCCGTGCGCGGCAAAAGGTCGACGTACCGGAAGCTGAAGGCAATGCGCCGGCGCGCGCGATGATTCCCCAAAACCGGACCTTTGCGCGGAACGCGAGAGTGAATGATCCGCAGGGAGTCAGAGATCCCAACCAGGACACACTCGATGGTCGCAGCGCCGCAATGGAAAAGAGTGTTGCAGAATCGCGAGCGCAGCGAAGCAAAACCATGGACGGTTATCTTTATCGCATCAAAGCTCAGAACACGAGTGCGAAAGTGGCGGAGATCGTCTTTTGGGAGTACCGGTTCGTGGATCCGGCGAACCCTGAGCTGATCGCGCGTCGACAGTTCCTCTGCGGCGTAAATATGCTCGCGGGCAAAGGGAAGGATCTCGAAGGCTTTAGTCTGTCTGGTCCAAGCGAAGTGGTTAACGTAAAAACATTAGCCGACAACGCTTTCAAGGAAGACGTTCTCATCAATCGCGTGGAATATTCCGACGGTTCCATATGGCAAAGAAAAGGCTGGAACCTTGCCGAAGTGAAGGCAAGCTACGAACGCGTCCTTCGCGAGCAATGGGTTCCAGGAACGTGCAAGGGCCTTTAGTAACTGCGCAATGGAACCGGTTGAAAATCACAAGCCGACAATTCTCATCATTGACGATGAGGAGCAGATCAGAAGCCTGCTGATCGATCTGCTCGGCGACATCTATCACTGCTCAGACGCGGGATCCGCGGAAGAAGCACTCGCCGCACTCTCACGAGACACCTTCGACCTGGTAATCAGCGACATCGACATGGGCGGAATGAGCGGGCTGGAGCTCGTACCGCGCGTTCACTCGCTCGCGCCCGATACTGTCGTGGTCATGATCAGCGGCAACCACGACATTGAGTTCGCAATCAAGGCGTTGCGCGTCGGAGCGTTCGATTACATCTCGAAGCCGATCGATCTGCGTCACGTTGAAGCATCAGTCGAACGCGCGCTCAATCATCACAGTCTGCTGATCGAGAAGCGTCGCTATAAGGAACAGCTTGAAAGTCTGCTGCAACAGCGAACAGCGCAAGTTGACTGGCTCGCCTATTACGACACCGTAACGCAACTTCCCAATCGTGCGCTGTTTGAAGATCGTCTGACGCAAGCCGTCGCGATTGCTCGCGCCAAAAACCAATCCCTGGGAGTTCTGTTTATTTCGCTCGATCAGTTTAAGAAGGTGAACGATTCGCTGGGCCATGGGCCGGGAGACAGTTTGCTCAAAGAGTTTGCCGAACGGTTGAAGAGCTGTATCAGTAAGTCAGACACGGTTGCGAGGTTTGGAAGCGACGAGTTTGCGTTACTTCGGAGCCAGATCAGCGGCACGAAGGATGTGATCGAAACGATTGGTTCGTTGTCGCAGGTGTTGAAGTTTTCTTTTGACCTTGCGGGGCACGAACTATTCGCTACGGCGAGTGTCGGCGTGAGCCTGTTTCCACTCGACGGTGACGACTCGCATACACTACTGAAGAACGCCGGTGCAGCGCTCTACAAGGCAAAGAAGTCAGGCGGCGCCAATTACCAGTTTTACACTGCGGACATGCACGAGTTGGCCACGAGCCGTCTCGCCCTCGAGACTAACCTACGCCGGGCGATTACGAATGAAGAGTTTCTGGTCCATTACCAGCCTCGAGTTGCGGTTGATTCGTTAGCGATTACGGGTGTCGAAGCTCTGGTGCGATGGCAGCATCCCCAGCTCGGACTCGTTCCACCGGCGGAGTTTATTCCGCTTGCGGAAGATACTGGTTTGATTGTGCCGATAGGCGAATGGGTGCTGCGCACAGCGTGTTTGCAAGGACGGCGGTGGCGTGATGAGGGTTTCGCGCCGATCCAGATTGCCGTGAACATTTCTGGACGGCAGTTTCACGACCAGGACTTATCTCAAACCGTGATCAGGATTCTGGACGAGACAGGTTTTCCGCCGGCGAACCTGGAGTTGGAGCTTACCGAGAGTTCTCTCATGCAGGACGCTGAGTTTGCGTCCGACGTACTCAGTCGTCTGAAGAGCATGGGGATCAAGATCTCGATCGATGATTTCGGCACCGGGTTTTCTTCGCTTGTTTCACTCAAGCGATTGCCGATTGACAATTTGAAGATCGATCGGACGTTTGTGAGGGATGCCACGAGCGATACGGACGATGCAGCGCTGGTGATGGCGATCATCACGCTTGCTCACAACCTGCGATTGAAGGTTATCGCTGAAGGCGTGGAGACAGAGGAGCAACTCAAGTTCCTGCAATTGCTTCGCTGCGACGAGATACAGGGGTTTCTTTTTAGCAAACCCCTGCCCGCAGAAGCGCTCGCTTCGTTATTCGATTCTCACGCGGAGAGGTTTTTAAAGACTTAGCCACAAAACGCACAAACTGACTCCAACTGATTCTTTTGAGCTTTTTGTGCCTTTTGTGGCAAATTTCTTTTTAAGGGCGATACTCAAAACGCGCCACGTCTGACTCGCCGAGGATCACGACATCGCCGGCATTCAACGAAGTCTCAGTCACGCGCGGCGACTTGGGATCGTTAATAAACGTCCCGTTGCGTGAATTTTGATCGGTGATCACGACCCGTCCGTTCTTTACACCAATCCACACGTGCCGTTTCGAGATCCTTGGATCGCCGAGCACGATCTGCGCCGATCCACCGTCGCGTCCGATGAAGTCGCCCTCGGGCTTGATCTGAAACTCCTGTCCCAACAGTGGACCTGACACAAACGTGATCGATCCATAGTTCGGGATGAACGCATCGTCTGTGATTGCGACGGTTCGCGAAAGGTCAACCGTCATTCCCTGGTCACCACCCATGACGTGCGGAATCGGGGGCGGCGGCGCTGCGGCCGACCTGGGCGCTGCAGGCGCAGGTGTAAAAGCAGCAGGCGACGGAGAGGGCGCCGGCGTGGGAAACGCCTTGCCTCCTGCTGGAGCAGGTGGAACCGCTTTCTTCTTTCGTCTTTTCGCAATCAGAACTGCGGCGACGATGATGATGATGAGCAGCACGAGCAGGAACAGGACAACGACGATGACGGCGACGAGCCAAAACGGAAAGCTCGACTTCTCCTTTCCTTCGGACTTCGCTTGCTGGCTGCTTTGAACCAGCCGATCAACTTCTGAGTGCTGCGGAAATAGTCTCTTTACTTCTTCAAACTTCGGAATCGCCGAAGAGTAGTACTCGTTCCAGTAGTAATCCAAACCCTCACGAAACAGCGTGTCAGTGGGACCTTCAACGTTGGAAGCGCCTGCACTCTTCACGTACTCCGTCACTGTGTTTGAAGGAACGATAAAAGAGAATCCTGAGACCTCCTGGTTATTCACAGTGTCGCCGCGAAAAGTGAGCAGGCCGATCACTTCGCTCGCGTCGTTCAAGACTGGCCCGCCAGAGTTACCATGCGTCGCCGGCGCGCTCGTTTGCAGAATCGGCGCTCCACTTGCCGCTTGTTTCCGCGCGGAGATCTTGCCGTCGTTGATGGTTGCTTCAAGCGCCGATTTGCTGCTTAGGAGTCCGGAGCTGAAAGTATCGGCCGCGCCCGGGTAACCGATAACGGTCACGTGGTCCTGAAGCTGGACCTTGTCCGAGTCTGCCAGTTTAAGAATCGGTGCATTCCTGACTTCGATCTTTACGATCGCGACGTCTTTACCCTGATCGGCGCTTTCACCGGTCGGCGCGCCGTATTGTTTGATCTCGAAAGGCAGGGCGGTACCGTCGGGAATGATCACGTGGTGAATCTTCTGGAAATTCTGCAACTCGCTGTGTTGATTCAGCTGGTTAATATCTGACCGGCTAAAGGTTCTCGGATCCCTGTTGAGCGCCTGACCGATTTGTTGCACCATTTGCCAGAATAAAACCTCCCTGGCTTTCTGCTCGCCTTCTTTTGTGGTCGAAACGACATGCGCATTCGTCGCGATGTAGCCATTGGAGCTAATAAAGAAGCCGGAGCCGAGACTGATAGAGGAAACGTTGAATGTGCGGAGTTGGTCGTTTGGTAACTGAAGCATGTACTGACCAACAGCGCCATCCACGATGCGAACCACTGCGGGCTTGCTGTACATTGAGAGACGTTCGCCTTCGGTCACGGCACTGACCACGAAGGTGCGCTGCGTGGGAAGCAATGTAGCGACAATAAAGAAAACGCCTGTAGCAACAAAAAGCAGTCTGCGCATAAAGAAAGGGCTCCTTGGGGATGATGATAGGTCTCAAAGATGTGTTCGCAAGTATGCCACAAAGGGTCACAAAAAGGCACAATCTTAATTAAATCGTTGCGCTTTCCAAGAAAAAGCAACTGGCACATTGCTTGCTCAATACCTACATAGGTTCATTCAGTTAGGAGGATAGAAGCGTGACACAAAAGATTTGCCTGCTGACAATATTGTTTATAGCGGCTGTTGGCGCCGGCTGCTCTCAGACAGCGGACTACCAAACGGCAAACGCGAATGCGACTGCGAGTCCAACGACGACGACATCACCCGGTCCTGATAATTCAGAGATTACTACCAGCGTCGCTGCCGACGGCACTCGAACCGAAACCAGGGTCTTTCGTAACAACCCGCGCGTCTCGAAAGTTGTAGTGACAACTCAACGCGACGGCACAAGAACCGTGCGAGCAACGTCTCCGAGCGGCGAAGAACGTGTGGTCAGTAACGTTGCAAACGCACTCGAAGCGACGGGCGACGCTGTTGCGGATGGCGCAGGTTGGGTGGCCGATAAGGGCGAGGACGCAGCAGACGAAACCGCGGACAAAGCGGAAGACGTAGGCGACAAGGCCAGGACCGTTGGGGAGAAGACGGTTGAGGGCGCCAAGACTGTAGGCGAGAAGTCGGCCGAAGGCGCTAAGAAAGTTGGAGACAAGACCGTTTCCGGTGCTAAGAAGGTCGGCAAAGCAGTGAAGAAAGTCATCCCGTAGCAGAAAACTCACTCATAAGAAGCACAAAAGCACAGGAGAGTCAGCATCTTCTGTGCTTTTTGTGCTTTTTTCTGGCTATACTAAGGCTTCGACAAGGAGGCTGACGGTTATGGCTGATACTTCGAGGTTTACGATCATTTGTCCATGTTGCGAAGCGACCATGACGATCGACGCCCAAACCGGCGCTCTCATCTCCCATGAAGAGAAAGCAAAGCCTGTCGCATCGTTTGATGAGATGGTCAAAGGCCTGGATAAGCAGAAACAGATGCGCGAACAGATCTTCGCGCAGGAACTGAGCTCGATGAAGGATCGCGATCGCATTCTCGAAGAGAAGTTTCAGGAAGCAATGAAACGCGCGGACAAAGAAAAGGGCAAGCCGTATCGAAATCCCCTGGACATCGATTAAAGGATTTGTTTCTGGAGAAAAACTTGATGGTTCGTTTCTCAATTCGTTTATTCCTCTGCGTCGCTCTTCTTACAACTCTCCTTTCAAACGGCTTCGCCCAAACGCGAATGCCGCAGCTCAAGTACACGGATCGCACTCTCGCTAACGGCATGCGCGTTTTGAGCGCTGCGGATAATTCGAGTCCGACCGTTGCGATACAGGTCTGGTATCACGTCGGCTCAAAAGACGATCCGCAGAGTCGTAGCGGGTTCGCGCATCTGTTCGAGCACATCATGTTCAAGAGTACGAAGAACATGAAGTCGGAGATGATGGACCGGCTAACTGAGGACGTTGGCGGTTTCAACAATGCTTTTACCAACGACGACGTCACGGTGTACTTCGAAGTAGTCCCTTCAAACTATTTGCAGACGTTGCTTTGGGCGGAAGCCGATCGACTCTCCGGGTTGAATGTCGACGATCCGAATTTCAAATCCGAACGCGACGTCGTGAAAGAGGAGTTCCGGCAGGGAGTGCTTGCGCCGCCGTATGGACGCTTCGAGTACCTGCTGCAACAGAAGTCATTTCTCGAACATCCTTATAAACGACCGACCATCGGCAGCATTGAAGATCTCGATGCTGCGGCGCTCAAAGACGTACAGGAGTTTCATGCAACCTACTACCGTCCGGACAATGCGACCCTCGTGGTGGTCGGCGACTTCGAGCCGGCGCAGCTCGATGCGTGGGTTGATAAATACTTTGCTCCGATTGCCAAACCGACGCGGCCGCTTCCACGCGTGCAAGTGAAAGAGCCGCCGCGTAAAAGTGAAATTCGTTTGACTGAATACGGTCCAAACGAACTGCCCGCGGTTGGACTGACATTTCTGGCGCCGCGACTGGCCGATCCGGATTCGGATGCGCTCCGTGTGGCGGATGCGATTCTTTCCGCTGGTGAGTCGTCGAGGTTGTATAACGCACTCGTTTACAACCAGCAGCTAGCGGCTGAAATTAATTCGAGCGCCGAAGCTCGCGAGGATGCAGGCTTGTTTGTATTGCTCGCGGTGTTGTCTGAAGGGAAGAAACCCGCGGACGCAGAGAAGTCGCTGCTGGCTGAGATCAAGAAGTTGCAGGACGCTCCAGTGACAGCGGCCGAGTTGGAAAAAGCGAAGAACCAGATCATTACCGAACAGTTGCGACAACGCGAGACGAGTAACGGAAAAGCACTCGCGCTCGGAGAAGCAGCCGTTCTGTTAGGAGATGCGGCTCGAGTCAATACGGATCTCGCTCGACTGCAAGCGATCACTGCCGCTGACATACAACGTGTGATGAAGAAATACTTCACTGATACGAACCGTTTGGTTTTGTACTATCTGCCCGAAGCGACAAAGGGGGCCCAACAATGATCCGTAAGCTACCGGTTTTCTTTGTGGTTCTTCTTTGTGTTCTTTGTGTACAAGCACAGTCCCCACAAGCAACGCCTCCACCGCCGGCGCCTCCACGCTCAGGAACGTTCCCGAAACCTGCCGAGCAAACTCTGCCAAACGGATTGCGTGTGATCGTCATCGAGCGCAGGGAGTATCCGCTCGTTTCGGCTCAGTTGCTGATCAAGAACGGCGGCGAAGTTGATCCACCCGAATTGGCCGGGCTCGCCGATCTGACGGCGAACTTGCTCACAAAAGGAACACAGACCAGGGACGCAACACAGATCGCGCAGCAGATCGAAAGTCTCGGCGGATTTCTTGATTCAGCAGCGCGTTGGGATTCATCAGTGGCAAATGTCGGGGTCATGTCGTCGAAGATCTCGGAGGCGATGGAGATCCTTGCGGACGTTGTGCGACGGCCAACGTTCAAGAGTGAAGAAGTCGAGCGTTTGCGACAGCAGTATCTCGACAACGTGACGCTCGCACTTGGCGATCCCGGCAGCATCGGGCGTTTTGTGGCGGCGCGAGTCGTGTTTGGTGACAGTCCTTATGGTCATCCGGTTAGTGGCACTGCGGAGTCGCTCACGCGAATCACTGCGGCTGACATCACGAAGATGCACGCGAGGTATTACCGGCCCGATAACGCGATTCTCGTGATCGGCGGTGACATGAGTGCTAAAGACGGCTTCGCATTAGCGACGCGTCACTTTGGCGACTGGCAAAAACCAACCACACCACTGCCGACCGTAACGCCCGCGAAGGAGAGCGCGGCCAGTCAGGCGAGCCGCGTAGTTGTGATCGATAAGCCCGATGCTGGTCAGGCTGCTGTTTTTCTTGCGCGTTCGGGTATCAATCGCAAAGACACGGATTATTTTCATGGCATCGTTTCCAATTCAGTACTGAGCGGTTACTCAGGTCGTCTCAATCAGGAGATTCGCATCAAGCGCGGTTTGAGTTACGGTGCGGGCAGTGTCCTCGATGCGAGGCGCGATGTTGGACCATTTGTCGCTTCGGCACAGACGAAGAACGAATCGGGCGCGGTGGTGGCGGATCTGTTGTTAGGCGAGATTGGTCGTTTGTCTTCTGCGCCGCCGGCGGATGTCGAACTAACTCCGCGCAAGGCTGTGTTGATTGGAGGTTTTTCGAGAAATCTCGAGACGGCAACCGGATTGGTAAACCAGGTGGCTTCGCTTGGCGTTGCACGGATTGAGTCTCGATGAGATCAACCGGTACATAAACAACGTGCAGGCGATCACCACCTGCGGACATTCAGAAGTTTGCGGGCACGCGGTTGGATGCGAAGACGAGCAACATCATTATCGTCGGGGATGCGAAGAAGTTCCTGCCGGAGTTGCAGAAGAAGTTTCAGAATGTTGAAGTGATTCCGGTGGCGGAGTTGGATTTGAATAGCGCGTCGTTGCGGAAGAAGAAGGCTTGACAGGATTACAGGATTTTTCAGGATTTAGATGATGAAGAACGCTAAAGATCGCAATCGTTGTGTGGGGTTTGTTGCTTGTTGGTAGTACTCAGGCACAGTCGCCGATCGATGGTGTTGATGCGCGTTCGAATCCGGCTGAGTTTTCGAAACAGCTCGGCAGTGCGGATGCTAATGTGCGACGACGCAGCGCTGAGGCGCTCGCGCAACTTGCCGCTACCGATCAGCGCAAGCTGGTTGAGGGTTATCAGCTACAGGAAAGCAACAAGGAAGTTCGACTCGCGCTCGACTGGGCTTTGTATCGCATGGGTCGATCCGAATCGCTGTTTCGAATCGTCGATGAGCTCGATTCAGGCCGCCAGGAGCAGGCGATCGGTTATTTGTCGCAATTGGAAAGTCCCGATGCGCTTTATTCCTTTTTGAAAAGAAGTAGCAACGCACCGCGAATCAATGCAGGTTTACTTAAAGCCCTCGCACGCATCGGCGATGCCCAGACGCTCGAACTGATCAAACCTTTTCGGGATTCACACCAGCCGTACGTCGCGGAAGCCGCGGAGATCGCGCACGACGAGATCGAAAAGCGTTTGGGTGAACCGGCTCCTGCGGTGCGCGCTCGCCCGCGAACAGTCGAGAAGCCCGCGGACCGGCCATAAGGCAAAGAGCGGGGGCAAGCCTCCCTTCCTGACCTGTTCTTTTTGAGCTGATAGGTAAGAACAAGTCTGGAAGGGAGGCTTGCCCCCGCTGTTAAAGAAACGAGCTTGATGCATCCTAACCTTCGCACCTTTCTAGAATTACTCACCAGAGAAAACGAAATCATCACCATCAAAGCCGAGGTTGATCCTTACCTCGAGTTAGCCGAGATCCATCGTCGTGTGATCGGCGAAGGTGGGCCGGCTTTGTTTTTTGAGCGGGTGAAGGGAAGTCGTTACCCGGTGGTGACCAACCTCTTCGGGACGGAGCGGCGCATCGATCTCGCATTTGGTCCAAAACCCGAGGCGTTCGTGCGCGACATGGTCCACATTGCCGAGTCGATCCTGCCGCCTAAGCCCGCCGAACTTTGGAAACATCGCTCTGTAGCTCGTGACCTCCTCAAACTCGGAACACGAAATACCTCTCGATCGCCAGTGACTCAGGTTGTCGATCGACCGGCGCGGCTCGAACGAATTGCCCGTCCTGACGACGTGGCAGGAGGATGGTGGTCCATTTATCACGTTGCCGCTGGTCTATACCGAGCACCCGGTTACGAAAAAGCACAACCTCGGCATCTATCGCATGCAGGTTTACGATGCCCGCTCGGCCGGGCTGCACTGGCAGATTCAAAAAGGAGGCGGGTTTCACTATCAGGAGGCTGAGCGTCTCGGACAAGCGCTTCCTGTAACTGTGTTTCTCGGTGGTCCACCTGCGCTCATTCTCGCCGCGATCGCGCCGTTGCCGGAAGATGTGCCGGAACTCGTGCTCGCGTCGTTGTTGTCGGGCGAAAAACTAAAGATGACCCGCAATCCTTTGGGTCAGGAGATGCACCGGCTTGCTGCAGAAGCAGAATTCGCCCTCGTTGGTCATGCGCCGCCACATGAACGACGCCCTGAAGGACCATTCGGCGATCACTACGGTTATTACTCGCTGCGTCACGATTATCCCGTCTTTCACGCCGACGCAATCTTTCACCGGCGCGACGCGATCTATCCGGCGACGGTAGTCGGAAAACCTCGCCAGGAAGATTTCTTCATCGGCGACTACTTACAACGGTTGCTGTCGCCGCTGTTTCCCACCGTGATGCCTTCAGTGAGAGACCTTTGGACGTATGGCGAAACAGGATTTCACTCGCTGTGTGCTGCGGTCGTGCGGGAGCGATACGGTCGCGAGGCGCTTGTTTCCGGTTTTCGAATTCTCGGTGAAGGGCAGTTGTCGCTTGACGAAGTTTTTGTTACTCACCGACACGCCGCAGGACTTGAAAAACTTTCCGGCTTTGCTGGAGCACGTGCTCGAGCGCTTCCGGCCCGAGACTGATCTGTTTGTGTTTTCAAATGTGTCGATGGACACGTTGGACTACACGAGTGGCAAGGTGAATGAAGGCAGCAAGGCGATCATGTTGGGATTAGGTGAGCCTGTTCGCAAACTGCCACGAGAATTTAAGGGTGAGTTGCCGCGTTATGTTTCGCGTGCGGAGGTGTTCTGCGGTGGATGTTTGGTGTTGCAGGGCGGATCGTTTGCGGAGGACGAAGCGCTCGCTCGAGGGTGGCGGGCGATCCGGTTTTCGCGAGTTGGCCGTTGATTATCTTGCACGACGATGCGCGGGTCGCGCGCTCGTCGCCGGATTTCTTATGGGCCACCTGGACCAGGTTTGAACCAGCCGCCGACATCTACGCTTCAAACACGTCCGTTCAACGACATCACCTCGTCTACAAAGCTCCGATCGTGATCGACGCTCGCACCAAACCCGGCTTTCCTGACGAATTGATCGTGCGCGATGACATCGCCGCTCTCGTCGATCGACGCTGGAACGAATACAGAATTTAGCCACAAAAGGCACAAAACCAATCTTGAAAAATTTTGTGACTTTTATGCCTTTTCGTGGCTAAGTCTAAGGGTGAAGACAGCACCGCCATGTGGTGAGTTTGCTGCGCCGAGCGTTCCGCCATGTTCTGTGATGATCCGGTGAGTTAAGGCTAAACCAACTCCGTGGCCTTTGACCTTTGTCGTGAAGAATGGAATGAAGATCTTTTGCAACTGGGCCGCCGGAATTCCAGAACCGGTATCTCGGATCTCAATGATCGTACTTTCGCCTTCACGCGCCGCTCGCACAAACACCTTTCGATCTGTCTTTTCTTCAGCGATCGCCTCCGCCCCATTGCGCATGAGATTCAGCAGCGCAAGCCGCAACATTCTTTCATCTGCGCGAACTTGTAAATCCTCTTGCACGTCGATTAGAAGCTCAACCCGCAACTCCTGAAACAACGCCTCCAATTCAGCAGCGCAGTCGTCGATCAACTCCTTTATCGATACCTGCTCGAGTTGCAATGGCTGCGGCCGCGCGAAATTGAGAAACGCCGTCACCATGCTCGAAAGATTTCGCACCTCATTCAGCAACGAGCCCGCCGCAACCTGCGCCTTATCGTTCAATTCCAAACTTTGCAAAAGCTGCGCATAACCCTGTAGCGTCGCGATCGCATTTTTGAACTCATGGGCCAACCCTGCCGACATCTCGCCAAGGCTTTCAAGGTTGTTCTTCAGCGCAACCTGCTCGCGAAGCTCAGTGACCTCAGTAATGTCTGTCAACAAACAGAGCGCACCACGCGGCCCACGCTCCGGTGGCAACTCAATCGGCGCGATCGTGGCGCCGAGGCGTCGCAACTTTCCATCCGGACTAACTGTCTCGATCTCAGTGCGCCGGTAAAGCGTTCCGTTTTGCAAACAGTCGCCGATCATCGTCCGTCAACTCGGCGTGCGCGCCCAGCAGTTGCTGATACGATTCACCCAACGCTCTTCCGTCAACCTCCAAAAGCGTCTGCCCAGGAGTGTTGATGGCCATCGAGAGTCCTGCTCCATCAAACGCGATCAATCCCGAAGGCAAACTCGCAACGATGCGTTCGCTGAATTTCTCAGCCGAGCTGGCGCGTTCGCGCGCCTCTGCGCTTAGCTGCTCGAGTTCTTTCCGTTGCTCCTGCAACTGCGCGACGACTGACTGAAATGTTTCGAGGACAAACTCGGCTTCATCCCGCGATTTGAGCATCTGATTTGGAACTGACGCTCGCTGCGCTTCGCCGACCAGCTTCTGATAAGGACGCAGCAGCCAGCGAAGCAAAAACAGAATGCACAGCAAACCGCCAATCAGAATCGCGATGAAAGCAGCCAGCAGGATTGGACCTCGCGTAGCCGGAGTTTCAGGCGTGAGTGCGTAGAGCAGAATCGCAAACAGGACAGCCAGCAGGAAGAGCCCCGTCAGCATCGTCAATCCGAATTGAAAACGATTGCGATACGTCACCTGAACTGTCCTGCATACCACTCGACGAGTGGCGCGCCGAAGAGGAGCGCTGCAACTGCGCCGAGTCCGAGAAAGACACCAAACGGCAAGAGCATCTGCATGTTTCGCTGGCCTTGTCGTGCCATCAACGCGATGCCAATTATCGAACCTGTTAAGACGCCGACGAAGATCGTAAGTATCGTGAGTCGCCAACCAAGATAAGCGCCGACCATGAACATCATCTTCACGTCGCCGAGACCCATCGCCTCGATGCCGCGAAGTTTTTCCCACGTCCAACCCATCAGCCACAACGATCCACCACCGAATAAAGCTCCAATGATCGCCCCCGCAAGTGAGACCACCCACACCGGCATGCCGGCTAATGCACCGCCCGAGAGGGAAGGAATATCGTCGAAGTGTGGTGTGCCTGTTAGATAAGGAAGGGCAATTCGAGCGACGAGCGCGAACACGATCCCAGGATATGTGATCACGTTAGGAAGGATCATATGTTCGGCGTCGATGAACACAAGCGCCACGAGTGCTGAAACGAAAACAAGATCGAACGGCAGCGCGGCGCTTAACCCGTCGTGCCACGCGACGGCGGCAAACAGAGCACCGGTGAAAAACTCGACCGCGGGATAACGAAACGAGATGCGTTTCTTGCAGCCGCGACACTTTCCGCCGAGCGCAGCGTAGCTGAGCACGGGAATGTTGTCGTAAAAAGCGATCGCTGCGCCACACGACGGGCAGCGTGAGTTTGGAAAGACGATCGACTCTTCGAGCGGGAGTCGATGAATGACAACGTTAAGAAAACTTCCGATGATCGCGCCAAAAACGCCGGCGGCGATGTATCCAAACACTGGGGGGATCAGGTTGAAATCTGGCATCTGTGTAATCTGTGGATTACTTTCTTTGCTTCTCCCAAAGCATCAGGTGTTTCAAAAATGCATGATGCGCAGCGAAGCTGGCAATAGTAAAACCGGCCAATCCGTCTCGAAACCCACCCTTGAGAATCAAACTTCTGATGAACGCTGCTGGTCCTGCTGACGCCACTCCTAACACTGACGTGCGCCGGCCCTCTTCAAACATTTGCAAAGCTGCAAGTGGCGCGTAACGCTCACCGATCATCCGATGGTGATGAGCCGCGTCTTGTAAAGTGTAGTGAAGCAGATCCCCTTTGAGCCTATCGACGCGAGCGCCAGGATCCATCTTCACCGACTCATGAATGTGACGTTCTTTCCAGCGTCCTTTGCTTTTCCTGAACAGCCGTAGCTGTCGATCCGGATACCAGCCTCCGCCGCGTATCCAGCGTTGCTGGTAGTAAGTGCGCCGAGCGATCTGATATCCGTCGGCAAGATCTTTTTCACTTTGCAACGATTGAATCGATTGCTTCAATTCATCCGAGACTCGTTCATCCGCATCTAGACTGAAGATCCACTCATGCTTTGCTTGATCGACTGCAAACTGCTTCTGCGCGCCAAAACCGGGCCACGTATTCGTTATTACTCGCGCGCCGCAAGACTCCGCAAGCTCGCGAGTCCGGTCGGTCGAATTCGAGTCTACCACCACAACCTCGTCGGCCCACGCAACTGATTCGCAAGCGGCCTTTATGTGCGTTTCTTCGTTGAATGTGATGATGGTGGCAGAGATCTTCATCCAGGAAGTATCTTAGTACACAAAAAAGCACAAAAGGCGCAAATAATAAGCTGATTTGCGCCTTTTGTGCCTTTTGTGTACTTAAGCGATTTACGGAACCGCCGGAGTTTCGACAATCACGTTGTTTGCTCGCAACGTTGTCGAAGTCGCACGTTGCAAGTCAGCCAATGCCTTGTTGTAATCCGTTTCTGCACGCAACTCAGACGCACGCGCGTTCGCAAGTGCGTTCTCACGCTGGAACAGAAGGAAGGTCGTCGAACGGCCCACCTGGTACAACCTCTGCTCGCCTTCGAGTTGCATCTCGGCATTCACGCGTGCTTCACGCGCCGAGAGAACTCGCTGGCGCGATGACTCAACCGCCTGAGCAGAGTTGCGAACATCCACTTCAATAGTCTGCTGTTGCCCTCGGGTTGTGGCCAGCAACTGCTCTTTCTGAATCCGTGCGCCGGCCAGGTTCGCTTCCGCGGTTTTGTTCTTGAACGGAAATTGAATCGTCACGCCTACTCTGATGTTGCGCGTGTCGCCGCTGAACAAATTACGAAGGTTCTGGCCGTAGCCGCCAATTAGGGTTTGGTTGAGTTGGGCTTCTTCGTCCGCCGGCACGAGTGGTGAAACGGCTACCGGAAGGCCCTGAGCCAGTTGAATAGCGCGAATCTGATCGAATAGAAACGCGGATGAATTCGTCAGGGGATCGCCGAAGATTAGTGGTACTAAGGTGCCCGGAACCGGAGGAGCCAAAACGTCGCCAACCGCAGTTCCAGCAAGACCCGTAAGAGCGACAGTGCCGACTAAGTCGATGCGTGGCTTCGTTTGGTTTTTGAAGTACGAGATATCGATATCGTTGATTTCGTTTTGCAGACGCAATCTTCGCAACTCAGGACGGTTGTCACGAGCGGCTTTCAATGCGTCGTCAAGATTCACCGGCGTCGTATCAAACTTCGGCGTTTCAGTCGGAGTAAGTTGGGCCGACCATTCAGGACTGGTTGGTTCCTTAAAGATCAGGACCTTCAAATTATTTTCAGCAACCGCGACTGACTGAATTGCGCTCAGCAACGCAGTCTCGCGATTCGAAACTTCTGTTAGAACCTCAGCTCTCTCCAGCGGGGCCCTTGCGCCGGCCGCGATCTGCGCCTCGATGTTTCGGAGACTCTCGCGCGAAAGGTTCAGGTTCGAGAGTTGGTTCTGCTGATCGCGCAGAGCGAACACCAGTTCCCAGTAAGCCTGCTGCACGCGAGTGATCACCTCGATCGTCCGCTGGCGAAAGTCGGCGTCTGACTGGTCCAGTCGTTTGCGTTGAATCCGAATCTGCCTGCGATTGTTGTCGATGGAACGATTACGCAACAGCGGTTGCGTAAACTGCAACGCAAGGTTCGATGAATAAAACGGGTTCAGTCGATTGAAACTGTTGCTGCTATCCGTGCGATCGGTATTAAACGACAGAAAGTAGTTTCCACCGCCTTTGCCAAACTGCTTCACGACTCCAGGATCGAATGCATATACGGTGGTGCTTGTCACTGAACCGCCGCCGAGCGAACTCTGTTGCGGAGCGATGCGTTTGTCGTATGTCGGCGTGATCGCGAAGACCGGATCGAAGACTCCCTCGAGTGCACGCAACTGAGTCTCAGCAATACGAACGTCATCACGTGCAACTTCGATGTCGTTGTTGTTTTCGAGAGCGCGCTTGATCGCGTCGTTTAGAGTCAACGTCACCGTCTCACTACCAATTCCCAGACGATTAAGACTGGGTACCGGTGGCAAAGGCTTTGGCTGGAACTGCGGGATCACCGGCTCGCGCAAAGGCTCCTGCGGTGTGGTTGGCAGCGGTTCACCAGTCGGAGAAGTCGGCGCAGGTGTCTGCCCCGGCGCTGGTGACTGCCCCGGTACGGGGGTTTGAACCGGAATCGCTCCTGGGGGTGCAGCAGGATTTGTCTGGGGCGCTCCCGGAGGCGCCGCCGGGTTTGGTGTCGGCGTGGTGCCCGGAATCGGTTGCTGTGACGGCGGTCTACTCGGATCGCCCGGTGCGGGTGTCGGTCGCGGAGTTGACTGCGGAACCTGTGCCAGTGCCGCGGTCGTTCCGCTAAACAAGATGCATGCGAGAACCGCCGGCCTAACTAAAGTGCGAGATATGAAAGTAAACATCAGACGAAGAGCTCCTTAAACGTGTTTCCTACCAGTTCGAACTGCTACGGGCTTGGAAGAGTCGGGGACATTCTGGCAAACGAAGGTCCGCTGTATCAAGCCTTTACTACGTCGTGTGCGGAAAAGCAGTTTCAAAAAGTTGGCCAAAAGGCTCGCTTGACACGCCGAAACGTGCCGCATAATCTTGCCTGTCTTCTTACAGTTAACGTTTGAGCGAATTTACCGTTAACGTGTGAGCGGAAGAAGGGGGAAATCTGTCCCACATTCGCGACGCGTGTTGTCCCACAATCGAGACAAATTTAGGAGGATTAGACGATGGCGGTGAAGGTTGGTATCAATGGATTTGGTCGTATCGGAAGGAATATTTATCGCACATCTATAGGTGATCCAGACATCGACTTCGTAGCCGTCAACGATCTGACCGACACCAAAACGCTCGCGCATTTGCTCAAGTACGACTCGGTGCTTGGGAACCTGGACCACGAGATCACCTCGACAGAAAACGGCATTCGCGTTGACAACGACGAGTTTCGCGTCTTCTCGCAAAGAGATCCGGCCGCGATCGACTGGGAATCGGTGGGCGCCGAGATCGTCATTGAATCAACCGGACTGTTTACCAAGGCCGAAGATGCGAAGAAGCACCTGCGAGGCTCGGTGAAGAAAGTGATCATCTCGGCGCCGGCTAAGAATGAAGACATCACGATCGTGTTGGGCGTCAACGAAGAGAAATACGATCCAGCTTCGCACCACATAATTTCGAACGCGTCGTGCACTACCAATTGCCTCGCGCCGGTCGCGAAAGTGGTCCATGAGAAGTTTGGCATCCGCTCCGCGCAGATGACGACGATCCATTCGTACACGAATGATCAGCAGCTTCTCGATCTACCGCACAAGGATATGCGACGCGCCCGGGCGGCGGCGATGTCGATGATTCCGACTTCGACTGGAGCTGCGAAAGCGGTTGCCCTCGTGATGCCGGAGTTGAAAGGAAAGTTTGATGGAATCTCGGTGCGCGTGCCGACGCCGAATGTGTCGTTGGTTGACGTCGTGATGGATCTGGAAACCGAGACGACTGCCGAAGACGTAAACCGCGCATTCAAGGATGCGGCAAATGAGGAGCTTCGAGGCATTCTCGAATTTTGCGAGGAACCGCTCGTGTCAATTGATTTCAGGCGAAACTCGAATTCGTCGATCGTCGATGCTGAGTACACGAAAGTGATCGGCGGAAAGATGTTGAAGGTGCTTTCGTGGTACGACAACGAGTGGGGCTACTCGTGTCGTGTGCGCGATCTGATCAAGTACATCTCTAGCAAGGGACTTTAATTTTCTTTCTGTGATTTTTGTGCCTTTTGTGGCTAAGCTATCCATCAAAGATGTGCCTCTTCGTGGCGAGCGTGTTTTCATCCGCGTCGATTTCAACGTGCCGATCAAGGACGGCAAGGTTGAAGAAGACACCCGCATAGAAGCCTCTTTGCCGACCATCAACTACGCCACCGAACAGCAGGCACGCGTGATCCTCGCGTCGCATCTCGGCAGACCGAAAGGCGAGCGCGTCGACAAATACTCGCTTCGCCCAGTCGCTGAACATCTTTCGAGTTTACTCAAACGTCCCGTCGCGTTCGCCGACGACTGTGTAGGTGAACCAGCAGAGTCGAAGGTCGCGGCGATGTCGAATGGCGACGTGCTGTTGCTTGAGAACCTTCGCTTCCATCCGGAGGAAGAGAAAAACGACGACAACTTCGCGAAGCATTTGGCCAGCTTGTGCGACGTCTACGTCAACGACGCTTTCGGGACAGCGCATCGTGCGCACGCATCAACGGCCGGCATAACTCGTCACGTGCGAAGAGCGGCGGCCGGGTTGTTGATGGAGAAAGAGCTCGAGTATCTGGGCAGAGTGCTTAACGACCCCGAGCATCCGTTTGTAGCGATCCTCGGCGGCGCGAAAGTCTCTGACAAGATCCCAGTCATCAATGCGCTCATCGATCGAGGTGTCGATAAGATCTTGATCGGCGGCGCGATGGCTTACACGTTTTTGAAAGCAGAGGGCTTCACGGTTGGCAAGTCGTTAGTTGAAGACAGCATGCTCGAAACCGCGCGTGAGATTAAGAAGCGCGCTCAAGAAAAGGGAATCGTGTTTCTCCTGCCGACGGATCATCAGGTGGTTGACAGCTACGAGCCGATCAAGGGCGAGAAGATCGTGGCGAAGACGATCCCGATCGAGTTCACAAACATCGGATTGGCTGGAATGGATATCGGTGTCGAAACAGTAGCCATCTTCGCGTCGGCGCTCCAGGATGCGCGCATGATCATCTGGAATGGTCCAATGGGCGTCTTCGAAGAACCACCTTTTGACCAGGGAACAGTCGGCGTCGCGAAAGCCGTCGCTGAAGCCGCTGAACGCGGCGCCATTGTGATCGTCGGTGGCGGCGACTCCGTCTCCGCTGTTACCCGCGCGGGCGTTGCCGACAAGATCACGCACATCTCAACCGGCGGCGGCGCTACGCTTGAGTTTTTAGCGGGCGAGACTCTGCCGGGCGTCGAAGCGCTCAATGACAAATAGATGAGAAAACCTGTAATCGCCGGAAACTGGAAGATGTACAAGATGCTCAGCGACGCAGTTAATACTGCGCTTGCGCTGAAGCCTCTCGTCGCCAATGCAAACCACTGTGAAGTCGTAATCGCTCCTGTCTTCACGGCGATCAAGACAGTTGCAGATCGTCTCGAAGGGTCGAACATCCGCGTCGCCGGTCAGGACTGCTCAACCGAAGTCGAAGAGGGAGCTCACACCGGTGAGGTGCTTGCGTCGATGCTGAAAGATGTCGGCGCGACGTATGTGATTGTTGGCCATTCTGAGCGGCGGCAGTTCTATTGCGAGACCGACGAAATGGTCAACAAGAAGGTTCACGCGGCGCTTAAAAGCGGTTTGACAGTGATCATGTGCGTCGGCGAAACACTCGATCAGCGAGAGCAGGGAAGCGCGGAAACCGTGGTTTCTACGCAATTGAACGGCGGACTCAGTGGGTTGACAGCCTCAGACCTCGACCGTATCATCCTCGCCTACGAGCCCGTCTGGGCCATTGGCACTGGACGAACAGCGACGCCGGAGCAAGCGCAGGAAATGCATGCGTTTATCCGGCGCGTTTTCGCGGAAAGGCAATCTAAAGCCGCGGGCGACGCTTTGAGAATTCTTTATGGCGGCTCAGTCAAACCCGACAACATCGAAGGTTTGATGAAGCAACCTGATATTGACGGCGCACTGGTCGGCGGTGCGAGTTTGAAAGCAGACAGTTTTGCTGAGATTGTGAATTACAGACGTTGAGGTTTTGATTTGTTAACTTATATTCTTTATGCGTTGTTTGTTCTAGCGTGTTTGGTTCTTGTGATCACGATCCTGCTGCAACCAGGAAAAGCGGATGCAGGAGCGCTCTTTTCCAACACTCTATCGAGCACTGCTTTTGGACCACGTGGCACGGCGAGTCTTCTTGCAAAGATCACGATCGGAGCGGCGGCGGCGTTCATGTTGATAGCACTCACGCTCGGCTTGCCGACACTCAGTGGATCGCGATCGGTTTTGCAATCGGAAGGCGCCCCAGCCCCAACGTCAACACCGACACCAGCGCCGGCACAGGAAGCTTCACCGGCAGCACCAGCGGCTTCACCCGCTGCGAGCCAGTAGGTCTTTGATCGAATACGATTCCGGCTATAATGGCCGCAGCTCTCTAAACTCACTTCATGCCGAAGTGGCGGAACTGGCAGACGCGCACGTTTGAGGGGCGTGTGAGGCAACTCGTGGGGGTTCGAGTCCCCCCTTCGGCACCAACTACCTAAAAATCCTCAATAAAAACGGAGAATTTCGAAGTTTGGGAACAACTAAGGTACAAAAACCTCTCGTTGGGAGCCTGCCATCCCAATTTTCAAAGGAAATGATGCGTGAAACAAACCGTTCGTCACGTTCATTCCGTGTAAATTCTGCGCTTGAGTTTGAGAGTGGTGGAAGGTTGATGCGTCACAATCCGCTAGAGCGACAATCTTATGGAAGCGTCCGCGCATTGCGATAAAGTCTGTGCCCCTAGCTATTAAATGGCAGTCATCAGTCGTATGACCACCGCGAGAAGAATAACCCATCTTCTGTTAACTCCTCAGGAATCTGGGTGACTAAACTGTTCAGTTCTAGGTTTACTTCAGATCCTTGTCGAGAGAATCATAATCCTCAAGATCCAAAGTCTCTACCCACTTCTGATGCTCTTCTTCGGACGTTTCCATGCTGTTCGGAAATTCTTCTTCAAAATCATACGATGGGTATTCTGACTTCCACATACTAGTCAGTATTTCGAAGGCATTTTCAGGAAGCAATCTCAGTTCTTCCCGCAACTCTTGTTCTTGCGCGCCGTTTCCAAGCGCCAATATCACTTTGAACAGTGTTTCATATTTCTCTTGATCCGCGAGACGTGTTATTGCAGCGTACTCATGGAAACAGGAAGCCAAATGCTCCCACCACGCGATTTCTTTTGATGGATGAGCATCGCCCGGAAACCATCAACCCAATATTTCATTGAGTGCGTATAAACGCCAAGAAGGGCTGCTCTTATTAATCTGATTCTACTGATTAAGCTAGGAGGTAGGTCTTTGTGCTTGGGTAACCCAAGCTTTATGTCAGCTACTTTTACTTTTTCCCTCTTTGCGGTCGCACGAGAAGTTTGATCTGCAATTCGTTTATGAATTTTGGTCAGTAAGTCCGGTCGTATGATTCCGATGACCTCTAATGCAATTTGCTCAGGAGACTTGTTCGTAGTCGAAACGGCAAGCTTGTCGGCTAATGGTTGGCTATACCTGATAACGTCGTCGATAGTTACCTGATGCCAAATAGGGAGTATGACTTTCACACCACGCATTTCTCTTGCCGTCAAGCCCCGGAGTTCGTATTCAGGCCAATTCTTAGCAAGAATGAAGGTGATATGACCACAGCCCAAAAGTCGATTCTGCCAATCCTTTATCAATAGAACGGCTCAAGCTATCGCCCAACTTAAGTTCGAATTCGTCGTACCACACGCGTACTCCATATTTAGATAGAGCTTGCGCCAGCGGCCTAGCGATGCTGTCTTTATCTTCAGTGGCGTGACTTATAAATACATCATAGCTGGACACGACGAGTCTCCACAGAATTGTGATTTAGTTACGCTCATTAGCGACGAATTATGCCTGTTCTCTACGACACAAATGCATGTAGCATAATCAGAAATTAAGCAGAAGAGAAGCGGTCAAGACTGCGCGCATCGGCGCGAGTCTCATCGCGAAAACGACGAGTCGAACAAGCCCAAAGGATCTTTTAGGCGGATCGTTCAAATCAGTGAGCCGTTGAGCAAGTACGTGATCGATTGATGCTGGAATCAAAGAGATTACGAGAAGGAAAACAGTCGCGACCGCAATTCGGCGGTTGAAATGCAATCAATTGGTGGATGAGCTACAGTACAGTTCCTGAAGCAACCCTGGAGTGGCAGTTGAAACGCGCTCGGCGCAAGTAAAACGATTAAGTACCAACTAACCGTGTAAGTGTAGGCACTGCGCGCATTACTCTGCGCGAGCGAAATGACGGAGGTGCTCGACAATGCCAACCGATAAGATTCGCGCGCTCGATATGAGTCTCATCGACGATCTTTTTGGCATGGGCGGTGGGTACGTTCTCGACTTCACCGATCGGACGTTTGCCGAGTTCTTTTCGGACGAACTCGACATCGACATTGATCACCCAAAGTTCAGCGCCGAGGGCACGAGCAAAGCGAAGCGTCTAAGGTGCTTTCTAAGGGCAAGCGACTCATCGACTCGCGTCCGCGTTTTAAAAGCATTATGGGACTACCGTTGTGCTCAGCAACGAAGGAAGCGCATTGAGGAGCAAGTACCAGACGCTCAGTCCGAATTCGATCGTCTGATTGCTCGGCTTAGCGGCTCGCCTGGCACAACTGCAAAGGTTACCAATACACGCAAGCCAGTCATACAGGTCGTTGATCCTCACGTCTTGACCGATCTCAAGTCCAGGTTAATCGAAATTTCGTGTTTGGCTCCGCAACCCCGCGGTTACGAGTTCGAACATTTTCTTAAAGTCTTGTTCGACGCAAGTGGTTTAGGCGCGCGGGCGGCATTTCGGTTGATTGGTGAGCAAATCGATGGGAGCTTTCAACTCTCAGGTGAGACTTACCTGCTCGAGGCCAAATGGACAGACCTTAGGATTGGAGCAGCCGACCTGCGATCATTCAATGCTAAGCTTGAGGATAAAGCAGCATGGACGCGTGGCCTCTTCGTAAGTAACAGCGGCTTTACTGATGATGGGCTTGAGGCTTTTGGCCGTGGGAAACGGGTTGTTTGTATGGATGGTCTCGATCTATACGAAACACTGGATCGATTGTTATCACTCGAGGACGTAATCGCTAGAAAGGTGCGTCGGGCTGCGGAAAGTGGACAGCCCTTTGTACGAGTCCGTGATCTGTATCCATGAGTGTTTTCATATGCACTGAACGAACGGTTGCTGCGCTAGAACCAGGATCGATCCAATCTGGGGTAGGTACGACCACAGCGATCAAGCCAATCAAGAACCAAGACTATGAAAGCGCTGAAATCGATAACCCAATGGAAGCTCGATCAAACAGTCTCATCGGGGTCTGTGTATGGACCGCTGACGTGAAGAATCGTGACTGTCCTTCCTCTAATCGTGAAGAGGACGCGATAACGTCCGACGATCAAATGCCGGATGGAAGCACCCAATTGTTCGGTCTCCGGCGCGAGAGGACAAGCCAATGGCAATGATGTGAGGTGTTTTCTAATAGCCCGCCGTAGTTTCCGCACCCACAGTTTCGCGTTTTCTTCTCCCCACGCTCGACAACCCCATTTGAAGGATGATTCGATGTCCGACTCGGCATCTGAATGGAGGATGACCTTGTACTTTTTCATCAATCTTCGACTGGAATGTTATTCTTGGCGAAGAACTCATTGAAAAAGTCTTCCGCTGGTCGTCCTTTCTTACGACTTCGTGACTCGAGGCGCTGACGCAGGATCTCGACAACCTCCGACCGCTGTTTGAGCTCAAGGAGTTTTTGATAGCTCTCGGCATCCTGGACTACCACTGCCGCTTTGCCATTGACAGTCAGAACAACCGGCTCTTTAGTCTTCTTCATTTGACGCATCACTTTGTTGCTATCGCGCTTGAAGGTCGACAGACTCATTATGTCCCGAGCAAGTTTCATGTGTTAAATCCTACGTAGATAAATTTGCACGCAATTTTACTATCATCAATCTATTGTGCGCTACTGAGCCTGTCAAGAGCTGGCGCTGTCGTCAACGCTTCAAGTCCGAGCAAGCGTTGCTAAGTTTTATCATTTAGCCATCAACCATGTTGTCGCTTAACTATAGACTCAACGATACGGTTGAGCGTTCGCTTGGTGCAACCTTACAAAGTAGCGCTCATGGACATTCGCTCTGCCAGTGATACAAATCACGTCAGTTGGGCCAATAGAGTTGAACCGGTTCACGTCAGAATTGCCGCTCAAGGCTGGACAAAGTCAGGAACAACTAAGGTACAACTAGTGCGGAGCGTGCGGTTGGTGCGGACAGTGCGGAAGGCGGGACGTGTGAATTTCTTTAAGAAAATCCAAAAGCTCCCGCAAACAGGCAAAAAACGATGTATTGCTCGGAGTCCCCTTCGGCACCAAGTCCTTTATAAGTTAAGCGCGTTTATTTGCACCCTGCATTAACGTCTGTTCGGTGTCAATGAACTATTACTCCCAGTTAAATGGGATGCCGACTGTGGTACTCGAAAAGTGTTCTGTATCCGCGCATAGAGCGCACTGCCCGCTTTGTGCGCACTCCGTGCTCAAACTCTTGACCTTACTTGTTACACCAAGGGAGAGTTACAGTTACACTACGACTAATCATTTCGTGTCGCAGGTCCCAAGATCTTTTGTAAGCAAGAAGGAGAGAGCGCGCTCATTCAATCCTTATAGCTGAATGACGGCAAGTTAACGAAGGCGTAGTCTCAAGAAAGTCCACATATTTTCCGCAGTGAGTTGATGACGTGGCGATAAGTCCTTTATGAGTTTGTGATGTCTGCGGCTCAGAAATGCGGCATTCACTCCTATGTTGCATCTCAAACTCAATCATCATCAAATCAAATTGATTTGGAACCTCACTATGAAAAACTTTCCTATTGACAGACGAAAAACGCGAGAGTAGAGTCCGCCCCGTTCTGAGTTCCTTTCGTTTTCGTTTTGAGTTTTCCCCGACACTCACACGTCAACGACTCCTTACAACCGCTGCCCAGTTTGGTTTGAGATCATAGATTCCGTCTGCCTCCCGAAAGATCTCGTCTCGCGATTCTGACCTTAGGAAGTAATCGACCTAATCGCTGAGCGGTCAATGACTGCTGAGTAGGGAGGTATAACCCATGGCACAGTCGGGTTGGAAAGCCGTTCTTTTTTTGGCCCTGCTACTAATGGTTGCCGGTCCAACTCAGGCCCAAGTCACCACCTACTACCTCCATCGCGAAAACTCAGCGGTCGTCAGCAGTAACATGCAACTGAAGACCATTGGTCCGGATGCATCCTCGCTCACACTGCAAACCTTGAATTTGAAAAATCAGCCAGCTGGTGAATACGCAATCAAGTCGTTTGAGACTCAGACAAATGTTCCAAATATCGCTGGTGTCATTCCCGCAGGCTCATCATTCATATTCAGGCTGTACATGAACAAGACCGCCGATTCCGGCGCCATGACTCCATTAGCGAAACTTTATAAGAACAGCACTTCCGGAACCCCAATCTGTAACGCCACTGGTTTTAACATCACCACAACGCGCGGTCTTCACACAATTACTTGTTCGACGTCTTCAGCCATAACATTTTCCGCGACGGATCGGTTTTTTGTGTGGGTCGGAGTGCTACTTACTGCAGCCCCTACAGTCAACACGAAAGCCGACCTTAGTATCGAAACAACCTGGGACTCACGCATTAGCGTGACGCTCCCGACACCTCAACCAAACATCACAAATCTTTCACCTTCAACCGGTTCTGTAGGCACTCCGGTCACCATCAACGGATCCAACTTCGGGGCGCTCCAGAGCCTCAGCACCGTGACCTTCAACGGAGTTACTGCCACACCGACGAGCTGGAGCAGCGGAAGCATCGGCGTTCCAGTTCCTGCTGGTGCTACGACCGGGCCTGTGGTGGTGACAGTCAATGGACTGGCTAGTAACAGTGTAACTTTTACGACGACATCGGGAAGTGTCACTGGCACGGTTACTCGCGCAGGTGAAGGTGTGCCTATAAGTGGAGCGCTGGTGGAGGCCTTGCAAGGTGGAATTGTAAAGGGATCAACTAACTCCCTCGGTGACGGCGCCTATTCAATCGCCAACCTTGTGCCCGGCACTTATGACATTCGTGGTTCAGCAGCTCAATATGGGACGCAAATAAACTCAGGAGTGGTCGTGGTCGGAGGCTCAGCCACGACCTCGAATCTCACACTCTCGCCGCCGGGAACGATTCTCGGTCGCGTGACGCAAGTTGATGGCGTTACTCCGATCGTCGGCGCTATCGTCAAGGTGTTGCAAGGCGCAAACACCTTTGCCAAGGTCACCACAAATGCTTCTGGCGACTACACAGCCAATGCGCTTGCTCCAGGAACTTACACGGTTCAGGCTTCCGCTGCGGGCTTCAACGCGAGCATCAGCCCTAACGCAATCGTAACCGCAAACAACAACACGACGGTTGACTTCTCGCTGTCCGCCGGCAACAACAATCCGATCAAGTATGTGTACGACGATCTGGGACGCCTCGCTGCCGTTATCGATCCGTCAGGAGATACGGCCCGCTATAGCTACGATTCCGTCGGCAACCTGCTTTCGATCTCACGACAAAGTTCGGCGCTGGTTTCTGTCATCGAATTCACACCCAAGTCAGGACTGGCCGGCACCGTCGTCACCATTTACGGCACCGGTTTCAGCACAACTCCCAGCAGTAACACCGTGACATTCAATGGTACTGCGGCGACTGTGTCCTCGTCATCTGAGACGCAGATCGTGACTACGGTTCCGGCTGGAGCGACTACCGGACTCATTTCCGTTACCACTTCGGCAGGTTCGGACTCCAGCGACGTTCCATTCGTGGTTGGCACTAATGGGCCAATCATCACCAGCTTCACTCCAAACATCGGGGTCGCCGGAACCGCCGTGACCATCACTGGACAAAACTTTGAGACTACTCCGCACAACAACCGAGCGAAATTCAACGCCACTGTGGCGACCATCACGACCGCGACCGCTACTTCGATTGCGACCAGCGTTCCAGGCGCCACGACGTCGGGACGTATTTCGGTCACCACAGCAATGGGCGAGGGCGTTAGTGCAGATGATTTCTTCGTGCCACCTTCGCCTTACGTGGCAGCCGACGTCGAAATGACGGCGCGCATGGCGATTGGCGACACAAAACTCGTCACCATCAACACCGGCAACAAAATCGCTTTGGTCGTTTTTGACGGCGTTGCCGGTCAGAAGATCAGTCTGCAAATGACAGGTGTAACGATCAGCAGCAGTGCGATCACGATCTTCAATCCCAACGGCGCCACTCTGGCTTCGGCTGGAAGTGTCGGAACCGGTGGCGGCTTCATCGATACACAGACACTCGGTACCACGGGAACTTACACCCTCATGGTGGATCCGGCGAGCACCAACACCGGCAGCATGACGCTCAATCTCTTCAACATCGTGAACGTTAGTGCAACGATTACTGCCGGTGGCACTACTCCGATAACCATCGTCACTTCGGGCCAGAATGCTGAGGTAACTTTCACTGGTGCTTCCGGACAGCACGTTAGTTTGACTGTGAGCGGTGTCACCATACCAGGGACCACGACTTACACGGTGAAGAAACCCGATGGAAGTACGTTGGCCTCAGGAGGTTTTGGTACCAGCGGCGGGTTCCTTGAGATTCCTTATCTGCCAACCGCGGGCACGTACACGATCCTTGTTGATCCTTCGGGCACAAGCACCGGCAACTTCTCATTGACGTTGAACGATGCCACCGATGTTACGGACATGATCACGCCGGGCGGAGCTGCGGTCGTGATCACCACAACCGTGCCGGGTCAGAATGCGAGGTTGACGTTCAGTGGCACTGCCGGACAGCGATTCGCTGTCAACGCAGCAACCAATTTCAGCGTTTGCTGGACGCTCGCAATTGTAAAACCGGACGGAACAAATCTTTCGAGCACTTTCACCTGCGGCAGCGACCTCTTTATTGATCCGCAACAACTGCCAGTTTCAGGTACGTACGCGATTCTGATCGATCCGTCTGGCTCAGGAACAGGCCAGGCGACAGTTACTGCTTACGATGTCACTGACGTCACAGGCACGATCACGATCGATGGGCCACTGGTATCACAAACCATCAACACTCCGGGTCAGGTGATACGACTGACCTTCAGTGGCACAAGTGGTGTGCGACTCAGTGTCAATTCCACTTCGACATTTACCACTTGCTGGACACTGGCAATCCTCAAACCCGACGCAACGCAATTGTCGAGTACGTTCACGTGCGGCAGCGCTCTGTTCGTCGATCCAATTCAGCTTCCTACCACCGGCACATACACACTCATCGGTGATCCGTCTGGTAGCGGAACGGGTCAGTTGAACGCTCAACTTTACAGCGTCACGGACACGACTCAATCGATAACCGTCGGCGGATCTTCCGTCGTGTCAACTGTCGGCACGCCAGGCCAGGTTAACCGGTTGACGTTCAGTGGCACAGCCGGTCAGCGAGTCAGCGTCAACAGCGCGACGACGTTTACGACTTGCTGGACCATCGCCATCTTCAAACCTGACGCAACCCAGTTGTCGAGCAATTTCACGTGCGGCAGCAGCTTCTTCGTCGATCCGCAGCAGCTTCCCACGACGGGTACTTACACTATTGTGCTTGACCCATCTGGCGCCGGGACCGGACAGGCGACGACAAATGTTTACAACGTAGTCGACACCACGCAGTCGATCACGGTCGGTGGAGCAGCAGTGGTTTCACCAATCAACACGCCCGGACAGATCGCACGGCTAACGTTCAGCGGCACAACCAGTCAACGAGTAAGCGTAAACAGCACCACGACGTTTACGACCTGCTGGACGCTGCGAATCCTGAAACCGGATGCGACACAGTTGTCGAGCACTTTCAGTTGCGGCGCAACCATCTTCGTCGAGCCGCAGCAGCTACCAGTTAACGGCACGTACACGATTGAGCTTGACCCATCCGGAGCAGGAACCGGTTTGGCGACGACTAACGCTTACAACGTAACTGACGTGAGCGGCTCGGTGACGATCAACGGCGCTGCTTTCGCTCTCAACATTACAGTGCCAGGCCAGAACGGAAACATAACGTTCAGCGGCACCGCCAGTCAGCTAGCTACCGTGAGGATCGCAAACAGCACACTCTCGTGTGTGACAGTAACGTTGCTGAAGCCTGATGGCACCAGTTTGACGTCAACTTTCACATGCGGCGGCACCTTCAATCTTTCACAACAGACATTGCCAACGACCGGGACGTACACGATCAAGGTCGATCCGAATAGTTCACAGCTCGGTAGCGCAAATGTTAGTGTGACGAACCCTTAAGCTATTCAGGGCGCGGAGAAGAAATATGAAGCACCGAATTAATGTCAGCCTTGCCTTGATGCTGAGCTGTGTTCTGGGGACGGGCTCAAGTGTCGTTTTAGCCTCAAGCAGCCGCCTGCGAACGGCAGTCTCGCGAAAGATGGATCGGCTGCGTTTGCCGAAGCCTGAACGGTTGCGACTCGCCAAGCCTGTTCAAATTCCCGCGCTCGATGGTCAGACGAACACGCTGTTGCCTGACGGACGCTTGCTGGTAATTGGAGGCATTGGCCCGGAAGGCACGCTGTCGAGTGCGGCGATCAACGATCCGCTGACGGGCGAGAGAGGTCCGCTGCCAAACATGCGTGAGGCTCGTGCCTGGCATTCGGCGACGGTGTTGCCGGATGGACGAGTGTTCATCTTCGGTGGCACTGATGCTAACGGACGAGCTTTGCGGAGCGTGGAGATCTTCGATCCAGTCACACTTTCGTTCGCGCTCGCACCCTCGGTTGGGCTAACGGCGAGGGCTTTTCACACCGCCACGTTACTGATGGATGGAAAGGTCCTGCTCGTTGGTGGTGTCGGTGAAAACGGTAAAGCTGCAGCTAAAGTCGAAACGTGGGACTTCAAAACGAAGAATGCAACTGCGTTGATTGCGCGCCTGAACGTCGCCCGGCAGAAACACAAGGCGAGTTTGCTGGCGGACGGCCGTCTCTTGATCGAGGCTGGCATCGACGAAGTTGGCAATCAGGTGGGCGTGGTAGAGGCATTCAGTCAGGAGACGAGGGAGTTCACAATTGCTGGACCAGTTTCCGAGATTAGTAACAGCGCTCCGTTTCTTGTTGCTTCGGTTCCTGAGAATGATGCGACCGATGTGCTTGTCGACACCATTATTGCACTGCGGTTTTCCAAACTTCTGGCGGCGCGGACCGTGAATCCGGAAACGGTCGTCCTGAATAGTTCCGAAGGGAGCTCGTACGCGAAAGTAGTTGCAACAGAAAACGGCAGACTGGTTTTCGTCTCGCCACTCGAACCACTCGAGCCGAACACTTCATACACACTCACAATCAACCGTGCGAACGACGGAGTTAGCGACGTAGTCCCTGCGAGCATAACCTTCACCACAGCGCAAAACTCGCAAGATAAACAACCAGACGAGTCGAATCAGCCAGACTGGGTTCCGGATGGGAACGCGCTGCGTGGTGATTGGACCAGCAAGAATCCGCGTTCTCCCTGGCAGGATCTTCCACGACTTCAGGCGGAAGCTGGTGTTACAGCACTGTCGGGTCAAACTCTTACCTTGCGTGGTCAGCCACTACCCAACGTGACCCTGGAGATCAGCGGCTCCAAAACAGTCACTGACAACAGTGGCCGATTTCTGCTCAAGTCTCTCAGTGCAGGCCGTCATGTTTTGAAGATTGACGGCAGCTCTGCCAGCCGGCCGGGCGGCACGTATGGAATCTTCAGAGCTGGTGTCAATATCACCGCCGGCAAGACAAACACGCTCGACTACACCATCTGGATGCCGAAACTTGACATGGCAAACGCCGTCACGATTGCCTCACCGACCGCCGGTGACGTATCAATCAAAACTCCGCGTATTCCAGGTCTCGACCTACGTCTGCCGTCGCAAACTGTCATTCGCGATCTCGACGGTCAAGCAGTAACGCAATTGAGCATCACTCCGATTCCGACTGATCGGCCGCCGTTTCCGTTGCCGGTTGGGATCCACGTGCCTGTGTTCTTCACAATTCAACCTGGAGGTTCGCGCGTCATTCCGCCGCGTGCGCAACTGGTCTACCCAAACTTCACCAACAGTCTTCCAGGCACGCGTATCGATTTCTGGAATTACAATCCGGAGGGGAAGGGATGGTACGTCTACGGGCAGGGAACCGTAGTGTCCGACGGATCGCACATCATGCCTGATCCTGGTGTCGTACTTTATGAGTTCAGCGGCACGATGGTGGCGACTCCGACCCTTGGTCCGCCTGAAGCACCAAAACCGTGCAATCCAGCCAGCGAAATGGGTGACCCGGTTGACGCAGCAACCGGCATCTATGTGTACACCAAAAATGATTTCAACATTCTGGATACTTTACCCATAGAGCTCACTCGCACGTACCGCTCGCGAGATACGATGGTGCGACCTTTTGGTATCGGAGCGAGTCATTCATACGAATTGTTTCTGGTTGGCGCTACCTGGCCGTACACCTTCGTGGATGTGATTCTGCCCGATGGTGGGCGCGTGCATTACGATCGAGTATCGCCAGGAGTAAGTTTTGGTGATGCAGTGTACGAACACACCGGCGGTCCGTCAGCTTTTTACAAATCTCGGATTAGATGGGTTGGCGGATGGGAATTGAAACTAAGAAACGGCACGGTCTACAACTTTCCGGATGGAGAGAACCAGGTCGTTCCTCGAAAGGCCGCACTAACCGGTATGCGTGATCGAAACGGTAACGCGTTGACGCTTACTCGCAACACGGACGGCGATCTAACCAGGATCACCACTTCTAACGGCCGATGGCTTGAGTTTACTTACGACACTTCCCACCGCATCACAAAAGCGAAGGACAACATCGGACGTGAAATTCTTTACGCCTACGACGCGAGTGGACGTCTCCAGCAAGTGACGGAGCTGAACCTGGGCACGACAAAGTACACGTACGACACGTCACACCGAATGCTGACTGTCGAAGATCCGCGCGGAATTGTTTACGTCACCAACCAATATGACGCCAACGGTCGGGTCATCAAACAAACCATGGCGGACGACACGCCTGGTAATCCGAATGACAATCCGACCCATCAATATGCTTACGTAACTAACGGCTCTAACCAGGTAATTCAATCGGACTACACCGATCCGCGAGGCATCGTCCGGCGAACAACATTCAACGACAGCGGTTTTGTGACTACGGTGACGTATGCGCAAGGGACTGCGGAACAGGCAACGATCACTTACGAGCGCCAACCAGGGACCAACCTGCTCGCCAGCACGCTCGATCCTCGCGGGCGAAGAACTGGATATGTTTACGATCCAAACGGCAACATACTCAGCGTAACGCGGTTGCAGGGAACATCTGACGCAATTACCATCATGTTTGAGTATGAACCACAGTTCAGCAACATCACCCGCGTCGTCGACCCACTGGGCCGGCGTATGAATTACACCTACGATTCAGTTGGTAACCTAAAAACCGCGACAGATGGTCAGGGCGATCAAGTTGAAATGGATTACGATTCAAAGGGGCGAGTGATCTCGGTCACCGATCAATTAGACAGGAAGTTCGAATTCTTTTACGAAAACGGGGATCTCGTTCAAGTAAAAGATCCGGCCGGAAGGACCGTCAAACGTTTTACCGACGGAGCAGGCCGGTTGCTGGCGTTCACTAATCCGCTCGGCAAGATAACGAGGTTTGAATACAACGTCTTTAACCACCCCACCAAGATCATTGATCCGGTGGACGGTACTACCGAGTTTACTCGCGATGTAAGTGGGCGCGTCACGCAGATCAAGGATCCGCGAAACAAAATCATCACTTACACCTACGACAACATGGATCGCGTGCTGACTCGCACCGATGCACTGCAAGGCGCAACCAGTGTCGAACAATACGAATACGACAAAGCCGGTAACCTCACTAAAGTTATTGACCGGCGAGGCAAAGTGACTGTCTATAACTATGACGGACTCGAGCGCAGGACCTTCGCAGGCTTCGGCGCGGTTGGCATCAACTATGAAAGTACAATTAGTTACACGTACGACAATGGCAACCGCTTCCAGCAGATAACCGACTCACTTGCCGGCACGATGACTTTCGGTTTCGACGAGTTGGATGGTCTGACTTCGATTGCCACCCCCCAGGGAACTGTGACCTACACGAACGACGAAATTGGGCGACGCGAGAGCATCTCAGTTCCAGGACAAGCCACAGTTTCCTACTCGTATAACGATACTGACCGCTTGACCTCCATTACACGCGGTGCGGACGTCGTAAGCTTCGTTTATGACTCAGCCGATCAACTCATCAGGACCGTTCAGCCAAACGGAATAATAAGTGACTACGACTACGACCTTGCAGGGCAGCTCACGGCTATCACGTACAAACAAGGCTCGACAGTGCTCGGAGATCTCACCTACGGGTACGACAAGGCTGGGCGGCGTACCGTCATGGGCGGCACGTTCGCTCGCACTAACTTGCCGCAGGCTTTTGGCTCGGCCACTTACAACGATGCGAATCGCTTAACGCAAAAAGGTTCGACGACATTTACCTATGACGTGAACGGAAATCTAACCAGCGACGGGGCGAACACATACACCTGGGATGCGCGGAACCAGTTGACTTCGATCAGCGGACCAGGTCTCGCTGCAAATTTCCAATACGACGCGTTTGGAAGACGAGTTAACAAGACAATCAATGGCGTCTCGACCAGTTATCTCTTCGACGATCTCAACGTGGTTAAGGAGACCACCACGTCGTCGACGGTCGACTTCCTTGCGACTGGCTGGGACGAGGTCTTCACACGGACGGATGGCGGTGGGACGTTGGGTATTTTGCGAGACGGGCTCGGCTCTACGATTGCGCTCGCTGATTCTAGTGGCGTCGTACAAACAAGTTACACCTACGACCCATTCGGCAACACGACGTCAACAGGAACCGCAACCAGCAACACTACTCAGTTTACCGGGCGAGAAAACGACGGCACCGGACTCTACTTCTACCGTTCACGTTACTACTCTCCCGATTTGCAACGATTCATCAGCGAGGATCCAGTCGGCATCGCTAGTGGGATCAATGTTTATGCCTACGTAGCGAACGATCCCGTGAATTTCACCGACCCGCTTGGGCAATGGCCGAGTAAGTTGAAGGTGCATGTACACCAGTGGTCAGTGGACCGGGTTTTGAAAGATCGAGTCACGCCCGAGGAACTCGAGATGCTGAAGGATGGCGTTAAGGAAGCGGATAAATCTGAATGGCAGGAAGTACCGTATTCATACCGGCACGCGATGACTCCGGGTGATGAAAGCAAAACGGATGCGCGGAAGAAGGCGAACGATTTTGTTAGGGACGAGTTGAACCAGGCTCGGAATGCGACTAACGTTGCAGATGCAATGCGGCATCTTTCGTATGCGATGCACGCGATGCAGGATGCGACTTCGCCGGCCCATGCGGGTTTCCAAAAATACGGCGGAATTTCAGAGATGCCCGGCCACCTGTGGGAAGAACTTTTTGATCCGGGCAAAGGCAGCAACCTTGATAAAGCGACGGACTTGGCCTACAAATACTACAAGGGAGACTTACCGATGCCCAAAGACTTCTTTGAGAATCTTTGTGCTGACAAATTCTGGTAAGGTCAGATTACTACTTCAGCTCGGTTTGTTATAGGTCCTGTAGAAACTAGCAGAACCTATACTTCTGGATGAGAAGCATAAAGCGACGTTTAGTTTTTTCAGTCCTGCTTTCGCTGGGTGCGATACTAATCACCTGGCTAGTCCATGGTGAATCATCGCCCTTCGCCAACTATTTCTTGTGGCATGTTGGCTTACGTAATTTCTGGACTGCATTGAACGCAGTGCCGTACATCGTCACGGCTATCCTCACTGACGACTCCGTAATCCTCTTCACGATTCTGCAATTCATTCAATGGTTCATTGTCGCTTTTGTCCTATCGACTCTTCTCAGTAGAGTGTTCAAAAGAACCTGAGTTCACCATCATGGAGATCTGATAATGACCAAACTGCTTGTTTGTTTTATGGTGGCATTCTCACTCGTCGGTCTTGGTTGTTCGGCTAAGCCGAACGAAGCGGCTGGAACAGTCGCGGCGGCTTCGTCGACGTCGCCGCCAAATTCCACTAATGAAACCGCAGCGCAACAGTCTGTAAGATCAATCGTGCTGGAAAACGAGCGAAAAATATGGGAGGGATTCAAAGCCAGGGATTCGAAGGTCGTGAGCGCCCTTCTGGCTGATGACGTTCAAGTCGTCACCGTAGATGGAAGATTCAACAAGTCCGCGTTTCTGAGAATAGTGTCACAACTTCCGGAAATACCAAATTACACAATAACGAACGCAAACGTGATCTCACCGAGCCGAGACGTTGCAATTCTCACGTATGATTGCACGTACGTCACTAAAGAGACACGCCTCATGACCCATTCAGCGTTTCAAACAACTGTCTGGGTGAATCGAGGTGGTAATTGGCTTGCAGTCTTCAATCAGGAAACACCTCGATGATACGTCAAGGCTTTCTGTGCATTCTTGGTGTGGTGTGGTTGTTTCCAATTCACGCCTTCCAGGGAAGTAGTGCAGGCAATAAAGTACGGGTTCAAATTCCGATCGGCCTCAGTGAGTCTGTCTGGCGACAACGAATTCCTGGAGACAACCCTTTGTCTGCGGAGAAGATTGCTCTCGGACGAGAGCTCTATTTTGATAAGCGACTCTCGATTGACGGCACCGTCAGTTGTGCCACTTGTCACGATCCCGCACTCGCATTCACGGACTCAAAAGCCGTTGCTGTAGGTGGACATGACCAGCGTGGGACGCGAAATGCGCCCACCATTCTCAATGCAGTCTTCAACGAAGTTTTCTTTTGGGACGGTCGAGCACGTTCGCTCGAGGATCAAGCCAAGCACCCACTGCTGAGTTCTTTCGAGATGGGCATGACCAGGGAGAAACTGGTGGCCCGTCTGCCAGCGATTCCTGAATATCAACGACAGTTCTTGCGAGTGTTCAAATCCGATGGCCTCACGATCGACACGATTGCAAAGGCAATCGCCGCTTATGAACGAACGTTGTTGTCGGGCAATTCACCCTTCGATCGATTTATCACCGGACAAAAAAACGCGATAACAGACGCGCAGAAGCGTGGCTGGGATCTCTTCAAAGGCAAGGCGCGGTGCATCGAGTGTCACAAGTACTCGCCGCAGAGTCCGTTCTTCACAGACTTTGAATTTCACAATACCGGCGTCGGAGCGGGGAACACAGCCCCGGATGAGCTGGTGAGAACTCTTTCGAAGTCGTCAAACGATACCTCAGGAACTGTGTTGGCCCACTCGGCAGGTTTTTCTGAACTCGGCCGTTTCGCGGTGAGTCTCAAACAGCCTGACATCGGTGCCTTCAAAACGCCAACGCTGCGCGATCTCGAGTTAACTGCGCCCTATATGCACGACGGTTCGCTCCGGACGTTGATCGACGTAGTGCAGTTTTACAATCGCGGCGGCAATGCGAACCGCTATTTAGACAAACGAATGCGGGCACTTCAATTGACCGACGTTGAGGTCAATGAGCTCGTGCAATTCCTGAGAGCACTGACGAGCGATGATGTGTTGCGACAATGTCAGACCACGACTCCACAGACGCGCGCAGCAGTTCCGTTCTAATAGCAAGGAGGTTAGGCCAACATGATCGTAGACAACATAGACCACACACATGCCTACCCGTTAGACCCCGATTTCGTGGCGCGATAGTACGGACAGACATGAGACGGCTTTTTGAACTTGCACAAGTCGGGAGCGTGTCCACCTTGTTATCGCGATCAGGCGGTTTGCAGGGCCACGGGCAAGTTTCTTCAACTGATCGTGGCCACTAAATAAAGGAAATCACTCCTACTCACCAAGCAGTAAGACTACAAGGGTTTAAGGGCTTGTAATCGTTTCACTCTCGTTCGAAATCGGAACATTGAACGTTGACACCAACTCAGTCGGTGGCCATAATTGCGCGCTACTTCAGCCCTCGCTTCAAAGCATTACTGTTTGGAACAAGGCTTCACTCGGATTAAAAGTGAGGAAGAGCGATTACTTCCCTCTACTTGAGTCCGACCTGCGTATTCTCGGGAGATCATAATGTCTTTGCCTACCGGTCGAGTAACTTTCTTCAACCAAAAATCGTTTCTCGAGTGTGTTCTCGAACGAGCAAAAAAAATGGAACGTTTGCTCCGTGAAAACTTTCAGGCAGAGGGCCATGGTCTACGGGAGAAAGCAAGAAGTGTCCAACACCAACTCGATGACTACACATCTGGAAAGATCGAGTTTATCGGTGCTATTAGGAATAAGTTAGTACATGAAGAGGACTATGTTTTCGATGGAAACGAAGAGGATTTTCTCAAGACTTGTGACGAAGTGATACAGCGTTTAAGCCGTGGCCGCCAGCAAACGCCACCGCCGCCGCCACGCGCTTCGCGAACAACGAACCAAACTAATCAATCAACGCGGCGTTCCTCAAATACCAGGTCCTCTTCAACTTACTCTGCGCCAGCGCCCAAAAGAGTTACCAGAACAACTCCACCTATAAATGTCTTGCCAATGATTCAGAAATTATCGAAGGCGACATTTGTTATGTTTGCCTTAGGTATACTGGTCTATGTAGCGATCACGGTAGGGCCGACGATGCTTGCGAACTTGCCCGATTTTGGATCTTCAGTCAGCAGCAGCCGGCCACAACCACAGTCTACGGTAAAGGTTGAGAAGGTCTTGGGAGGCCGTACACCCAACGAAAAGATGTATCAATTCAGCATTCCGGCCCGAACGTGGGTGGAAACAAACATTAAGATCCAACCCAACCACGAAGTAAACATTCATCACTTTACTTCCAACGAACAAGTCACGGTTTCCCTCGGCGCGATGACAGATGATCGACTGCAAAGACCGGGAACTATTATGCCGCTCTATACAGCTTCTGACTGTTCTGTCAGACGAAATATTCATCCCACAGTGAGCTATACCTGCGTGCAGTTGAGTCAAGGGGAGAGCATTAAGTTCTATGCCCGCAATCCGGTTCAAGTGGGTGTCTACGTCAGACCACTTGGTAAAGCGCAGGCGAACCAGGAAACGATTCCCGATCAGGCCCCAGTTCAGGCCGAGTCAGAAGCGCCTGCCGCTCCAGTTAATGAAGCTCCACCGGAAGCTGCCCCTGCAGCCACGACTGGACCGTTGCTGGAGGTAGTTCCTTACGATCAATCAAAGCCGCAAACTGCGCCTGCTCAGTCGCCCGTTCCTCAGGCAAGTCCGGCTTCTTCCGGCGAACGCCCGCGCTTCAAGCTCGGACCCAACATCAGCCAATCTGAGCCTGAAGGGCAAACGAAAAACAAAAATGACGACGAGCAACCATCCGATGGCGTATTCAGGTTGAAGAAGCGAAAGCCTCAACAAGACTAATGCCGGTGTTAACCACCTACGAATAAACGTCATCACCAGTCAGCGCACTGAGGGAAGAGGATCCAAACTGCCTAAAAACGTGATCCCGGTTTTTCACTGGACAATCAGACACGTTGGCGATAGTTTACCGCGTGTCTTCTTTGCAAAGATCGACCTCACTGACATGCAGACCGGTACCGGCAACATCCTTGCCCGACTAAACCGAGCCGTCGTGGAATCCACGACCGGCCGGAAAGATCCTGACGCACGTCATTCGCTCGATCGATACAAAGAGGGTTACCGCGTTTTCGAAAGATTTGTGGGGCCGGATGAACTGGCCAGTCTCCACCAGCTGATTGCATCTCACGAACATCTATTTAAGCCGGTATCCGGCAAGGCCGGAATGAGCCTGCCTTACCATGTGCTCGACGGCTTCAATATCTGCAAGCATTTTCCGCAACTTCGTGAGTACGCAGCCGGACCGCTACTGAATGCTGCAGAAGAGACGTTTGGAGTCAAGCTCGAACTGATGGCAGATCGAAAGCGTGCGATGCGCATTCAGTGTTATCGAACGAAACAAGAAGGCTTCAAGTGGCACCTCGATGGTGGTCTCTACAGCTCGTTGCTTACGCTCGTCAACAGCAATGAAGGAGCGACGGAAGTGCTCTCGCCGGAATGGAGTCGTTTGCTCTTTCCCATTCCTTATCTGCTGTTTCCGTTTCAGCGACTGCTGGAATTTGCGAAGCCCAGGCCGATCATTGCGCACGCCGGAGATCTTTTGGTTATCAAAGGTGGCGCGGTGCTGCACCGCGGTGTCACTAAAAAAGCAGAGGGTGAGCGGCTGGTGTTCGTGGCCACTTACAATCCGGTGGGAACCAAGCCAACGCCGATGTGGGACTGGGTTGCAAGAAGATTGAATTACTAGACGTGTCACCGCATCTGAAGATTAGACGTCGGCAACCATCAATCGAATCGCTTCCCCGGCGGCGTGTAGTCTCACTAACAACCAGGCCGCTCCATCAATTGCACCGGAATAATTTCTTGACTCAGGCTGCCGGCGTCATTACTATTCGCCCGCATCAAAAATCCTTCTAGTCCCAGGCCTTATCAGAAGGTTAATCAGGAAGGAGTCCTCAGTTGCTCCCCGAGTTCTCACTAAACGTATTACAGAATGGGTTTTGGATCGGAGTGTTCTCTAGTCTTGTCGCAACCTGGATTGCATGGTTGGGCTGGAGACTGATACGAGTCCTGCAACACCTTTTCAAAGTAAGCCGCACATATTACAGAATCACTGGAATATGGATCGGGCCGTGCACCCTCCCAAGACATACAGGAGAAGTGGAGGGGATTGAAATCTACCACTTAAACAAGAGAAAAGAGGGCGTTACATTTAGCTTCTTCCACTATCGTCCTGACACTCGAAAGATACCCAGATATGAAGGCGGAGGAGTTTATCGAGGTGAAATGCTCTCCGCGTTTTACTACGTTGCTGAATCGCAGAGTTCTGAGTCAGGGGTCCTTGTGTTGCACAAAGTGGGCGAGATGTTTAAAGGAGGCTATGCGCAATACGTTCCATCGGCCGGCATGAAACTGTATCAAAGTTCGGAGGACTTCATCCTCAGGCGCATACAGATTTCACTTTGGGCTCAAGTAAGAATGGTATTGCACTGGCCACCGGTTCCGAGTTATCAGCAGGCGAAACAATTGTACGACGCAGCGCGAAAAGAGCAGCCCGATACAGCGGTTAAAGCATAAGACTTCGATTCTTCATGAAGAGGTCGGTCCAAATAGTCGAGCGCCTTTACGTCAATTCGGACGAGGTTCGGAAAAGAGCTCTTACTATGAAGTATTCCGAGCCGGAGAACGTTATTGGTTGGCGCACTCAAGTCTGGCAACCGCGAGGAATCAGGAGGCTGATTGAGAGAGCATTCAAAATTAAGATCGACTATTGGGACGAAACTAAATCCATTGAAGGCGGCAATGGTGTGTTCTTCACTGCATTCTCGAAGGGACAATTTGCCGAAAGAGTCAAAGTGCACTTCGACGAACCACCGGATTGGATGTCGCTCCTGGTGTATTTGACTCCCGATGCACCGAGTGATTGCGGCACATCCTTCTGGCAGCACCGCGAGACAGGTTTAACTGCGAAACCCACCAGGCATGACGCATGGAGATTGGGTTCGAGTGTCGAAGAATTGAAGGCAGTGATTGAGCGTGACGGCCGGAAGCGACAGTCGTGGATCGAGATTGATCGTATCGGAAACGTCTACAATCGAGCAGTGATGTTCCCGGCAGGCTTATTCCATTCAGCTACCCGTCACTTCGGCGACAGCCTGAGTAATGGAAGACTGTATCAGTCATTCCATTTCCCTATAGTCAAATAACTTTCTAAACATTCCGCGGCCAGGACTCGGAAAGTCGATCGACACCTTGACAGCCTGCGCTCTGAGTCGCGTTTCCAGGAACTGCTGCGCAAAGTGGGACTGCCACAGGGACGCGACCGTTGGCTGGAGACGTTAATCCGCTGATTCGCACGATTCAGTGAATGGCATACACCAACCCATCGGTACTGCCAAAATAGACCACCCCTTTATCAACGACTGGTGAAGACCAGATTGCACCCACGGAGAACACTCGATAAAACGCAAGCACCATGTCCTGGTAATCACCAAAATAACGTGCATAGATCGCCTCGTTGTTCAAACCGCCATCCGGCTTCAGCATCTTCATCGGGTCCCGCTTCGATCCTTCAGTTTGAAAATCCCACAACAGCTTACCCGACTTGGCATCAACCGCCAGCAACCGCCCATTCGATACGCCGACGTAGACCATATCGCCAGCAAGCGCAGGCGATGAGAACACGGCGCCTTTGGCGTCCAGCGTGAATTTCAACCGCCCCGTTTTCGCGTCAAGCGCGAAGAACCGGTAGCCATCCGACGTTCCGGCATAGACCACGCCACCACGGATCGCCGGCGTACTATTGACCCACCCTTTATTCGTTGGATAGTCCCAACGTTTACGACCCGTCGCGGCATCGACTGCATAGAGATGTCCATCTCGACAACCAACATAGATAGTTCCGTCAGCGATCGCCGGTGAAGATTGAAAGCCCTGTTGATTACGGATGTACGTATCTTCGCCGGTTTTGAAGCGCCATTTCTCCTGGCCCGTCTCCGCGTCAAGCGCGTAAAGATAGCTGTCCCAGCTACCGATGTAGACGGTATTGTTCGCGATTGCCGGGGAGGCATGGACGATGTCACCGGTAGCAAACTTCCATTGCAGAATTCCAGTGACAGCATCTACACAGTAAACATTTCCGTCGCCGCTGCCGATATAAACTCGTCCGTTGGAGACTGCCGGCGAAGATGTGTAGATATCCCATGAATCAGGAATGGTTTGGAAGCCGGACGGATAACCGTGCAGCCGTTTGCCTTCGAACCGTCGCTCATACTCGAATACAAAGGTCCATTTCAGCGTGCCCGTTTGGCCATCGAGCGCGTAAAGAATTCCATCGAAGCCGCCAAAATAGACCAGACCATTGGCGATCGTTGGTGATGAAGTAACCTGTCGCGAGGCGAATGTTTTGAACTTCCACTTCTGCTTTCCGGTTTCCTGGTCCAGTGCGTACAGATTTCCGTCAGTACTGCCGATGTAGACCACACCGTTGGCAATTGCGGGAGAGCCAATGATTGGCCCGTCGGTTTTGAACGTCCACTTTGTTCCATTTAGTTGCTGCGGCCCGGGCGTCGGGTAAACTCCGGTGCGAGCTACATCACCGTGAAAGGTTGCCTGGGCCATCGTAGTGGGAACGGTTAGTAGCAACAGCACTAATATTCGGATCATTGTGATTGTCCTCGTAGTCTCTTCAATAAATTGTTTGTGAATTCCGAAAATGCGATTGTGAATTCAGAAATGCATACGAGAATCCAAAATTGCGGACCAGCTTGTGGAGATCTGCTTTAGTCGAGAAATAGTACGGCAGCGTTTTTGAGATGGTTTCATCAAAGAAGCCACACTCGAATGCGTGGAGGTGACAACTTTTTACAACTCCGTTGCGAACGGTGACAGTGTTCTCTGGAATCTCGATGTATGCTATCGCTCGGATGTTCCGAGAGGCAATTATCAAACTATCGCTCCGAAAGAGGTTGGTGATCCTCGCATCGGTAGGTGTGTTTCTTCCTGTCGTTGCGTTGACTTACATGCAGTACCGCTCGCTCGCAGAGCTCGAGAAGAAAACCAAGGGAGCCTTCAAGGACAATCTTCGCCAGGGTTTACTCATTGTAGAACGCCAAATGAAACAACGTTTGGAAGAGATCGGATCTGAGACCCTAATCCCGATCGGTAGCATTCACTTTTCCTCGTCTGTCGGCGCGGCAGAGATCGAGAAACATTTTGCCAACGTCAGGCGTTCGTATCCTGAGATAGAAGAGATATTTTATTTCACGTCTTCGGACAGCAAGGGCGCAAATAGTTATGCATATGCGCATTCAGACAAATTTGTGAAATTGGCCCTGGCAGAAATTACCTCGACGCAGTCTCACATTCTTTCTCTATTTGAAAAGTCGCGGGTCGCCCAAAATTTTGTTGACGGTAGTCGTAAGTACTTATTCGTTTATGATTCCTGTGCGGAGTGCCCGCCTACGAGTATGCGTCAAGGAGCATATCTGTTTTATGAGTTGGCTGATCTGACAACAGGGAGGCAAAGCGGTTTAGCGGGCGTCTTCTTAAACAAAGGCTTTGTCAGTGATGACTTGCTGGCTGGCAGTATCCGGAAGACCTTGAACATATACCATGATGACACTGCTGCGTCACCGGACATAGCAATTACGATTACCGACGACAACAGTCAGGTGTACTTTTCAAACGCGGCGGCCCAAAACGGATACCTTCTCGAAACCAACTTCAATCGTCCGTTCTCCAATTGGAAAGTACGAATCGGCCTGAAGAATACAAATCTCGACGCCATCGCCCGCAATAGTTTTTTGCAAAGTGCCGGAGCAACTTTACTGGTACTACTGCTGTTACTTGGCGGCATAATCCTCACTATCCGGGCCACTGACCGCGAAGCGCGTCTAGCAGAAGCGAAATCAAATTTCGTTGCAAATGTCTCGCATGAACTAAAGACACCTCTATCGCTGCTCAGCCTGTTTTCTGAAATCCTCGAACTGGGTCGCGTCAAGAGTGAAGAAAAGAAGATCGAGTATTACCAAATCATTCGCCATGAGAGCCGGCGTTTGAACAAAATGATCGACAACATTTTGGATTTCTCAAAAATTGAGGCGGGACGGAAAACGTATAAGTTCGTCGATGCTGACATCGGGGAAGTGATTGACGATGTGATTTCGAGCTATCGCTATCAGATCGTCAATTCGGGCTTTGATGTTCAAAAAAACATACCGGCCAGTCTCCCGCCAGTCTTAATCGATCGCGATGCGATGGCGCAGGCTATCTCGAATCTGGTTGATAATGCGATCAAGTATTCAGGCAAGGTGAAGCATCTTTCAATCAGGGCGGAAGCGCTTGACTCTAGGCTGTCTGTTGAAATTGCCGATCAAGGCATTGGAATTTCACGCGTCGAACAGGCAAAGGTTTTCGAGAAGTTTTACCGCGTGGGCGACGGAATGGTTCATGATGTCAAGGGCAGTGGCCTCGGGCTATCTTTGGTAAAGCACATTATTGAAGCTCATAAGGGAACCATCTCCGTCGAAAGTGAAGTCGGTACGGGAAGTCGTTTTACGATTCTCTTGCCGCTGGCGACGCGGAGCTAATCTCTCGTCATTCGTCACAGGAGAAACATCAGTTGGCTAAAGTCCTGATAATCGAAGATGAACCCAATATGGTGCTCGGCCTTAAAGACAGCTGTGAGTATGAAGGCTACGAGGTCTCGGTGGCGCGCGATGGAAAAGAAGGGCTGGAGAAGGCCGCGACTGAGAAACCTGACATCATTCTGCTCGATTTGATGCTGCCTTTAATGAGCGGTATAGACGTGTGCCGCACTTTGCGCACTCGGGGAATCGAGACTCCAATTCTTATGCTCACTGCTCGGAATCAGGAAATTGACAAGGTAGTCGGCCTTGAAGTCGGCGCGGATGATTACGTGACGAAACCATTTAGCATTATGGAACTGCTCGCGCGAATCAGGGCGCATCTGCGAAGGGCTGCAAAGCTAGTCGTCGATATCGAAAGTTTTGCCTTTGGTGACGTGGAGTTAGATTTCAAAAAATACACGGCGCGCAAAGGAGGGAGAGTATTAGATCTTTCACCCCGCGAATTCGAGATCCTGCGCTATCTGATACGGCGCCGAGGTGAAATCGTAACTCGCGATGAACTGCTCGACGAGGTTTGGGGATATGGCAGCAGCCCGGTTACGCGCACCGTTGACAACCATATCGCCAAGCTGCGCCAAAAAATAGAACCTGACCCATCCGCTCCGCAGCATATTATTACGGTTCACCGTCTCGGCTATCGATTTGTCGAATAAACTCTCTACGAAACCTTCGTTACAACTTTTTACAATCTAATTACAGCCTGTGGAGACTTGGGAAGTTCAAAGGCTATAGGCTCTCCTCCGCAACGCGCGCAGCGCAGGATTGCTTGCAGCTCGCAGCGCGATTAGTCAATTGAGGAGAGAATCCAATGAAGCTGCTAATTCGAACACAAATGGCGACACTTTTGATTTGCCTTCTAACGGCCGCCGTCTTTGCCCAGGATAACCCGCCAAAAACTGGCAGCGCGCAATCTGAGGCGAAGAAGGCTTTCGCGAAACTTAAGACCCTGGCGGGTTCGTGGCAAGGTACCGTTATGGACATACCGATCACCTTCACAATTCGCGCCGCATCCAGTGGCACCGTAATTCTGCATGAGGGGCATACGAGTGGAGGGCGGCCCCCAAACCATGAGATCACTATGTTCTACCTGGAGGGAGATCGTTTGCTAGCTACCCATTATTGTGACGGCGGGAATCGGTCTCGCTTGGAGGGGAAGTTATCGGCGGATGAAAAAGCGATCGAGTTAAGTTTTCTCGATGTCACCGGAAGCACGCGGGGCGGATACCTGAAGGACATGGTGATCACAATGATTGACGCGGACCATCACACAGTAGGGATTACCTTCATTATGCCAGACGGTAAGCCGATGCCGTTGCGCGGCGAATTTAAGCGGACAGGCCCTACAGCAAAACTGCAATCAGACAATAAACGCCTCTACGACTTTTCGCCCGACAACCTGCGCAAGCGATAGTTTACGTGCTCCTTAAGATTTGATTGACAACCTCGCTGCCGTTCGGCTCTGCCTGCTCTTAACGGTGGTAATGACAAACTGGGCGTCGTTGCGAGGCCAACATCAACAGATGCAAATGCAGGTTGCCGATCGCGAGCCTCCAAAACTCGGCGTGCGAATTATTAAGGTCACTCCGGAGGGCCAGTTGGAGAGAGCCGAAATTTAGGTGATGGATTGCTAAGCAACTACGGGAAGTTTAAAGTCATCGATCGCTCGAGCTACATCACCGTGAAAGGTCGCCTGGGCCATCGTAGTGGGAACGGTTAGTAGCAACAGCACTAATGTTCGGATCATTGTGTTTGTCCTCGTAGTCTCTTCAATAAATTGTTTGTGAATTCCGAAATGTGATTGTGAATTCAGACACGCATACGAGAATCCAAAATCACGGACCAGCTTGTGGAGATCTGCCTTAGTCGAGAATAGTACGGCAGCGTTTTTGAGATGGTTTTATCAAAGAAGTGGCACTCGAATTGAGTGAGGCTATTACACGAGTTCTTCCGCGAGAATCACATTAAGAATCATGATCTTCTGCCATATCTTCCGTGACAACCCGGTCGTCAACTCCTCCACCTCATTGACTGCGGCGAGAGCCACGGGGTCATCGAACTTCTGCACGTAGAGTGCTGCAAGCTTACCGATGAGGGAAAGCATTTCGCTGCAGTAGTCCAGGTACCTAATCAGTTCGGGCGCGCGCAGAGTCCGCTTCGGCGATGAAGCCGTCTCCTGCCTGGGCGCCCGCAGTCGTTCGGGGTCCTTGGTTAACTGGTGCATGTCGATGACGTGCGCTAACGCCCTCAGTTCGTGAATTGCTTTCAGTGCCCGCTTGCGTTTGATTCGCACCTCGACCGTGAACAGGAATAGGGCCGCCGCACCGAGCAGGATCGTGATGTTGAGTCCAGCCTCCAAGCCCTGCACGAGTCCGACCAGGTCGAATCCACCGTGCGGCCATGCAGCACTGGCCAGGACCGCGACCAGTCCGCCAGCCATAATGATAAGCACCAGCAACGTGATAACTCGAAGCGCCCTGTGCGGCTTAGCGATCCACACGGAGCGCTCCTGTGATTCCCCGGCGATTGTCAACAACTCGCCGCAGACCTTGCCGAGACCGGAGTCAGGGAACCGCTCATCGATCCTTCGACAGAGCGTCCCAATAGTGTCGACAATTTTTTCAGAGTCTAAGCTTCGATACATAGATCACCTTACGCCATTCGCATCGCGTTGTGTCGTGATTGTGATCACAGGTTAGCGTCACCCATTTGCCGGAAATGGAATTGACCATCTTACCATTACCCAATTAGCGGAATATTTGATTTCACCGGTTGTCCCACACAAAAGGAGACCCCATGATCTTGCATTGACGATAATCGTATTCGCACTCAAACTTCACTACATACGTCCAGTATTGAAATGTGTTATCTACATGGGTGTTCTTCAGGAGTAAACCAATGAGTACTATCAGCACTGCTCAACGTCGCCATTCTGATTATTACCTCAAGAAGCTGCAAGGTCTCGATCTGCAATATCGCAAAGGCGGCGACGAGGCTTCCAAAGCTTTAACGGGCTTTATTTCGGAGTGGGACCAGTGCAAACGAGGTCAATCTTATGCGGCAGAATGGATCGAAAAGCAGGACTGGGGCGCTGACCTTTCCATCGGATACGCTATTGCAGGCACATTACTTCTTTCGCTCCGTTTTCCGCCTGACCAAAGAATCGAATGGTTAGATTTCGGACTTCGAGCGGCGAGACTAAAAGATGAACTCAAGTTTCAGGCTGAGATCTGGGCACAATTAGGATCCGCCAATGACGCACTCGGATACTGGGAGATGTCGGTTCGTCTTTATCGCGAATCCTTGAACCTCGCCCGCACGCTGAAAGATCGCGCGATGGAAGGTCGAAGGCTGGGAAGTCTTGCATTGGTCTACATTGCGCTCAGCGATTACTCCGAAGCGAAAGTCAATCTTGAAAAGGCTTTGGCAATCGCTCGTGAAGTTGGTGATCGCCAGAGTGAAGGCAGACATCTCGGTAGCCTCGGCCTCATCAGCAGCGGAATGCAGAGCATTGAGTATTTTGATCAAGCTCTGGAGATTGCTCGTTCACGTGGAGATCGCGATGGAGAGATAAGTCACCTTGGTTGTCTCGGCGCTGCCTGGCTTCAAAATCGGCCGGACCTGTCGACGAGGACAAGGGATTTAATGAGTCTCCCAAACATCGTTATGCGGAATAGAAGGCCGGATGGCTCAGTGCCTCAATATCTGCCCGACAGATTAGATTTAGAGCGCGCTAGCGATCCTCTTCAGAGGGCTGCAAACTATTTTCAAGAAGCAGTACGCATTGCTCGCGAAATCGGCGATTATCGCGCCGAGGCTAGACAGCTGGGAAACTTGGGAACAGCCTTATTCAAGCAAGGTAATGTCGATCGAGCTCTGGATTGCTTCAAACAGGCACTGGCGATATCAGAGCAGGTGGCCGACCGCGACAATCAGGTGAAACAACTTGAGAATATGAAGTCTGCCTACGAATCACTGGGCAACAAGAAAGAGGCGGACGGTATCGAGACGAGGCTGAATGAACTTTCTAGAGAACACGTCAAGCCTACCGTGGAAAATGCACTCGAGAAGTTTGGAAGTGCAGGCGTTATCCCGTTTCATGAAAAATATTGGAGGGCTAGCCAGGAAGAGGAGTATCGGAGATTCTGGGACGACAACTATCGTGCCAATATTGGCGGATAAAGCCGGACATTAGTCCGTTAGTAACGAGCGAGCGTGCTTTACTAATAGAGCATGCATTTGAAACCTTCCGGAGCCCACCGGTTCCAGCAGCCCGTGATTGACTAATTCACGAACGGTAGATCGGGGATCCTCTACTTCCCAGACAGCTTTCATCGCGTCGAGATCAAATGTAGCTGGCTTTGGGGCGAATGCTCCAAGGTAGGCAAAACACTCTCGCGTATGATCGTCCAACAGGTCGGTGCTCTTTTGCAAAAGGGCGGCGACCGTGGGAATGTGCTCTCCCTCTATCCGATCGGCCGGCGCCTCAGCTTTTATGACAGCCGCACCCTCTGTGATTTCAGTCAACAGATCTGCCACACCCCAGTCGAATTTGGATTCGGCCCGCAATAACCGCGCCGCGACGTGTATCGCCAAGGGCAAACACTCAAGAGCACGAATCAAATTCAAGCAGTCACTCTCATATGAGGCTACTACGGTTGGCGCTAGAATTCGCATCAACTTGAGCGAATCGGCTTCAGTGAGAACCGGTAGGTTGTATACAGCGTCTTCGGTTTGTGCCAGCAGATTCGCAACTTCCGGCTGGCGAGTCGTTATAAGTAACGCGCAATCGGCGCTGCGGGCTTGCTGAAAAAGCGCTCCATGGGACGCTTCCCAAACATCATCAACAATCAGAAGCATTCGCTTGCGCTGTAAGGTAGCTGCCAATTGCTTCACAGCCTCTTCTGGAGTCGGAACACGAAGAAGGTCATCTCTTCCCAACGCTCGACCCCAACCGGCTAAGATGGACATCAACGCAGGCTTCTGATCGAGTGATGTCCATAAGATCCCGTCCGGGTACACTCGGCCGACGTCAGGATCGCGGGAAAGGACGCTTACGAGTGTCGTTTTGCCGACGCCCGGCCACCCTCTTACGATTGCTGTCCGCGATGGCGGCTCGGTATCTCCGTTAATTCCCACTTTCCTTTTGACGTCTTGCAGTGCCTCTTCACGTCCGATAAAAACCAGCTCTGGAAACGGCGGCGCGATACCTTGAGGTGTAGGGAAGACACGATCTCGCAAAGCAGCGTACATGCTTTCAGCTAAATCAAACCGAATCTCATTATGATCGCCTGTAATTATGATTGTTCCTGAAGCATCTCCACCGATCGCAACATTCCGATCACCAGAGGCATAGACAATCTCCCCCGATAAAAGCGCACGTTGAATGATTCCGCGGTCTTCTTCTGTCCCAGTCGCAGATACTAGTCGATCAAGTGAGGTCTTGAGATCATTCGCGCTGCTCATAGTCGTGCTCCCGGTTAACTAACTAAAAATGTCGTAACAGGCGCTTCGTTCCAGAGGAATGGTTTTCAGAACGCCAGCATACATTGGCGATGCTGAAGTTGCGAAGCAGACACTGCGTAAGCTCAGTGAAGTTCAGATTATTTTGAGTAAGTCGTACCGTAACGCAGCAGCGTCGGGTCAGTCTGGCGGAAAACAAATTCTTAGTATTTTGAGACCCAGACGCGCGACCCGACGCTATCGCGTTACGGTACTGACCCGGTCCAACAGTAATTTCTGACTTTTGCGGCAAAGCAACACCACGCAAAACTTTTCTTGACTCTTTGCGCGAGGGTTGGTATATCAAGCAGTCCCAGATCCGCCTCCCTCTAGCAAAGCCTCTTCTGATCCTCGTTCAGAAATTCAGGCCTAGTCATCGTTCGTGTCTTCGGCGTCCAAGCCGATTCTCAAAGGAGGTTCCCCAAGATGAACAATCTAAAAAGCGTGCACGCCATTGTGCGTGTGGTACTCGTCTTTGTCTGCTTCCAGGTGTTGGCCCTCGGGCAGACTGATGATAAAAAACTGGCTACCGTGACTGGTGGTCCAACTCTTAAATTTGGCGTTTCGATGGCAAACTCTGGATTGACCGTTACTGTTTCAGCTCCTGACGGACAAGTCCTTCGGAAAGACTTTAAAGGCGCAAGCGCCGCTGAATTCAAGCTGGTCGATAAGAGAGGCGAAAGGCTTCCCGATGGTCAATACTCCTACGAACTTCGTGTTGCGCCTGTAATTTCCGCTGAAACGAAGGAAGCGCTCACCGCTGCGCGCACAAAAGGTGATGACGAGGACGTAGTGCGCGACTTCGTTAAGCGCGGCGCATTGCCGGCTAAGCCGCTCACGCAGTCAGCGGGTTTCTTAATTGTGAATGGTTTGGCTGTTGTCGCCGAAGATAGCGATGAGGCAACCTCACGACGAGTAGCCACTGTCATGAGGCAACCGCGAGTCTTCCAGCCTGCCAGTACCTCTGGCGCCGCCGCGATGAGTGGTTTCCGACGCCATCACGCGACTGTTAATCCATTTTTTGATTTTGTCATTGCTGACGATCTTATTGTACAGGGCAGTGCCTGTGTCGGACTTGATTGCGTTAATGGCGAAGTCTTTGGCTTTGACACAATCCGAGTGAAAGAGAACAACACGCGCATCCAGTTTGACGACACCAGCTCTACAGCCGGTTTCGCAACCAATAACTGGCAAATACGAGCGAACGCCCAGGCAAGTGGTGGCGCCAATTTTCTCGCTTTCGTGGATCAGGGAGCTACTGGAAACTCGGAAACGGGAACAATTGTATTTGAAGTTGACGCCGGAGCGCCGGCTAACTCGTTGCGGGTTAGTAGCACGGGTAACATTGGTGTTGGGACAGGAACGCCAGTGCTGGATATCCACACGAACACAACCGACACTCCAGCGCTTCGACTCGAACAGAACAATAGTGGCGGCTTTACGGCTCAAACCTGGGACATCGGTGCAAACGAAGCGAACTTTTTCGTTCGCGATGTGACTGGTGGTTCACGCCTTTCGTTCCGCATCCGGCCCGGCGCACCGACCAGTTCGATCGACATTGCGGCTAATGGCAACGTCGGCGTTGGCACAGGCTCCCCTAATGCCAGGGTCGATCTCAAGCAGCTTGAAGACACTTTCGCTGGGTCACTTCACCTGCGGCGAGCCACCACGAACGACACGTGGGCAGTCGCCACCGGCGTCGATAACCACCTGTACTTCGGCTATGCTACCGATGCCTCATTGGCGAACGCGGCAGCCGATTTCACGGTCAATCCACTCGTGCTCACATCTACCAACGGCGGGCGAGTCGGGATCGGCACCAACGCGCCGGACCAGAAGCTGTCCGTCAATGGCGATGCCAGCAAGAATGGTGGCGGTGCGTGGCTGGTGTTCTCGGATGAAAGACTGAAAAACATCCGTGGGACTTTCAACAGTGGTCTAAAAGCCGTGATGCAGTTGCAGCCGTTACGCTATGAGTATCGGTCCAACAACGCACTCGGCATCACCTCGAATGGTGAGCACATCGGCTTCGGCGCACAGGCTGTGCAGAAAGTGATTCCCGAAGCAGTCACCGCCAACGCCGACGGATACCTGATGGTCAACAACGATCCAATCATCTGGACCATGCTCAACGCCATCAAGGAACAACAGCAACAGATCCTCGAACTCAAACGAGAGATCCGGCGCCTCCGTGCGACGACGCGGCGGCGTAGATAGAACTCCCAACATGCGCTTATTGCAGCATGAAAGGGTGGCGATCCTCGCCACCCTTTTTCTATGAGGTTTAGGCTAACCGGGCGGCCTGCAAACCGACCGTTCGTATAGCTGCAATTCTCTTTTCAGACTCTCGGCCACACTAAATTTTTCTTGTTGCTCGGCGGCGTCTATCAGCTTTTTTTGCCAGTCCAGTGCATTAGCACAACGACCTAGTTCAGCTAACGCCATCGAGATCACAGCCGCATGCTCGATTGAACCAGTTGCTTTATAGGCGCCTTGCGCCAGCTCGAGAGCGCGAGCTCCATTTCGCAAGTCATAACTCGGTGATGTCGCAAGCAACTTCGCTAACGTAATTGTTGTCGCAATCTTGTCGGGAAAGCTCGCGTGACTTTTCTCTAAACTATCAAGCGCTTGCTTGTATTGCTTTTTTTGGAACAACAGTTGTACTTGTCCTAGCAGCGCCTGCTCGTTACTCGGATCCGCTTCGACTATTCGCGTGAATTCTTCCAGGGCTGAATCTCTTTGCTCAGATCGTAAATAGGCCTGGGCTAATAAGAAGCGCGCACTTGAATCCCGTGGGTTCGACCTTAGTACAAACTGTAGATGGGTGATGGCCTCTTGATGTCGATTTTGTTTGCCGAATAAGACTCCCAAATTGTAATGAGCGTTCGCATTCTCCGGAGCCACACGCAGCACTGCCTCAAACTGTTCGATGGAGCCAGGCAGATCTCCCACGAGGTTTAAAGCGGCGCCTAAATTAACGCGACCAGTCACACTATTCGGCCTCGCTGCAACTGCCTTTCTGAATTCATCGGCGGCTTCAGCGTATCGTTTGGCCTCAAACGCCAATCTGCCGCGAATGAGGTGTAGTCTCTCGCCCTGAATAATCTCCTGTAATTGATCCACGAGTGGGTCAGCAACTCGCACGCCAACGGTTCCTTGCGAACGCAGATTTGCTTTTGCTTTCTCGAGCTCGCCTAAACCACGGTAGGCCATTGCCAGCGAGTAATGTACTCGAGTGGCCGCAGAAACAATTGCGAGTGTTCTTTCAAAGTATCTGACAGCTTCTGCATAGTTCCGCTCGGAAAGAGCGACTTGACCGAGACCATAGTGCGCGGCCGGACTGTCTTTGTCGATCTTCAGTGCCGCTACAAACTGTTGCCGGGCTTCCGACAAACGATTTGCTTCCAGGAAAATGTTTCCGAGGTTAATTGACGCAGCAATGTAGTTCGGATTCAGGTCTTGTACCAGCAGGTAGCTTTTGATTGCCTCGTCGATCCTGCCATCCTGTTGATCCAGTTTCCCCATCAGATGGATCCAGCGAAAGTCTCTCGGAGCAAGACGACTCGCATTCACATAACATTCCCTGGCCGGCGAATTGAATGAATATGCGTGAAACGTTTGTCCCATGGAACCGTAAGCCTCACTGAGCGTCGCATCGCTTGCGCCCACCACCTTCACTGCTGCTGTTAGCGAGGCCTGCTCCTTCAACAAGTGCCCAGATACCTCGACCTCAACGATTGAAAGATCCGGCCAATGGATTGCTACCAGATTCGATCTTGGCGCCGGCAAAATGCCGCCTTTTGCATCCCGCTGCGGGCGCGCTTCGATAATCGGAAGCAACACGACGAGCAAGGTGAGTGTCAACAGTCTCATGTTAAAAGCCCGGGACTTCTTACTTAGGAACGGTTCCTTGCTTCCACGTGTGATACCTGTTCAATGGTGGATTTTTCCACTCTGTGGAACTACCGTCCGGCCAACGCACTCGCGCTATCTCGATGCGAGCGACCTTTCCCAGGCCAACCAGCACGCGTGGATCGTTTGCTGACAGATAACTGCCGTCCGTCCGGGCGCGCCGGCGTAGAACGGACTTGTTAGAGCTCACGATCTCGACTTTTGCGCCAAGCAGATCTCGACCACCGTCTTTACTAACGAGACGCAAGCCAAACCATTGGTTGCGAGTGCCGACCTTGTTTAGGAGTAGTCTGACCGGACCATTATTGTTTGTAATGACCACGTCAGTATCGCCATCGTTATCGATATCGCCGAAGGCCGCGCCGCGGCCGACTTCCAGAATCTGGAAGCTTGGTCCAGCCTGGTCCATTACTTCAGTGAAGCTGCCTTTTCCCGTGTTGCGGAATAATTGGTTGGGCTGTCCCAGGGGAAACGGGTCACCTTTGCGTATCAAGTCTGGCAGCAATTGCACTGCACCGTTCACGACAAGCAAATCGAGCCAACTGTCGTTGTCGTAGTCAAAGAATAACGTGCCAAACCCGGTGAACCGCCGGCCTGGCATGCCGAGTCCGCTTTCCCGAGTGCGATCTTCAAAAACTGCGTCACCAAGATTCGTGAAGAGCGTATTCGTCTCGTCCATCAAATGAGTGATGAAGATATCGTCCGTGCCATTTGCGTCGAAGTCCCCCGCGTCGACACCCATGCCGGCTTCAGCCTTACCATCCCTGTTTACGGCGGCCCCAGCCAGCAGCGCTTCGTTTTTAAAAGTGCCGTTCTTTTGGTTCAGCCAGAGCTGGTTTGGATCACCGTCGTTCGCGACGTAAAGGTCTGGCCAGCCATCGTCGTTGAAGTCAGCCGAAATCACTCCGAGGCCATGACCGAACTCTTTGTCGACTCCACTCGCAGAGGTGACGTCAGCAAACTTTCCGTTTCCCAGGTTGTGAAAAAGACGATTACCTGGGGCGCGAAAAACTCGTGGGGTGCAGTAATCTCTAGCAGTCGTGTTTGCGTAACAGGTTGGGCTATTCCTGGTTGAAAACTCCGCGTAATTCACAACCATTAAGTCGAGCCAGCCATCACGGTCATAGTCGAAGAAGCTCGCGCTGGTGCTCCAGCGAGAATCATCAGTGCCGCTCTCCCGCGTAACATCGGCAAAGGTCCCGTCCTTTTTGTTTAGAAACATCTGGTTCGAGCCGAGATTTGTTACGTAAAGATCGTTCCAACCGTCGTTGTTGATATCTCCGACGGCCACTCCCATTCCGTATCCTTCGGAGATTATTGCGCTGGTTTCGGTTACGTCGGTGAAAACGATTTGCGGGCCATTACTGCTTACGACGAGATCGTTGCGAAAAAGACTGCTTCGCGGCTTTCCTCGCCCGCGCCAGGGAAACGAAGTTTTCGTTGGCTGGTCTGACTCTTCTAAGGTTGATCCTTGAACGAGAAATACATCCAGATCGCCGTCATTATCGAAGTCGAAGAGCGCGCTGCCTGCACCCATTATCTCTGGCAGAAAAAATTTTCCAGTCATCCCGTTGTAGTGTTGGAACTTCAGGCCCACCTTGGCTGCGATTTCTTCGAAGATTCCTGACGCCCCAGAGGTCTGCAACGTGTTTGGTCCAGCCTGATCGGTGATTTCACAAAACCAGACACTGCAAACGAGGACACACAACCCAACGAGTTTCTTCACCAGACGCCTGTGAGTCATAACGAGGTGACGAGTATCGCAGAATCGACTGCCCCAGTGAACTTCAACTCTTCTTGAGACTGAATTGGGTGCCTTTGTGCCTTTTGTGGCACTTCCCATTGTCTTTACTTTCGGACCAGACGGACAGTGGATTACTATTGCGGTCACTTTCATGGAACGAGGGGCGATTCCTGTTAACCGCGATGGCTGTTGTGAAGTCTTATATTAGACGGTTCGCTTTTACAGTGTTCGTAGGGATGCTTGTGTTGGGCTTTGCTCCGAAAGCCCTTCCTCAAGATGACGTTGATAAGAAGCGACCTGCGAACAACGCAGCCTCACGCTCAAAAAACGATGCCGATCTCACCGAGTGGAAAATCCTGCTGGACAGTTTAGCCGTAGACACTCGCACTCTCGAGCCGGAACAAGAACGCGCGCTAATCATCGCTGAACTCGCGGATGCCTACTGGCCCATCGATCAAAAGCAAGCGAAGAATCTTTTCATCGATGCCTTCGATCGAGCGTTGTCACTTCAAACTGCGCAGAAGCCTGGTGAAGTCACCGCCACCGTTCTTTCCCTGGCCGCAAAGAGAGATCGAACGCTGGCCGTAAGTCTTACTAACCGACTCATGGAATCTCGGGACAAGGAGAGTTCATCCGGTGGGCAGGCTATGCGAGTCGCGGGCGACCTGCTCGAGTCAAATCCTGGGCTCTCGGTGGAGTTGGCACAAACCGCATCGTCCACTGGCCCATCGATGAGTAGTTTGTGGTTCCTTTTCAAGTTGGCGGAGAAGGATCCGGCCGCCGCTGAAAAACTCTACGACGTTTATCTCAAGCGACTTCTTTCAACTCGAAATCCCGATCTCGACTCGGTGCTATGGCTGGCCGGTTATCCATTCGGGCATGGCGAGGCGTATGGCGGGTCCATCGACCCGGTGTCGTTTATAGGATTCGGTGGTTTGCGTACGCCTGGATTGAAACCGCATCCGGCATTCGCCAGAACCTATCTTCAGCTTGCTTTTGCAAGCATCACGGATACATTGAGGAGAGCTGCGGCCGGCAACCATTCCGATCGAGACGTCCTGAACAGCCTGGCCCTGTTCGGCGCCGCGTACTTATTTCCCGAAGTGCAGCGTTACTTGCCAAATGCAGAAGGTGGATGGTCCAACCTCTACCGCCAGGCGCAAACTAGCACAACTGAGGGACGACGATTGGAGGTTGAAAAGCGACTGCAATCGATCCTTGAGGTGAGAGCCCGCACGAGCAAGTATGAGTCGACTGAGGACTATTTGAGTGGAGATGCAAAAGAAAAGCTCGAACAGATCAGCAAGTTGCCCGGTGGGTGCAAACGCGATCAGGCTTATGCCGAAGTCGCTTTCAATTTCGGTTACTCGAAGAAGTTTTCCCAGGCACAGCAGATGGCGGATCAGATCGAGCGTCTTTCTCTTCGCGATAACGTGCTCCAGTTTATTAACTATGACATTGCCCGAGCTGCTATCGACTCCGGAAACCTGTTTGAGGCGCCTGCCCTCGCTGAGAAAGTAGTGGCGAAGAGTCAACGCGCACTGCTGTTTGTGAGAATTGCCGTCAAATCCCTCAAGGGTGGTGACAAATCAGGCGCTCTTTATCTCCTGAATCGTGCTCGGGCGCTCGTTAGAGATTCAGACGATCCTGGACTACAAGCCAGCGTCCTGTTGGCCGCGGCAAGTGTCTACGGTCAATTCGATCCACTCGAAGCGACCGTGGTGATGCGAGAAGCAATAAAGGCTGTCAACCATGTGAAGGATCGAGGTTCAGTTGCTGCCTTCTCGATTTTGCGGCGTGTCGATTTTGGTTGCGAAGGTGACGACCGTTGGCATGGCGGGAGAGACCGGGCGGAAACTTTCAGCCTTTACGAAACCCTTGCGGCAATCGCTGTTTCCGAGGTCCAGGGACAAGGAGCTCTGTCTTTAGCATCCGAACTGGAAGACAAACCCACTCGAATAAGGGCCCAGTTGTCAGTGATCAAAGCTGTGATGAAGTGAAAGCGGCGAGAACACAGAGGGTAGTTATGAACCGCCGCACCTGAGTTTTCCCAGGCTCTTCTTGATAAGCTGGATCGCGTTCTCAAAAATGTCTTCTGCGATAGCGTACGTAATGCGAAGGTATCCGGGTGTGCCGCAAAGGCTGCCCGCGACGACTGCGACATTTGCGTCCTGCAAGAGATAATCCACCAGGTCGACATCACTCCGGATCAACTTGCCATCCTCAGTTCGACAGCCGAGGTAATGCTCGATGTTCCAGAAAAAGAAATAGGCCGACTGCGGAGTGATGTAAGAAGTATTCGGAACCGTCTTCAACAGTTCGATAGCCTTCGCCCGCCTGACCTTCAGTTCCCCGACTATCCCCGAAATAATCTTGTCACTTACTTCGAGCGCGGCCAACGCGCCGCGTTGCAAGAACTCATTGACGCCCGACGTGGCGTAATTCTGTTTCTGGAGACAAATGTCGATCCACATCGGATGCGCCGCGATAAACCCGACTCGCAATCCCGACATGGCGTAGTTCTTCGACAGGCTGTTGATCGTCAACACTCTGTCATGAATTTCCGGCCAACTGCTGATACTGGGGCAGGTCTTCTCGTCAATTAAGACAAGGTTATAAACCTCATCAGAAACCACCAACACACGCGGGTGTTTCATTAACACTTTGACCAGCGCGTCTAATTCTTCGCGCGTGTAGACCGCCCCAGTCGGATTGTTCGGGTTGGTAAGAATCAGTATGCGACTCTTCCACGTGATACTTTGTGCGAGCTGTTGCGGGGTGAGCTTAAAATTATTCTCGGCACTCGTCTGAATGATCTTGAGCTTGCCTCGGCCTTGCGCGACGATGTTTGGGAAGGCGAACCAGAACGGCGCAGGTATCAAGACGTCTTCATCGCCGATGATGGAATCGAGGATGTTGTATAAAGCCTGCGAGGCGCCGTAAGTGATGATGATGCCTTCTTCCGGATAGCCATTATCGTGGGCGATCTTCTCCTGCAGGGCTTTGATCCCGCGCGTTGGTGGGTAAGAGAGTTTTTCTTTGCTTGCTTCGACCGCTTTAATAATCTCTTCTCGCACCTTCAGGTGCACCGGAAACGGCGGCGCACCGGTATTAAGCGGTATCGCGTCGGAGGAGCCGAGATGCTTCGTACTTTCCGGAGCGAGCGGAAGCGAATAGAGACCGGTGGGAGTCTGTGACATAGTGGATCTCGCTTTCAGCTAAGGATTCAATTCAGACCGTGGACTACGATCAATGCCATGGTTGCAATGCAAATATTATTAGAAACCTCATTGCAAGGTTATCACGCACAGTCGGCCGTGAGCATGTGGCATATCGGCCAGGGACGAAGCGCTCGATATGATGTTTACGCCGCATCGACCCGCGAAGCAGACGAAATCGAATGGGTTTGTTCTAAACTGACCTACTTTCTGAAGCGAGGGTAACTCACGGCCAAGCTAATGTCGATTGACAGCGGCAACATAATGGACGTATACGTTTTCGCACATTCGCCGGACGCTCAGTCTCGCGACACTCAGCCGTTAATAGCAGGCGATCACACTCAAGAAGGAGTCGCCTACTCGATCGGGTACGCCTGATCCGTACCTTTCAAAGAACTAGATGAACTCAAGACTGGAGTAAAAGGAATGCCGCTCATTAATAGAACCCTTGCAGAATTCTTAGGAACTTTTCTGCTTGTATTTGGTGGTTGTGGAAGTGCCGTGCTCGCGGCCGCTTTCCCAGAGGTTGGAATTGGGTTGGTGGGAGTTTCGTTGGCCTTTGGCCTAACGGTTCTAACTATGGCTTATGCCGTCGGACGCGTATCGGGCGGACACTTCAATCCGGCTGTTACTGTTGGACTCTTAACTGCGCGCCGCATTCCGCCCGCCGATCTCGTTCCTTACATAATTGCTCAACTGGCTGGGGCCATTGCCGCCGCCGCTGTCCTTTTATCAATAGCGAGTGGCAAGCCGGGTTACAGCCTCGCAGTTAATGGATTAGCAGCGAATGGCTATGGCGACCATTCGCCCGGCGGCTATTCGATGCTGGCTGGATTTGTGATTGAAACTGTACTGACCTTTTTCTTTCTACTGATCATTCTTGGTTCAACGGAGAAGCGTGCGCCGCAAGGCTTTGGACCTCTAGCCATTGGACTCGCGCTAACTCTCATCCACCTCATCAGTATTCCCGTAACTAACACCTCTGTGAATCCCGCTCGCAGTCTTGGGCCAGCCGTCTTTGTTGGTGGTTGGGCACTGACACAACTATGGCTTTTCTGGGTGGCCCCGATAATTGGTGCTGTCTTAGCCGGTCTGTTATATCCGTTGTTGGCTCGAGGAACGGAAACATATGCCGATGCGGATGAATAGTGCCCCGAAGTGCTAGGTTTCCCTCTTTTGAAGAGCGTACTCAATGCGACGGTCCGGAATGAGCCAGATCAGCGCTAAAACGTAGAGCGCCTGCGCAAGCACTGCACTATCTGTGCCTCTGCGGTTTACTACTTATAAGGTACGCTATTCTACGCGGATGGACCTTCTATGAAATCCAGGACGAACTCTATGAAAAGAAGAAACTTCTTATCTGTTTTTACTGTCATCGCGTTTCTTTCAACTTCAACCTTCGCTCAGGTTCCCGATAAAGCGAAGGTGGTCGCCGGCGCTGATCGAGCGTTCGAGAAAGTTACCAGGGCGTATGTCGCACCGGGACCAGGGTGTGCCGCTGCCGTGTCACTCAATGGAGAAGTAGTGTTCGAAAAGGTGTTCGGACTTGCCGATCTGGAGCACAACGTTCCGAACACAACTCAAACTATTTTTGAGTCAGGCTCAGTTGCGAAGCAGTTCACAGCCGCAGCGCTCGTGCTGCTGCAACAGGATGGAAAACTCAGTCTCGACGATCCGGTCAAGAAATATATTCCCGAACTGCCCGATTACGGTTCGTCACTGACGATCAGGCATCTGTTGAATCACACTTCCGGACTTCGCGACTGGGGCACAGTCTTGAGCCTCACCGGCGCGGGTCGGGGCGAGCGAGTCATCACCCAGGATCTCGCACTCGACGTTATTACGCATCAGCGCGCCCTCGACTTCAAGCCCGGAGCGGAATACTCGTATTCGAACAGCGGATACAACCTTGCGGCGATCATCGTCGAGCGCGTTTCGAAACAGAAGTTCCCAGCCTTCGTCGAAGAGCGGCTATTCAAACCACTCGGCATGAAGAACAGTTCGTGGCGGGACGACTACCAGCGGATAGTCCCAGGCCGCGCTCAAGCGTATTCGCGTCAAGGCAATGGACCATGGCGACTTAATATGCCTTTCATGAATGTTTATGGAAACGGCGGCATGCTCACGACGGTCGGCGATTGGATGAAGTGGAACGTAATGCTTGATTCGCATTCACTGGGCGCACCCCTTGTCAATGCGCTGGAAACTCGCGGAGTGCTGAATGATGGCCGGAAGATTGCGTACGCGCTTGGACTCACTGTCTCTACGTACAAGGGGTTGAAGGATGTATCGCATGGCGGCGCGACTGCCGGCTACCAGACTTTCCTGACGCGTTATCCAGACAGCAAGGTTTCAATCGGCGTCATGTGTAATGGCAGTTCACCCAGTGCAGGAGGAATCGCCGCAAGCATCACGGATGAAATCTTTGGTCCATATCCCGAAACATCCAGGGCCGAACCAGCCAAAGTTTCAGAAGACGAGCTGAAGAAATTTGTCGGTATCTGGCGGAATGAGAAGACGCATGCTCCAGCACGATTCGCTGTTGAAAACGGCGTTTCGCGATGGAGTGGCGCACGCCTTGTACCGATGGGCGGCGGGCAATTCACTGTTGGCGAAAACCAACTGAAGTTTACCTTCGATAGCGAAAACAAGCCGGTGTCTGCTGAAACCGTGGATTCCGACGGTGAAGTCAGACGCTTCGTTCCCGAGAAAGAGTGGACACCAACGCCGGAGGATCTTGCATCATTTAAGGGAGATTGGTTTAGCGAAGAGGCCGGAGCAACGGTCACTTTTGCGGTCGAAGCTGACAAGGCGTTCATTAAGCAGCGTCCGGTGATGAGTTTGCCGGTGCAGCCGCTCTATAAGGACCACTTCGCCGTGCAGGGATACATTATCTGGTTCACACGGGACAAAAATGGAAAGGTCGATAGCTTGCACGTCGGGTCCTCACGCATGCGCGACATGCCGTTCGTCCGCGTGAAGTAGGTTAGGTTTCTCTCTGTTTAAGAGCGTGCTCAATGCGACGGTCGGGGATGAGCCAGATCAGCGCCACTAAAACGTAGAGTGCCTGCGCAACCCAATGCACCCAGAACGTGGAAGCAATGGCAATGAGGTACACCAAAGGAGAAAGCTTGCCTTTCCAATCACCGCCGACGGCGGACTTGAGGATCGAGTCAGCGCCCTCAGTCGCGATAATTGTCTGCTGCAACACCCAGTAAGAAATAGCCGCCATCAGCAGGACCACGCCGTAAAGTGCGGACGGCATGGCAGCGAAGTGGTTCTCACCCATCCAACCTGATACGAAGGGAAAGAGTGAGAGCCAGAAGAGAAAGTGAAGGTTGGCCCACAGCACCGAGCCGGAGACCTTTCGGCAAGCCTGCAGCATGTGGTGATGGTTGTTCCAGTAAATCCCGACGTAGACAAAGCTCAGTACGTAGCTCAGAAAGATCGGGACCAGAGGTAGCAGATACTGAAGAGAGTCACCATGAGGGACCTTCAGCTCAAGCACCATGATGGTAATTATGATCGCGATGACTGCATCGCTGAATGCCTCGAGCCGGCCCTTACCCATGTAGCCTCCAAGAGTGGCTGAACGTGAACGCGACGTTCCCGCCGATCATTAATTGCTGGGTTACCAAATGTACTTGCCCGTAATGTTGATTAATCCCAAACGAGGTCTCAACGCGCACTCTCGCGAATCATTCCGCATCAATCAGGTTCAGCAGCACCTTACTCTCGATCGCTCAGCAGTTCGCGCCGTAGCATGCGTTCTGATCGCATGACGTGAAGTATCAAGACTCGTCCTGAATCTTCCCGGTAGAAGATGCGACGTGGCGGCTCGACAATCTGGCGATACCGCCAACCCTTAAGTTCTTCGGGCTTTGAGCCAAGCCTTGGATGGTCTTTAAGATGACCAACATGCTCGAAGATCTTTTGGACCAGCCGGCGTGCTGCTTCAGGATTGTCTAGCGCAATGTAGTCCGCAATAGCATCAAGATCGCTGAGTGCTGGTTCGGCCCAGACTACTTCAGCCATCTAGCCATCCGCCGTTTTGCCTGCGCGTGAGTGACAGCTCGCCCTTCTTCAATGGCCTTTTCGCCGCGAGCAATGCCTTCCAGCAATGTCATCCGGCGCTGTAAGGTTTCGAAGGTCTCGACATCAACGAGATACGCCGACGGAACGCCATGCTGCGTGATTAGGATCGGCTCTCGATCCTTCTCGAGCTGGTTCAGGATCTCGGTAGCTTGGCGCTTCAGGGTGGTAACGAGTTCGGTTCGCATGAAGTAATACTAAAGTAGCACTCGGAGAGTATCAAGCCTTCTACCCAAAGAAACCTAACCGTTCGGTCTCGCCGTTCTGCTTTCGAGGTTTCCGAGGAATGATTGGAACTGCTTGTCGGCAAATGGGGTTACGAGTCCTTTTAGATCACCGCTTGCGCCACTTCAACCGCAAGTTTCGGATAGAAACAACGATTTGCTTCCTCTATTCTGCACGCTCAGATAACGATAGGAGGTATGTTGATGCGATTAGACTTTCAATGCGTAGCTCTACCAATCGAGACCTTTTCACATCTCTTCTCAATGAACAATGCGGAGTTGGAATCGCACGGGGCGAGGCGCATGAACGTTGATTCCCACCCGGGATATCCGTGCAGAGTTAGTCTGATGGATGCGCCGGTCAGCGAACGGGTGATTCTCACGCCCTTCAGACATCACGACGTGATTTCTCCGTATCAGTCGGAAGGCCCGATCTTTGTTCGTGAGAACGCGCAGACGGCGAAGCCTGACGTTAACGAGATACCGGCGATGTTTTATCATCGTCTGCTGTCGGTCCGGGCTTACGACGAAGTCGCAATGATGAAAAACGCCAGGGTTGTCGAGGGAAGAGCTTTAGAAGAGACCATAAAAGACCTCTTCACAAGTCGATCCATTTCGTACCTGCACATCCACAACGCCGGACCCGGCTGTTTCAACTGTCTCGTGCAACGCGTGTGATCCTTCTACTTTGAGCGCAAGTTTCAGATAGAGTTTTACCCGCACGCTACTCTAAACTCTGCAACATGGAAACTGATGATTCGTCGCTACGCGCGCTGTCACTCGCACAGCATCACGCTGTCTCGTTTCTGAAAAATCTGGACCGTGCGCCGGTCGGAGCAACCGTCGATCTGCATACGCTCAGACAACGACTAACTAAACCTCTGGTTGACACGGGCCTACCGCCCGAACAGGTCATAACAGAACTCGTCGAAGATGTCAGAGGAGGATTACTCGGCTCAGCCGGCGGACGTTTCTTCGGCTGGGTCATCGGCGGCTCACTATCCGCCGCTCTCGCCGCTGACTGGCTCACAGCGACATGGGATCAGAATGCTGCTCTATATGCGACCTCTCCGGCGGCTGCTGTTGTCGAAGAAGTAACCGGACTTTGGTTGAAAGATATTCTTGGACTTCCGGCGCACGCGAGCTTCGCATTGGTCAGTGGTTGCCAGATGGCCCACGCGACCTGTCTCGCGGCAGCGCGTCACGCGTTGCTCGCGGAGCGCGGTTGGGACGTTGAAGAACGAGGACTCTACGGCGCGCCACCAATTCGAATTCTATCGAGCGAGCAACGACACGGTTCGTTCGAGAGGGCAGTGCGACTGCTTGGTCTCGGACGTAAGCAAGTGGTCCATCTAACTTCGGATGCTCATGATCGTCTTAAACCGGAGGCGTTGCAGAAAGCACTAGAGTCCGATCCATCAACACCAACGATCGTGCTGCTGCAAGCGGGCGATATAAACATCGGCGCCTTCGACGATTTCGAGGCCTTGATTCCGCTCGCCAAACGCTACGGCGCCTGGGTCCATGTTGACGGCGCATTCGGTTTGTGGACCGCCGCAAGCCCGCACTACCAGCACCTGGTTAAAGGAGTGGAAGCGGCAGACTCATGGGCCACTGACGGTCATAAATGGCTCAACGTTCCCTTTGATTGTGGCTACGCCTTCATCGCGCACCGTGATGCGCATCGAGCTTCGATGTCTCATCGCGCAGCATACATCACACATGATGCGGACGCGCGCGACGAGATGAATTGGAATCCCGAATGGTCACGTCGCGCACGCGGCTTTAGTAGCTACGCGGCGCTGCGCCAATTAGGTCGGGAGGGAATTGCGGAACTGATCGAACGCTGTTGTCGACACGCGCACGATCTCGTAATTGGAATCGGTAGCCTTTCGGGTGCTGAGGTGTTGTGGGAACCAGTTATCAACCAGGGACTCGTCCGTTTTCTTGATCCGTCGCCTGATGCAACCGAGCAGGACCATGACCGTCGCACTGAAGAAGTGATTGCCGCGATCGTCGCTTCCGGCGAAGCATTTTTCGGAGGCACGACGTGGCGTGGCAAACGTGCGATGCGGGTGAGCGTTTGCAACTGGCGAACTTCAGGTGAGGATGTCCGCCGGTCCATCAATTCCGTCGCACGCGTGTTGAACTCCTCGTGATCTGTGGAGTGTTTTCTGCTCTGCGATCTCTGCGTATCTCTGTGACCGCTGCCTTAAATATTTCTCGCGACTACAGTTAACGCAGAGATCACAGAGATACGCCGAGATCGCAGAGAAGAATTCAAAGCCCCAGACCATAAATGTGCCCATTAGTGCTAATCCTGAAAAAACGTTGGATACTCGCGTTTGATAAATGTCTCCAGTGCAGCCTGTGAAGGACCTGCACCAGCCAACTTCTTTTGCAGCAGGTTGCTCAGATCATCGGGAAGCGGCGTGCCGAAGGCCGCTACTTTGAATGCCAGCCTGTTTCTTTGAAAATCGACAAGTAAATCGCAGTTCTTTATGCGCAGCGACATTGGTAACAGGTAGAGAGCGTCTGCGCGAAATCTGCCGAATGTTTTTGCCGGGGCAGTGTCATTGCCGGATAGTTCGGCAAGCACGACCTTGAGTAATTTCAATTCGATCTCCTTGCCTTGAGAGAACGCATAGACTTTTTGCAATGGGAGTTCGTCACGGTCTTGAGAGAGTGCCGTAAGCAGTATCACCGCGTTGCCATCAAGCGCTGCGTATTCTTCGTCGCCGTGTGGATAACCGATATCGTAAAGAACTATGCGTGGGATCGGAGCATGCGCTGCATATTGGATGGCCGCATCTTCGATTCGCTGGCTCATGCGAGCAGGCGTAGCCGGTTGACTCCTCCAGAGTGCAGCTCCTTCCACATTTGTAACTTGATAGGAGTCGAGAAAGTTACCAACAAAATTACCTTCCTCGGTACCGTCGGGCTTGGAGATGGTCCAATCAATCAGATCGCTCTCTGGAAAACTGTATATATCACCCCCGCGGTAACCAGACACCAGATGTATCTCGCTTGCTATAACGCCGCTGATCCGTCCGTCTTTAATCTCGTTTACGGCGATGAACACTTGTTCGAAACGTTTTGACGAATCGGAAAGTCGGGTGGTGACGAAGAAAGTGTGCCTTGGCGGTAGTCCACTTATAAAACGAGCCTTTGCTTGAGGGTAGGAGTCTTTTGCCTTCTGGATGTAAGGCTTAATAGCCGCTTCTAGTCGTTCAACCTGGCTGGCTTCGGCATTTACTGGCTTGTCCTTCGGTGCATTCGGCGCAACATAGATTTCTGGTTTGGGTTGCTGAGCGATTGATATAGTTGATGCACTCAGGATTATGACAATGGACAGGAGGATGGAATTTGTTTTCATATTTTGAGTTTATTCGGGTTCGCTGATTGGGTTTTCTCTGCGGCCCTCTCAGTTTCGCTGCGTTCTCTGCGTTTAATGGCCATTTCAACGCAGAGGCCGCAGAGATACGCAGAGGGCCGCAGAGGGTTCCTATCGCCTAATTGGTGCTCTTTGTTACTTCCTTCGGCTTCAGTTCCCACAGCACATTTACAATCACCCAGCGTCCGCGCCATTTCGCGAGGTGCAGATAGTCGATCCAATCGGAGGCGATGATTTTTGCGCTTGCGGCGTTGCCGAAAATGTCCAGCACCGTGACGTCCTTCTGTTGTCTCTCCTTTGGTATGTCCTTCCCGTCGCCCGCCCGCGCTAACTGGACCAGAGTCATGGCGCTCATCTGGCCAAGACTAGATCTCCCTCTTTCGTCAGTCCGCACGATTCGTTTAGCGAGATCGGGATGCAGCGCGCGCTCCATGCGCTCGGCGTTTCCTTCGTACCAGCCTTCAATGTAATCAAGCGCCGCCTGCTTAATTAACTCGGCATCACCAGGTTTGGTTGTTTGCGCGTTAACCTGAACCATCGATACGAACATAATCATCAAGCAGAGCATTACGGGTTTTCGCATGTTTGTTCCTTTCTCTTGAGGCGGAGGCATTGCTGACTTTCCTTGTAATGGGGATGCGCAAGAATACACCGTTTTGCGAATTCAACACCAGTAATCCATCCGATCAATTCTGTGTGTTCGCAGCAAGTGAAAGGTCCGGTTTTGGTTGACCATTTCAAAATATTTTATCTAGTAGTAGCAGCGGCGGCATCATTTCCACAGCCGGACATATCATGTGCTACCTACAGAAACAGATCAGGATTATTGACAATGGAAGCAAGATGGATTAAAGGTGTGGCCCTCAAATCGCTATCCGAGCCTCGCTCTCTTTAGGCTCTCAGTCATCGTCTTGAACGAAACTAAGCGGAATATCTGCAGTTTGTCTGATTAGCTTCGACAATCTTATGCACGTCGACACCATCCACCTGATCGTTATCTCGCCAAGCTCATGACAAGCCCGGTAAAGTATTGGTTTTGGAAGCTGCTGCGGATCGTAACCGCGGGTCTCTTAGTGGCTACGCTGCTGGGTGCGCTCGACCGACCAGTGGGACAGGCCGTTTCCGGGCTGACCGCGTCAATAGACATTTCAAGTGTATGGCAACGATTGAAGGGGTTTGCCAGGATAGAGCAACGAGATGACTCTGCGATCGCGGAACAGAGACCCAACCTGCAAGAGATTCCAACAAGCCCTGCGTTGAGGAAGACCGTGACGATTGATGCAGGAAGAGAATCCGTTTCCGTACGCGTCGAACTGTTCATCAATAAACACGAGCCTCTATACGACTTCCTTCAGAAAACCGTCGCACGTCCTCGTGACGAATGGATAGCAGGTAATTCGGACGAGAGTATTTGGAGAGTAGCAACCGAAACCTTTGGTTTGGTGTCGGTGGACGACCGTCCTTTGACTGTTGCACGGTCGTCTTTAGCAGTTGATGAAACGTCTTCCTTAGCACGCGTGCAACTTGATAGTGAACCACTGCGCTACGATGATATCTTGCGGGAAAAACAAAAATCTCATCTCGCCGTCGAGGTCTATCTGGGTAGTCGTACCCTTCAGTTAGACGTGTCGGAGATCGTAATTAACACCGACGGCGTCGGGTAATACCGATAAGTTCTCTCCCTAAACACAGAATGAAAAACGAACTCACTTTGACGAGATTCAAAAGCTGGAAAACAACCGGTTTCGGTTTGATATCGTTGTTCCTCAACCAGAACGGTCTCCCAGCAAGTCAGTACTTCTAGGCTCGTTCCTTAACCGTCTTAACGAAGGGTATTTGCCGGCGTTGCAACCGCTCCTTCTAGGTTTTCTTTATAGCCTTCCATTTTTTCTCTTCATGACTCTGAAGCGAGATGAAGATATTGTTCGAGTGCCAGGATTAGCCTGCTATTTCGATCTGGCACACCTGATTCTCATTTTATACTTAGGACAAGCGATACTTCGCTGTGTGTCTGACCTGACCTGGTTCGGGCCGTTTTGGTTAACGGGCGGCAGACTTGACTCCAATCTTTTCGGCCAGCCGCTCAGTGGTATCGGCCCACTCATCATTCTGTTTCCTCTCTTCATCTGGCCCGGCATTGTGAAACTCTGGGAGAGCCGGATGGTGACCAAACCTTGCCCCGTCATCTCAGAAATCATTTCGGAGCCAAGACCGTGGGTTCTTAAAGTGATCGCAGTGTTGGCGTTGACGTTGTGGGCCATCACCGTCTTTTTCGTCCTACGTAATAAGGGAATATCTGAAGCGTTTTTCAAGGTTGTCACTGTGCGACATGAAACAGATGTGGTGTCTCAACACATTGACATAGGGGCTGCACTTCCTCTTGCTCTTGCTGCCCTACTCCTATCGTGCGTGTGGCTTTCCTACGAAATTTATGGCAGAGCTTCTGCGGTGTTGAGGGCGTTCATACTTATGATAGCGCTCTTGGTCGTGTTGGCAATCGACCTCACCATTTTCAGGTACCGGTTGCTTACCGCCCTGATCGTTATCTTTGCTGTTCCTTTTGTGTTTGCATTCGTGCGCATCATTTTTCCGGTTGTAACTTCGCTATCTTTTAAAGAGTGGTGGGTCAAGCTGGGCCTACCAACGCGAATTTCATTTATCTTTGGTTCATGCTTGTTAATCTTGCTGCTGGTTCGGCGCGGCGAAGAATCCCGAAACATAGCGAGCTGGTCTCTGATAGCTTCATTTACCTGGGCGCTGAGCCGCTTGGGGATATTCCTTTTGCTCTTAATGTTGTTGCGCATCTTAAAACATGTGTCAGCTTCGGCTCGTAAGGGCTGGTTACCGGAGTCAGCCGTTAACACCGGCATCGTCCTCGCGCTCACGTTCTTTTTTCTCCCATCTCAACATTGGCTTTACCTTCCGATCGTCTTCTTGCTGGGCTATGCCCTATTACGGTGGTGGACTTTAGTCCCCAGGCCGTTGTTCGAGTTCTCCTCAAAGATTGAAGTGTTACAACAAAGCGTACGAGACAGAATTCATCTTAACGATGCAATTCGCGGGCTGAGAGCGACGAGGAAGGAGTTGTTGGGTAGGCTGAGTAAGGGTGAGATCGATTACAGCGTTTATTCGGCAAAAGTCGGCAATCTGGAAGCGTTTGTCGAGCAAAAGAGAGGCAACTTGATTTTGTCGACAGGGCAGAAAAGGGAGGAAGCCTTAGCCGTCGGTGCTGTCGTCACCCCTTGGGAACGAGGTAAGACTGGTGCTCTACATGGTCTGATTTTTGGTATGCCATGGATAATACTTTTCTTTAGTAATCTCCAAAAAAGTGAGGCGCCAGACATTAACGCCGAGGTGCTGTCGATAATTACTTCGGGCTTGCTCGCGATTGCGCAATGGCCACTTCAAGGTTTCTTTTTCGGGTACTTTTATCCTTACTTGCGAGGTAATGACGGTGTTCGGAAGGGTTTGTACTTCTTTCTAACAATTTTCATACCCACCTTTGTGGCGACGGTGATTGCGAAGTCTATGAGCGGCGAGGTCTGGGCGACTTTCTTCCTATGGAGTCTGCAGTTATTCATTCAATGCATGCTCTTGGGCTTAATATCAGGAGATTATGAAACGTTGCGCCGAGCAGGCCTGAGTTGGAGACACCTGATCGACGTGCATAACTTAGGATCACTTGTGGCTTGGGGGTCGTCCGTCATAGTAGCTGCCGGCGCGGCCATAACGACACTCCTCACATCTGGTGCTGCAAGTCTTATTAGTTCGAGCTTAAAAGCGCTAATACCGGAACTTCAGCAGGTGAGTAAATAAGTTTAGCCGTAGGGTTGTGGACGGTTCCGACCACTATGATCTCGACTTTGTCCTGTCTGCTGATGACAGAAACTTCCAACCCAGCAACGGGCGAACCACATCACAACGCGCACAATAACAGTGATGATTTGTTTCTTAGCGAGGAATACATCACGCTGAATAGAATTTAACGTTAAAATTGAGTAACAGCATTCTGGCAACGGAGATATATTTCATCTTCGCTATGGAAAAACTTCTCCAGGATCTTCGTTTCGCTCTGCGCGTCTACGCGAAGCACAAATCCTTCACCCTGATCGCGGTGCTGGCATTGTCAATTGGCATCGGCTCAAACATCGCGGTATTCACAGTTGTGAATGCTTTGCTCTTCCGCTCGTTGCCGTACCCCGCGGCAGATCGTCTGGTGCAAGTCGGCCGCACTCTGAAAGAAGGTCCGGTTTACACAATGAGCTACGCTCGTTTCCGTTTTCTCGAACAGAACAACCGCGCGTTCGAATCTTTGGCGGCTTATGACGTGGTCGGCTCGAGTTTAAGCGTCACGGTTGGCGAGACACCGGAACTCCTTCGAAGCAGTCGCGTCAGCGCTGACTTCTTCCGCGTGCTCGGAGTCAATCCGATGCTGGGCCGAAGCTTCACGTCTGAAGATGACAAGGCGGGCGGTGCTGGCGTCGCGATCGTCAGTTACAGCACATGGTCCAAGTTGTTCGGCGGTGACCAAAGCGTGATTGGGCGATCTGTTCGCATGAGTGGTGAAGATTACACAATCATTGGCGTGATGCCCGCGGATTTTAAATTCGTCGCTGAAGCCGAAGCCTGGATTCCATTTCGGAAAACCGAAGATTGGACCGACCGTTCCAACCCGCATCTTGTAATCGGTCGTTTGCGTGCGGGAACGCCGATCGAAATGGCACATCAAGATATGGCAACTGCGTTTGAAAGACTGAAGGAGGAACAACCCGCAGCCGTCGGACAGACTGAAGTGGGAGCGCTGGTTACACCTTATCGCGACCGGCTGATCGGCAATACGCGCGGCCCGTTGCTAATGCTCGCAGGTGTAGTGGCGTGCGTGCTGTTGATCGCGTGCGCGAATGTCGCCAATCTGCTGTTCGCGCGAGCAATCAGGCGACGCCAGGAGATGGCAGTGCGGATAGCGCTCGGCATTAACCGCTCTCGCATGATCAGGCAATTGCTGACAGAAAGCTTTCTGCTGAGTGCCATTAGCGGCGTAGCCGGTTTACTCTTCGCGATTTCTGCGCTCGGCGTACTTGAGTTGTGGTTGCCGGTGAAACTGCCGAGGGTTGCCGAGTTGAATATAGACTTCCGGGTCCTCTTATTTTCTCTGGCTGCTATCTCACTAACGAGTATCGTCTTTGGTCTGGCGCCAGCACTGCAATTAGCAAAGATGGAACCTGCCCAAACGTTGCGGGAGCTTGGCGGCGCAACTTCGAGCCGTGGAATCCGCCGGCTTCAAGCAGGACTGGTGAGTCTGGAAATCGCGTTGTCGACGGCATTGCTCTTGACGGCAGGTCTATTACTGATCAGTTTCCAGAGATTGCGAAATGTCGACTTAGGATACGACGCCCAGGGTGTGTTGATAATTCAGACCTCGCTGGCTGCGCCGGAATTCGCAAGAACTGAATCTGCGCTGGTCAGAGTTGAACGCGTCATCGAACGACTAAAAACCGTTCCGGAAGTGAAGCACGTTGCTACTGTTACCAGACTTCCGACCGAGCCGAGTCTGGTTCTCTCTTTTGAACTGTTGTCAGAGCTCTCGCAAAACCAGCAGTCAGAGGCAAATTGGAGGGCCGTTACTCCTGAGTTCTTTGAAGCTCTTCGCATCCCATTGCATACAGGACGCGCATTTAGTGATCGGGATACAGCCGACTCGCCACACGTTGCGGTTGTGAACAAGACGTTTATTAGCAGGTTTCTAAACGGAGTGAATCCGGTAGGGCAGCGTATCGTTATTGGACGCGACATGGGAGAGAATTTTAGTGATAAGCCTCGTGAAATTGTTGGCGTCGTCGAAGATACGCTCGGCAACACTCTAAACGAAGCGGCGTCACCAGCGATCTTCATCCCTGCTGCTCAAGTGCCGGACCGTACGACGGCGTTTTTGAATCAGATTGTGCCGCTGAATTGGGTGGTCCAGGTAACAGGAGATCCATCTGCAATCAGCGGGCGGCTTCGCAGGGAAATGTTTGCAGCCGATTCCAGTCTTGTCGCTTCACATCCGCGTCCGTTAGTGGAAATGTTAAGCGCGTTGACTGCGCCACAGAAGATGCAGGCGACGCTGATGACATTCTTCGCCGGTGTTGCGCTGTTCCTGGGCGCTGTTGGCTTGCACGGAGTCATGTCTCATTCCGTGGCTGAGCGTAAACACGAACTTGGAATCAGGTTTGCGCTCGGAGCCAGTCGCGCGCGATTGCTGTGGTTAATGCTCGTCTACGGAATTAAGCTGTTGGTGCCGGGGCTCATGGTTGGGATAGCTTTATCACTCGCATTGCGTTCTGTTGTGGCTTCTTACTTGTTTGGAGTGAGTCCTTCGTATGTCGTCGTTTACGTAGCGGTAATCCTATTGCTTTCGCTGATCGCCATCATTGCAACCCTCGGACCGGCGCTGCGTGCCACCAGGGTTGACCTCACGCTGGTCCTGCGGCGGTAGGTTCGTTTTCAGAATACGCCGTTACTTCGCCGCGACGATCACCGGTAGTGCGATGTGTGAAGCATAGCGACCGGAGCGATAGACGCGCTGGGTGGCAATCTGGAAATCACTTTCCTTCGCCAGAAAGATGTTGGGGACGAATCGTTGTGGGTTTCGATCGATTACAGGAAACCAGGTGCTCTGAACCTGTACCATGATGCGGTGGCCCTTCTTGAACGTGTGATCGTTCGCAGGAAACGGAATCTGATAATGCTGGATCGAGTTTGCCGGAATGGGTTGCGGCTTCTCAAAACTCTTTAAATAACGACCACGAAATACATCACCCGCAATCATCAACTGATAGCCACCCATTTTTCGATCGGGCTCATACTGCTCCGGGTACACATCGATCAATTTGAAAACCCAGTCGCTGTCCGTGCCTGTTGTTGAGGCAAACAGGTGGGCGACAATCCTGCCCGAGACAGTAACATCTTCGTTGAGCGGTTCACTGACCCACGAAAACACGTCGGGCCGATTGTCCACGAAGCGTTGGTCCTCCACGAGCCATGTTGACCAGCCTGCGCGAAGTTCGATAGGCCTCGGTCGATAGGGAACCGGGTTAGCCGGATCCGAAATATAGCTGTCAAACATTTGCACGCAGCATCAGGCGGTGGATCAAACGAAACCTTTCTACCCGCGTGCAGGTGCAGGCGTTTGGCTGACACGTTTCTTTTTGGCGGCCAGGAGTCGTGTCTCACCCACTCATTCGCGCCAGTTCGAAAAGTCAACGCTTCGGGAAGTTCATGACCTTTCGACGCTTTCAAGTAATGACTTAAGAATGGAACCAGTATGTTGCGACGATAGTGCTCGGCAGTCGGGCTGCCAAAATCGATCTTGCCGAGGTTACGCCCTTCACCCCTGGACCAACCGCCGTGATTCCACGGTCCGATCACCAGAAAGTTCTGATTCGCTTTGTCGTGTTGCTCGAGTAATTCGTAGATCTTTACCGGGCCGTAGAAATCTTCCTGGTCCCACCACCCGGCAACATTAAGAGTGGGCACGGTGACGCGGGTCAGCCACGGCGCAAACGCCTGGCGCTTCCAGAAATCGTCGTAATCGGGACGCGTCGCAAAGTCGCGCCAGCTCGGAATCTTGTTGTGGAAATACTTGCGTCTCGACATTGGATATTGGACCAAGCTTTAGGTACCACTCGTAGGTGTCAAAGGTATCGATAACTTTCGCAGGGTCGGCGATCTCCTTCGACGACTCCATCATGTACGAATATACAAAAGCGTAGCTTAAGCGGAAGGCCCCATTGTGATGGAAGTCGTCGCCGATCCACATGTCCGCGGGTGAAGCTTGCTGCACCACCGCTTTCAGAGCCGGATGAGGGTCGAGCATCCCCATCACGGCAAGCCATGCACCATAACTCGTGCCGGCGATCCCGACGCGTCCGTTGTTATTCGCGACGTTTTTCAGCAACCACTCGATCGTGTCGTAAGTGTCGGTGCTCTCGTCGATGGCCTTCTTGTCTTTAGAGTCACGCGGCTGCCGAAGCATCACGAACTGTCCTTCCGACTTGAATCGGCCGCGAATATCCTGCTGGACGATGATGTAACCATCGGCTGTTATTTCTGGTAGCGCTGCGGCGATTTGAGCAGGCGCGGCATCACCTATTCCGTAAGGAGTTCTTAAAAGCAGGATCGGAAACTTTTCGTTCGGTCGCGTTGGCGTGTAGATTCTCGTGTTCAACTTCACGCCGTCGCGCATCGCGATCATTGCCGTGGCAAGAGTGTAGGGTTCCTGAGCTTGCGCACCTATCGCGCAACTGATTAAGACGATACAGAGAAACGGTATACGTGCAAACTTTTTCATTGTTGTGGCACGCGCGAAACGCGTGAGTTAGCGGGTTTCGAAACACGATCGATCGGGGCCGGTCGCGGTATTCGTCGCATCGGGTTCTGCTCGAGCAACTTCAATGCTTCCTGCACGGCACGTTCGAGTTGCGGATCGCGTCCCTTGTTAACTTCGGCCGGCGTGTACTCCACCTGAATATCGGGAGCCACACCTTCATTCTCCACGGCCCACTCACCTTTAAGATTATAGAACGCGAGCGTGGGCGCTGTGATACCACCTCCATCGATTGTCGGTGGTACGCCAAGGGTTCCGACCAGCGCTCCCCAGGTGCGCGTTCCAATCAGTGGTCCTATCTTGCGTAATCGAAAGTAATAAGGCAGCGCGTCACCACCGGACCCGGCCGATTCATTAATGAGCATTACTTTCGGGCCGTAGATCCCGGCAGTTGGTGAAGTAGCAGGCTCACCATCACGCTGAACGAAATAGCCCATGATCTTTCGATCGAGTTCGTTGACGATATAGTCGGCTACCTGGCCGCCCTGGTTGTAACGCTCGTCGATAACGGCGCCTTCCTTGTCTTGTTGGGAGTAGTAGTAACGAGTGAACGATGTGTAGCCTGGTGTCGTAGTATTTGGTAACCACACATAAGCCAGCCGTCCACCAGAAAGTTTATCAACACGACGTCGATTCTCTTCAACCCACGCTCGTGTGCGCAGTCCTTCTTCACTGGCGATGGGAATAACCGTCACAAGTTTGGAGCCTTCAAGCGAAGGTGTCTTGTTAACGCGAATTAACGTCTGGCGATTCGCCGTGCCCTCGAAGAGACTATAGAGGTTGACCGGTGGCGCCAACGATTGCCCATTTACTTCCAGTAAATAGTCTCCTTCGGCAATCTGGATGCCCGGCGCACTCAAAGGTGCCCGCAATTCCGGGTTCCAATTCTCTCCCGTGTAGATCTTTGTAATTCGATAACAGCCATTCTCGACCGTGAAGTCGGCGCCTAAGAGTCCGACGGAGACTGGATCTTCGCCAGGCACATCACCGGTCCCAAGCAGGTACGAATGGCCCACCGCGAGTTCGCCCCCGACGCTCGCTATCAGGTATGCCAGGTCGGATCGGTGACCAACGTGAGCGAGCAGGGGACGATACTTTTCATAAACCGCCTGCCAATCTGCGCCATGCATCTTGGGATCGTAAAAATACTCGCGTTGTACGCGCCACGACTCTTTAAAGATCTGTTCCCACTCGGCGCGTGGATCAATTCGCATTTCGAGTTGGGCCACACTGATTGGACCATCACCAATCTTGGCGGGACGGTCGGTGGCGACGACACCCCAGTTTGTGCCTCCGCCAGCGGCGGCTTGATAAAGAACCTTCTTTTTGTCACCCGAGACAATGTAAGAGCGAAGGCCTTCCAGGAATGGCGAGGCTGATCGAGCAGCAAGTTGGTACCTTTGCAGGCGCAGGTTTGGTGGTCCAACGCTGCCTGGAACCATCGGCTCCGTGTAGTAGAAGGAGCCTGCCGCGCCCGCCGTAAGATTGCTGTAATCCCCGGCCGGCACATTCACCGCAAGCACTCTTTGGCCAATTCCGTCCACGTCGATGCGAACTGACACCGTTCTCGGCGCCGGCGCTGGTGCGGCCGGCGGCGCCTGTGGCGCTTCAGTTCTGGCTGGCGGCGGTGGTGGTGGTTCATCTCCCGTTTCAGGCAGGAGCGGTGACGGCTCAGTCGCACTGAGCACGGCGAGATAGATCGCTCGACGTACAGGGCGATCGATCGAGCTCATTTCGAGCCATCCAGTGCTTGGTCCATAGTTCGTACTGGCAAGGAAGTAGAGATACTTGCCACCGGCGTCAAACGCAGGCGAGATCGAGTCGGCCAATCCATCGGTGACTTGATGAGTCTTTTTGTCGACGACTGAGTAGACAAAAATAGCTCGCAGCCGGCTTGGTAAGTTCTTCGAATACGCTACCCACTTCGAATCGGGAGACCAGGTGGCGTCAAACTGTCGAATCGGATCCGGATAGGAATCAGCATCAATCTTAGTTGCGGTTCCGTTTGCGACGGCAATGGTCCATAAGCTTCTGTGACTATCCTGAACCACTATCTGAGTTCCATCGGGAGACCACGCGAGCCCGGAAAAGAAAGCTGAAGTCGGGAGGGGAATCGATTTCGGCGCGCTGACGCCGAGAGGATCGCCGATCATTAATTGATACTCGCCGCTTGCGTCTGACAACCAGGCGAGCTTCGCGCCGTCAGGTGACCAGATGGGACTACGATCGTGCGCACCGGAACTCTGGGTGAGGTTCCGATAGTCGCCCTTTTCAGTTGGCACAGTGAAAATCTCTCCACGAGCTTCGAATGCCGCGCGAACTCCGGTAGGTGAAAGCGCCGCGTTTCGGATCATGCTCGCCACTTTTTTGAACTGAGGGCGCGCCCACGGTAGATCCCCAGTTACTTCAATCGTGAGTCGCTGCGCCTTACCTGTTTTGGCGTCAAACAGATGAATGTAACCCGCCTGTTCGTATACGACCGCGTCGGGACCTGCGGAGGCTGTCTGGATGTCAAAGTCGTCGTGCTGCGTTAGCTGTGTTGGCGCTTTGCCATCACCGCGATACGCGAAGAGGTTCACCGTATGATTACGGTCGGAAAGAAAATAAATTGTATTGCCAACCCACATCGGCATCGTGTCGTTGCTATTGTTCCAGGGCAGTTTTTCGACCGAGAGATCGCCGAAGTTGATTACCGAAATCGGATGCGTGCGACCACCGCGGTAATGTCGCCATTGACTGGCCTGATGCCATTCGGGAATAAAGGCTGTAGAGAATTCTTCGTACGCAAAGCGCCTGCCGTCTGGTGAGTAAGCGCCACTGAAAGCACGAGGCAATGGCAAAGGTGTGGGAAGCCCGTCATCCAAACCGATAGACCAAAGTTTAAAGTACGCCTGTTGTGGCGCGCTGGTTCGAAACGAGGCGAACACCACACGCCGGCCATCGGTGGTCCATCCACGCACTCGGTCAGGGCCAGGATGAAAAGTCAGCCGTCGCGGCTGCCCTCCTTCCACCGGCATTACGTAGACGTCTGTGTTCCCAGCAAGTGTGCCGGAGAACGCGATCTGCGAACCATCCGGAGAAAAGAACGGATGAATGTCGATACCCGGTGTCGCCGTCAGTCGCCGCGCCTGTCCGCCATTGCGAGAAACTATCCACAGGTCTCCGGCATACTCGAACGCGACATGATCTCGACTGACCGTCGGATAACGGAGCAAACGCGTACCTTGCGCGCTTGCGATCGTTATGAGCGAAAGGCACAACATCGCAGCAAGGAACACTAATCGTAGGTTCATAGAAGATCTCCAATGATGTTCAAAGTCATCTCTGCGGCCGCAGAGACTCTGAAGCTATTTCGTAATCAGGACTCTTACCGCAGGTGCTGCAAAATGTCAATAGGTGCGACAGATGCTGCAAACTTGCTTGCTTTGCCTTATTTTGATTTGTTATCTTGGCGCGTTCATGATTGCACTGACCGATGAAGAAATCGAACTCTCATAAGCACGCACGGAATCCCGTTTCTAATGGTCACGATGGAAAAGTGGCGCCGAGCATTCTCGAAGCGCGCTTAACAAATGCCAGGCAGCAACTCAATCCACGCCGTCAACGCTTGATACGCGCCATCCTTGATTCTGCCGACGAAACTTGTTTCCTTTCATCGCGTGAGCTGGCAAAGCGTTATAACGTAGACGCGACCACGATCCTGCGCACAACCCAGGTGTTGGGATATAAGAGTTACGCAGACTTTGCCGCGGACTTGCGTCACCACTTCGTGGCTCGCATCACTCCATACACCGCACTCAAGGCCGCCACTCGAGAAAAGCGCAGCATCGCGGATCACGTCGAACACTCTGTCGATAAGGCGATCGACAACCTGAATGTTCTAAAAGCGGAACTGGACCGGCAGGCCGTAATGGAAGTGGCGAGATTAATCAAACGTTCGCGTCATGTTCTGGTCGTGGGACTCGACTTTGCAAGTTCGCTCTCGTATTACCTGGCCTATGGTTTGTTGGCGCTGGGATTTAATGCGGAGGCGCCGTTGGGAGGCAGTGGCAATCTGCAGTACAAGGTTGAAGTTTTAACTTCGAGAGACGCGCTGATTGCGATCAGCTTCGGACAATGTCTCAGAGACACGGTGGAATCAGTGCAGCTCGCGAAGAAGCAGGGAGTGCCAACTTTCGGAATGACTGATAGCAGTTCGTCACCAATCGCCCGTTATTGCGACAACCATTTAATAACTCCCGTTGTCAGCCCTTCGTTTTTAAATTCGTATGTAGCTCCAATGGCTGCGATAAGCGCTATCCACGTTGCCTGCGCTCACATTGATCGTACGCGTTCGTTGAATCACCTGAGACCCACGGACAAAGAATACGCTTCCGGAAACCGCTGGTACCGTGAGCCCAAAGGCTCCGATGCAAGTTCATCGCAATCGTAAATTGGGCGCTCGTTTAGAGTTCAAGCTTTAGTTTGTTCTAAGAAGCAACCTAAAGGTTGAACTCTGAACGGACGCCCACCAGTCAGCCTTGCTGAATTTTGCCATCACTTCATCGACGAGTCCCTCAAGAGGCGCAGCAAAGCTTTTTGCCGTCAGTATGGTCATTATAGATTTTCCCAACCGATCCAGCCTTGGACAGCACCTCCATCACTTCAACCAAAACTCTACTTAGCGGCTTGCCGAGACTGCGGCCCACGCTGGTGTTGACTTGCACTGCCACTGAGATTTTATGCTCGGGGAAATACATCATATCGGTCATGTAGCCAGGGAAGAACCCGCTGTGACCGTAAGATGTGCCGGCGGGTGTCTTGCGGATGATCGCTCCGAGGCCATATTTACTTTCACGTCCGAGCATAGGAGCGGCGACGCCCTCGACGACTTGCGGCAGGAGGTCAGGCGAGAATGCTTTGCCCTCGTAAATCATTTTTGCCCAACGCGCGAGATCCTGCGCCGTCGAAGCATAGCCGCCACCGGTCCACTCAAATTGCGGATTGATCGCAAACTTTCCATCAACGATCATCGCGTCCGTGCCGCCGAATGGATTGTTCGGGCCTGCATAACCCTGGACCACGCCTTTTAATCTTGGTCCATCCTGCGGAATCGTGTCAGTTAACTTCAGAGGTTTGAGCAGTCGTCTGTTTGCTTCGTCGTAAAACTTTCGGCCTGTTACCTTTTCGATGATCATTCCGAGGACGATGTAGTTTGTGTCGGAATAGTCCCAGCCCTTGCCGGCCGCGAATGGCGGTTTTCCATCAAGCAAATAAGCTACAAGCTCTGCGGGTTTCCAGGCTTTTGCCGGATTCGCGGTCAAATCCTTCGTGAACTGGTCTTTGAATTCATATCGCACCAGACCACTCGTGTGGTTCATCAACTGCCTTACTGTGATCTCTTTCGCGTTCGGTAGGCGCGCAAACCATTGTTCCTGTCCTAAGTACTTCTCAATCTTGTCGTCGAGCCCGATCTTCCCTTCTTTTATCAGTTGCAAAGCAGTTGCAGCAGCGAATGTCTTACCTACACTTCCTGCCAGCATCCGATCCGTTGGCTTCATCGCCGTTTTGGTCTCGCGATCTGAAAACCCAACCGCAAGTCCGAAGGATTCGCCATTAGCAAGCACAACGCCGACTGTCGCACCGGGAAAGCTGCCTGCCTTGTGCCACTCATCCAGTTTCAGTTGCAGCGCAGTTTTTAATTCAGTTGTATTCGCGACAGTTGTCTGCCCGCAAACTATAACCGTTGAAAGCAAGCAAACGGTGAAGAAAGGAATTAGTTTTCGCATTCGTGGATTCCTAATCATCGAGTTCGAAAGCGGACCAAGAAATTGATCATAGCAGGTCGTTATCGCGTCCAATAACAGGCCGTGCGGCGCGCGCAGAGCAGGCTTCGTGGGTGTGTCAAATATATCCAGCCTTTGACATATAGTCGTGGCCAGCGTAATCTTCTTGAGAATCGAGTCTGGCTTACTCCCTTCTCAGCTCCTCTGGAATTCACCAGATCTCCTGAAGTAAACAGCCACTGGAGGAGCAGTGACAATCACAGAAACATTAAAAGGTCGACCCACTTGGCATCATAACGGCAGTGAGGGTTGGCCGGGAATTGTCTCGCGATTTCAGTTGGTTATTCTCGCCGGTCGTAGAAGCAAACAGCTCCTTAACGGCGCACAGCCGCGAATTCCAGTCGACCCGCTAAGGCGAAGAAACACGAGCATTGCCCTCGAGGAATTGAGACGAGGCCTCGTACCCTTCAACGGACAACATGAGGATAAGCCCTCAAGTGTTGCCCGCAACGATAATACTGTCGTGAACATAGCAGAGTTGGATCTGTCAAGAGTTTGAGTAGGTTAATGAACGGTCTTAGAGTGTATGTCGATCTCAAGAGACCTGATCCCTGGTGGGGAAGCATCTTTTACACCCGGCGTGCAGGTGGCCCTTTTTATCGATGGCGATACGAAGAGATGGTTGACCGATGGCTGGGCTCTCGCATGAATGTTTGCGATTTAACCCTGACGGAACTCGTCTCGGCGCCTTGGAAGAGAATACCCGCCGCGCTGAAGAAGACCCTTGACGAACATTACGTAGATTAGCCTTTTGAAATATTTGCTAGTGAAATACCGAAGGTTGAGACGCCCGCTACCGCGGCGTGATACCGACCCGGTCCAGGCGCAAAGTTCTCACTTTTGCGCAAAACCGACACAAGACAAGGTTATCTGCAACCCAGTCGATAACAAATACATCGTAGTCTTCAGGTTACTCCTTCTCTCGCGCATCAACGGTGATGCGCCCGCGCTAACGAAAGCTCGGCGTTTGGATGATTCGAGGGTAGGCTTGGTTTTCAAACTTGTAGAAGTCGCTCAATTTGAGCAGTCGAACGCTCGTTTCTTCGCTCGGTTCCGTTTCGTCGAAGCACACTTGGTTCCAAAGCTTCTCTTTATCTCCTGAAAGCAGGAAAGGAACACAAAAATGTCAATGAAACTATACGTCGGTAATCTTTCGTTTCAAACGTCGAGCGAAGATTTGCAGCAATTGTTCTCGCAGGCGGGAACTGTCGAATCCGTAAACGTTATTGAGGATCGCGATACAGGCCGTTCACGCGGCTTCGCATTCGTCGAAATGGCGTCTACTGAAGAAGGCAATGCAGCGATTCAGCAATTCAACGGCCATGATGTCGGAGGACGCACACTAAACGTCAACGAAGCACGGGCTCGCGAAGAACGCGGCGGCGGTGGCGGTGGCGGTCGTGGTGGTTACGGCGGAGGCCGCAATAACGGCGGCGGCGGTCGCTCGCGCTACTAATTCTGTTGCCGGACTATTCCGGGTCAACTTTTTTACAGCAAAGCCTCCGAGCAGAAAATACCAGCCCGGAGGCTTTGCTTCTTGAGCACTAGCCGATTCATCACCTCAATAGGTACAATCGATTGCCAAAGGAGAACTCAATGGAGAAGCCAGTATTTACCGTAGGCGAGCGCACCGATCAGTTATGCGCAGTGTGTGGTGAGGAACGTGGACACATAGTGAGGTCTGTGACTAAACGCGGCCAGATTTCCCGTGTGAGTTGCTCGAAGTGCGGTACAGTCAGCATATTCAGACCTAGTTTGCGAACGTCAACTCGTGCGGCGGGCAAAACGCCTTCCCCCTATGACAGGACATACACATACCGGACGGGGCAATCGATGACGCATCAGATTTTCGGCGTCGGAGAAGTAACCGGGCTCATCGAGCCACACAAGATTGACGTTCTCTTCCAGGATCGCTTACGCCGTCTTATTCATGCTCAGAGCGCCTGAGCATATGCAAACTTTAAAGCTGAAATTCTGAATTCAGTTCGTCTAAGAGTCACAAATCCAGCAGTCTGCGCTGTACGCGCAACTAAGTGCCAAAACGCCTGCCTTAATCTAGAATGTGGTCCTCTCCTCGGCCCAACCTCTATTCGGAGGAAATGGAATGAGATTCCCAACCCTTCTACTGCTTACTCTGCTCTGTTTTTCAACTATCTCTCTCGCTTTGGAAGCTGATTGAAGATTGAACGCCGCTTTAGTATGGAGCATGCCTGCGAACAAAGTTCATGATCGCGAATGCCAGATCCTCCACCACAAATGCTTGCTTCTCCCCGTCGTCGCGAACGGTGCTCGCAAGTTCGATTTGAATGCTGTTAAGTAAAGCACCGTAATTCCTCACCGTGAAACCACCCGTGACGCCACTTGTTTCCGCTGTTGTCTCGGTCGCCGGCGAGACGCGATATTGAAAGACTGGACCAGACCCACCGGCTCCCGTTCGATGCCTCGCCCATTTAAGCAGACCATGTAGCCCGTGCTGCTTGAAAAGATCTCGCCGATCGAAGCTCGGGAGTAGCGATTCGCCATTTGCGGTCCCCAGATAAATGTCAGCCGGATCCTGTTCGATGACGCGCGTTCCATGTATGTCAAACAAAAAACCGCGACTTTCGTTCTGGTCCAGGATCTGATTGACATAAGCGGAGACGCGATTGTGGTATTCATCGTAGAACGGCCGCGCATCGGCGTCGTTAAAGGCGCAGTTCCTGCTCCGGTTTGCGTCGATGAAGCGTCGATGGAATCTAGCGATGACGACGTAGGGAGAAAGGCCGATGAGATCGAGGATCCTCTGCGCCACGGCCTCCGTAATGGCCGCGGTTTCATTGTCTCGCGTGTTGGTGAAGTCACATCCGGCGGGCGTTGCAGCGTTAGTGCGCTCTGTGACGTTTGCTGGAGATTCTGAACCATCGTGCGGGCAAGTGAGGATCACAGGCATCGTTCCACGGTGTCTTTTCACCAGACGGGTTTCGGAGTACGTAGTAACCTGCATATCGTTCCTCCCTGTACAATATGCGTGGATCTTGCATTTCGTGTCTTCTCTGCGGGCCTCTGCGTATCTCTGCGGCCTCTGCGTTGAAAGGACGATCAAACGCAGAGAACGCAGAGATACGCAGAGGGCCGCGGAGAGTACTGAACCCCGTCCAACTGTGGTTCCTGACTGTGAGGGAATGCCGCTCCGAGATCACTCTTTCTCCACCTCGACGTAGAAGTTGCGATTGACCTCGAACTGTTTGATTTCGTCAGCGAATTCCAAGGTCTGTCTCGTCTCGCTGGGCGTTATTACAGTCTCCTTGCCGTTAACGCTGACGCGTAGCGGCATCGCGAATCCTTTGACGACTCGTTCATAATTAAACGAGAGGCTCTTCCCGTTCACTTTGAATTTGAATAAGGGAATGTTTGTCGACCGGAGATACTGGTCAAATACCCTGCTGAGATCGATACCGGCTTTCTTCGTAATGTACGACTCGATCTGTTCTGTTGTAACAGTCTGGTGCCAGAAGTCGGCATTGAGGCCACGCAGGATCAAGAGCCACTTCGCGTCGTCATTGATAATGTAACGAATGGTGTGCAGCATGTTCCCGCCTTTGGGATACATGTCTCCTGAACCTTCTCGATTTGACCCATAGACTCCAATGATCGGAACGTCGTTTCTTATAATGCGGCGAGTACCGATCACGTAATCTTCCGCATCCTTTTTACCGAAGTGGTATTCGACAAAAAGGTTTTCGGAATAATTCGCGAAGCCTTCATGAATCCACATGTCCGCAGCGTCTTTCATCGAGATGTTGTTACCAAACCACTCATGCGCTGACTCGTGAACGATAATGAAGTCGAACTTTAAGCCTACGCCACAGCTACACATGTCACGTTGCAAATAGCCATTCCGAAACCAGTTGCCATAAGTAACTGAGCTTTGATGTTCCATCCCGGGATAGGGAACTGCAACGAGCTTGAAACTGTCTTCGTAAAACGGATACTTCCCAAACCAATGCTCAAAGGCCTCGAGCGTGCGAGGAAGTTCCTTGAAGTGTTTCAACGCGGCTTCTTTCTGATGGGCCAGGACCCAATAGTCGACATCCAACACGCCACCCTTGCCCTTGTACTTTTCAGAGAAATGTACGTAGTTGCCGATGTTGACGTTGACTCCGTAGTTATTGATCGGGTTCAGGACTTCCCAATGAAACGTCTTCTTCTTGTCGCCGGCATTGTGGTCCGTCTTTTTCAAGCGACCATTCGAAACCGCAACTAGTTGCTCCGGCACGGTGACGCTGGTTCGCATTCCGCGATCAGGTTCGTCAGACCCGTGATCCTTATTGGGCCACCAGATGCTTGCGCCGATTCCCTGGCAGGTAGTGACGATAAAATGTTCGCCAAGATCGTCTCTACCCCACGTTATGCCACCAACCCACGGCGGATTCCTGCTGACAACTGGAACCCCTTCGTAAAATACTTCGATCTTCTCTTCTGTTCCGGCCGGAAGTTCCTTCTCAAACATTACCCAGTACACATTTCCTTCACGTTCAAATTTGAGTTGCGAGTCGCCGTGCGTAATCTTTGTGATTGATAACGGGGGCTGCAAATCAATCTGCATTTTGCTGCCGGGTTTGAGGGTCTTGAAAGTAATGGTGTTTGAGCCTTTCAACCGTCTGGTGTCAGGCAAGAACTCTACTTTAAGGTGGTAATGCAGCAGGTCCCACCATTCACGTTCGGGCGTTACTGAACCACGAAGTGTTTCTTGACGAGTGATACTTTTGGTTTGGGCGGAAACATAGGCGGCGCCAAGGTGCAACTGTAGAAGTAAAGCAATGGCAACGATTTTTAGTTTTTGGATAATCATCAAGTATGCGAGTGGCGCTCACAAAGGGCACAAACAAGATCACAAAAGGCACAAACGGTACTATTTGTGCCTCTTGCTCTTTGTGGGTGAAATTAACGTGCGGGGTTTTTCAAGATCTCCGCCAGCGCGTGAACTCGATTTGTATCAGCGGCATTCTTAATGGTGCCGGCACTCTGTTCCAATGTTGACGCGAGGGTTTGAAGTTTCGCCACCGCACTTCGATTGAGGCTTGTTTTTTCGGCGTTCTGAATCTCGCTGCGCAGGGTTGCGATTTGATCGGCCTGCAACGCTTGCGATCGCTCGAGTTGATCGATATAAGCCTTGGCTACTACCAACTTTCGCGGCCACTCGATCTTCTGCTGGTTCTGCGCATTCAACTCACTCACTTGAACCGTTTTGGCTGCGTCGATCTCGTTCTGCGTAAGGAACTTCGTCGGAGTCAGCTCGAAAATGTCCAGGCCGCGTGCTATTTCTGAAGCATAGATCCGGCCGTTGTACCAGTACGCTGACCAGTCGCCAGCGAGCACGAGCAGGTTCGGATAGACCGGCCCTCGATCGAAATAAGCGATCTCAACCGGACGTGACGCGTCGGTGAAATCCATGATGGAGATGCCGCCCTGATACCACCCTTGCACTTTGATGTCGCGGCCCGGGATCGGAATGAGTGAGCCGTTATGGGCCACGCAGTTCTCGCTGTCGCCCTGGGCAGCGGGCAACTTGTAGTAACTCGCGAATTTCAGTTTGTTATCCTCAACGTTGAAAATCGCATTGGCGCCCCACTTGTTCGGATCGTTCGCGCGACAGCGCGCCGCCATTCCACCACCCCACTCGTCCGTGAACACAACTTTCTTACCGTCATTCGAAAACGCTGCAGAATGCCAGTACGCGTAATTCTGATCGTTTACTGCATCGAGACGTTTCGGGTTGACCGGATCTTTGATGTCCAGCAGGATTCCGTTTCCGTCGCAAGCACCCGCAGCGATACCGAGCTGTGAGTAGACGGTGATGTCGTGACACTGATTGCTGTCTCTTGGTTTTTCGGCTCCATCTTTACCATGACTGCCGCCACTGCTGAGGCTGTTCAGCGCGCCACTTCGCGGATCCATAAACAACCGAGGGCTCGAGACCACCTTTGCATCCTGCGGCCTCGCTAGTGGAACCTTGATCACCTCAATGCGAAATAGCGCCGTATTCGGATCCTTGTCGGGCTTCTCACCCGAGCATCCGGATAACTCTTCACCCTGGCGGACAAAAGAGGTTCCCGACACGTAGATGTAGACGTTCTCTTTGTCGTTTGGATCGACGACGAGAGTGTGCGTGTGCGAGCCCCGGCAAGTTTGCACGGCTGCCACTTGCTTCGGGTTTTTGATGTCACTGATGTCGAATATTCTCACACCGCGGAAACGATCTTTCTGCGCTGGAGGCGGTGGCTTGTTTTCTTCACCAGCCGGCGGCGAAGGCTGCGGCGAAGGCTGTGGAGGAGGTGGTGGGAATCCTTGCGTTCCGCAGTCGAGTCGACCATTTGGCATTTCCACTGACATGAAGAGCAGATTCTTGTAGACCGACGGATCTCCTTGACCACCCGGACAAACCATAGTAGTCAACAAGGTTGGCTTTGCCGGGTTGGAGATGTCGTAGATGCTCATCCCATAGAAGTTTCCGAGAAACAGGTGATTGCCTTGAAATGCGAGATCTGAGTTTGCAAATGCGAGCTGCGCAGTAACTAACTGGAGCTGTTTTGGGATTTTGGCGAGATCAGTCGCGTTTGCGCCCATTTGACCCAACGTCTTTTGAATTCGAGGATCGTTAGGATCGTCGGAGCCGAGTTGAAACGCGTCAGGCTTTTTGAGCAGCATAAGGTGCTTGATACCCATCGCTGCTTCACCGGCATCGAAAACTCCGGGCTTCAATTTGGTCCGTGGATCACTGGTGTCAGATCCGGTGAACCCGGGCGGTAGTGTTGGCGCTGGTTCAGGAGCAAATGGATTTGCGTCTTCTTTCTTGTCGGGCGGCTTCGTTGTTTCCTGCGAAGGGGAAGGCGTTGGTGTCTGGGCCAGCGCGCTGATTGCGAAACACAAGCACAAGAGAAGGGAAGTTAGTATTAAGCGCAAAGCGGTATGGTCTACTCGATTCATGGTCTTTTCCTGTCTAGGGTTTTTCGTCCAGCATAGTTTGCATTACTTTGATCTCAGCGCGTTGGCCGCTGTCGACATCGGTCGCGAAATTGAACAATTCAGCATCCTGACCCGCGCCGGCAGTGTCGAACAAATCCTTCACCATTATCAAGGCGCCGTTGTGGTGCTGAATCATTCCCCGTAAGAACAATTGGTCAAACTCTTTGCCCTTTGCCTTCTTTAAGGCGTCCATCTGCTTCGGTGAAAGCATTCCGGGCATCAGCTTATGGTGGTCAGGCGCGTGCATGCCTGGCATGTGATGAGTCGCCGGCGAGATTGGCTGACCTCGTGCCGTGAGCCATCGTTTCATGAAATTTATTTCGTCTGTTTGCGAGTGGCTTATGCGTGCTCCGAGCGAGCGCAGTTCTTTGTTATCTGTGTGCGACTCGATCAACGCTGTCATCTCGACCGCCTGGGCATGATGCATGATCATATCCTGCATGAACTGCATATCCTTCGGCGAAGGCGGCGGCAATTCGCCTCTCGTCGATGAGGGGAGAATCTTCGTCGGCTGGCCCGGCGCACCAGGTTGGACCACAACAGGAGTCGCAGGACCAGCCTGCTGCGCAGAGACTGATAGCGATAACAAACAGACAACTGTAACCGTTGCAACTCTGATTAGCATTGAGGCTTCAACATTACAACAAGCTGCCCTGCAAGTGCGAGTCTGCACGACAGCGACGGGTGGCCACGGAGCGCCACCCCTACAGATCTTTTAAGACTCGCGCATGTAATTGTAGGGGCGGCCCTCCGTGGCCGCCCGACGTTGATCATCCAAATTTCAGGAGAAATTTCGGCAGCTCGCTCACATTGTCCAGAATTCCAAGCGGTTCATAGTTATCAAAGTCTCCTCTGGGCGTCACGCCGGAAAGCACGATGAGCAACGGAACTCCGGCTCGTTTTGCGAGTTCCGCGTCGACGACGCTGTCGCCAACATACAACGTTGACTCAGGCTCACATTCAAGTTTCATCATTGCCTCAAGCAATCCCTGCGGGTGTGGTTTATGTTGCGCGACATCCTCACCACCAATCACACAGTGAAAGCCATGCATAAGAGCCTCGCGTTCCAGAACCTCATTTATCCGGCGACGGTACTTTGTCGAAACGATCCCGAGTCGAAGGCCGCGTTCACGGAGTGCGGCCATCGTTGCCGGAACTGATTCGTAGAGTACCGTGAGTTTAGCCATTACTTCCTCTGCTCGTTGGACAAAGAGTCGATGGAACTCATCGCCTCTTCGCGCATCGTGGTGTTCGGCGAGCGTGAGAAAAGTCTCACTCAGGGAAAGTCCGATGGTGCGGCAGGCCGCTTCATCCGGCACGCAATCGAGTCCCATTTCAGTGAGCGCAAAATTAATGCACTCAATGGCGCCTTGAGACGAGTCGGCTAAAGTGTAATCGAAGTCAAATATGACGGCCTGAAGTTTTGTCATCGTCGTTGTCTACATGCGGGTAATTTCTTTATGGGACCGCGTTTGTTCGCCTAGTGCGGCGTCGACGGCCCATCCACCGTCGAGCCATACCTCGATTCCTGTTGTCGAACAGCCGCAAAAGATCTACCGCTGATTCAGCGTTCATTTCAGAAGTCATGGCTACCTACTTGAGGAGTTCGGTTCAATCTGTTATCAATCTTCCTCACCTTCCCCCTTAAAGTGCATTCCGTCGCGAAAGGACGAAAAACAAATGGACGAACTAATCAAACGTATAACTGAGAAGACTGGAATTTCAGAAGACCAGGCGCGCTCTGCCGTGAACACAGTTTCCGGCTTCCTGAAAGAGAAGTTGCCGGCCCCGATCGCAGGGCAAGTCGATAACGTGCTCAGTGGTGCTGGAGGCATGACTGACAAACTCGGCGAGGCTGCGGCTAAGGTCGGCAACATATTCGGCGGCTCTTAAGGGTCCGAATTGCGCTTGGACACGGTCAGTACCGTAACGCGGTAGCGTCGGGTCGAGGTGGCTCGGTACTGATCGTAGTCAATTTCGCTTCATGCCTTCTGGTAGACAAGAGAGTAGCGCCACAACAAATGTCTACTCACGCGCGCTCCGGGCAAAATCTCATCTGCAAGAGCCCGCATTTGACTAATAGTTGAGTAGTGATCGTGTTTGCCGTGTTGTTCCCATGCCCTTGCGCACCTCTGCGGGCTGCTTCAGTCGTCCATTGTTTTTAATCCGTAGACTGCCACTCACACCGAACCCAATCACATCAAGCACCCGTTCAGCCAGACTGCTTGACTCGACGAGATCCAGAACCACCAGAACTCCGCCTGGCTTTAGGGCATCTTTCATTTTGACGAACAACTCACGCTGTTGCAGGTGATGAAGCGTGGCAATGGAACAGATGAAATCGAATTGTGATTGAGGAAAGCTCCACGTCATTGCGTCGGCTAACTCAAACTCGAGATTATTGAATTGGCTTGAGCGAGAACGACCGACGCGAATCATCTCAGAAGACATATCGAGCGCGACAACTCGCTTGGAACGCACTGCCAACTGCCTTGCGAAGGCACCGGTGCCACACCCGATCTCAAGCGCGTTTTCACAATTCTGAGGAACGTGTCGTAGCAGGAAATCGTGATAGTGGTTGTTCGCAGTCCAGCCCTCGTCGTCGAGGACGGCCAGGCGATCAAAGTCTGCTTCGATAGACGACATTACTCCCCGATAATTTTCACCAGCACGCGCTTTCTGCGCCCGCCGTCAAACTCGCCGTAAAAAATCTGCTCCCATGGTCCAAAGTCCAACTGACCCTTTGTAATTGCCACGACAACCTCGCGTCCCATCACCTGTCTCTTGATGTGTGCGTCCGCGTTATCTTCTCCGGTTTTGTTGTGGTGATACTGGCTGACAGGTTCGTGCGGCGCTAGCTGTTCCAGCCACGTTTCGTAATCTTGATGCAACCCACTCTCGTCATCGTTAATGAAGACAGAAGCTGTGATGTGCATCGCGTTCACCAACACAAGCCCCTCAACGACTCCACTCTCTCGCAGGCATTCCTGCACCTGCGGAGTGATGTTGATGAACGCCCTTCGCCCCGGCACATTGAACCACAACTCCTTACGATAACTCTTCATCACCAGCTCCGTACGCCGAAGGCGTTCGCTAAATATAGCCCAGGGTTGGAGCAGCAGCGAGCAACCCTGGGATTCGTTATGTACTCCGTGAACAACCCTGCAAGGGTTCGCCAGTTGCCTAACCCTTGCAGGGTTTAGTTTTTTAATCGATTTCATACCCAGGGTTGTCGCGTTCGCTCCACCCTAGGCTGGAATTAGCGAACGCCTTCGGCGTTATTTTGAATCTGCCCGTTCTCACTTGTTCTCGAGCAGATTAGTAGTGTGTTCGGTGACGCTTGTTGGTGAAAGCATTTCCGCCGTTGTCTTACGCTGCGGAATGAAGAGGGATACAGGCACGTCCTGACTCGTGGGCAGCGAGTGATTAGTTGCAGCAGTTAACATTGAGTCCGGATCGGGCATCAGGTCTTTTCCCGACAAAGAGATATCACCTGAGACGAGATAACGGAGTGCTCGCGTTACGTATTTGGAGAAAACGAGAAGCAGAACGAAAGTTATCAGCAGCCCAACGAAAAACTCAGGCGTTCTCATTCGTCCCAACATCAGCAGCGAAGTGATGGCCAGGAAGATCGTGCTTCCAAACATGAGGATCGAACCAAACGACATTCCTCGTTGATTCAACGAGACCGCGTCGGCCTGCGGCGCTTCCCAGGACAGCATTTTGTAAATGAGTTTTATGATTGGCCGAGAGAAAATCAAGAGCGAAGAGAAGACAGCTAACAGTATTACTGCGCCTCCTTCCCGGCCGAGACCTATTCCGCCACGTCCAGCGAGAAGGGCGGCTAACGTCGCCCCAGCAAACATCAGGATCAGCCCGATATTTACGTCTCTTTGACGTAGTTCCGTGGGTATCATTTGCATTGTGAACGAAACCATCCCTGACGAGTCGTCATCCGCGAGAGATGCCTTCACAACACCGAGCTTGAAACCACAGTGAGAGCAGAAGCGCAGGTCATTAGCAGTTGACTGGCGGCCACATCGAGGACAATACATCGCGCACCTCCCGGCAATGATTGGCTTAGTTGACGTTGTTGCCGTTCTTAACGACGGTTGCGTCAACGAAGTTCATTGAATCTGTTATCCTAGCCCAGTGGACCGTGATGAGAACTAAGATGCCAGTGCAGAAGTTCCGCTCGATTGAAGAAATGAACAACGCGCCGCCACCTGAATCCCGAACGCCGGACTTCGAGCGATTCCTGCGGCACTGCGCTCGCTATTGGGCGATTGCGCCAAAGCGTTACCCTCGCGGCGTCTTTAAATTCCGGAGCATCGAAGAAGCGCAGAAGGCTCGGGAAAAACACGCGGGATAGATCACTGATGGTCATCTTAAGCTGTAAGTTAAGCCACGAGAGGCACAGAAAGCACTAGTGCGCTGTCGAACTAAAATGGCCTCACATACGACAAGCTCTTTTATCAGCGAACCAATACCCGCTAAGGAACATTCTCATCTGCTTCAGCCCAGTCTTTCGCGGAGACGAACGACTGGCTGTCATAAATCAGCAGAATGGTTCCAACCGGCATCGCCTCGCTGATCTCGATAGCGGCCGACATCGGAATGCGAACGCAACCATGACTCTGCGGCGAGTTAGGGACGGAAGGGTTTCCGTGAATTGCGAGGCCGTCACTGAAATAGCTGGGATAATACAGTAGGCCAAGGGGCGATTTTCTCCAGCCTGAGATCTTCGCGTAGATTCTGAAGCGGCCCGTCGGTGTGTAGGCAAGGCCGCGAATTCCTTTTTCGTTGTATTGCTTGTTGCTGCCAGTGGAGACAGGAAGAACCTTCGTGACTGCGCCTTCATCGCCAGTCAGCAACAGCACTTGACGATCGAGGTCGACTTCTACATGACGGTAACCTGAATCTCGCGCCCGCGGCGCATCAGCACTCATGATCGCGTCGAACTCTTTGCGACTGAGCTGGCTGGTTAGCCTACGGACTTCCCATTTCTGAAAGACGATCAACGCAGCACGCGTGTCGCCATCAATCACTCCATCTACTCGTCCCGGTCCGTAACCCATCTCGGCCAGTCGCGCTTCAGCCTTCTTCAGTTCCGCACGCGTGAGTGGACGCTGCTTTCGCCCTTGAGCGCTCGCGCTGACCAACAGACTCAGCGCCAGCAATAATGCGATCACACTGAAACTTCTTGCTGTGCTCACAACACAACTCTACACGGGAAAACTTCACGTGATATTGTAAATTTTGTGCCTTTTTGTGGCTAAGTGTTCACCGCTCTTCGCCGGGATGGTAAGAGGCTTCGAGATTGGCCCGGATGTCCTCAAGGGTGAGCCAGGCGGGTTTGAACTCTCCACGCGCATAGAGGACGGCTTGATCCATGTAGTGACGACTCTTCGGATCGCCGCTGGCGCCGAACGTATGGATAGACAATGCGCGAACGCGCGGCCCAAACTCAACAACGCTGACGTAGCTTGCGCCTGCAACACCGTAGCGCCGTTTTTGTCCGCGTGCGGGCGCGGCGTAGAGCGTGAACACAGCGCCATCATTACCATTCACACCATTAACAGCGACGCTCGCTTTTGAGTCCTGAAACTCCTCGTCTTTGCTTTCGTCGCGACGCTGAAGACGCGTGAGGTCGCCCCATTTAACTTTCCACGTCCCAAAATCACGCTGAAGCGCATTGATCGTTTCGGTAAGCGCCGTGAAAACATTCAGCGTTTCATCTCTTGAGACGCGATCGTGCCAGAGACTGAAGATCGTCATAGCGACCGAGTCATTCGTGCTTCGATGATTCCAGCGCGAGAGTTCGTCGTAGACTTCGCGTAACCGCCGCGTCTCTTCACTTGCGCTTGATTGCGGAAAGTTATCAAGCCGCTGTTTGAGCGCGGTGAGAAGTCCCGGCAAACGTCTGCCGACACTCTTTACACGCGTATCAAACGCCAATCGCGTCCATTCATCGAACGTGAAGTTTGCCTTACCCGCAAGAATCTCTCTCGAGATCGCGCCACGAGGATTGTCGCTCTCCTGGACCATGTATTTCGGAAACTGTTTGGGATCGGGATTGCCTTCACTCGTCAGCAGAAACGGAGTTGTATTGCAGTTTTGCATCCATCCGGTTTTCGGATTAGTGAGTTGCGGCAATTCGTCGATGGTGTGATAGCCCTGCCATTCAGTAGCCGGGTCGCTTCCATCGACCGGTTTGGTCCAATCAAAACGCGGATCGCGTTTAGGTACGGCGCCGTTGTAGAGATACCACGTGTTTCCCTGGCGGTCGGCGTACATCACGTTCCCAAAGAGCATGTTGAGCGGAATCATCGCACGCTTCATTGCCGCAAGCGATTTAGCACGCGTCATGTCGTACCACTCGCGCAGCCAACCATCGGCTTCGAGCTTTGCCATGCGGATCGAAAGCAGTTTGCCATTGACAGCCGCGACGATTGGGCCGTGATGCGTCCTGCGCATCTTGAATTTGCGCGTCTCGAAACCCGCCGTCGTCTTGACTCGGATCTCTTCCACGCGCTCAGTTGCCAGGCGATAACCTTTGCCGTACTTGTAAGCGAGTGGACGAGATGGATAGTCAAACGTTTCCATGTAGACGTCGGTCAGATCCGCGGCATTGTCAGTGCTCACCCAGCCGCCGTTTTCGTTGTGACCAACGTACGGCAACGGAAAACCGAACCGTGTGTAGCCGGTAAAATTCCAGCCCTCGTCGCTGTGAACGTGTCCTTCGTAAACCTGGCCGGAACCAAAAAACGGCAAGTGAGGATTGATGAATAGCATCGCGTGGCCCGTCGCGCTTTTGGATGGTCCAATGACCCAGCCATTGGAACCGGTGTGTTCTCTTAGATCGTTGCCGGCCTGAGCAGTTTGCAATCCGAGTCGTCGCAGGCTCCGATCACGGGCGAATCCGTTCTGGTAGTAGTTGTAACGGATGAAAGCGAGTGTGTACCACGGTTCGATTTTGGTGAGCAGTCGCGGGCGAACTTCGGGGTGACGTTCGAGATAGTAGTTGAAGCCTGCGGCGAAAGCGTCGCACAACGAACGCATATGTCGATCGAGGCGCGCGTATTCTTCGCGTGCTAATCTCGTGATCTCTAGTGCGCGATTGAGTCGATCCTCTTCGAGGCTTCTTTCGCCGTACACCTCGGAAGCTCGGCCGAGCGCGTTGATAAAGTTTTCCTCGACGCGCCAAAAGTTATCTTCGGCCTGGGCATAAGCAAAACCAAACGCGGTGCCAGCGTCAGTGCGGCCGAAGACATGCGGGACGCCGTAAGTATCGCGATAGATCGTAACGGTGCGGGCGAGTTGTTGCGGGTTTACTGCCGCATCTGCATGGTTGGCCATGAAGAAACACAGAAAGCACGATAGCGTTAGCTTTGCGATTCTCATCCTTTTGCGGAACGATACTACTATTGACGCGTTTACCATACATCCGACGTTCCATGTGGCACAAGATCAAAAAGTTTGCACGAATTTTGGCGGTTCTAGTGGCTCTGTCCACTCTGGTTCCGGCGCAATCAAATACCGCTGGAGCAGGGGATTCTCCGCTCTGTACGCGAGACAACGCGCCCGACATGATCAAGCAGCAGATCGACCTCACGAAGACTTTCAGCTACTCCTTCCAACGCATCACGGTCCTGATTCGAGCGGGGGATCTATTGTGGCCCTACCAGCAAGATCGAGCGCGTGCAGTTTTAACTGAAGCCTTTGAGATAGCTACGGAACTCGAGAAAGAGAACGCCGAGAAGGGGCCCCGATCACTACTTCTTAGACTGCAATATCCCGATCAGCGATACGTTGTGATTCGTGCGATTGCTAAACGCGACCCTCGCTGGGCAAAAGATTTAATCCAGCGCATGCTGCGACTAGGCGACGCGTCGCCAACGCGAGATTCTTTGAGTGACCTGTTAACAGCAGAAAGATTGCTTGAGTCAGCACGTAACCTGATCAGTACGGACAAGAACACCGCCATTGAACTTGCGCAGGCCAGTTTCAAGTACCCAACCAGTTTCGGGTTGACTCGTTTTCTGTATGCGCTCGCTCAAGTCGATCAGCGATCAGCCGATTTGTTTTACGGTATGGCGCTTTCGGCTTATGCGAGTAAGCCGATGCGAGAGTTTCTCTACTTGCAAGCCTATCCATTCCGCTTGCCCACATCGCTTAACACACCGGTTTTTTCGTATTACCAGGTTCCGCCCAATTTGGTGACCACCGAGCTCAGTCTCTATCTGCAACGCAAATTCGTCTCTCTTATCGTTCAGCGGGCGCAACAAACACTCGAGGAACCGTCAGACGAAAGCGATTACTATCGAGGCCCGAGCGGACGCTCGATGCCTCCAACCGTAAATCTCCTGCAATCGTTGATGGAACTTGAACCTCACATCAAGGGGCCTTTGATCGATTTACTGCCCGCCGTGATTCAGGCGCGAGAGAAACTTTTGGTATCACTCTCGGTTGACATGCAGAAGCTCCTCCTGCAACCCGGACGTGAAATTTCGATCGCGCCTACGAAGAACTTCGACGAAGAGATAGAAGCGGCACTGAAGGTACCGGATGTACATCGGCGTGAGGATCTCATCGCTACAGCAGTTTTAGATGATCGCTCGAACAGTCAGAGGCTGGAGAGAGTCGTCGAGGCAATTGAGAAGGTCAGCGATTCAAACATACGTGGGCATGTGATGGAGCAGATTTACTTTCGCCGCGCGACGACAGCCATTAACTCCAGACAATTCGACGAGGCTGAGAGACTAGTTTCGCGAGTGAAAGGAAACGAACAACGCGCTTATATCTATACCGAGTTCGCGAAGACCTTACTAAACAATCACGAGCGGGAAGGGTATGCGAGTGAGCTTCTCGATCAGGCAATATCGGAAGCAAAGAAAGCTGGTGCGACTGTCTTTGCCGCACGCACGATGCTCACCGCGTCTAGTCTGTACACCAAAATAGATCTCAGCCGATCGATCGCAGTTCTGACAGACGCTATCAACTGCATCAACAAGATCGAGAACCCGGATTTCGTTCGTGACGATCAAGTCAAGGAAAATCTGGTGCCAAGGCCGGGTAGACGGGGTAGTTATCGCATCAGTTTTTACATGCCCGGCCTTGATCCTCAAACCGCGATCGGCCAGATGGCAAAGATCGACTTTGACACCGCACTCGGACAGAGCAACGCACTGACTGACAAACTCCAGCGCGCGCTGTCCATGCTTGCGTTGGCAGAGGTGTGCCTGCAAACACAAAAGGAACACAAAGAAAAACCAAAGAAGATCGGTTAGCGATCAGCCGGTCTTCTTTGTGAAGCCGGAAATGTCCCAGCGGCTTTCGATATTCTTGAAGAGTCGCAAGCTTTCGAAGAATTTGCTCGAGCCACCGCCGCCTAATTTCGTTCCTTCCTGACCGGCAATCTTGGTGCCTTCCTGACCGGCGATCTTGGTGCCTTCCTGACCGGCGATCTTGGTACCTTCCTGGCCCGCGATCTTGGTGCCTTCCTGACCCGCGATCTTTGTGCCTTCCTGGCCGGCGATCTTGGTGCCTTCCTGACCCGCGATCTTAGTGCCTTCCTGACCGGCGATCTTCGTGCCTTCCTGACCCGCGATCTTTGTGCCTTCCTGACCGGCGATCTTTGTGCCTTCCTGACCGGCGATCTTCGTACCTTCCTGACCGGCGATCTTTGTGCCCTCTTGGCCTGCGATCTTGGTGCCACCACCAACGCCAGCGGCAACGCCAAAAGACATAGCGGCGTTGTCCCAACGCTCGTCGTATACCACGCCGGATTTATACTTGTATCTCATTCCAACAGGAACATCCTCGTGGGTAAGCTCACATTTACGAAGTGAAACTTCGTACAGATATTTCTTCAGGAAGCCTTTCCACGACAACTTTCTTCGTTTGGCATCTTTCGAAAACCAGAGACCCTCGTAGTTCTTTTTCGACATTTCATACGTCTGGCGCGACCATGGGAAAAACACTGAGACGCCATTCGAGTACTGGTAATTTCCCCCACTGAAGCCACTGAGGATCACGGCCTCCTTTAACGCTTCCAGAACCTTGCGACATGCTTTCTGCACTTTTTTCAACTCCTGCAAATCGTCGCCATCGCCAAGTTCCTTGATGACCCTACCGCATTCAAGATCGAGCAGCTCGCAAAAATCTCCCAGGTCGACGTTCTGATCGTACATGTACGACTGACACTTCCAATGCACCTGAAGAATCACTCGTTCCAGTTGGCTGTAGATACGGCTGTCCTCATCGTCAAAGCACTCAATCAAAACCTCCGCGAGTTTGTTGAATGACTTGGCCAAATCGTCAAACTGGCTCATGTCCCAGGCAGCCATGTCGACTGACGCACCGCCCACAGTATAGGAGTCCTGGCTACGAATGAACTCCTTGACGAACCTTTCTGCAACACTGCGATCTGTGTCCTCGCCATTGCGGTTCTTTTCGCTAGCCAGGCAACCGAGTATCTTCGCGTAAGTCCAGCCTGCACTAGGAACGCTTCCCTCAGAAGCAATGAGAGTCTTAGCTGACGATCCAAATTGATATCCGACTTCGAGCATTCCCATGACGCAGCTATCGAAACCCAGGATGTCGAGCGGTTGGCCCAGCAGTACTGTTGTTGTAATGTCGCGAGCCTCACCTTCCAGATTTTCTTCATCGGCAAAGATCTCTAATGTTTCTCTATCCCAAGTCGCTCTTTCAAGCGTTACGTAGAAATCGGTCATCTTCATTGATTTACCTGACGTCTCATCTTTGAACAAACCGATATCCTGAAAGCCGAGGGAGTGGCCGGAAAATATCAGCGCGTACTTTTGCGCACGCCGGCCATACGAAATCTCTCCGTTATTTTCAACTTCAACTTTATTGACGCACCAGTCGATGAAATTCAGGATCGAAACCTTGTCGGCCGCGTTCTCATTTAGTTTTTCTGGAGCCCAGTAGAGTTTGTTGGGCACTTTGTATGACCGGACATATCGTGGTTTTCCTGGTTCGGAAAAATCACAATATAGCGTTGGAATCGCGGGTGAGTTGCCGTCGTAGTACACGAACAGATTTGGGCTGTCGTCGCCTTGTTTCGCCACTTCCTTTATCTGTTCCATTGCGTAGGCCATGTCGACTGCGAGGTTGTTGTCGCCGGCCATGTAGATCATGATGGTCCATTCTTTTTCACTCATGGGGGAGGTCTCCTTTGGGCTAAGGGTTACTTGAAATCCTTGATTAGGACGATGTCTCTAGTCGCGGAAACGCGGTAAGTTGCGATTTTGCCATCGCGCGAGATGGCGAAGTTGCTTAGGAATTCTGACTTGAAGTTAGTTAACTGCTTTTGCGCGCCGCCGTCAATAGGCTGGCTCCAAACATTGAGGATTCCGGATGCATTGTCGAGGTACGCCACGGATCGTCCGTCCGGCATCCACGTAAACCATATCGGTTGCACGGAACGGGGAAGGTCGACGGTTTTTACCCGCTCGCCACCTTCAAAAGGAATTATCGACAGCTTGGGTTGGTTGTTTGACCGCTCATCCGAGTAGTAATACGCGATCAACGCGCCATCAGGTGAAATGGTCGGAAGCTCTCCAGGATCTTTGGTCACCTGCACTGGAACTCCACCGTCGATTCCAACCTTCCAAATACCCGGCGTGCCAGAACGTCCCGACATGAACACTACAAAGCGCCCGTCAGGCGAACACACCGGAGCTGCATCGACATGATTTCCGTCGGTCAGTTGTTTCTGATTGCTGCCGTCGATATTGATTCGCCAGATGTTCCGGCTGCGCGAGCGATTCGATTGAAAAACTATAGATCGGCCGTCTCCACAAACCGAAGGTTGCTGCTCTATAAAAGCGTCGGCTGTTAGTTGTTTGATATCGGAGCCGTCGCGATTTGCCGTCCAGATGTCCCAGTTTTCCCCAGTGCGACTCGTATAAACAACTTTTCCATCCGGCGTCCAAGTGACGGTTTCCGGGAGAGTGGTTTTTACAATTTGCTGCGCTTGAGTTTCACCCTGATTGGAATCGGTAATCCAGATGCTGCTGGCGGTTACCTGTTGAATCGTGGCAATCGTACCTGAGTCTGCTGTCAATCCGAGGCTCACTTCACCATAGCCATTCAAGTCGTTGGTTATTCGGCGCGCCTCGCCGTTCGGGTAGGGAAGAAACCAAACCTGCGTACCGATAGAAGAGAACTCGGGTTGAGCGGTCATAACTAAACCGCTGTTGTCTGCGAGCCAGATTACTCTACCGACTCTGGCCCATTTTTCCGAACCGATTGGCTGAGGATTACCACCTTCGACAGGGACTTCTACAACTGTCGAATGCCCGACGCCACTTCCATCAAACATGCCGGCAGCGATCCGCTTTCCGTCAGGCGACCATGATGGTCCAGAAAATCCCATCGGCTGTTTGACGGCGGCTATCGTTCTTGGCTCACCGCTGCCGTCGGTGTTCGCAACCATAAGTGCAATGTCGTCTTGATTCCGGCGTACGAAAGCGACTTGAGAACCATCATGCGAGAGCCCGACTGCACTTAGGACGCGGTCGAGAACTTTTGTGGGAGCACCACCAAGCACAGGAACACGATAGAGAGTAGGTACAAAGTTATTTCTCGCGAATACCGCGACGTAGTAGATCAGTTCGCCGTCAGGTGAGAAGGTTGTTGCCAGGTAAGCACCATTTTCGGCGGGAACGATGCGCATGAGGCTGTTCGTCGATATTTGCCTGATCCACAAACTCGGTTGCTGCTTCGCGTCATTCGCAGCGAAGACGACGTACTTGCCGTCAGGAGAAATTGAAAGTTGACCGTTTATGTCCTCGCCGTTGATTTTTCCGCCAGTTGTCAGCGCCGTCATCCTTACCGGACCGAACTGCTTAGGCTGGGTGAACAACTTGTACAGTCCGAAGCCGATCGCACTGACGACAATCAACGCGATCGCAGCAGCAACAAGGTAGAACTTTGAACTGCGCGGTTCAGCTTGCGAAGTTTTCGCAACGTCGGGTGTGGTCGCGAGATATGGAGATGGTGCTGTTGAACGGCCCGCTTCATTCGTTGTGCCCGCTCGTGACTGCAGTGAAACTGAATTTGACGGAGTTAGTGACGCATGTATTGCAGCCGAACGAGTGAGATCTGAGATTGATGCGCCGGCTTCAACCCGCTGTTTCAATCGCTTCAACTTGCCGAGCATCTCTTTCGCCGTCTGGCAGCGCTCTTCAGGATCTTTCGTGAGGGCTTCAGCAACAATCAATTCGAGAGCTTCCGGCACATCGGCGCCGAAATGAGTCAGCGGTAATGGCTCATGATCTGTAATCGCAACGATGATGTGACTCTTCGACGCGCCTTCGAATGGCGTACGCGAGGTGACCATTTCGTAGAGCACTACACCGAGACTCCAAATATCCGAACGCGCATCAACCTCACGTCCACAGGCCTGCTCTGGCGACATGTAAGCGACGGTCCCAAGCACTGTGCCCGGTTCGGTGTTGACGAGGGCAACCGTTGTTGCCTCAGATCCTGATAGTGAGTCGTATGTGTCGGTGAGTTTGGCGAGGCCGAAGTCCAATACCTTCAGGAGGCCGTCCTTCCGCAACATCATGTTCTCCGGCTTTATGTCACGATGAACAATGCCGGCGGTATGCGCAGCAACCAGCGCGGAGGCAATTTGGATTGCGATGTCGAGAACTTCGGTCAGTTTCAACCCGAGGCGCATCCGATGTCGCAGCGTGATGCCATCGACGAACTCGGTTGCAATAAAAGTAGCTTCGTCAGTGCGGCCAATTTCATAGACGGTGAGAATGTTTGGATGGTTGAGCGCCGACGCAGCTTTCGCTTCCTGAATGAAACGCTTAACGCGAGTTTGGTGAGCGGCGACGTCGCCGGGCAGGAATTTCAGAGCCACAGATCGGCCGAGTTCGGTGTCCTGGGCCCGGTACACCTCACCCATCCCTCCCGCACCAATTTTGGCCATGATGCGATAGCGGCCGAGCGTAGCACCGGGGGAAAGTTCTGCCACCGTGACGTTTTACGTTACTGGAGCGATTGGCGCAAGAAGAAACCCGCCCGATGCGCGAAGAAAAGTCACGCCCCGGCCAAGATAAATTCACAGGATTCGTCTATATTCCGGGTGGAGGTGATTAGGTAATGTCTATAGCACGAATAACAGAAATCAGTTCTGCTTCTGATAAGAGTTTTGAAGATGCAATCGAACAGGGAGTCATTCGCGCAGCCAAAACCCTACACAACATCAGAAGCGCGTGGATTAAAGAACAGGAGGTGCAAATCGATAATGGGCGCATCACGAGCTACAAGGTGATCATGAAGATCACATTCGTTCTCGATGAATAATTGGTCCTGTTCCGGTAAATCGGCCACAAAGAAGCACAAAAGGCATAAATGAAGTGACCAGCAGATTTGTGCCTTTTGTGCTTCTTTGTGGCCTTATAATGTCGACATGAAGAAACGCAAACTTGGAAACCTGGAAGTTTCGGCCGTCGGGCTGGGTTGTATGGGAATGAGCTTTGGCTACGGTCCGGCGCCCGACAAGCAGGAAATGATTTCACTGCTTCGTACCGCAGTCGATCGGGGCGTAACACTCTTTGACACCGCCGAAGTGTACGGGCCGTTCGTGAACGAAGAACTACTCGGTGAAGCGGTCGCTCCCGTGCGAAAACAAGTGGTGATCGCGACCAAATTCGGTTTCAAACGTTCATCTAACGATGAATCGAGGTGGAGTGATCTCGATAGCCGTCCAGAGCATATCAAAGAAGTCGCCGAGGCATCTTTGAAGCGGCTGAGAACTGAAACTATCGATCTCTTCTATCAACATCGCGTCGATCCGAACGTTCCAATCGAAGACGTAGCAGGAGCGGTTAAGGATCTGATTCAGCAAGGTAAAGTTAAGCACTTCGGTCTTTCTGAAGCGGGAGTGCAAACGATTCGTCGCGCACACGCAGTGCAGCCGGTCGCTGCCCTCCAAAGCGAATACTCACTTTGGTGGCGAGAACCGGAAACGGAAATCCTACCGGCGCTCGAAGAACTCGGAATCGGGTTCGTTCCATTCAGTCCTCTTGGTAGAGGCTTCCTCACCGGAAAGATGAATGAAAACACCACCTTTGACGCTTCCGACTTCCGCAACAGTCTGCCGCGCTTCACTTCCGACGCTCGCAAAGCGAATCAAGTTTTGCTTGATCTGCTTGGACAAATTGCCGAACGCAAGAAAGCGACACCCGCTCAGATCTCGCTTGCATGGCTGCTTGCGCAGAAGCCGTGGATAGTTCCGATTCCAGGCACGACAAAACTGCATCGGCTGGAAGAGAACATCGGAGCAGTCGCAGTTGAACTTACCTCCGATGATCTGCGCGACATTGAAAGTGCTGCGTCACAGATCACAATTCAGGGAGCGAGGTACCCCGAACAATTACAACGAATGACTGGCCGATAGCAGAAAGGTAACTCCCATGCGGAATAACCCTCGTCCTTTGGCGCCATTGTTGCTGACTGTTTTGCTCACAGCGCAACTCTCCTGTGCGCGCCGGACAACAACAACCCAAGCCGAACCCACGCCTTCTCCTCCGCCGACCGAGCAGGCCCAAATCGACCAGATCCTGCAACGTTACGAACAAGCTGTTGGCGGGAAGGAAGCGGTCGATGCGCTCACTAGTTATCGGTTGAAAGCGACGTTCACATTTCCTGGTATGACCGGCACAATTGAGGCATGGAGAAAGGAACCCCTCAAGACACTTAGCGTCACCACTTTTCCACGCATCGGAATACTGAGGAAGGGGTTCGACGGGGAAACGCGCTGGGTACAAACACCGGCCGGTACGTTCTCCAGCCAATCCGGTCCGCAAGAGATAGCGGATCTGGAGCGAGAAGCTGATGCATACAGCGCGGGAAAAATCCGTGCTTTTTTCGACAGCTTGAAGCTACAACCCAAAGCCTGGCTCAGTGGCAGGGACGTGTATGTGATTGAGGGCAAGCCAGACAAGGGACCCGCTGAGAAACTGTTCTTCGACGTCGAAAGTGGTTTGCTCTTACGATGGGATATGGCGCGCAGACGCCAGGATAAGGGGACGCTTTTCGTAAAAATACATTTTGATGATTACCGAGAGGTTAGCGGAGTGAAGCTTCCGTTTAAGATGCGCTTTGCGTATGAACAATTCAACCTCAACGTTCAGGTGAACGAAGTGGAGGACAATATTCCGATCGACGATGCGATCTTTAGAAAACCGTGAAAGATCTCTGCGAGGATTCGTTCGATTTGACGAACTATTCTGCCTATCTATAATCCTCACCCGATGAGTGATGACGACGTATTCGAGGTGCAGCGACTGTACCCGCAAATCTATCTCGCCTGCCATACCGATCACGTTCGCGCGGTATCCACAAAGTGGCGCATCTCTTCGCAGGATGCGTCGATCCTCGTCCATCTGGATCGCGAGTCCGGACTGAGTCCGCGTGAACTCGCAGCCCATCTCGGCGTCGTGCCTTCAACGCTCTCAGCAGCAATCGCGCGTCTTTCCGAACTCGGTTATCTGACGAGCGAGCCCAATGAAACCGATCGCCGCAAGCGAGAACTTCGTCTCACTGCGCGAGGAGCCGAAGCGATCGCAGGCACGTCAGTCCTGGATGCAGAACGCGTGAAGGCGTTACTCAACAAGCTCAAACCTGATGAACGAAAAGCAGCGGTGCGTGGACTGGCATTACTGGCCCAGGCCGCACGCCGCCTGAACGGGAAACGAGAGCCATGAAACTTCTCATCTTCATTGTCGTCGGAGTCATCGCCGGCCTGGTTCTGCTTGCCGGAATCGTCGCGCTTATTGGTTCGCGACTGCCAAAGTCGCACGTTGCTTCTCGGTCAATTCTCCTGCGTCGCACTCCGCACGATGTATATGCAGTCGCGCGCGACTTCGGATCGGCGCCAAAATGGCGATCCGACGTGAAACGAATGGACGTCGAATCGCAACAAGGTGGACCAGTCTACTTTCGTGAGGAAGGGAAGCATGGCACCGTCAACTACGAATTGACTGAAGATGTGCCCGATCAGCGGATGGTTACGAGGATTCGTGATACCGATCTCGGTTATTCAGGCCAGTGGACTTACATGTTTGCTCCTGAGAATGGAGGCACGCGCGTCACGATTAGAGAGGACGGAGAAGTCTCGAATGTGATTTTTCGCTTCATGTCGCGCTATGTTTTTGGGCAAACGGCGACAATCGACTCTTATCTGACCTCACTCGCAAGACATTTTGGTGAAGACGCTGTGCCGCAGTAGATCAGACCTGTGTTACTTCAGTGCGTTTTCAAGGGCTTTCCTCAGCCGCGTGCCCTGGCCCGGAGAGTAACCTATGTAGTGGTCGATGAAGTTTCCATTAGTATCGATCACAAGAGTTTGCGGAATCCCGCGCTGGCCATGCATCAACGTTCTCGTGAGTTCGCGATCGGCCCAGCCAAGTAAAAAACCAAAACCAGTTTTGCGAACGAATCTGTCAACCTTTTCCGTTGCATCTCCCGGATCTTCCGTGGTGAGTGCAATAAACTCCACGTTGCGTCCTAAAAAATCCCTGCGGACGGCTTCGTATTCAGGAACTTCTCTTCGGCATGGACCACACCACGACGCCCAAAGGTTGATCACGATCACTTTGCCTTGAAAATCCGCGAGGCGGAAGTAGTTGTTGTCGAGTGTGCGAATGCGACGTTGCAACACTTTCTCAGGCAGGAACCTCAACGCCACTGGCTCGGGTTCCGGTTGCGGAGCCTCCGGTTCCGGGTTGGCTGGTGGTTGAATGGGCGCCGCCGTTCTCGTGGCTACTCTCCTTCCGGATTGAGCAAAAGCGAAGACGGCGCAGGCAGTTGCGATGAGCAGTAGGAGGAGGAGTTTTTTCATAAGTCAGCTCGCTACTAAGGATAACTCGGGTGATGGGCAATAAAGCAAGCTTTCTCTGTGTCTCTGTGGTGGTTCTGTCCGAAAATCCTTTAACCACAGAGCCACAGAGACACCGAGTGTTCTCAAAATCTTTCCGCGCCGGTTGGTTCGACGTGTGGCTCGTTGTTCATTGACTGTCGCAGGCGTGAAAGTTCGGAGTAAATCAGCAATCTGGCGCGGTTCTGGTTGCCGAGTGGCCGGTGTTCCGCAATGCAGTGCCACGGGTTGAAAGAAAGCTTTCTCGCGAAGACCATCTGTTCCGGTGAAGTGAACTCCTGTTTCGGAATCGTGATCTTCGCGACCGGAACAAATGGCGACAATCGCTCAGGCCACTCGATCGACGCGTCTTCGATCGGCATCCGCTCAAAATTCGTTTGCAGTTGGATCAAAAAATCCAACTCCACGTCAGTCTGCGAGAGTGTTTTCGCCATCGACTGCCGCAACCAATCATCTGGCGGATTCCATGGGATCTTTGTTTTCCTGTCGGAGCACGGGCGCACCGAATACTTCATCGCCTGTCCTTCGCCGAGCAGATACGGAACACAACTCCAGTAAGGCGCCTCCAGCGGGCTCGTATTCATGCGCGCGTAGATTCCCTGCATTGTCATGTCGAGGTAGTGCGAATCAAATGGATTAAGAAAATAGAAAACGGGCGTGCGCTTGTAGATCTGCTTTTGCAGTTTCAGGTTCTCAACAATGTTCGGCGTGGTGAACGTCGGACAACTGATACCCAGGAAATCTTGAGTCGCTTTCTCGTCGGGCAACAGTTTTTCTCCTGCAACGCCCATGAGCTTGATGCCGATACTTAGGATGCCGCTGTCTTCGACGTCCGGCGGCGACAATGGGCCAGGACCACCAAAACGAATCCACACTGGATAACTCTTCGGTTGTGCGAAGACGCCGTGTTTGTAAGCTGACGGAATGTCTTCGAGCACACGAAAGTCGCCGCGCACCACACCGTACGTTTTCGTGTTACCGGCACGTTCTGCGATGCGTCCCTGATACTCGCGTTTCGTGAACTGCCCCATCGCTTCAGTGATCGCCGACATGATCGCTGCTTCATCGGCTACCGGTATCTCTTCACACAAACGGGTTTCCGGATTCTTATGAAGAACACGCAGGAGCAGTTGCGCGACTTCTACAATCGGCCGCTGGAATGCCCAGTTGAATGCGTCGCGAAAGTAAGGATCAAAGCGATGCTCGAGCGTAACCAAACTGATAACGAAGTCGTTGAGGCGTGGTCCAAGTTTTGTGGACATAAGCACAACAAGCAAAAGCACGAATGAGGAAAGCGCGCACAGTCTACCACTTTTTGTAAACTCTGTGTCTCTGTGCCTCTGTGGTGAACGTTTCTGAAATATTTAACCACAGAGGCACAGAGACACAGAGTGAGGGAAGCGAAGATCTGGACACCATCCTATTATTTGCATAGAGTAAGGCACTCAATTCACTAGGAGGTTGTCCTCTTGACCTCGGCTATCGAACATCTTCACGTAAAGGCCAACGGCATCTCTTTCCGCGTCGCCGTCTCCGGACCGAAGGATGGACCCGTAATTCTTTGCCTGCACGGATTCCCGGAAGGATCGATGGGGTGGCGGCCCCTGATGGAAGCGCTGCCACAAGCACGAATTTATGCTCCTGACCTGCGCGGCTATCCGGGAACCGATCAACCGCGGACTGGTTACGATGTTTTCACATTAACGGACGACGTGAAGGCTTTGATTGAAGCGCTCCAACTGGATCGTCCCATGCTCGTCACGCATGACTGGGGCGGCGCGATCGGCTGGATCTTCGCACATCGCTACTCGCCTCTCATTCGACGGCTGGTTGTAGTCAACTGTACGCATCCCAGGACGCTTGTTCGCGCTGTTTTCCATTTCGAAGATTGGCAAACATTTCGTATTCCGTGGGTGCCTTTCTTTGAACTCCCGTGGATCCCCGAAGCAATCATTTCAAGCTCGCTCGGTCGAAAACTACTGCGGTGGTCGTTCACATCGAGAGAGGGTGAAAAGGGAACGATGAACACGGCGGTCGTTGACGAGATGGTCGCGCGATTTCAGAAACCATCCGACATGCGGCCGGCGATCGACTACTATCGCGAGATGGTGAGCACTCAGCTCAAACCAAAAAAGCGCGCCCGTCTCGAAGCGGTGTATGCGACGCCGATTACGGCGCCCGTCACGCTCGTTTGGGGCATGGAAGACGGAGCGTTGTCTTCAAAAGTCGCTTTCAAGAGCGGCGCTGATGCCGGTTGCGAAGTGGAAGTTAGACCACTGCCCGGCATCGGTCACTTCGTAGATCTGGAAGCACCCGACAAGTTGGCCCAGGAAATCACGCGCTTAATTTAGAGAGCAATGGACTGCGAATACATTGTCGTCGGCTCTGGCGCTGGAGGTGGAACAGTTGCCGCCCGCCTCGCCGAAGCCGGACGCAAAGTCATACTGCTCGAGGCAGGTGGTGATCCGAAGGAGTTTGCGGGTGGTAATGCTGTTTCAGCCGATGGCCGGTTGCCGTGTGATTACGACGTGCCTGCGTTTCATGCGTTCGCTTCGGAAAACGAGTCGATGAAGTGGGACTTTTTCGTGCGCCACTATGCAAACGATGAATTGCAGAAGCTCGATCCGAAGTACAGCGCGGAACACAACGGACAACCTGTAGATGGAGTTTTGTATCCACGCGCAGGGACACTCGGCGGCTGCACCGCGCACAACGCGATGATCCTGATCTATCCGCACAACGCTGACTGGGATTACATCGCGGAGTTGACTGGCGACGCGAGTTGGAAGGCCGGCAACATGCGCACGTATTTTGAGCGCATCGAAAACTGTCATCACCGTCCGTTGCACCGTTGGCTGGCGAAGATTGGCATCAATCCGACGCGTCATGGTTGGAAGGGATGGCTGCGCACTGAAAAGGCGATACCGAGGTCGTCGCTGCGGAATCGCACCCTCGCCCATGTAATGCTCGATTCGGGCCTCGAGGCGTTTGAAGATATCGGCGAGAAGTTGAAACGCGTGCGCTGGTTTTTCCAGGGGCAGTTGGATCCGAACGACTGGCGGTTGGTGCAGAAAAACTCGATCGGTTTGCGTTATGTGCCGTTGTCGACCAGTAATCACGCGCGTACGGGAACGCGCGAGCGTGTGCTGGAAGTTGCGTGCAAGTATCCGGATCATTTGCGAGTGGAGCTTAATGCGTTGGCGACGCGAGTATTGTTTGACGATCAGAATCGAGCGATTGGAGTTGAGTATCTGAAGGGGCAGCGTCTGTACCGGGCGCATTCGACGCCGAGCGATGAGCCGGGTGAAGTGCAACGGATGTACGCTTCGCGCGAAGTGATCCTTGCCGGCGGTGCTTTTAATACGCCGCAACTGCTGATGCTTTCGGGCATAGGGCCGCGAGAAGTGCTTCAGGATAACGAGATTCCGGTACGGGTCGAATTACCTGGCGTGGGCGCGAACTTGCAGGATCGATATGAAGTCGCTGTCGTCAATCGGATGCGGGACGACTGGGACCTTTACAGAGAGGTAAAGTTTGATACGAGCGATCCGCAGTATCAAGAGTGGTCCAACAAACGCGATGGGATCTACGCGACGAATGGCGCCGTGCTGACGATGTTCAACCGTTCGCGGGGGGCTGGTTCGCTTCCGGATCTGTTTTGCATGGCGTTGTTGGCGCAGTTCAAAGGCTATTTCCCGAATTATTCGGCACTGTTTCGGCGCAGTCTTAATTATCTGACGTGGGTCATACTCAAAGCGCACACAAGGAATCGGAAAGGGTGCGTCACTTTGCGCTCACCGGATCCGCGCGACACGCCTCGCATCAACTTTCATTACTTCGAAGAGGGTGGCGATGAAGATCTGGACGCTGTCGTCGAAGGGATTCAGTTCGTTCGTGGGCTGACTGAGAAGCTCCAGCAGAATGGGCTGGTTGCGTCTGAAGAAATTCCCGGTTCCGAATGTAAAAGCATTGACGACTTGAAGACCTTTGTCCGCAATCAAGCCTGGGGACATCATGCGTCGTGTACGTGCGCCATTGGACCACGCGAACAAAACGGAGTGCTCGACTCAAACTTCCGGGTACACGGCACGCAGGGACTGCGCGTCGTGGATGCTTCAGTCTTCCCGCGCATCCCCGGCTTCTTCATCGTGAGCTCCGTCTACATGATCGGCGAGAAAGCCGCGGACGCAATCCTCGCGGATGCATGAACGTAAACGGCAATGCAGCCTCTGTGTCTCTGTGCCTCTGTGGTGAACCTTTCCTGGGAATGTTTAACCACAGAGGCACAGAGACACGGAGGTAAATGTTGACAAACCGCGCTGGTCTACATATTGTTTGCACATTCAAGGTCAGTCCCGGCAGCAACCGCATCCTCGCAAGATCCCAAGGTTGTTCAGTTCATAAGGAGGGCACGAACATGGCTCACACCATCGAAGAATTACTTAACCTGACCGACACTCAGCTCGACGATATCTTCACCAACGCTACTGTCGGCGACATTCCGGACGGCCAGGCGAAAGGCACAGCAATCGTCGCCAATGGCACGAAGTTCAGCGATGAAATTGCTAATTTCGTCAACTTTTTTGCCTGGCAGGGAAAGACGTTTGATGCGAAGAATGGCGTGCTCAGAAACCGCATCACTCATTTCGGGCTGAGCGCGATCATCGCTAAGGTCTACAAAGGCCCAAGCTGGTTTGATAACAAAGAATGCATCGTCCTCGATTATTCGGATACGTCGCTGGTCGCGCGATGGATTCGCGATGAGATCCGGCTTATCGGTCCAAACATGTATCTGGGACGCGTCTACTGGGGTCAGAAGCACCTAATCCATTTTGCCCTTGAGTTCCCGCCGCAATGATCGCCTCATGATCTAAGCGTTGCGGGCTCACAGCAGAATTCCGTACACAGACCACATCGAGATGACTCCCCAATCGAGTTTCATGGTGGTCGCACCGCTCGACGTCACGCGCACGCACGAGTTGAGATCTCTACTCGCGACGATGAACCGTGCGCCGGGAATGGCGGATCCGGATAACGAACTGATTCCGTTTGGACGATTCGCAGACCTGCACTTCGCGCGCATCGTCGTGCTCGAAGATCAGACGCTCGACGACGTCACCACTGCTTACGGTTTAGCCCGTCAGAACTACCCGCTTCAGCTCGCGTTCCTTGCTGACTTCGACGGCGATGCCGATCGTTTCCGCAGAGAAATGGTCTCCGTCGCCGGCAAAGGCTTGCAGCAAATCTTTTCGTATTGCGTTGATTTCACGCCCGGATCGGATCTCCTGAAGTGGATGGAACAGCACGAACACCGGCCCGCGACGATGTACATCAACTGGGTCGGTCGAAGCATGCGGCAAATCCGTGAGGAGAGTGCATTGAGCCAGGCGTTGCAGGCTCACATGTTCCAGAACGGATCGCAGTATCAGAAGAACTCACCGGAGGAAGCTCGTCGTGCGGCGAAGGAGTTCGTCAGACAGGAAGTAAACAGTCACCGGCTTCAACTGACTCCTCTCGGAAAAGCTCCATTGACATGGCGCATAAGGAAACTCTTGCACCTGATTTTTGTGCCGATCCTGCTGCTGATATTAAGTCCCTTGATTCTTCTTTATCTTCCAATCTTCTTCATCCAGTTGCGACGGCGCGAGAAGAGCGACCCGGAGATCGCGCCACGTCCGCCGGCTGAACATGTAAATCGATTGGCGCGGCTGGAAGACCACGACGTCACGAACCAATTCACCGCGATGGGGAGTTTGAAGCCAGGATTGTTCCGGCGCTGGACGCTCGTGACTCTCTTGTGGCTGGTGGAGTACTCGACGAGACACATCTACACGCGCGGTCATCTCGCTCGCGTGCCTTCGATTCATTTCGCGCGTTGGGTCTTCATCGATGGCAAGCGGCGTCTGGTGTTTTGCAGTAATTACGACGGCAGCTTGGAAAGTTACATGGACGACTTCATCAACAAAGTCGCGTTTGGGTTGAACGTCGTGTTCAGTAATGGAATCGGATATCCGCGAACAAACTGGCTGTTCTTCCAGGGCGCGAAGGACGAGCAGAAGTTTAAGTATTTCATTCGACGGCACGAGCTGCCGACCGAGGTTTGGTACAACGGCCATTCCGGTCTCACAAACTTCGATCTCTTAAGGAATGCGCGAATCCGCAGTGGACTCGAACAACAGTCGATGACGAACGCAGAGGCAGGACAGTGGTTGGAGCTACTGTGATTGCTGACTTTGCGCTTGCGCCTTTGCGTCGAGAGATTTTCGTCGCAAAGGCGCAAAGGCGCAGAGGATAAGAACTATGGAAGTTGATTTTGATGACGTTCAAGGTTTGGTGCGCTTCGGGTTTGGCGGTATGCACCGGGCGTGCTTCTACCTTGTGCGGATAAAGGATGTGGCTGCGGCGCGCTCGTGGATCGCCGCCGCGCACGTCACCACTGCGCGCACTCTGGATCCTCCGCCTGAAACTGCGCTGCAAGTCGCTTTTACTTACGAAGGACTCAAGACGCTCGGCGTTCCGAGCGAAGTTGTTGATGCATTTGCACCGGAGTTTTGTTCGGGCATGGCTGGAGACGAGAGTCGCTCGAGGCGTCTCGGCGACGTTGGAGCGAACGCTCCGGGTCAATGGCGTTGGGGTGGCCCCAGTCGCTTACCGCATCTGGCGATCATGATGTACGGCAAGGAAGGCGCCATGGAGCAGTGCGAAGCCGAGTTCAAAGGACCCTCGTGGGATGTTGCTTTCGAAGTGTTGGAACGTCTCACGACCAGCTATCTCGGTGATGTCGAACCGTTTGGTTTTGTCGATGGAGTCAGTCAGCCGGTCGTCGATTGGGAAGGGAAGCGAAAGATCAAAGGCGACCAGTTTACTTACAGCAATGTCGTTTCGTTAGGTGAGTTTCTTCTCGGGTATTCGAATGAGTACAACGAGTACACCGATCGTCCCCTTCTCGATCCGTCGAGTCGCGGTGCTTCAGAACTTCTCCCCGCCCTGGACCAACCGCAGAAAAAAGATCTCGGTCGCAACGGCACCTATCTCGTGATGCGACAGTTGGAACAGGACGTTCGAGGCTTCTGGCAGTACATGGACCACGTGTCAGGATCGAATCCCGAACAGAGTAAACAACTGGCAGAAGCTATGGTTGGTCGTGCGATGGACGGAGCCCCGCTTGTGCCGGTACAACTCGATCCGATCGAAGGCATTGGCAAGGACGAAAAGGATCGCGCTTACAATCAGTTTACATACGACAGTGACCCTGACGGCGTCCGCTGTCCGTTCGGAGCGCACATTCGTCGCGCCAATCCTCGCAATGCCGACTTTCCGAATCGCGTCAAAGGCCGGATCTCGCATCTGATTCAAACGCTCGGATTCGGCCGCAAAGCTATCCGAGACGATTTGATGTCGCCCACTCGTTTTCATCGTCTGCTGCGACGTGGTCGCGAGTATGGAGATGAACAGTCGGAACAGGGGCTCCACTTCATCTGTCTCAACAGCAATATCGCGCGGCAGTTTGAGTTTGTGCAGGGCGCATGGCTGATGAGCACGAAGTTCAATGGCGCAAACGACGAGAGCGATCCGTTGCTGGGACTCACTAAAAGCTTCTCAAGACCGCGCGAGAACAGTTTGCGCGAGCGCTGCAACGATCTGCCACAGTTTGTGACGGTGCGTGGCGGCGCGTATTTCTTTTTGCCGAGCGTCCGAGCGTTACGTTATTTCGCGACTGTCGGATCATGAGGGGACACAAAAGGGCACAAACAGCGCATATTTAGTTGGAGGTGAAACATGTCTCTCAAATCGCGTCCTCTAGCGATAATTCTCATTGTTGTGCTTGCGGTTGTTGCTGTCGGTGCGGTCATCTACAGTCGACTCAAATCGGATGGTCCAAAACCAGGAGAAGTCGTCGATGAAGCACGTCTTGCGCAACGCGCGGCTGCCAGTTTTCCGGCTGCCGGTGAAGATTACTTTCGTGATATGGATGGCGGCGTCCAGCTAACGCCTGAAGAAGTCAGAGGGCGCAATACGTGGATAGTCTGGACCGGTGGCAACGATAGGTTCTGGGACAAGATGGTCAATACCAGCGCAGGCGCTCTGGATTTCTTAAAGACACTTTCTTCTCACCCAAAGCTCACAAAATATAGTCGCGACAACCGTTGGGAATATCTGGGCCTTGTTAACAATCCGTGTTTTGAGAAACCAACCGGCCCCGACCCGGCGCGCTTCGGGCTGTGGTTGGATAAGCGTCGCGCAGATTGCCCGCCCGATCCATTAGAAAATGAAGAAAAGTATCCGGGCGTGAGAATCGGTGCGCGCGGTAAAACCGTTCCGGTTGGCTCCTACTACGGATACGAGACGGGCATTGTTGGCCTCCGCCTGTTTCCCAATCCCGATTTCGACGAAGTAGCAAAGCAACGCTGGGACGCCGAGCGATACTACAGCGATCCGACGTATTACTATTCGAAAGATCTCGTGCGACCTTATCGCGTCGGCATGTCGTGCGGTTTCTGTCACGTTGGACCAAACCCAGTGAAGCCTCCCGCCGATCCTGAGAACCCGAAATGGGAAAACCTCAGCTCAAACGTTGGCGCGCAGTATTTCTGGATCGACAAAATCTTCTACTGGGAAGCAGATCCCAGCAACTTCGTCTATCAACTTTTTCATACCTCGCGACCCGGAGCCCTTGATACGTCTTTCGTCTCAACCGACAACATCAACAACCCGCGCACTATGAATGCGATGTACCTGCTGGGACCACGGCTGTTCGAAGCGGAGCGCTGGGGCAAGGAGACGCTCGCCGGTGGAGGTAAAGACAACCGGCAAGTCAACGACTACATAAAGGAAGGACCGCTTACAAAATTCTTCACGCCTCCGGACACCGTTTACACACCACGCGTTCTTAAAGATGGCTCGGATTCCGTCGGCGTCATGGGCGCGCTGAATCGTGTTTACATAAACATCGGTGTGTTTAGTGAAGAATGGTTGCTGCACTTCAATGCTCTCGTCGGCGGCAAGGAGATCACGCCGATAACGATCGCGAACGCGCGCAAGAATTCGAGTTACTTTGAGGCCACTGAAAACCAGACCATGGACATGGCCCGGTTTTTCCTCAAGACCACCGATCCTCACTATCTTAAAGACGCTCCCGGCGGCGCCGGTTATCTGAGTGCCGATCAGGCGCAGTTGACGCGTGGCAAGACAGTCTTCGCCGAGCGATGCGCGCGTTGTCACTCGAGCAAGTTGCCGCCGCAGGCGCAAGGTCTCGACGAAACGCACGGCTGCAACGGCAAAGATTATCTGACCTGCTGGAACAAATACTGGGAGTGGACCAAAACCGAAGAGTTCAAACAGAAAATGCGCGAGATCGTGCTCGCCGAAGATTTTCTGAAAGACAATTACCTCTCCACGGAATTACGCGTTCCGGTGACGCTGCTGCAAACGAACGCGTGCAGCCCGCTTGCTACGAACGCGATCGGCGGAAACATCTGGGACAACTTCTCATCGCAGTCGTACAAAGATCTGCCGTCTGTGGGCTCGATAACCTGGTACGATCCGGTGACGGGCGAACCGCGGCAGTACGCGATGCCTGCTGGTGGTCGTGGTTACACGCGTCCGCCATCTTTAGTTAGTCTCTGGTCCACTGCGCCGTTCCTGCTGAACAATACTGTTGGTGAGTTTCAATCGAGCCCGTCAGTCGAAGCTCGCATGAAGTCGTTTCAGAGCTCGATCGAGCAGATGCTTTGGCCGGAAAAACGTGACAAGGATCTGGTGCTCGGCGACAAGATACCGGGCCGGATCGATCGGACCACGCAGCAAAGCTATTTGCGTGTCGCCGCTGGTTTTCTGCCTGGCTTTTTGCGCGGTTCGAGCGGGTTTCTACCTAAATACTTTCCAGCGATCTTCAGCGACGAGGGAATCGAGATTGGCCCATTGCCGACCGGAACGCCTGTCGGGTTGCTTTCAAATATCGACTTATTCGTCGAGACTTCGGGTGTTGTGGACCGTGCGCGGAGAGATGCTGATATATTGAAGCTGTTGTTGGATATGAAGAGGGCGCTCAAGCAGTTGCCGCCCGGAGCAAGCGACGAGGAAGCGAGTCGCGTTCTGCGTCCCCTCGTTGGGCCACTGCTGGAATTCAATAAGTGTCCCGACTTGATCGTAAATCGCGGGCATTACTTCGGCACGGATAAGTTTCAGGAAGAGCCCGGCCTCAGTGACGAAGACAAGCGGGCGCTGATTGAGTTTTTGAAAACGTTTTAGGTTTTAGGAGCCCGAAACTATGAGATTCAGTTTGCTGCTCAGAGACTCTGCCGGCTTGACTGTACTTTTCTTTGCGCTGGTCGGGCTCGCTGTTTTCACTCAGCTAACCAAGACCACCGCGTCAAAGTCGTTGCCGGTCTATCTGAGAGCGTTGATCAAGGCGGCGCCGGCGTTGTTTCTGACGGTGCTCTCGTGGTACCTGGACCAAACGCTGATTGCCCTCATCTTCCTGTTCTGTGGCCTCGGCGACATCTTCCTTGACCTTCCGGAAGACAGAGTGGCGTATGGGTTCCAGATTGGCGCGATATCGTTTGCGGTGGCGTTGGTGTTGGTGTGCGTAGCCAGCCGTCAACGAGCGGTTGCGGGGTATCCGCTGCTGCCTTTGGCTTTGACTAACATCGTGATCGCTGTCTTCGTTCTGCGTTGGGTCTTTCCGATGTTGAAGGGAGCGCAGCGCGTACTGGAAGTCTCTTACTTCGCGATGCTGATCGTCTCAAACATCTTTGCCGCGACGTCTACTGTTCCGATTTTTCTAGGGAGCTCATTGTGGTTCATGTCCGACTTGTCGATCGGACTCGGGAGCCGGGTCACCGGTGACCCCGCGAACAGCTTGGACACGCTCGGGCTGTACGACTTAGGACTGTATTTTCTGGCGCTCGGGTTTTTGAATTCCTAGAACAGGATACGGTTTAGATATCATCGGAGTACGGGCTGCGCGCGTGGTTCGGGCAGCATTGAGCCTGCGAAGCAGGCGTGCGTCAATTACGCGGCAGCGTGGAACCTGCGAAGCAGGCGTGAGTCTATTTAGCCTAGGGTGTGAGCCTGCGAAGCAGGTGTAAGCATTTAGCCTAAGGGTGTCAGAGCCTGCGAAGCAGGCGTAAGCATTTAGCCTAGGGTGGAGCGAGGCTTTGCGAGCGCAACCCTAGGAACGAATCGTAATCAAGAATTGTAGCCCGCGGAGCGGGCGGCAGACGTTGGCGATCCCCGCGCTGTCGCCCGCTCCGCGGGCTGAAATTCCTTTAACAAACGTGACCTAGGGTTGCGCTCGCAAAGCCTCGCTCCACCCTAGGCTACATGCTTACACCTGCTTCGCAGGTTCCACCGCAATCCTATTACGTGACCAATATCAAACAAGATCGTCACAAAACTTCCTCACAAGCAAAAAGTATTATTCCTCGGCGTGACGGCTGGTACTATGCAAAGCGGCACCGTTGTTCATGAGGAAAACGATCCTAGTCCTGTTTCTTTTCTGCGTTGTTGCGTGCGTCGCTGTTTGGGCAGTTGTTCGCTTCACGGATGCAGTCCGTTTTGGTTGGATACCGGCGTCGAACCAAACATCAAACGCTGTAAATACGAGCGTCGATCCGTGGGCGATAGCAGTTGAAAAAATTAAGGAGGATCGAGGTGAGGCAGCGGGTGGCCCAGCCGAGATCCCACCCGAGCTAAAACATTACAGCGAACGTTACTGGTTTCTCGCAACTCAGGTTGCAGAGATCGAGAAGCAAAATGTTTACCTTTGTCAGGATTTTCTCGACCTTGCCAGTTTGATCCAGCGTGGTGAGATGGTTCCCATTCCGGCCGTCACTGATTCGTACATCTTGTACGGCGTCGGTGAAGCAGCCAACGATTCGGAGTTCTCCACATTCGAGACTGAATCCAATGGCGAAGTCCAAAAGCGCGTGGATCCGCACGGCTTTGCTGCCCTACAAGCCTTAGCGACGAATTTCAACGGGCGCTCTTACGACCTCAACAATCCATCTGATCGGCAGGCGTTAAGAATCAACATGCTCAGTTCGCTGAGGCCGCAAGCGCTGAAGATCATGGAAGAAGTGGCGTCTGCTTATCATCGACAGTTTAATCGTCCGTTGCCTGTTAGTTCACTCGTCCGGCCGGAACAGTACCAGCACGCATTGCGCAGGGTGAATCGAAACGCAGTGCTCATCGAGACACCGCCGCATTCGACCGGTCTCGCATTCGATATCGATTATCGTTACATGGGCGGCTCGGAGCAGACGTTTGTGATGAATGAACTGGCGCGCATCAAGAAAGAAGGTCGCATCGAGGTGATACGCGAGCGCAACGCCAACTATCACGTGTTTGCTTTTGTCGATGGCGTTCGGCCGCCTGACAATTTGATTGAAGCGTCGCTCGAGAAGGCCGGTGCGCCGGTACAGCAAACGCATCATGCGGAGGCGAAGGCCGCCCCAAAAGCAAAGCGACAGGCGAAGAGCAAAACAGCCAAACCGCGCCGCTCGCGCGCGAATGTTCGAAGACGTCGACGCTGAATTTTAATGACTATAAACGTCGAACCGAGAGCGAAGTTGGTGCATCTGTTAAATAGGACCCTCACGTAACAGATATCAATAATGAAGAATCGCAGAGTTCATGTTGTGTTAATTGTGGCTACGCTCGTCGTGGTCGGAATCGCCGTTTCTGCGGCGAGTCTGACGAGCCGTGGTCAGGCGGAGCGTTCGAAAACTGAACGCACTGTTAAGATGACCGATCGCCCACGTCCTGCGGAGACAAATCCGGCGTTCAACGCTGCGTCGGCCCAAAATGTGACCCTGAGAAACGAAGTGACCTGGACGTTTGGTGGCAAACAACAACGTGGCTGGCATCTCTACGATCTGCTGATCGGCAAGACTGTCAACGCAGAGCACGATCCTCTTTCAAGCGCCTTCGCGGCTTCGCTATCGAAGTGGCAGAAGAAATCTGGCTTGAACTCAAGCGGCGTGCTGGATCAAAACACACTAATGGCCATGGTTTCGCAGTGGCAGCGCAATCGTCTCAAGGTCCGCACTCCGGCCACATCGGATCAGTTGATGCTGGCGCCATCGTCGGACTTCTACGATCCGAGTCGCGCACCGGAGCTTCGTCAGGTCGAGCGCAAAACGTACGAAGCCTACAAAGAGATGGTCGCCGCGGCGCACGCCGATCCGGCGCTGAATCTTTCGTCGAAAGATAAATACTTCAAGATCATTTCATCGTTTCGCTCACCGGAATACCAGGCAGAGTTGCGTCGCAAATCGCCGAACGCAGGGAGCGCCGGACTCGCAGTAAACAGCCCGCACTTCACCGGCCGCGCGTTGGACATTTACGTCGGCGGCAGTCCGGTTGATACCAATGATTCAAACCGCGCCATCCAGGTCAACACTCCAGCTTACCGTTGGCTCGTGCGCAACGCAGAGCGCTTCGGCTTCCGTCCTTACTTTTACGAACCCTGGCATTGGGAATACGTGAAGTAAATCCACAGAATCACAACGCTTTCTTGATAATGAACACCTTTCGTACTGACCTTATCTTCTCAAACGCCGCTTGGATGACGTCAGTACCGAAACGCGGTAGCGTCGGTCAGGGGATTAGTGTGGCTACCACGGGTGAGTTGTCGAGGTCAGCGCTTTTGCGTGTGGTCCCATTTGGCGCTAGTTTCCACGAATGAAGCGAGCGTTGACGAGAAAACTGTTTCCCAGACTCCTGGTGTTCCTTGGGACGGCCCTCATTTCAATCTCGATATTCCGAACTGAAATCCCTCAGACTCATCCAATTCCACTCCTCACCAGACAAAGAGGTAATGAGGTCGAGGATCAAAGCCATTCTCAAAGATGATCCAGTGTACAAGTACATTTATAAAAATCGGAAAAGATAAGCGTTCGGAGTTGAGCGCCCTTCTGGTCTCTCTACTGTTCTCCCTTGTTTTCCTCGGGGCGTTTGCGTTGTTTTACGAGATTGAGCCGGAGGAAGAGATTGCGTGTCCTGCAACCTCGATTCCAGTCGCTCGCGACCAGGTTCCGTCAGCAAAGAAACCGCAAGACCCGAACGACAAGTTTCGGATCGTCCCTGAAAAGTTTATGGAGGTTGATTTCAAAACTGGCAGTACGGACCGTACAAATTTGGAGGAAGGAACCTGGATGTAACGCTTGCGGACGGGCAGTATGAGTTGGCTTACAAGGGAGGAGGAGGAGAACGTTTTCTCTTAGCGACGTGTTCTACGCCGACGTAACCGGTGATGGAAACCCGGAAGCCATTGTGAATCTCTCGCACGTTTCATGCGGTGGCTCCTGCGATGGCGGCTCAGATTTGTTCTACATCTATCAAAGCAGCAAGAGTGGCTTGAGAAAAATTTGGGAATACGAAACTGGAACTGCGGCATACGGATGTGGTTTGAAGTCCCTCACTGTTATGGGACAACTGATCATTCTCGAGATGTTCGGTCACTGCTGGGAACCCGCGAGCTCATTCGAAGGATCCGGAAAATTCATGGTTCGTGACGTTACTCGGGCAGTCTTTTATTTCAACGGCAAACGCTTCGTCAAACGCCTAACGGAAGTCACCGCCGCTCCGATCAGAGACTCCAGGTCGTACACACCGGAAGTTCACATCCATGAATACTGATCTGTGCGATCTCATCGAGCCATTACCTCATTCTCTGCGTAATCTCTGCGTTTCTCTGCGCCTATGCGGTGATAAGTCTTCAAAGTAGATAACCGCAGAGACGCAGAGGAACGCAGAGATTACGCAGAGTCCCGCCCGATATGGCATCAGATGCACGCAGAGGCGTAGAATAAGCGAACTAACTCAAGATCGTAAGTGCTTGTTGTTGTCCCAGACAAAGATCACGGAGCAGAACAATGGAAGATCTGGAGAAAACGCTGACCCCAAACCCGTCGTCAGAAGTTGATTCCACCGAAACTCGAGCCCTGGATGCGACCGCAGTTAAGACCGCGCAACTGCCGCGTTTCGATCCGGGTCCTTTTAAAACTCCCGCTGAAAAGAAGGAAGAAGACTTTCGCCTCGGTCAGAGCCAGGTCTTACAAAGAATTGCCGCCAATGCGCCGCTGAGTGAAGTGCTGAAGCGACTAGTGCTTCTGATCGAAGCTCAGTCGCCCGAAATGCTCTGTTCTGTGTTGTTGCTCAGTGACGACGGCGACCACGTTCGTCATGGCGCCGCGCCGAGTTTGCCGGAGGCTTACGTCAAAGCGGTCGACGGAGGTCGTATTGGACCAAAGAACGGTTCGTGTGGAACTGCGATGTACCGGGGCGAGCCGGTGTTTGTGACTGACATTTTTACCGATCCGCTGTGGGAGGATTATCGGGATTTGGCAGCAGCGAGCGGACTTCGCGCTTGCTGGTCAACGCCGATCCTGTCTGGACGTGGAAAAGTTCTCGGGTCGTTCGCGATGTATTATCGTGAACCGCGTACGCCGACTGGTGACGAAGCGAATCTCACGGAGGTCGCCACGCGAATAGCAGCTTTAGCAATCGAGCATCATGCCGCTCGAGAAATTCTCGCGCGAACTCAAGCCGAACTGGCCCAGGCTAGTGTCGCTGCCATAACGGGCAAGGCAGTGGTTTCCATGGTCGACGAAGTTAATCAGCAAGTCGAGATCATCGTCAGTAATGCTAAGAGATGCCTCGAGCTACTTGACGAGGACAAGCCTGACATCGCCAGTTTTCGTGAACCACTCAAGAAAATCACGAGCCACGGGCATAACGCGCTTGAAACCATCGCGCGTATTCGTTCGACAAAGAAATAGAGCCACAAAAGGAGAGCTTAAATGAGCTATGCGGCAAGGATGTCCGTAGTGTGTGTTTGTGTTTTAGTGTTCTGTGTCAGTTCATTAGCGCAGGGACCTTGTTTGACCGCTTCTAAGTTTGGTCCACAGGATCAACTTGGTAATCTTAATCACGTCACCCCGGCGAAGACGCTCGCAGCAACACGGCTGGTCACAAAAGGCAAAGCGTATCGCCTTGGGGTCGAGACAAATAAAGACACGCCCGCGTTTCCGCCGCGAACTTTCGCCATAACCGTAGTTCAGCCGGGCCAGAATGGCGGCGCCACGCTTGGTCCAACCAAAACCACATACAACGACGACATCATTGCGGGATGGGTAGGTGTCGGGTCGCAACTCGATGGGTTGGGCCACATCGGCATCGACAATCTGTATTTCAACTGCAATAAGGCGACCGAGTTTGTGATGACTGATGGGTTAAGAAAGCTCGGTGTCGAGAATGTGCCGGCCGTTGCAACGCGTGGGGTGCTGCTCGACATGGCGGGCTACTTGAATGTAGACATCGTCAAGGAAGGCACTGCATTCAATCGCGCCGAGATCGAAGGTGCGATGAAACGGCAGGGAATCACGTCAATAGAGAAGGGCGACGTTGTACTGTTCTACACGGGCTGGTTGAAGCTGCTTGGGAAGGACAACAAACGATTTGGTTCGGCCGCGCCAGGACTCGGGCGAGAAGGAGCGAGGTATCTCGCGTCGCTGGAAGTGGCGATGCTCGGCGCCGACACCTGGAGCTTCGAAGTGATTCCGTTTGAGAAGGACGCCGGCGTTTTCGAAGTACACCAGATCCTGATTCCTCGCAACGGTATTCACATCCTCGAGAACATCAACACCGAAGAGATGGTCAGGGATCAGGCCTGGGAATTCCTTTTCACCCTCGGTCCGGCTCGGATCACGGGCGCTGTGCAGGCGATCGTAAACCCCATTGCGATCAAGTGAATCCTGTAAATCTTTGCAAAAATCCTGTAATCCTGTCCAAACTATCGAAAACCATCCGTGGCGCGCACGAGTGCATCCGCGATCCCGCGTTCAGTCGCTGCATGTCCCGCGTCAGGAATGATCTTCAACTCCGCTTCCGGCCAGGCTCGATGCAGGTCCCAGGCGCTCATCACCGGACAGACCACGTCGTAACGACCATGAACAATCACGCCGGGGATGTTTCGAATACGCTCAACGTTTTCGAGCAGGTAATTATCCGTCTCGAAGAAACAGTTGTTCACGAAGTAGTGACACTCGATACGCGCGACTGCAAGTGCCTTGTGAGGTTCGGCGAAATCATCGATTAGTTTCTGATCCGGCAGTAACTTTAACGCGCTTCCTTCCCAGATGGCCCACGCCTTAGCTGCTTCGAGACGTACCGATTCATCATCGCTCGTCAAGCGACGATAGTATGCGCCCATCATGTCGCCGCGTTCGGCTTCAGGAATGATGCGCACGTAGTTTTCCCAATTATCCGGAAATATCGCAGCCGCTCCCTGGCTGTCCTCATAGAACCACCGAGTCTCTTTTGGCCGGCACAGAAATATTCCACGCAGGACCAGTCCTCGCACTCTTTCAGGATGAGTCTCTGCATACGAGAGCGCGAGCGTGCTACCCCACGACCCACCAAATACGAGCCACTGTTCGACGCCAAACTCTTCGCGGAGTTTTTCAATGTCCGCGACGAGGTGCCAGGTCGTGTTGTCTTCGAGCGAAGCGTGTGGAGTGCTGCGGCCCGCTCCTCGTTGTTCGAAGAGAATGATGCGGTACGCGTTTGGATCGAAGAAGCGGCGGTAGTCAGGAATTAGAGTGGATCCTGGACCACCATGTAGAAACACAACCGGCTTTCCGTTCGGCGTGCCGCACTGCTCGTAGTAAAGCTGGTGAACATCGGAGACACGGATGTGTCCGCTGTCGTAAGGCTCGATCTCGGGGTAAAGGGTTCTTATTGTTTCCATGGCGGAGGATTATCCGGTTGAATGGTCTCAACGTGCAAACGCGCCTCACACGCGTTAAATGGCCTTTACTCTGGCCGCAGAGAAGCATCACAGGTCTAGAAAGACGCGCATGCGATCTAATTCAGTGTCGAGTTCGCGTTTGAACGCGCGCTCGCGTGGGGGATTTGAATCGACGTAGCCAGGATCAGCCTGGAGTTTGCCGTTTTTGACTGACAAATTGGCCCAGCCAATCACACGCTCGCGCCAGAGCATGGGCATCGCATAGTACCCGAGCTTTCGTTTCGCCACCGGCGTGTAAGCTTCGAACCGATATACCCAACCCCACAAGCGTTCAAAACGCGCGCGGTCGTGGACCACTGGATCGAACGGCGCCAGGAGGCGGACTATTTCCTGAGGTGGATGATCCAGCGCGTTCTCATCTGCCGGCCAATACCAATCGACATTCTCGACGCGCTCGTGTGGCAGACGTTGTTTCGCTCGTTGCACTGCACCCGTTATCTCCTTTTCCCATTGCGGAACTGCATATCGCAGACGCCGCAGGTAAGAAGTCAGACTCGGACCAGGCAAGGGACCGTAGATCCGAATAACAACGTCGGCCAGCGCGTCAATGCGCGCACGGCGTTCCGCAACGCCTTTGGGAACTGGCTCGTGCTGGTGGATTTTGTAAATCCGAATGCCTTTCTCGCGACGCGCGATGCGCAGCAGTCCGGAATAATGCATGGCATCAAGTAAAAATGTTGTCGCATTTGAGGAGCCGCCCCAGAAGTTTGTCACACGACCGTGAGAGAAATGTTCGCCAACGTCACGCGGGTGGACCTCACCGCGCTCGCGTATGAACTCGAGCAAGAGTTTTGCGTGCTTCTTCTGTCCAACCCACCACGGCGAGCGCACCGGTAGGTGTGAGTTGAACCGTGGGTGCATCAGCGTCTGCAAAGTTCGTGTGACATAACCGTAGTTGACGAAGAAATCCTCCTCAACATCGAGTGTTGCGTAGAGCCGCTCAAGGTCGCCGGCACGATAGTCCTTGACGCGATGACGCAGGATCAAATCCTGGGCGCGCGCCGGCGCACGAATTGGATCAGCCTGCACGAACCCCATCTGCTGCAGGGCGTTATTGAGCGTGCTCGGTGCGGGGAAATTCCGCGCGACAGTAAACCGCCGCAGATCGTCGAGAGTGATTGGCATGGGCGAACGCAGAGTATGCCGCAAAAAACCGCAAAAAGCACAAATGTGATGGTTCTCAAGATTGCGGAATCGTGGCATTATGCAGGAACTATGAACTCCCAATCCTCCATCCGCCACACCCTTCGATTGATTCTTTCAACGGTAATTATTGCATTAGTTGCAGCGTCAACTGGGACCGACTGGTCTAAGGTTGAAGCAGTCGGGGAGGAGTGGCGGCCGGTGGATGCGGCGCACGTGGCTCTCAAGGCGCCGGTCGTGGAGCCGAATGCGGATGCGGAGGCCATCTTTTGGGATATCCGCATTGATGATGGCGGTTACGACGATCTCGTGTTGTCGCACTACGTTCGCATCAAGATCTTCACGGAGCGCGGGCGAGACAACCACAGCAAGGTCGATATTCCTTATCTCGGCCGCGTGAAGATCAAAGATGTCGCGGCGCGGACCATCAGGCCTGATGGTTCCATTGTCGAACTCGCGAAAGAAGACATTATTGAAAAAACGGTTGTGAAGGTGAGTGGCCTGAAATTGAGAACCAAGACGTTCGCGTTTCAGGGAATCGAGCCGGGCGCGATTATCGAATACAAGTGGAAAGAGGTTATCTCCAACGCCTCGGCGAACAACATGCGTCTTCAGTTTCAGCGCGACATTCCCGTTCAAGCGGTAACGTATCGCTTTAAGCCGTCGGGCAAGCGCGAATTTAATGTGCGTAATTACAACATGGACCGGTTTCATTTCCAGAAGGAGAAGGACGGGTTTCAGGTAGCAACTGTCAGCAACATGCCGGCTTTTCGCGAAGAGCCGATGATGCCGCCTGAAGACAGTGTGCGGTCCTGGGCCATGGTCCAATATCTTTCGCTGTTTAGTCTCTTTTCCGCTTACCCGCTTGTGGCTGCTGAGGTACACTTCGGCGCGCAGCCGCTAATGAAAGTCGACAAGGAGATCAAACAGAAAGCGTCTGAGATCGTCGCCGGCGCCACGGGTCCTGACGACCAGTTGAACAAGATTCTTGATTTCTGTCGCACAAACATAAAGAACACGGACGACAAGAACGCATTCACTGAAGAGCAGCTTGAGAAACTAAAAGACAACAAAAAGCCCGCCGACACATTGAAACGTGGGGTTGGTTCCAGCGGCGACATCAGTTTTTTGTTTGCAGCTCTCGCGAACGCAGCCGGATTCGAATCTCACATCGCATTGCTGCCGGACCGGGGCCGGCGGTTCTTCGATCGGAACGTCGTTATTCCTGGCGCGCTTCGGGCTTCCGCAATCGCAGTCCGGTTTGGCGAGACCTGGAAGTTGTACGATCCCGGTTCCAGGTACATCACACCGGGAATGTTGCGTTGGCAGGAAGAGGGAGTTGACGGATTGGTCGCTGCGGCGAAACCTGCCTGGATAAAAACCGAAATGTCTCCCCCTGAGAAGTCGAAAGAGAGGCGCGTCGCAAAGTTCACTCTCGACGAGAATGGCACGCTCGAGGGCGACGTGACTATCGAGTACACTGGTCATCTCGGCACTGAAAGAAAACTTCTCAACGACGACGACTCTCCGGTCCAGCGTGAAGAGAATCTAAAAGAGGCAATGAAGGCGCGGCTGAGCGCTGCCGAATTAACGAATATCGTCATTGAAAATGTTACTGAACAGACCAAGCCGTTTATTTACAAGTACCACGTCAAAGTACCTGGTTATGGTCAGCGCACGGGGAAACGGCTCTTCTTTCAGCCGGGCTTCTTTCGGAAGGGAATCGAGGCGATGTTTAGCGCGGGCACACGCAAGTATCCGATCTACTTTCGCTTCCCATGGTCTGAAGCCGATGAGATAAGCATCGAGCTCCCGAAAGGATACGTCCTCGACAACGCCGACCGCCCTGGTCCGATTTCAGCAGGTAACGTTTCGAAGTTTGAAATAAAAATGGGTGTGACGAAGGATCAGAAGACGCTACAGTACAATCGCACGTTCTTCTTTGGCGGCGGCGAAGCGATTCTCTTTCCCGTCGAGACTTATGACACAATCAAGCGCCTGTTTGAAGAAATCAACAAGGCCGACAATCACATGATCACATTGAAGCAGACTGGACCAACGAATGAATAGCGTAAAACGCGAGCAACAAAGAACCACAAGGATTATCCATTTACTTTTTCTTCTCTTAACTTTCAGCTTTTCAGTTCAAGCTCAACAAACAGCGTCACCGCCCCCACTCCTGACTTACAACGAACTCCTTGCTCTCTACGAGACTGACCCTCCAGCAACTGATCTCTCGAGCAAGCTAACGCGATTGCTCACGACGCCGTTTGGTAGTAACTCTGCCGGCGTGCGTGGTCCGAGAGTGATCAAGACCTCGACATCTCAGGACGGCACTCTCCGAGTTGCTACATGGAACATCGAACGTGGACTCGAGTTTGACGCGGTGAAGGCTGCGCTGACCAACGATCAGCGATACTTTCGGCGCCTGCCCGCGTCGATGCGAGGCTCGAAATTCAATCTCAATGACATTCTCGAGCAGGCCGCCGCATTGAGCCGCGCCGACATCGTGATCCTGAACGAAGTTGATTGGGGACTCAAGCGCACGAACTATCGCAACGTTGCCAAAGAACTATCCACCGCGATGCAGATGAATTACGTGTTCGGAGTGGAGTTTGTGGAAGTCGACCCGCTCACGTTGGGAACAGACACACTGGAAGGCGAAACCAGCGCCGACAAGGCGCAGATGATCGAAAACCTCGCGGTTGACAAGACACGTACGCTCGGGCTGCACGGGACCGCGATCCTCAGTCGCTTTCCGTTGCGGAATACGCGCGTCGTCCGTTTTGTCAACCAGGGCCACGATTGGTATCACGACGAGAAGGATGGAGTCTCCAAACTCGAAGAAGGGAGGCGCAAAGGCGCGAAACTCGTCTTCGGGGAAAAGATCATGCGCGAAGTGCGTCGTGGAGGACGGATGATGTTGCTTGCCGAGATCTCGGATTCGAGTATTCCTGGCGGAGCCGTCACTGTGGTGGCTACACACCTCGAAGGAAAGGCGAAACCTTCGGAGCGCAATAAGCAACTCGAAGAGGTGTTAACTGAGATCAAGAGCATTGAGCATCCAGTGATTCTGGCCGGCGATATGAATACGTCGGGGAGCGACGCAACGCCCACCTCATTTCAGCGCGAGGTTAAGAAACGACTCGGCAGCACTAAGTTTTGGGCCACGCAAGGGATCAAGTACGCGACCGGCGTGGGATTGCTCTACGACATCACCGTTGGTCTCGTCAAAATGCAACGCACGAGAAACGATCCGACCGTAAAGAGCGTCAAGTTTGTTTCTGAGAATCCGGAGGAGAAGTTTTTCGATACGCTCAAAGACTTTCGCTTTGCAGATGGCGGGGCGTTTGATTTCCGTGGATCGAAGAATCATTCGACCGGATCGAGTGGAGAGACACTATCCGATTCCAACGAACGTGGGAGCAAAGGGTTTGTCAGCACGCTGGAGCTTAACGGCAAGTTCAATATTGAGATGAAGCTCGACTGGATCTTCGTGAAACCGCTTCAACTCACCGATCCGAACGACCGCGATCAACCGTACAGCTTTGCGCCGCAGTTTGGGAGAACGCTGAAGGCGTTGAATTACAGTTTGAAGGATCGGATCTCAGATCATAATCCGTTGATTGTGGATCTGCCGCTAAAGGCAAATCCATTGATTACGCGGGTTGATTGACTTCGCGGCGGCGAAGCCCTGCGTTCAACGCGCGAAGCGCGTGTCAGCGTATAGCCTAGGATTCAACGCGCGAAGCGCGTGTCAGCGTATAGCCTAGGATTCAACGCGCGAAGCGCGTGTCAGCGTATAGCCTAGGATTCAACGCGCGAAGCGCGTGTCAGCGTATAGCCTAGGGTGGAGCGAGGCTCTGCGAGCGCAACCCTAGGTAGGCCGATTAAAAAAGGATTCGAGCCCGCGACGCGGGCGGAAGCGTCAGGAGCGGTTGCGCTGTCGCCCGTTTCACGGGCTGGTGCCGTTGTTGTTGAGACATCCTGGGGTTTCGCTCGCAAAGCCTCGCTTCACCCCAGGCTATATGCTTCCACCTGCTCCGCAGGTTACGCGCCCAAGCGATCATCTGTAGCCAGTTGCGTCGGCTGGTTTGCCCGGGTCCTGCACTTCGACAAGGTAGCGCCATGCGTCGGGCTGAGAGCCATCGACGTCAGTGAAACCGTAGACCTTTGCGAGTTGTCCGCTCGAGAGTGACTGACCACTCCAACGCAAGACTTCCGGGTCGGCAGCAAGGTGCGCGACGGCGCGGCCGACGTAACGAGGTGTTTCAGTGATGATGAAGTGCGGTTGTTTCGCGGTTGCGTCGCGCCAGTTTTCTTCTTTGACACCATAGTTGTCGAGCATCTGTTCGGAACGCAGCCAGCCCGGACTCAATGCGACCGCAGCGCATTGATGAGGTTTGAGCTCGTGCGCTAAGGACCATGCCATGCGAATTACCGACGTCTTGGCGAGATCGTAAAAGAGCGAGAGGCGATAATGATCGTCGTTGTAGTCGGCTGTGCCGTCTGTGACTTCGACGACCAGTCCACCCGGATTCTTGATTAAGAGCGACAGTGCGAAATGACTCGTGATGATGTGTGTGTCGATGGCAAGGCGCAGCATCCGCAAACCGTTTTCAAGTGAATGCTCCCATACCGGGGTATTCCACTGATTGAGCCGGTCCGCTCCCCAGATGTCGTTCACGAGCACATCCAACCGGCCTTGCTCGCGCTCGATGCGTTCAATAAGTGCCTTAACCTGCGCCGGGTCCAAATGATCGGCCGGCGCCGCTATCGCGCGTCCACCATCTTGCTCGATCAGCGCCGCCGTTTCCTCGATCGTCTCCGGCCGGTTCATCTCAGACCGTTGATTAGCCGTCGATCGTCCAGTGCAATAAACAGTTGCTCCGGCCGCCCCCAACTCTCGCGCAATCCCGCGGCCCGCCCCCCTCGTCGCCCCCGCGACGAGCGCTACTTTTCCTTTAAGCATCCGTTGTGAATCCCTGGTTAAAGCCAAATGTTGCGACTATTTTCTTCGCCGCGTCGTGCGCAGACAAGTGAGTATTATCGATCTTGAGATAATTATCCGGGTAGAAGAAATCTCCGCTCGAGTTGAATCGATACTTTTCGTCGTGTTCCAACAAGAGTTCTCTCGACGTTTTCACGTCCCGTTTAGATGGCTTTTCGGTTAGGCGCGAAGGTGCTTCGTTTCGTTTCAGCCGTTCCGACAACTCCGCTTCAAGCTCGACAAAGTAAACGTCGGCGCCGTTCTCTCGAAAGATCGTACAACTGCTATCGATGAACTTCTTGTCGGATTCAAGATCCAATGCCCACACGAAGGTGAAAATCAGACCTGGTAGTTCGCTCGCCGCGACTTCTTCGAAAACTCTCCGGCGAAAATCCGAAAGCAGTGTTCGAAACCGCGGATGATCGAATTCAAAAAAGTTCAAGAGCAACTCGATTGTCATGTGGTTGTGGAACAGCTTCAATCCGGTGAGTCTTGCCAGTTCCTGTCCGACACTCATTTTTCCGACTGCGGGTGGTCCAAATATGACGACGAATTTCATCGTTCAATAGAAAATTGCCGTTTGCCGATGTGAGCTCGGCAAATCGGCAACTGGGTTACAATTACCGTTAGTAGTGAAGCACTACGGTATAAAAATCATTTAGATCGGATGTTGTCGTTGCCGACGCCGGGCCTAGCGAAACTGTATGCTGCCCCTGAGCCAACTTAACCAGTATGTATGTTGGTACAACTGCTCGGTGGGTATTGGCGCCATTCGAGAAGAGTTGGGCACTTCCGACTGCAGCACCGTCAATCTGAACTCCAATTCCAATCATCTGGTTTGCAGTTGTCGACCAAACGGAACCAGTGACTTCGAGGTACATTGGGGCCGAGCTAGGGGAGTTAAAGGTAGCTTTGACAGGTAACGGTCCCTTCTGCTGATTAATGATCACTTGCACTGCCATTGAAAATCTCCTTTTTAATTGTTTATGGCCTAAAGGGGGTGTTAGAGCGTCGGGGAAGGTATTCGTTGTCGCGAGGAATGTCAATCCTTTTAAGTTACTTTTTAGTTACTCTTTAGCAGGACGCAGGCGACCCATTACGTTTGAGTCGACATACCTCCCGTCGCGAAATGCGTGCTGTCGTAACGTTCCCTCGTAAGTGAATCCAAAGCGCTCATACAAGTGAATCGCAGCCGCATTGTCCGCGTAGACCTCGAGTTCCAATCGCGTGAGATTGAGCCAGTTATCTGCGAGATCTACGGCGGCTGCCATTAAGGCTGTTCCCACACCTTTGCCCTGCCACTCATCATGCACAGTGATGCCGATTCTACCGACGTGTCTTCGGCGCGGTCTGTTTGGAAAAGTTTCGACTCCCACCATTCCAACTACGCGATCGTTGTTCACTGCTACCAGGTTGAATAAACCCTCAGGAGGTTCTGCAAGTCGGTGTCGCCACAATTCACGCGATGGATAGGGCAACTGCATTGTCCCTGTGATCACGCCAGGAGTATTGAACATTTCGTACACCGCCAAATAATCATCCGGTTCAGCTCGACGTATTTTTAAATTTTCAATAGTCAATTATCGTTACCTCATCCAATTCGTTTTTCATAAAACCTGCTGAGAGGATCCGGCCTGTACTCACCAAAAGGAGGAATGCTTCGAAACCCGGAGCGCTCGTAGAGTGCGATCGCTTCGCGCTGCGCGATGCCGGTTTCCAGTCGCAGTATTGTAACGCCGTGATTGCGTGCATATTCGGCAAGATGATCCAACATTAGTTTCGCGAAGCCTAGACCGCGAAACTGCGGTCGAACGTACATTCGCTTGATCTCAGCATAGTCAGTGCCAAACAGCTTCAACCCTCCGCAACCGACGGGAGTTCCGTTGTCGCGAATGATGAAGAAGGACACTTCCTCTTTGATCAACTTTTCGACGCTGTAACCGTGACGGCTTTCAGGTGGCGCGAGCGGGATAAGGTATGCTTCAAGCTCTGTGATCAGGGTTCTCGCATCGTCGCTGTCGGGACGTTCGAGAGACATTACGACGGTCATGTTTTATCGCCGCTTGCTTTCCTAAATGAAGGTTCGAGATTTCGCGTGGTTTGTTCTGTTACAGTCGCCACGGGCTCACCCGGATCCTTTAGAGCTCGAGTCTGACCTTCGACTAACTGAGGTTGATCAGAATCTTTCGCCGGGTGAGAACCTTGCTGCTCTTTGGTGAGTTTGTGAAGATGTAGTAGTCGCCAAACCAATACGCTTTCTACTACGACGAACGCTACAAGGCTCAGGATCACGAACACTCTTCCTAAGTCTGCATCAATCGTCCCATCTTTAATAAGGACCATGGCGCCAAGAGCCATGCCCAGGAGGGTGACAGCCATTCCGACGATTACCCACATGATCGTGTCAATCGCAGTGCTGGTTGCCTGGATCTCCTGGGGATTGTTAACAGTGCGTAACTGGGCCCCGCAGTGGTTGCAGTAGGTGATGGCTTGGACCAACTTGTTACCGCAGGTTTGGCAATACACTTCTTGAACCCCTTAACGGCGCTGAAAGTCATCAAGCCGCGGTTCTACACCGATTCTGACTGCGACGAGAAGTGAAACTCTTTTACTTTAAGCGCCGGCAGTAGTGCGGCGTTCCCGCCTTGGCCTTCCGAACTGCCCACGCGTTCTGATTTTCCAATCATGTCGATATTGCCGGGCGCCAGTAGTCGCATTACGCTCTGGTTGAACCGAAAGTTCTTAACCGGATACTGGATCTTGCCCTTCTCGATGTACCAGATTCCATCGCGCGTGAGTCCTGTTTGCGACACAGTTCTCGGATCGAGCGGCCGCACATACCAGAACCGGCCGAGCAACAGCCCGCGGTCCATTGATTTGATCATTTCTTCAACAGGAACCGGGGGGAGCGAACTCTCGATGATACTGTTCACTGGACCGGGCGTGGGCTCCTTGCCTTTTTGTTTGGCCCAGAAGCGGGAGTAGACCAGGTTTTCCACCACACCGTTGCGAACCAGGTAGATCTTTTGGGCAGGAAGTCCGCCTTGAGCGGACTGCGAACCGGGCAGTTCCGGATGCCACGGATCGCTGTAGATGTTGATGCGCTCGTCAAAAACCTTCTCACCGAGTTTCGTCTTTCCGTTCGCTGCTGAAAACGGGCTGCGACCTTCCTCAGCGTTGCGTGCGTCGAAATTGAACGCAAAGAAACCGACTAGATCGGCGACTGCCTGCGGTTCGAGAATCGCAGGATAAACGCCGGGTTCAAGTACATGAGGGTTACGAGAATCGAGCGCTTTGCGAATTGCTTCGCTTGCGACGCGCGTAGTGTCGAGTTTCGTGACGTCGAAATGGTTTCGCAGAAAGTATCCCGAGCTGGTGCCATCTGGTGTGCGTGCGGTTGTAGACAAGCTCACGAGGCTGGATCGATCGTAAATGAAGTTGCCGTTCTTTGTGGCTGAGGCTCCTGCAGTGCCGCGCGCCTGATGAAAACCGGCGCCGACAACTTTCGCTTTCTCACACGCGCCGATCACGTCGTTGAGCGTTTTCGCTCGACTCGTGACGGAGATGTTTGAAGTCGCTTCGGCGTAACCATTCACCGGTTTGTACGTCTGCTTGCTCAGCGTAGGTACGTATTCGCGATCGACTGGCGAGATGCGCGCGAGTTGTTCGGCGAGTGCGACTGTGGCTTTGAGCGATTCATCGTCGATCTCGTTTGTTGAAGCCGCGCCACGCTTGTTGTTGATCCAGACGGTTACAGCGACGGTAACGTTTTCGCGCGCGCCACTCGTCGTAAATGCATTGGAAGCGAAACGCATGTGGCCGTAGTTTTCACTATTCACGCTTACCGTTGCATCGTCCGCTTTGACGTAACTCAACAACTTCTCACAAATGGTGCGTGCGTCTTTTTCAGTGAGCAGCATGCAAGATCTCCTCAGACTTGAAGGTTCTCTCTGTGCCTCTGTGTCTCTGTGGTTAAAAAGCGATCTACCACAGAGACACCGAGAAGCATTTATGAAGCAGTGCTTCGGGCCGTGTTAAGTACGTTGATCTGCCTGAACCGAGCGGGCGGACAACCATGACTCACTGCATTTGATTGCCCTGGCTCGCCCTTGCCATCGTTGAAGCTGCCGCCGAGTTCGTACGTCGCCTGTCCCCCCAAACCATCGCAAGCGTTCCAGAAGTCGGTCGTGCGCGACTGATAGGCAACATCGCGAAGCATCTCACCGCGTTTCCCGTTCTTAATCTCCCAGAAAACCTGACCGCCAAACTGGAAGTTGTAGCGCTGCTGATCGATCGAATAGCTTCCATCACCGTAGATCAGAATGCCTTTCTCGACACCTGCAATCAGATCGTCAAGCGATGTGTTATCAGCACTCGGTTGGAGCGAGACATTCGGCATGCGCGGGAACGAGATGCTGCCCCAACTGTCGGCGTGGTTGCACCCATACGACTTCTTTTGTCCAGTCATCGCTGCGAGGTCGCGAGTCGTTTGCCAGTCGACAAACATACCGTCTTTGATCAGATGCCAGCGTTGTCCGGGAACACCTTCATCGTCGTAACCGACCGTCGCCAAACCACCAGGCTGAGTTCTGTCTGCCACGAAGTTTACGATCTTCGATCCGTACTGGAGCTTGCCGATCTTGTCGGGCGTGAGAAAGCTCGTGCCTGCATAGTTGGCTTCCATCCATAGCGAGCGATCGAGTTCGGTGGGATGGCCCACGTTTTCATGGATCGTCAGCCACAGATGCGAAGGGTGCAGCACGAGATCATACTTGCCGGGATCCACAGACTTGGCCTTCAACTTCATGACTGCCTCTTCGCCGGCCTGTTGCGCTTCGCGTTTCCAGTCGTGCTTTTCCATGTACTCGTAGCCTATGCCTTGTGGACCACCGAGAGCGCTGCGACTTTGAAAGTCGTTGGTGGATCGGTTTACGGCAAAGACGTTGAAATTTGGATTCGCTCGAATGATGTACTGTTCGATCCGCGAGCCATCGGTTGATGCGTAAAACTTCTGTTCGTTGACCCATCCCATCGACGAGTTGACGAAGCCAACGCCCTCAGTCTTCATCGCAGCCGCGTTTAGTGAAAGGAGAAACTGGATCTTGTCGTCGATCGAAACGTCGAAAGGGTCTTTTTCGAAAGAGCTCTTCCACGAGGTGACGACCTTCTCAACCGGGACTAGCGAAACCTTCTTGCGTTGGTACATCGAATTCGCGCGGGCGATTTCGACCGCTTGCTGCGTAATTCTTCGCACGTCGTTCGGTGTGACGCTGCGGCTCGAAGCGAACCCCCACGTGCCTTTGTAGAGCACGCGCACGCCGAATCCGAAATTCTGACCTCGCGAAACGTTTTGGACCTGCTGCTCGCGCGTGGCAATGGATTCGTTGCGATAACGATTGATGCGAATGTCGGCATAGCTCACACCCAGGCGTTTCGCCGTGCTGATTGCGATGTCCGCCAACGCATTTTTATCGACGCCATTCGCCGCCTTTTCCTCAGCAGCAACGACGTCACTAATCCAGGAGGGCAGGGAAGAGAGCGACAGCGCACCGGCCGCAACCCCGGCCGTCCTGATAAAGTCACGACGGGTGGTCATTTGTAGAGCCTCATTCGGATGTGGAATTTTACTCGGGACGATCTAATGCCACAAAAAGCACAAAAGACGCAAGGGATTGCGAACACAATTTGTGGCTTATGTGGCTAAAGCTCGAGCAAGACTCTCTCAACCTCCGAGTGGTTTTTCTTGCGGGCCCAGGCGAGTGGGGTGGACCATGGAGCGCCTGATTTGTTCGGATCGGCGCCGCTCTCTAACAGAAGTTTAGCCATTGCGACACGTCCCCAACGTGCGGCGTAGCCTAACGGGGTGGAGCGATATTCGTCGTCAAGGTAGTCGATGTCAGCGCCGTGTTTGAGCAATAGTCGCGCCTTCGGAACGTCGCCAGTGTGGGCCATGTCGTGAAGAAGCGTGAATTCGCGCCAGTTCATGTGGTTGGGGTTCATTCCTCGTTCCAAAAGAAACGCGGCGGTGTCGTAGTGCTTGAAATAGTAGCGTGCGCCCCACTTGGAAATGTTGGGAACGCGAGCGCCGTGGCCCATCAGTATCTCGAGCATCCGATGATCGCCATTATTTGCGGGCACTGACAAAATACCTTCTCCCCAGAATGCGGTTTGATCGTGGGCAAGTTCTGGACGCTGATTCAACATTCCTTCAACCTCAGCGTGTTGTTTGTCACTAATTAACTGCTCGAACTTCATTTGAAATTCATGCTTCTCGAAGTCTATCCCGCCGGTGTCGCCCCACTCGCGCGTCAGCTCAGGCGTAGCAGATGCCCGCTGCAAGATATTTTTGATCTCCTCGAAGCCGCGATCCTCCGCGACAGTAAAAAGTGGATCTAAGAAAGGATGCGTTCTGTATGAAGGATCGAGCGCTCGACGCTCAATCAAAAATGCCACGAGATCAACGTGCCCCTCGCGAACAGCAAGATGAAGCGGCGAAGTGTAATCGTACTGGCAAGTCAACAACCCCGGAGAACGATCTAACAATGCCTTAATGCTCCTAAGATCATCCTCGAAGCTCGCACTGAGCATGCTCCAGACCTCTTTTGTAGTTGAGACACCACCATCGTGAAGCTTGATCGGATGCGTCTCTTTCATTTCCAAAGGTTGGATCATCTTTTTCCTCGCTAATCCTGACTAACATGAGATGCCGGGTGCAGGAGCAGAATATCCTGGTACGACAGCCCTTCTTTTCTACCCGCCCAACTGCCGTAATAGATCGGCGCTCTAAGTGTTAGTCCATGCTGCACCAGCAACGCCATCACATAACTCTCGTCATAAGCAACAGCACTCTCGGGGCTTTGCTCCAAACGGTATCGCCACACTCCTTCGCCATACTTAAACGCAACGTCGTTCGCGCCTTCCGACGCAAGCCTCGTTTGTTCTTCATTCAGAAGGAAGAACGTCGCTAAACATCGACCTTTACTCTTCAACAGTCGCGAGACTTCGCGCAGGTAGTTACTCACCTCAGGCGGGCGCATGTGCGTGAACACAGATTTCAACAGAATCAGATCGAACGAACGCTCGTCAAAAGGGAACTGGAAACTTTCAGCGCGATGTGTACCAGCAGGATTATAGGCCAGGTTGCGGACATCAATATGCGCGAAGTGAAAGTTACTACGCCTCGTGCCGATGTTCTTCTGACACCAGCTAATCGAAGGCCGATGTATATCGACTCCTACATAGCTGCCGTCTTCATTCAGGTACTTCTCGAGGTGTAGGGCCATCTGCCCACAACCACAACCGATATCCAACACTCGATCCTCCGGCCGCAACTCTGCAACCTGACGCAGGTGGCCCATAAACTCAGCGCCCGACGATTCGAAACTGTCGAGCGGCCCGACGTACCTGCGCAAATGCAGCGGTGGCAGATCTTTTTTGCAGTTTAGTAATCGAGAGAAATAATCGAGCGGTGACAGGGCGAGCAAGGCGAGATGTCGCACCGCTCTGAGAAGATTAATAGCTTTCTGCGTCACTCAGACTTCAACTCTATCATCCAGATCATCGCTCGGTCATTAGCGAGCTATCTTTTTAATACTAAAAACACGCCTTCCCAAAGCATTAACATTTCGCCCTCAGCCACTCTCACGAGCAAACTCTTCGGAGGCTGCCATCCACTCCCTTTGCAACTGACGTTTATCATCTCCGCAGATTCCGGAGCGCCAATCGATTTCAAAGCCACTTTCAATTCTCGAAACAACCCTTCGTTTGAGGCGCGCTTATCCTCAAACGCCGGCAACGTACAAATCTCATCTCCGACTTCTGCCCGGTTAAACTGAAAATTCACCCGAATTCCTATCAACTTTTCCAACTCCCGGGATTTAGGTTGGTTTGAATCTTCGTCTGCTAACCGGTATGCGATGACCTTCCAGAGTCCAAATGGAGGTAATGCGCGTGCAGTCTTTTGTTTGCGCGCGAAGCGGACTTGCGCCACACAGCAGAGCTACGAAAAGCGCAGTGCGATAGAACGCAATTCGTTGGCGGGGTCCAGGTCTCGTGCATCTAAAACATGGAATCATAGCTTCGGTTCCGTTCGCGCTTCGGTGGTCCAGCTAAGATCGCTTGCGCCAATTTCACGTGCGCCATCAAGCGTATCTCAGGTCTGTCAAACTGAGCAGCTAAACTCACCGCGCGATCAAAGTCACACCATGCGAAATTCCCGGCGTGCAGCGACAAGGTGGTTAACATGTCGCCCACACTGCCATTGGCGGACATGTTCCACTCTCCATCACGAACGTAACCTGTTTCATACCCATCCAGTTTCACTGCGGCGTCAACGAGTTCGTTGAGTTTCGGCATCAGCGATTCCATGATTGTGAATCCGCGATCGTTTTTCTCCAAACAGTACGACAGTGCCACTCTTAACTGAGCATCAGTCTGCTCCTTGCCGGGTTTCATTGAGTCAGCTATTTCACTTGCTTGTTTGAGTAACTTCAGAGCCGCGTTTCGATTGTTTACCCCAAAGTCGTCAGCGCGTGCCAGCAGAAACCGAAACTTGTCGACGATGGTATTAACTTCATTGAGTTGTGACTGTAATTCTGCGAGCTTCTTATCATCAACCGAGGTCGCCGCTTGAGCGCTATTGATCTGAGTAAGAATTAGCCCCCTTCTTTCCGGATCAGTAAAACGATCTGTCGCAAGCCTTCGTGCCAGGTCGAAATCATTCGACACGACCGCCTTTCGTATTACGTGCACGTAAACCTCGTCTGCAATGTCTGGATGTTTTGCGGCGAACGCAAGCAGATCGTTTACAGTACCCTCTTCCGCTAGCTCGTAGAATTCATGAATGCCCTCGGGTGACAGGTTCACAAGATCCTCAGATACCCACCGTCTTAGTTGTCCCGCCCGCGGATCAATCCGGTCCAGTTGCGGCAGTAGCGATGCTGTCCAGCGGCAAAACTCTGACTCGTGACCATCGGACATCGATTTGTTTCCACATCCGTGCTCCAAGGCACGTGTGACTACAGTGCCGATAAGATCACGAAACGCTGAGTTGTCCGATGTTGGTGGCCTGAACGAGTGGATAAGGGTCTGGACGAAATAACGCGAGTTCCAATCCTCTGGTAGATTCACTTCGCGAAGTTTCTTAGTAATCTCTTTATACAGGGTGAGCGCTTGCTCTTTGTCTTTTTTGTTTAGCTGCTTGAGCAGAAGCAGGAGATCGATGGAAAGGCCATCGGCCAGCGACTGACGGGCGAGCTTCGCAGCGATCTCGGGATTGTTATTAGCCATCTGCCGCGCCAATCGCAATTCGAAACCACGTTCGCTTTCAGTCATATCGCGCGGTAGCGGCTTCTCGGAAATGTATTCGGTGGCCTTAAGGAATCCGAGTGCGAGTTCGGCGTCGTATTTAGCGATCCGCTCGACTGTATCCACTCGCAGTTTTAGAAAAACCTTCAGCGTGTGCCGATCCCTGGGATCATCGAGATCGCGATTTGCAAGGCCCGCTCTGATGTCCTCCTCAACCAAAGCAAACACGGCTCGCGCACGTTTCTCGTCGTGATCCCAGAGTGAATCTGCGATGTTGGCGCCCAAACGCGCCCGATTTTCCGGAGACTGTAAACTGCCGATTTGACCGGCCGCCAATTCGAGTAACTTGAACGCCTTTTCTCGTAAAGCGACATCTGCGGTGTTTTGCTGGGCGTGTGCGGAGTTTGGGCAGAGCACAATCGCGAGGATCAGGATCAGGCTGAACAAGGCGTGAGTCATCGAACCCTCCAAAGTTCAATCAAATAGCTCAGAACCATTTGAACATTAGAGTCCTGGGGAGACGTAAGGTTCCGCGTTATCATTGTACTGGCGTGGGTGTGTGCGTCGCTCGACGCAGTGCAAGTACCAACGAGACCACGCATGTACTCCAAAGTAGCAGCTTAACCACGAGAACTAACAGGTTGTTCGGTTCGGAAGCGGTTTGCCGAAACGTGTCTTCAAGCTGCCACCAAAAACTGCTGCTCATCAGTCCCGTGAAATAACCCCATGCCAGCACGAGGAATACCGGTCCCCAGGGCCGCTCACGATAAGCGGCCCACGCACCAATCAGGAGCAACGCGCCGGCGACGTAGTCCTCGAACATCGTGGTGAACTCTACAGCCCAATGACTGATTCCACGCCGCGCCGTTTCCAGTAGTGGCAAAAGAATTCCAACCACAAAAGCCGCTGCGACTTCGAATCTCATGCTTACCGCGCGTTTGCGTTTGACCTGCTTAACATCCACCCGTACAGCAAAACGATCGTGCCGATAAAGAGGATCCCGCCCAGCCATGGCCCGAGCACAAAGTCGTCTGCCACAAGACCAATCGGCGCATCGGTTGATCGTCCGACGATGAGCCCGGCGTTGATTACGCCCCAGAGACTTTCACCGACGATCAACCCTGACGCGACCAGCGTACCGAGCCGTTCAGCACGTTCCGGGTTCGGCGAAGAACGAATGCGGCGGCCGTACCAATACGAAAGCACGGCGCCCACAACAACTGCGAACGTTGCCGACATCGGCAGATAAATACCGATGCCGACAGCCAGTGGCGGGATGCGCAACTTGTTCATCGCACCGAGGATCGTGTCCAACAGGATCAAACCGACGCCCACGAGCGCGCCGATACCGATCATGTTCCATTCGAGGTTGCCACCAATGACGCCTTGAGCGAGTGCGGAGATGAGCGTCGCCTGTGGCGCGGGCAGCGGATTGGGCGCAACAACATTCACGTTCGCAGCGCCCGCGAATCCATACGCAGTGGCGAGTAAGTTGAGCACAAACGGAATCACGGCTGCACCGGCCGCGACGCCGACGATGAGCGCGATCTGCTGGCGCATCGGCGACGCGCCAACAAGTTGGCCCGTTTTAAGATCCTGCAAGTTGTCGTTTGAGATCGTTGCGCAAGCGAAGACGATCGCCGTGATGAACAACGAGAAAGCGATGAGGGCAGGTCGTGTTTCCGTAGTAGGCGCCACGGCTAAAATAAGCACCGAAGCGCAGATCACGATCGACAGGATTCCCACGCCGGAGATCGGACTGTTCGAAGCGCCGATGAGTCCTGCCATGTAACCGCAGATCCCCGCAATCAGAAATCCGACGATCAGCACAAAAGGCACAGCGATCAGCGTGAGTTTTATCGCATCTGGTGCAAGCACCGTCGCGCGCGCAAACGTAAACGCCAGCCACCCGCTGACAACGAGACACGCGATCGTCAGGACGATGATCCACGTCCCCGAGAGATCGCGGTCGCGATCGTCTTTCACGCCGCCCGCACGAGAACTCGCCAACGTGCTTACAAGTCCGCCCACAACCGGTTTCGCGAGACGAGCCAGCGTGTAGATCGCAGCGACAGCGATGGCGCCGGCGCCGATGAATCGCACCTGCGTACGCCAGATCCCGATCGTGTGTGCTCCAAGCTCGACGCCTTCTGCGGCGGGTTGCATCGACGTCAGAATCGGCACTGCGATGGCCCATGCGATTATGAGACCCGTTAACATCGCCATACCTACAGACAAACCAACTAAATGCCCCGCGCCGACGAGTGCCAATGAGAAAGCCATGTCGTACCCGCTCGACGCGAGTGTACCGACACGAAAGAACCCGGTGACCTGACCCGCTGCGACGCGAGTCGCCGTCACGATAGCGAGCCCTGCGGAAGCAACGGCACCGATGATCACGGCCATAAGACCTTCACGCGCTTCACCACTCTCGTCTGCTGTTTCACCACGCCTGCCCGAACCGACTTTCAACACTTCAGCGGCGGCAACACCTTCGGGGTAGGGAAGATCGGAGTTCGTCACGAGTGCGCGTCGTAGCGGGATTGTGAACAACACGCCGAGCACGCCACCAGTCAGGCAGATAAAAAACGATTGCCAGAACGGAAACCCGACCCACCAGTTGACGATTACCAAGCCGGGCAGAACAAAGATGATCGCCGAGAGCGTGCCCGCAGCCGACGCAACTGTCTGAACGATGTTGTTCTCGAGGATCGTTGAGTCTTTAACGAGACTCAGGATCGCCATCGAGATAACTGCCGCTGGAATTGACGAGGCGAAGGTAAGGCCGACTTTGAGGCCGAGGTAAACGTTAGCTGCCGTGAATACAGTGGTGATCAGCGCGCCCAGGATCAGGCCGCGTACGGTGAGTTCTTTTGGTTTCATGCGTTGCCTCGAAGAGTGTGATTAACGCAAAGAAGCACAAAAGCCGCAACCCTAAGTTGCGGTGCCTTTGTGCATTTTTGTGACTCTGGACCTTGCTTGAACTCGCGCCAGCTTATCAGTTTGCGCGCGACAAACGAAATGCAGCCATCTCTTCGCCGTTGCGCACCAGGAGGAGGTCGCCAACCAACGCGGGGTGGTTCCAGGTCTTACCCTTGATCCCGGGAACTTTAGCAAGCTCCGCAAACTGATCGGGGGTTGCGCCGACCAGTGCCAGTTCACCTTCTTCTGACAATACCAGTAGCAGATCCTGATCGGGCAGTAGAACAAGTTGACCGTTGCCGTAGCGTCCACCCTTCCACTTGCGCTGACCGTCTTTCAGATCGATGCATGAGAGGATGCGCCCGTCGAATCCGAACGCATGTCCTTTGTGAACAACGAAGTCATTGAAGTAAGGCTTCAGGCCATTAGAGGTCCAACGTTCTTTGACGGTCCATCCACCGGCTCCGCGCCCAACCGCGATGCTGCGCGTGCCATTTTCCTGACTCGTGATCAGCACCTCACCATCAGCGCCTAAAGCGGGCTGCACGATGCTGTTACTTGACCACTGGTGATCCCATATTTGCTTTCCGTCAGCCGGCGCAATACTGACGACACCGGAGCCGCCGATCAGCAAAACTTGCGGGATCCCATCGATCGTCACGAGCTGTGGTGAGCTATAGCTCCCGCCCGCAGATGGACCAACCCATTTCTGATTGCCGGTAGCCGCATCGTACGCGACGAGCTTGCCTGACGCCGCAATGATCACAATGTCGCCGGTCACTAACGGAGAACTCGCGAAACCCCAGAATGGAGTTTCAGTCTTCGTCTCAGACGCAACATTGCGCGACCACAGGACCTTGCCCGTTGTGGCGTCGAGAGCGTTCAGTATTCCAGTTGCACCGAAAGAGTAGACGCGACCATTGTGCAATGTCGGAGTTCCGCGTGGACCAGCACCTCCAACCGATTCGAAGAACCTCGCTTTGTCGCGGTGTGACCAGACGGGTTGACCTGTCGTGGCGTTGTAGCATGCGACGACTTCCTCTTCACCACGCTGCTCCTGTGTGTAAAGAAGATCGCCGCTGACGGCGAAGGATGACCAGCCCGGTCCAATCGGGCGGCGCCACATCTGCGCCGGCGGTGACGCGGACCAGTCAGTCTTGATTCGCACGCCACGAACACTGCCGTCCCGCCGTGGTCCACGGAAGCCGGGCCATTCGGCTTGAGCTGTTGCTGGCGTCGCAGGCGCCGTTGATTCCTTTGGAGCTTCTGTAGCGGGCGCGACGGAGGCTGAGGGCGAAGCAGATGGTGCTGCTGGCGGGCGTTGCAGCAGAATTCGGAGCTGCCGGCGGAGCCACTGGCAGATCTGCGTTTTGTGCCAGCAACCGTTCCTCCGCACTCTGAGACCAGCGCCAACCGAAAGAAGCGTTGTGATCGCCGTTCATGCCATCTTGTCGAACGAGCAGCCACGCGCTGCATGCGACCACAATCGTCGCAATCATCGTGACGAGTCTGATTCCGCCAGTCAGTCGACGTGTGACCACGCTCCAGGTAACAAATGCAAGCGCCAATAATGGAACGGCGTACGCGAACAACCACTGCAACCACATCGAATCGTGCTTCAGGAACCAAATCGCGCCGAGCGACGCTGCCATCACCCCGATCGCGCTCAAGCGCTCTACCCAGCGTGCGCGGCTGAAAAACAGCCACCACAACATAATCGCTAACATGCAGCCGAGTGAGCCCAAGACGGCATAACCAAATCCTTCTATTCCGGGCACGAGCGCTTTCACACCGAACCGAAACACAAACAGCAGTACGAGCGCGACGATACCCGGCCAGAGTCTGAGCTTGCGGGGGGAAGGTTCCCCAGTCTGCGTGGTGGTCATGAGCGTCTATACTTTTCTCACGCGATTTTTGTTTCACTTAATTGGGCGGCGGTGGGAAGTCGTTTGGGTGTGCGCGACATTGATCGCCACTTCGTTCGCCGCGATCGTTGTTACTTGGATCGGTACTTCGAGGCCTGATTCGCTTCGGGTTGAGTCGCAGCGATCAGGAACAGAAGGGCAGTTGCGAGAATCAACGTCTACATTGGTTTACGCTTTTGCAACCAGACGAAGACAAGAACGGCCATTAACACAGCAACGCCGACTCCGATCATTCCACCGCTCATGTATTTCTCCTCCTTATACAAAAACGAGTTGCCGCGCTTCGCGGGGCTGGACCAATTGCCGCGAAGGGGGGTAAGAGCATCGTTGAATTCAACGCGCGAAGCGGGCTAGAACATCGGATGAATTCAACGCGCGAAGCGCGTGTGAGCATATAGCCTAGGGTGAAGCGAGGCTTTGCGAGCGAAACCCTAGGTCGCTCGTGATCAAGATTGTAAGCCCGCGAAGCGGGCGGCAGATTTTATGTGATTCGCGCTGTCGCCCGCTTATGCGGGCTGAAATTGTTTCTAACACGTTACCTAGGGTTTCGCTCGCGCAAAGCCTCGCTCCACCCTAGGCTATATGCTGCCACCCGCTTCGCGGGCTGGCGTCCTTTCAACCATCGCTATCCATTCGCGGGCTGGTCGTTTCAACCACCGCTATCCTTTCAGGGACTGGCCCCCTGAATAACATCAGCGGAGCGAAACGCTCTTTCTCACCACTGTGAGCTTGATCTCTGACGGGTACTGCCTTGAGTGGTGCACTGCGTTGCGCGCCACGACACCTTTTGATTCATCGTAATTCTTGCCACCCGTGTTGAGGTTGCGATCGAAACGAGGGAAGTTGCTGCTCGAGACTTCGATCCGAATGCGATGGCCCGCTTCGAAGTGATTACTCGTCACCATTGGTCCAAGCGTCACCTTGTATACTTTGCTCGACTCCATCCAGACGTTCGGTTTGTCGTAGCCGTTGCGATAACGCATGCGCTGAATCGTTTCATCCAGATTGTATGCACGCCCATCCGGATAAACGTCGATCAGTTTCACGGTGAAATCCGTGTCCTTCGCGTCGCTGGAGACATACAACGTCACCTCTATTGGACCACTGACTTCGATCCCTTCCTTCAGAGGCTCTGTGGTGTAAACCAAAATATCCGGCCGCGTTTCATTTTTACGCTGGTCGAAAGCTCCCGCGGTGATCGCATTGCCCGTGCAGCAGACGTTCCCGCCAAGCGACGGCACCGGGTTCATCGGATCGTATTCGAAACGGTCCGCATTATCGGTTGTGGGCGCAGCTTCGATAAGCACGCCATCGCCGCTCATTGTGTTTGCTTTACCACCACTCGATAGAAAGAAGCTCATCGACTGCGCACCACGAGGCGGCCACGTGTCTGATGTCTGCCACTTGTTGATGCCCATCGTGTAGTAGCGCACGCGCGGCGTTTTTTCGAGGATGCCGTTGTTCTCACCTTTAAGGAAGTGATCGAACCAACCGTATGTAAGCTCGTCGTAGTTCAAGCGCGCGTCGCCGACGCTGCGTTCGCCGACAACTGTATTTTCAGTGGCGCGTTTGAAGGCGCAGTGAAGCGTCGGGGCAATGACTGCGTATTGCTGATTCGCGACTGCGGGAGACGCAGTCTTTCTAACGTGATTGAATGCAGCGAGGTTTGGACCAATAGACACGTCGTACCACGACATGAACCAAAACCCGGGAATGTTGATTTTCATGTTGTCGTGCCACAGGCCGCCCTTGTACCACGCCGGATCGTTCGGCTCGCGCTGGATCATCGCACCGCCGGTGTCCACCGGCATCCGATCGGCAAAGATTCCGCGTGGTCCACCGGCAGCCAACATAATGTCTTTTACTGGTAGATGCCGCAGCGACTTCGACCAATCAACTTGCGGCAACTGCGGCGCAAGGTCAAACCACTTCGCAGCGCGAGCCAATTCCTCCGGCGTTGCGTCCTTCGAGAAAAGCGGGCGCACCTGGTTTTGCTGGCCATAGAGCCAGGCAATGAACAACATCTGGACCGCACCGCCGCGATACCAGTTACCCTGTTCGTAGTAAGGGGCAACACGTCCGACGCCCGCGCCAAAACCCTGCGCGATCATGGTTGTGAAAGCCGGATGATTCTGAGCGGCAACGGCCAACTGCCATTCAGCAGTTGAGGAGCAACCGATCGTGCCGACTTTGCCGTTGGACCATGCTTGTTTCGAGATCCACGTAAACTCGTCTTCGCCGTCAGTGAGCGGTGGACCAAGGATGTCGTAGTTGCCTTCGGAAAAGAAGCGCCCGCGTTCGTTCATCTGAACGTAAGCGTAACCGCGTTTCACCGCCTCGAGTTCATTCGAGAGATCGCGCGGCGCGGCATTCCGAACGTCCCAGTAATTGAAGTTGTAGGGCGTGCGGGAAAAGATGGTCGGATACTTTTTGGACGTGTCCTTTGGCCGGTAGACGTCTGTGGCGATGCGAGTGCCATCGCGCATCGGAATCATCAGCTTGCGTTCGACGATTGCGATCGACTGGAGCTCGTTCTCGATAGCCTTGCGACGCTCAAGGACTTCAGGCGTTGGCGGCGCCGCGACCTTGCGAGTAGACACTTTCGCTGGCAGGGAATTGCACGACCAGGCAGAAAGCGACTACGGCCAGAGTTAACGTCCAAAAGGTTCTCCGTTTCATCTGTTTGGCTCCGTGGATGGGTTTTGATCGGGTGGTTCTATTCGTCGTCTTTGAGCAGTTTACGAATTTCTTCTCGTAGCTCTGGAGTGTTCTCATGCCCATGGGAAGCACTGGCATGCTGACACGCTATGTCAAGCACTTCATCCTCAGTTCCAGAAATTCTCAGAGTGCAATTTCTGTCACTGGGAAACTCTCTACAGTCGATAGATTTGCGCCGTGCCGGCGTTGGTGTTGCTGACATCTGAAACTCCTTTTCTTGTGATCAGTTTTGGGAGCCAGATTTTATATGAGTTTGGGGGATTATAGATAGCTCTGGAGACATGAGCGGTGAGTTGGATGCGTAACAGAACCGAGCGCGGTAGCGCCGGGTCAGGGTACAAACGAGGCGCCTAAATTGGAGATTGACCCGGCGCTACCGCGCTCGGTTCTGTTGAACAGCGTGCGTGCGGACGATCAGAAAAATTGACGCCGCCAGCAACAGGGGCGACGAATAGACACCGGGCATGAACGTTCCCATGTAGAAGGAACCGGCGATGTGCAGCAATCCGTTCAGCAGCATGAAGCCTGCAAACGCGTAGGATATCGGACGCATGGCCCATCGGCCTTTCCGGACGAAATACGATACGGCTGTCAGCACGACGATCGCGAAGATTAGTAGTGCCAGCCATCCTTCGAACGTGAAGGTCGTCAGCGGTAAAGACGGATACCGCTCGCGGATCGAAAGCACTGTCGGGTTGTAGAGCGCCAGGAAGTCAGTCAACGCCTCGTCGGCGACGTGAACCGCCAGCGCTCCGCACAATGCGATCCACGCTACCCAATGACGATAAGCGCGCTCTTCGCGATTAGAATTTCTCTCCGAGTTCGTCGATACCGAAGCCATTAAGAAAATCGAAATCTTTCAGCAGGCGCAGAGCAAATTTCTTACTTCGCCGTGTAGTTGCTGGGCGGCGCTCGCCTTTCTGCTTTTTCTCGATCACCAGGCCCGTGAGGAGATTTACGTCGGTGTCGGTTGATGTGTTTGAGCTGTGGTCGATGTAATAGATCCTGACGCCGATCAAGCGCCACTGACCCTGGTAGAGCTTGAACTGATGCGTTGCTGCTTCCATCGTCGCAGCCGTTTTTGCGTTGTTCTGAATGTAGATGCTCGAACGGGCGATCCTTAAGTCTTCGACCCAGCAACATCCCATGCCGGGAATCTCGGCCTCGGTTGATGTCTCTGCGACGCGATAGCCACTGTTAGGTTGCCGCAGTAGAACATACAGTTGATACGTTGATAGGAAGTCGCCCTTCTCGCGCCGGACAACTCCTGCCCAGTCGGCCAAACCATCACCGTTCAAGTCGCCTTTAGCTTCCGTGCTGAGATCACTCTTTCCTTTGAGGATCGATTTTACGAAAGCATCGGGGCTGGGGAATTCGGTCTGAGCTGTCGCGGCGATCGGGCACCAAAAGACCACGAGTGTCGAGATAATGAGAAGTCGTCGATTTCTTCGGTTCGCGATCATTCAAGTGGTCTCGCGCAACTTTCGCAGCAGCGCTTCTTCTTTATCAGGATCAAGGCCGGCTTTCAATTTCCGGCGATCTGTTTGATACCACGCGAGTGTAGCTCCAATCGTGTCCGTTAGCGAACGAAACTTGAGACCAGCGTTAACTGCTTTGTCAGAGCTCACGAACATGAAACCCTTCAGGTGCGGTGCAGCTTCTTCAGGTAGCCACAGCGGCATTTCACTCCACGCCACAACTTCGTTCTGTAACAGAAACTCCTCACTGGCCCATGTGAATGAAGCATCGCTCTGACTGACTGCCCGACATTCGTCAAGCACGTTTTTCATCGTGAAAGTTTTCGGCACGCTGTTGGCGTAGTAGACGCCCGTTTCTTTTCGCTCAGCCATGCGCACTGTCCAGTCGGCGAGATCGCGCACGTCGATAAACTGAACAAAACGATCGGGACGCCCGGGAGCTAACACTTCGCCGCCACGCGCGACGCGCACGACCCAGTAGGTAAACCGATCCGTGTAATCGTGCGGACCGACAATCAAACCCGGCCGGATTATGAGCACACGATTCGGCATGACTTCTTCAGCAGCCTGCTCACACAACGCTTTCAATCCGCCGTACAACTTCCCGTAGGACGGTTCGCCCGAACGATCAATCGCATACGCCTCCTCGAGTTGCGCACTCGTCAGCGTAGCGACCGGAGCAGTTTCCCTAACTCCAGGTGTACTAACATCTGCGTAGGCGTTTTGACTGGAGATAAAAATGTAACGGTCTACAGAATCAGCTAAGACTTCAGCCGCAGATCTCACAGCATTCGGCAGCATGCCGTAAGTATCGATGACTGCATCCCACCGGCGACCGCGAAGTTTACCAATGTCGGTGTGTCGATCTCCGTGAATCGTCTCGACGTTTGTCTCGGACGGATGCGTGCCGCGATTGAAAAGCGTGATCTCGTGATCGCGCTCGAGTGCAGCCGTCACCAAATAACGACCCAGGAATCGAGTCCCACCGATGATTAATAGCTTCATTTCCCTGGATAGAGGTGATCATGTCACAGGAAGAATCTACCCACCGATCGGATCGGTCTGATTCCTAGACCCATGAATGACTGCCAATACTTCTACTCGAGAACGAGCAACTTCAACCAAATAGATAATTCTATAAGGCCATTCAATAACTTCTCTCACTTCGTTCAATTCGTACTCCGGTACCATTCAGCCGGAAAAAGGAAACTCAGCAATCTGAATCGAGCGTTTGGTGAGTCGATCGACCATCCTTAAAGCGTATTCTGGTGAGGTTTGGGCGATGTAGTCGTGAATTGCTTGAAGATGAGATATAGCGGACTCGGTCCATACAACTTTCACGACGGTAATCCGAATCTTTCACGGACTTTTGTGACGTCCACAGTTTTCCCAGAGCGACTGTCGGATAACCCCGCTTCAATGGTCTGACGGACATAGATCTCATGCATCAATTCATCCCACGTGACATTTTCCGGCAATCTCTCCAATAGTCGCCTAGCCTCTTCTTTAATGTTTTCTGTGCTCATAGTTGCTGAATATAGTAGTGGAGTTCTTCAAGGTCAATTCGATTGGCACTAACCTTTGCGCACGTTGGCCTTTGTATTTCACAAGCCCGACGCGTTGCAGCGCCAGGGGGATTTCGCGGTTGAGCATGAACCAGCGCCAGACGTTGCCGGTGCGCATGTTTTCGGCGCTCAGAAGGATGATGCCGGCGTTGATGCCGATGACGTCGGTGTCGATCCAGCCGGTCTTCGGGTTGAAGGCGTCGACGAAGCCGTACTTGCCGTAAATCTTTGCGCCGTACTTTTCATTCATGGTCCATAAGGCGCGTGTTGCGAGCTCAGGAGTGAACATCAACGAACCACCGGCCGCGGAAGGGACAACGGTCCCATCGATGTCGGGATCGCGTGGTGGACCACCCCAGGCGAGATAGCCTTTCGCGCTGTCAGACGCGGTGATGCCCCAGACGTCTGGTCCAAAGTGCGGGAAGTCATGCCGGAGATTGATGCAAAAAGCGCGATGGGCGAGCGTAGCTGCAACTGAGTTTTGAAAATAGTCGATACGATCGCCGCTTGTCTCTCGCCTGTTGCGAAAGTCGATCCAGGCATGAGAGTACTGGTGCATGAACAAAGGCACGCCAATCGTAGTGAAGTAACTATGGCCTTCGTAGCGATAGCGATCGCGCCACAACGCGTGCCATGACGCCGGTGAGATCGGATGAGTGGGCGACCCGATGGCCAGTAGATAAAGAATCGTGTCTTCGCTGTACGTGTCCCAGCGTGGACGCAGAAATCCCGACTCAGGTTTCCAACCGTGTGATAAAAGCCGCGCATCGCCGTTGAGCATCCACCGGAAATCAACACGCCGGTAGATCCGATCTGCCAGCCTGACGATTTCCTGATCTGCGGAGAAACACTGTCGAACAGTGAGAATACCTGCGAGCAGAAGCGCCGTATCAATCGACGAGATTTCGCTGTTCCATTGACGCTCGCCCGTCTTCGAATCCATCCAGTGATAGAACCAGCCACGCTGATGAAAGGCGCGCGCGTCGAAGAATCGCAACGTGTTGCGTGTGCGTTCAAGCGCCTGGGCTTTGTCGATCCATTTTCTTTCTACTGCGATACAGATCCCGGTTAGACCAAAACCTGTAGCGGCAATGCTCGCGACGTTTTGGTGGCTCGGCGGCAAGGGCGAGCCGTCCATGCGAGCGCGATCGGGCACGAGACCTGTATTTGGATCGGCTTGTTCCCAGAAGTAACGGAAGGAGCGTTCCTGGAGATCGTCGATGAACGCTTCATGTGCCTGCGCCGCAACGCTGCCACAAAAAAACAGCAGCCACAAAAAAGCACAAGAAAAAGTTTTTATAACTTTTGTGCCTTTTTGTGGCTTAAAAAGCATCTACTAGTTTGCGGCTACCTGGAATTTGCTTTCGATCACGTCTGCTGAACTCGAGCCGACCATCACGCGAAACTCGCCCGGCTCGACCACAAAACGCATCTGACGATTCCAGAATCCGAGGTGTTCACGATCGAGCACAAATTGAACCCTGCGTTTTTCACCAGGTTGCAATGTTAAGCGCTGGAATCCCTTCAGCTCCTTGACGGGTCTACTCAGTGAGGCCACTGGATCGCGGATGTAAAGTTGGACCACTTCATCACCAGCGCGCTGACCGGTGTTCTCCACGTCCACACTCACCGTCAACTTGCCATTTGCAGCGATGCGCGGTGCGCTCAGTTGCAGATTAGAGATCTTGAACTTCGTGTAACTCAGGCCATAGCCAAAAGGGAAGAGCGGAGTCCATGGCATATCGAGATATTTCGACGTGTACTTGTTTTCAGCCTCAGGTGGTCGACCCGTCTGCAAGTAGTTGTAGTACATCGGAACCTGTCCGACGCTGCGCGGAAACGTCACGGGCAGCTTGCCACCAGGGTTCACATCGCCAAACAGTACGTCTGCAATCGCATGCCCTCCCTGGCTGCCACCCATCCACGATTCGAGTATCGCGGGCACATTGCCGGCGATCCACCCAATCGACAACGGACGTCCGTTTACCAACACGACGACAGTCGGTTTGCCCGTCGCATGAATTGCCTGGACGAGTTCGAGTTGTCGTCCGGGCAGATCGAGAGTGGAGCGTGAAGCTGCTTCGCCAACCATATCGGCCGTCTCACCGACAACCACAATCGCAACGTCCGACTGCTTTGCGAGATTGACTGCTTCCTCGAAACCGGCGGTCGAATCGCCTTTGGCGTCACAGCCCTTTGCAAAACTAACCTTCGTTTGCGCGGGCACCTTTGCTCTTATTCCGGCGAGCGGAGAGACCATGTCCTCTTCCTTGCCATCACCAGCCCAACAACTAAGTTGCGCACCACGATCGTCGGCGAGTGGTCCAATAACTGCGATCGATCCAACGCTCTTACTGAGCGGCAGCGTATCGCGATCGTTCTTCAACAGGACCATCGAACGCCCCGCAATATCGCGCGCCAGGCGAATGCTCTCAGGTCGCATCAATGCATTTTGCTCACGTGCTTCATCCGTGTACGGACGATCGAAGAGTCCGAGACGAAACTTGATCCGCAAGACGCGACGTACCGCTTCGTCGATCGTCGCCATCGACAGTTTCTTCTCCCGCAGCAACTTCTCACCAAAAGCGTTGTAGCTGCGACTCACCATCTCCATCTCTACGCCCGCATTAAGAGCCGCCGCCGCCGCTTCTTCTTCGTTGGCCACAACTCCATGATTGATGAGCTCTCGCACCGACGTGTAGTCGCTAACGACAAATCCATCAAACTTCCACTCCTGTCGCAGCACTTTGGTTAACGTAAACTCATTCGCAGTAGCAGGAACGCCGTTGATAGAGTTGAACGCACTCATGAACGTGCCGACACCTGCATCGACAGCGGCTTTGAACGGTGGAAAGTAGACATCGCGCAACCAGTATTCGGAGATTTCGGTGGTGTTGTAATCGCGGCCACCTTCGGCGGCGCCGTACGCAACCCAGTGTTTCGCGCACGCGAGCACTTTGTCCGGTGCGCTGTAGTCGCTACCTTGAAAACCACGCACGCGCGCGCGTGCAAAAGCAGCGCCGAGAAACGGATCTTCACCCGCGCCTTCGGTGATCCGTCCCCAACGCGGATCGCGTGCGATGTCGACCATCGGCGCGAAGGTCCAATGCACGCCGGAGTTTTTCGCTTCCTGCGCGGCAACTGCGGCCGATTGCTCAGCGAGCGACGGATCCCAACTCGCAGCTTCACCAAGTGGGATCGGGAAGATAGTGCGATAACCGTGGATCACGTCGAAGCCAAACAAGACGGGAATCTTCAAACGCGATTCGTTCATCGCCACGCGCTGCACCTGGTTCGTGCGCTGCGCGCCGCGAACGTTGAGAGTCGATCCTAAAAGTCCTTTGCGAATGAGATCGAGGTGTTCCGGTCGGAAGTTTCCGTTCGCTTCGCCGTCGAGTTGTTGAAGTTGGCCCAGTTTTTCGGCGAGCGTCATTCGAGCTAGCAGGGCATTGACGCGCTGTTCGACGCTCGCAGGACGTTGCGAGTGTGAAGTTGCTGTTGCGAAAAGAACAGCCACGAAGGAAAAAGCACAAAAAGCTTCTCTTAAATATTTTGTGCCTTTTCGTGGCCATCATAGGTTAGAAATTGAACCGCGCCTGAAACTCAACAACCCGTCCCGCCAACGCGTTCTGCGCGCGTCCGAAGTCGCGACTATCAACAGCCGGCGCGAAGAATTCAAACGGAGCAAGGTTCAACTTGTTAAATGCATTGAAGAAGTTTGCCTTGACTTCGAGAAACGCTCCTTCTCCAAGAAACGACGGCAGACCGGTTCGCTTACCCAAACTCATATCGACCGAGAAGTATCTTGGACCACGGAAGGAGTTGCGGCCAATGCCCGGCGGAAGCCGTCCGTCCGGATTGTTCGGATCGAAGAACGCGAGTCCACCGCCCGGGAAGTTTCCATCAGGCCTGATGAATGCTTCGTTGTCCGTGTCTTCAAGCGCGCCACCAAAATATCTCGTCGGACGCGACGGACACACGAAATCATTCGAATTCGCGGAGCGCACACACTGTCCCGTGTGAGGCGTCCATGGAAAACCAGTATGTGCCGACAGTATGCCATCAACCTGCCAGCCGCCAAGTATCTTCCCAACGACATCCCTGCGGTTGCGGAAGAACGGCAGGTCCCACAGACCGGAAATGTTCAGGTTATGTCGCACGTCGAAATCGGATGGACCACGCTCCTGTCGCAAATCCTGTGGGAACGTCTGATTGGTCTCAGCGCCCGGCCCTTCGTTGGATAGCGTATCAATAGTCTTGGCCCAACGATATACCACGTCAAACTGGAACCCGCGAGAGAAACGTCGCGTCAATCGTGCGTTCATCGCGTTGTAGTTGGCGTTCACATCCGGTGTCGGAATGAACACCGCGAATGCGAAATAGTTCGCTGGAATCACCGGCTGCACAAAACGTTGATTCACAAGCCGAATTAATTTGTGACTCGAACTGCCCTGGTATCCGAGTGTCGCCGTGAGATTGAACGGCAACGCGTACTGCGCATCGAGTGAATAGTAGTAAACGTATGCGGTCCGCGTATCCGGAAGCGTACCATAAACCTCAACCGTGCGATCCCGAGGCGCGCCCGTGGCCGGATCGATGCCGACTGCGAGTGCAGGATTTGCCGGATAACTGAAAGGCGAACTGCTGGCTCCGAGCGAATACTGAATTTGACCGCCTGCAAAAGGAGAACCGAAGTCCGTTGCCGCCGTGCCGCAACAGATCGAGTAACGTGCGAAGAACGGTGGATTACCACGTGTGTTTGAAAAGACAATTTCCGGGATGCGGTTATAGGCGACACCAAATCCACCGCGGAGCACGAATTTGTCCTGAAGGTCGAAGTGCTTTGGACTATAGGCAAATCCAAAGCGTGGCGCGAAGTTGTTTCGATCGGGATTGTAAAGCTGACTCACCGGCTCAACTCTTGAACCAGCCAAACCGCCGCCTGGTCCAAATACAAAGTTCGCGACCTGATCGTTTTGTTCCTTGAGGACGCCGAAGTATTCGTATCGCAGACCCAGATTCAAGGTTAGGTTGGGCCGTGCTTTCCAATCGTCCTGAATGAACACGCCGTAGCTGCTCGAACGGAAATGGCGCTCTGCATTCGCGAATCCGCCAGTCTCAGGGTCAGCATTGATCTGGTAAAAGATGGGCGCATCGTTGGCAAAGTTGAAGAGCCCGACAAAACTATACAAAGGACGCGACGCGCCATTGAGATTGTTGTCATTCAGCTCTCGACGAAACTCGCCACCAAATTTAAACCCGTGATTGCCGCGCACGTGGCTGACTACATCACGAAACTCGAATTGCTTTTCCGAGAAAACTCCGGGAGTTGTTTCTGCTTGCGGAGCACCAAAACGAATGCGACTGCCGTCGCGAAACATACCTTCGATTTCGATTCGTGGTATGCCGAAGTTTGTTTCACTCGACGACTCGAGTTCATTGAAGGCAAACTTAGTGAAGTTGAAACGAGCCTCATTAAGAAACGTCGGAGAAAACACGCGGTTATACAGCACGGTGTAGGCCGTGTTATGTGGTGTTGTTGTGACGTCAGCCTGCTGCCGCGCTGCACCTCCGGCGTCACCGCTGACCAGGAAAATCCTGGTCAAATAGGTGCTGAAAGTGATCTGGTCGTCCGAGCTCGGGATGAAATCAAACCGCGTGTTGTACTGATTCGGTTTGTTGTTCCTGGGTTCAGCGATGATGACTCGTTGAACATCAGGTATGCCATCAAGACCACCGCCACCAAGGTTTCCAAAAGTCAGATATTGGCCCGTCGAACCACTCAGCGATCCAATGTCGAGACCGCCGCCCACAACCTGACACGGGAAACCACCTTGCACATCCCCGCATGAAGGAGTTATGACCTCGGTAAAACGCGGCTGGAGACCCGAGCTGTTAAGCACTGCGGCGGTGGTGCTGCCTGGACGAGCATTAATGACAGCCTGCCGGAACTGCGCAGTTTCGACGTAACCAGTTGAAAGCGACGTTGTGTTTTCGCGCAATCCTTCGTAAGAGAAAAAGAAGAACAACCGATCCTTGCCGCTATAAACAGATGGTCCACCTTCGCCGAAGCGCGGTAGATAAAGCGGACCACCTACACTGCCACCGAACTGGCGGAAGAAGCGCTCAACTCTTTCCACGCGCCCGCGGCCAAAGTCGTTTGGATATTTATTAAAAGCGTTGAGCTTGGGGCTGTTGTATTTGAGGAAGGCGCTTCCATGAAACTGGTTCGTGCCGTTCTGCGAAACCACTTTGATTTGTGCGCCTGAGTTTCTTCCGTCTTCGGCTGAATAGCTCGAAGATGAGATTTGGATTTCTTTTACCGACTCCTGGTTAGGCGTGACAACGGCAGCGCCTCCGTGACTGAGACTGTTTACACTCACACCATCGATCTGAAAATTGTTAGCCGAGATGCGTTGACCATTTGCAGTGATCTGTGGCTGGTTCTCCGCTTGAAAGATTGAATTGTTTGAGCCTCCAGGTCCTGGAGAGTTCGGCAAACCGGAAGAGTTTCCATTCGGACTGCGACCTGCATCACCAAAAACTCCGGGCGTCAGGCGCGCCAATTCGTAAGGATCACGACCTGCCTGCGGCAGTCGCTTGACCTCAGCAGTCGAAATTCCTTTCGCAACGTTCGCATTTTCAGTTTCCAGTTGCGCAACTGCTTCGTCGGTGATCGTCACGACCGCCGTGACTTCGCCGGTTTCGAGAATTACGTCGACGCCTTGAACAACTTCAGCACTGACTGAGACGTTTTGCGAGAGGCTCTTTTTATAACCAGCCTTCTCAACAGTGAGCTCATACCGGCCGGGAGCAAGACCGGCGATGCGATAGAACCCCTCTTCGCTGGTGTTCGTTTCCTGAACTCTTCCGGTTTCGAGATCTTTGAGAGTGACTTTGGCATCGGGCACAAGGGCGCCTGCGGAGTCGGAAATAGTCCCCTGGATACCAGCTCTGAACTGAGCTTGCGCTGTGATCATTGCGGCGAAAAGAAAGAACCCGCACAAAACAATCCGGACGATAGCGGCGGAGATAGTTCGCGACATTGGTAGCCCTCCTGAGGCCTTGGAACCTTGCAAGTTTTCGCAAAAGCCGGGGGATAAGGGAGACAGAACTGACCCGAGATGCCGCACAGTATAACAGTAGCGTAGCCACAAAAAGCACAAAAATGAGAACGGGGCCGTTTTGTGCTTCTTTGTCGCATGGTTTAAGTTTCATTGATGGCCGAATCCAAAATATGGTCGCCGGCGCCGGCATCGTTTTCGCTTCAAGCCGGCGAGATAGATGTTTGGCGCGTTGATTTGGGACAACCGGAAGACGTCGTGCAGAAGTTTCGCAGCACGTTGGAAGACGATGAAATTCGTCGGGCAGATCGTTTTCATTTTGAGAAAGATCGAAGAGCTTTCGTAGTGAGCCGCGGGTTCCTGAGACAGGTGCTCGGTCGATATTTAGCGACGAAGCCGGAAGCGCTCCGGTTCTCTTATGGTCCTTACGGCAAACCCGCGTTGGATGGTGAACACAAAGACTGTCCGCTGAGATTCAACATGTCGCACTCGCATGGCGTGGGATTAGTTGCCGTTAGTGAAGGTAAGGAACTCGGCGTCGACGTGGAATACATACGCGCGGATTTCGCGACCGAAGACATCGCGCGCCGCTTCTTCTCACCTCGTGAAGTTGCGGCTTTCAACGCACTGCCGCCTGAACTACGCGTGAATGCGTTTTTCAGATGCTGGACACGCAAGGAGGCATACATTAAAGCGATTGGCCTCGGTCTCTCACAGCCGCTCGATGGATTCGACGTGACGCTGGCGCCAGACGAATCTCCGACCTTGCTGCGTGCGGATCGAAACGACGCGTCGCGCTGGTCGGTAAGTGACATTGACGTTGGTAGCGATTACGCAGCGGCGCTTGTTGTTGAAGGACAGATTTCAAACATGCGATGTTGGCAGTAGTTATGAATCACACGGCAGCACACTCAGCGCATGCACCTGCAGTGGATCCGGTTTGCGGAATGACTGTCGATCCGGATCGAGCCGCAGGTTCTTACGAATACAAGGGACAGACTTATTACTTTTGCAGAACGCACTGCCTGGATCGTTTTCGTGACAATCCGGAAAGCTTTCTCAACAAGAGCGCTCCTCAACCGATTGGCATAACTCGACAGCCAAAGCCCGCGCCGGGTCAGAAGTACACCTGCCCGATGCATCCCGAGATCATTCGTGATGCTCCCGGCAGTTGCCCCATCTGCGGCATGGCGCTCGAGCCACTCACAGTTTCGCTCGAGGACGAAAAGAATCCGGAACTCGTCGACATGACGCGCCGCTTCTGGGTGGCGGTGGCCCTTTCGATTCCTGTCTTCATGCTCGGCATGAGCGATCTGATTCCGGGGCAGCCTCTACAGCAACTGATCCCGATGAGGACATTGGCGTGGGTGCAATTGGTTCTCGCAACTCCGGTCGTGCTCTGGGCCGGCTGGCCGTTCTTCGTGCGCGCGTGGCAGTCGATTGTGAATCGAAGTCTGAACATGTTCACGTTGATCGGACTCGGCGTTACGGTTGCTTATCTCTTCAGTGTGATTGCGGTGATCCTGCCGGGGATCTTTCCGCCGTCGTTTCGCGATCATCACGGTAACGTGCCGGTTTACTTTGAAGCCGCGGCCGTTATCACGACATTGGTGCTGTTGGGCCAGGTCCTCGAATTGCGAGCGCGCAGCCAAACGGGTCAGGCGATTAAAGCGCTGCTTGGACTCTCGCCAAAAACAGCAAAGCGCGTCAACCACGACGGAAACGAAGAAGACGTTCCGTTGGACCATGTTCATGTCGGCGATCGTCTTCGCGTGCGACCGGGGGAGAAGATACCGGTGGATGGTGTGGTGCTTGAAGGTTCGAGTGCTGTCGACGAATCGATGATCAGCGGCGAGCCGATTCCGGTTGAGAAAGGTCCGAGTGACCGGGTGGTGGGAGGCACAGTTAACGGCAGAGGCGCGTTTGTGATGCGTGCGGAGCGTGTCGGATCGGAAACACTGCTCGCACAGATCGTTCAGATGGTCGCGGAAGCGCAGCGCAGTCGTGCGCAGATACAACGACTCGCCGATGTTGTCTCAGGATATTTCGTGCCGGTGGTTGTAGTGATCGCAGTGATCACCTTCATCGTGTGGAGTATCTGGGGACCTGAGCCGCGCATGGCCTATGGTTTGGTGAATGCTGTTGCTGTGCTGATCATTGCTTGCCCGTGCGCGCTGGGGTTGGCGACGCCGATGTCGATCATGGTGGCCACGGGAAAGGCCGCGTTGAACGGTGTGTTATTCAAGAATGCTGAAGCTATTGAGGTGATGCGCAAGGTTGATACCCTCGTTGTTGATAAGACGGGAACGCTGACGGAAGGGAAGCCGAAACTTCAGAGCGTTGTCACGAATGATGGCTTTGATGAAGAGAAGTTGTTGCGACTTGCGGCAAGTCTCGAGCGAAACAGTGAGCATCCATTGGCGTCGGCGATTGTTTTGGGCGCGCGCGAGCGCGGAGTGAGGCTGATTGATGCGACACGGTTTAATTCGGTGACGGGCAAGGGAGTGGTGGGTGAAGTTGATGGTCAGCGAGTCGCGTTGGGGAATCGTGTACTGCTGGATGAGTTTGGAGTGGATTCTGGAGACTTGATTGATAGGGCAGAGGTTTTGAGGGCGAATGGCCAGACAATCATGTTTGTGATCGTCAATGAAAAGCCCGTGGGCCTGATCGGGGTCGCCGATCCAATCAAGGAAACGACACCCGACGCAGTTGTACAACTTCATGCGGACGGTATTCGCATCGTGATGCTCACTGGTGACAGTCGCACTACCGCTGAGGCGGTCGCACGCAAGCTGAATATTGATGAAGTTGTTGCTGAAGTGTTGCCGGACCAAAAAGTCGAGGTGGTGAAGAGATTTCAAGACGCCGGACGCATCGTGGCGATGGCCGGAGACGGCATCAACGACGCGCCCGCGCTTGCGCAAGCACACGTGGGAATCGCGATGGGAACCGGAACGGACGTCGCGATGAAGAGCGCGGACGTAACACTGGTGAAGGGAGATCTTCGCGGGATTGTTCGCGCGCGTTCACTGAGCCGCGCGACGATGAGCAATATCAAACAGAATCTCTTCTTCGCATTTATCTACAACACACTCGGCGTGCCGATCGCCGCCGGAGTGCTGTATCCGTTCTTCGGATTACTCTTGAGCCCGATGATCGCCGCCGCGGCGATGAGTTTCAGCTCCGTATCGGTGATCGCGAACGCATTGAGACTCAGGCGTATTAAAATCCTGTAAAAATCTTGTAATCCTGTCAAAAAGTACACAGGATTTCAGGATTCAAGAAGATTTACCGGATTAGTTTAGCTTGTGTCCGACCAATCGATTGCCCGACGCGGCGAACAGCAGTCCAAATACCTCGTCGGTTACAAAGCGTTCGTCGAGATCTGAGAGACGAATCTCACGGTCGGTTCTGCCGCTGTTGACGTTAACTCCAGCAAGTCCATTGCCATCGCGGTTCTTCAGATCGGTGTAAAAATACATCCACTGACCACGCAGTGTGGCGAGTCGTTCGCGGTGCCAGAGGAAGCGTGACAGACGGTCAAGCTGGCGCGAAGGATCGATTCGATCGAAGAGACGCTCTTCGATATCGATTGAACGGCCGCGTGTTACGGAACCTCCGCGCGCGCGTGACGCAATCCCGTATTGTCTCAACCGCGACGTGCCGTAGTTTCGGGCAGATGCGGTTGCCAGTGCTTGCAGGTTTGAGAACGAAGACCGCGCAGCCAGACCGGACCAGCTCAAACTCGTGACTGCGCGCGCGATCTGGACACCACGCACCGCAGTCATCGCCGTCCCGCCAAAACGAAAGTAGAGTGACGCTGCGCGTGCGGCAATGGCTGCGACTGTGCGGAAGATTCCACGCCCCGGAGGTGTGTGCCGGGCGCGCCAGAGTTGGCGGCCACTCAACGGATCAAAAGCGGCGATCTCTGATTGGCCACCAATGACAACGTCACCGCGTTCATTCAATAGCCCGAACGCCGCCCGTTCGATCTTGTGTGGATAACGCGCGGTTCGCTTGCCGTTAGTTGCATCGATGAAGATCACGTCGTCACGATCCGCGATTGCGATCGTGTTTTGGTCAGGCACGAGTAGGTTCGTAATGCCTTTGTCAGCGCCTTTGTAACGCCAGAGCACTTTGCCCGAGCGAACATCGATCGCGCTCACGCCATACGAACCGCGCTCGACGATGTCGCCGTCTTTGATCCGCGTGAATTGTCCACCCGTGCGCACGTAAAGCACGTCGCCGATGAGGATCATCTCCGGCGTGAGCCCGAGGTCTTTCGCTTCCCATTCGGTGTCGCCGGTCTCGCGTGAGATAGCTCGAACGCGCCCGTGTCCCGAAACGTAAATGAAACCTTCCGTGAAGATCGGTTCAGCTTCACTCAAAGCAAGCCCGTCTTCGTTGACTCGATACTTCTCGCGCAGGCGTGCTTTGCCGGTTCGTGCGTCAAACGAAGTCACGCCTTCGTAAAAAACGTAAAGCCGGCCCGCGACGAACGTAGGCGGGTAATAGTTGTCGAGCGTGTAATCAACTTCTTTGCCCGAGTCTTCCGGCCACCGCGAAGGCATCATTTCAACTTCGCCAACTTCGTACTTCCAGAGCTCATCACCGCTCGCGAGATCAAGCACATGCGCAAGCGGGCGACGCTTGAACCCTTCGCGCGCGCGATTCTTCGCGTCTTTCACAAGCACCACGACCAGCAGATTCGAGCCAGGATCGACTGACATCTGCATCACGGCGCCTTTGATCTTTTCACTGCGCCAGATCGAGTCGCCAGTTAAAATATCAACCGCCTCGATGCGTGCCTTGTCGCCTTTTTGAAAACTCAGCAACAGCAGGTCGGTGCCCGGAACCGGAGCGACGTCCGTTTCGTCGAGCGATGTGTCTTTGCGACGCCAGAGTGTTTCGCCCGTTGCGCCGTCGATCGCGTAGAGCGACTTTTCGGTACCCGCAACGACAACGCCCATTTCAGTCGGTTGATAGAAACGGACGTCTTTATCGAGTTTTGTTGTCCACGACTGGGCAAAAACGGGAAGCGAAGTGAACAGTAAGAGCAGCAGGATACAACATGACTTCATGCGACTAGGATAACCCAAATCTGATATGCTTTGCCGCAAAGTATGGCATTGTTTTACCCGCAAAGGCGCAGAACAGAACCAAGCGCGGTAGCGCCGGGTAGTTTTTTAGGCGCGATGTTACTGGCTATTGCGTTCCTTCTTTCGATCGCCACCTCGGCGTTTGCGCAATCGATCAATCCGGCCGCTCCCACACCGGTGCGCGCCAACAGCGTCGAAGGACGAATCGCTGCCCGCGATTTGGGAGATGCGCGGCTGACGGATCATTACTATCACTTCACAGGCACACCGGGTGATGTGCTGATCACAGTTCAGAGTAAAAACCTGAACGGCGATGTCGACGTGTTTACAGCCACCTCGCTGAGACCCCTAATCAAGATCACGCTTTACGCAGAGATCGCAACACCAGTGACCAAGGGAATTTATTTGCGCAAGCGCGAAGATCTGGTGATGCGGATTCAGGCGCGTACGCCGAGTGATGAGGAAGGTACGTATCGGCTGTCTTTTGGCGGATCGTTCGAACCGATCGTCGGTGGCCCTGAGATCGCCGAAGCCGAAACGCCCGCAACCGAACCTCCACCGAGAACTCCTGGAACGAGACGGGTCACGTCGGCAGGCGCGAGAATTGAAGAGCCGGCGCCGCCACCTGTTGAGGTTGCTGCTGCGCCTACACCCGAACCAACACCAGAGCCGACACCTGAACCGACGCCGGTCGAATCACCATCACCGTCACCTGAGAAAGCCGCCGAGCCTGAGGCGGAGAAACCAGCACCACGAGGCGCGCGTGGACGTAGACCTGCTGGACGGCGTCCTCCGGCAAGGACCAGAGAAACCACGACCGAAGAAGCAACGCCGCCCAAGCCAGCCCCTGAGCCCGAGCCTGAAGCTGGACCACGGTTAGTGATCGAGACGAATGACGGAACGTTGATTAATCGATCGATGAGTAGTGTGAAACGTGTGACTGTGGAGAATGGTCAGGTGGTGATATTGAATCGTGATGGAACGATCAATCGAATCGCGCTCGTGAACGTCCTGAGGATGTCGATCTCACCTTAGGCACAAAAAAGCACAAAGAGTTCCAAATATTATTTTGTGCTTTTTGTGGCTATTTATTTTTCAAACTCGCGAGCTTCTCTTTGAACTGCGGCAGATCCACACTGCTCGGGCTGACTTTCTCCAATTGAGCGATCGCATCTTCCGCGGCTTTCGCGTCACCCTTCTCAAGTGTTGCGGCGGCGAGACCTGAAAGCACCATGACGTCGTCCGACTTCATCTTCATCGCGGTTCGATACCATTTCTCAGCGGTGTCGTAGCGACCTGCGTCGAGGTTTACCATTCCCAGTAAAGTCACAGTTCGATAATCAGTGGGCTGGATCTGATTCGCCTTTATTAGATACTCGATCGCTTCATCGTAGCGCTGTATTTGGTAGTAAAGCTCAGCCGCTTTTATCTGCGCATCAAAATTTTTCGGCTCGTTGCGAGCCTTCTCGAGCGAAGCAGTTACCTGCTCGCGTACTGCCTGAGGGTCGGGAGTACCCTGCTGCGCTCCAAGCGGTGGATGATCGGCCGGCATTGTTTGCGAACCCGCCGCGGCCTGCTGCATCGCATTCCTCTGGCTCATCGAGCTGGCCAGCATGAACCCTACAATGAATCCCAAAAGAGTTCCGATAATTGCAAAAAGAATATTTTCTCTGGTCATGATCCTTTACTTATCTGCTGCCAGCGTCTTCGCTTCGTTGATTCGACCTTCAATTGCTACAGCCACTTCGGATCCTCGTGGAACTTGCTTGAGCACGCGTTGCCAGTAGTCGATCGCTTTCTTGTAATCTTTTGCCTGGAACGCTGCGCTCCCGGCAAGCTGAAGTGCCTTCGCGTTCTCCGGATCGACTTTCAATGCCTGGTCGATAAGTTCCATCGGCCTGCCTTCGAGATTCCTCCCGCTCGCCATCGCAGTCGCGAATGCAAACTCTGCCCAAAGATCCGCATCGTTCGGTGTCAGTTCGGTCGCTTTCGTATAAGCGCCGGCAGACTCCGCGAATTTGCCCATCGAGCTGTAAGAGCGCGCCAGCATGGTCCAACCCTGCGCATCTGAAGGGTTCGACTGCAAACGCTTTGCGAGCGCGGCGACGTTGGCTTCGATCTGTCCCTGTGTGCGTGCGCCGCCGCCGGTCAAGCCTGCGGGGGCCGCTGTTGGAGGCGGACCATCGATCGCTTTCGGAGTGCCGACGTTCAAATAAAAGATGACTGCCACGAGGGGAATCGCGATCCCGATCGCGTACGCGGTATATCGCGCGGTGGCTGGAGTGGTTGACCCAGCGCTACCGCGCTCGGTTCTGTTTTGTACGGTTTTTGTATCTTCGAGCAAGCGCCGTTCGATCTCATCGCGGTCCTGCGCGTACTGCTCCTGACTGACAATACCGTTTTTTAGATCCGATTCGAGTTCGGAAAGCTGATCGCGATAGACGGCGATGTTTGCCTGCCGTCGCTCGTTCTCAGTCTTTCGATTCGACTCCGTGGAACGTTGCAGCGCGGGCGGTAAAACAAACACCAGCGCGATCAAAATGAAAGCCGCACAGATCACCCAGAAGAGAATCACGCAGTCTCCTTTCCGGAGGCGAGCAACTCCTCTGCGCGACGACGCTCATCATCTGTCATCGGTTGTTCAGGGATCGAATCGCGGCGTTGTTTGATGTAGCGGAACAGAAAGACCATCCCGGCGAGCAACAAAACGAACGGTCCGAACCACAGCAGGTAAGTCGTGGCCGTGACGCGCGGTCGATACAGAATGAAGTCGCCGTAGCGTTGCGTCAGAAAGGCGATGATCTCCTTATCGCTTTTGCCTGCTCTGATTTGCACGCGTATTTCGCGACGCAAGTCTTCAGCAAGGCCGGAAGGTGACTCAGCGAGCGTCTGGTTTCGGCATTGGAGGCAACGAAGCTCGTGAGAGAGTTTGGCGAGCCGTTGCTCGACCACTGCTTCGTCAGTCACCGGCTGAGCGTTCGCTGCGATCGCGAAGAAAGTAAAAAATAATAGTGCGATGAAACGCGAACGGGTCATTTACTTATTTCCCTGACGATTTAATTCCTGGACCAGCGGCAGGACTTTCTCTTCCCAAATCTCAGGCGCCAGTGGTCCAACCTGCTTGAAGCGAATCGTGCCATTCTGATCGATGAGATAGGTTTCAGGCGCTCCATAAACGCCGTAGTCGATCGCGACGCGGCCGTCCGCATCGACAGCGCTTAAGACGTAAGGATCACCCAGGTCTCTGAGCCATCCGATCGCATCCTCGGTTTTGTCCTTGTAGTTGAGCCCGTAGATCGGCACGACGCCGGACTTCGCATAGTTGAGCAGCCACTCATGTTCTTCGCGACAGCCAATACACCACGACGCCCAGACGTTCAGCAACCAAACCTTGCCGCGCATCTCTTCTGCGGAGAAGGTCTTCGAGGGCTCTTGTAATTGCGGGAGACGAAAGGCCGGCGCCGGTTTGTTGATTAGTACTGACGGAAGCTCGTTCGGATCGCGGCGCAGCCCGATCGCGAGAAAGACGACGAGAAGAAGAAATATACCGAATGGGATCAAATAACGAAGCATATTTGTGACAGGATTTCAGGATTACAACCGGATTTACAGAATTAGCCTTCGGTTTGTACGGATGCCGCGGCAGTGGCCGGTATTGTCTTAACAGTCTCCTTTGCTTCACGTTCTTTGCGCGCGGCTAACGCGTATCGTCGATCGCTGACCGCGAGGCCGCCGCCGAGCGCCATCAAGAGCGCTCCACCCCAGATCCAGCCGACGAACGGTTTGTAATAGACGCGCACACTCCACGCGCCTTGAGCAACCGGTTCACCCAATGAGACGTAGAGATCGCGAAACAACCCGCTGTCGATCGCCGTCTCGGTCATGACATCGCCTCGGGCCGTGTAGTTTCGCTTCTCGGGATACATTCGCTCGATCTCTTTGCCGTTGCGACTGACGATCACCTCGGCGCGCGCTGCCGCATAGTTTGGGCCAGTGATGTTTGTTGTCCCGTTAAACTTAAACTCGTACCCTCCAGCGTACGCGGTGTCGCCCCTTTGCATCCGCACGTCCTGCTCCGACTGGTATCCAGTCACCATCGTCACGCCGACGACAAACACGGCAATGCCGAGATGCGCAACATGCATCCCGTAGTAGCTACGACTCTGCATGCGCAGTTTTTGAAACGTGGTGAGCTGTCCGGACGTGACTCGAACTCTTTCCCAAATGTTTACAATTACTGTGGAGACGATCCAGATCGCCAGCAGCAAACCAAAGCTCACGAGCCACTTCCACTGTCCGAACAGGAACGGCAACGTCACTGCGCTCAGCACGCTGATGACAAAAGCCCAACGTAGTCTTGTCACAAGATCCGGCAGGCTCGCTTTCTTCCAACGCGCCAGTGGTCCAATACCCATCAGGAACATCGCCGGCGCCATGAGAGGCACGAATACAAGATTGAAATAAGGTGGACCAACAGAGAGCGTGCCCATGCCGAGCGATTCGACGATCAACGGGTAAAGCGTCCCGAGCAGCACGGATCCGGCCGCGACTGTCAGCAGCACATTGTTCGACAACAGGAACGATTCGCGTGAGAGCGAGATCAAACTTGCCGCCCAATCCGACCTGTCTCGCGCGCCACGCGTACAGAAACAAAGATCCGCCGATGACGATCACAAGAAACGCGAGAATAAAAACACCGCGCTTTGGATCTGAAGCAAAGGCGTGAACCGACGTAAGCACACCCGAACGAACCAGAAACGTTCCCAGCAGACTCAACGAAAACGCTGCGATGGCGAGCAGCACTGTCCAACTCTTGAAACCGCCGCGTTTTTCAGTGACTGCCAGCGAATGGATCAATGCAGTGCCGACGAGCCACGGCATGAACGAAGCGTTTTCGACCGGGTCCCAGAACCACCAGCCGCCCCAGCCGAGTTCGTAGTAAGCCCAGAAACTTCCGAGCGCGATACCGCAAGTCAAAAACATCCACGCGACTGTGGTCCATGGCCTGGACCATCGCGCCCACGTTGCGTCAAGCCGTCCGCCGATGAGCGCGGCGATTGCAAATGCAAACGCGACTGAAAAACCGACGTAGCCCATGTAGAGCATTGGTGGATGCGCGACCATTCCCGGATCCTGGAGCAATGGATTCAAGTCGCGACCGTCAGGCGGGACAGGGAACAAGCGCGTGAAAGGATTTGAAGTCAACAGCATGAAGAGCAGAAATCCCACGCTGATGATTCCCATCACGCTGATCACGCGCGCGACCATCTCTTCCGGTAAGTGACGGCTAAAAAGAGTGACGGCAGCGGTCCACAGCGCGAGCATCAACGCCCACAACAGCAGCGAGCCTTCGTGCGAACCCCACGTTGCGGCGAGCCGGTAGTGCAAAGGCAGTTGAGAATTCGAATTGGTGGCGACGTTGAGAACTGAAAAGTCGTTAGTGATAAACGAATACGCGAGACAGCCGAACGCGATCGTGACAAAGACGAACTGTGCCTGGCCTGCGGGGACGGCAAGCGCGATCCACGTACGATTGCCACGCGAAGCTCCGATCAAAGGCAACGTCGCCTGGGTTAGAGCTAGTAATAACGCGATGGTTAATGCGAATTGACCTATTTCTGGAATCATTTTTATGTCATTGCCAATTGCCAATTGCCGAATGCCAATTGAGCGTGACTGATCGTTCGGAACTGCTCTTCAATCGGCAATGGGCAATTGGCAATGGCAATCATTAATTAGCGACGATACTCTTTGAGGCTTCCTTTGCGTGCTTTGCTTTATCGATGGCCTTACCTGCTTCGGGTGGCATGTAGTTCTCATCGTGTTTGGCCAGCACCTGATCTGCCAGGAAGACGCCGTCAGCGCCGATCTTGCCCTGCGCCACGCAGCCCTTTCCTTCTTTAAAAAGATCAGGAAGGATTCCTTTGTAAACCACAGGAATACTCGCTGCCGTGTCGGTGACAGTAAAGCGAACTGTCAAACCATCCGGGTCGCGTTGCACTGTCCCTTCCTGGACCAGGCCGCCGATGCGAAACGTTCGATCAACCGGCGCTTCTTTGGCCGCGACTTGAGTTGGACTGAAAAAGAAGACGAGATTATTCTGAAACGCACTTAGGACCAGAAAAGCGGCGAGCGCCAGACCTGCCAGTCCAACGAAAATGAATGCAATTCTTTTATGACGTCGTTTCATTTGCACTCTCTCTTAAAACAGAAGCCGGAACGGAATTAGATGATTGCTGCTGGGCAAGCGCTTTCTTGCGTTGCTTCAAGCTCAGCACTTCCCAAACAATTGCTACCAGTGAAAACAGATACGATCCCCAGACGTAGAAACCGTAGCCACCCATCGATAGATCTGGCCAGTTCATAATTACACCCCTACCTCGGCGAGTCGAGAAGCGTTCTGTTCTCGTTCCAGAATAATGCATCGCAAGCGAATCAGCACCACGGCCACTGAGTAAAGCCAGCACGCGGCGAGCACGATCAGCATCGCCGTGAGCATCGCCGGTACTATTGTCGGTTTCTCCAGGAGCCGAATGCTCGCTCCCTGATGAAGCGTGTTCCACCACTTCACTGAGTAGTAAATGATTGGAACATTGATCACGCCAACCAGCGCCAGCACGGCGCCAGCACGATCGGCGCGTCGGGAGTCGTCGATGGCTGATTGTAGAGAAATGAATCCTATATAAAGGAACAGCAGGATTAGCGTGGACGTCATGCGCGCGTCCCACGCCCAGTATGTGCCCCACGTCGGTTTACCCCAAAGCGCACCAGTCACGAGTGAGAGCAGCGTGAACATTGCCCCGGTAGGAGCAATTGCGGTGGCCATCATGTATGAGAGCCGCGCGTTGAAAGCCCAGCCGATGCCTGCGTAAAACGCCATGAGCACATAAAGAAACATTCCCAACCATGCAGCGGGCACATGGATAAAGATGATTCTGTAGGCATCGCCTTGTTGAGCGTCAGTGGGCGCGATAAAAAATCCCCAGTAGAGACCAATAAGAAACAAGATCGCCGAGGGGATCGCGAACCACGGGATCATCTTCCCGGCGACCGGGTAGAACATTGAGGGTGATGCGTATTTGTAGAGGTTCATGTTTTTCATTGCCAATTGCCAATTGTCGATTGCCAATTACGCGGTTTCAAAATCGGCAATCGGCAATTGGAAATTAATCTCATTCCAACGATATTCTCAGTGCCGCTGCTGTGGCCCATGGTGAAAAAAGCAGCGAAACGACCGCAAAGGCGCCGAGCAAATAGAGATTTGCCGCCGGGCTCATCCCCATAATGCTGGCGTCAACCGCTCCGGCTCCGAAGATCAACGCCGGAATGTAAAGCGGCAGCACCAGTATCGAGATCAAGACCCCACCACCACGCAGTCCGAGCGTCAACGCTGCACCAATCGAACCGATCAAACTCAACACCGGCGTCCCCAGCAACAAACTCGCCAGGAGAATCCACAACGTTTCCGGACTGAGACCGAATTGCAATCCAACAAGGGGCGCAATCAGGACCAGTGGAACCTCTGCAACGATCCAGTGCGCCAATGTCTTTCCGAGCACAACCAGATACAACGGCTGTGGCGTCAGCAGTAACTGTTCCAACGTGCCGTCATGATAGTCGTTGGAAAACAATCTGCCGAGCGAAAGCATCGACGCTAAAAGCGCGGCTACCCAAACAACGCCCGGCGCGATCTGTCGAAGCAACTGCGTCTCGGGTCCAATGCCCAGCGGAAACAGGCTGACGACGATCACGAAGAAGAAGACTGTCGAGAGCATGTCAGCGCGGCGACGCCACGCCAGCATCAGATCGCGCCAAACGATCCAGCGCAACATCGATAAACTCGAAGGTGCGTTCACGTTGTCAATTCGAGTCGTTTGGTCAGGGGAGCCGACAACTCTAATTCCTGATGTGTCGCCACGATGGCAATGCCGCCACCCGCCAGGTGGTTTTCAATCAAAGATCTAACTAGCGCAACTGCGCCTTTGTCCAATGAGGTCATCACCTCATCCAGCAGCCAAAGCTTCGTGTTACAAACGAGCAGACGCGCGAGAGCAACTCTTCTTCGCTGTCCTTCCGACAAGAGGCGTGCCGGAAGTAGATCGCGACGCGCAAGTCCCATCTGTTCAAGCACGCCGCGAGCGCGTTCTTTGCTCAGTTCAATGCCGTTAAGGGCATTTGAGATTCTCAGATTTTCTACCGCGCTGAGCTCGTCCTTCACGCCATGACGATGGCCGAGGTAGGTGACGGAAGTGAAATATTCCTCACCTAACGAGCGAATGTTCGCACCATTCCACTTGACCTGGCCTTCGGCGGGCGCGAGAAGCCCGCACAAGATCCGGAGCAAACTGGTTTTTCCGCTGCCGTTTGGTCCGGTTAACTGGACGAAGGTTCCCGGAGACACTGCAAAGTCGAGTTCGCTAAAAAGCCTGCGATCTCCACGCACGCATCCGAGCTTACTGAGCTCTAACATTGTCAATTGCCGATTGCCGATTTATTGGAGGCTAAGGTAGTTAATAAATCGGCAATTGGCAATCGGCAATTGGCATTATTTTGGCTGAACGGCACCGCTCGCTCTCAACCATTCATTCCAGCCGCCTTGCAACACTTTTACGCGCGTGAAGCCGCTGGCTGCGAGAATCTGTGCGGCTTTGATGCTCGATTCGTCTCTCGGACACGCGCAGTATGTAATGACCTCACGATCCTTCGGAAAGATCCTTCAATGGCGCGAAAGCGAGTCGTGACTTGAGTTTTCGAAGTTTGAAGTGAAGCGCGCCTTTGATGGTTGTAGAACTGGCCGCATACCCTTCGGAACTGCGCACGTCGATTATCGTGACCGGATAATTGCCAGCCATCTTTGTCTTGAGTTCTTCAGCAGTAATGAACGCAACGTCGGGAGCTCTTTGCGCCTGCGCGTGCGCCCGCAACGGTTTCGGCTGATGGACCATGCGCGTTTGCGGTGTTTCACCTTTAAATGTCTTTGGGTCGTACCACGAGTACGTTGCGGTTGCGTAATAGAGATAACCCGGCGCTCCTTGAAATGTTTCCGCGATCAGATCACCTTGCGGTCGCGGCAGTCTTTTTCCGCTGTGTGCCTTCGCGAAATCTTTTTCACTCTCCACGTGCAAGTCGCTTCCAACAACATTCTTTAGCAGGAACGTCTGCGTTGCCTGCGGATCGCGCCAGTCGTTTGTTCCATAACCGTGAATCACCGCGAGCAACACGTCGTCCTTCTCGATCCGGAGATGCTGCGTTGGTGGCTTATTGCTGCGCGGTTCCCGAAGGAGCCACGGCGGCAAATCCTGGTTCATTTCGTCAAGCTTCGCTGGTTTTATGATCACTGCGATGTCTTGCGCTGCATCGCCGTTAAAGTCGCCAGTTAAAAAGTTCGGGTTATAACTCGTGTCGATGACAGCGGCATCCTTGAATACTCGATTCACTGCGTCCTGCACCTCAAGTAGTTTCGGCGCCTGCGCGATGCCCATTCGCACCGGCGTCGACTGAGGTGTTGGCTGATAACTCGGCGGCGCTTCCGCTCCTTGTTTGGGAGCCGGCGCCGCGCTGCAAGCTGCCAGGAAAGTGACACTAAACAAGATCGCAATCCTTCTCATGACTGTTTGACCTCGCCTGTTTTTCGTGAAGGAAACCGAAGCCCGCCGAAGATTCTCCGGCGAGCCTCGGGGATAGTGTCCGTCAATTCGGCTGCCTGGAGAAGATCAGAGCGACAGCACGAATGCTATGAGATCGTTCCGCTGCGCCGCCGACAGTGCATTGAAATTATTTCTTGCTGTTGTTGCCTGGCCTGCGTGCAGTTGAATCGCATCGAATATTGTGATGTTCAGGCCCTGGTGCATGAGCCTGTTGCGTGCGCGAATGCCCCACAGTGCGGCAGTGCGCATTTGATTGGCCGTTGATTGTCCTCCATTTTGAACAATTCCATCCCCAGTCCCGATGTTGTGCAAGGCGAAATCGCTGAATGGGTGGATTATCTTGTTTCCGAGAGCAGCCGGCACCGCGAATGCGCCACCGTTGATCAGTGTGCCTGGAGCAGCAGTCACAAACGTGCGAGTGTGGCAAACTGCGCAGCCTACACTGTTGAATAGCGGATCGCCTCGTGTTGCGGCGGCGGGAATCGGTTGTTGACGGCGCGGTGCTCGCGTTGCTGCCATGAAGTCAGCGAACGCAAGTACGTCCAGTCCATCGTCCTCGGGATCCGGTACGGGATCAAAAGGCGACGGGAACGTTACGTTGATAATACCTTCAGCAGTAGACGCGGGGTTTTCGTGCGTTCCTGCATCCGGCGCGCTTGAGCTCCGGCCACCAAAACCATCGAAGGGGTTAGTGATACCCATCTCGTTGAGATAAGCATCACCTGAAAACGAAACCAGACTTGCGTGCTGTGCCTTCCAGCCGAAGCGACCGATGCGCAACGAGTTGTTGGCTTCGGTCACGGGAACCTGCGTCAGGGTGCCGCGTTGTGCCACTGGCTGGGCAGCGACATTGTTCTGGAGTGCCGTGTTGGAAAGACATTCCACAAATCCGTCGCCGAGCGTGCTGATCGTGATACGGAAAGACTTTACTGTTTCGGCAGTCGAGATGTGTTCGACGATGTCGGAATCGGTGGCTCGCGCGTGGATTAGTTGTCCGCCGGGCGCATCGACGAATTGCCCATTGGTGATATGACCGGCCCTGAATTCCATCTGCTGGCCGAATGCTCCGACGTCGACCGACTGGTGACACTCGACGCACCCGACATCGTTGTAGGTAGGTCCAAGACCGTCTGCGATTGTTTCGCGCTCAGAAAAGATGAACTTGTTATCTTCAAATCGACCATTGCCGCGAGCTGTGGGCGGTTCAGGTTCGGCGACGCATTCGTCTATCGGTGTACCCTTGACGCCGAAGCCGTTGAAAAGGTCATCGGTTTTGGCGTCCATGTCCGTGGTCAATGCTTCTGTAGCTGATTGACCTTCGACTGGTTGGGGCGAGCTCAAGGGCAAAAAGAGCGCAACCGCAAATAAGATCAGAGTTAGGATTGGCAGAACTTTCCTCATGTTACCTCCTTGGAGATTACAAACGGGTTGGGTTGTGAACCCTGGTTGACGGAAGTAAAAGAAGCAGCTCTGAGTCTTGGGGGAAGGACCGAGAGTTATGAATCCCTTCACGAAGAAGAAGCTAAGGACGCAGCCTTAGTTGTGAAGGAGAGGGCAGAAGGCAAAAGTCTCTGTCCGAAGTAAAACCAAACTGGCTGGGCAGTTATTAGCCGGGAGTGGGCGGCACTCTATGCCCGTTTTCCCACGATGTCAAGAAATTTATCTCCGCAGATTACACAGATTACGCAGATCAGGTAATCTGTGTAATTCGTGGACAACAAGAGCTATCCATTCACAGCCATCGTCGGGCAAGAGGAAATGAAGCTTGCCCTACTTCTCAACGTTGTCGATCCCCTGATCGGTGGCGTCTTGATCATGGGACATCGAGGTACCGGGAAGTCGACCGCTGTGCGCGCGCTCGCGGATTTGCTGCCTGAAATTTCAGTGGTCGAGGGCTGTCCTTATAACTGTGACGCGAACGACAAGCGCAACCTCTGCGATCAGTGTCGCTCGCGAAAGCAACTCGCTTCGAAGCAAACAGCGGTGCCGGTGGTCGAACTTCCCCTGGGCGCTACTGAAGATCGAGTTTGCGGCACGATCGATATCGAACGAGCGCTGTCAGCCGGCCGCAAAGCCTTCGATCCGGGCCTGCTCGCGCGCGCGAATCGTGGCTTTCTCTATATTGACGAAGTAAACCTGCTCGAAGATCACCTCGTCGACCTTTTGCTTGACGTGGCGGTCACCGGACGAAACAAAGTCGAGCGCGAAGGAATCTCCGTAGAGCACCCGGCGAGTTTTGTTTTGATCGGTTCGGGCAATCCTGAAGAAGGCGAGCTCAGGCCACAACTGTTAGATCGCTTTGGTTTGCACGCCGAAGTCAAAACCGAGAACTATCTCCAGCATCGCATCGACATCGTCGAGCGACGCGAACGCTACGATCGAGATCGAGAAGCCTTTTGCGAAGATTTCGCTGCCGATCAGGAGCAACTGCGCAGACGAATCTCACGCGCTCGCGGGAATCTCGGCAAGATCGACGTTGCGCGACCAGTGCTCGAGAAGATCGCGCAGCTTTGCTCGGATCTAAAAGTTGACGGTCATCGTGGAGAACTCACGATCATGCGCTCAGCACGCGCACTCGCTGCGTTTGAAGGTCGTCGAGCGGTGACTGACGAGCACGTTAAGAAGGTTTCGGCAATGTCGCTGCGACATCGTTTGCGTCGTGATGCGTTGGATGAAACGGCCACGAGTGAACAGATTCAGCAGTCAGTAGATGAAGTGTTTCCACCAAACGCGTCGCCGCCACAACCCCCAAGGGGAAATGGCGGAGAAACCGAGAGACAAGAAGGCCCGGGCAAATCGAGCAAACAAGATCGGCGTCAGCGTGCGTCTGCGACTGGGAGCAGTTCGAGGCCGAATACCCACGATGCACCATCGCCACCCGCAGTCGAGAGAAAGTCAGGTGAGGTGCGATTGGATGAGCACCTCAGGACTACGGATCGCAAGGACAAGTCGCGTTCGCAAAGCCGTCGTGCGAGCGGTACAAAAGCCGCTTTAGTCCAGGGCCGAGGAAGATACACCCGCGCCGTTGCGTTCAGAAGCGCAGGCGCGAGGATAGCGATCGATGCGACGCTACGCGCGCTTGTTGGACTTGAGTCAACGATGCGAGCGCCAGTGAACAGGCAGGCGTTGCGCTACAAGCTTTTGAAGCACAAGGAGGGGACGCTTTTTGTTTTCGGGATTGATGCATCGGGAAGTATGGCTGCGAATCGAATCGCAAGGGCAAAGAGCACGATTCTCAAGTTGCTCAGAAAGTCGTACTTGAATCGAGATAGTGTGGCGATTGTTTCGTTTCATGGGACGACCGCGAACATTGATTTGCCGCCGTCGCGTAGCATTCTTCGTGCGCGCAGGGTTTTGGATTCGTTGCGGATGGGAGGCAGCACGCCGCTAGGTCTGGGTCTCGTGACGACGATCGAGTTGCTGGAGGTCGTTGGGAAAAAGTTTGGTGAGACGGTGGTGCTGCTATTCACGGATGGACGGTCAAATGTTCCACTGCGACGCGGCGGTCTCAACATGCGAGCGTTTCGGCAGGTGAAGATCGAGTCGGAACTGCGAGAGCTCACTGTCGGGCTCAATCGTATGAAGACTCGAGTCGTGGTTGTTGATACGCAGAAAGAGTTTGAGTCGAGTGAAGAGACGCGCCGCCTCGCGAAGATTCTGAATGCGCGATTCGTCAAGGTAAGTTGAGCCACGAAAAAGCACAAGAAAGAGACGCAAGAGTTTTTGCGCTCTATGAGCAATTGCTGGAAATTGAGCAGCGATTGATCCCCACTGGTCTGCACGTCTTTGGGCGGCCGTCGTCTGCTGGCGAAAAGACGGATCTGTTGAAAATGATCGCGTCGTTCGATCGTCCGGAAGTCGGTGTGCGTGCGCTTCCGGAGAACGTGATTGACGAAGCAGTGCGTGAGTATGTTGAGAACGGCGTTGAAGCCGCGCTTCGTCTTTTAGGGGAAGAGGCGCGTCCGGTTTTCGATCTGCTGGAAACAGTTTCAACTAAGCTGCAAACTAACAACGAGATGGATTCGCTCGTGCGTGCGCTGCGTGGTGAGTTCATCGAGCCTGGTCCAGGCGCTGACATCGTTCAGAATCCCGACATCCTGCCCACGGGACGAAACACGCACGCGATCAATCCTTACGGCGTTCCCTCCGCTGCTGCTTATGCGCGCAGTGAAACTGTCGCAAACAGTCTGCTCGATCGGTACAAAAAAGAGAATGGCCGTTATCCCGAAGCGATGGCCCTCGTGCTCTGGGGGCTCGACAACATCAAAACGCAGGGTGAGGGAGTGGCCCAGGCGTTGTGGTTACTCGGCGTGCGACCGGTTCGCGACGCTTTGAATAGGACCACGAGCGTCGAGGCAATTCCATTGCAGGAGCTCGGCCGGCCGCGAATTGATGTCGTGATGACCGTGTCCGGAATATTTCCGCGATCTGTTCAGTCCGACAGTGCAGTTGCTGGACAAGACCGTGCGTCTGGTCGCGCAGCTCGATGAGCCTCTGGATCAAAACTACGTACGCAAGCACGTTTTGCAGCAGGTCGAACAGGATGCGTGCGACACGGACGACGCCGCGGTCCGGGTTTTCTCAAACGCGCCCGGCAATTACGGCACGAACGTCAACTTCATGGTCATGGATTCGCAGTGGGAAAGCGAAGAGACACTCGGGGATCTCTTCGTTACGCGCAAATGCTTCGCGTACGGCCGCGACTCGAAGGGTCGCGCGATTGAGGGCAGGGAAGCGCGCCTTGCGATGGACCGCGCGCTGTCGCGCGTCGAGGCGACTTACCAGAACATCGACACTTTCGAAATCGGTTTGACGGATGTGGACCACTATTTCGAGTATCTTGGCGGTGTGTCGAAGGCTGTCGAGAAAAGGGCACAGGCGCGGCCCGCCATCTATTTGTCCGATACGCTGTCGAGGGACGTGAAGATTCGATCCCTCGAAGAGACCGTTCGTTTGGAGACGCGCGCGAAGACGCTGAATCCAAAGTGGTATGAGGGGATGTTGAAGCACGGGTTTCGCGGCGTGGCTGAGATTGAGAATCACGTGTCGAACACGTTTGGTTGGAGTGCGACGGCGGATGCGGTCGATGATTGGATCTACTCGGAAGTCGCGAACACGTTTGTGTTTGATGATTCGATGCTGGAGCGATTGAGAGATTTGAACCCGCACTCGGCGCATTCGCTCGTGCAGCGATTGCTGGAGGCGAATGGACGCGGGTATTGGGATGTTGATGAAGGTGTGCTTCAGCGATTGCGCGACATTGCCAGAGATCTCGAAGATCAATTAGAGGGCGTAGCGTAGTATACAAAAGGCCCAAAAAAGCACAAAAACACAGCAAGTGAACATCACAGTTCTCTACGTAGGTTCGAGTTTGCTCGCGCCGCTCAAGAATGCGGAGCGAGAGATCAATCGTGTGTATAAGCTCGATCTGCGCGTGGCCGCGTACAACTTCGGTTCGCCGTTGAGTGACGATGAATGGGGTGACGTCGAGCGCGATCTCGAGGAGGCAAACGTCATCTTCGTTATTCATGTGATGGACGGCGAGAACGGCTCACGACTCCTTAGCGCGCTCGAAAGATTCAAGGACCGTCATGATGCCGTAGTTGTCATTAACTGCATGCCCGAACTCATGCGACGAACGCGTATGGGTAAGCTGGATGTCGGTTCGTTCGCAGGCTGGATGGCGCGGTATACAAAACGCGACAAATCGCCTAAAGGCAGAAACAAACATGGTCAGTATTTGAAACTGATCCGCCGCCTGCCGCAGATCCTGAAATTTGTGCCGACTGCCGGCGCACTGACGGATGCGAAGCACTACCTGTATCTGTTTTGCTATTTTCTCCAGCCCACGCCAGCCAATATTCAGTCAATGCTGCTTTACGCATTGAAGCATTATGTCGATGACAAACAGCTAAAGCGCGGAAGACTTCGCATCGCCGAGCCTGAGAACATGCCGCCGGTGGCGATTTATCATCCAAAGGCGCCGGCTCTGTTCGAGTCTTTCGCCGACTATGAAAAGTGGTACAAGCGCGCGCTCGATCCGCAGTCAACGATTGGCCTGCTGCTGATGAGGCCGCAGGTCGTCAGCAAAACCACAAAACACTACGACACGCTCATTAACTCAATCGAAAACGAAGGGCTCAGCGTGATCCCGGCGATCGCGACCCTAATGGACAACCGCGAAGCCGTGTCGAAGTTCTTCGTCGAGAACAACAAAGCGCGTGTCAGCCAGATTGTTTCGCTGACAGGGTTCAGCTTTGTCGGCGGTCCGGCGATGAATGACAGCGCCGCGGCCGCGGAGTTTTTGCGGGAACTGAATCTTCCGTACCGATCGGCAGTTAGTTTAGACACGCAAACGATTGAAGCGTGGAATGATTCGGCAACTGGTCTCAATCCAATTCAGGCCGGAATGCAGATCGCGATACCCGAGATCGATGGCGCCACAGAGCCTTTCGTTTACGGTGGGATTCCTCAACGTGGGCAGGAACCTGTCGCTCTCGAAGATCGATGCGTGCGTTTCGCGCGCCGGTTGCGCCGTTGGAATACTTTGCGAACCGCTCCTCGGGAAAACGTCAAGCTGGCTATCGTCCTGTTTTGCTTTCCGCCAAACAAAGGAAACATCGGAACTGCTGCTGACCTCGACGTCTTTCCGGGTGTGTTCGACGTTTTGAAGCGACTGCGCGACGAGGGATACGAAGTCGAGATTCCTGATTCGGCCGACGATTTGAGAGAACGACTTCTCGGTGGCAACTCAGAAGGGTTTGCCGCTCCCGCAAACGTCGCTTATCGAATGAACGTCTCCGAGTACCGGCGTCTCTGTCCGTACGTTCGCGAGATCGAAAATGACTGGGGAACGGCGCCGGGTTCGATCAACTCCTTCGCCGGCGATCTGCTGATCCAGGGACTGACACTCGGCAACATCTTCATCGGCGTTCAACCAACTTTCGGCTATGAAGGCGATCCCATGCGCCTGATGATGGCGCGGAGCGGGTCGCCTCATCACGGGTTCATGGCCTTCTACACGTATCTCACGAAGGTCTTGAACGTCGACGGCGTGATCCACTTCGGCACGCACGGCGCGCTCGAGTTCATGCCCGGTAAACAGATCGGACTCTCGGGTGAGTGCTGGCCGGATCGCCTGATCGACGAACTACCGAACTTTTACGTCTACAGCGTCAACAACCCCTCAGAAGGCTCCATCGCCAAGCGGCGCTCGTACGCCGAGTTGATCTCGTATCTCACGCCACCGATTGAAAATGCGGGTTTGTACAAGGAACTCGCGGGACTCAAAGATCTCGTGATGGCGTACCGGCAGTCAACAAATGACGTCGAGCGGGCGCGCCTGTACGAATCGATTGAGAGCTTGAGCACCCAACTGCATTTAACAGAACCGAGCGCGGTAGCGCCGGGTCAACTCAATGATAGGTACTCCATATCCGTCAGCTACCCGGCGCTACCGCGCTCGGTTCTGTTAGCGATTAACGTTTTAAAATTTTCAACGTCGACTCGATGTCTAAAGCGCTCAACGCCATCGATCGTCACGATAGGAATGTCGTGCTTATATTTTCTTAGCAACTCCTCATCAGATTCGATGTTGACCTCTTCGAGTGTGAAGCGGTCGCTGCTTCCGGCGCTTTGGATTGCTGCCTTCGCTTCGTCGCAGAGGTGGCAGCCGGGTCGTGAATAGATGATGACGTGCTGTTTAGATGATACTTGTTGCATGATTATTAAGAAAAAAGGTATAAATAGCGCGCCGACCATATTAATATTTATTCGTTTGTTGTAGTAGGTGCGGCGCTCTTCATGTTTAAACTAAAAACTCGTTTTGCTGCTCAGAGAGTAATCCCTGTTCGAGGTGAAGTTGTATAGTTTGCTCTCAGTTAGTAAAGTCGAAGTGTACCCACGGAAGTTCGCAACACCCGGCAATACGGACTTGAGTCGATGGAGGTTTGTACTTGGATAGTCAAGCCGATCAATTGTCCGCCCCGATGACAGGTACCGTTCCCGCGAGACCCGCAACTGCGACCGCAGTAGGGGAGGAAACGCCTAAAGTAAACAAGATGCGCCGCCGCATCGTGTGGGCCACCGTTGCCGGCGCCTTAATTACATTCTTTCTGATGTTCGTGCGGTTCTTCCTGCCGCGTTCGATTCTCGAGCCGTCGCCTCTTTTCAGAATCGGTTCGGCCGCCGACTACGCATTGGGCGTCGATACCAAGTGGCAGCAACAGTATCGCATCTGGGTGACGCGTACTTCGGATCGCTTGTTCGTGATCTACGCGGTGTGCACACACCTCGGCTGCACGCCTGACTGGAAAGCCAGCGAAAACAAGTTCAAGTGTCCGTGCCATGGCAGCGGCTACGACAGCGAGGGGATTAACTTCGAAGGCCCGGCCCCGCGGCCAATGGACCGCGCCAAAGTTGAACTGGACGCGGAAGGCCAGATCGTCGTCGACATCGGCACACTCTACAAATGGCCAAAGGGCGAGCCTACAGAGTTTGACGAAGACGGAGCATTCATCAGGGTATAGGCCACGGATTTCACACGGATTAATTCAGTGAGGGTAAACAGTGGCGGAAAGTTCTGATCCAAAAGAAACAAAGCAACTGACCTCTGGCGAAGAGGGCGGCAGCAAGAAGTTTCTCGACAAAGTCAAAGACACTACTTCTGCGCTGACGAATCGCGCCAAAGAGGAAGCCAAGGACTATAAGGATCCGCAGGATACCCAGCTCTGGAAGTCTATCTTCCGCGTCTCTCACGATCGTTCCGATCCGCGAAATCGTTCGCTCGCGATTCTTTCAAACGTCTTTCTGCATCTTCATCCAGCGAAAATCAATCGCGACGCGGTCCGTTATCCGTTCACCTGGGGAATGGGCGGGATCACCTTCTATCTCTTTATCGTGCTCACGTTTACGGGCGTCCTCTTGATGTTTTACTACCACCCGACTAAAGCCGACGCCTTCAAAGACATTCTCTATCTCGAGCACGACGTGCCTTTTGGAAAGTTGCTGCGAAACATGCATCGCTGGGCCGCGCACCTGATGGTGATCACCACTTGGCTGCACATGTTTCGTGTCGTGCTGACGGGCTCTTACAAGAAACCGCGCGAGTTTAACTGGTGCGTGGGCGTCGTGCTCCTGGTGTTGACGCTGCTGCTTTCGTTTACAGGTTATCTGTTGCCGGACGATCAGCTTGGTTTTTGGGCGGTGACCGTTGGAACGAATATGGCGCGCGCGACGCCGATGCTGGGTCACGACGGGCCGTTTGGTCCGCAACTCGGAATGACTGCCTACAACGACGTCCGCTTCGGACTACTCGGCGGCTCGATCGTCGATGCGAATGCGTTATTGCGTTCATACATCTGGCACTGTATCGGGATTCCTTTAGTTGCGTCGATCTTCATGGCCGTGCACTTCTGGCGCATTCGTAAAGACGGCGGTATCTCCGGGCCCGCGCCAGTCGTGCTCGAGTCGGAGATGAAGGCGGTGGCGAAGAAGAAATGACTAACTCTGCGTCTCTGTGTCTCTGTGGTTAAGTTATCACCACAGAGACGCAGAGACGCAGAGATGAACATCCGAAATGAAGAGATACATCAACAAGTGGACGATCTGGGGCGCGCTGTTAGTGATCGCCGCGATCTGGGCGGTGAACGTCCATGACTGGCATCAGTTATGGAAGATCTCGTCCGCGCCGGACAACGTTCCGATCGTAGCGATGCTCTTTCTGGTTCCGTTCTTTACGTGGCTCGGAATCAAGCAGGCGGTTGCAAACGATAAACTGATCGAGCATCTCGAATCCGATCCGAAACTCGCAAAGACGCATCACCGGAAAGTTGAACCGTGGCGTCCGGGGTGGGCGCGCGAGATTCACGTGTGGCCGTACCTTGTGCGCGTCGAGTTTCTGGCGACTGTGATCGTGACGGTGATCCTGTTTGTCTGGTCGATCACCCTGAACGCGCCGCTCGAAGAGCCTGCGAATCCAAACCTGACGATGAATCCGTCGAAGGCGCCGTGGTACTTCCTCGGGCTTCAGGAGATGCTCGTCTACTTCGATCCGTGGATCGCGGGCGTCGTGATGCCGTCGATCATCATGGTCGGATTGATGGTGTTTCCGTACGTCGATTCAAACCCGCTCGGAAATGGTTATTACACGCTGAGGCAGCGTCGCTTCGCGCTTTTGATGTTTTGCGTCGGCTTTTTGCAGTGGATCCTGCTGATTGTAATCGGCACGTTTATCCGCGGTCCCGGTTGGATTTGGTTTTGGCCAGGACAGACATGGGATCACAACGCGGTCGTGTTTGATAAAAACGTCGACCTGCACGACATCATCGCTACGAAGTTCGGTCTTGGTTTTCTTGCCACGAACCCTGGGAAGTTTATTTTCGGGTTAATCGTGGTGAGTGGATTTTATGTGGTCGGCGCGCTGTTCTTTCACTGGCTGATGACTGTCGACTTCAAGCAAATGTCGCTGCGGCCGCTGCGGCTGTTTCCGAAGAAGCCGTTTGAAGAAAAGCTCTTGGCGCGAACCAGTTTATTGCAATACGTGACGTTCCAATTCTTCGCTATCAGCGTGCTGCTGGCATTGCCTGTGAAACTTATCCTGCGGCTTGCGTTCACGATTAAGTATGTGTGGGTTACTCCCTGGTTCAACATATGAGTAAGGTGGAGGAACGATCATAGTGGCTGATTCACCGCGGTCGGGCGAATCTCCTGGCGAATCGCTAGTCAAAAAAGAGCCGGATATACCTGCTGAGGATCCGATCGTAAGTCGCTCCAGCAGCGGCTGGATGCTCGTCAGCGCCTTGCTGATGACGATCTCCATCGCGTGGGCGCTTTATGACGAAGCGTTTGGTCAGCGCCCGTGGAAGGGAATGCAGCGGGAATTTGTCGCTCGCTACACACGCTATCTCGACAGCATTAAAGAGAAAGCCGGGAAAAGTGAAAGTCAGATCAAGGAGTCGCCCGAATACGTAAAACTGGCTGACGACGAGAAAGCGGCCCGCGAGGCGATCGAACCAGAATTCAACGAACTCGGCGCTAAAGTCAAACTGATCCAGAAGAAGCTCGACGCGATTACCGATCCTTTTCAGAACCAGCGCGGACGCCTCACCGTCATCAACTACAACATAGAGACAGCGGAAGGATCTGCGAAGGAACGATATCGCCGCGGAGGCGGAAGAAAAACGCAAGGAAATCGTCGAAGTCGAGTTGCCTACCAGGACAATGGCACTACGGAAACGAAGGAATTCGATTACGCCTAACCTCGAAAAGTTGTACGACATCGCTTCGCGAAGAGAAGGCCACGCACCTCGGGAGAACAGGCCGAAACTTCTCGAAAAACCCTCGGAGTTCGCTAAGAAACGCGACGACTACCTTCGAGATCAACTCATCGGATTAGGCCCCACGCAGATCGAAGGCATAAAGAACAAGGTCGCCAGTTACGACTATTCGATCCTCGGTCACCAGCTCAGCGTCGGAGCTTACGACATTGTCGACCGCTGCGAGGTGTGCCACGCGGGAATCAGAGAGCCACTAAATATAAAAGCGTCGGATATGGCGCCGGATGGACCAGGCAAAGAGCCTGACAGTTGGGCGCGTGCTTTCGTAAGCCATCCGAACCGCGAGATCTTCCAGGTTCACAGTCCGGAAAAGTTCGGTTGTTCGAGTTGTCACTGGGGTAATGGCCGCGCCACCACAAACATCACGAAGGGACACGGCCGCCATCGCTTCTGGCTGTGGCCCATGTTTGAGAAAGAGAACACTGAGGCGGGATGCCAGCAGTGTCACGCGCGCGACCGTGTGACCCAGGGCGCAGAAGTGCTGAATCTTGGGCGCGACCTGTTCTCGGAACGCGGCTGCGTAGGTTGTCACCGTTACGAAGGTTTCGATCGCGAGACCGATGCGCTGGCGAGCACGCGGCAGTCGATCGGACAACTCCAGGACCAGATCCGCGCGAATGAGAAAGAGATTCGCGAAGTCACCGCAACCTCTGAATCAGAAGACACCCCCGTCGAACAGGTGAAGCCGCTGCTCGCTCGCGCTGACGGCCTCCGCATCACAAATAGTCTGCTCGCGTCGCGGGTCGATCAATTGAACCTGCAAGCGAAATATCAGATGCAGGATCAGAAGAAAGTCGGACCAAACCTCAAGGATGTTCGCGTCAAACTCCGCAAAGAGTGGGTGCCGGTGTGGCTCGACGATCCGCAGAAATTCCGTCCCGGCACCAAGATGCCGACGTTCTGGCGCTTCTCGGCACCGAAGGAAAACGCTGGAGACATGCGCGACAAGAATTACCAGGAACAGATCCAGGCCATCGCAGCTTATCTCTGGCAGGAAAGCTTCGACTCAAAACTGCCAACGCAGAATCGCGGCGATGCAGGCAAGGGTAAACAGCTATTTGAAACCCGCGGCTGTCTCGCGTGTCATTCGATTGGAGACGGCGACAACAAGTTAGGTGGAGACTTTGCCGCGAACCTTCAGCGCGTCGGTGAGAAGGCAAACTTCGACTACATCGTGCGCTGGATCTACAACCCGCGCGATCGAGTCGCACCTTATTGCCCGCTGGAAAAACGCGATCTAACCCACGAGGATTATTCGAAGAAGAATTTGCCGTTTGTCTTCGATACCGACCTCCATTCGAAGTGTCCGAACGACGGCGCTGAACTGCAAGTTCAGAACATGACGGTGATGCCAAACTTCCGTCTGTCGGAAACAGATGCACGCGACGTCGCCACGTATCTCTTCTCGCTCTCTTCGCCGCCGGAATACCAGGCTGCGAACTTCATGGACGACGCGAGCCTGAAGGAGCGCGGCCGATACGTTGATTAAGCAGTATGGTTGCGCCGGTTGTCACGAAATCAGAGGCTTCGAAGAGGAACAGCGCATCGGCAAAGAGTTGACCGTCGAAGGCGCGACTCCGATCGAGCGTCTCGACTTCGCGCTGCAAACGCATCATGCGGAAAAGGGCGAAGATCCGTTGAATCTACGGCCCGAAGAGAAAGCAGCATAAGCCCTGGTACAACCATAAAGGCTTCTTTGAACGAAAGATCGAGGAGCCATCGATCTACGACGTGGGCAAGGAGAAGGATCAGAAAGACAAGTTGAAGATGCCTGAGCCGTATATGACCGAGGAATGGCGCAGGGCACTTACGACTCTCCTTTTGGGAAGCGTTGGAGCTGAAGGCTCAAACGTTCCGACGACGCTCTTCTACACGCCGCAGGACCAGCGCCGGCAGGATGTTCAGAACGGCTGGTGGGTGATCAAGAAGTACAACTGCATGGGCTGTCACGAGATTCAGGTCGGACAGCGATCAGTCGTGCAGGATATTCCTTTCTACCAAACGCCTGAAGGCAAGGATCTTTTGCCACCACGTTTGACGAGTGAAGGTGCGCGTGTCGATCCGACATGGTTGCTGAAGTTCCTGAGCGATCCATCGTTGAGTGGCGAGAAGACTCCGGCGCAACAACAGCAACTTAATGCGCTTGCGGCCGCGAGTCCGGCTCCACAGGCTTCGCCACAACCGTCAGGTTCGCCCCAAGCATCAGGTTCGCCACAAGCGGCTGCTGCAAACGCGCAGATAAGGCTACATCCGCAGCCGGGATTGGATCGCAATGGCGTGCGTCCGTACCTGACCTTCAGGATGCCGACGTTCAACTTTTCACCGAACGAGTTGCAGATGCTGGTGCGGTTCTTCATGGCGATGTCGGGCCAGCAGGATCCATATATCAAGGAACCCTTGAAGCCGCTTACGGCCCAGGAGCGGACCATTGCACGCGACATGTTTATTTCGGGAACGCCGTGTTTGAAATGTCACATAACCGGCGATCCGGGTCATGACGCAACAGCGATTGCGCCGAATTTCCTTTTGGCAGGTGAACGATTGAAACCGGATTGGACGTTCCGATGGCTTCTGGATCCGGCGCAGATTAGTCCGGGAACCGCGATGCCCAGCAAACTATTTCGTCAAGAAGGCGATCATTGGGTCGTTAACCTGGGTCAGCCGCTGGCAAGCGCCTCTAATTACCACGACGATCATGCACGTTTGCTGGTGCGTTACATGTTCCTGTTGACTCCGGATGAGCAGCGCGCGTTGCTGGCCGCGGGTCCGGCGGCTACTGCTGCGCCGACGGCAACGACACGCAGCATCATGCGCGTGCAAAGAAGACGCGAAAGTGCGTTCGCACCACCGGCGCAATCGTGTGAGTGCTGCGGTATTGGGAATCAATGCGGCTCGAGCATTGAAGCCATAAGCCCCTTTGTGCCTTTTTGTAGGCCTTAATGCTAAAGTTATTGCGAAAGTTATCTTAGTTTGGAGGAATAGATCATGAATAAGCAGACAAAGGTCTGGCTTGTGTTATCTCTTGTATTGTCTCTGCTAGCTGTCGGCTCAATCGTGCGGCGGGGGTACGAAAGCTCCCGAGACGAATCAGCCCGGCACCGATGCGGCCGCCGGGCCTTATACCGGTGCAAAGGGCACGATTACGGGAGTGATCAGCTTTAACGGCACACCACCGGCACCGCGTAAGATCGACACCTCGGCGGATCCAGTCTGCGGCTCGGCAAATCCAAACCTGGTGACCGACGACACCATGGTTAAAGACGGCAAGCTCGCCAACGTATTCATCTACGTTAAGGACGGCACCGTCGACGGTGGCAAGAAGATCGGGGATTACACGTGGCCAACGCCGAGCACCGCCGTGACTCTCGACCAGAACGGCTGCCACTACAAACCGCACGTGATGGGCATTCAAGTCAATCAGAAATTGAGTGTCACCAACAGCGACAAGACGACGCACAACGTCCATCCCACGCCAGCGCTCAATAAAGAGTGGAACCAAACTCAGGCTGTGGGCGCCGCTCCGATCGAGCAACAATTTGCGCGCCCGGAACAGTTGATTCCAGTCAAATGCAACCAGCATCCCTGGATGAAGGCTTACATCGGCGTGACGAAGCACCCGCTCTTCGCAGTCAGCAGTGACACCGGGGCATTTGAAATCAAGGATGTTCCGGCTGGAACCTACACAGTCGTTGCCTGGAGAGAAGGCGGCGCGAAGGGAACTGAGAAGACGATGCAGGTGACGGTGCCTGCAAACGGAAGCGCAAAGGCTGACTTCGCTTTCGGTGAAGGCGCCGGCCCGACGACTTCTTCAACGAAACCATCGTTGCAGATGATGCCCGCGCTCGAATTTCCGATGCTGGGCAGAAAGAACTAGAAATTGATTGCCAATTGCCGATTGTCGATTGCCAATTGAAAGATATTGGCAGGACACAATTCGGCAATTGGCAATCGGCAATTGGGCAATGAACAAGGGTCTCAATCGATTCGCCATTCTCGTCGCTTGCGCGACGTTTTTCTTGATTATTGCCGGTGCGTTGGTGACGAGTAACGACGCAGGACTGGCGACGTCCGACTGGCCGCTTTCAAATGGCGAGTTTTTTCCGAACATGGTGGGCAATCTGTTCTATGAGCACGGCCACCGCATGATCGCCACTACGGTCGGACTGCTGACCTTAGTCCTGGCTGTTTATATTCGTATTCGAGAGAAGCGGGAATGGGTATGGCAACTCGCGCTTTTTGCGGTTATAGCCGTTTGCGCGCAGGGAATTCTCGGTGCGCTAACCGTGAAGTACTTGCTGCCGCTGGGCGTCTCAACCGCGCATGCGACCCTCGCGCAACTCTTCTTTTGCGCGACGGTGAGTATCGCTGTATTTACGTCGAGAAGTTGGATTGAAGCGCAGCCGTTGCATGAAGAAAGAGGGGTCATGCCGCTGCGTCATATCTGTACCGCGGCGCTGGCGACGATCTTCCTGCAACTGATTCTCGGTGCGACGCTGAGACATTCAGCCAAGTGGGATCAGCATCTTCCGGTCGAACTGATCCTGGCTCACATCACCGGCGCCGTTGCCGTTACACTCGCGCTGGGAAGCGCGGCAATCACTACGCTGCGCCGGCATTCACATCAACCGTTCTTGACCCGGCCGGCCATCATTGCACTCTCGCTGCTGGTCGTGCAGTTGTCACTCGGTATTGCCGCTTACTTGACGCGCATGGCTTCGCCGAATGATCCGCAGCCACTGAATCCGATGGTCGCAATTACCGTCGCTCACGTGGCATGCGGCGCACTCGTATTTGTCACCACGATCGTCCTGACGTTGAGAACGTATCGAGTTTTGAATGGTGCTTGTTGAAGGGGCGGCCCTCCGTGGCCGCCCGTCTTCGGCAACTTCATAGGTTACTTAATGGAAGAGTTCGCAATTGATTTGCGCAGTTCGGCGGTAGACGTTGTCGAGCGATCGCGTTTGTCGCTTACTGAGCGATTGGCGGCGTATGCCGAGTTAACCAAACCTCGGATCACGTTTCTGATCGTTTTGACTGCGGCTGCCGGGTTTGCGCTCGCTTCTCGCGCTTCGATCGACTATGTCGCGCTGCTGCGAGCGCTGCTGGGAATAGGGCTCCTGTCGTCGGGAATCGCAGCGCTGAATCAATATGCGGAACGCGATCTCGACGGTTTGATGCGACGCACTGCTAACCGGCCGCTGCCATCGGGCAAACTTGCGCCATGGGAAGCGCTCGCATTCGGCGCCGGTATCACGATCGCCGCTCAAGATCTACCTTCTGGTTTTGGTTAATCCGTTGAGTGCTGTTCTGGGTCTCACGGTTATCGCCGGTTATCTGTTCGCATACACGCCTCTCAAGACACGGACAACACTGTCGACACTCGTCGGTGCGTTTCCGGGCGCGGTTCCACCATTGATTGGATGGGCTGCCGCGCGCGGAACGATCAGTCTTGAAGGCTGGATTCTGTTTGCCATTCTGTTTCTCTGGCAGTTCCCACACTTTCTGGCGATCGCGTGGATGTATCGCGAAGACTACAGCCGCGCAGGCATTCTGATGCTGCCAGTCGTCGAGCCTGACGGGCGCGTCACTGCGCAACAGATCGTCGTTTACACACTGATGTTGCTGCCGGTTAGTTTGCTTCCGACCTTAGTGGGAATGTCAGGCAAGATTTACTTTGTCGGAGCAATAGTGCTCGGACTGCTCTTTCTTTACAGCAGTCTTCGTGCGGCATTTTCGATGTCGAGGCAACAGGCGCGTCGCCTGCTGCTGGCATCAGTACTCTACCTGCCGCTGCTGTTTATCTTGATGGTTTTAAATAAGTAAGGCCACGCCACAATCAACCATAAGGAGATGTAACCGATGGGACGAGTTCTTGCGGTTATTATCTGGATAATCACACTGCTTTCGGTGCTGCTTTTTGTCAGTGGCAAATGGTGGTTTCCAGCCGCTATCTCTGAACATGCTCCAGCTCTCGACCGCCAGTTCATGATCACGATCGTGGTCGTCGGGCTTGCTTTCGCCGCCGCGCAGATCGGTCTCGGTTGGATGGTCTGGAAATATCGCGACACGGGAAAGCCAGGCGACCGTGCGATCTATTCCCACGGCAGCAACCGGCTCGAGGTGCTCTGGACGGTCATCACGGCAGTCATCTTCATAACGCTGGCGGTGATGGGCCAGAGTGTTTGGGCGTCGTTGCGACTTAACGATGCGCCTCCGGGTTCCTATTCGGTTGAAGTGGTCGCGCAGCAGTTTCAGTGGAACTTCCACTACGCCGGCAAGGACAACAAATTCGGTCGCACTCATCCGAGCCTGATCGACGACGGGACGCTGAATTTTGTCGGGCTCGATCCGGAAGATGCCGCGTCGGCGGATGATGCAGTGACTGCGGTGTTGGCGATTCCCGTGAATCGTCCGGTTGAATTGCGCCTGCGATCGAAAGACGTGATTCACAACTTCTGGGTACCGCAACTGAGATTCAAACAGGACCTCGTGCCCGGCATGGAGATCAAGGTCCATTTCACTGCAAACAGAGTAGGGAAGTACGAACTGGCCTGCGCCGAGCTGTGCGGGCAGCTTCACTTCAAGATGAAGAGCTACATGCTGGTCCTTCCCGAAGACGAGTTGCAGGCGCTCAGCGGTTTAGGGCAGGAGCAATTCCAGGCGCGCATGGTGGAACTGCTGGCGAAGTACCCACTGCCGACTAATTAAGTATTGCCAATTGCCAAATGCCGATTGCCAATTTTAAGAACACAATTGCCGCACAAAAATCGGCAATTGGCAATTGCCAATCGGCAATAAGACGAGGAGATGACAGATGTCAGAGACTCACGAGGGCGTGCACCGGCACCCGGCACCGACGGGCTTCATACGTAAGTACATCTTCAGCATCGACCATAAGGTCATTGGGATTCAGTACATCCTGCTGGCACTCGCCGCAGTGCTGGTGGGCATGGCGATGTCGCTTCTCATGCGACTGAACCTGTCGTGGCCGGGTCGTGGTTGGCCCATTCTGGAAACACTGTTTCCTACCGGCGCGCCCGGTGGCGTGATGAATCCCGAGTTTTATCTCTCACTCGTCACCATGCACGGCACGATCATGGTCTTCTTCGTTCTCACCACCGCGCCACAGGGAGGCTTCGGCAACTACTTCCTCCCAATCCAGATCGGCGCTGAAGACATGGCGTTTCCGTACCTGAACATGTTGTCGTTCTGGGTGACGTTCGTCGGCTTCATCGTCATCCTGATGGCGATATTCGTCGAAGGCAACCAGGGTATTGGTGAATGGTTCGCGGGTCTTGGGCCATCGTTCGCCGGCGGAAGCGGCACGGTTGGACCAATTGGAGGCTGGACAGGCTACGCCCCACTTAGCGCACTCGGCAAGATTGCAGGTCCGGGCCAGGGCGCCGGCATGAACCTTTGGGTGATCAGCATCGCGATCTTCTGTGTCGGCTCACTGCTCGGCGCGCTGAATTTCATCACGACCCTTTTGAACATGCGCACGAAAGGCATGACGCTGATGCGAATGCCGCTGACTTGCTGGGCGTGGTTCACCACCGCCGTTCTCGCATTGTTGTCATTCCCGGTTCTCCTCGGCGGCGGAATCCTGTTGCTACTCGATCGCATCGCGGGCACGAGCTTCTTCATTCCGGGCGGTCTATACGTTAGCGGACTTCTTTCAGGCTCGAACCCGAACTTCCCGTTACACACCGGTGGTTCGCCGATACTCTGGCAACACCTGTTCTGGTTCTTCGGCCATCCGGAGGTTTACATCGCGATCCTTCCCGGCATGGGCGCGACGTCGCACATTCTCGCGACCTTCGCGCGTAAACCCGTATTCGGTTATCGCGCGATGGTGTTTGCGATCTTCGCGATCGGACTGCTCGGGTTCTTCGTTTGGGGCCACCACATGTTCATGAGCGGCATGAGCCCCTATTCGGCGATCGCGTTTTCAGTGTTAACACTCTCGATCGGCGTTCCTTCAGCCGTAAAGACGTTTAACTGGATCGGGACGTTGTGGGGAGGAAGAATCCGTTTCACAACGCGCGATGCTATTCGCGCTCGGTTTCGTATCGCTCTTCGTCGCGGGCGGTATCACGGGCCTTGTGCTCGGACAGAGCTCGCTCGATCTTCCGATGCACGACACCTATTTCGTCACGGCCCACTTTCATCTCGTGATGGGCGTGGCGTCGATCTTCGGAATGTTCGCAGCACTCTACTTCTGGTTCCCGAAGATGTTCGGGCGCTTCATGAGTGAGAAGGCCGGCCGGATTCACTTCTGGTTCACCTTCATCGGCGTGTACGCGATCTTCGTACCGATGCACACGATGGGAATCGTCGGTATGCCACGACGTTTTTCGAGCTTCCAGGAGTATGAGTTCCTGAGGAACCTCGATCCACTCGTGATGCTGGTGTCAGTAGCAGCGATTATCACGATCTCGGCGCAGCTCATTTTCTACGTCAACCTGATTTGGAGTGTGTTCAAGGGTGAGAAGGTTACAAACGACAATCCGTGGGAAGCAACAACGCTCGAATGGACCACCGCGACGCCGCCGCCGCACGACAACTTCGCCGGCGTGCTGCCGACGGTTTATCACGGACCGTACGAGTTTGCGGTGCCGGGCGCTCCAAGGGATTACGTAATGCAAACTGACGTCGACGTAGAGGTGCCAAGCGGTAATGGCCACAATGGTCACAAGCACTAGACCACCAGAAATAAAGAAGGGCACTGGCGCCGGACTACCGGGACCGGGACCAAACGGGAACGGCTCAAAGCGGAGGGACGCGTTTCGCGAGCCAGATTCGCGCGGGAATCGTTACCGCATCGGAATGTGGGTGGCGCTGGCCTCGATCGCGATGATGTTCACGTCGCTCAGCAGTGCCTACATCGTCAGGTCTGGCGGCGCGAGAGATTGGGTCCCAATCGCAATGCCGCGCGTGCTCTTCGCGAGCACGGCGTTGATTCTGATCAGCAGCGTCACGCTTGAAATCGCCAGACGAAGTCTTAAGCGATCTTTACACAACGCATATACGAAATACGTTTTGTTGACTGCGCTTCTCGGGATCGGTTTTCTGGCGTCGCAGTTGATCGCATGGCGGCAGTTGGCAGCGCAGGGAGTTTACGTCGCGAGCCATCCGCACAGTTCGTTCTTTTATCTGTTGACTGGTGCGCACGCCGTGCACCTCGTTGGTGGTTTACTGGCACTCACGTTCCTGTGGTTTCGTTCACGGCGGCGATTTGTTGAACCATTGGCCGTGGCGAAGAGGCAAGCCACCGCAGATGCGGTGACGATTTACTGGCATTTCATGGACGGTCTTTGGATCTACCTATTCCTACTCCTATTCCTTTGGAGGTGACAGGTGAGCACTGAAGCACGTGCGGGACATTTCCCGGCAGTGGATTGGGAAGGCGGGGCCTTTCCTTATCGCGTTGGCCATCGCAAGTTGGGAATGTGGTTGTTTATCGTTTCCGACTCGTTGACGTTTTCGGCGCTGCTGATCGGCTACAGTTATTTGCGCGCGTCAAACGTCTGGCCGACGCCGTTTCCGTTCTACCCGAGCATAGTCTTTTCGTCGGTGATGACGTTCTGCCTGCTGTCGTCGAGCTTGACGATGGTGTTTGGCGTGTCAGCGTCGAGCAAAGGCGACAAGGCGAAGGCGAGAAAGTGGATCCTGGCGACGATGGTTTTTGGCTCAGCGTTCGTCATTCTCCACTTGATCGAATGGAAACACCTGTTTGACCAGGGACTGCGACCATTCTACCTGCCGGAGAGCTGGGTGCAGGCATTCACAACAACTGACGGCGTGCCGCCGTCGCCGGCTTTCGGAGCGACTTTCTTCACCATCACCGGATTGCACATGTTCCACGTCGCAACGGGCATTCTTTACCTTGGTGTCGTCGCAGGTCGAGTAAACAAACTGAAGCATGAAGACGTGGAAATCAGCGGACTCTACTGGCACTTCGTGGACCTCGTCTGGATGTTTGTGTTCCCGCTGATCTACATCATGTCGGTTGACATGGGCGGCCATCTGGCCGGCGCCGCACACTAGCCCGGAAAGGAGAATCGAAATGACTGCGCACGCAGACGCACACGCTGAAGAACATTTTGCAGGCAGCAACAAGCTGTTCATCTCGATCTGGGTTTGGCTGGTGGCCCTGACGCTCGTCGAGATCTTTCTGGCCTACAGACCGATGTCGCTGGTTATCATGTTGACGATCCTGCTCGGGCTGTCGATCATCAAGGCCGCGCTGATCATGGCGTATTTCATGCACTTGAAGTTTGAGCGTCTGAGCTTGATCCTGACGCTCATTCCGATGCTTGTTGTTTGTATCCTCCTTTTGTTTGTATTCTTTCCTGACAGTTTCCGCTCCGCCGGGCTGCGTTACCAGTTTAAGGAAGCGCCGCCGGTGGCGCCTCCGGCCGTTGAGGAACCGTAATGATAATCGAGTTGGTGGTCGAGTTCTGGTTTTGGTTGTGATGGCAGTCGCGGTTGTGCTGCTGGCGAATTCGTCTGCTGAGGCGCAATGCTCGATGTGCCGCGCTGCCTTAAACAACGCCACCAACGCGGAGTTCATTCGCAATCTGAATATCGGTGTGCTGGTCCTGTTTGTGCCACCGGTGGCTATCTTCTGTTCGGTCTTCATAGCGTTGAAACGTCACAGAGGAAATGGCTGACGATAACCCGCTCGCTCTCGACGTTGAAAAACGCACGACGCGTGGTCGCGTTTGCCCGCGCTGCGGGGGAAAGATCATTCCGTCGAATCGAGCCGTTTACCAGCAAGGGAAGATCCCACCGGATCGTTTCCGTTATGGACGTGTGAGAGATGTGGTTATGAGGAGGTTGGAGAACGGCGCAAGCCCGCTGGTAAAGCCAAGCATTAAGAATTGCCGATTGCCGATGGCCAATTGCCGATTCAAACACTGAGACCGAATCAATCGGCAATCGCCAATTGGCAATTGCAATGAACTGATGAGCAAAGAACTCAAAATCCTGAATTTTCTCTGCCTGCTTATTGCGCTGGCTTTTCTCGCATTGGCAGTTTGGAGCGCACTCTCTTCGGGCGATTTTTTCACGACCGACAACCTGTTTATCATCGTGGTGAGCCTCCTCATGGCTCTGCTGTTTGCGATTAATCCGCTGCTGTATCTCAAGTCGGAAAATAGATTGCCCATACCGTTCATGAAGAGATCGATCGAAGCTCCCGCCGGTTCGGGCGAGTGGGGCGCAATCCGATCCAGCGCGCCGCCGCCATTGCTCGATGCGAAAGGCCGTGCGGTTCCTCCAGACGTCAGGGCGATTGTGTCGAGGTTGGTCAATCACCCCCGCAGGATTAAACCTCTGTGCCTCTGTGTCTCTGTGGTAAAAATTCACCACAGAGTCAGTCGCCAGCGACAACGATGTCGGATTACATTTCTTACCTGCCACACCTTAACGCTTGTCTTAACGGCACCAGCGCGCTGCTGCTGATTACGGGATACAGTTTTATCAGGGCTCGTAATGTGGCCGCTCACCGCGCGTGCCAGATAGGCGCGCTCGTAGTTTCGCTCCTGTTTCTGGCTTCGTATCTCACGTATCACTATAACCACGGCGCGACGCGTTTTCAGGGCACCGGTTTTGTCCGAACGTTTTACTTCACGATTCTCACGAGCCACACGATCCTCGCGATCGTGATCGTGCCGCTCGTGATCCTGACTTTCTATCGCGCGTTTCGTAACGACTTTATGCGGCACCGGCGAATCGCGAGAGTCACCCTGCCGATCTGGTTGTATGTGTCGATCACCGGAGTGATCGTTTATCTTATGCTTTACCAGATCTATCCTTCCTGAGTTGTAATTCGTCGATGAGCGACAGTGGAAACGGAAATCATCCGGGGATCAAGGCATCCGAGGTGCGCAAGCGCATTCCCGGTTCGGGCCCGATCCTGTTTCTCGCGATCCTCTTTGTCGGCGCTACTTTTCTCGCCTGGTATTTCTCGTGGTTCGGGCGTGAGTTGTCGGACGCAGATATCACGACTTATCTCGCCGACGAACATAAGCCACGGCACGTGCAACACGCTCTGTCGCTGATTCAAAAGCGCATCGAACGCGGCGATAGTAGTGCGAAGACCTGGTATCCGCAGCTAATCGCGCTCAGTGGGAATCAGGAAACTGAGTTCCGGCTGACTGTGGCTTGGTTGATGGGATTTGATAATAAGTCGCCGGAGTTTCACGATGCACTTTTGAAACTACTGAAGGACCAGGAGCCGATTGTTCGTCGTAACGCCGCGCTGGCGCTGGTGAGATTCAACGATCACAGTGGTCGTGAAGAGCTGGTCGCCGCGCTCAAGCCATATCCGCTGAAGGCGCCGGCAGACGGAGTCGTGACCAGTTTGCAGGAAGGCGCGACGGTCGCGCGCCGGACGCTAGTGGCTCGCGTTCAGCAGAGTGACGGGAAGGTGATCGAAGTCCGATCTCCGTTGCCGGGACGCATCAACAAAGTCCTCAAGCCAAACGGATCGCAGGTCACGCGAGACGATGAAGTCTTGAATCTGATCTCGGATGAGGACAGTGTTTGGGAGGCATTGCGTGGTTTGGCGCTGGTAGGAACTAAAGACGATCTTCAATTAGTGCAAAGTTACGCCGCGTCAACAGATGCCTCGCCGCGCATTAAAGAACAGGCCACTCTAACAGCAAAGGCAATTCAAAGTCGATAATTTGTGTAATTTGTGTACTAAGCCGGTGGAGCGGGCGGAGCATCCGGAAGTGTGATCCCGTGCACGGCTTCCCAGTCGTCGGTGGGCACCATCTCGATCGCGTCCCACGGACAGCCATCGAGAAACGCGCCATCCGGACCTTTACTCGTACACTTCTGACAGCCGATGCACAGATAAGGATCTACTTCGATTCGCCCAAACGGAGGATGGTCTTCGTCCGGCACCCAAAACATGCAGGCTTCAATCGGACAATACTCGATACACGCTGGAGACCCCGCACAGCCGGTACAACAATCAGTCGTGATTGCCAGAATGCGTGGCCGCTTCTTGCGCGTGGCTTTTCCGTCGCCTTCCGACATAGGCCAGTGTTTTTCTACGATGTCGAACATAGCCCGACTCTAACATAGCTTTGCGGAATTCCTCAACGATTTGTGTCGATTCCTTCCAATGCTTGCTGCGGAATGTCAGTCGCATTAGAAGGTAGGTATACCAAAAGCGGAGGAACGAACAATGGAAGTAGTAACGGGCGTATTTAAATCACGAGATAACGCGGAAAAAGCAGTTAAACAGTTAAGATCTCTCGGAATACCAGACCAGCGGATAGGAATAATCGCTCCTGGCAGCGCAGCGGCTGATACGGTCGAGAAGGGCGTGCCCGTCACCGACACAGAAGATCCCGGAATGGGACGGGCGATGGGTGCGGCTGTCGGCGGCGCGATGGGAGCTGCCGGTGGGGCTACGCTGGGTTTAGCGGTCGCGACTTTAGCGATTCCGGGCATTGGGCCAGTCATCGCATTCGGAATGGTCGGAGCCGCATTACTGGGCATGGTCGGAGCGGCGGCAGGATCTGCGGTCGGCGACACAGTTGAGGAAGAACTCGGCGAAGGCATCCCGCACGAGGACGTCTATCTCTACGAAGACGCATTGCGTCATGGCAACTCGATCGTGATCGCTTATGCAGACGAAGGCGATCAGGAGGATCGAGCGAAAGAAGTACTGAACAATGCGGGCGCACAGGACATCGACACGTTGCGCGAACGATGGTGGGAGGAATTGAGAGAAGGTGAGCGAGCCCACTACCAGGGCGACTTCGATAGCGACGAACCGAATTACCGGCGTGGTTACACGGCCGCGTTGCATCCGAAGCGACGAGGAAAGGCGTATTCTGACGTTGAAGATGACTTAAGGGCTGCTTACGCGGGAACTGAGCTTGACAGGCCATTTCAGTACGGGTATGAACGCGGTCAGTCATATCGTCCCAGAAGAGTGGAGAATCCCTAAGTTTGAAAGAGTTTCTTTTGAACGCCGCCGTCCTGATCGGGATTTTGGGCGTTAGCGCGTTCATCACCAGTTGGTTTACACGTACGATGTATATTCGTTGTGCAGCATGCGGCACTCTCAACGCCCGCCGGCGAAGAGAGTGCCGTTCTTGTAATGCTGGTCAGATAACAGAACCGAGCGCGGTAGCGCCGGGTCTGCGACATCCAATAAGGCGTCTTAGAATATCGCAGACCCGGCGCTACCGCGCTCGGTTCTGTTGGAGACTCACACTTATGTCTACAACACAAATACCCCCGGAGTGGCGCACGCACGCTGAAGCCACCGACTACCGCGAAACGCCCAGTTACGATGACACAGTCGCCTTCGCGCGACGCCTCGCGCACGCATCGCCCTGCATCGATTATGAGAGCTTCGGATTCAGCGGCGAGGGCAGGGAATTGCCGTTAGTCATCGCATCTGAAACCGGCACCTTCACGCCTGAAACCGCGCATGCGCAGGGCAAAGCGGTCGTGCTGATTCAAGCCTGCATTCACGCGGGGGAACCGGACGGCAAAGACGCAGGCTTCGCTTTGCTTCGCGATCTGGGCATCACGAAAACTCTCGAAGGACTGCTGACCAACGTCGTCCTGCTGTTCATTCCGATTTACAACACTGACGGGCACGAGCGCCCCAGCCCTTACAATCGCATCAACCAGAATGGTCCAGTGGAGATGGGTTGGCGCACGACCAGCACGTATCAAAATCTCAATCGCGACTACATGAAAGCCGACACGCCCGAGACGCGTGCCTGGATTCGTCTGTGGAACCAGTGGAAACCCGATCTGTTTATCGATTGCCACGTAACGGACGGCGCTGACTATCGCTGCAACATCACTTATCACCACGAACACCATGCAGGCGTTGACGACGCGATTATCGAGTGGGAGCGAGAAGTGTTCGGAGGAAAAGTCGCACCTGCAACAGAAGCAGCAGGCAACGTGATCTCATGGTATCTGGAGTTTATCGATAATCGCGATCTCACACTCGGCACGCGCGACTTCAATGGCTCACCGCGCTTCTCAACCGGCTATGCGCCGATCAGAAATCGACCTGGGATTCTGATCGAAACGCACATGATCAAAGACTATCGCTCGCGCGTGATCGGAACTTACGACTTCCTGCTCGCCGCGTTAAAAGAAGCCAATCGAGATCCTCAGCGATTACGAGAACTCGGTCGCAACGCAGACGAGCGCACAATCGCAGCCGGTAGATCCTACGATCCCGATCAGACTATTTCCGCTTGACTTCGAACTGACGAACGAAGTGACCCCATTTGCCTTGAGAGCGTTCAAATACGAGACAGAGCAGAGCGAAGTGTCAGGTGATCTTCGCGTTGTGTATGGACGTGAGCCGTTGGACCTCACGGTGCCGATGTATCAAACGTTCAGAGTTACGAAAGCAGTCGCGCCGCCGCTCGAATACATAGTTCCTTATCAGTGGACTGAAGTTATCGACGTGCTGAAAGCCCACGGTCTCGAGATGAAGACGCTGGCGGAATTCTTTCCAGTAGAGATTGAGAGCTACCGGTTCAAGAATGTCACCTGGCCGAATGGTCCATTTGAAGGACGCTATATGCCGCGTTTTGACGTCGAGCGAACAACGGAGACGAGAGTCTTCCCCGCGGGCTCTGTGATTCTCCCCCTAGACCAACCGTCGGCAAGAGTCTTGATGAACCTGCTCGAACCCGAAGCGCCCGACTCGCTGGTTCGTTGGGGATTCTTCAATGCCATTTTCGAAGAAAAAGAATACGGAGAGGCGTACGTGCTGGAGGCGCTCGCCCGTGAAATGATGGCAAATGATCCCGCGCTTCGAACCGGGAGTTTGAAGCACTGATCGCCACGGACGAAGAATTCGCCGCAAGCCCGTTGGCGCGTTTGCGGTTTTTCCACAAACGTTCGCCCTACTGGGATCCACAAATGAATCTTTATCCAGTAGGGCGAATCATTCGCGTGTTCGATTTACCACTTACCTGATATTAAGGACGCCCGACGGTTCTTCGCGAATCCACGGGCAGAGTGTCGGGCGTCGAGCAGGGCAAACAGTGTGAGTTTGCCTATACGACTGTCCGACGACCTCCAATTATGTTGATAAGCAGCACTACCAGCGCTATCACAAGCAATATGTGAATGAAATTACCCACGGTGACGCCACTTACCACGCCGAGTAACCACAGAACCAACAAAATCACAAAAATCGTCCAAAGCATTTCGTCTCCTCCTTTTGTCAACCACGCCTAAACTTTCGTTGGTACAAAAGCAATCGTGGGTTAGTGGAGCAACGACTATGCCGCTTCGTGCTTCCTATCGTTTCTTGAATTTACGAGGATCTGCCTGCGTTAGTGCGTACGAAAACGTTTCAGTCAGACGAAAGCAGTCGAATAAGTCCTATACGTCCGAATCAGACTTATTGGAACAGGTCACAATTTTCACAAAGTTGTTCTGGACTTCACACATTAGTGATTGATAAAGTGTGACCTAGGCTTTTGCGGGGCCTTCCTTTCTGGAGTTCCGTCGCTTTTCCCGACCCGATTCTTTGCCTCTTAAATTTTTTTGGAGGTTTTTATGCCTACCCCCACGCCCCGGGTATCACTTCGCACACGTAGAGTCGCCCTTGTTACCCTTGCAATCATCACTATCTGCCTGACCGTTACCGCCACCATCGTCAATTATCAGCGTCAACAACCCCCTGTACAAAAGATCAACTATTCGCAGATTTTCGGCCTCGCTGAGGTTGGAGGCGCGGTAGCGCTACAGGTTGAAGGCGCGACTCTGACCGTGACAAAAGCAGATGGCTCGCTTGTCGAAGCGACTGTCACGGGTGAAACGGCGCAGCACGAAGTCGTTCAACTGTTTCGCAAGAACAATGTGCCGGTGGAATACCGGCCGGTGCAGCCGGGCTTCCTTTCGAACCTCGCGAGCTGGTTGTTGCCAATCTTGACGCTTGGGTTAATCGCGTTTGCCGGCTGGCGCATTTACGCGAGCATGAGCGGTCGCGGTTCTTTTGAGCTCGAGAATCATAGCGGCAAACAGAATGTGGGCTTCGAAGACGTTGCCGGAGTGGATGAGGCGCGCGCGGAGCTGACCGAGACGATCGAGTTTCTGCGTAACCCGGAGCGGTTCAGTCGCCTGGGTGGACGAGTTCCGCGCGGTATTTTGCTTTACGGACCTCCGGGAACAGGCAAGACGTTGCTGGCAAGAGCGGCGGCGAAAGAAGCAGGCGTTGCGTTTCTTGCTGCTTCCGGATCGAGTTTTCAGGAAAAGTTCGCCGGACTCGGTGCTGCTCGCGTGCGGCATCTCTTCGCGAGGGGAAGAAAACTCTCGCCGTGCATAATCTTCATCGACGAAATTGACGCTCTCGGACGCCAGCGTGGCCGCGGTGGCGACTCAGCTTCAGCCGATCAGGATCAGACGCTCAACCAGTTGCTCGTTGAGATGGATGGTTTCGATCAATCGACTGCGGTTGTCGTTATCGCTTCAACAAACCGGCCCGACATACTCGATAAGGCGCTCACGAGACCGGGTCGATTCGATCGCGAGATCGCAGTGAATCTTGCGGATGTCAACGGCCGCGAAGCGATTCTCAAGGTCCATGCACGCAATCTCAAACTCGAGTCAGGACTCGATCTCAAATGGATTGCCAGAGGAACACCGGGTTTCTCCGGAGCGGATCTGGCCAACCTCATGAACGAGGCGGCGATTGCCGCCACGCGCGAGGATGCCGAGGCTGTGGAGAGGAAACACGTCGAGATTGCGCGTGACCGTATTCTCATGGGGGCCGAACGCCAGGGCTTCATGATGGATGACGATGAGCGTTATGCCACTGCCGTACACGAAGCAGGACACGTCGCCGTCGGACTCGCGGTTGAGAACGGCGATCCGATTCACAAAGTTTCGATTCTGCCGCGCGGCCGCGCTTTGGGTGTGACGCAGTCGTTGCCTGAACGCGATCGGTTCATGAAGAAGCGTGAATACCTCGAAGATCAGATCGCGTTGTTGTTGGGTGGTCGTGCCGCGGAGCAGGTACTGCTTTCGACGATGACGGCGGGCGCGTCGAATGATATCGAGCGTGCGGTCGAAATCGCGCGGGCGATGGTGGGCGAGTTTGGTATGAGCCGTCTTGGGCCGATTCACCTGGGCCAGCCGGATCAACCATACAGCCAGAACCTGCTTGATAAGGTTGAGGACGCGACGAACGAATTAATTAACGCGCAGCTCGAGCGCGCGTGTGCGATCGTGAATGAGGAACGAGAGTCGATCGGTCGTTTAGTTGAGCTGCTGATGGAACGCGACACGCTCGACGCGGATGAGATTCTGAGCTGCTTCAGGCGGGAGAGTAAAGCCGCTTAAAAGCAGGACACAAAAGGCACAAAGATACAAATTGACGAGAAATCATTTGTGTCTTTTGTGCCTTTTGTGTACCTAAACGACGAGGTAAAGCGGGTTTTCGAGGATTTTCTTGAACGTCTGCAAGAACTTCGCACCCGTGGCGCCGTCAATCACACGGTGATCGCACGACATCGTCACGCGCATCATCTGCCTGATCACGATCTCATTGTCGCGAACGACAGGCTTTGCTGACATCGCTCCGACCGCAAGAATCGCACCTTCGGGTGGGTTAATCACCGCCGTGAATTCATCAATCCCGAACATCCCAAGATTGCTGATCGAAAAACTCGCGCCCGTGTACTCTTCAGGCTTGAGTCTGCGCGAACGAGCGCGCTCGGCTAACTCACGCACCTCCGCTGCGATCTCGCTAAGCGTTTTCTGATCGGCCGAGCGAACCACAGGAGTTATCAATCCATCCTCAATCGCCACCGCCACGCCGATATCCGCGTGCTCGTAATAACGAATGAAATTCCCCTGAAACGATGCATTCACTTCAGGGTGTTGACGGAGCGCTCCTGCGGTAACCTTGATGATGATGTCGTTGACACTGATCTTGAGATCCGGATCAAGCGCGTTAATTCCTTTGCGCATTTCCGCCGCGCGATCCATTTCGATCTCTGTCGTGAGGAAGAAGTGCGGCACCGGACCGAGCGAAGTAACCAGTCGCTTCGCGATAACCTTTCGGATCTCGCTCGCCGGCTCATCGCGATAAGGTGATGCTGCGACCTGCGGGAATCGTCCTGGCTCGACCGCGCGCGGATACGACGGTTGTGCAGTCGCCGCTTTCGGCTGGCTCATCGCCTCTTCAATATCTCGCTTGATGATTCGTCCGCCTGGTCCACTACCCTGAAGCGAACGCAGATCGATCCCGGCTTCCGCGGCCATGCGCGCGGCCAGCGGCGAGACGATCATTCGACCAGAATCACCTGCTGTTGCCTGTGGCTGGCGTCCGTTTGCATCAGTGCTGGAAGGCTGAGGACTGCTCCCAGCCGCCGCCGCTTTCGCCTGCGGTGGTGGCTTTTCCTGATCCCGCTGCTGCGGCTGCTCCTGTTTAGCTGGTTCCTGTTTTGGAGCTGCGGCTGGTGCTTCGGAAAGCAACGATGCAATGTCTTCGTTGGGTTCTCCGATCACCGCGATCGTCTGTCCAAGCGGCGCTGATTGTCCTTCGCTAATAAGGATCTTGCGCAAGACGCCGTTTGCCAGCGCCTGCATTTCCATTGTCGCTTTGTCGGTGTCGATCTCGGCGAGTGGTTCACCCATCGAGACCTTGTCGCCTTCTTTCTTTAACCAACGCGAGATCTGTCCCTCCTCCATCGTAGGGGAGAGCTTCGGCATGATGACCTTGGTTGCCATTCGGCGTTCCTTAGTGATTGAGAATCAACTTCTCTCTGTGTCTCTGTGTCTCTGTGGTGGATTCTTACCACAGAGACACAGGACACGGAGTTAATCCAAATACGCGACTTCACGCACCGCAGCGATGATCTTGTTTACATCCGGTATCGCGAGATCTTCGAGATTCTTTGCGTAGGGCATCGGCACATCAACACCTGAAACGCGTTTCACCGGCGCATCGAGATAGTCGAACGCACGCTCCATGATCTGCATGCTGATTTCGGCTCCTACGCTGCAAATCGGATGCGATTCTTCAGCGACCACCACGCGATTCGTTTTCTTTACTGACTCGACAATCGTGTCGATATCGAGTGGCCTGATCGTTCGCGGATCGATCACCTCGCACGAAACACCTTGCTCTTCGAGTGCCTCCGCAGCTTTGAGCGCAATCGGGACCATCAAAGAACGCGCAACGATAGTGACATCCTTGCCTTCACGCTTAACGTCGGCCAGTCCCAAAGGAATCGTGAAGTCAGGCTCGTCCGGAACCTCGCCCTTCTGCCCGTACATTCTTTCCTGCTCGATGAAGATCACCGGATCGTCGTCTCTGATCGACGACTTCAAAAGACCTTTCGCATCGGCCGGGGTTGAAGGCATCACCACCTTGAGCCCGGGAAAGTATGCATACCACGACTCGAGCGCCTGCGAGTGTTGCGACGACACTTGATACGCCGAACCACCCGGGCCACGAAAGACGATCGGGATATTGAATTGCCCGCCTGACATATAAAGCATCTTGGCGGCAGAGTTGATGATTTGATCCGTCGCGAGGATCGAGAAGTTGAAAGTCATGAACTCGATTACCGGACGGAGTCCGACCATTGCTGCTCCGACTCCGAGTCCGGCAAACCCCAGCTCAGTAATCGGCGAGTCGATGACTCTTTTACCGCCAAATTCTTTGAACAGCCCTTTGCTGACTTTGTAAGCGCCGTCGTATTCGGCCACTTCTTCGCCCATCAGGAAGACTTTTTCGTCGCGTGCGAGTTCCTCGCGGAGGGCCTGGTTAAGTGCTTCGCGTATCGTAATTGTCGGCATTATTTGCGGCCTGGTTGGATTGGGTTGGCGTAAACGTCTGTGTAAAGTTCGCTCGGGTCCGGTAACGGGCTCTCATCGGCAAAACGCAGCGAGTCTTCGACCTCTTCACGAACACTGCGGTCGATCTCTTCGATCGTCTTGTCGTCGACGATCTTCTCTTCGAGCAGACTCGCGGCGAAGAGTTTGATTGGATCGCGTTCCTGGTACTTCTCGATTTCCGCACGCGTGCGGTAGTTTCCGGGGTCTGACATTGAATGGCCCATGAAGCGGTAAGTGCGGATCTCCAGTAGTGTCGGAAGGTAGTCTTTTCGTGCACGTTCTACTGCGCGGGCCGTGGCTTCTCGAACGGCGAGGACGTCCATGCCGTCCACAAACTCTGATGCCATCTCGTATGCGCACGCCTGCTGTGCGACGTCGCTAAGAGCCATGGCACGTTTTTGCGAAGTGCCCATTCCGTACTGATTGTTTTCGCAGATGTAGATGACGGGTAATTTCCAGAGTTGGGCCATGTTGAGCGACTCATGGAACGCGCCCTGATTAACCGCGGCTTCGCCGAAGTAACAAAGAGTCACTTGATCGGTGCCCTGGTACTTGGTGGCGAAGGCAGTGCCTGTAGCTAGCGGAATTTGACCGCCGACGATCGCGTGGCCGCCAAGAAAACCAACGCTTTTGTCGAACATGTGCATCGAGCCGCCTTTACCCTTTGAGCAGCCGGTAGCTTTGCCAAAGAGCTCGGCCATGATCGATCTGGCTGACATTCCTTTTGCCAGCGCCAGACCGTGTTCGCGGTAACTCGCGATCACGTAATCGTCCTGGCGAGTCGCGGATATCGTACCGACGCCAACTGCTTCCTGACCGATGTAAAGATGACAGAAACCGCCGATTTTTCCGGCTACATACACCTCCGCCGACTTCTCTTCGAAGCGGCGAATCAGAAGCATCTGGCGATAGAGATGAAGCAGGTAGTCGGTTTCAAAAGGGGCGAGCCGTGTTTTCTGTTTCTCTTTTAGCCTCGCTGTTTCCTGCTTTAGGTTTTGCGAATCCACGTCCGGGGGTGCGTCCATCACGCCTGTAGAGCTTTGTTGCTCTTCGGCTTTGGCGGCTGAAGGTGGTGCTGCTGTTTGTTTGCTCATGAATCGACGGATTATATGCGAGACGGCGCGCTAAAAGAAAATATAGGCCCTATACGAGCCGATCAGGACCTATTTTTAAGATGCAATCTGTCAGGCTGAAGATCAGGTCATCATGTCGATGGCTTTGACGCCTGAGCTGGCCACCGCGAGGAAGGTCTTGCGGGAGTTCTTGTCTTGCTGCATTCGGCGGGCGGCGGTAGTCAGCAATTCCTCGGTCGTCTCGCCGTCGTCCGGGAAACAGGCCACGCCGAGGCTTACGCCCAGTCCGATCATCGTTCCGGTACGGACGGAGAAGAGTTGATCCTCGACCGAATTCCGCATCCTCTCGCTGATGGAGGCAGCGGTTTTGCTCGACGCCATCGGCATGATTGCGACGAATTCGTCGCCTGCGTAACGAGTCAGGATGTCCATCTGACGCAACTCACGACGCACAACGCCTGCAACACTGGCGAGCAAGCGGTCGCCGATCGAGTGTCCGTACTTGTCGTTGATGATCTTGAAATCATCGATGTCCATGCAAACCACGCTGAGCGGCTCACGGTTCATGCGCTGGCACTCGGCGAGTCGTTGCTCGAGCATCATGTAGAAACCACGCGCGTTCGGCAGCTCAGTTAATGGATCGACGAGGGCACTCTCGCGCGTCTTTTCGTAAGTCAAAGCGTTGTTGAGCGCGCTCGAGGCGTGCTGGCAAACCGATTCAAGCAGACGCACGTGCTCGGTGGTGTAGGAAGTCCGGCTTTGCGAATAGAGCGAAATCGCGCCGAAGGAACCGTCTTCGCGCTGGAGTGGCGACACAAGAACGCCGCGAAAACGTTTGACCAGCTCATCGGGCAGGCCGACCAGGTCCAGGTCGGGAGATGCATTGCACATCGAACGCGAGTTGGCGATCACCCAGCCGGTTATGCCTTCGCCGATGTTTATCCGGCGGCGTTTGAAAATTTCAACCTCTTCACCGACGACATGCGCAGCGATCGCCTTTCCTGACGGATCGTCAACCAGGTAGATCACACAAGTGTCAAACGGCACGATCGCCCTCAACTTGTTCGCGATCAACGTCACCGTGTCGCTTAAGTTCAGCGAAGAACCGATCGTCTGCGCGATTTCGTGAAGCGCGAAGACTTCACGCTGCGCCTCGCTGATCGAACGGAAACCCGAAGTCTCTTCGAAAACGCCGAGAACGTCAGGCGCCAGGCCCGCATCGGGCTTGGTTCTCGTTTCGGTGTCGACTGTTGGCGTAGACGCGACCTGTTCCTGAATGTCATGTGAATCGATCAACCGATCAAACTCTTCGACGTTCTGCTCGAACATCTCGACCACTTTCGGATCGAACGCCGTGCCCACCATGCTGCGAAGCAGCGCGAGTGATTCTTCGCGTTTCATTCCTTTGCGGTACGGGCGATCGCAGCGTGTCGCGTCGTAGAAATCCACTACAGAAATGATGCGTGCGACGAGCGGTATGTTTTCAGCTTTCAGACCTTTGGGGTAGCCGCTGCCGTCCCACTTCTCGTGGTGATAACGAACAATGTCTTCAACCGGGTAAGGGAAGTTGACGCGTTTCAGAATATCGCCGCCGACGGTCGGGTGGATCTTCATCTTCGCGAATTCTGCTTCGGTGAGTTTGCCTGGCTTGTTCAGAATGTACTCAGGCACGGCAAGCTTGCCGATGTCGTGCAGCAGTGCGCCCGCGTGAAGTGCCTGCAACTCTTTTTCAGAAACTTTGAAGAGCCGTCCCATCTCCTTCGCGTAAATCTGCGTGCGCCGCACGTGGCCGTGAGTCGTCTGGTCCTTCGCGTCGATCGCGATGGCCAACGATTCAATCGTGTTCATGTGGATGATCGCCATCTCTTCCACGTGGCGACGTTGCTCGGCCTCGGCGCGTTGGATGCTCTTGCTGGCGCCACTCGTTGAAGCGATAGAGCAGGTAGATCAGGGCGGAGATTAGTAGACCTAAAACACCATAAGTCAGGTTCCGGTTCAGAACCGCTGCATAGAATAAGACAGCGGACGCGACACCGGCGAGTTTCGTGGTGAGCGTCCAGACGATGGTTTCCGGAGTGGGAACGAGTGTGAACTTGCCTGCGTCGAAACTGAGAAACCACGCCGTCGCGATCGTGCTCATCGCGTATTGCAAGGCGGCGAGGACGAGCAGTGGAACTAAGAAGACGTTTAGTGGTAGCGCGCCTTGTGTAGGCAGTTCGTCTCCACCAGCAAACAAGTCGACGAGTGGTCCATAAAAAGATGCGGCGACAAAAGTGGAGAGCACACGCCATGCCGGTCTTGAGCACGACTTCGCGACGAGCAGCAAGACGGTAATTGGAAAAGAAACCGACGAGTGCGGCGAGGGCGACTGCTGGACCAGCGGAGTTTGATGGAGGAACTGCATAGAGCATTACGGCGAGCAGGACAAATGAATCGGCGATCGATTCTCTGCTTCTGAGTACGCCATCGTTGCTTACTACGCGAACACTGAGCCGGCTAAAAGCGATCGTTAGGAGCAACAGGACCACCCACGATGTGACGCCGCCGCTGGTGAACAGCGCATTGATCGTACTGATCAGCGCTGACAAAAGTAACAACGCACTCACGACAGAAATACCGGTCACGAGAGCGGTGCTCTTCCTGTTCGTTGTCAGCATTGCCGGGCTCAGTCCTTCCGAAAAGAGGGTAAGCGAACGACGGTTGTATGTGATTAGCGCGCTTGGTAAGGTGCCAACATTGTTGGGCACGCGCTAACTATAGACGTTTCAGAGGGTTGGAGTCAAGAGCGGCATGGCCGCCCCTGCAAATCCAGCCTAAATCCTGCGTAATCCTGTCCATGGCAATATTAAAAGCTGACTGCGCGAGTTCTGACGCTGATTTACGGGCTGTTTGCACGTGTAATGTTCGCAAACGTACGCAGTAGCTCGGTCGTTTAGCAGCGGACGATTCTCCAATAACGGAATGTTCTCAACACCGAACCCCGGCGCCACCACCTTGTTCGGCAAGTATCTCCTCCAAGCCTCGGTAAGTAGCGGCTGAATGTCCTGACGATCTCTTCCTACAATCGCAATTTCCTTCGGAGTCGAGAGTAAAAAGTCCGCCGCCGAAAGCGCATATCCGAAACCCGAAGGATAGCGCCTCGCAGAGTCGCCGCTCTCTCTCAAAACCGCGATGCTGAGGTTTCGGTAGTTCTCCTTACCAGTGAGTATGGCAAGACGCAACAGAGCCATGGCGGCCACGGAATTCCCCGAAGGCGTAGCGTTATCGAAGTAGTCTTTCGAACGAACGATCAGATCCTCATGACTCTTTCCGGTGAAGAAAAACCCGCCACCCTCATTGTCCCAAAACTCTTCAATCATTCGCTCCGCCAACGCCTGAGCTTCCTCCAACCAACGAAACTCTCCGGTCGTCTCAAACAACGTCACCAGGCCTTCAATCAAAAACGAATAGTCTTCAAGATAGCCATTAAACTTCGCGACGCCGTCCTTCCACGTCCGAAGCAGCGTCCGTCTTTACGCAGGTTCGCCAACACGAACTCAGCGTTTCGTCGTGCGGCCTCTGTGTAATCAGGGCGGTTTAGAATCACGCCTGCCTCTGCAAAGCTGGCCATCATCAGACCGTTCCACGCGGTCAGTACTTTTTCATCACGCGCGGGTTTGATTCGCCCTTCACGCAACTCAAAAAGCTTGCGTCTGCTTTCGTCGAGCGATGCCTGCAACTCAGAAACAGAAACGGCGTTTTGTTCCGCGACCCGTTCGAGGCTGCGCGTTACGTTCGGAATGTTCTTGCCTTCGAAATTTCCTGACGGTGTGATGTCGTAGTAACTGGAAAAGAGCTTCGCGTCGCGCTCGCCAAGCGTGGATCGGATCTCTTCGATGTCCCAGACGAAAAACTTTCCTTCGTGACCTTCGGAGTCGGCGTCCTGCGTGGAATAAAAACCGCCGGACGGGTGAGTCATCTCACGCAGCACGTAATCGAGAATGCCTTCGGCGGTTTGTCGCGCCTGTTGCTCTTCGCTGACTTGAAAGTAGTGAAGATAAAGCCGCGAAAGAAGCGCGTTGTCGTAAAGCATCTTTTCAAAGTGAGGCACCAGCCATTTGGCATCGGTTGAGTAACGATGAAATCCACCGCCGAGTTGATCGTACATGCCGCCATTGGCCATCTGTTTACACGTATGCCGCACCATCTCGAGCGCTTCGCGATTGCCCGTGCGCGCGTGTGTGCGAAGCAAAAACTCAAGCGTCATCGCCGGTGGAAACTTTGGCGCACCGCCGAAGCCGCCGTTGATTGAGTCGTAGCTTCTGACGATGCCGGTGTAGGCGGCGTCGAGTAACTCTTTCTCAACTGGTTGATCCGAACCGCTCGTCGCACTGAGACGGCGCAGCTCGTTGACGAGTGAGGTGCCTGTTTCGCGAATATCGTCCTGGCGCTCGCGATATGCTTCCGACACGCTGATCAAAACGCGCGGAAAGCCGGGCATGTTGTAGCGGTCCTGGGGAGGGAAGTAGGTCCCACCATAAAAAGGCACTGCATCGGGAGTGAGAAACACGGTCATGGGCCAACCACCGTGGTGCGTCATCATCTGCACTGCATTCATGTAGATCTGATCCAGATCCGGACGCTCTTCACGATCTACTTTGATGTTCACAAACAGCTGATTCATCAGCTTCGCTATGTCCTCGTTTTCAAACGATTCGTGCGCCATCACATGGCACCAGTGACACGCTGAGTAACCAATGCTGAGCAGCACGGGCTTATTCTCACTACGCGCTTTTTCGAAGGCTTCTTCACCCCAGGGATACCACTCAACCGGATTGTCGGCATGCTGTAAGAGATAAGGACTCGTTTCATGAATAAGTTGGTTTGGCATGTGCACAGATTACACAGATTCGTATAATCTGTGCACATGCAACGAGAGACATTGGAGTTCGACGTGGTCTTTGTAGGTGCGGGTCCGGCTAACTTAAGCGGCGCTTATCACCTCGCACGTCTGGTCAAGCAAAACCCTTCACTCGGCGATGTTGAGATCGCCGTGATCGAAAAAGGCGCAGCCGTCGGCGCTCACATTCTTTCCGGCGCGGTAATGGATCCAAAAGCGCTGCGCGAACTGATTCCGGATTTTGAAGAACAAGGCGCGCCGCTCGAATCGCCAGTCAAAGAAGATCATTTTCTCTACCTGACGCCGAAACTCGCGCTGCGTTCGCCAATCACGCCGCCTCCGCTCAAGAACCACGGCTATTACATCGTTTCGTTGAATCGCTTGACTGCCTGGTTGGGCGAGAAGTGTGAAGAGGCGGGCGTCAACATCTTTCCCGAGTTTCCCGGCGCGGATCTTCTTTACGACGAGAACGATCGCGTGCTCGGAGTGCGCACGGGTGATAAAGGTATCGATAAGGAAGGGAAGCGCAAAGCCAATTACGAACCGGGAGTTGATCTGCTCGCGAAGATCACTGTGCTTGGTGAAGGCCCACGCGGCTCGCTTACAAAACAACTTATCGAGCGGCTGGGACTCGCCGAAGGACGAGAACCGCAAGTCTATAGCATCGGCGTGAAAGAGTTGTGGGAATTACCGGACGATCGTTATCCAACCGGTCGCGTCACACATACGCTGGGTTTTCCGTCCGACACGGCAACGTACGGCGGCGGCTGGATCTACGGCATGAAGAATCGCGTGCTCAATATCGGTTACGTCACCGGACTCGATTACAAGGATCCGCTAATCGATCCGCACGCTGAATTCCAGCGCTTCAAGACTCATCCTCACATCGCACGTCTGCTCGAAGGCGGCAAGATGATTCGTTACGGCGCGAAGACAATCGCTGCCGGCGGTTACTTCGCAATGCCGCAGATGTATGCCGATGGGGTGCTGTTAGTCGGCGATTCGCGCCGGCTTTCTCAATCCACAACGTTTGAAGGGAATCCACTCCGCGATCAAGAGCGGCATGCTCGCGGCTGAAGTGATCTACGAGGCGCTCGTCGCAAAAGATTTTTCTGCAAAACAGTTGCAGCGATACGAGCAGGTTGTGAATGAAAGCTGGATCATTCCGGAGTTGCGCAAGGTGCGGAACTTTCACGCCGGTTTCAGACACGGTCGCTGGCTCGCGCTGATCAATACGGGATTGCAGTTTGTAACTGGAGGTCGAGCGTGGGGAATTTTCGATCGAGATCGCGGCATTGCTGGTCACGAAGAGATGAAGAAGCTGTCGGCGTATGGTTATCGGGGCGACAAGATCGAGCAGCGCTACAAAGATCTGCGTTTCGATGGGAAATTAACGTTCAATAAACTCACTGACGTGTATCACGCCGCGGTGGGCCACGACGAGGACCAGCCGGTCCACCTCCACGTGCTCGACACTAACATCTGCTCGACACGATGCGCCGAAGAATACGGCAACCCGTGCCAGCGATTCTGTCCCGCGGCTGTTTATGAGATGGTCGAAGACGGTGGAAACGGGCGCCGGCGCTTGCAGATCAACTTCTCAAACTGCGTTCACTGCAAGACGTGCGACATCATGGATCCGTACCAGATCATTAACTGGGTAACGCCTGAAGGAGGCGGTGGACCGGACTATAAAGGAATGTAATTGGCACTCAAAAAGCACAAAAGCACACAAATGAATAATGTGCTTTTTGTGCCTCTTTGTGGCTACTCTTCCTCTTCCGCTCTCTTTGATATCAAAATGCACACGCCCGCGCATCACTTCCTCGAGCGCGATGCGTGTCGGTTTGTGTTTCTGAGGATCGATCTCAATTCTGGGCTGCGCGCCGCGCTGTAGCTGCTTGCTGCGCTTCGCCGCAAGGATTATTAGGCGATACTTTGAATCAACTTCCCGTCCGGCGGTTCCCTCAACTTCGCCGTCAACCAACTCTGTCGTAATAGCCACTCGATTGCTCCTTCTTCTATGATTCTATAATTTGATTGCTATTGAATTCCGCCATCACTTCACGCACCAGGCTCTCCTGGCGCATGCAGCGTGCCCGCTCCGCATAAATGATCGAGGCAAGTTGGCGCGCTGCTTTCTCGACCTCATCATTGATTATCACGTAATCGAAATTGGAGTAATCACGCAGTTCCTCGGGCGCCCTGCGCAAACGAACCGCGAGTTCCTCCGGTGAATCAGTGCCCCTTGCAATTAGTCGTTGCTTTAAAACTTCGTAGGACGGCGGCAAGATAAAAACACTCACCGAATCCATCAGTAACTGGCGTACGAGCGCGGCGCCCTGAACATCGACTTCGAGAATGATGTCCGAACCCGCGGCAGTCTGTTCAAGAACCTGACTCTTCGCAGTGCCGTAAAAGTTTCCGTGCACGCACGCCCACTCGAGAAATTCGCCCGCGGCGATCATCTCTTCGAACGTGTCGCGGCTGACAAAGAAATACTCGCGGCCAGCAATTTCTTTCGAACGTGGCGCACGAGTCGTGTACGAGACAGAGTAGCTAAGATTCTCGACCTTTTCCAGGACGTGCTCAATGATCGTGCCCTTGCCGCCACCCGAGGGTGAACTGACGACAAAGAGTGTGCCTCTCGGTGTCGTCGTGTTGAGCGTTCTCGCTGTTTGCACTTCTGTCACTTTACTCGACATTCTGAACCTGCTCGCGAAGTTTTTCGACTTCCGCCTTGATCGCCAAGCCTGCTTCCTTGATCACAAGATCCGTGGATTTTGAGAGCGTCGTGTTCGCTTCACGATTGAGCTCCTGCAAAAGGAAATCGAGCATCTTTCCGGCCTCGCCCGGAGAGTCAAGCGCTTCCTGAAACTGGGAGAGGTGACTGCGCAGCCGGACCATCTCCTCGCTCACATCACTGCGATCCGCAAGATAAGCGACTTCCTGGGCCAGTCGCAATGGATCGATTTCGACAACTTGTCCACCTCGAGTGAGGAGTTCTCCGATACGTTTTTGCAAACGCTGGCGATAAGCATCAGCCAAACCTGCGGCTGACGCTTCGATCACAGGTACGAGCGACTCGATCTTCCGCACGCGATCACGGAGTTCTTTCTTGAGTGCTTCACCTTCCTGCTCGCGCATCTTTTCGAGTTCGTTCAACGCCTGGTCCAACGCTTCTTCCAGCGCGGTGGTCATTCGTTCGTCGATACCGTTTCTAGCAGGTTGGATTGCGCCTGGAATTCGAGCGATCACGTTGATGTCGAGTTCACCGGCGATGCCGAAGTCCTGTTGGAGCTGTCTGAGCGCGTTGACGTAACCGGCGATCAGGGGGCGGTTGAGTTCGTAAGCGATTTGTGCGGCGCGTTCCATGCTGACGGTGACGTCTACGCGGCCGCGCGACAGTCTGGAGGTAATTCGTTTCTTGATCGAGGGTTCGAGCGCTGCCAGCTCCGAGCCAACGCGGAGATGGATGTCGAGGAATCGATTGTTGACGGTCTTCAGGTCAACGGAGACGGAGAAATCGTCACCCGCCACCATTCCTTTGCCGTATCCGGTCATCGATTTCATGATCTTCTAAGAATAGGCCTATAGGACCGATCGGACCTATTAAACCAAAGCCTCCTCCTCTTCCTCGTCGGCGAATTGCAGTTCGTATAGCTTTCGATATTGTCCGTCTTTGGCGAGTAGCTCGGCGTGCGTGCCGATCTCAATGATTCTCCCCGCCTCCATTACCACGATCACGTCGGCGCGACGCACGGTGGATAAGCGGTGCGCGATCACAAGTGTCGTTCGATTCCGGACCAGGTTGCCGATCGCCCTTTGGACCAGGCGCTCCGATTCAGCATCGAGAGCCGACGTAGCCTCATCCAGGATCAGGACTGGCGCATTAACCAGAATTGCACGTGCGATAGCAAGCCGCTGGCGTTGACCGCCGGAAAGAAAGATGCCCCGCTCGCCGACAATCGTATCGTATCCGTCGGGTAGTTCGCGAATGAAGTCGTGCGCAAAGGCGATTAATGCTGCCTCTTCGATCTCCCGTTCGCTCGCCTCCGGTTTTCCATAAGCGATGTTGTGGCGAACCGTATCGTTGAAAAGCACCGTCTCTTGCGTCACTAAAGCGAGCTGCTTGCGTAAACTCGAGATCGTCGCGTCGCGAACGTCAATCCCGTCCCACAACACAGCGCCTGAAGTCGGATCGTGAAAACGAGGCAGCAGCTTCGTCAACGTCGACTTGCCGCCACCTGACTCGCCAACCAAAGCCACCATCGTCCCGGCTTTGATCTTCAGACTCACGTCGCGCAGCACTGAGCGCGATTCGTTCGCATAGCCAAACGACACGTTGCGCAGTTCGATCTCGTTCTTCAGTGTTGGAAGCTCGCTTGCTCCAGGCTTCTCCTTGATCGCTGCGTGCTCGTCCATCACTTCCCAGACGTGATGAGCAGCGGCGAGCGCCTGTTCCATGCTGTTCTGAAGTCGCGAGAGCTTGCGCATCGGATCGTAACTGCGAAACAGAAAGAAAAGGAACGTTACGAACTGAGCTGTGTTCATCCGGCCGGCGATGATCTCCTGCTGGCCGAAAAACAGCAGCAGCACGACGAACAGAATTCCGATCATCTCGATCGTCGGCGGTGAAGCGCCTGCAATACTCGCGCTCCGCAAGTTTGCCCTCACGATTTTCTTCGCAACCGCAGTGAAGCGTTCTGACTCGCGTTTCTCAGCGCGATAAGCCTTCACGATGCCCTGGTTGGCGAGTGCTTCCTGTGCTGTGTCGGTGAGTTCCTTGCTGCCTTCGAAACTCTCGCGCGCGAGATTGCGCAAAGCTTTTCCAAACTTCGCTGTCAGAACGGCGATGACGGGAGCAATCAGGAGCGAGCCGAGCGTGAGTCGCCAACTGTAATAAAACGATGCCGACAAAAACGCGATCAAAGTAAAACTCTCGCGCAGCATGTCTCGAATCGTGCTCGTTACCGCAGTCTCGATCGCCGCCGCGCTGGAAACGAGTCGCGAGACAAGGTAATTCGTGCGATGCCGCTCGAAGAATGTTGCTGACTGCGCGAGCAGGTGACTGTAGAGATCTTGCCGCAATTTGAGTACAGCCGATTGGCCGATACGCGCCATCAAATAGGTCGACAAATACTCCGCAATGCCTTTTGCAAAGGTGAAAACGATCAACAAAATCGAGATCGTTTTCCATGCTTCAAGCGGCGCCTGCGGGATTAAATGTTGCAGACCGAAAATCGTGGGGGTACGCTGACCTGCTCCGGAAACAAACGCTTGATCAAAGATTGGCACAATCAAACCGCCGATCGCGGCCTCGAGTAGTCCCACTACAAGCATCGAGAGCGTGGCCAGTGAGAAGATTGGCCAGTGAGGTCTCAAATATTTTAACAGGCGGCGAAGATCACGCATCTCTGGTTGCGAAAATCTCTGATCAGTTGCTATAAAGGAGGGTAGAAAACGGCCCAAAACGTCAAAGAAGAACTATACTTACCCCTACTTATTGGCGTCAAGGCTGCCTGATTTGCCGATCAGTTTCGTCCCCGAGCAACATCAATTCAAATTCCCCAGGATGAGTCTTCGCAAAATTGAGTTATAATTTCTGACCGATATATCTGCGGACGTAAATCAGATCCCCTCCGACAGGATCAAGGACATTTGGCACAGCAAGCAACACCAAACACAAAGCACGCCGGTAAACGTCTTCTGATTGCAGATGACGATACCGATATGAGACTTCTTCTGGCAGAGTATTTCCGCCGGCTCGGCTTTCAAGTTGAAGAACGCGAAAGCGGCATGGCGGCACTCGAAGCCACTATTTCCGGAAGATTTGACTGCTTCATCTTCGACGTATCGATGCCTGGAATGTCGGGTATCGAGTTGCTGAAACGCGTTCGCGATCGAGGCATTCAGACGCCGGCGCTATTCTTAACCGCGCACGATGCGTTGTCTGACAAAGTAGCGGGTTTCGAAGCAGGCGCCGACGATTACCTCGCGAAGCCGTTTAGTCCACGCGAGCTCGAGTATCGTGTCGAGGCACTGCTCAGACGCGGCGGAGCTGCTCCACAAGAGCAGGACGGCGAACGGATTGAGGTCGGCGATCTCGTAATCGACAAGCGGCGGCATGAAGTCATTCGAAACGGTTTCCGCGTTGATCTGACGCCACTCGAGTTTCAGATACTCGAGTTGCTCGCGTCGGAACCGGGAAGAGCATGGTCGCGAAATGCGCTGCTCGACCGTGTCTGGAGCACAGACTACGAAGGCTATCAGCGCAACATCGATCCACACATCAACCGTTTACGTAAGAAGCTCGAGACGGATCCCAAGAACCCGCGTTACGTGCTGACTGTTCGCGGCGTTGGGTACAAGCTCAACGAGATCCCGTGATGTTGTGGGTGATTGGCGCAGGCCTGATACTTCTCTGGCTTATCCTGACGTTGTTCATGCCTCGGGGCTGGGTCCCGCTCCTATTACTGTCCGGTATTTGTGTCCTCATCGTACAAATCGCGGCCTATCGCAAGACCAAGAGCCACACATGAACACAGATTTGACTTGTGAAATCTGTGTAATCCGGCAACAATGCGCCTGTTTGAGGCATCAACAGCTTTGTAAAGTACTGCCTGTTGCTCCCAAATTCGAAAACCAGGAGTTGTTTCGCCATGACTTTCGAACGCATTGGACGGCATCTCGTTTTTGCGCTAAGCGCTTGTTTACTCTTTGTTTCTGCCGTATTTGCCCAGACCGACGTTGAACGTAAGACAGTTGCGATAACTTACCCGCTGGACGAAAGCGTTACGGTGAAGTTTCGTGGGACGACTGTCTTGCCACGCCTGAAGGGCGAGGCAAAGGTGAAGCGAGCGGGCCGTCGCGGCACTCGCGTCGAGTTCAATGTCGAGGATCTGCCGCGGGCGTCCGAGCTCGGCGGAATTTACACAACGTACATTCTCTGGGCCATCTCGCCCGATGGACGTGTCGACAATCTTGGAGAGATCAAGCGCAGCGGTAGTACGTTCGTGGATTCTAAGCTGGATGTCACCACGCCGCTGCAAACGTTCGCGATGGTGCTCACCGCCGAACCGCACTTCCTGATGAAGGTCCCGAGCCGCATGGTCGTGATGGAAAACCTTCCGCCACAGCGCGCGAATGGAAGTCAGGTTGAAACTGCGGATGTTCGATACATCGGAAACTCGAGTGATTACTTTCGCACCGCGCGCGTTCCTGAGTTGGCCGATCGTGATTATCAGCAAACTCCGGTTTCAATACTCGGAGCTCGCCAGGCGGTGAGCCTTGCGAAGTATGCGGGAGCATCGGCCGAGGCGCCGCAGGAACTGCAAGCTGCTGAGGATCTTTTACAGGAAGCTGAAAAGACCTGGCGGCTGCAACAGCCAATGGCAGAAGTTGACATCGTTGCTCGCAAGGCAACTTCGGCGGGCTCACGTGCCGAAGAGATCGCAGTTGACCGGCGAATTGCGCGGAAGAATCGCGACGAGATTCGACGGCGCGATGAGGCAGTGCGCAGTGCTGAGCAAAGTGCTGACGCAGCTGAGCGTGAAGTTGCGCAATTGCGTACGGCGTTGGAAAAAGAGCAACGTGCGCGTGAACTAGCTGAACGGGATCTTGGCGTTGCTAACGATCAATTACGTGAGAAGCGCGTGGAGGTCGCACAACTGCGCGACGAGGTCCAGGTGCTGCGTTCAGAAGGGGATGCTGCGAAGTTAAAGCTCGCTCGATTCGAAGGCGAAAAGCAGGCCGAGACTGCGCGACTTGAAGCCGAGCGACGTGCCAACGAGAGGCGAGCGGCTGAAGCGAATCTGAAGGAAACGCTCGCGAAGTATGGAACGCTCAAAGAAACCGCGACAGGATTTCGACTGATACTGCCAGAAACGATCTGGACCAGCGCGCGAACAGCAACGCTGTCATCCGCGTCGGTTGCGAAGCTGGAACCGCTTGCGGCTCTGCTGGCAAGTAGTCCTGATTATCAGATCCTGATCGAGGCTTACACCGATAGCAAAGGCAACGAAGTAACGTTGCAGCAGTTGACGCAGGAACGAGCGCGCGTGTTGTCGGATCGGTTCCAATCCGCGGGCGTGGATCCGGTGAGAATTCAGGCGAACGGAATGGGCGCCTCAAACCCACTGGCGCCTAACACCACGGTCGCCGGCCAGAAAAGGAACCGGCGCGTGGAGATCACGTTCACGTCGCCGTCGCGCAGTGCATCGGCGAATTGAAGCAACACCAGTATAGGTCCTATATGTCCTATAGGTCTTCATAGGTCCTATAGGACATATTTCTAATGTCCCCACTTGATCCGCTCGAAATACTTCAGGTCATCGGTTATAGCATCGGGGCGCTGCTGCCGCTTTGGATGCTGTTCCAACTGGTCACGCATCGCAGCAAACTGAGCAGCATCGAGCGTCTTCTTGCCTTGCTCGCACTCACGATGGGCGGTTGGCACACCAGCAACCTGGTGGTCACGCTCCATGGCCTTTTCGATCTCGGCTTCGATACCTGGACCACACTGCTTCGCGTCGCAGACACGGTCGCCGTTGTCAGCATCACGTTCGCTTACTCGTTTCTTCTTCACGTTCATCTTCATCTCTGGGCCAATGCGCATGGCCGCCCGCTAAACAGAAGCGAAACCCTCCGCATTTATCTTTCTTACCTTCCGACTGTTTTTCTGCTCGTCGCGGTGCCGCAGCTCTGGACCGGCGACTACGCGCCGATGTTCACGAAGCTTTCATTCTTCGTGATCCCGTTTGCTTTCTGGATCGCATACGTGCTCGGCCTGATCGCGCTGACTGAGCTCCTGATCGCGCGGAAGACTCGCAACCGCAGCGAGAAAATAATCATGCAGACGCTCGCCGCGTCGTTCATCGGCGTGGGCGTCGTGATCTTTGCAGCACTCGCCGCCGGCGTCGGCGCGGGAACAGTCGCGGGGCTCTACCTCAAAACGTTGGCGAATCTCGGGTCGCTATTGCCTTCAGTGTTGTTGGCTTATTACATCTATCGCTACCGGTATCTCGAGATCATCATCGAGGAGAGCCTGATCGTCGTAACTTTTGCCACGGTCGTGCTCACCGTATACGTCTTCGGCATTCGCACCATCGGCGACTGGATGACGCAGCGATACGGAGTCAGGCCGGGACTGGTCGAAGCGCTGTTGATTCTCGCGCTTGCGCTTCTTGCCGCGCCGTTGCGAGGCTGGTTGGCCCAACGGTTTCACAAACTCTTCGAGCGCGAGGCTGCTCTTTACAAAGAGATCGTCGCTCGCATCGGTTCTTACGCAGGTCAGTACAAAGACCTCTCGGATCTTTTGGACTTCGTGGAAGAACGAACGACCGACGCACTCGGTCTGAGGAAACTCAAGATCGTCGTCAACGGTTCCGATGAAGAGAGTGAGTCGTGGGTCAACGAGGTACTCGAAAAATCGAGAGTGAGTGGGTGGGAACCCGTTGAGGATGATTCGTTGCTGAATGATCAGGGCTTCAGGCTGGCGTATCCATTGCGGCGGGAAGACAAAGTCGAAGGTTTGTTAGCAGTCGATGCCGCATCCGCGAGTTTGACTCCTGATGCGCGCACAATCATTGCCCTTCTCGCGGATCAGGTCGCGATTGCGATCGACGACTCACGACTTGTTTGAAGAGAACCTGCGATTGGAACGCGAACTCGCCGAACGCGAGCGCCTCGCTTCACTTGGCCGCATGGCGGCGACAGTAGCACACGAGATCAAGAATCCGTTGTCTGCGATCAAGTCGATCGCACAAGTGATGCGAGAAGATGAGGGTCTTCGCAAGGAGTACGAGCGAGATCTCGGTTTGATTGTCGGAGAAACTGATCGACTCAGCCAGAGCGTGACGCAGTTGCTCAGTTTTGCGAGAAGAGAGAGTCCGGCTGCGCAGCCTTTAAGCGTCGATGAGTTGTTGCGATCGGTCGTCGATTTATTTCGAGCTAACGCACGCGAGCAGGGAATCGGCCTCGGCTGCCAGGTGAGAGTCGAAGCGCAGCTCGAAGGCAAGTGTGTCTCTGCATTACGCGACGCGTTGTCGAATCTACTGCTCAACGCATTGCAAGCGACGCCGCAGGGCGGAAGAGTTGACTTGATTGCCGCATCTTCGAATGGGGAACTGTTGATTAGCGTGCAGGACAGCGGTTCGGGAGTGCCCGCTGATCTACGTGAGCGGATCTGGGAACCATTCTTCACAACGAGACAGCGTGGCACCGGGTTGGGATTGGCGATCGTTCGCAAGCGCGTGCAGGAAGTCGGCGGTTCCGCATCGCTGGACGTTGCGCGCAACGGCCGCGGCGCGGTGTTTCAATTGAGAGTTCCGATTAAATAGGACCGATGGGACAGATAGACCTATCGCGGGAACTTTGTTTAAGAGTGCGCGTGTTAGCTCTGACTTTGCCCGATTTGAAGGAGATGATTGCATGAAGACACGAAGAGTTTTGCGCGTGATGTTGCTCGCGCTGTGCGCTGCGGTATGCCTGATGGGCGGCAGCTTTAATGTTCAAGCGCAAGAAGGCAATACGCCACAGACACCGGCTAAACAGCCCGAGAGCAGAGACGACGAGACCAACCTCGACACCCAACTCTTCCTGATCATCGGCACTAATGAGAATGTAGTTGAATCAAAACTACCTGCGTCCCTCGATTCCGTAGTGAAACAGTTGCGAGCCACGTTGCCGTTCAAAAACTACCGGCTCGCGGCGACGATGCTCAATCGCGTGAAAAATGAAGGCCGTTTAGAGGTGAGCTGGATTGGTGGTCCATTATCTTCAACATCATCAGCGACACTGACCCCGAGCTTTAGCAATTTCGTCATCCGCCAGGTGCGTCTTGTGCGATCGAGCGACGGCCAGCAAATGGTGCAAATGCAGGGTTTCAATTTTGGCGCTCGCGTTCCTATTCAGACCGGCCAGGCGGTTGCGTCCAATTCTCCCGGTGTGTTCCCTACCGGTGGGTTTCCTACGATCAACTATGAGCGAACTGGGGTAGCTACAGACATCAGCATGCGTGAAGGCGACCCTGTGATGGTCGGTACGCTCAATGTCGGTACCTCCGGCGATGTGATTATTTTGGTCGTCTCAGCGAAACGAACTCAGAAAATAACTCTGGCACGCAACGCGCTAGGAGTTTAGGGCCACACGGCCCTAAACTAATCCGGAAGTGAGAAAAGACGCGTTGCGATTAATGATAGTTGACGACGAGGAAGCCGCCCGGTACGGCATGCGGCGAGCCCTCACCACCTTTGGTTACAACATCACTGAAGCCGGTTCTGCCGAGGCCGCTCGGGCGCTGCTGAAACAAAACGAGCCCGATCTTCTCCTGCTCGACGTAAACCTTCCCGGAATGAGCGGCCTCGATTTTCTTCGCGAATTAAAGGGCTCCAACGGCAATGGCCCACTCGTGATCATCGTTACCGCGCACGGCTCGGAACGCATGGCCGTCGAAGCAGTCAAAGCCGGCGCGTACGACTACCTTTCCAAACCCTTCGAACTCGACGATCTTCGCCTGGTTGTAAAGAACGCAGCGGAAACAGTTCAACTGCGACGCGAGAATTATTCATTGCGTCGTCGCATTGAAGTTGAGCGTTCGCAACGAGGCGCGCTGATCGGTAACTCCGATGCCATGCAGAAGGTCCGCGCGATGATCGATAAGGTCGCAGAGACTGATGCGACTGTACTCGTGCGTGGCGAATCGGGCACGGGAAAAGAACTGGTAGCGCGCGAGGTTCACGAGCGAAACAGCGTGCGCCGCAACGCTTCTTTCGTTGCCGTCAACTGTGCCGCACTGCCTTCAGAGTTAATCGAATCCGAGCTGTTTGGACACGAAAAAGGCGCATTTACAGGGGCTGCCGCGCGGCGGGAAGGGAAGTTTGAGCAAGCTGACGGCGGCACGTTGTTCCTCGACGAGATCGGCGACATGAGCTCGAACGTGCAGGCGAAGTTGCTTCGCGCGCTTGGAAGAAAGACGCATCGAGCGTCTTGGCGCGAACGAGTCGATCCCGGTTGACGTTCGTATCGTCAGTGCTACACACAGGCCGCTGGAACAGGAGATCACAAACGGTAACTTTCGCGCCGATCTCTTCTATCGTTTGCGTGTTGTTACAGTGGATATTGCGCCGCTGCGTGAGCGCCGTGAAGACATTCCGCTCCTGTGTGAAACGTTTCTGCGACTCGCTTCGGAACGTTACGAATTACCTCAGCGCGCACTCAGCCAGGGGACTTTAAAACGTCTGGTCGAATACAACTGGCCGGGAAATGTGCGCGAGCTCAAGAACACCATCGATCGCGCGGTAATAATGGCCGAAGGTGATGAAGTCACGCCGAAGGATCTGCCTGATGAGATCACTGCGGGCATGTCGAAGAGCAGCATGGTCGAGGGCGAGGCTGAGCTTGACGGCCTGCGAGTTCCATTTACAGCCGATTTCCGCGAAGATCGGCGAGAATTCGAGCGCCGTTACATCACGCGCTGCCTCGAGCACACACAGGGCAACGTGACGCGCGCCGCCGAGATCCTGGACATGCACCGGCAGTCGCTGCAACACAAGTTGAGGCAGCTCGGCCTCGGTCGCCGCTATGTCTCAGTCAACAGCGACACGCAAGATAATCCCGACAGTTGACGGAAAAAGAATGGCCACAAAAAGCACAAAAGTTTTTCTAATCGTTTTGACTTATGTGCCTTTTGTGGCTAAAAAGTTGAGCTAAACCATGAAGGCGAGAGTAGACGCAATCATCAAACGTGATCAGGCTGAGTACCTGGACCAACTCCACCGGCAAAGCGATCCGCTGCTTGCCGAGATGGAGGCTTATGCTGCGGAGCATCGTGTTCCGATCGCGGATCGTGAGGTCGCATTCTTTCTCGAAATCACTGCTCGCGCGATGGGTGCGCGCAAGGCTCTGGAGATCGGGATGGCGATCGGTTACTCGGTGGTCCATCTCGCGCGCGGCATGGGCCAACAGGGCTTGGTCGTGACGATCGATCCGAGTGAAGAGATGATCCGGCTGGCCTCAGGTTATCTCGAACGTGCTGGTCTGTTGGACCGCGTTCGGATCGAACGAGGCAAAGCTCTCGACGTGATGCCGAACCTCAACGAGACTTTCGATCTGTTGTTCATCGACGCTTTGAAAGAAGAGTATTCGCAGTATCTCGATCTCGGTTTGCCACGTTTGCGCACTGGTGGTGTGGTGATAGTCGATAACTTGCTCTGGGGCGGAAAAGTCGCCAGCGATGATAACGAGTCTTCAACCGTTGCGCTGCGTGAGTTTAATCCTTACTTCATCAATCATCCTCAATTGAAAGCCGAAGTGCTGTCTGTCGGCGACGGTTTGGGCTACGCAGTCAAACTTTGACTAGCATGATCCATCCACAGATTACACAGATTATGCGCCTTTCGCCTTTGCGTGGTAACTTCCCCTCGTCTCTTCTGCTTCGGCCTCACGCGAAGTTTCCTCTAGATTGAGTGGAGGGTGCCTGATGAAGTTTAGACAGATCGTTGGGCTGGTCCTGCTGGCGTCATTAGCCTGCGGCACCTACTCGTGTACCGTCGCCTCGAGCAAGGGAGAGTTTTACGGTTCAACCACACCTCCAGCGCAAAACATTTTTCGCTACGTCTCCGGCGATGAACCCGCATCACTCGATCCACAGATCAGTGAGGGCCAACCTGAAGCTCGACTCTACATGGCGCTGTACGAGGGGCTGGTTGAATACGATGCCAAGACACTCGCGCCGCAAGCCGCGCTAGCCGAACGCTGGGACATCAACAACGATTCATCTGAATTCACTTTTCACTTGAGACGCAACGGTCGTTGGTCCAACGGCGATCCGATCGATGCAAATGATTTCGTCTACAGTTTTCGGCGCGCGTTCGCGAAAGAGACTGGCATCGCACACCGCTTCGCTCGGCCTGTATATAAAGTACGCGCAGGCTTATCACGAAGGACACGTTTTTGTTCGCGACCCGCAGACCGGACAGTTCCTTTTAGCTAAGGATTTTGACGACAGTTTGCCTCCTGCGCCACTCAGTGGAAGTCCTATCGATCCTGCCAAGGGTGAATACACTCCGACTGCTGAAGAATCGAAGCCCGATCCCGACACTGCCTTCCATCAGCAGATGCACAGCCCGCTTCGATTGACGTTGCCGGGAAGTGAAAAGGCGCGCACAAAATTGCTGGATAAAAACGCAAAACTAAAAGCAGCGGTTGCCGGAAAAGAGTGGGTGCCGGTGAGAGCCGAAGATCTTGGTGTTGAAGCGATCGACAATTACACTTTGCGCGTTTCGCTGGTCCAACAGGCGCCGTTCTTTCTTGGTTTACTCGCACATCAGCTTTTCAGACTTGTTCCGCGGAAAGTTATCGAGAAGCATGGAGACTTCTGGACCCGAGCTGAACACATCGTCACGTGTGGTCCTTTCAAGATAAAAACCTGGATTCCTTACGACAAACTCGTGATGGAACGGGATCCGATGTACTGGGATGCAGCGAACGTCAAACTCGATGAGCTTCATTTCTATCCTATCGCCGACCAGTTTACCGCAATGACCCTGTACAAAGTCGGTGAGCTTGATGCGGTTCAAAATCGCGGCGTGCCGAATCCCTGGCTCCCCGTGTTGCGATCGAAGAAAGACTACATGGACGCCGCGGAGGCTGCGATCGATTTTCTGATCATGAACACGACCAAGCCTCCGTTGAATGACGTGCGCGTCCGCAAGGCATTTAATCTGGCGATCGACAAGCCCGCGTGGGCTACGTATCGCAGGATCATCAAACCGCTGACGGCGTTTACACCCGAGGGAATATTTCCCGGATATCCGCAGCCAAAAGGTGCTGAGTTCAATCCAGCAGAAGCGCGGCGGTTGCTCGGTGAGGCTGGTTATCCGGTCACACAACACAGCGATGGCAGTTTTTCTTGTCCAAAGTTTCCGCTGGACCAGGTCGAGTACATCTACAACACGCAGGGATCAACCAAACTGATGGCTGAGTGGATGCAGGCGCAGTGGAAGCAGAATCTCGGCATCACCATACCTCTACGCAACATGGAGTGGAAGACGTTTTTAGAAGCGAAGCAGAAAATGGATTTCAAAGGGTTCTCGCGCGGATCCTGGGGCGCGGATTACATGGATCCATTTACGTTCCTGGGCTACTTCTATGTCGCCGGCGAGAGTGGCACCGGTTGGTACGACCCGAAGTACGTCGCAATGCTCGACGAAGCAAATCGCACACTCGACAACAAAAAGCGATATGAGTTGTTAGCCAAAGCCGAGGAATACATGCTCGAGCAGCAACCCGTTATTCCAATCGCCTCAACGGCCGTTAACTGGATGAAGAAACCATACGTGAAGGGAATGTATCCGAATCCGGCTTCGTTGTATCCCTGGAAGTTTGTATATATCGAACGCGATCAAGCCAAGTGGGATTTTGGCACGCCGAATTTGGCGGAATGACGCGGATTGCCAATTGCCAATTGCCGATTGGCTTGTTCGGCTGAAGGACAAATTGGCAATCGACAAATTGGCAATCGGCAATTAACAGATGCTTCGCTTCATAGTCAGACGTCTCCTCGTAACTATCCCCACGATCCTCGTCGTGATCACAATCACATGGGCTTTGATCAAGCTCGCCCCGGGCAACTTCTACTCGGGTGAGAAACGACTTCCGGCATCCATCGAACAAAGCATTCGCGAAAAGTACGGCCTCGATAAACCGTGGTACCAGCAGTACGGCAAGACGATGTGGAACATCGTGCGGCACCTCGACTTCGGTACGTCTCTCAGGTTCGAAGGACAGTCAGTAAACGACATTATTCGCCGTTCGTTGCCGGTTTCTGCTTCAGTGGGAATCCTCGCCTACCTCCTCGCCTTGATCGTTGGGATTACGATCGGATCGATCGCCGCACTCAAGCAGAACTCGAAGTGGGATTACGGATCGATGGCGCTGGCGATGCTTGGTATTTCCGTGCCGAACTTCGTGCTTGGTCCGATCCTCGTGATCGTTTTTTCAACTACTCTGTACTGGTTGCCACCTTCTCGGTGGGGTGGGTTTCCGAGTCGCAGTCTTGTGTTACCGGTGCTGACTTTATCAGCGATCTATATGGCTTACATCGCGCGACTCACGCGCGCAGGAATGCTCGAGGTCTTGCGCTCCGATTACATTCGCACTGCGCGTGCGAAAGGATTGAGTGAGAAACACGTTGTGATCCGTCACGCGTTGCGTGGCGGATTGATGCCTGTAGTCTCTTTCACTGGACCAGCATTGGCATTCTTGTTAACCGGCACCGTCGTAGTGGAAAGAATTTTTGCTTTGCCTGGACTGGGAAACTACTTTATCCAGGCGTCACTCAATCGCGACGAGCCGTTGATCATTGGCATCGTCGCGTTTATCGCATTGGTTCTCTTAACTATGAATCTACTGGTTGATATTGCTTACGCGTATCTCGATCCGCGCGTGAGATATCAGTAAACAAATGGCCACCGAAAAGAAAACTGATCACGACGAGCTGATCCACATCCCGCCGGAAATGGCCGTTGCGGAAGCTGACGTCAGACCCGAGGAAGCGGGCGAATTTGTTCGTGGCACCTCGTTGTGGCGCGACGCATGGCGTCGTTTACTCAAAAACAAGCTCGCAGTGTTTGGACTGATCGTCGTTATTATCATCACGATCGCATCCCTGGCCGGTCCCACCGTGATCAAACGGACGTTCGGATTTACGGCTGACTACATTCCGTCGCAAGACATCAGGATGGCCCAATCGTTCCCGCCGTTCACCGGTCCGGATGGAGAGTTCTCCTGGCTGCATCCGATGGGGACAGACAACCTGGGTCGCGATCAACTTGCACGCGTGCTGCAAGGCGGGCAGATTTCACTCTTCGTCGGAATCATCGCGACGTTAGTGTCGCTATTGATCGGTGTGACTTACGGAGCGATCGCGGGATACTTCGGCGGACGCCTCGATAACGTGATGATGCGTCTCGTCGACGTGCTCTATTCGCTTCCTTACGTAATCCTCGTGATCGTTTTGTTGTCGATGTTTCGCAGCCAGACGCCGCGCGGGCAGTTAATACTGCTGTTCGTTGCTATCGGATCAGTTTCATGGTTGACGATGGCGAGGATCGTTCGTGGGCAGATACTGTCGTTGAAGAATCAGGAGTTTGTATTGGCCGCGCGCGCGACGGGCGTTTCGGGAGGCGCGGATCATCTTTCGTCACCTGATTCCGAATACGCTAGGGCCGGTGATTGTTTATGCGACGCTATCGATTCCGCAGATCATGTTGACTGAAGCGTTCCTGTCGTTCCTCGGTTTTGGCGTGCAGGCGCCGCTCTCTTCGTGGGGCAGTTTGGCGGCTGAAGGCGTTCAGAACATCGGAATCTTTCCGTGGCAATTGGTCTTTCCGGGCGTGACGATGGCGCTGACGCTCTTCTCTTTGAACTTCCTTGGCGACGGCTTGCGCGACGCCCTGGATCCGCAGATGAGGACGGTTTGATGTTACAGGATTAGCATGATTAGACAAGATTTACAGGATTAATCGTGTAAATCCTTTGTAATCCTGAAATCCTGTCAAAAACGGTTTATGACCATCACCAACGGCAATCTTCTCGAAGTAAAAAATCTTCGCACCTACTTCGATACCGAAGACGGGATCGTCAAAGCCGTCGATGGGATTTCGTTTCAACTTAAGCGTGGCGAGACGCTCGGGATTGTTGGCGAATCTGGTTCGGGGAAATCAGTCACTAATCTCTCGATCATCCGACTCGTTCCTGATCCTCCGGGTAAGATCGTATCGGGAGAAGTGATCTTTAACAGCACTGATCTGCTGATGTTGCCGTCCGAAGCGATTCGCAAAATCCGTGGCCGCCGCATCGCGATGATCTTTCAGGATCCGATGACCTCACTCAATCCGTTTATGAAGATCTCACGACAACTGATGGAGATGACTGAACTCCACCTCGGCCATACCAAAGCGCAAGCCTACGATCACGCAATCAAGATGCTCGAAACCGTCGGCATCCCCGACGCACGCACGCGCGCAGACAGTTACCCACACGAGTTCTCCGGCGGCATGCGACAACGCGTGATGATCGCGATGGCCCTTTCGTGTGAACCTGAGCTCCTGATCGCCGACGAGCCAACAACCGCACTCGACGTCACGATCCAAGCCCAGATACTCGAACTCATCAAGACACTCAAACGCGAAACAGGCACAAGCGTGATCCTGATCACTCACGATCTCGGCGTCGTCGCAGGCATGACCGATCACGTGATCGTGATGTACGCCGGAAAGATCTTTGAGCAGGCACGAACCACCGAACTGTTTTCTAAACCCGGAAATCCATACACGAAGGGTCTGCTTCGATCAGTACCCGATCCAACCGCGGAACAGGGCAAGCTCTATCAGATTCCCGGCCTGCCTCCCGACGTCGCGCATCTCAAACCCGGCTGTCCTTTTGCACCGCGCTGCGACCGAGTTGAAGAGATCTGCCACAAGGAGTTTCCGCCCTTCGTACAGCTCAACGCGGATCACTATTCACTCTGTCACTTTGCTCGCGAAGTCTATGCCGATTCGGGCGGTACACCAGCATGAGCGCAAACGACTCAACATTGCTTTCGATTCGAGATCTCAAAGTGCACTTCGATCTCGGCGGTGGTGGACCACTCGACAAGTTGATCGGCAATAAGCCTGAAAAGCGTATTGTGAAAGCAGTCGATGGCGTTTCACTCGAAATTCAACAAGGTGAAACTCTCGGACTCGTCGGCGAATCAGGTTGCGGCAAGACAACGCTCGGCCGCGCAATACTCCGCCTCACCGAACCCACTGCCGGCCAGGTGTTCTATCGCAATCGCGATCTCGCACATTTATCCGGAAAACAACTGCGCGAGCAGCGACGTCACCTTCAGATCATTTTTCAGGATCCTTACGCGTCACTAAATCCACGAATGACGATCGGACAAATCGTCGGCGAGCCACTCGAGACATTTCGTCTGGCGCGGGGCAGGGAAGCGGAAGAACGCGTTCAGGAGTTGCTCGAGACCGTGGGGCTCAGCAAGCGTTTCATCAAGCGTTACCCACACGAATTCTCGGGTGGTCAGCGTCAACGCATCGGCATTGCTCGCGCGCTTGCAGTCGATCCCGATTTCATCGTCGCTGATGAACCGATCTCAGCGCTGGACGTTTCAATCCAGGCGCAGATCATGAACCTGCTCGAAAAACTTCGTCGCGAAAAGAACCTCACATACCTTTTTATCTCGCACGACCTTCGCGCGATCAGGCACGTCTCGGATCGCGTCGCAGTCATGTACCTCGGCAAACTCGTCGAGCTCGCCGATGCGAAAACGATTTACCACGAACCGCTCATGCCTTACACGAAGGCACTGATCTCCGCCGTACCCGTGCCCGATCCTCAGGTCGAAGCCACGCGTCAGCGTATAATGCTGGAGGGCGACGTGCCATCGCCGATCAATCCGCCGTCAGGATGCCGGTTTCACACACGTTGCCCGTACGCGATTGACGCATGCAAGGAGGTGGTCCCTCAGTTGGTGGAGATCAAACCGCGGCATTTTGCAGCGTGCATTAGAATCAGCCCGGCACAACCTCATATCGAAGAAGTTCCGCCGGGTGCCGCTCCGGGCCTTTGAAATTATCCGTATAGAGGCTCAAAAATTCACAAAAATCTCCTGCCATTGGACATTTAGCTTTAGGTAAACCCCTCGTGCGGACGAAGGTAGTCGGCTAAGCCCCAGATTTTGATGGTTAAAAAGTCCCCCATTGCCCTGAATCCTCAGGAACATCGCGAAGACGCCCCGCCCGCCTGGGCCGAAACCCAGGATTCGTTAGCGGAGTCTTCGGGATTGGCCCTTTTGCTGGTTGATGGACATCAGCCACCGGCTGTGGTTGTGTCCAATAACAACTCGGTTTGCCAGGCCTTTCAGAATTCCCCTGAACATGCGGAGCTTTGCGATCCGTATTGTGGCGCGGCCCACGCCCGAGCAACGAAGGCGGGCGGGACCGTCGAATACAAGTGTCACGCAGGACTTTCGTGTTTTGCGAAGCCCGTTGAGCTGAGCAGTAAACGAAAACTCGCGGTGATTGGTGGACGCGCTTTTGTAAAGAGTTCGGATTATCAGCAACTGATGGAACGACTGCGCACAGGTGACCTGCAAAGCATTGCCTCGGAGGCGATCTTTGCGAACATTCTGTTCTCCGAGCCACAGCGCTTGAACGAGATGGCCGAGCGTGTCGATCGTGCTGTAAAGCGCGTTCGTTCAGCGCCGTCGAACGGAGCCGGAGTGAGTCTGGCGCCCGAGCGCACTGGCCCGAAAGCGGTGCCTGAAAACGTGGTCCAACTTCCAGTCGCGAAACAGCAGCCGCGTCGTGACGTGAGTCAGGAGCTCGAACTCGAAGTGCAACGGTTGCGCAACGAGTTGGAGCATCGTTCGCGTGTCACTGATTCGCTGCAACACTTTCTGGAAAGAATAAGCTGCGCCGATCCGGACAAGACTTACAACGCGATCGTCAGCAATTCGAAGGAGCTGCTGCGATCGGAACGCGCATCACTGATGGTGCTGGACGAAGACGCAAACGAGTTGATTCTGAAAGCGGCGGCTGGATTCGCAACTGATCCAGCGACGGTTGGTACGGTGCGCGTCGGTGAAGGAGTTTCGGGAGAAGTTATCGATACGGGCAAAGCGATGATGGTCGCCGATCTGCGCATGGTAGGTCGCAAGCCTGCTCCGCCTGAACGTTCGTACAAATCCAATTCGTTTATCAGTTATCCGATCACGATTGGCGGGCGGAAGGTTGGTGTTCTGAATGTCACCGATAAGGTTGGGGGCGGAACGTACGACGACGTCGATTTGAGTTTACTGGAAATCATCGGTCCACAAGTCGCGCTCGCTCTTGAACGCGCCGAATGGCAGGAACGTGCGACCGAGTTTCAACTGATGTCGATCACCGATCCGCTGACGGCGCTGACAAATCGTCGTTATCTTGAAGAACGAATCGCGGAAGAGTTGAACCGTTCGAAACGTCACGAGTACCCGATGAGTTTCCTGATGATCGACGTAGACGATTTCAAAGCTTACAACGACAAGAACGGCCATCAAGCTGGCGACGTCGCGCTACAGATCACGGCTCATTGTTTGAAGGGGGCGCTTCGTTCTGCTGACGTTGCCTCGCGTTACGGTGGTGAAGAGTTTTGCATTTTGTTGCCGCAGACAGGTATCGCTGAAGCAGGAACTATTGCTGAGCGCGTCAGGCATCGCGTTGCGACAACGGAGTTTCCGCACGGGAAGTCGCAGCCGCTGGGGCGCGTGACGATTAGCATTGGTGTGTCGACGTATTCGAAGAATGTTGATACGCCGGAGAACATCATCGCCGCGGCGGATCGTGCGTTGTTCCAGGCGAAGAGTTTAGGGAAGGATCGGGTGCAGTTTTACGGGGAGCCGTAGAACCGGATACACGAAGGGCACAAAGAAGAACTAAAAATGTAATGAGCAGCCGAACTGAAAACTTTCGCCGCGTGCTTGGTCGGGTGACGCCGCATGACTTTGTTGGTCGTGCGGGGGAGCTTGAACGAGTCGTGGCCCAGGCTGAGCCGCAGAATGCCGGCCGCGGCCTGCTGCTGCTCATGGAACCATCGGCTGGAGTCTCGGAACTTCTCCGCCAGGCCTACGATCAGATCTTCAACCGGCATTCAGAAGTCATTCCGATCTATTTTTCGATCACGCGAAGCGAGACCACTGCTGTCAGCGCCGCGATCGAGTTTCTGAACACTTTTGTGCAGCAGTACATCGCGTTTCGCAGGGACGAACCCGTTGTTGCACTCGCGCCACTGACCCTCCAAGACCTGCTCGAACTCGCGCCTGCTCCCGACTTTGAATGGATCGAGCAACTAGTCGAGTCGTACAACCGCCTTCGCTTCAGCAACGACGACAAAGCACTTGTTCGCTTCTGCCTCGGAGCGCCGCAGCGAATTCCCGCGGGGCGAGGCCGTCCCCTCGTGATGGTCGACGGCGCACAGCTAGCCGATTATCTGAATGGTGTAGTTATTCTCGGAACTGAGATCCTGCGCGTGTTCGGACGAGGAAGTTTTTCTTTCGTTCTCGCCGGATTGCGCCGTCAGATCGTCGAGGCTGCACACGACGCGAAGTGCAACTTCGAACTGCTCGACATGCTGCACCTCGAACAGCTCGAGGCCGACGAAGCCGCTTTGCTGGTCGAGCACGTTGCCAGACGACAGCAGGTTGCAACAAGCGAAGCGGCACGCGATCTGCTCGTTCAGCAGTTTGCCGGCAGCCCGTTTTTCATCAACAGCTTCCTGCAGGCAGCCCGCGAAAAACATGCGTCGCTGCTTACTTATCTCGACTGCGAACGTCTCTACATCGACGAACTCTTCGGCGGTCACATTCATCGTCACTTTGCAGATCTACTCGAAGACGTTTCGCCCAGGCTCGATACACGACATCTTCTGATCCGTCTGCTTTGGGAAGCTGCGGCAGGTGAGGACCAATCGTCGTCATTCGAAGTGTGGCGCAAACGTTTACACGTGACTGCGACGGAGCTTGAAGACATTCTTCATCGCCTGCACGTTCAGGAGTTTGTGAACTGGAGTCAGTCGACGGTGGAAGCCGGTGCTGGACCACAAACGTGGAAAGACTATCTCAAGATCCGTTACCGCCTCGACGTGCTCAATGAGCCACGCGCCCTCGTGGTCGCCGAAGCGCTCGCCGACGCTCTCAAACGCGCTCCACACACGATGGAGCGTCATTACAAGCAGGTCGCAAACGCCGGCCTGCGTGAATTGATTGCGCGATTCGATTGCCAGCGCGTGCCTGCCGTTCTTTTTGATTACGCCACGTTCAGTCGCAAGTACAAAGGCGCTGAGGACGACGCGATAGTTTCCGGCCTCGGCGACGAAACCGAGTTGATCAAACTACCTCAGGCGGTTCACCTCGCAAGCTGTCTGGCTTTCGACAGCGACATGCGGCAGATCTGCGAAGAAGACCATTGCCTCGTCGCGCACACGTTTGAAGAGGGAACTTACTCCGATGCCCGGCAAGTGGTCTGGCTTGCGGCCGACATTGAATCGAAACTCGAAGTGCAAGTCGATGTCGCGCGTGCGTGGTGCGAACGGCTCGAGAACCTGGCGAACAGTCTTGGTTTCACACGTTTTCAGATCTGGTTAATCTCAAACGAAGGTTTCAGTGAAGAGGCAGGCAGGATCCTGAAGCAACGTAAAGCTTTTGGTTCGAGCCGGCAGCAACTCGGATTGCTGGCTTCGCGTGTTCGCGAAACAGTTGCGAGTCCGGTTGTACAGACAACAGATCCGGACGAGTTTCTGATTGTCGTGCCGATGGGCGAAGACAACGAGTTGATTGCCGCGAACACGGCGGAACAGATTGCCAGGCGTTTAACATTCCGGCCGGAGGCGATTAATCAGATAAAAACGGCAATCGTCGAGGCCTGCATCAACGCCTCGGAGCACAGTTTCAGCCCGGATCGAAAAATTTATCAGCGTTTTCGCGTCGAAAGTGATAGATTAGTCATCACCATTTCGAGTCGCGGCATCGTGCCAGCCAATCTAAACGGCACGAATAGCGGATCAGTAGTCACAGAAGCGGCGGAAGAAAGACGCGGTTGGGGACTTAAACTCATCCGAACTCTCATGGATGAGGTGGAGTTTGAACGGGTCGATGATGGCACCAGTTTGCGTATGACTAAGTACTTGCGCGCTGGTGGCTCCTCCTAACGTCATTGGTCTAATTGCCCCAACGCAGATCAAGCAGGGACATACATACCTGTTCATATTGCGGCAAGTCGCTTTTTATAAATAAACATTCGATTCCAAAGGGAGGGGATCATCGAGTGGATACACCAAGTGGAAGGCTAGTACGCTCGCACTGTGTTGGCACCACGGCGGTTGTATATGCTAGCGACTATCTAAACAAGCTAACCGGGGAAAAGATTGAACGCGAATGTCGCCGGCAACTGGATTGCGGTTGCCGGGCGCTGGTTATTGATTTTAGCGATACCAAGTTAGTTAACAGCATCGGCATTTCTATTCTTCTGGGAATTATCGACGTCGCCGAGAGGAGCGGCGCGCGTATCGTTTTTTCCGACGTCAACCACCCGACCGTGCAACTGTTCGAGATGCTGGGACTGACCCGCCACGTGATCCTGGCGAAGGACGAACACGAAGCACTGTTGAATCTCTCCAGTTACGAGACCAATCACATGGTCCACTGAACATGGAGCCGTCGACTCACAAACTGATTCACACGTTTGGAGCGCTGGCTGACCTGGGCCAGGAGATTGCGGGCACAGGCGACTTCAGCGAGATGGTGCGCACGTCCATGCACCTTCTCCTGGGGACGCTCGCTCTGCGTCGCGGCGCCGTGGTCGAGTGTACTGGTGATGGTCCACTTCATTGTGTCGCGCTCTGGGGACTTCGCGATCAGATGTTGAACGGGTTCGAGATCGACGAAGCAGAAAAGAAGGTCTTTCTCGAATGCGAAGCAGCCGAGTCGCTGGTGAGAAATGAGTCGACCACGAACGGCTTTCTAAGTCGCTATCGCAGCAAGCTCGCCGAAGACGGAATCGAACTGGTGTTGCCGATGATCGTTCGTGGTGAGGTCACCGGGCTGGTCCTGCTCGGTGGAAAGGCGAGCGGCGAGGAGTTTTCTAACGACGACTTCGACACGATCCGCGCGATGGTCAGGCACATCGGTGTCGGCATTCACACGCATCGTTTACTCGAACAGGTAGAGCACCGCGCCGAAGAGAATAGAAAATTGTACGAAGAGGTGCGTGAGAGATATCGCGAGACGGTGCGAGCTTTCGCGGCAGCGATCGATATCAAAGACAAGTACACGCAGGGCCACTCTGAACGCGTCGGCCGTTACAGCGAGATCATCGCGCGTGAGATGGGTTGGAGTGAAGAAGAAGTTGAGGGAATTCAGATCGCCGGCTACCTGCACGACATCGGTAAGCTGATCGTGGACCGCGACATCATCAACGCTCCGTACAACATCGATGCGAAGAGTTCGAGTGAACTGAATCGCCACCCCGCGGCCGGATACGAGATCCTTGCTCCGATCAAACATCCGTACGCGGACATCCCGTTAATGGCGAGGCATCATCACGAGCGACTCGACGGTCGCGGATATCCTGATGGGTTAACGGACGAACAGATCCCACTCGGTGCGAAGATCGTTTCCCTCGCTGATGCGTTTGATGCGATGACGACGGATCGTCCTTATCGCCGCAGGCGATCGTTTGAAGACGTCGTGCGCGACCTCAGGGAGAATAGTGGTAAGCAGTTTGATGGAAAGGTCGTCGCGGCGTTTGCGAGAGCGATACTGAAAGAATTGCGGGGCGAGACAAAAGAGCGACGGGTCATCAAGCTGCTTGGGAAAGGCTATCTCGAAGGCGATAACGTTCCCACATTACTTGAAGACCTGATCGCGGATCTTAGCCACGAAAAGGCACAAAAAGCACAAAGATAATCCTTACCTGGGCTGTATGCGGATCACGAAATTGCAGATCGCGATCTTCTGATCCGGCCCGACTTCGGTTGGTTCTTCTCGAGCCAGTTCCTTGCCATTCACGAGCGTTGGATTACGCCCCTTAGCGACAAGCCAATAACGACCTTCATTATCCCGCGACAGCACCGCATGAACACGGCTCACCTCCGGATCGCCTTTGATCGGCAGATCAACTGAGATACTTCTCGAGCCACGCCCGATCGTTATCTCATTTTTCATGACAGGCACTACGGCTTCACGCACGCCGCTCCGCCAGATCTCAACAGAATAGAGCGCCGGGGCTTTGGGACGCACGACAGTTTGTTCGCTCTCGATAACGTCTGAGGCGTGCTCGACCACGGTGTCGTTCGGATTAAACGCCGGCGCAGTTCGGCCGGGATCCACTCGCGCCGTCACCATCGTATGGCCGCTTTCAGCCTCATCCCACACCGCCTGCACGCGAAACTCACCTTTGTTCAACGTGCCGTCAACACGAAGCTCGACAGCAAACGATTTCACCGCGAGCTGCGTGGTCCCACTCAGTTCGCGTGCGCGTTCCGAAAGCACATGAAACAGTCCCTGCTCCAGTCCACGACGCTTGTCGCCTTGCCAGTCTTTGTCGTCGTCGGCGCTCAAGATAAACGATGTACTCGCGTGGGATGTAGGTTGGACCACCGGGCGGCGTGAACATCTCACGCTGCATCGCCGCTTCAACTTCGCGCGCGATCTTCACCAGAAATTCTTCCCAAACGCGTCGGGGTTTTGCGTGTTCGTCGGCGGCTTCAAGTAGATCCTCGCCGGTTTCACCATCTATCCATTTTCTGATCGATTCAAGCAGACCCAAGCTGTCGCTCCTTCTCCGCACTATAAATCAATCAAACTTTACATACCGCTTGTTAATCCAGCCACGATCGGACGAATACGGATCGACCTTGGGCCGGCTGTGTTGAACCACTTGCACCTCGTACCAATTATTATCTGCCGCCAGCACTTTAACTTTCGAGCCGGATTCGGCCAGCCCGATTGGTGAATTCGCGGACCCGGCTACTGGTCGCAGATTTACGTCAGTTGTAGTAACACCTTCGCGCCCGATTATTGGAATCTCGGCGGGTTGCTGAATAGCTGCCAATGGATTCCACTTCTGCGTTACATATTTATGCGTCGCCAGGAGCATACCCGAAAAAGCCAGAATCAATCCAAGCGCAACCATCGCTCGTCGCGTCCTGCTTGTCGGCAGCACCGAACTAACCGATATCGCACTCTTTGTGGGCCGCCGTTCGTGCTGTGAGCTTCCATCGCGAGCACCCGCACGCAACTCCAACTGCCGCTTTGCTTCTTCACTTATCGGCACGACGATGCGCGGCCGCTTGAATACGTCTAAATCGGGAAGCATCGATTCACGCTGATCGGGTACTGAGAAATGCGGCCGTGGAGGCGCCTTCTCAGTGAATTCGTCAGGTTCGATCGAGAGATCTTCACTTGGCTTGCGACGCAACTGAATCTCCGCGGGAGGCATTTGCAGCGGGCGCGTGGGCGGCAAACTCGCATCCGAAAGATCGTCCCAGAACTGCTCGACTGTTTGATAACGCGCTTCGGGACGGCTCTGCGTTGCTTTCTCGAGCACCCGCAAGACCGAGTTGGCCCATGGAGTCTCACGCACGTGCGACGGCAAATCGGTGAGCGAGTGTTGCGCGAAGCGGCGCGGGGATTCTCCGGCGAGCAGCGTGTAAGCGGTTTTGGCGAGCGAATAGATATCAGCCGCAGGTGTTAGAAGATCGTGAGGCAATCGCAAGCCGGTCGTAACAAGCTGGCCCGTGTGCATCTGTGGATTGTGCTCGGGCGCTGAATAAATATTTGTTCCAACTCGAGTGATCGCTCCGTCAGCCTCCTCCAGTCGGGCCACACCGAAGTCAGCGATCTTAACGATCTCACGATCTTCAGTCAGCAACAGGTTTTGCGGCTTAATGTCGCGATGGATCACGCCGCATTTATGCGCGTGCGCGAGTCCGGAACAGATCTGCTCGAGGTAAAACAGCGCTCTTTGCATCGAGAGGGGCCGCGCTTTCGTGAGCGCAAGCATGTCGCCGCCGGGCAGATACTCGAGCACGATGTAGTGAAATGTAGTGCCTGCGAGATCGATTGCCGTGCCGTGTCCGAGCCGGTTTATTACATTTGGGTGACGAACGCGATCGAGTGCGACGGCTTCGTTTTGAAAGTTTGAGACGAGGGTTCGTTCGAGTTCGGGATCGGGCGTGTCCTGGAGATAAAGATTCAGGGCCTTGATAACGATAGTGCGGGGCGCGCCTTCTGCGGCGGCGTTGTCAGTGGCGACGTAGATTTCGGCGTAGCTGCCACGTCCGAGGCACTCGACAATGTCGTACCGGCCATCGAGTCTGCTCTGTTGAAGTTTGAGTTCCGCCATCGGTTCGCCCTGATTCGCACCTTAGATGCATTGCAAACAGATCAGGGTGCAGTGTTTAGGGGGCGTTTGTGTTGGCGGGAGGTCTCGTCAACTCTTCGTAATGATTTAGTACTTTCCAGCGATCGCGCTGAGTCTGGGTCCGCGCGCTGATCATGCCAAGTCCGATAATCGCCTCTTTCCTGATAGTCGCGTTCGCCGGAGACGGATTCGCGTCCGATTTAACAATCGCCGCGTCGAACGCCTTGCCCGCTTCGTCGGTGTTTCCCGTCAGAAGATTTGCGCGACCATAAAGATACAAAAACTCAGCATTCGGAGAATCCAGCGGACTCTGGACTCCGGAGTTCAACAACTCTTTTCCGATGTCTGTCGCCAGCCACGCGCGCGGATCTTTATCAACTTGCCGTCGCGTTCTCTCAAACTGCACAAAGGGTTCCTCGGGCGGTGCAGTGTTTACCGGAGCAGCGGCGTTTTGGACAGGCTGCGCTTTCGTAGCGAGGAAGGGAATTCGTTCCTTGAAACGCGCGCCCGCGTAGAACGCTGCGGCAATAAGCAGCAGTACAAACGCAAGAGCCAACATGCGCAAGCCGCCGCCACTACTTTGCGTCGCCGGCGGGGCTGCAACATTGAGCGTTTCAGCCGTCGATGGCCGATCAGGGGGAGGAGGTGCAGGGAAGGCAATACGCGATGCCGGCACAAAGGTCGACTCGGCTGCCGAACCGTTTCCTGACGGCACTGCGTAAACGGGTTCTGTGTCCGGCGAGATTGTCGGTTCGAGATCCGCGAGGCGCTCATCAGATTTGAGGTGCTCGCCGACTCGCACCACCACGACGGTCAGGTTGTCTTCGGCGCCACGTTCGTAGCAACGTTGTTTCAACTCATTGCAGAGTTCGTCTGTGTTGCTCGTGACGACCATGAGTTGACGAATCTCATTGTCGTTAATGTGGCGCGTTATTCCGTCTGTACACAACAGAAACTCGGTGCCTTCCTCAACCTCCATCACCTTCATATCGACATCGACCGCCTGCTCCGCACCGAGCGCACGACTGATCACGTTCTTGCTGGGATGATTCGCCGCCTGTTCGGGCGTCATTCTCCCGGCACGCACTTCTTCCTCGACGATTGAATGGTCTTCAGTTTCGCGATGTAGTTTTCCGTCAGGCGACAAACGATAGAGACGAGAATCACCGACGTGTCCGAAAGTGGCGACGTTGTCCTTCACATGAAGAGCGACGATCGTCGTGGCCATCATTGAAAACTTTGCGTGCTCCTGGGCCATCTGGTGAATGGAGGCGTTGGCTCGCTGAATCGCGAGCTCCATCAGATCTTCAACGTCACTACCATCGGTTTGATGTCGAAACGCTTCGTCAAGCACTTCGATCGCCGTTTGTGACGCAACCTCGCCGGCTTCCGCACCGCCTACGCCGTCGGCAACCGCGAAGATCGAGCGTTCGCGGTCGTGCAAAAACGAGTCCTCGTTCAGCGGTCGCCGCTCGTTTAAGCCGCGGTCTGAAAGCGCCGACGATCGGATCTGGAAGGTTTTAGTCTCTTCGCTCATTCCACAGCCTCCAGCTTAAGGGGAGAAGAACTCTTAGCCACGGGCTTCTCAAGTACAACTCTGTCGCGTGCATTTCGGTTTGAAAAAGCCATCAGCATACCCAACATTGCAAAGCTTGTGATCAGACTGAAACCACCGTGGCTGACAAACGGGAGAGTGATTCCAGTCATCGGCAAAGCTCGCAGTATACCGCCGATGTTCACCAGGGCCTGAAAACCGATAAACGCCGTTAGACCAGCGGCGCACAACTTCGTAAACATATCACGCGACTCCAGCGAAGTGCGAACGCCAGCGATGACGAAAATGATCACCGCAAGGATGATCACTGCGCCTCCGGCGAGACCGGTTTCTTCAGCAATCGCGGCGTAAACGTAGTCAGAGTCGGCGATTGGAATAACTTCGGGGAAGCCCAGACCGAAACCACGTCCTGTCGAGCCGCCGGAATCGATTCCGTAGGCGGCTTGCGCGGGCTGAAACGCGAGTTTGTCAAACCAGATGTCGACGTTGACAGTCCGCTGCAGCGCCGGACTCTGTTCGGCGAGTTCCTTGAGCTTGGGATCGTCTCTCAAGGCTTCGTCGTAATCCGGCTTCCACCACTTAACCTCAGGTGACGGCGGATCGAAACCGTCGAGCCACAGGTGGAAACGCTGCTGAATGCGAGAGGGAAGAGCAGCGCTGATCGGTCGTGCAATCGTTGGAAGCAGAGGCACTTTTTCCTGAATGTCTCGCGGCAAAGCGCCGACAACCAGAATTCCGATCACCAGCACAACTGAACCGACAAACAACAGGAGTTGCGGCCAGCGACGAACAGCGACGAGATAAAGCGTCGTATACGCCCCGCTGAAGATCAGCATCTGGCCGAAGTCTTTCAACGCGAAGAACGGAACGAATGGCAGCATTGCCATGACTAACAGGGGGATGATATCGCGCGCGCGTGGAATGCCCCAGTAAGTTTCAGCGAGGTCTTTGTAACGCGCGGTGAGAATGCCTGCGAAGCCGACAAGGAATGGGATCTTCGAAGGTTCCCACGGTGTCATGTTGCCGAGTGCCTTACCTGCGCTTGATGTCACGACTGCTGCCGCCAAAGGCAACAACGTCATAAGTACAATGATGAAACTGTTGCGTTGCAGCCATAACAGGAACCCATCGCGCATGCACATTGAGAAAGCAACGGCGAAGGCGAGGAACGAGAGAATCGGAATCCAGGTGTAACTGGAGGTCATCGCGTTCCAAAGCGAATAGTTCGATTCCTTCTTTGGGAGCTGGCTAATGTCGATCGGTTGCGCAGGCGTTGGTGGGAGGCCCATCATCTGCTTCTTAACCGGATCGTAGTTCTCCATGATGTAGCGCGTGCGGAGCGCCTCCATCTTTTCTTCGCGTGCGGCGGCTTTGTTGCGCGCGTTGTATTCCGGATCGCTGTAGAGGCGATACTGGATCAGCATGCCGAAGGCGAACAGCAGGATTGCGGTAGTGAACAGGACCCAGTTGCCGGCGAATCTCTTGGTCCGCGAAAGCCAGATGGCGAGAAGCATCAAAGGGAAGAACATCATCAGGTCGCGCACCGCGCCAATGATCGACGTCTCGTATCCACGCAGGAGGCCCGCGCGATGCACGGCGACGTAGCCTGTGATCTCGAGGACGAGTATCAGCAGGATCAGGATTAAATGTGACGACGCCCGGTTCTTCATTTTCTTTTAGCCACAAAAAGCACAAATGATTTAGTTAAAGTTCTTGTGTCTTTTGTGCCTTTTGTGGCCCATTTATCGAAAATACCCAAGGTCTCTCGCTTTCAACACGAGCGCAGCGGCGATCGGCGCGGCCGATCTCGATCCGTATCCTCCACCTTCAACCACTACCGCCATCGCAAGCTGCGGTCGTTCGAGTGGCGCGATGCAGAGAAACCAACCGTCGATCCGTGGATTCTCGTTGTCCATGATCACTTCCTCATATTCACGAATGATGTTGCCGCGATTGTCGCGCTCGATCCGGTGTCGAGTCTTTGGCGCGCCTGTCTTCGGATCGTAAACGGGAACAACTTTCTGCGCCGTTCCGGTTTTGCCACCGCTGGTGATTCCCGCGGCCTTCACCGGACCAAACACGCCGCGCGCCGTTCCGCTCGGACCACCTGTAACTAATCCCATGATCGAACGCAGTTTCGCCGCAGCTTGCGGTGTCAGCACTTGATTGAACGGCTGCGGAGCAACATTCAACTCAATCCGCGGCTTCATCAACTTGCCTTCCATATTCGCGACAGTCGCCGCCGCCAGGGCCATCTGCAACGGCGTCATCTGTCCCGCATAACCCTGGCCATAACCCATCAGCGCGAGATCGTATCGCGTCACTTGCTTGCCGGTGACGATCGTCGCTTCACGCGGCGCGAGCGCGCGCTTTACGGCGTCGGTGCTCCCATCCCAAATTTCGGGCAGCTTGCGACCACGCAACGCTTCGGAAGGCGTGTCGTAAGCGCCAATGCCAAGCAACTGCGCTGCGCGTTTCAGTCGTTCCTGTCCAAGCTTCACACCCATCTGCGCGAAATACTGGTTACACGAAACCTCAAACGCATGCTCGATTCCGATGCGACCGTGTACTTCCGCTGGTCCAGCATCGTCAAAAATCACATTTGCTCCGGGCGCTGCGTAGTAACCACCACCGCTGCACGTAAACTCAGTCTCTTGCTCACCGGCAAGAAACGCAGCAATCATCGTCACTGTTTTGAACGTCGAGCCAGGTATGTAATACGCGCCGAGTGCTCGACTCACGAGCGGCTTGTCGCGTTCATTCGCTTCAAGACGAATCCACGTTGCCTCGTCGTTGACTTCGTACAAGCTGTACGAAGGCTCACTGTACATCGCCAGCACGTCGCCGGTCTGCGGATTGAGCACGACAACCGCGCCATGCTTTCCTTTAAGAAGATCAACCGCAGTCTGTTGCAAGGCTCGATCGATGGTTAACCGAACGTCCTGATTACCTCTGAACTCGACCGGACGACCTTTCACTACTTCCAGCGCCTCGGGCAGCACTCCACTCTCCACGCCAAACAGCGCGCGCTCCAATCCCGGATCGCCACGATCCGATCCGAAGAGATGGGCCAACGCGCGGTCCATCGGATACTCGCGACGGATATTTCCACCGGAGTCGCGCTTGTAATAAGCCAGGGGTTGGTCCACTCGACCACTCCGATCAAACACCCACCCTCGCAGCGTCGATTCTGAAAGACGACGCCCGCGCAGATCCTTATAACTCAACTGCTGAAATTTCTCATTTCGCTCTTGCGCGTAGTGGGCCCAGTAAACGTGAAACGAAAACATTCCGATCGAGAGCAGAACAAACAGCCATCGCAGAGCGCGCAAGCCACGATTAGTCGACGTCGATCCGAGTCTCTTTCTAACTGCCTGCGGTAAATCTTCACTGATTGCTGCGACGGGAGCTGTTTGTCGACGATTACGAACGAGGCTCAGCATTAACAACAGTATGATGACGGCAAATCCACCGACGTAAATCAGCGTGAACAGAGCCGGCGTTCTTTCAGGCACATGAGGAGTCGGGAGGGGCGAAGGGGAGGGAGTTTGAAAAAAAAGGAAAAGTGAAATAATTAGATTCATTCAGACTTATATTATTCGATTCAAATCCCTCTGTGCCTCCGTGTCTCTGTGGTGAGTTTAACCACAGAGGCACAGAGACACAGAGAACCTACTCACTTTTGCGCAAACGCACTTCTACGTCTCCAAAACCAACCACGTCGCCGTCTTCAATCAATCTCGATTCGCCGTACGCGATGCGCCGGCCGTTGATGTACGTGCCATTTGTCGAGCCCGTATCGGCGACCAGCAGTGTGCCCTCAGACGACATTAATAGTGCCGCATGTACTTTCGACACGCTTGCGTCGTTCAATGTCAGCTCATTATCAGAAGCTCTGCCAACGTTGAGTCGTTTACCTCCCGGTTTGAAGATCAGCGGTATCTCACGCGTTCCAGTTGGCAGCGTGATGCGCGCAATCACCTGGATATCCGGCATTGGCGGCGCGGCGCCGGGAATCTGAACGCCCAGTTTTGCGGCGCGCATCTCCTCGTCCTGCCGTCGAAGATCTTCCTCAAACTCGCCAAACGTCGGATCGACCGAGATTCCGGTCGTGAAGATATCGACTTCCGCTTCACAGTCTACCGGTGCGAGCGTTCGGTAGCGATGATCGTTTATGTGATCGATCGCTGCAGCGAGCACTTCGTTTTTCAGGTCGTTGAGGATTTCCGGCGGGGCCTCAGAATGTGTTCCCCATTCGACTTTCAGAAGGAGGTGATGAGGCGCGATTCTTCCTTTTCTGCCTTCGTCGCGAACGCGCTCATCGATCAGTTTCTTCATCCGTTCGATGAGCTTGGACGTTGTGAGTCCGCTCCTCGGCTCGACAGTGCGACCCAATCTTCGATCCACGACGCTGCCCATGCCTTCGAGCACGCGGCGGAGGATACGTTCGGGCAATGCTTCCTCCCGTTTTTTCTTAACGGTCAGCTCTTCCTTGAGCTTGTCTGTTGAGGCGTCGTCGTCAGTCATGAATGCAAATACGAGTTTTCTCGCGAGCAGTTGCTATTAAAGCATTGAGCCACCAAAAGGCACAAAGACCTATAAGATCTTGCCCTGAGTCACAACGATCAATTACAGTAAGGTACAAAGCCCCACGACCTCACGACAGCCCCAAACAGTCGAAGGTGTTTCCGGCATATTGTGCCGTTCTGTGGTCGAAGGAGGCCTCCATAAATGTTGCAGCAAATGTGGGATAGTTTTGTCCTACTGATTCCTGTATTCTTCCTGCTTTTAATGATTTTTGGCGCCGGCTTTTACATTGGCCGCGTCAGTAAGAAGGACTGTTGACGCATGAAATCTGTGTTCAAAGCCGTCTCTCCTTACGAAGAGGACGAGATGAACCTCCCTGTGGAGAACGTAGATGAATCGGTTCCTTTCTACGAAACCGTGATGGGATTCCAGGTCCTCTCGCGCAGTGACTCTCCACACAAAAGCGCAACCCTCGGAAGAGATGAGATCAAGATCCGGCTCGCTGAGAACGGAGGCGATCCAACTCAGGAGGGATGCTTCTTTGAAGTCGATAGCGCTGAAGCTGCCTTAGCCGAGTTAAAGGCAAACGGGTTGAAGAAAGTTGACGCCGACTTTCGCATCGATCAGTACGGCAAAAAGAAGTATAAGGTCTTCTTTCTCGTCGCACCCGATGGGCTCTGTTACTGCGTAGGCGAGTTGCTGCCGTAGACCCTTACTCAGCGCTTCGTTACAATCGGCGCATGAAACGGTCGGGCATCGCGGACCTTCCTCTTCACGGTGGACGTGTGCCAGCGTGGCTTGCCGAACGCATGACTAAACTCGGCACCGCGATTACCGAGACGATAGTCCTCGATTACGGAACCTCGGCATTTCTTTCCCGGCTCAGCGATCCGTTTTGGTTTCAGGCGTTCGGTGCGGTGATGGGAATGGACTGGCATTCCTCCGGAATCACAACGTCAGTAATGGGTGCGCTGAAGCGTGGCCTGGCGCCAAAAGCGAATGAGCTCGGTCTGTACATCTGTGGCGGCCGCGGCAGGTCCTCTCGCAACACGCCGAACGAACTTCGCTCAATCGCCGAAAAACGCGGCTTCGATGGTGAAGCTTTAGTGAGGACCAGCAGACTCACAGCGCGAGTCGATAACAATGCGATCGCCGACGGTTTTCAGATCTATCTTCACAGCTTTGTCGTCAGTGCGGATGGCGAATGGGCAGTCGTGCAGCAAGGCTTGAATGACAAGAACGGTATGGCGCGTCGCTATCATTGGCACTCAGCTTCGGTGCGAGACTTTGTTGCTGAACCGCACACAGCGATCGTCGGTGAGAACCAGGGAACGATCATGAATTTGGTTGACGCGAATGCCGGACGTGCTCAATCCGCGATGCTCGAAATCGCCAACGAACATCCTGACAAGACACTTACTGAAGCGCGGCATTTGCGAATGCCTTCGCATCACGAGGTCCATGCGAGAGACGTCGATCTGAAACGCCTCGGAGCCGTGCTCGCAATCGCGTACGAAAAAGATCTCAAAGACTTCGCCGATCTGCTGCTTGTGGAGAAACTTGGACCACGGACGCTCCAGTCGCTGGCGCTGGTTGCGGAAGTGGTCCATGGGGCACCCAGCCGCTTCAACGATCCTGCACGCTTCTCATTCGCGCATGGAGGCAAGGACGGCCACCCGCATCCGGTGCCGCTCAAGACCTACGATGAATCGCTGAACTTCCTTCGCTCCTCACTCGATGCGGCAAAAGTCGGCGACAGGGATAAGCTCGACGGATTTCGCCGCCTGGAGCGCTTCGTTCGCACCGTTGAGACGAGGCTCAAGCCCAAAGCGAATTTCGATAAACTCATCCAGCACGAACACGCTATCTCTCCCTCGCTAAACGGCCGCACCGTCTTCGATGACAGGCAGCGATCGCTGTTTTAATGCAATCGTCTTTTTAGGCCAATAAAAACACAACAACCGTAAGGCGAACCCTCTGTTAGGCTTGGGCTTCTGAAACAAGGCTTTAATTTTCGCGCTGCTTTTGTTATCTTTTTTGGCGACCCCCACTCACAAGTGCCCCCCGACGACAAAAGACGCGCCCCGGAGTGCGCCGAAATGCATTCCTTATTAGGCATAGAAGGAGCAAAAACTATGAGCTTTAAGAGATTTTACCCATTTACTGTGGGCTGTATTCTGGCCGTCTTGGTGTCGGTGGCGCCTGCGGTGGTGGGTCAGGTGACAAGTACACAAACGACACGCGACCAAAATCTGACGTTGCGTTCAGTGCCGAGCGGCGCAAAGATGAAGTTCAGGGGTGTCGTTATCAGCCGCGATTCTGACATTTTCACCATCCGTGATTCCACTCGCCAGGACTATCAGGTTCTTATTACTGACAATACCAGCATCAAGACCCACGGCGGTTTCCTTCGCAGCGGTAAGAGATATCCGGTTACAGACATTCTGCGAGGCCTGATCGTCGAGGTTGAAGGACGTGGAGATGCGCAGGGTCAACTCGTCGCGGAGAAGATTCGTTTTAGAGAATCTGACATGCGTTCCGCGCAGACGACTGACGCTCGTGTAGGTCCGGTGGAAGCCAATATGGAGCGCGTGGCCGGCCAGATGGATGAGCTATATGCAGTTGCAGCCGAAGCCCGCGCCGAAGTTAAAGCAGTAAACGAGCGTGTTTCTGCTCTTGACGACTACGACGTGCAGGAAACAGTTTCGGTCAATTTCCGCACTAACAGCGCCGTACTTTCGCCCGAAGCGAAGGCGCAACTCGATACTCTCGCCACGAAGACACAGGGTGCGAGAGCATTCATGATCGAAGTTGCGGGCCACACGGATTCGACCGGCAGTGACGCGAAAAACTTCCGTCTGAGCCGTGCTCGCGCCGATGCGGTCGTGCAGTATCTGGCAGTTCAGCACAAGATTCCGCTACGCCGGTTTGTCACACCCATGGGCTATGGGAAGACGGATTCAGTCGCGGATAACACGTCTGCCGAAGGTCGATTGCAGAATCGACGCGTGGACGTGAAGATGATTATTAATCGCGGTTTGAACCAGCAGCCGGCATCATCGTCGGCTACCAGACCGTAGCAAGACAGAAGGTTCGGCTTTCGAACAGTTAGGAGCAGGAGGCACCCCGCCGGAGCAGGATCGGGAAACGATTTTGCTGCCTCGGCAGGGCGCTTCCTGCTCCTTTTTTTGCTTCGTCGTTATAGTTCGCTTGCAATTGTTTTAAGTGGTTTTGCTTTCCTTCACGGAAGTACACCGTTTCCGTTTAGAAGACCCGCTTTGGTCGAAAATCGCTAAATTTCACGGTGCAAATTCGTGATTTTCGGGCTTTTTTGGCGTCTTTCCTTGGCCCTCAGATTGCTGGGTTGCCCTACTATGACTAACAGTGAAGTCTTCCCAATTCTGCACGGTGGCCTGATAGCGGCAAAGAAACCTGAACCCGCGCCTAATTCCGATCTGGCGCTGGCGATTGCGGCTGGCAAAGGCGACATGGAGGCGTTTGAAAAGATTTATGAGCGCCACAACCGGCGGGTGTATTCGCTGTGTCTGCGCATGACACAGAATGCGGCGGAGGCAGAGGATCTCGCGCAGGAAGCGTTCATACAGTTGTTCCGGAAGATTGGCAGCTTCAGAGGCGATTCAGCATTTACAACCTGGCTGCACCGTCTCACTGTCAATCAGTGCTTGATGCACTTCCGTAAGAGAAGTGTGAAACTCGAGAAGACGACTGAAGAAGGTGAGACACCGGTTCAGATCGTCAGTGGTACTGAAAATCCGAATGCGATGCCGGTTATGGACCGTATCGCGCTCGACAATGCGTTAACTCAACTACCTCCGGGATACCGGACAGTGTTTTTGCTGCACGACGTTGAAGGTCACGAACACGAAGAGATCGCAAGGATGCTCGGCGTTGCAGTTGGCACGTCTAAGTCACAATTGCACAAAGCCCGCATGAAGCTCCGCAAAATCCTCAAAGCTCGCAACGAGCCCAGCAAGAACTAGCTAAATCCACAGATTACACAGATGGCACAGATTGTTTGAGCAATCTGTGTGGATCTCGTGTAATCTGTGTGCTCATGAAAAAACAAAACGTAACGTTCTACCGCTGGAACGACATGCCGAAGGAAAAGGTGACTGACATGTTCGAGCGGCGGTTGATTACCGCCGACCGAATGATGCTGGCCCACGTGTATTTGAAGAAGGGCACGATTGTGCCTCGCCATTCACACGAGAACGAACAGCTCACTTACATCCTCGAGGGTGGTCTGCGGTTCTGGATCGGTGAAGATGAGGCGCAGGTGATCGACGTGCTCGCCGGTGACGTGTTGCACATTCCCTCGATGGTCCAACACAAAGCTGAAGCACTCGAAGATACTCTCGACGTCGATATCTTCAGTCCACCACGACAGGATTGGCTCGACAAAACAGATGACTATCTGAGACAGAAGTAGCATGGATCTCGGACTCAAGAACAAAGTCGCATTGATCGCAGCCGGGAGCCGTGGTCTGGGCCGCGCGGTCGCGGAAGAACTGGCAGCAGAAGGCGCATCTCTCGTTCTTTGCGCACGCGAGCCACAAACTCTCGCTGAAGTGGCCGCCACGATCGCGGACAACACGGGCGTACACGTGCTCGCCGTCCCGGCCGACGTCACCGACATCGATCAGATCAAGCGCGTCGTCGACGCAGCCAATGATCGATTCGGACGCATCGATATTCTTGTCACAAACGCAGGTGGACCACCCGCGGGAACGTTCGAACAGTTGACACGCGAGCAGTGGGAAGATGCTGTGCGACTGACACTCTTCAGCGCGATCGAATTGGCGCGGCAAGTTCTCCCCGGCATGAAACAGAGACGTTGGGGACGCATCCTCAACATCACTTCAATCGCCGTGAAACAACCGGTCGAAAATCTGATGTTGTCGAACAGCCTGCGTGCGGGACTGACCGGTTTCGCACGCACACTCGCAAACGAAGTCGCGGCTGAAGGAATTACTGTTAACAACATCCTCCCAGGTTACACGCGCACCGAGCGGCTTGAAGATCTGGCGCAGATGATGGCGGAGAAGCAGGGAATCAGCGCAGACGAGTTTCGCGGGAAGTGGGAAAAAGAGATTCCGATGGGCCGGCTGGGCGAGCCGCGGGAGTTTGCGGCGCTCGCTGCGTTTCTCGTTTCAGAGCGAGCAAGTTACATCACCGGCACGTCCATCCAGGTTGACGGCGGCTGGATTCAGATCGCTTTAAATCCTGTAATTGGAAAGATGCGTAGTTCATGATCAAATCGATTCGTGGCAGCACTAACTGATAACTCGATAAAAGCACCTTCGACGAACTCATCAGACGATACCGGCGAAGGGGTGATCATCGACATCGGGACGGGAGACGGGCGCTTTGTATACCAGTCTGCGCGCCAGAACCCGAACAAGCTCTACATCGGGATCGATCCGAACGCGCGGCCGCTCGAAAAGGTCTCGGAGAAGATTCATAGAAAACCAGCGAAGGGCGGCGCGCCTAACGTTCTGTTTATTCAGGCGGCGGTTGAAGATCTTCCGTCTGAGTTGAACGGTGTTGCAGACGAGGTACACGTGCATTTTCCGTGGGGCAGTCTGTTGCGAGCTGTGGCCACGGGTGAGATCGCGCTGCTGGAAAATCTGAGGCGCATTTGTGCGCCGGGAGCTTTGCTGGAAGTCGTCATCGGACTCGATCCGGAACGCGATCAAACGGAGATCGACCGCCTCGGCCTCACACCACTTTCAATCGAATTCATGGATCAGCAACTCGCTCCCAATTATCAGGCGGCGGGCTTCGAAATCCATCGAACGGGGAATCATCCCGGCCTCGGAATGGCCTGAATTCAACACTTCATGGGCAAAACGGCTGCATGGAAATGAGCAGCGACATATCACCTACCTCATCGCTCGCGCGATCTAGCATATTTCAATGCAAACATAAGAACGCACAGAGAATCGACATGTTTTCGCGACTGTCGGGGTGTTGAATAGCGTCCGAAAGGGGGATATTTCATATGGCTAAGAGCGCGGCAACTCGTGAGCAGAAACTATCCGAAGACATATCGAAGGAAAATACTCCCACCAGCGACGTGGTGGAACACTTGCAGCGGCAGGTGGCAAACGCTTTTGTTCTTTACGCAAACTATAAACACTATCACTGGCAAACGTTTGGTCCACTGTTTCGCGATCTGCATTTGATGTTCGACGAATTTGCGCAGGCGGTGCTGGCCACTGTCGACGATTTCGCTGAACGCGTGCGAATGATTGGTCAGGATCCGATCTTTCGACCGGATGAGGTTGAGAAGACCGCGACCGTGCAGGTGTCGAGAGAAGCGACGACGATGCGGGAGATGATCGAGGAAGCAAATTCAAATCTCCTCGTCGTCATCAAGGAGATGCGTGCCGCTGCGCGAGTCGCAGACGAACACGACGACCCAGGGACAGTCGATCTGTTTTCGCGACACGTGCAGATTCACGAAAAGCACGAGTGGTTCTTACGAGACATCCTCGAAAAGAACGACGGCCTTACGAGATAGAGTGTTTCAGCCACAAAAGGCACAAAATCACAAATCAGATTTTGCGCCTTTTGTGTGCGACTCTTTCAAAAGCTCTGGTCGTCCGCTGATGGTCCATAGATCGCCGGTACTTTCGCGCCCATCAGTCGCAAGTAGACAGTCATTTGCCCGCGGTGATGTGTCCAGTGATTGATCGTGTCCTGGATCATCTGGTAACGCGGTTGTTCCATTACAACGTTTCCCTGTGCCAGCAACTTCCAGTTAGTCATTAAATGCTCGTCTGATGTCTTTTCGAGAGCGCTGCGCGCGCCCGCAGCGGCTTCATCAAGAGCCTTAAGCAGCTCTGCCTTCGTCTCCTTTTGCGCCTTCTTTGTGCCCTGACCCTCTGGCGGCGCTATATCGAGTTCGTCTTGATTGATCTCCATCGATATCCAGGTGGGAATGGTTGCAACCATGTCTGCAAGGTAGCCGAAGATCATCGATCGTTCGTGAGGTTTCCATTGATACTGTCCGTCCGGAACTTGCTCCAGAGCTTTTCGAGAGCGTTCGACTTCACGGTCTAATTCTTCGCGAAAGAATTCAGTCAGCTTCATTATGATTCTCCTCTGACAATGTATTATTGTGGGGGTTGTAATTCTAGACTCTAAGACACGTCTTGATGCTCCTGCAACAGTACCTGGCCCAATCGTTCCAATCGCCGTTCGTGCGTGTGCTCCTCATCGCAATTGGAATCGCACTCCTTTACGTGCTGTGGCGGGAAGTACGAAAGATTCCGGCGAAGTTACTAACACTGATGGCCACCGCGTTTCTCGACATGGTAGGCCTGCTGATGATCATTCCCTTGTTGCCGTTTTACGTGAAGTCGCTCGGCGGTTCCGGAATCAATATTCTCGGTATCAACTTCGGCATCGGCATAATCACGGGATTCATCATTGCCGCGTTCACTGTTGCGCAACTTGTGAGCGCACCTCTGTGGGGTAAGTTCTCGGATCGAGTGGGCCGCCGCCCGATCCTCATAATTGCCTTAACCGCCTCGGGTATCGCGTATCTCATTTTTGGTTTCGCTGAATCACTGTTCGTCTTGTTCATCTCGCGCATCGTGCAAGGCGCTGGAGGCGGCACTGTCGGCGTCATTCAGGCTTACGTTGCCGATTCAACCGCGCCACAGGATCGCGCACGCGCTCTCGGATGGCTTTCGGCTACAACCAATCTCGGCGTTGCGCTTGGTCCGGTGCTCGGTTCAGTCGCGATTGCAATAGGGAAACACGACTTGATGCCTGGTCCGGCAACGCTGCAATTGGGCCGTGCGGCGCCTGGAGTGTTTGCAGCAGCGCTCTGCTTCATAAATATCCTCTTCGCGGCGCGCTACATCACGGAGTCGCGCGACCTGAGCCTGCATGCACCGGTTGAAGGTGAGGTCAGGCGCAGCTCACGCGAAGCAATCTGGCGTGTGATATCGCATTCGAAAGAGACTTCGTCGCGTTTGATCTGGATTTATGCGATCGCGATCGGAGCATTTCAGGGAAGCTTCTCGGTTCTCGCCCTATTTCTCAATGCTCGTTTTCAAGTGACCGAACAGACGATCGGTTACTTCTTCATGTACATCGGCTCGATCTCGGTGTTTACGCGTGTGCTGCTGCTCGGGCGGATGGTCGACTGGCTTGGTGAAGCGAAGCTATCGCGTATTGGACTCTTGCTTCTCGGCGCGGGTGTGGTGGGGATGCCGCTCGCTCGAAATCTGTGGATGCTCGCGATTGCGGTGGCACTGATCCCGCTCGGGACCGCGTTCACGTTTCCTTGTGTGACGTCAATGTTGTCGCGCGTGATCAGTCCGAGAGAGCGCGGCCTTTACATGGGGATGCAACAGACGTATGGCGGCGTAGCTCGAATTATCGCGCCGCTCTTTTTTGGTTGGTCGTTTGATACGCTTGGTGTGTCGTCGCCTTACTTCTTCGCTTCGGCATTCATCGTGGCGACGTTACTGCTCAGCCCGTCGTTCGTAGAGGTCGCGCACCAGCCAGCCGTACCCGCACCACCTGCCAACGATCCATCGCCGGCTACTTCGCGTTCACCTCAGGTGAGTCGTCTATCGTCACCTTCTTACGCGGATCGGGAACGTGAATAAACGTTTCGACCGCGTTTGTGTAGCGGTTTGAGCCTTCGTCAAACGTGTTCACGAGATTGATCCTGACGCGCACGATGTAATCGCCTTCAGGAATACCGGTGATATCGATCCACTGTCCGGTCAGTTGCTTGAAATACCAGTCGCCCCAACCTGACGTTATCCCCTGAAACGCGCAGTTGAATCCCTTGCTCTTGCCGCCGTCGTATTTCAGAGAATCTTCCATGCAGAAACCTTGTTTGTGCGCTGCGACGACTACTGTGCGATCCACACTCAACAGTTCGTAAACGGAAAAATCTCGGATGTGGAAATGGCCGTGGCAAGGTGCGAACTCAAAAAACTCCGCAAACGGATTGTTCGGATCACTACGATCGCCGACGACGAGATCGCCGTCGCCGCTGTTCATCACCACTGTGTCGAATCGCAGAATACGGCGGACACCGGTAGCGCCAACCGCTCCTTCTTCAATCGCGCAACTGCCTTCACTAAACACTCGATCGACAATCTCCATTTGTGAGACGAATCGCTGCGGGTCAACCACCAGATCCGGCTTCCCACCATTGTCGTAAACAGGGAAATTTCGCGAAACACTCGTTCTTTGTGATATGGCCGATGGGACGAGGACGAGCAGCGCGAGGCCGATGACAAGTAGTGCTCTTAGTTTACGCATGTGTTTACCTCTGAGGAAAATTGAGGTCGGGGTTAGTAGCGAGGCCACAGTATCACACAAAAACGCGACGCGCTGCCCAATATTTTATTCGTTGATGTTATCGAGTCCGGTCAATTTCCAACCCGTTCTGGTCTGCTCGAAGTGATAAATCACCACTTCGTTTCCGCCTGCATCCGGGCACGCGACGCTAAAATGCTTCGGATCCTGCTCGTCTTTCTCGGGCTTGGCCTTCGCGAAGCAAGCTGCGGCATCGCTTTGTTCATTGAAAAGCTGCCGGTAGCGTTTGGTGAGCTGTGCCTTGGTCCTTATGCTGGGAATGCCGTACGACATCCCGATCGGAAACTTTGAAAGACGCGCGATTGTCTCCACGTCGCGCTTTGAAACCGCTGCTTTGAACGTTTCCCAGAACGTGTCGAAGGAATTGTGGGTTTCGTTCTCGATCGCAGAGAGACGCTAAGAGATACGCAGAGGGCCGCAGAGAAGCAGCAGGACCAAACTTAGCGTCAATATCTTTTTCATAATGGTACAATCCGCTACCCAATAGTAAAACGAAAGGTGCCTTTTGGCGATGCTTAAAAAACTCGTGGTTGCTTCTGTCTGTCTGATCGCAGTGATTGTGATTGCAGGTTGCGCAAAGAAGGATAACACGCAGTCCGGGCAGTCGGCCCAGTCGGAGCCGGTCCAGGGTGTTGAGAAGGTGAAGCCTGCGCCCGGAACAGGGAACGTGCAAGGGAAGGTGCTCTATAACAATGCGTCCGGTCGAGAATATTGAAGTGAAATTGTGCGAGACGTTCAGCCGGTTCCTTAGCGGGTGTGGCGGACAAACCTACACTGCGAAGACTGATAAAGACGGCGACTTCGTAATTACAAACGTGCCGCCGAAGGAGTATCAGGGATTGACGGTGCGCGTGTTTGACACCGATTCATACGTCTTTGCGACCACAGGCGTCGCTGGTATCGCAGCGGCGAAATACAACGTCGTCGCCGGACAAGACGCTCTTCGTCAACCCGACGCATTTGTTCAAAGGCGATATGAAGGTTGTAAATCCGAAGGCTGGATCAACCGTGAGCGCGCAGGATCTGGAGCTCAAGTGGGATGCTTATCCGGATGCGGCGTACTACAAGTTCACTCTCTCTCCTGACAATCACCAGATCACGCCGCCATACATCAACGAACGTGTTGATGCTGCATCGTTCAAGGTTAACAAGCCACTCGAGAAGGGAATTTACCGCTACAAAGTCGAGGCGTTTAACGGCTCAGATAGGAAGCTATCTGAAACTCCGGACGACATCCGTTTTACGATCAACTAGTACACAAAAGGCACAAAAATCACATAAACAATTTGTGCTTTTTGTGCCTTTGATGGCAATTTACCGGTTGGGCGTCTTCACAGTCACACATTCGAGAACGCCGAATTGCCCGAAGCGTTGAACGCTCGAACACGATAACGATAACGCGTATTCGCCGTGAGTCCGGTGTTCGCGAAACTCGTAACGTTAGCGCCGACCTGCGCTATCTGCGCAAAGTTTGTGCAGTTCTGACCAGTACACCGCTCGATCCGGAAGCCCTGCTCATTGTTTGAGTTGTCCGTCCACGACAGATTGATTTGAGTCGTAGAAACCGGCGTTCCGTTTAGATTGCTTGGAGCGTTCGGCACAGGCACCGGCGTTGGAGTGGGTGTCGGTGTCGGAGTTGGCGTCGGAGTTGGTGTAGGTGTCGGAGTTGGTGTAGGTGTCGGAGTTGGCGTCGGTGTTGGCGTTGGAGTCGGAGTCGGCGTTGGGTTTCCGCCGCCGCAAGTTGGAAACCTGAACGATCCGATTCGCGTGCGCCAGTTGAAACTACTCGTCGTCGCGTAATACTGACTCGTAAACCAGAATGTGCAGTCGTCGTTCGGGTCGACTGTCAGCGAACTGTAATCACCCCAGCGACTGCCCGTGCCTGTTTGACTTCCGGTGCCGGCAAAGAGTGTCGCTTCACCCTGACCCAGAACGTTCGGCGGATCGGTTGCGAGCCGTCCCGCATAACGTAGCTCCGGAAACATTGATGCACTCGAAGCACTGTAACCAATCGCGATGTTCCCATCGCGGTCCATCGCGGCGCTTCCCATCCAGCGCCAGGTCAAATCAGGCTGGTAAGTACTCTCCTGGGCCACCGTCACTGGACCATTCGTAACATTCCGCAACTCGAACCAACGAATTCCCGCCACGCCTCCGGAGCTGACAGTGTAATTTCCAACCACTGACTCATGAGTCCCGAAGTTGCGGTAAGTGAGTCTGAACATCAAACGATCTGCAATTGCATCCAGGCGCGAAGTCGTGCCTGATTGCGGTACGCACGATCGAGTGAACGGGCATAGTTGTGAAAACCCGGCTGCTGCTGTGCTGGCGAAGAGCGTGAAAGTCGAATTCGCCGGTGTAGCGAAGTCAGCATGAAAGTGAAATATCCGGTAACTTCCCGCACCAGGCCATTGCACAAACGTTGCTGGAGCACCGGGTGGAGGCAGAGTTGATCCATCAAGATCCGCTGGAAGAAAAGTCTCTTCCAATGCGCCGCCCGTAATACCCGGAGTGATGAACGTCGCCGGAAGTCCGGCCAGCATCTTCGCACGATCGAAAACGAAAGGTTGTGGTCCAAGGAACGCCGTGCCCGTCGAATTGAACACGTTCATGCTCATGTAGTAGCCGTCGGGCCAAACATTCAGGTGCGGGTAATCGAAGAAGTTCGAACCGAGATGGAAGTCGTAACGATGGTATGCGCCGGTTGCATCGCCCGTCGTCGAAACAGCCACACACTCGTCGGTGGGAATTGATACGCCGGCAAACTGCGTCACTATCCAGCGGTCGGCTAACTGATCGTACATGACGACCGGATCGCCACTGCCGTTGAACTCACACACGCCGCCGAAGCCGGTCCAGATCGTCTGGATGCCTGATGGTCCTAACAGCGAAGCGCCAGTGGTCTTGTCAAATACCTGGAAGCCTTCGTTGACGCTCTGAACGTACTGCGTATTGCCGACTTCGCCGTTGGTATCAGGTGGCGCACAATTGCAAGCGACTCCGGGAAACCGCATGCCGTCGAAGTTTTGTTCCGACGCCGGCATGTTGGCGCTCATGAACTCGGTCGCGATCGACTTTTGGACCACGGGATCGTGAGCGTCTTTGTGTGGATGCTGGATCTTGGGGTTCTTGTTTGCTTCTCGCTTCGGTTTGAAGACCGGCAATTGCTTCATCTCCCGCACCGGCGGCGAGGTGTCGTTACGAATCGATTGGCCGACCGTCATCGGCTGCTTCTTCCCCTGAACGGGATTGGCGGCTGCAAGCGATTTGGCGCGCTTGGCTTCGATAATTTCCGGAACCAGTACTACTGCGCTGAGTAGGAGAACTGCTGTTACCAGAATGACCAGTCGGGTTCGCATCTGGATTTCCTCCGATTCTGTAGACCTGGGCTAAGAAGGCGTAAGGCTTTTGAACGCTATCACAGTCTCAAAAGGGCGGGCAAGAGAAAACTAGTTCCTTTGTGCCTTTTGTCCCTCTTTGTGGCAAGCTAAGGGGCCATGACCAGAGTCGCGCTTTTGCTTTTGGCCTTGTCGCTTGTTCTGCCGGCAAGTACACAGACGACAACTATCAAGATCGGCGCCTTCCTTTCGTTGACTGGCTCGACGGCTGCGTATGGGATCTCGGCGTCAAATGCCATCAAACTTGCAACGGATGAGGTAAACCGCGCCGGCGGCATCGACGGGAAAATGATCGAGCTTGTTGTCGAAGACGACCATTCAAACGCAGCAGAAGTTCCGGGGATCGTCAAGAAGCTGATCGGGGAGGTTAAAGTTGATGCGCTGATCGCTGAACCGGTGAGTACGAGAGCGATGATGGCAGCGCCGATCGCGCAGCAGCATCGAGTCGTGATGATCTCTTCCGCTTCGGTGAAGCCGGAGCTGACGAAGCAAGGTGACTACATCTTTCGCGCTTGCTTTATCAGTTCAACTGAAGGCGAAGCGATCGCGAAGTTCGCGATGAATAAGATTAAAAGCAAAGACAGCCGCTGTTTTTATGGATGACAGGAATGACTATGCGGTAGTGTTAGCCGGGTTCTTTAAGCAGTCGTTCACGAAGCTTGGCGGGAAAATGCGTGAACGAACAGAGGTATGCCGACAGCGATAACGACATGTCCCCGCAAATGATCGCTCGATATCAGGTCAAAGCTCCTGACGTGCTCTTTGCGCCCGGGTTCTACACAACAGCACCGAAAGTGGCGCGCACATGTGAAGCAGTTTTGGATTTAAAGGCGCAAATTGATTGGCAGCGATGGTTGGGATTCGCCGAAGTTGATGGAAGGCGGAAGTGAGCCGTTCGAAGGCGTCTATTTTGCAAATCATTTCTGGGTTGGTAGTGAAGATCCGCTGGTGAGAAAGTTTGTCTCGAACTATCGCGCGAAGTATGGTGTTGACCCTGATGCCGGTGCTGCCACTGCTTACGACGCCGCACGCATGCTCTTCGATGCATTCAAACGTGCGAAGTCAAAAGACAGACCTGCGGTCAGGGATGCGTTGGCCCAGACAAAGAACTTTCCCGGCGTGACCGGAAAGATCACCCTCGACGCGAATCGAAACGCGCAAGTGCCCGTGTACATGCTGCGGATTGAAAAGGGTGGTAAGTTTACGTTGCAACAGTAGAGTTTGAATTCAGCAATCCCGACAATAAGCACAACTATTGAAGGAGCAGAAAGTAATGAAAGTATTTCGCACTATTCTGGCCGCGGTTGCTGTAGCGGCATTGACGATTCTTGTACAGACGCTGTTGACAGCGGGCGCGACATCGGCTGAAACCGTTTCACCGCCGGCTGCTCCCGCGAATATCGGGATAATCGACTCGTCTGAATTTGGCAACGACAAGACCGGCATCACGCGCGTGATTAACGCTATGAATCCAACTGGATGTGAAGTTTCAACCGTGCGCACTGAGATTCGCGGCATGCGCGATCGGCTGAACACGATGCGGGCAGACATTCAGAAGAAACGTGCGATACAAGACGCAGCGACGACAGCACGCCAGGTCGACGAAGCAGATCGTCTCGAAGTCCAGATCAAGCGCAAGCAAGAGGACGCACAAGCAAGCTACCAGAAGGAGTCGCTTACGACGCTCGAGCCGTTGCAGAGGGACATCGCGACGGCAATAAATACTTATGCCCAGGCGAAGGGAATCACGCTCGTGCTCGATGCGAACCGTATTCCAATAATCTACGCCGCGACGAGCCACGATATCACGCGTGACTTCATAGACGATTACAACCGGACGCATCCGGCCGGCGCAGCCCCGGCACCAGCGAGACCCGCGCCAGCGCAGCCGCAACAGCGCGGCCTCGCCAGCCAGGCCAACGCGACCGTAATAATTGCCGACTGCCAATTGGCGATTGCCGATTTTTAGAAATTGGAAATCGGCAATCGGAAATTGGCAATACTTTTAACCAGATGCTCAGAAAAGTTCTCCTCCTATCGGCCTCCGCTGGCGCGGGACATGTGCGCGCGGCGGAGGCGATTGAGAAGGCTTTCAAAGAAGCTGAAGACGGTGCGAGGCAGGGAAGTTCATCACCTCGATATTCTCAACTACACGAACAAAGTCTTTCGTCATCTCTATTCGAAAGCCTACATCGATCTCGTCAATAAACTTCCGGAAGTGCCGGGCTGGGTTTATGACAAACTCGACAAGCCCTGGAAAAACGAACGCCGCCGGCTCGCGCTCGATAAGCTGAACACGCGCCCACTCGTTAAACTCCTGCGCGGCTACCATCCTGATCTAATCGTCTGCACTCACTTTCTGCCCGCAGAGATCGTCTCGTGGTTGAAAGCCAAAGGAACGAATTGCGAGCCGGCAAGTGATCATCGTCACTGATTTTGACGTGCATGCGATGTGGCTGGTCCATCATTACGAGCATTACTTTGTCGCAATTGATGAGGCACGCGCATATCTCGAGGCTCTCGGGATACCACCACCGCAAGATCACCGTCAGCGGAATTCCGATCGATCCGGTTTTCGCAAAGCGAAAAGACAAACAAGAGATGCGAGCCAAGCACGGGTTAGCGCCGGATCGCACTACGATTCTTTTGTCGGCAGGCGGATTTGGTGTGGGATCGGTTGACGCACTGATCGCGTCGCTGCTCCCGCTGCAACATCGCGCTCAGGTCGTTGCAATCTGCGGTCGTAATGAAGAGTTGAAGAAACGTTTGCAGAAACTCGCCGCTCGGGCTAAACCTGATGCCACCGTGCTCTTGAAGCCTTTTGGTTACACGAAAGAGATGGACGAGTTGATGACGGCATCAGATCTCGTGCTGGGGAAACCTGGTGGTCTAACGACGTCCGAAGCGCTGGCGAAGGGACTGGTGTTTGTGATCGTCAATCCGATTCCCGGCCAGGAAGAACGAAATTCCGATCACTTGCTCGAGGGCGGCGTTGCAATTCGCTGCAACAACCTGCCTGTGCTGTCATACAAACTCGATCGGCTCCTCGCGGATCAGAAGCGATTCGCTGCGATGCAGGAGAGTGCCAGGAGAATGGCCCGGCCCACGGCGGCGAAAGGGATAGTTGATCAGTTGCTACAGAACCGAGCGCGGTAGCGCCGGGTCAACTTCCATTGAGAGGACTCGTTGAGTGAGTTTGACCCGGCGCTACCGCGCTCGGTTCTATTGTCGTGATTATTCGTAAAGCGACAATGGAGGATCGTGAAGCGATGCAGCAGTTGATCGCGGCGTCAGCGCGAGTGCTTAGTCGCAAACACTACGACGATGCTCAAATTGAAGCCGCGATCGCAACGGTGTTTGGTGTAGATACCGATCTGATCGAGGATGGGACTTACTTTGTTGCCGAGAGCGACGAGGAGTTTGTGGGTTGCGGTGGTTGGAGCCGCCGGAAGACGCTTTTTGGTGGAGATCAGTTCGCGTCGCGAGATGCTGGTTATCTTGATCCGCAGTCCGAACCGGCAAAGATCCGCGCGTTCTTCATTCACCCGGACCACGCTCGCAAGGGGATCGCGCGCGCGATCCTTGCACGTTGTGAGGACGAAGCGAGGGCACAAGGTTTCCGCGAACTCGAGTTGATGGCCACGCTTCCCGGAGTAGAATTTTACAAGTCATGTGGCTTCTCAGAACGTGGTACATTCGACCTCGATCTCGTTGAAGGTGTAAAGCTGGAGCTCGTGCCGATGCGAAAAGAGTTGTGATTAATTTGCCCGCGAAGCGGGGTTCGGTTTTTTTCGCTCGCCCGCGAAGCGGGCTGAAGCGTATAGCCTAGGGTGGAGCGAGGCTTTGCGAGCGAAACCCTAGGTAGACGATCAAAAAAGAATTTTCAGCCCGCGTAGCGGGCGATAGCGCGAGGATCGGCAACCTCTATCGCCCGCTTCGCGGGCTACAATTCTTAATTCCGAATTGATCCTAGGGTTACGCTCGCAAAGCCTCGCTCCACCCTAGGCTATATGCTTGAGCCCGCTTCGCGGGCAATCGAAGGACTTGCGCCCGCTTCGCGGGCAATCGAAGGACTTGCGCTCGCTTCGTGGGCAATCGAAGGGACTTGCGCTCGCTTCGCGGGCAATCGAAGGGACTTGCGCTCGCTTCGCGGGCAATCGAAGGACTCGAGCCTGCTTCGCGGGCAGGCAACGCAAATGGAAGATAAACGGAAACTCCTGAATCACTTTCTAGCGGCGCTTGCCTATAGAACCCAGAAGGCCTTGCGCGATGCGCCCGAAGACTTCGGCTCGTTCTGCGCGACGGAGGGTGTGCGGACGCCGGCGGAGTTGGTCCGTCACATGACAAGCGTGCTCGGCTACGCGCGCACGTTTTTTATCGGAGGTCACTATCGTCCAGAGCCTTTGGAATCGCTCGACGCAGAAATCGAGCGGTTCCACGAGATGATTGGGCTGTTGGCCCAACATCTCAGAAACGGCGATCCATTGTTGCAAGGTCTGACTGAAGAGCGTCTGTTGCAGGGCCCATTCTCTGACGCGATGACTCATGCCGGACAGCTCGCGCTCTTGAGACGTTTGGCTGGAGCACCGATCGCTCCAGAGAATTTCATCGTCGCTGAGATCAAACCGGATCGACTCGGAAGAAATCAGGCGAAGCCAGCCAGTCCCGATAAGGATTGGCCTGAAGCGCCGCCTGGATGGAAAAGTTAGCCACAAAAGCACAGACAAAACAAATGAAGAGAAAAACTTTAGTTCTTATCACCCTTCTTCTGTGCGCCGTCACGGCTTTGGCCCAGGACGACTTCAAACCCAAAACCGTGTTTCTGATCCGGCATGCAGAAAAGGAAGACGAGCCGAGACAGGATCCTCCGTTGAAGAAAGAAGGAGTTGCACGAGCGCAGGAACTGGCGCGTCTGCTCGGCGGCCACGGGTATCAAGACAATCTACACGTCGCAGTTCGCAAGAACGAAACTGACCGCGGAGCCGATCGCAAGCAAATTGGGCTTGACTGCGACCGCGATTAGTCTTAAATCAAATCCAGCAAATCCCCGACAGATCGCGGAAGAGTCAACAGCCGAAGTCGTCAACAAGATCATGGAACGCCCGGGCGAGAACGTCCTCGTCGTCGGGCACAGCAATTCGATTCCCGACGTGATCAAGATGCTTGGCGGCGACGTTGTTCCGACAATAGATGAACGAAAGTTCGACGATCTGTTTATCGTCACCGTTTACGCCAAAGGCAAGGCGAAAGTGACGCACATGAAGTACGGCGCCGAGTAGAGTGACCCGTTTCCTGCCGCATTTGCGCGTTAGGGATCGTAGGCTCTAGTTCGTGACAGCCATTGCCGGCATGGTTTGCCGGTGCAGGAGATTTGAAGATGAAGAGACTGTTCTTTGTAATTCTGCTGCTTTTTCCCGCTGGTAGTAAGTGGTCAGCACCACGGCCACGCTCCAGCCAAAGCCCCGGCGCCGCCCGTTACGCTGGCGACAGGGTTAGGCGATATCAATCACCCGGTTACAACTAACAACCCGGAAGCCCAGAAGTTCTTTAATCAAGGGCTGGCGTACCTCTACGCCTTCAATCACGCAGAGGCGGTGCGCTCGTTCAAGCAGGCCGCGCAACTCGACCCGAATCTCGCGATGGCCCACTGGGGCGTCGCGCTTTCGCTGGGATCGAATTACAACGTTCCGGCCGACGGCCCGGCGCTTGTCGAGGCGTATTCAAATTTGCAAAAGGCCATCGCGCTCGCGCCGAAAGCGTCCGAGCACGATCGTGCTTACATTAACGCTTTATCGAAACGTTACTCGTCAGACATTAATGCCGACAAACGTAAGCTCGAAGTCGATTACAAAACCGCGATGGGCGAGCTGGCGAAAAACTATCCTGACGATTTAGACGCAGCCACCCTTTACGCCGAAAGCATGATGAACCTGCGTCCCGTGGCAACTGTGGACGCTGGATGGTAAGCCCCAGGAAGACACACTCGAGATCGTGTCAGTGCTCGAAGGTGTTTTGCGCCGGAATCCGAATCACAGCGGCGCAAATCACTACTACATCCATGCAGTTGAAGCTTCAACTACACCGGAGCGAGCACTTGGGAGTGCCGCGCGTCTCGGAAAGGTCGCGCCTAAAGCGGGCCACCTGGTCCATATGCCGTCGCATGTCTACATCCGCACTGGCGACTACTATCAGGCAGCCCAGGCAAACGTGGATGCGATCGCTGTCGACCGCGAGTACATGCAGAAGAACGGTAACCAGGGTCTCTACCCGGCGATGTACTACAACCACAACGTCCATTTTCTGGCGGCAGCAAGCGCTATGAATGGACGTTATGCTGATTCAATGAAGTCGGCGCGTGAACTCGAAGCTAACGTGAAGCCGGTTCTTGCAGCCATGCCGATGCTCGAGATGTTTTACCCGTATTCGCTTGTCTCGCTCACGCGTTTTGGTAAGTGGGATGAGATTTTGAAAGAGCCGAAACCGGATCCGTCACTGAAGATCACGACTGCATTCTGGCACTATGCGCGTGGTAGTGCGTATGCCGCGTCGAAACAGACAGCGAATGCTGAAGAGGAATTAGCGGCTCTGCGTGCGGTCAACAAGACGCTCGGCGAAGCACGACTCTTCAACAACGCGGCTGATCGACGTGTTGAAGGTCGGCGAGTTGGCTTTGGAAGGAAAGATCGCATTAGCGCGCGGAGATAAACAAGCGGGATTCGATCTCTTGAACAAAGCCGTCGCTGCTGAAGATGCAACCAGCTACGCCGAACCTGCCGACTGGGACATGCCCATACGTGAAGTGCTCGGCGGCGCACTGTTGGTAAGCGGTGACCACGCCGCGGCGGAAAAGGTATTTCGTGCAGAGATCTTACGACGGCCGCGCAACGGACGCGCACTGTTCGGACTCGCAGAGAGTTTGCGAAAGCAGGGCAAGGAAGCGGCCGCGAAGAGTGTCCAGGCAGAGTTTGAGAATGCCTGGCAGTATGCAGATACGAAACTGACCGTCGCATCGCTTGCTGGTGTGATAAGCACTGACACCGCTTCGGCTGGAACGGCGGATGTACAGTTCGCGAGTGTGCTACTGAAGACGGGTGTTCGACTGCGTTATGCCTACAAAGGCGACCCGTCGGGCACGCCCGTGATTCTGCTGCACGGTTACGGCGATTCGTGGTTTTCGTACAGCCGGATATTGCCGCTGCTCGACAAGAAGTATCGCATTTACATTCCGGATCAACGTGGACATGGTGATTCCGATCGTCCGGTTGGAGGCTATGCGCTTCAGCAGTTTGCGGGCGACGTGGTCGCGTTCATGGATGCTATGAATGTGAAGCAGGCGGCAGTCGTGGGCCACTCGATGGGAAGTTTCATCGCACAACACGTCGCGGTCCTCGCGCCCGAGCGAATTAGCCGGCTGGTCCTGATTGGCTCAGCTACAAAGATTCGCAACGGCGTTGTCGAGGGACTGCAACGCGAAATAACTGCGTTGAAAGATCCTGTGTCCGAGAAGTTTGTGCGTGAGTTTCAGGCGAGTGTTACGTTCAAACCCGTACCGCAGGATTTCTTCGAGGCAATAGTGAAAGAGAGTCTTAAACTGCCGGCACCGGTGTGGCGCGAAGTAATGACAGAGATGCTTGCACCTGAGGCAGAAGTGGAACTGAAGAAGATCAAAACACCGACATTGATCATTTGGGGCGACAAGGAAAGTATTTTCCCGCGCTCCGAACAGGACCTGCTGACTGCCGCGCTGCGTCATTCAGTGCTGAAGGTTTATCCGGATATTGGTCATGTCCCCGTTTGGGAATGTCCGGAGCAGGTCGCGAAAGACTTGCACGAGTTTCTTAACTAGGTCTTCTCGTCTCCCGCGATCGGCGCACGCAGGCTTCACGCCCGTGCGCCCTCGCGCGGATAGGTTTTTTATGAACGCGCAGAAAGCCGACCTGGCAAACCTCATAGCCACGGCGAACAACATCGCTAACGACGCAAAATCGACCTTTGGCTACCTGAGTCCGTCACAACTCAACTGGAAACCGGGAACTGATCGTTGGAGCGTAGCGCAGTGTTTCGATCATCTGCTTACGAGCAACAAAGGCTATTTTCCAGTTATTGAAGACGTTCTCGCCGGAAAGAAGCGAACGTTTTGGGAACGTGTGCCTGTGCTGCCCGGGCTCGCGGGAAAATTATTAATCAAGTCATTGGAGCCAACCTCGACTCGTAAGCTCAAGGCGCCGAAGCGATTTGAGCCGGCCCAAAGCGAAATCGGTGGTTCAGTGATTAACGACTTCGTCGATCAACAACGCAAGATAGTTGAGAAGATGAAAGCCACTGAACATCTCGATCTCGAAAGGATCGTTATCACCTCACCTGTCGCGGCGGCGATCACTTATAGTTTGATGGATGCTTATCGCATCATCGTGGTCCACGAACAGCGTCACTTCCAGCAAGCGAAGCGCGTGATGGAAGAGAGCGCCTTTCCGGCTTAGCTAACATGCACACAAAAGACACAATGAAGATCACAAAGGGCACATGTTCTTTTTTGAGTTTTGTGCTTTTTGTGGCTTAGGTCGCATGTGGCGAATTAAGTTTCGTAGTCATGGATGACAAACCTATAGCGCTCGACGCTTATGAAATTCTGGCGGAAGCGTATGCATCGGTTGTTGATACGAAACCGCACAACGCATATTACGAACGACCCGCGACTCTTTCGCTGCTTCCCGATGTCGTAGGGAAGAGAGTGCTTGATGCAGCGTGTGGCCCTGGCGTGTATTCGGAATGGCTGATCGCACGCGGCGCGGAAGTTGTCGGACTTGATGCGAGTCCGAAGATGATTGAATTGGCGAGGCAGCGCCTTGGTGAAACAGCGGATATTCGGCATGCGAATCTGGGTAAGCCACTCTCGTTTCTTGAAAGTGAATCATTCGACATCGTGTTGAGCCCGCTCACGATGGAATACGTCGAAGACTGGCACAGCACGTTTCGAGAGTTTCACAGGGTGTTAAAGCCAGACGGATATTTCGTTCTTTCGGTTACGCACCCTTTCTTCGATTACAACTACTTCAAATCCAGCAATTATTTTGAGACTGAGTTGGTAGGGAGTGTGTGGAGAGGGTTTGAAACTGTGAAGGTAAACATGCCGAGTTACCGGCGTTCGCTGGAAGCGACTCTCAATCCGTTGATGGACGCCGGCTTTCACCTTGAAAAGATCCTCGAACCCAAACCCACTGAAGAGTTCAAACGCGCCGACCCGGAAGATTATGAAGAGTTATTACAGCAGCCCTGCTTCCTGTGTATCCGCGCGAGGAAGTGATCTTTAAGCAATGAGTGACTTTGTAATGAAGAGCATCGCACGGGTTGTTCCGAATGGACCAGGTTCGTTTAAGCACCGCTTCGGTGGGTCGCCGGTTCACCGCGGAATCAAACCACGCGGCGGCAGCGCACCACTCCATCTGCTTTACACCTTCGACACGAAAGACCCGTTGGTCCCCGTACGCATACCGCGTGTGAGGTATTTGCCGCTTTACTATTCGTTTGTTTACAACGCAGGTGCGGTTGGCTACCAGGTTGTCTCAGATACAGAGATCAAGATTCTGTACATGGAGACTAAGAAGGTCGAACCTGATTTTCCTTATGAGAACTATCCTGACGTGTTTCCTGAAACACCCGTCTCGCTCATACCAATCTCCTACGAAGAACACAAAACGCTCGTCTATTACCTAACCTGTGAAGATGAGAATCTGACGAGGACGCATGTGAGTAAAGAGGACAAAGCGTTTTTGAAGGAGACTGGCTACCCGTTCACGCAGTTGGGAGGCATCCAGCGCATGTGGCAGGACACTCCTGAGGCGCCGTGTCCTAACAAAGAATGTGAGAATCACAAGTATGATTGTTTCATGCAGGTTTTTGCAGTCGTCTGGAATAACCCAGTGCCTAAGGTTTATCTCTGGGACGATGATCCCAAGTCATGCTTGGAAGTCCAAACCATCTTTCAAATCTGTCCGCTGTGCCGATCTATTTACGCGTGCAACCGATGCACGTGATGTGACTTCATATAAATGGAGCAGCAAATGATAGTGATATTTCAACGTCGATCGTGACCGCGTCCAGCCGATCTTAGGTTTGCGCTGCTATTGTTCTCGCTGAGCACGTCCTGACTGGATCAGCCGTTGCCTCGCAGTGTTCCCCGGTACCGCGATGTGTGTCGCTGGATCATACTCCTTCCCCACGGCTGGGCTGCCTTGAGGCACCCAGATCTCAACTCTCGTCGAGCTATAACCTGAAGGCAAATAACGAACGAAGTAACCGTCAGGATGCATAGACCAACGACCGGACGGCACTTGTCTGCTTCCTTCACCAAGTGGAGCAGCGCCGGATAGAACTGCAACTCGCTCCATTTCAGCGAATGAAGCTCCGGGTGTGGTCAGCATCTGACGCAGTTGGGCTTCAGCTTGCGCGATTTGACGTAACGGTTCAGGAACACCCCCCAGAGCATCGGTCAACGCATTGCCGGAAAGCGCGTCGAGCGCGTTGCGGTTGAGTGAGGCGAGCTGTCTTGGCGTCAACAACCTCGACGCTGTCGTTTTCATTTGCGGTTGTAGATCTTCGAATTTCGCTCGCGCAATTATTGCCCACAAAAGAGCTTGAATGTCGTGCTGTTCGATTTCAGGGTGCTGTACTGAGTTACGAAGAACAGTCATCACCGCATCTTCCGCTGGTCCTTTCGGAGGTGCGTAGAGATAACCATCACCACCGCCTGGACCATGTGTGCCGGCCTTCAAGCAATAGCTTTGCGACTGCTGAGTGTAGTAACCGGGCTGTAAAACGAAACCCCCTGCGGGTGTTCGCTGTAATGTCATTAGCGAACGAGTCTCTTCACGAGGAGTAAAACCGTCTTTAGCGGCGTCTTCCCATTTCGCGTCGGACAGACTTGTCGTGATCGGCGCTTTACCACCGAGAAGGTTGGGAGCTTTCTTCTTCAGTTTCTCCCCCAAATCCCCAAACTGCGCAAACGCGGGGCTCGCACACAACGCTACAAAGAATGACAGTAAAAAGAACCGAGCTATTCTGAGGTTCATACCTAATTTGTTCTCCTGAACTTTAGTGTGGTGGTCTGAAGTAAACCAGAATCATCTACGGGAACAAGTTCAACAGCGAAGTGTTTGGTTTGTCAAATATATTTGCCAATCGCCATCAAATGGTCATGTTAGACTTGCGTAATGACCAGCATACAGATTGAAACAGCACTAACCGGACCACTAACGTCCTTACATGAACAACCTCTTCCCAAAATCCTTCAATGCGGGTATCTTGCGCGCTATGGAAATCAAAAGAATCAACACACCGAACGCGCCAACCCCTGCGGGGCACTATTCACAGGCCACCGTCTACAACGGTCTCGTGTTTGTCGCAGGGCAGTTATCGATAGATCCGAAGACTGGTGAGAAGAAATTGGGATCAATCGAGGAACAGACGGAACAGGCGCTGAGTAATGTGCATGCGATTCTGAAAGCTGCCGGCAGCGACTGGGACCGCGTGCTCAAGATGAACATCTCTATCGCCGATATCAATTTGTGGGAGGCGGTGAACAAAGTCTATTCACGCGTACTCGGTGAAAATCGTCCGGCGCGCGCTGCCATTCCGTGTGGACCGCTCCATTACGGCTTTTTGATTGAGATTGAAGCGGTGGCAGCCACGGATATGTAAGTTCGCTTGCGAACATTCCACATTTTCATTAGTGTAAGCATGCATTGTGACCCCGAAACGCCTGGATAAGAAATTGATGATCTTTCCCCGTAAACACTCCAAAAACGGTCAAACCGAATTCACAACCTGTACCCGAATCTCCCGCTGACGGCGGACGCATGATCGTGTTGACTGCTCCGCTGACGGAAGCAATCGATCACGCGGGTTACTTCATCCAGATGGCAATGGCGTCGCTGCCGATCTGGATGGAAGGCGTCATCAACCGAAAGTATCCAAAATGGCGTGAGGTCGAACACAATCCAGACGGTTCGGCTCGCTACATGCCCGCGGGCGTGAGATTGGTAGAAAAGTCTCTGCTGCGCGAGTATCGCAGCGACGACGTGGTCGCCTGTTTTCCTGACGACCTGCACAAGTTCGTTGGACCACGCACGCGGGTGGTCGCAGTGTCAACGCACAACCCGCTCGGCGTAACCTTCGCCGCGGGTGTTTACACATCGATCTTCGGCTCTTCAAAAATGCCCATCAACTCTCACTACTCGCGAGAGTTGTTTGCGAAGATCAAAGCCAGTCCTTTTCGTAGCAATTTCAAAGTCATCGTCGGCGGCTCAGGTGGTTGGCAGATCATTCAAACAAATACTTACGAAGAACTGAGCGTCGATTGCGTCGTTGAAGGACGCAGCGAGTCGGTCGACACACTCGAGCTCTTCCGGAAAGCGATCCAGGGCGAGGAACTGCCTCGGGTTGTCGAAGTCAAACATCCGTTGGATCGCGAAGGAATATTGTTTCCCGACACACGCACGACGTTCGGCGTCGTCGAAATGACTACGGGCTGCGGCAGGCGCTGCAAATTCTGTGTGCCGGATCTAAATCCTCAGATCGATCTTCCAAAAGACAAGATCATGGACGCCGTGCGCGCAAATGTGAGACACGGAAACAAGCAGATCTCACTCGCCACCGAAGACATGTTCATCTGGGGACAGGTCCACACTGACACGCCTTTCTATTTTCCGAACCGCGAAGCCCTCGTCGATCTCTATTCCGACATCGTGAACACACCGGGCGTCGAGCAACACGTTTTGAGCCACTGCACGATCGCGCCGGCGGTGGTCGATCCTTTATTGATCAAACAACTCTCAGATCTACTGCTGCCAAAGAGCCCGATCCATTTTCCGTACCTCAGCAGTCATCCAGAAAAGAAAGCACTTGCACCATTAATCGGACTCGAGACCGGTTCGGTTCGCATGGCAAAGCAGATCATGTCGAGCAAAGGCGTGCCGTTTTCGATTGAAGACTGGCCAAGCGTCGTGCTCGAAGGCCTGCGCGTCCTGAACGAGAACAACTGGTTCCCAGCCATGACTTTAATCGTCGGAAACCCCGGCGAAACCGATCAGGACACGATGGAAACAATCGATCTCGTCTATGAGATGGAACGGCGCGGACTCTTTGCCTTCCTGATTCCGTCAATTTTCACACCACTGCACGACACTCGTATGGAAAAAGAAGAAGGTGTGACACAAACTAAACAGCTTACGGCGCTACAATGGCAGTTGATGATGAAGTGCTGGAAGATGAACTTGCGGCCCGGCCAGTACAGTTGGTGGGGACCAATGGCATGGCGCGTGGGTTCGATCGGAATGTGGCTTTACAAGTTGCGCGGCCTCAACGGTCCAAACTTTACCTGGCCGTTGTTGATGTTCTCGGGCGCGATTTCAGAGAAGAATTTGCAGCGCATGGGAAAAATCTATCGCGGCAAACCGCTGAAAGTTAAGACGCGCGCAGAGCTGCTCGCTTCGCTGAAGCCAAAAGATTGGCAATATCTCCGTGCAGATAACGGCGATTTGCCTGTAGGATATGTGCCACCAATGGCTGCACGTGCGTTGGCGGCTGAACGCGCTTAGGCTCGGACAACGTCCGTCCTAGCGACGAGCCTCTAACGTGGCAAGAATCACTGCAAGAACATAGCAATACGCCTCGGCGTTAGAAAGGCTTGTCATGCGTCGATATGCTGTTCGATTTATTGTCGCTGTTCTAACCTTCGGTATCGGTGTTGCCCTCAGTCTCGCCTTCGGACTTTTCAGAGCTAAGGAAACCAGGATTCACGTCCGAGAATATCGTCGTTCATCAGACTGTCCGAAGAGATTTCGTGTGGCACGTCCCGCGTTTCTCAATGTAGACAGCCAGTCGACTGATCCCGTGGCGCTTGTGTATGTCGGCACAAGCCCGGATATAACTCGCGGCGACCAGGTCCGAATGCGTTTTACTGTCGGGAATAGAAGTGAGAAGACCATACAGGAGTACTGGGTTACCGCGAGCGAAATCTGGAAAACGGAAGGAAAATCGGGCGAGAAAGACCTTGATTGGACTGCGTTCGAAATTCTTGCACCCGGCGATACAAGTACGATTTCACTTCCGGGAATTGCTGAAGGCTCCTCACTGCGGGTAGCTAAGGTCACATATAGGGACGGTTCTACCTGGATCAATCCGCGCATGTCGCAGTAGTTTTGAAGCCACGAAAAGGCACAAAAGCACTGAGATGGTTCGCGTACTGTTTGTACTGATCTCTGTTGGTGCATTTCTATCCGCGGCGGCTCAGGCGCCTCCCATTGAGCCTGAGGCCGGCCCTCGTTACCCCGATGCATCCACTCGTGAAGAACTAATCAGACGTCCGTTAGCGCGACGCCACGTCTGGGTCAGTGAATACGAACCCAACGCTCTCGAGAAACAACTTCTCACGCCCTCTCACGAAGACGAACAACAATTCGCAGAATTTCTTCGACTGCCGGATACCGGTGTGATCAAAATGTTTCCGCCCGGCAGGAGACGAGTTATTTCGCTTACCGATCTTGCGAGCGGCCGCAGACCTGGTTTCGGTGGCTACGCGAGCTTGTACTCATTCTCGAAAGAAAAACACGGTAACGGCTTGCATGGATATGTCGATCCAAGATTGGGTTGGGCCGAACTGCGTCTAATGAACGGCAGATTTGTTACGGGCGTAACCGGAGAATCACTCGGCGTCCTGGTTGCGCTTGGCGACGTCCCACTCGAAACAGTTACTCCTGAAACTTACGGTGTCACAGGTTTAACCAACATCATCCCGCCGGCAGACTATTTCGAAGCGGCAACTCTCAGCAGAAGGAACAGAGCGGGCTTCGCACTCGAGAGATTCAGATACGGTTCGTCACTTCCGGTTGTGCCGAACATGACCTACGTGTTGCGATCGACAAGTAATAAGCGCGCCGACGTTTTAGTCGGGTTCCGTGTGATCAGGATCAACGACAACGGAGGCGTCACGTTGATCTGGCGAAAGCTGAAGGTCTATCCAAAACCAAGGTGGAAGAGACAATGAGAGATTGTCGATTGCCAATTGCCAATTGCCGATTTTCGCTAATTACTAAGGCTTCTTTGGGTTCCCCAACAATCGGCAATTGGCAATCGACAATTTCAGAAACCTGACTCTATGAAAGATCTCAAACATCTTCTCGATCAGAACAAAGCGTGGGCTGAGAGCATAACGGCAAGCGATCCTGAGTTTTTTCCAGCACTTGCCAAACAACAAACACCGACTTACCTCTGGATAGGCTGCGCTGACAGCCGCGTTCCTGCGACACAACTCGTCGGCATGATGCCGGGCGAGATGTTCGTACACCGGAACGTCGCGAATGTCGTGGTCCATACCGATTTTAATTGTTTGTCGGTGATGCAATATGCAGTCGATGTGCTGAAGGTAGAGCACATCATCGTGTGTGGACACCATGGATGTGGCGGCGTGAAAGCCGCGATGGATAATTTGCAATTCGGCTTGATCGACAACTGGCTGCGCCACGTGCAGGACGTTTTGCAAGAACATCAAGCCGTTCTCGCAAAGATCGACGACGAAACGAAGCGTCTCGATCGTCTCTGCGAATTGAACGTAGTCGAACAGGTTTTCAATGTGTGCCGCACGACGATCGTCCAGAGCGCCTGGGAGCGTGGCCAGGAACTCGTGGTCCATGGGTGGATTTATGATCTCGAGGACGGGCTGCTTCGCGACATGGGCGTTTCCATCGACAACGCGGCGGAACTGGCGCAATCTGAATTACGAATTGCGCATTGTGAATAATCGTTGACGGGCCGCCTCAAACAATAGAATTCCTGCCGCAACAGAGACATTCAAGCTTTCAGCAGCGCCTTTCATCGGAATGCGTACGCGCTGCTCTGCCTGGTCCAACTCCTCCGGCGTGAAACCGGTTGACTCCGGCCCGAGGACAAGCGCGCTTGGTTTAGTCCAGTCGATCTCCGTATAGGCGGTGCTTGCTTCAGCATCTGCGCAGATAGACGCGATCCCACGCTTGCGACACCACTCAATCGTTTCGTCAAAAGAAACACCACTCCAGATCGGAAGCCTGAACGCGGATCCCATCGCACCGCGCAAAGACTTCGGCGAAAACGGGTCGCTCGTGTTTGCCGTCGTGATTACGCCCGTTGCTCCGGCAGCTTCCGCGGTGCGCAGAATCGCCCCAACGTTCACAGGATTGTTGATTTGGTGAAGCACGACCAGCAGAGGATTTGCGTTGAGACTTGCCGCCAGCCGCTCTTCGGACGATTCAGGTCTCTTAGCAAGGACAACTATGCCCTGCGGTGTTTTCGTGTAGGAGATTGACGCGAGGAGCTTCTCACTGACTGATGCAAAGCGCTGCGATACGCGCGACAGTTCCGCGATCGCAGCCGCCGCACGTTCTTTTCGCAACAACTCTTCGGAAACGATTACCGATTCGATATCGAGATTGGATCGCTGCGCTTCTTCGCACAGTCGTAGTCCTTCGACGAAGATCAGTTCTTCGATCTTTCCATCCCGAACGGCGCGCGCCTGTCGAAGAAGGGAATTGTCGCGGCTCGTGATGTGCATCTTTTGTGTGCTTGTTTGTGCCTTTTGTGGCTAAACTGCGACTTCAGCCCAGATGGGCCAATGATCGGAGACGTTCAGGAGTAACCGCGCCACACCCCATCGTTGAATCTTGAGACCTCGTGTGAAGATCCAATCGGCGTGCATTCGCAAACCTGCACCGCGCCAGGTAGCGGTTCCGGTTTGCAAGGGCGAAGTGTAGCCATGCGCCTCGAGAAACCCACGCGTGTCGAGACATTTCTGTCTTCGAGAGCGTGTTGAAGTCGCCGAGAATGATCGTGGGAATTGTTGACGTTTCGGCCTGTTCGGCGATCGCTTCGAGTTGGGCCAGCTGTCCGCCTACTCCCATATGCGGATCGACGTGCGCGTTGAAGAGCCGGATCTCGCGCGAACCGAGCGCAATCGTCGCCGCCATCCCGAGCCGCGGACGCCAGGGACATTCCTGCCACGGCAGATCGATCCGCTGAACGTCGCTCAAAGGCAAACGAGTCAATAGCGCTACGCCAGTGTCACCGCTGTCGTGCAGGTCTATCGGTTCTTCGAAGTCGAGCCACCATTGACGCTTCGCAGGTGCGACCCCGCGCGGAATTCCGGCAGGAGCATGAACCCAGTGCATACCCATTTCTTCAGCCAGCTCTTTTGCGACGTGATGACCGCCTGTGCGAGCAGTACCTTTATCTGCCTCTTGAAGGGCGATGAGGTCTGGGCGCGGAAGTAATCGACCGTCAGTAAAGGCGCGCGCGGCTGCGGAGATCATTCGACCGACGTGTTGCGGGCGGCGCGCGAGACTCATCAACCCCAGCTTGCGACGCAGGCCGCCGGAGATCAGGTACGGGCCGCGCGCATAGCGTATGTTGTATGATGCGACGACAAGCTTGTTGTCGTTCGCAACCGGTGGTAGATGGTTCGAGTTTTCTCCAAACTCGAGTTTCTCAGAGTCAGTTAGAGGGGGAATGATGAGTGGCGTCGTCATCGTCGTTGTTGATGATATGTTTTTTGCGTCGAAGATTCGAGCCGTTGCCGAGGCGGTGGGTGTTCCGATCAGTTTTCCACGCAGTAAAGAGGCGCTACTTGAAAAGGCAGCTGAGGCGCGTTTGATATTGGTTGACTTGCACCATCAAAAGATCGACGCGCTTGTATTGGCCAGGGAGTTGAAGGCGGATGAGCGATTGCGGGCGATTCCGGTGGTTGGTTTCTTTTCACACGTCGAGACTGAGCTGCAACGAAATGCGTTGGCAGCGGGATTCGATCAGGTGATTCCGAGATCGGTATTCGCGAGGGATTTACCAAAAATACTATCCACAGATTACACGAGATTCCTCTGATTATACAAGATCTGTGCTAAAGCTGTGAATCAAACGATCTAATTACCGAACGGGCGTTAGTGAGATCACTTCGTGGATCGAACGGACTTCGGTGACGAGCTCTTCATACTGGAGAAGGTTCAAAGCTTGTGCGCCGTCCGAAAGCGCGTGCTCAGGTTGATCGTGAACCTCGACTATCAATCCATCCGCACCTACCGCGACTCCCGCTCGCGCCAGCGGCGTCACCATAAAGTTCTTACCTGTTCCATGCGACGGATCGACGATCACAGGCAAGTGTGAAATTCGTCGCACGGCGGGAATCGCCGCGAGGTCCATCGTATTTCGCGTGTGCTGCGCAAACGTTCGAATCCCGCGTTCGCAAAGAACGATCTGATAATTACCTTCAGCCATCACGTACTCCGCCGCAAGCAGCCACTCATCGAGCGTAGCTGACAACCCGCGTTTGAGTAACACTGGCAGTTTCGCTTTGCCTGCACGTCGCAGCAGCGAGAAGTTCTGCATGTTGCGCGCGCCGATCTGGATCATGTCGCCGTAACGTTCAACCAGATCCACTCCGGCCTCATCGAGTGCTTCCGTGACGATCTTCAATCCGTAAGTTTCGCGCACATCTGCGAGTATTCGTAAACCTTCTTCACCAAGTCCCTGAAACGCGTACGGCGAAGTGCGCGGCTTGTAGGCGCCGCCGCGGAAGAAACGAGCGCCACTCCGCCTGACTGCCTCCGCAATCGCAAACGCCTGCGCGCGGCTCTCAATCGCACATGGACCAGCAATAATCGCTAACTCGTCGCCGCCGATGCTCGCATCGCCGACGCGCACAACCGTTTTTTCAGGTCTGAGATCGAGCGAGATCAATTTGTAGGGCTTGCTGACGCGAATCGCTTCGGCAACGCCGGCGAGATTCTCGAAATGTGAAGGATCGACCGCGCCCTGGTTGCCGGTGATGCCGATAGCAGTGCGCGTCGCACCAGGCATCGGGTGGCCTTTGAAACCTAATTGCTCGATCACGCGCAGGACAGTCTCGATTTGACCGTCGGTCGCGTCGCTCTTCATTACGATTAACATGGGGTTTTTATACTCTGAGACTTTCTGAAAGTATAGCTACATCTGTTCGGGTACGTTGATTCCAAGAATCGCCAGAGCCGTGATCAACTGAGTTCTTATCACTTTCGTCACCGTGATCAGCACCGCTCGCCGCACCTCATCCGGCTCGTTCATAATTCGATGATCGTGATAGAAACGACTAAAAGCGCGGGCGAGCGAGAAGGTCCACTTCGCAAGATTAGCAGGCTCGGCGGAATTACGACACTGCGCGATGACTTCATCGAATTGTTGCGACAACATCAGCAACGACCAGATCTCAGTGCCGGCATCGCCGGACAACACTTCACCAACTCTCGCCCGCAATGCGTCGTCTCCAACTACCTGTTTCATTAACGAATCCGCGGCAGCAACAGTTTCACTGCCAAGCTTGCGGAAGATCGAGTTGGTCCGTACTGCGGCATACTGGCAGTAAGGTCCTGTTTCACCCTCGAACGAAAGTGCTTCTTTAAAATCAAAAGCGATGACTGTGTTTCGCGTGAATCGAAGCAGGAAATAACGCAGGGCTGCGACGGCAACTTCGTGAGCGGTTGCTCTCTTTTCTTCGTCAGACAACTCCGGGTTGCGCTTTTCAACTTCTGCAAGCGCGCCTGCCTCGAGTTGATTAATCAGATCGTCAGCCTTGACGCCGAGGCCCTTCCGGCCGCTCATCTCGATGTACGGTCGAGCGCGATCCTCGTCGCTCAGTTCGATCCCGAGTTCGTCACACGCCGCGGGCGACAAGGCGACCATCTCGTAGCTCAAGTGAACGCTCGCGTCTTCTCCAATCTCGGGCACGACAGCCGCAACACCGCGCGCAACGATCTCCTGCGGGTACGATTGCCGCGAGTCGATCACGTTATAAACCTTTATGCCTCCGCCGAAGTGTGGGTGATCGATTCCAGGTTCGGTTTGTGTCACCCAGAGATCGTGATTGTCGGGATAGTTGCGAGAGATGTTGTAGTTGAAATCGAGCCCGAGTTTGCCCAGCTTCCAGAGTTGATAGGCAATGTCTTTGCCGGTGTAGGTTACGGTTCCATTTGAGCGCACGATGATCTTGTCTGACTCGTGTTCGTCAGTGCCTGTGTGCGATTCAAAAGGCATGACCCAGCAAGCCGCGTGACGGCCTTCGGTTTCGTACCTGATCACGCCTGCTTTCTTCATCAACTCGAAGGCGCGCTCCCAGAAGTGCAGGTGCAAAATGTCAGACTCACGAGCGAGGAGATCGTAACGAATGCCGAGGCGTTCCATCGTGTCGATAATGCACTCGACGTTTCGCGTCGCGACGTAATCAGCAACCTCGGCAATTGTGTTCCCGCCCTCTTCGAGCGCGTGCAACACTTCGTTTCGCAGTTTTACTTTTTCAGGATTGAGATCGCCGGTGGGGTTGCCATCGCGATACCAGAGACCAACTTTTGTGTAGAGGTCCCAGCAGTAGTAATCGAATGGGTACGGTTTAGTCGAGCGAAGCATCGAGCAGCCTTGATCTCGTCGATGTTCTTGTTCTCGATATGCAGAAAACCGACGACCACGTCTGCAACCTGGACGCCCGTGTTGTCGATGTAATTCTGGACTTCGACACGATCTCCTGCCGCTTTGAGAATTCGTTGAAACGTGTCACCGAGCACAGCATTGCGAACGTGACCGATGTGCGCAGCTTTGTTCGGATTGATGCTCGTGTGCTCGACCATCTTTTTCGGTTGATCGAGATCAGTCGATTTAACAGTTCGAGTTTGATCGAACAAGCTCAGTAGCTTGACGCGATCGAAGAAGACATTGATGTAACCCGCGCCCGCGATCTCAACGCGCGAAACTTCGTCGATGTCCTCGAGGAATGGTTTTAGCTTTTCGGCGATCGCGCGTGGCGCTTGTTTCTCGCCAGTGGCTTGTTTGATCAGTTTCGCGAGTTCGAAAGAGACAGGGAAGGCGAGATCGCCGAGGTCAGGTCGCGGTGGTGCTTCGGCGTTGAGTTGTTGAACTTCAACGCCAAACGTTTCGCGCGCCGCAGAGCGAATTCGGTCTCTGAGTTTTTGTTGCAGGTCAGCTAGGGTCATAGGCAAAAGCGGCAAAGTATAACAGAACCGAGCGCGGTAGCGCCGGGTCGAACTCTGCATCAGAGCGCCCGCGATTAACTGCCTGACCCGAGCGCTACCGCGCTCGGTTCTGTTTATTGCGCAGCGACACCATCTGCTACCATCGCTTGCGCATGCAAATCTCCTCAGAATTACGGCGGCGTTTCGCCGACGCCGGGCGGGTGCTTGTGCTCACGGGCGCCGGTGTCTCCGCGGAGTCGGGCGTGCCGACGTTTCGCGGCGGCGGCCAGACCGCCGTTTGGAAGGGAATGCCTTTCGACGTTATCTCGTCCGCGGAAATGCTCGAGCGCAATCTGCCGGCGGTTTGGGAGTGGTTTGACTACCGGCGCGACTTCATGGCCGCCCTGAAACCCAATGCCGCGCACGACGAGATCGCTCGCTGGCAGGACCGGTTTGCCGAGTTCACACTTGTTACGCAGAATATCGACGGTCTGCATCAGAAAGCAGGTTCGCGCGACGTAATCGAACTGCATGGCAACATCTGGCGAGCACGATGCACCGTTTGTCGTTTCTTCCACGACAACTCCGGTCAAGGCAAACGTCCGGAGGCGTGTCTCGAATGCGGAAACCACTTAAGACCTGACGTGGTGTTGTTTGGCGAGATTTTGCCGCTCGGTGCGTTTGAGTTGGCGGCTGAACGGGCAGCGAGTTGTGAGTTGTGTTTTGTGATTGGAACATCGGGGTTGGTCTATCCCGCTGCCGGAATTCCGGAAGTTGCGAAAGCCGCGGGCGCGTACGTTTGTGAAGTGAATCCGGAACGAACACCGCTTTCTGATCTATGTGATGAAGTGATCACAGGCAAAGCCGGCGAGGTGTTGCCACTGTTTTCAGTATGAAGACTCTTTACTTCGATTGTTTTGCAGGCGCGAGCGGCGACATGATACTCGGCGCGATGGTTGCAGCCGGTGTGGATCCGAATTATCTGCGCGAACAGCTCTCGCTACTTCGCGTTGATGGTTTCAGTATCAACTTTGAAACTGTGAATCGCTCCGGTCTGAGCGCGACGTACGCGCGAGTCGAGACGTGTGCACGAGCACAAGCATCGTCACCTCTCGGATATCAAGCAGATCATCGAAGGCTCGGATCTATCAGAGAACGTGAAGCAGTTATCGGTAAAGATCTTCACGCGTCTTGCTGAGGCCGAGGCTCGCGTACACAATGAGCCTGTCGATCACGTTCACTTTCACGAGGTCGGTGCGCTCGACGCGATCGTCGACGTCGTGGGCGCTGCCATTTGCTTTGACTATTTGAAAATCGATCGGTTCGTTTGTTCGCCGCTGCACGTTGGCAGTGGCATGGTCCAGATGGCCCACGGCCGCTTTCCGATTCCGCCGCCTGCCGTCGCAGAGCTGTTGAAAGGCGTGCCGTTTTATTCAACAGACATCAAAGGCGAGTTGCTGACGCCGACTGGCGCCGCGATCATCACGACCGTTTGCAGTGACTATGGACCAATCCCTCAGATGACGACCGAAAGCACGGGTTATGGCGCAGGCACGCGCGAATATCCTGACTTTCCAAACGTGCTGCGCGTGTTGCTTGGTGAGACTGACGCCGCTACTGCAACTGATGAGCGGTTGTGGATGCTCGAGACAAACCTCGACGATGCGTCGCCGCAGATCATCGGTCATGTGATGGAGCGCGTGCTCGAATTAGGGGCGCTCGACTGCTTCTTCACTCCGGTGCAGATGAAAAAGAATCGTCCCGGGGTGCTGTTATCAGTGCTGTGCGAGCCGGATGAGAAAGAAGCGGTTATGAAGTTGTTGTTTATGGAAACGACAACGCTGGGCGTTCGCAGTTATGAAGTCCTCAGGCGCGCACTGCGACGAAGCGTCGTTCAGGTGGAAACGCAGTATGGACTGATATATGTTAAAGTAGCGCATCTGGACGGGCGCATAGTTAACGAAATGCCGGAGTTTGAGCAGTGCCGCGCGGCTGCGGCAAAGGCCGGCGTGCCGTTGAAAGTAGTCGAGGAAGCGGTGCGAGTCGCATTAGCAAAGAGCGTGAGTGATATGGCAACAAAGTTTTTGAGACCAGAAGCAGAACAACAAACAGAACTCAGTCGATCTCGATCTGATCGCGCAGGGCGTGCGCCTGATCATCGAAGGCATCGGCGAAGATCCCGAACGCCCCGGCTTAGTCGAAACTCCGCAGCGCGTGGCCCAGATGTATGCCGAGTTAACCTCCGGCATGCGCGAAGATCCGTCGCAGCACGTCGTGCCTCTGCCCGGTGATAAGCACGACGAGATGGTGATCGTCAAAGACATCAGCATCGCATCGCTGTGCGAGCATCACCTCGCGCCGTTTGTTGGTCGCTGTCACATCGCCTACATCCCGAAGGGCGGACGCATTCTCGGCATCTCGAAGCTCGCGCGTCTCGCCGAGACATTTTCGAGACGACTCCAACTTCAGGAACGATTAACTACAGACATCGCAAATACACTATTCGAGGGCCTCAAGCCGCTCGGCGTGATGGTCGTGATCGAAGCCGAACACACGTGCATGACACTGCGCGGTGTGAGAAAGGCCGATGCGAAGACGGTGACATCGGCGGTGCTCGGCGGCTTCCGCTCCGACCCGCGCACTCGCGCTGAAGCCATGGCCCTGATAAAGGGAAGGGACTAAGAACTGTTCTCTGCGGCCCTCTGCGTATCTCGGCGTCCTCTGCGTTAATACTGTATTAACGCAGAGGACGCCGAGATACGCAGAGGGCCGCAGAGAAATGCAAAGTTGAACAGATGAAAACTTTTTACGTCACCACACCGATCTATTACGCCAATAGCCTCCCGCACCTCGGTCATCTCTACACCATGATCGTGGCGGACACGCTCGCCCGCTCGAAACGGCAGCGCGGGATTGAAACCTACTTTCTCACCGGAACTGACGAGCACGGTATCAACATCGAGCGCGCCGCGCAGCAGAACGGCCGCACGCCAAAAGAGCAGGCAGATTACGTCGTTAGTTATTTCAAGGAGATGACGAGCAAGTTTGGTCTCGACACCGAACACGGCGGTTACGACATCTTCATGCGGACAACCGAGCCCTTCCATTACGAGGGCGTAAGTGAGCTCTGGCGCAGAGTCGCGAAAGCGAAAACTCCCAAAGGCAACGACGCAATCTACAAGGGACACTACGAAGGTTGGTTCTGTGCGCCGTGCGCGGCTTACAAGACTGAAGACGAGTACGAGAAACCAAAGGTCGAAGGTGAACCACCGCTCTGCTTGATTCACGAAAAGCCACTGGACCGCGTTTCAGAGGAAAGCTATTTCTTCCGGCTTTCAGACTACGACGAAGCATTGTTGTCTGTGTATGAGAGCCGCCCTGATTTCGTCCGGCCTGAGTCGCGAAGAAATGAAGTGATCAGTTTTGTTCGTGGTGGGCTACAGGATCTTTCGGTCAGTCGTTTGAAATCGTCGGTAAGCTGGGGCGTTCCGGTTCCCGACGATCCAGCGCACACGATGTACGTCTGGTTCGATGCGTTAACCAACTACATCACCGCGGTTGGCTTCGGAAACGAAGAGCGCGAGCGGGCGATCGGGTTTGAAAAGTATTGGCCGGCGCTGCACCTGGTCGGAAAGGATATTCTGCGATTCCACGCCGTGTACTGGCCGGCGTTCCTGATTGCTGCGGGCGTCGAATTGCCGCGTGCGGTTGTGGCCCATGGAATGTGGGTCGATCCCGTCGGACGCAAGATGTCCAAAACGCTGGGCAACGTAATCCAGCTCGATGTTCTGCACAAATACTTTTCGATCGATGCGATTCGTTACTTCGTTCTGCGCGAAATGGTGTTTGGGCAGGATGGCCGTTTTGGTTATGAAGCACTGATCGATCGCGCAAACAGCGACCTCGCGAGCGGGTTGGGAAATCTCTCCAGCCGCACGCTCACGATGATCGCGCGTTATTGCGACTCGCGAATTCCGTCTGGAGTGATTCCTGAGGAGAAGTTGCTGCTCGCGAAACGCGCGGGTGTGGATACCGATGAGACGATTGCGGGTTTCGTCGAGCATGCGCGGGATCAGTTTCTCGAGCACTTGGATAATCTCGCGTTTAGTCGGGCGCTTGAGGCTGCGTGGTCCGTCGTCGCACGTGTCGACAAGATGATCACCGACGCAAAGCCATGGGATCTGGCGAAGGATGAGAATCAGAAGCAGACGTTGGGTGTTGTTTTGTATCGAGCCGCAGAGGCGCTGCGTTGGTTGATTGTGTTGCTGTATCCGGTGATGCCCGCGTCGAGCCAGGCGATGTGGAGCCAGTTGGGTTTGAGTGACTCGCCCGCGCGATTCAATCCGACAGGGCTTAAGTGGGGAGAGTTGAAGGAAGGCGCTGCGATTGGAGACGTGCAGGCAGTGTTTCCGCGCATCGACAAAGCGAAGACGATGGCGGAGATCAATCCTGGCGAGGGCGTTCATGCCACTGAGGCGGATGCAGTCCCCGTCGTGGCTGCGAGTGCGGAAGCAAAACAACCGCCACCTCCGATGAAGCACGCGACGGAAGCCGATGCCGTTGGAGTGACAAACTTCATCGAGATTGACGACTTCGCGAAAGTCGATCTGCGTGTGGGCCAGGTGTTGTCCGCCGAGCGCGTGCCTAAGGCCGACAAGTTACTGCTGCTCAAGATCGATATCGCTGAAGAGCAGCCGCGGCAAGTGCTCGCTGGAATTGCTCAATACTACGAACCTGAAAAACTGATTGGCCGCAAGGTGGTCGTCGTCGCGAATCTGAAGCCACGCAAGTTGCGAGGACTCGAATCGCAGGGCATGGTTGTCGCTGCTTCCTACGGTGAAGAAGGTCGCCCCGTGCTCGCCACATTCACCGAAGACGTTCCGAATGGTGCACGTTTGAAATAAAGCCACAAAAGGCACAAAAAACACAAAACGTATAAGGAAAATCTTTTGTGCCTTTTGTGGCATTCATCCTTTTGAAGCAACCGATGTTCATCGACTCGCACGCGCACATTGATGGTCCGGAGTTTGACGCTGATCGCGATGAGATTATCGAGCGTGCGCAAGCTGCCGGCGTCTCAGTGATTCTGAACGTCGGTACCGGCGATCCTCATAGTGGCGCATTCGAGCGTGCCGTTGCTTTGGGTCAAAAGCACGACTCAGTTTACACAGCCATTGGCACACATCCTCACGATGCTCGTCTTTACGACGAAAACGCCGAAGAGAAGATCAAGACGTTAGTCAAAAGCGAACGTGTCCTGGCGTGGGGCGAGATTGGTCTCGATTTTCATTACGACAACTCACCGCGCAACGTGCAGGTCGAAGTCTTCAAACGGCAGCTTCGAGCGGCGCGCGAATGTGACCTGCCGGTCGTGATTCACACACGCGAGGCTGAGTCTGAGACGATTGAGATCCTAAAAAGTGAGTACGAAGGCGCGAGCCGCCGTGGAATCTTTCATTGCTTCAGTGGCAGCAAAGATCTGGCGCAACGCGCACTCGAACTCGGCTTCATGATCTCTTTTTCAGGCATCGTCACCTTCAAGAAGGCCGAAGAGCTGCGTGCAGTCGCCAGAGAAGTTCCGCTCGGCCAACTGCTGATCGAGACCGATTGTCCGTACCTCGCTCCCATACCCTATCGCGGCAAGCGAAATGAGCCTGCTTACGTTATCGAAGTTGCTCGTTGTCTCGCCGGAATTCACGGCGTCGACATCGATGAAATCGGTCGCGTGACAAGCGAAAATTTCAGTCGTTTCTTCAAGATATAAAGCGCTTTGCGAGCATGAGATAACTTTCACATGCTGGGCTTTGGTGGTATCCTCAGTGCAATGGCTCAGCAGAATTCCTTCGATATTGTCTCGCAAGTCGACTCCGCCGAGATCGCAAATGCTCTCAACCAAACTTTGAAAGAGGTGCGCCAGCGATTCGACTTCAAAGGAAGCTCAGCCAACGTCGTACATGAGAAAAGTGAGCTGGTCCTGAGCGCTGAAGACGAAACAAAACTCCGCAACATGAACGACATTCTCCAGCAGAAACTCGTGCGGCGCGGTGTTCCGTTGAAAGCTTTCAATTATGGAAAAGTTGAGCCTGCCGCCGGCGGCACTGTGCGTCAACGCGCACAAATCCAGGAAGGCATTCCGCAGGAGAAAGCCAAAGAGGTCGTCAAGTTCATCAAGGACAGCAAAGCAAAGGTCCAGGCTTCCATTCAGGGTGACATCGTGCGCGTGTCCGGTCGCGATCGCGACACGCTACAAGACATCATCGCCAAGCTGAAGGACAAAGACTTCGGCATTCACATGCAGTTCACGAACTATCGATCAAACTGATCGTACAAGGTCATGACCATGTCAGGCCACACACTCGCGTTGGACCAGGAGGCAAAGATCACGGCTCGCCGGATCTTCAGTCTCATCTCAAACGAACTCCTGCAAGTAGAGCTTGAGTTTGAGCGCCAGGCGCGTTCGAACGTGCAGGTGATCAATTACCTGGGCGAATACCTGCGCTTATCGGGCGGCAAGCGTGTGCGTCCGGCGCTGACGATCCTCTCGAACTACGCCGTTGGTGGCGACGGTTCGCGTTACAACTCAATTCGCATGGCCACCGTGATGGAGTTTCTGCACACCGCCACGCTGGTCCATGACGACATCATCGACAAAGCCGACACGCGGCGTAAACGACCAACCGTCAATGCGCTTTACGGAAACGAGACCGCGGTTCTCATGGGCGACTGGCTTTACATGTCCGCGTTCGAAACAAGCCTCGCTGAAAGATCGTTGCCGATACTCGACATCCTCACGCGCGTCACGCGAAAGATGACCGAGGGAGAACTGTTGCAGTTGACGTTGCTGGGCCATGCAGACATTTCAGAGGCGCAATACTTCGACGTGTTGAAGCGCAAGACCGCATATCTCTTCAGCGCGAGTTGTGAGATCGGTGCGATTCTTGGTGAAGCAAGTGAAGAGCAGCAGACTGCTTTACGCGAGTACGGGCTTCGTCTCGGAACTGCGTTCCAGTTGATTGACGATCTGCTTGATTTCACTTCCAGTGAAGATACGTTAGGTAAAGCGGCCGGGGCCGACCTGCTGGGCGGCAAAGTGACGTTGCCGTTGATCTATTTGCGGGAGGCCGAGCCGAGCGACTCTGGAGATGGTCCAGACAGTCTTGAGAGAAGGCAGGTACGCGAGCATCAGCCAGGAGGAATTACGCGAGGCTCTGGATCGTACTGGCGCCCTTGACCGTGCTCGTGCGCGTGCTGACGAGGACGCAGAAGCCGCGCTGCGCCGCACTGGATGCCTTGCCGGAGTCCGAGTACTGCGACTCGTCTGCGGTCCCTTCCGACCTATATCCTGAACCGCGATAGGTAATCAGGAGCAGGAGCAGCGAACAGGAGCAGGAGCAGCACGCAGGGGCAGGATCATTGCTTTAGCCTGCTCCTGTTCGCTGCTCCTGCTCCTATTACCTATTGTCTATACCCAAATTGTGTCTAGAATCTGCCGCGGATGAGTGAGAACCTCTTATCACGACTGGAACAGAACCTGCGCCAATCACGCGCTGCGCGAATGCATCTCGCGGCTCGCCTGAGGGAACTCGAAGCGGAAGCCGACAGCGTTCGGGCCGAGTTGGCCGAAATGGACAACCTGGCCAGCCAGACTGAGGCCGCAATTTACCGTCTGCTGTCCTCGGTTCTAAGCTCCGGAAACATCTCGCTGGGTCTTCCGTCTGACGCCGAGTTAGAAGCGGCAATGCGCGAGTCGCAAACGGCAACGCGCCCGCACGTGCCTATCGAACGACGTCCACAGATTCCAACCGTTCGCAACAACGTCGAGGCGATGAGCGACCGTTTCATGGATCGAACAATCCCTCAGGCCGTGACGCTTCTGCTGCGTGAGGAAGGTGGACCACTTCACGTCAACGAACTTTACAATCGTTTGCTTGAAGGTGGTTTCAAGTTCACGGGTCAAAACCCGACGATCAGCGTTGCAGTATCACTCAACCGCAATTCCAGATTTCGCAAAGTAGCCCCCGGGACATTCGACCTCGTAATGCGCGACGCCTCCAAGGCTTCCTGAGCCGGGCCGATGCGCGCGATTGTTCTTTCCGCCGGTTACGGCACACGGCTCTGGCCACTTACCGAAGACCGCACCAAACCCGCAATACCAATTCTAGGCAAGCCACTGGTCGGTTATGTCGCCGAGTACCTCGCATCGTTATGGCATCGACGAGATCGTCGTTAATCTGCATCATCGGCCGGAATCGGTGCGAAGAGCGCTGGGCGATGGAGGCCAGCTTTGGGGTGAAGCTTCATTACGTTGAAGAGCCAGTAATACTCGGCACGAGTGGAGCTCTCGACAACACGCGCGAGTTCTTTGAACGACGAGACATTCGTTGTAGTCAACGGGAAGATCATCACTGATATTGATCTAAGCGCCGCTCTCGAAACTCACCGCAGCACAAACGCGCTCGCAACATTGGTTCTTCTTCCAAATACTCGCCGCGAGCGGTTCAGCATCGTCGAAACTGCAGGGATACGGATCACAGGCTTCGGCGGTATGCCGTGCAGCAAATGATGCCGGACCCGCGCCACTGATGTTCACAGGCATTCATATCCTGGAACCGCGAATCTTCGAATACATTCCTCGTGGTATTTTCTCGGATTCAGTGGTTCATGTTTATCCGCAGGCGATTGCGAATGGAGAACTGATTGCTGCTCACGTAGCTTCGGGGAAGTGGCGCGAGCTCTCGACACTGGAAAGGTATCTCGACATCAGCATTGAGCTGTTAAAGGAAAGTGGTAAGTCGTACGTCACAGGTGAGGACACAAATATCTCTCAAAGCTCGACCGTGACCACTCAGTCTTTGGGATGAGGTGAAAGTCGGCGCTGGAGCGCGAGTAAATCGAGCCGTTCTGGCAGACAACGTGACGATCTCCGATGGCGAGGTCATCGAGAACGCGATCGTGGTGCCTCGCGGGCTGGTTGAAGGCAAAACCCGCCCTGAAAAGGCTCTTCCGGGCGATTTTCGTGGTGAAAACTTTATCGTTCCGTTGTGATACAATCCGCTTTCTTATTGCCGACAGCCGGCATGACCAATTCAACCAAATGAGTGCTCCAAAACCTGTGATTTCTAACGTATTTGAATCCTCCGCGTCTGATCGACTAGCGAGATTCATCACGCAACAAGGAGTCGCAAGTAAGGAAGTCACGCCACTTACGCCCGATGCCTCGACGCGCAAGTACTACCGCATCGGTTGGAAGAAACGCACCGCAGTTGCCGCCGTTTATCCTGAGCCTTTCGATCCCGAATTTCATCCGTATCTCGACGTAACTCGTCTCTTTCTCGACTGCGACATCCCCGTTCCGGAGATTTACGCGGTCGACGGCAACGCCGGAATCATCGTTCAGGAAGACCTCGGCGACCGGCAGTTGTTCCACATTTACGATGAAGAATCGGAAGAGCTGTGCGACGAGTACAAGGAGCAGGCGATTGCTCTGATCGCAAAGATTCAGAATGCAACGAATCGAGCATACGAGACCCATTCGATCTCGAGTTGCCTCGCTTTCGACGAAGCAAAACTCTCGTGGGAACTCGATTTCTTTTTCGAACACTACTTCGGCAGCTTGCTGCACGAGAACTTGCGCCACGCTGAAATCGCCGAATTGAAAGGCTGAGCTGAACGACATCTCAGCGGAGTTGGCGGCAATGCCGCGCGTGCTTTGTCATCGCGACTACCACGCATCGAATCTGATGATCGACAGTAGAAAGCGACTCAGGGTCGTGGATCATCAGGACGCGCGCATGGGCCCTGCGAGTTATGATCTCGTTTCATTTCTGCTCGACCGACAACCATGTCCGCCGTCGCTGGCGGAGTTGCGCGCTCATCGTCTGTTCTTTCTTGAAGAGCGACGTTTGCTCGGACTCGGCTCAATCGACCCTGATGACTTCGCGCTCGAGTTCCGGCTGATGACGATTCAGCGCGGATTAAAAGCAACTGGAACTTTTTCTTATCAAACAGCAGTGTGCGGACGTGGCGCCGTTTATCAGCAGTTCATCCAGCCCACTCTTCAGATTGTGTTGCAGACGGCGGAATGGCTCGAAAGATTTCCTACACTGCGACGAATGTTGAGAGAACGAATTAAACTAACTACCTAGACCAGCGGTTTTCGAATGACAACGCAATCACACGCAATCGCTCCAAATAATCACACCTACATCAACCAACTTTCAAAACACGAAGGCGCTGAAGTTGTTCTAAAGGGATGGATCTACAACATGCGCTCGAGCGGCAAGATACTCTTTCCGCAAATGCGCGACGGCACCGGGATTGTGCAGTGCGTCGTTTTGAAGAATGCGATTTCGCCTGAGCTCTGGGAGCAGTTGAAGGGACTCGGCCAGGAGTCGGCGCTCACCATCAAGGGAACAGTTCGCGCTGACAGTCGTGCGCCAAGTGGATACGAGATCGACGTTCACTGACGCAGAGGTGCTGCAAGAAGTCCACGACTATCCGATCACTCCCAAAGAGCATGGCACCGAGTTTCTGATGGACCACAGGCACTTGTGGCTGCGGTCGCGCCGCCAGCACGCAGTGCTGAAGGTTCGGCACACAGTGGTCCAGGCAGTCAGAAACTTTCTCGATAACGACGGTTTCACGCTCTGCGATTCACCAATCTTTACGCCGGCGGCGTGCGAAGGAACGACTACGCTTTTCGAAGTTGACTATTTCGACGGTGAGAAAGCGTATCTGACGCAGTCAGGACAGCTTTACAACGAAGCAACCGCAGCAGCGTTTGGGAAAGCTTATTGTTTTGGTCCGACTTTCAGGGCAGAGAAGTCGAAGACTCGCCGGCACCTCACGGAGTTCTGGATGGTCGAACCGGAAATGGCTTACGCAACGCTTGAAGACGTGATGAGTCTTTCCGAGCGCATGCTTTCGTACATTGCCGCGCGAGTGCTCGAAGACAGAGGCGTGAGAGTTGAAGGTCCTGGAGCGCGACACTTCAAAACTCGAGGCTATCGTGCCGCCGTTTCCACGAGTTCACTATGACGATGCGGTGAAGACGCTTCATGAAGGTTTCGAGAAAGGCGTGTTGGAAGTCGAAGTTTGAATGGGGCGGAGATTTTGGAGCGCCTGATGAAACGTACATCTCGAGCCAGTTCGACAAGCCCGTGATGGTCCATCACTATCCTGCCGCAGTCAAAGCCTTTTACATGGCAAGGGATCCGGAGCGCTCCGAGCTCGCCCTCGGAGTAGACGTGCTCGCGCCCGAAGGCTACGGTGAAGTTATTGGCGGCGGCGAGCGCGCCACGTCGCTCGAGTTTTTGAAAGAGCAGATCGCGTTGCACGAGCTTCCAGAAGAGGCTTTTCAGTGGTACCTCGACCTGCGCCGGTACGGCAGCATCCCTCACGGAGGTTTTGGAATGGGAATCGAGCGATGCACGGCCTGGATGTGTGGTATCGAGCACATTAGAGAGACGATCCCCTTTCCTCGTATGCTCTACCGGATCCGCCCCTAGTTAATAAGCCACAAAAAGCACAAAATTCCTTTTGTGCTTTCTGTGGCTAGTTCAAGGAGTAGTTTTATGATCTGTCCGAAGTGTGGTGCTCAGTTACTCGATGGATCGACGTTCTGCGGCGCCTGCGGGAATCGGCTTGCACCGGCTGCAACGCAGCCCATGAATCCTGGTGGAATTCATATCGACGCAGATTCTCGTGGTCACGGTCGCGGCTACGATTATGAAGTATTACATCAACCCTCATTCTCACTTGCAGTGCTTCGTCTTCAAGCTGAGCAATCGATCCAGGCCGAATCGGGCGCGATGGTCTCGATGTCAGCTAACATCGAACTTCAATCTCAAATGAAGGGCGGCTTTCTCGGCGCGATCAAGCGTGCTGCCGGCGGTGAGTCGGCCTTCATCTCGACGTTCACCGCGCGCGGTGGTCCAGGGGAAGTAACACTCGCGCCCGGCGCGCCAGGCGACGTTGCTGCGATTGAACTGACTGGCCAGCCATTCTTCGTGCAGTCGAGTTCTTATTTGGCGGGCGACTCCAGTTTGAGCGTCGATACAAGATGGGGTGGTGCGAAGTCGTTCTTTTCAGGTGAAGGTTTGTTTGTGCTGATGGTCCAGGGGCAAGGCCTGCTACTGGTTTCATCATTCGGTGCGATTCATCGAAAACGACTTCAGGCAGGCGAGCGTTACGTCGTCGACACAGGACATCTCGTGGCATGGGAAGGCACTACTCAATACACGCTTCGCAAGGCAGCGTCCGGTTTCTTCCGCAGTATGATGAGCGGTGAAGGCATCGTGGCTGAGTTTACGGGTCCAGGTGAATTACTGATCCAGACGAGAAATCTTGCCGCATTGGCTGGTCTGTTGAAGCCGTTCTTCCCGAGCTCAGGGTGGAGGCGGCGGTTTCAATTTTGGTGGATCGTGAAAACAGGTGCAGGAACAGGAGCAGGCTGCTCCTGGCAACTGCACCGGCAAACTAATTTATGGAAAAGACTGTCAGTGTTCTCGGGGTGCCACTAGGCTACGGCGCGAGCATGGCCGGCGTCGACATTGGACCAGCCGCACTGCGCGTCGCACGGTTGCATCAGAGAATCGCACGCCTTGGGTATTCAGTCGCACGATCGTGGTGACATGCGACTCGAACGACCGCGAACGCATCCCGAAGAAGATGAAAAACTCAAGTACGTTCGCGAGATCAGTAGCGCCTGCGAAGAACTTGGCCGCTGAAGTTGAAGCCATACTCGCTGCGGATCAACTGCCATTGATACTGGGCGGCGATCACTCGATCGCGATCGGATCGTTTTCCGGCGCCGCGTCTTTCTACAAGAAACAAGAACAGACGCTCGGATTGATCTGGTTTGACGCGCACGCTGACATGAACACTCCAGAATCAACTCCTTCCGGGAATATTCATGGTATGCCACTGGCCGCCCTACTCGGTTATGGCACGCCGGAACTTGTTAATGTCGCCGGTTTCGCACCAAAACTCGATCCACGATTAACCGCTCATGTTGGCGCGCGTGATATCGATCAGGGCGAGCGCGAATTGATTAATAAACTGGGAGTACGTTTCTTCACCATGCGCGAGATCGACGAACGTGGCATGAGCGCATGCATGGACGATGCAATTGCGATTGCTTCAGGTGGGACCGCAGGTTACGCCGTCACGTTTGATGTCGATGTTTTGGATCCGGGTGACGCGCCAGGTTCAGGGACGCTCGTTCGTGGTGGACTGACGTATCGTGAAGCGCATTTGGGCATGGAGAAGGTTGCTGAAGCAGGCGGCATGCGCGCACTTGAGATCGTAGAGATAAACACCGCGCTTGACGTTAACAACAAAACAGCGGAACTGGGTGTCGAGCTGATTCTATCCGCACTGGGCAAAACAATTCTGTAAAGGTTAGGACAAAGACGAGTGCCAAAAAAGCTTCGCGTTGGAGTGATCTTCGGGGGACGATCGGGCGAACATGAAATCTCGATCCGTTCAGCGCGAGCCATCGTCGAGGCCATCGATCGCCGGAAGTTTGATGTAGTTCCGATTGCGATCACGAAGGAAGGGAAGTGGCTTGCGCCCGCGCACTCGGCTCAACTTCTCCCTCATGCAGTTCATGAACTGCTACCTTCGAGAACTCATTCAGTCACCGGCGATGTGGCGCTCCTTGGCGATCCTTCACGCAAAGGTCTGATCTCACTAGAGACAAACGCGCATTCCATCAGAGGAGAAAAGCTCGACGTCGTCTTTCCGGCGTTACATGGACCACTCGGCGAGGACGGCACTCTTCAAGGATTACTTGAGATGGCTGACGTGCCTTACGTGGGCTGCGGTGTTCTCGCGTCGGCGTGCGGGATGGACAAGGTGGCGATGAAGTCGCTGTTTGTCCAGGCAGGCTTGCCGATATGCAAACACATCTGGTTCCTGCGATCTCAGTGGCGCAGCGATCCAGTTAAAGTGATACGTAAGGTCACGAAGGAGATCGGCTTGCCGTGTTTCGTGAAGCCGGCGAACCTCGGATCGTCTGTGGGCGTGTCGCGCGCGACGGACAAGAAGTCGTTGGGCACAGCGATCGATCTCGCGGCTGAATACGATCGAAAGATAATCATCGAAGAAGAACTTGTCGCGCGTGAGATCGAGTGCGCGGTCCTGGGGAATGATGAACCGAAAGCGAGTTTACCGGGCGAGTATGTAGTTTATGAAGAGTCGGCCAGGTTTCTCGACTATACCGAGAAGTATTCGAACACGGGCAACGTGAAGTTTGTTGTTCCGGCGCCATTATCGAAGGCGATGACTACGCAGATTCAGCGAATGGCGATTCGAGCGTTTCAATCGATCGATGGCGCGGGGCTGGCGAGAGTCGATTTCTTTCTACCAAACAAGGGTGGGGGGCTCGTGATTAACGAGTTGAATACGATGCCGGGACTGACTGAAGTGTCCGGGTATCCAAAGATGTGGGAAGCGTCCGGGCTTCCATTCTCGGAGCTACTGGAAACCCTCATTCAGCTCGCGTTTGAAAGACACCGGGAGAAGTCGCTTACGAAAACTAGTCGATGAGCTTAGTGCTTTGTACTTAGTGCTTTGTCAAACAACCAAGTACAAAGCGCTAAGTACAAAGCCCTACGGTTTTGGTGTTCGATAGCCTTTGCGCGTACGGACGGTCATTTCTTCTCTCTGCACTTTCACTTCGAGCGCCCGCCACTTCCCATCACGCTTCGGATTCAACGGACGAAAGGCAATCGTGTACTGCTGTCCAAGCTCGTTCGCAATACCCGTAAACGCATCGCGCAACGCTGGTCCACCGGGTGTTGAAATAAATGTTCCGCCGGTCTTATCCGCAAATCCCTTCAACGACGCCGCACTCTGTTTCTTCGCAGCGCCGGGCGTCTCAATACTCGACATATCAACAGCGAAAATGCTCGCACCGACAGCCAGCGCGCTCTCAACCGCCTTATCACTTGATGCTTTACTGTAAGTATCGATCCCATCCGACAGGATCACGATCGCTTTGCGATGCTCAGGCCGGTCAGCAAGTGTTTTCGCCGCTTCGACGATCGCATCGTTCAGTGTAGTCATCCCTTTCGCACGGATCGCATAAGCGGTTGGCGCGAGATCTCTTCCACCCGAAAACTCCTGCACGCGTTCAACCTTCGAGTCAAACCTGTAAACCGCAGCGACATCTTCCGGACGCAACCCGTCGAGAAATCTGATTGCCGCGGATCTCGCGAGAGAGAATCGCGCCTCCATGCTGCCCGAGCTGTCTAATAGGACCACCGCAGCGTAAGGAGTTTCCTGAAGTGAGAAGGTCGCAATCGTGTTCGGATTAACTTCAACACCATCTTCGTAGATCTTGAAGTCAGATTTCTTCAGATTCTTAACGTACTGACCCGCCTTATCAGTAACCGTGACGTTGAGCACCACGAGATCGGTGTTGACGCGAACCACGTCGTCATCATCTTGCGCAACGACGGTAAGTGCGTTCAGGCTCAGGATTGCGAGCAGGAAGGGAAGGCAGACAGACGCGGAGATGGGGCGACGAGGCGGAGACGCGGGGACGAATCGCCGCGTCACCGTGTCACCGTGTCTCCGCGTCTTGTTCTCCATTCTTCTCACGGTTGGCGAGCGAAACCACGAAGCAACTTTATCAGCTCAAGTAAAACATTAGCACGACCGATTACTGACGCTGAGACGACCTGTCGCGGAGTGTCTTTAACATCCTTCGATAACGATTCTGAGACTTCGGCGATTTGCGTTGTGGCTGAGGAGATGTTTGTTGGGCGATTAGCGATATTCACTTCCTCGTCCCCGCCACCAGCTTCTCCACGAACCTTCTTCGTCAGTTTTTCCAGGCGGTCGACTTTCTTAAGACACTCACGATCGATACTCGCTTTATTCTTCAAACTCTCGTGAAGTTCTTTCCCGATCTCTCCGATTTCACGCGCCCTGCTTAAGTTTTCCTGGTGCTCTTTCTCAGCAAGCTTGATCGCGCGCTTCGCGTTTAGTTCTTCTTCTAAAGTTGTTAATGGAATTTCATCGTCACCCTTCGCCGTTCCGCGAGGAATAGGTCGAGGCGGGACTGGCGTAGTGTTAGTTGAAGTCTGAGCGACAGCGCTCCCACCGCAGAGCAGAAAAGCAAGGACGAATGAGAACAGGATGACAGTCGTTCGCGACTCTCTCAAAACAGCTTTCATTTCACATTAACTATCGGCACGCCGACCCTTAAATTAAAACTTCAAAGCTATTTGTGGGAGACTATGGCACGCGGGATGGGTTGTCTGGCGAGTTGAGAAACTCTCCGGGACGTCCCGCACGCTTGACCACGATCGTCCGCGGCTCAAGCCGCTCAGGTGGTCGCTTCTTACCCTGTGAGGAACTGTAAGCAATCAGGTTCGACTGCGGATCTACCTTCACACCTGCGAGGCGAATCGAAGCAAAATCCTGAGCTGGTGCTTTCATCGAGTAAACACCTTCCTGATCCGGTTGAAGTTGCGCGGGCGAAACCGGGAGCAGGCTTTCTTCGAGACCACCGTCTTTTCGCCTGCGCAGCTCAATAACAACTTGAACTCCACTCAGCTCTTGCTTGGATATGTTTTTTACAATACCGCCGATTGTCGTTATGCCTTTCGCAATCGTGGGTTCATCGACCACGACGTGGGCCAGCGCGGGACCTTTTGGTCCTGTTTCAACCACTGGCGGCGGCGTGTTGTTTTCGATGACTCTTTGCGCGTGGTATCTGCGAATGTATCCGTAGCCCGCCAGGAGAATTGCGGTAACGCCGACAGCGCAAACTACTCCGAGCAGTTTACGCCTGCTCGACTCTTTCTCTCGCGCGATTGCCTCTTCGGGGTGAAAGGGATCGTTAATCATATTTCCAATTGCCAACTGCCGATTGCCAATTTGATCCTGTCCGACAGTCTTTCAATCGACAATCGGCAATGTCTTATGGCTCAATGGTTCGGCCCGGCGCAGGGGAGCCGGTTACAGCCAGTACCAGACCTTCGAGAAACTGTTCTTCAGCCAAACCTGTGCTTCGGAGAGTGGTCCATTCGGCGCCAGTCACTCCGTCACTGCGTCCTTCAACCTTTGCATTAACTGCGACGTTTGCTGTCGTACCGTCGATCGGTTGAATCTCAACGGTCAAAGTGTACCGACCGCGTGTCCATCCTCTGGCAGCAGCGGCTGGAACCTCGGCATACCGGCTAAGGTCGGCTTCAGCGACCACGGCGCCCTTCGTAAAGGTGAAAGGCTGGCTGACGATTATTCCGTCAGAGAATCTTGACGCATTTTCATCGACAACTAACTTTCGATCACGCATCAACTCTTGAACCGCCTTGATTATGACGTCGCGACGACCAGTCAAGCGATATGGGTTCGGAAGTGGAGGCGCTTCAGGCGTGCGGCCTCTGCCGAAATCCATGCCACGACCAGCGCCAACGTCCGTTTTGTTTCCGTTGTTCGCAGGAGTGCGATCATTACCGCTATCTCTCACGCGCTCGTTCTGTTTATCGACTCCCTTTGCTGCCTGTGCGAAGGCCGGGAGAGAACAAGCAATCAACATCAGTAGACCAATTGTTAAGCGCAACATAACGACACCTTCTATTTTCACCGCGATGAACTTCAAAGGGGACTCGCAATCTGAGCATAGATTAACGAACCAGCAAATACAAGCAATGCGTAGAACTTCAGAAGACTTTCAACGCAAAGGCGCAAAGGCGCAGAGAAGAGCTTAGATGCTTCTTTGCGCCTTTGCGTCTTTGCGTTGAAAAACTGTCAACAATTACTGGCCTGAATTTGCATTCTCCCGTTTCTTTCTCGCCTCTTCGGCATCTCGCTCACGTTCCCACTTGCGCAGTGCCGCGACGCCGGTCTCAAACTCCGCTCCATTGCTGTAGAAGTTGTGCGCACCGTCGTCACGTGCTGGATTGCGAACGTAATAGAGGTAATCCGAAGTCGCCGGAAACAGAGCCGCTTTCAGCGAACTCTCTCCGGGTGAGGCTACGGGTCCAGGAGGGAGTCCCGCGTAGATGCGCGTGTTATAAGGCGAACGTCTTTCGATATCACTCTTGTAAACCTTGCCGTCGTAACGCCACTTTCCCTCAAGCTTTGAGGCGTAGACGATGCTCGAGTCAACAGCGAGCGGAATGTCTTTTTCCAACCGGTTGTAGATAACTGATGCGACGAGGGCGCGCTCCTCATCAAGCTTAGCTTCCGTTTCGATAATTGAAGCTGTGGTGACCATCTGGCGCGGCGAGTAACCGAGACTTCGCGCGCGTTCGGACCAATCCGGTTTCCAAACGCCCCGAAACCGCTTCACCATCATCTCGATCAATTCCGCTCCCGTTGTTTCAGGAGAGAACTCGTAGGTATCAGGGAACAGATAACCTTCGAGGTTCTTCGCCTCGGGATCCAGATCGCTAATAAGGTTAATGTTATTCATTAACTCCAGCGCCTGAGTTTCAGTTGTTAACCCAAACTGCGGCGCCTGCATCATCGCGCGTGCGATGTCCCAGCGAGTCCAACCCTCGGGAATCGTAATGCGATTGAGCCGTCGCTGGCCCTGCTGAAGTTTGGCCAGAACACCGAGCGGCGATATCGGCGAGGGGAAGTCGTATTCTCCTGCTTTGAGAGTGGCGCCCGCGCCAGTACTCTTCAAGTAAAGCTTTAAGGGCCATTCGTTCTTGAGCACTCCTTCAGCCGTCAGTTTGCTTATGATCGCCGAAGGGGAGGATCCTCTGGGAATCTCGATGTACTGTCCGGTTTTCGCATGAGTGATTGGCTTGCGCAGATCGTTGTAGACCCAGCCGCCGAAGCCCGCCACAGCGAGAATCACCAGCACGATTACAAGAATTATTAGCCGCTTCATTTGTCTTCGTTTAATTTTCGTCGGGCTTAACGCGTATTCGTTCCTGCTTCGTATCGAGAAAGTCTCGAAGGATGGTGGCTGCCGCCTCTCCGTCGATGAGAGCAGGGATCTCATCGGGCTTCAAACCCTCAGCCTTTAAATTCTCCATCGCTTCGAGGGAAGTCAAGCGTTCGTCCTGGAGGTAAACGGGCAAGTCGATGGATTTTGCCAGATTCGCCGCTACCCGTCGCGCGTTTTTAGATGCGTCTCCGTCAGTTCCGTCCAGTCGTAGCGGCAAACCAATTACTATGATTCGGGCGTCAAAGCGCTCAACCAGGTGACGAACGTCCTGAAGTAGTGTTTTCCAACTGGAACGCTTGAGCGGTGGAAGACGTTTGGTTGTTACCAACCTTTCGTCCGATATCGCGGCCCCGACAAGTTTTTCGCCGAGATCCAGGGCGAGAATTGGCCCGATGGCGCTAGATTGATCGTGTTGTTCTTTTCAACATTTAGCCGAAAGCTTTAGCTTGCACCCCGTAAATGCCGCCTGTATCATACGTTTCGATTCGCAAACAGTGCGATCTTTGTTGGTCCGGGCTCTAACGTAATCGAAGAGGTAGGTAAATGTCATTTCGTACCAAGTTCATCCTGATTTTGTTGTCCGCAACACTGACTCTCTACACGGTTGTCGGTGGCTGGATTTCCACTAACGCTCAACAGCCGGCAAACGACCCAAACGCGCAGTTGCGTATCTTTGAGAGTGTGCTGCAGCACATTCAGAACGATTACGTAGATGAGCCAAATATGGAGAAGGTTCGGGCAGGCGCATTACGCGGCCTCGCATACGGGCTCGATCCTTATTCGACTTATCTCACACCTGAACAGGTCAAAGAGTACAACGCCGGAAACAAGGATAATCAGGCTGGCATCGGCGCAGAGCTTTCGCAGGTGGCCTCTTATCTCTACGTGATTGCGCCAATGAAAGGCTCACCAGCGGACCAGGCAGGACTTCGAGCAGGCGACATCATCGAGTACATCGACAATAAAGCGACCCGGGACATTTCGCTTTACGACGCAAAACAACTGCTGAACGGCGCAGCGGGCTCAGAGGTTAAGCTCAGGGTGCTTGCGAGCGAATACGACTCCTTTGACGGTAAGCGTCAAGCGTGGCTCGTCACGTGCAGCCGCGGCAGAAATTCGCATGGAGGCTGGGAAGGTCGGCGTTCTGCGTATCAACAGTTTTGCCGATACGGAAGCATCTGAAGTGCGGACTAAACTCCAGGATCTCATCAAGCAGGGCGCTCAGAAGATTGTCCTCGATATGCGCGATACGGCAGGTGGTTCAATTAACGAAGCTGTCGCCGTCGCCAATCTGTTTATCAAAGACGGTGTGCTTGCTCAGACGGTCGGTCGTGAAGGGAAAGCGTTAAAGACGTTCTCCGCTGATCCGAAAGCGGTTGTGTTCTCCGGACCTCTTGTAGCGATGATTGATACCGGCACGGCTGGAGCGGCTGAAGTTGTCGCTTCCGCGTTGATAGAGCGTAGTCGCGGCCAGGTTGTTGGCGAGAAGAGTTTTGGCGCTGGAACCGAGCAACAGCTCTTTACACTGCGTGGCGGTGATGGCTTGTTGTTGACCACGGTTAAGTGGGCAAGTTCAGGCGGCAAGACATTTCTCGGTGAAGATCGGGCTCATTCAGGTGTTGCACCGAACGTCGAGGTTAAAGGGCAGGAAGTCGCCGAAGCAGTTGATCCTGACGAGCTGACAGGCAACGACGACGACGCCGTCGCCAGGCCGGAGCAGGGAAATGAAAAACGCGAAGCGGCACCCGCACCAGCGGCCAAACCTCCCGCAGAGGATCTTCAACTCAAGAAAGCCCTCGAGCTTTTGAAAGACAAACGCCGCACAACGCGCGGCATAGATTTCGGCAGATTCCAAAAACGCGAGGCCAAGAGATTCGTTCTCTTGGCCTTCTTTGTGCCTTTTGTGGGTAAGAAGTGCGGATATCGAATACCACGATCCGATATCGGGTACACACTTCCTCCCTCAATCAATCAGCCATATTGGTTTTCGCTTGTGAATTTCTTGCAAACCCCATTTTTTCGCTTGTGATTGCTAGAATTACAAGCCGTTTAGCACTCACACACTGAACCCCCGACAACATAGGAATAGAGCTTGCAGCATGCACGACTGCGTTGGGACGCACTTAGATCTTTCGCAAGGAGAAGCAGAGCGATGATTATGACTAACAAACTACTCCCAGTGGCTTTGATTGCCGCCCTTATCGGTGGTTCCGTCGGCGCACTGGTTATGCACAAAACTCAGCCAGCGACGGCTGAAACGACCACAACCGCGCAACCGAACGCCCAAACTGCTACCCCGGCTTCTGACCAGGCGAATGGCGAGATGATGGCAGCCGGATTCAATTCGGCCGGCGAGCAGACTGCTTATAAGACTGGCTTCGCAGATGGCTTTGCCGCCGCGATGCAGAGCGAGCAGAAAGCAGCAGCCACAACCGTAACCAGACGCGCTCCGAGTCGCGTGGTTTACCGGAACTCAGGTACCAGCCGCTCTTCGCGCGTTTACTACGACTATCAGCCGCGTAAGCGCAGCTTCTGGGACAAGCACCGCGATAAGTTGACGGTGGCGATCGGTACCGGAGCGGGTGCGGCGGTTGGTGGCTTGATTGGTGGCAAGAAGGGTGCAGCCATCGGTGCGCTATCAGGTGCAGGCGGCTCAGCCTTGTGGACCTACAAGCTCCGCAACCGCGACCGTCAATACTAACCGGAACTTCTAAATTCGAGAGAGGTCCCGAGTAGTGAGCAAAGCTAAACTTGCCATCGCTCTAAGTACTCTCACTGTTGTTGTAATAGTTGCATGGGCGGTTCCAATCCTTGGAATCGCCCATCAACGTGTACAGCGAGGTGAGAGGACGTGGTTCGCCGCGCCAATGCCGGTGGCCCCGATTCGTCTTCGCGACGAACACGGGGGCTTAACGGCAAGCGGGTGGATCAATGGCGCCGGCCCTTTTGTCTTTGCTATCGATACCGGCGCGGGTGTTTCACTCATCAGCCGTGATGTGGTCGCACGCGCAGGACTTGGAGTAACAAAATCACGCCGTCCGCTTGTAGGCGGATTGAGCACTTCACCAATCTCATCAGATCAGGAAGCACGAATCACTGGCTTGTCTTTGGGCCGACGCGACAACAACGTCCCTGGAAGCTTTGCGGCGGCAGTTGTAACCAATCTGCCCGGCTCGATAGACGGCATCCTGGATCCGACAGAAGTTTTCAGTCCCTTTGGATATTCAGTTGATTTACCGAATCGCGAATTGAGGGTTCTCGATACGTCTTCGCACCGGTTGCGATTGAACGACATACCGCATGAAGGGGCTGTTGTTCGCTGGGTTCGCGAACCTGGCAGCCGTCGACCGTTTGTGAGGTTTGAGGACGGGCGGCTTGCGTTATTGGATACCGGATCAAGTTTTGGACTCGCGTTGAATGAACCGAGACACGCAACCGGATCAAATCATCGCCGCAGCGACACTATTCACGACCTCGGTGGTGGATCAGTTCAATCCCGCCGAGTCGCACCACAAACGGTAAGCATTGGCGCTCTTGTTCTGAACGGCGTCCCAACCGATGTATTAACGGGCGTCGCCCCCGGCACTCCGATCATCCTCGGTCGCCGCGCGCTCTTTCCCTTCCGCATAACCTTCGATCCGTTATCGCGCCTAATAGCCTTTGAGCCTGCAGAATAAACAGAACCGAGCGCGGTAGCGCCGGGTCCGCATTCCAATTAGGACGCTCTAGTCGAGATCGACCCGGCGCTACCGCGCTCGGTTCTGTTAGAGCGGGATGTTTCCGTGTTTGCGTGGTGGGTTTGTGTCGCGTTTGTTTTCGAGAAGGGAGAGGGCGCGAATCAGTTTTGGTCTGGTTTGCGCGGGTTCGATTACCTCGTCAACAAAACCTCGCTCGGCTGCTACGTAGGGGTTCGCAAATTTATCTTCCAACTCGAGGACGCGTGCATTGCGCGCTGAGTCTTTGTCCTGAGCCTCGTTGAGCTCGCGGCGGTAGAGAATTCCAACTGCTCCTTCGGCGCCCATCACGGCAATCTCTGCGGAGGGCCATGCGAAGTTAACGTCGGTGCGGATGTGTTTAGACGCCATGACACAGTAAGCGCCGCCATATGCCTTGCGCGTAATGACAGTCACCTTTGGCACAGTCGCTTCCGCGAACGCGTACAAGAGTTTCGCACCGTGCGTGATAATGCCACCGTGCTCCTGCGATACGCCCGGCAGAAATCCCGGCACATCTTCAAACGTGACGAGCGGAATATTGAAGCAGTCGCAGAACCGAACAAAACGCGCGCCTTTGACTGAAGCCGCAATATCGAGCACGCCCGCAAGATACGCCGGTTGGTTCGCGACGATTCCAACTGAACGCCCACCGAGCCGCGCAAATCCAACACAAATGTTCGGCGCAAACATCTGTTGCACTTCAAAGAAATAACCGTCGTCAACTACGTGGTTAATGACGTCGCGAATGTCATACGGCTGATTTGACGCTTCCGGAACAATTGCATTCAGTTTCGGCTCGAGCCGATCGATCGGATCGCTCGCTTCAACACGCGGAGGATCTTCGAGATTGTTTGAAGGTATGAAAGAGAGCAACTCACGAACGATCCGCAGTGCGTGCTCGTCTGAATCCGCGGCGAAATGCGCGACTCCCGAAACGCTGTTGTGCGTAACAGCACCACCCAACTCTTCTTTCGTGACTTCCTCATGAGTCACGGTCTTGATCACGTCGGGTCCGGTAATGAACATGTACGACGTGTCTTTGACCATGATGTTGAAATCAGTGATCGCCGGACTATAAACCGCGCCGCCCGCGCATGGTCCCATGATGCAGCTAATCTGAGGCACGACACCGCTCGCGAGGGTGTTGCGAAGAAAAATGTCCGCATAACCGCCCAGACTAACCACGCCTTCCTGAATGCGAGCTCCGCCGGAATCGTTCAACCCAACAATCGGCGCGCCAACTTTCATCGCCAGGTCCATCACCTTGCAGATCTTTTCCGCGTGAGTTTCGGAGAGCGAACCACCAAACACGGTGAAGTCCTGAGCAAAGACAAAAACGTTACGTCCATCGATCAAACCATGGCCCGTGATTACGCCGTCGCCCGGATAAATCTGCTTGTCCAGACCGAAGTCTTTCGAGCGGTGCACAACGAGCTTGTCAAACTCCTCAAAAGAACCTTCGTCAAGCAGGAATTCGATCCGCTCGCGCGCGGTCATCTTTCCTGCTGCGTGCTGTTTCTCGACTCGCGCAGCACCGCCGCCCTGCTCAGCTTGCGCACTTCGCTCACGCAGAACTTCCAAACGCGATTTCGACTGTTTACGTTCTTGTTTTGAGGCCATCTTAGTTAAGCGTTGAAAGGGAACGATCTCGACTCGATAAGTACAATCAACTCCGCCAATGCCGCGCGCGCCTGCGCTTGCACGTCTTCGGGATAAGGATAGCGTTTCGCGTTTTCTTCGAAATCGTCTTCGTCGAGAATCTTGTAAGTGAGGTCGGGGTCGACCAGCACGTCAATGTCCAGATCAATGTAGTTCAAAACGCGTCCATCAAACCGGGGCGGAACGTTTATGTTGCAGTAAAAGTTTTTCAGCTTCTGATCCGGATCGCTGAAACGAAAAACGTTGTACCAGCGATCCAGCCAGTAATATTCCGTACTGATCGTCCCGGATGCGATCGTGCCGAGAAGATTGTGTTGGATCTCCTCGTCGAAGACTGCGTCGAGAATGAGCAGTGGTCCAACAGTCTTCGCGATTCGAGCTGGCCAGCGTCGATGTTCAGTGCCATCGTACTTAAGAACGCTGACGATGATTGCGCCGACCGTTTCACTTTCTCCCACTTTTCGCCCAGTCGGCCAGGAACTGCGCCTGTCCCTTGTCCGTCAACGGATGATTGAACATTTGATCGATCACCTTGAACGGCATTGTCCCGATATCAGCTCCGAGTCGCGCTGCTTCGATCACGTGAATCGGGTGACGCAGACTCGCCGCCAGCACCTCTGTTTTCCAACTGTAATTGTGGTAAATCTCGACGATGTCCTGAAGCAGGATTAAGTCCGTTTTCACCGATGTCATCCAAACGCCCGAGGAACGGGCTGATGAAAGATGCTCCGGCCTTTGCTGCGAGAATCGCCTGCGCCGCCGAGAAGCAAAGCGTAACGTTCACCTTGATTCCCTGGTCGGACAGTTGACGGGTTGCTTTCAAGCCTTCGCGCGTCGAGGGACACTTGACGACGACGTTTGGAGCAATCTTCGAATACTCCAATCCTTCGCGAACCATTCCTTCTTTATCCTGGCTCGTCACTTCTGCGGAAACTGGTCCCTGAACGATTTCGCAAATCGCCGCGATGTGTTGTTTGAAATCAACGTCGCCTTCTTTCGCGATGAGCGAAGGATTCGTTGTTACGCCATCGGCAAATCCGAACGACGCGGCTTCGCGTATGTCGTTGAGATTTGCGGTATCAAGAAAGAATTTCATAAGAACACTCCTGATTCAGATGACTTCTCTGCGCTCTCTGCGTTCCTCTGTGCGTGAATTAACCACAGAGACACCGAGAGGCACGGAGAAGAACTTACTCGCTGGAATCTGTCACCTCGTTCCGTAGAACGCCGATCCCTTGTACTTCTACTTCAACCGTATCGCCGTGCTTCATGCGCGAGACGCCAGCAGGCGTGCCGGTTGCGATTAAGTCGCCGGGATACAGAGTCATGATCTCAGAGATGTACCTTATAAGAAAGGCGACAGGGAAGGCCATGTCAGCTGTGTTACCTTTTTGTTTTACTTCTCCATTAAGGCGGGTCTCGACCGCAACATTGGCCGGATCTATTTTTGTCTCAATCCAGGGCCCGACCGGGCAGAATGTGTCGAACGACTTGCCGCGAGTGAATTGAACATCTTTTCGCTGAAGATCGCGCGCAGTCACGTCGTTCACGCACGTGTAACCAAAGACATAACTGAGAGGATCGTCGCTGCTGCGAAAGTTTGCGCGCTGTGCGACCGATCACCACACCAAGCTCCCCTTCGTGTTCAACCTGTTGCGAAGCTTCAGGCAGAACGATTTCTTCATCCGGAGCGATCACCGCAGAGGGCGCTTTGAGAAACAGCAACGGTTCGTCAGGCATCTTGTTACCCAGCTCAGCGGCATGCTCACGATAATTTCTTCCGACGCAAACGACCTTTGAAGGCACGACGGGAGCAAGCAGTGTCACTTCGTCGAGAGCGAACAAGCCTTCGTTGGGCTTTTCGACGGGACCAAAATTGTAATCGGCAGAAAGCGGGGCGACTCCTGTACCCTCCATCACGGCATAACGGGTCGGTCACGAAAGTCTTATGTGAAATCCGGCAAAGTCTCATTTCTGGTTTAAGGCGCCCTTTCCGATCCGACTTCGGAAGGTTGGCTCACATTTCCAGTCTTGTCTACCGCTACGACGTAATAGTAGTAAGTTTTACCAGGCTCAACCCTTTCGTCCTGATAAGTCGTACGCGTTAACAGCGTCTGGTTCAGCCTCGTCCAATCCTGTTTGGGAAGATTCGGATCGGTCGAACGATAAATGTTATAGCCCGCGATATCTGTTTCCTTATTCGCCGCAAAAAAGATCGCGAGCCTTGCTGACGCTGGCTCGGGCGCAGCCACACTCGGCCGCTCAGGCGCAGCAGGCGGAAAGGTGTCTCGAGGCGAAGCTGGAACAGAGTTGGAGTTGAGACTCTCGACCTGCGCGCCGCCTGTTCCGAGTGAAACTGCACGAACGATGTAGCGATAATCTTTGCCGAATTGAAAGTTCTTGTCCGCGTACTCCGTTCCCGAAAGCAAGGCTGAATTGATCGGTTGATTACCAGGATCAGTCTGCGACTCATCGGTCCGGTACACGTTATAACCGAGCAGGTTTACAGGCGTTGAGCCGTCGATGTTTGCCGTGGGTGGCAGCCACGAAAGTGTAATTGAATCTTCCGCGATCTTTGGTTGTGCTGAAAGTGCCGGCGCCTGGGCAATGCGTGCAGCAGGTTCGATGCTCAGGAAGTTTGAGAATGCCGCGCGCTGGCCCGATGCGTTGACGTAACGAATCGCGTAGCGCAGTCGCGTCGGTTGTCCGGCAAGTTCGAGCACGTCTCTGTAGGTAAGGGTGTCGCCTGCGGTTTGGATCTGTTCGTAGGTGACAGAGCCGACGAGTGTTGAGCGCGCAGCAAACTCGTCTTCAGTCAGAGCAAGAGGAGCGCCGGGCTTTTCTGCGAGCCTGTAAACATCGATTCGTCTGATGCTTTGCGCGCTGCTGTCAGGTGCGTTGCGTTGCGGCGCGGGCCAACTGAGGATCACTTCATTGCCTTGTTGAGCACCTGAAAGAAACTCGGTGCGCTGCTGCACGCGTTCCACCGGAGGCAGGGGAGGCCTGCGCTTGCCACATCCGGCCGTCGCCGCAAAAACGCACAGAAAGCACAAACTAGTCAAAGTTGTGATTCTAATCATTTGCGCTTTTTGTGCCTTTGTGGCTACAGAATGTAACGACTGAGATCCTGATCCTTAACTGTGGCAGAGAGCATGCCGGATACGTAAGCTGCGTCGATTCGCTGCTGCTTCGGATCGAGATCAGGACCTTCGAAGCTGATCTCTTCAAGCAGCTTTTCCATGATCGTCTGTAGACGTCGTGCGCCGATGTTTTCGGTCTGCTCGTTGACCTGAGCGGCAAAGTTTGCGATGGCATCGATCGCGTCCTGCGTAAAATCGATCGTCACGCCTTCCGTTTCCATCATTGCCTGATACTGTTTGATCAGCGCGTTGCGTGGCTCAGTCAGAATCCGCTTGAAGTCTTCGATTGTGAGCGACTCAAGCTCGACGCGAATCGGAAAGCGGCCCTGGAGCTCTGGAATCAAGTCGGAAGGCTTGGAGACGTGAAACGCTCCGGCCGCGATGAAAAGGATGTGGTCGGTGCGGACCATGCCGTAACGACTATTAACCGTCGTGCCCTCGACGATAGGAAGAATGTCGCGCTGCACGCCTTCACGAGAAACATCCGGGCCATGTCCTGACTCACGCCCCGCAATCTTATCGATCTCGTCGAGGAAAATTATTCCCGAGTTCTCAACGCGTTCAATCGCGGCACGCGCTACCTGGTCCATATCGATGAGACGCTCTTCTTCTTCCTGCATCAGGTATTCCATCGCCTCGTCAACACGCAGCTTCCGTCGCTTGGTGCGTCCCTGAAACAGGTTGCCCAACATGTCTTTCATGTTGATGCCCATCTCTTCGACGCCCTGTGGTCCAGCCAACTCGATCACTGGAAAATTCTTCTCTCTGACTTCAAGTTCAACGAGACGATTGTCGAGCTTGCCGCTGCGTAGTTGTGTGCGGAGCTTTTCGCGCGTGCGCTGGAACTGTTCGTCGCGTGCTGGACCATCGATTTCAGTTGATTCCTCGCTCGTGTCGGCGTCGAAGTCGTAAAAACCCGCGGACGAGCGCGGCGGTGGCAGCAGCAGATCGAGAATTCGCTCTTCAACGTTGAGCTCCGCTTTTTCCGCAATCTCTTCGCTCTTTTCCTGACGCGTCATCTCAACCGAGATTTCGGTGAGGTCGCGGATCATGCTTTCGACGTCGCGGCCAACGTAGCCTACTTCAGTAAACTTCGAGGCTTCGACTTTCAGGAACGGAGAGTTTGACATGCGTGCGAGGCGACGCGCGATCTCCGTTTTACCGACGCCTGTCGAGCCGATCATGATGATGTTCTTTGGCATCACGTCGACTGCCATGTCGGGCGCGAGCTTCTGACGACGCACACGATTCCGCAGCGCAATAGCGACCGCGCGCTTGGCGTTGCGCTGACCAACAACATGCTTGTCCAACTCGGTCACGATCTGACGAGGACTCATCTCGTCAAGCCGTGCTTCTTCATCCACGTCTCCAGCCAGATAAATAACCATCTACTTAAAACAGCTTTCTTCAGTCGATCCGTGTTTTGAGTTCAAGCTTTAGTTTGCCTGTTTAATAAGAAGCAGCCTAAAGGCTGAACTCCGAACGCGGATTCGAATTAACATTCAAAGTTCTTCTACTACGATGTTTTGGTTTGAATAGATGCAGATTTCGCCCGCAATGCGTAGTGCTTCCACCGCAATCTCGCGCGCCGAGAGATCCGTGTTCTTAATCAACGCACGCGCCGCCGCGAGTGCGTAGGAGCCGCCCGACCCAATCGCCAGCACGCCTTCATCCGGCGCGATCACGTCGCCATTTCCCGACAACAGAAACGAAGTCTTTTTATCCGCAACCACTAACAGTGCTTCGAGATGTCGCAACATCTTGTCAGTGCGCCACTCTTTGCTCAACTCAATCGACGCGCGTTCGAGATTGCCGTGATACTGCTCGAGCTTGCTTTCAAACCGGGTCAACAGGGCAAAAGCATCGCCGGTCGCACCTGCAAAACCTGCCAGAATCTGATCGTTATAAAGCCGGCGAACCTTTTTCGCGCTGGCTTTCATAACGGTTTCACCCATTGTCACCTGCCCATCTCCGGCAAGCGCAACCTGGGCATCTTTCCTCACGAGCAGCACTGTAGTGCTGCGCACCTTATCGTTTTGTTTCTGCATTATTCTTGTGCTGAGACTATAGGAACTCGTTTGAATGTAAGTCAAGGACAGCTTCTGTATTATAATTGCCGATTTCCAATTGCCAATTGCCGATTGGAAAACCGGAGAATTGATCTTCAAATCGGCAATTGGCAATTGGCAATAAGAAATGAACACACGACCACGCATCGGCATTCCGATGCGCATAGAACACGCAACCGACCGATTTTACCTGTCGCGTCACTACAGCGAAGCCGTCGAGGCCGCCGGCGGCGCTCCGGTTCAAATCAGTCTTATTCCACACGGCGACTACGTTGAATCGGTTGTCGAGGCCTTAGACGGGATTCTATTGCCGGGCAGCGACTCTGACGTCGATCCTTTGAGGTATGGCCAACAACCGCATCCGGCGCTCGGAGCGGTCCACGCCATCAAAGACGAGACTGACTTACTCGTAATCGAAGCGGCCGAGAGAAAACAAATTCCGTTGTTCGCGATCTGCTTCGGGATGCAGGTATTGAACGTATCTCGCGGTGGAACTCTGATTCAGGACATCAGCTCGCAGGTGCAGGATGCGATAAAGCACGAACAAGGCGCGCCGCGCGATCGGCGCTCGCATCGCGTGACTTTTTCGGAGAACACGAAGTTGGCGACTCTCGGGGGCGTGCTCGACGCAACTGTGAACAGTCATCACCACCAGGCGATCGAGTCAGTCGGAGCAAATCTCATCGCAACCGCATGGGCCACCGACGGTGTGATTGAAGCGCTCGAAGATCCGCGGCCGGATCGATTTGTGCTGGCAGTTCAGTGGCATCCGGAACTGGGTTGGCAAAACGATGAACTGTCGCAGCGTTTGTTCAAGTCGTTTGTGAACGAGGCAGCAAACGCGCGCGAATCAAATCTGGCCTCACTCTCCACACCCGCATGAATCCAACCGGGAAGGGAACTGAAACACGCGTGCATGACCGTCACCTCGGTTTAGCAGATCGAGTTGCACTTGTGACTGGAGGATCTCGAGGCATCGGGAAAGCGGTCGTCGCGCTCTTCGCATCATTCGGGGCACACGTTGCAGTCAATTATGTTAAAGATGAAGAAGCGGCCATGACGACGGTCGCGATGGCGCGATCACATGGCGTGCGAGCGCTCGCTATTCAGGCTGATGTATCGCATATAAACGAAGCAGAACGGCTGGTTCAGCAAACAGTTGAACACTTCGGAAGAGTCGACTTCCTGATCTGCAATGCAGGCATCTGGAAAGGTGGTCCAGTTGAATCGATCTCGGAAGAGCTCTGGGACAAAACGTTCGACATCAATCTCAAAGGCACGTGGTCAGTCTGTCGTGCAGCGGTGCCTTCGATGAAGAGCCGGGGATTTGGGCGGATTGTGATTGTGAGTTCTACCGCAGGCCAGCGCGGCGAGGCGTATGTTTCGAACTACGCTGCATCCAAAGGTGGCCAGATCTCGTTTACGAAATCGCTGGCGCCCGAACTCGCGAGCTTCGGAATCAATGTTAACTGCGTCGCGCCAGGCTGGGTTTTAACCGATATGACGGCGAAAGATCTGGCTGACGACGCCGTGCAGGAGTCGATTACTAAAACCATTCCTTTAGGTCGCGCGGCTACGCCGGAAGAGATTGCAGGGCCAATTGTTTTTCTTTGTTCCGAGTGGGCGAATCACATCACCGGCGAAGTGCTCAACGTAAATGGCGGATCAGTCTTATGCGGGTAGGAGGAATTCAAGTATGACTTTAACTCTCGAAAGAGAAAGCGAAAAAGATGTTATGAAAAAGACGGTGCAGCCGGTTCAACTGGGACTTGAGAGATTACTTGAAGAAGTTCCCGCATCGATCGGGCGTGCGCGCGTCGGACTAATCTGCAACCAGGCTTCAGTGGACCACGGATTTCGACATGCCGCGGATCTGGTTCACGAACACTCTGATATCGACTTGCGCGCATTGTTCGGTCCGCAACACGGAATTCGCGGCGATGTGCAGGACAACATGATCGAAACTGAACATGGCGTCGATCGCAAAACGGGATTGCCAGTACATTCGCTTTACAGCGAAACGAGAGAGCCTACTGACGCGATGCTGCAAGACATCGATGCTTTGATTTTCGATATGCAGGATGTTGGCTGTCGAATTTACACTTTTGTTTACACGCTGGCGAATTGCATGCGAGCCGCGCGCAGGTTGGGGAAGAAAGTTGTTGTTTGCGATCGACCCAATCCAATAAACGGCGCGAGCATGGCGGGGAATATCCTTGAACCTGAATACGCTTCGTTCGTTGGGCAGTTTCCGCTGCCTACTCGTCATGGAATGACAGTCGGCGAGTTGGCCCAGATGTTCAACGAACACTTTAAGATCGAATGCGATCTGGAAGTGATTCCGATGATTGGATGGAAGCGAGAGTTTTGGCACGACGACACAGACGCGCCGTGGGTGCTGCCTTCGCCAAACATGCCGACACTTGATGCTGCGACTGTTTTCCCTGGCGCGGTCCATTTCGAAGGCACACAGGTGTCTGAAGGAAGAGGCACAACGAAACCCTTCGAACTCATCGGAGCCCCTTACATCAATCCCGATGATTATGCAGATCGACTAAACGACATCGGATTAGCGGGCGTGTTCTTCAGAAGCTGCGTATTTCAGCCGACGTTTCAGAAGCACGCCGGCGTTAGCTGTGGTGGGGTGCAGATTCATGTGACCGATCGAGATGTCTTCGAACCGTGGCTCACGGGTATTGCGATGGCGAAGTTTGCCCATGACATGTACCCGAATGAGTTTCGCTGGAAAGAACCACCGTACGAATATGTTTTCGATAAGAACCCGTTCGACGTGATCAGCGGAACCGCGAAGATTCGAGAGGCGTTTGAACAGGGAACCGCACTCGACGCGATTGCGGAAGAAACAAAAGCACCGCTTGAAGAGTTTAAGAAGTTACGTGAAGCGTATCTGATGTACAGTTGACAGCCTATGCGACAAAGAGGCACAAAAACACAAAATGACTCCGGTTAATTTCGAGCTCCTTTGTGCCTATTGTGGCTAAAAAATGTTAAGGTCAAATATCAAAAGTCGTATTGCCGACGGTTAAAGTTAACAGTGAAGAGTGGAGACTAATAAAGCTTGGTTAAGACTGAACGCATGCAAGTTGACGAAGCTGATCCGACGCCGGGCCATGCCTGGCTTGTCGGATTAGCAGCCTGGTTTGTTCCGGGTATGGGCCACCTGATGCTGAAGAGATGGGTGAGAGGAGCAGTGATGGGTGGCGCCGTGTGGGTTTGCTTCTTTTTAGGATTGGCGATGGGTGGACATATGTACGACCTGGCCAACGGTCAAACTACATCGTCAACGCTTCTTCAAGTCCCACCGATGATTGCAAACCTCGGATCGGGCGTTCTGTTCGTCGTTTGCTGGTTGCTCGGCATTGGTTTCGGCGACGATCCGGTACAAGCTGCGCGCGTGACATACGAGTACGGCAACACCTTTTTATTAATCGCCGGACTGATGAATTATCTGGTAATGCTCGACGCTTTCGACATCGCAGCGGGGAGGAGAGATTGAGACATTTCCTCGTAATGACAGTATTCGCTGCTCTTGCCTCTGTAGTATTCGGAGCGATGACGAAAGACACGCCGCGGGAGCGTGTGCTCTACGGCCTTAAGGTGTTTGTTGAATTCATCATATTCGGTCTTGTCCTCGCCTGGGTCCTCTACTTCATTCCATGGTAATCACTCCGCGATGGCTTTATTCGAAACTGAGGCTCTGATTCTTCGCACTTACAATCTCGCGGAGGCTGACAAGATTGTCGTTTGCCTTACTCGTTCCGCGGGACTCATGCGAGGGGTCGCCAAAGGTTGTCGAAAATTAAGGAATCGTTTTGGCGCCGCGCTTGAACCATTCACACTCATCAACCTCACGTATTACGAGAAGGAACATCAGGAGCTCGTATCGTTTCGACAGGTCGAGATCTTAAAGTCACGCTTTAACCTTTCATCGAACGCATCAGTCCTTACGGCTTCGCCTACATGGGCGATCTCCTGATTGACTTTTCACCACCACACCAGGCAAACGATAATCTGTATCGCATGGCGCTGGCGTGCTTCGAGGCGGTGTCGGAGAATCCTGAAGATCTGGATTCGGTGCTTCGTTACTTTGAAGTGTGGCTGTTGAAGCTTGAAGGGTTTATGCCGGATTTACGCACGTGCGCCAACTGTCATGAGGTTTCAGTGGTGATGCGGCTGTTTACCTGGGACGGATTTGTCGCTTCGATGCATGCGGTGCAGTAGTGGAAAAGGCGGCACCGTGTCGAAGAAGCTTCATGCGCAGTTGAGGACGACGGAAAAATTGTCGCCGGCCAGGTTCGCTGAAGAAGCGAGAGAAGTGCCGAAGACAACGAAGCTGGAGATGGCTGAGTTGACGTTTCAAATCATTGGGCAGAGTCTTAGAACGCCGACCAAGAGTTCGACCTGCGACGTGATTGTAGGGGCGGCCCTCCGTGGCCGCCCGTGCGTGATCCGGAGGGCGGCCACGGAGGGCCGCCCCTACAAAGTCCAATTAGAGATTTTGTTTAAGGAAAACTTTAACTTCAAGAACTTCTCTAATCCCGCGATACATCGTCGGGGCAATGGTGCCGTACATCCTCCTCGCCTTATTGCTGCTCACGGCAATTCTTTTAGCTCAGCAGGCCGCGCGACTAGCCGAGGTGGTGATCTACGCAGATCTGCCTTTCTCGCTGCTCGCCAGTGCTGGTGCGGCACTGCTGCCCGGCGTGCTCGTGTTTTCGCTCCCTCTCGCAACACTTGCCGGAATCATCATCGGCTTTTCGCGCATGGGCAGCGACAGCGAGATAGTGGCAATGCGCGCGGCCGGCGTTGGCTCATGGACCATGCTCTGGCCCGCACTCGTGATCGGTCTAATTTGTACTTTCGCCACAACCTATCTGCATCTGAAGGAAGCACCCGAAGCCGCCAGAGATCTCGAACGCATCGCATTGCAGGGCGCACTCGCGAAACTTGATTCGCCAGTCGAGCCTCGCACGTTTAATACGTTGCCGCGACACGTGATCTACGTACGTGATGGAAATAAAGAGCTCGGCACCTGGGGTCGCGTTTTCATCTTCGCACAACGCTCCGATCGGATAACGGAAGTCTTCACCGCTCGTTCCGGACGAATCGATTCGTCCGGTGAACAATCAGAATTGGTCTTAACAGATGTGCTCGCGACAAAGTTTCCCAGCTCAAAAACGGAAACACCGCCTGAAGCCACTGCAACCACTTCCAACGGCAACGGCGATCAGAAATCTTATGTCGTGGAACGTTTCGATCAGTTGAGGGTTTCCATCAACACTGGCCGCGCTGACATCGTACAGCGTTTGAACGAGCGAGATACGAATGCGGATTCGATGGATTGGGCCGATCTGCGTCAGCGAGTGGAAACAGGCTCACCAACACAACAGAGGGAAGCTATCAGAATCCTCAATCGACGAGCCGCTCTCTCAGTTGCGCCACTCTTCTTCGCGTTCATTGCTGCGACACTGGGTTTACGAATACGACGAGGAGGACGAAGCGTCGGCGTGCTACTGACGCTGCTCGTCGTGATTGTTTACTACCTCATCTCGCTCCTCGGAGAGTCGATGGCGCGCGCCGGCACCATCTCGCCTTATATTGGACCATGGCTGGCGACGGTATTCATCTTTGGTCTGGGTTTGCTGTTTCTCCTAGTCAATCGAGTTCCATTCATATCTTCAGGATCGATCGGGTCGTGGAGATCGAAATCGCCTGAGCCGGCAACAGCGCGTCGTCAAACTTCGCATCGAGGATTTTCAACGTTAGGTTTTCCAAATCTGATGGATGCGACGCTCTTTCGCTCGATGGCGCTGACGTTTCTCGTTTGCTTTGTCTCGCTCGCAGCCATTTTCAACATCTTCACCTTGTTTGAATTGTGGCGCTTCATTGCGGTAACTCAGGCGGGCGCAGGCCTCGTGGCAAGATATCTACTGTTTCTGCTTCCACTGATCACCGTTGAGCTTTTTCCCGCAACCATGCTGATCACTGTGCTGATCACTTACGCGTTGCTCGCGAGGAGACACGAAGCAATAGCCTGGTGGGCGTCGGGCCAGAGTGTTTACCGCTTGATGTTGCCTGGTTTCTTTTTTGCCACCGCGATAGCGTTTGGTTCGTGGCTGGTCCAGGAGCACGTGATGCCTGGAGCGAATCTAAAGCAGGACGCATTGCGAGCGAGAATTCAGGGGCGCGAGGCGCGCGCGATGACACGCACCGGAAGACAGTGGCTCGCATCCACCGAGTCGCGACGTTTTTACTCGTACGAGTTTGGTGAAGACGGACGACTCATTGAGCCAACAGTCTATGAGTTGGATTCCGAGGCGGTTCACCTCACCCGGGTAGTCGGCGGAAAAACAGGCGAATGGTCGGACGCGACTCATCTAAGAATCACTGAGGCTGAGACACTCGCGCTGAACGGCATGGAGGTAGAGCGCCGATCGGATGCTGAAACCACTTTCGCCGGAGTTGAATCGCCTGCGGTCTTCAGACCCACTATCGATAAGCCTTCGCAGCTTAGCGCAAAGGATTTAAAGAGTTACTTGAACGCTGCGAAGCAACGTGGGATGGATGTTTCTACGTTGGCGGTAGCGCTGCAAAGGAAATATGCGGGGCCATTCGGGATTGTCATCATGGCGTTGATCGGAATGCCGCTGGCGGTTTCGTTTGGAAGGAAGGGAACGGTGCTGGCTATCTGCGCCGCAGTGGTTGTAGGTATTGCTTACTGGGCTGTTGGAGGCGGGTTCCAGCAGTTAGGGAATCACGGTCTGTTACGACCATCCGTCGCGGGATGGTCCCCACTGGTGATCTTTACAGCAGCAGGGACCTACTTTCTCTCTCGCGTCAGAACTTAAGCCACAAAAAGCACAAATTAGGTCCCGGTTTCCCAGCTCGAGATGTATTCGAGTTGTTCGGCGGTCAGGGTGTCGATTGAGATGCCCAGCGCACGCAACTTCAAGCTCGCGATCTCGGTATCGACTTCAGCAGGCAAGAGGTGAACGCCCGGCGGCAACTTGCCTTTGTTCTTCACAAGATATTCAACCGAAAGCGCCTGGTTCGCAAAGCTCATGTCCATCACGCTTGCGGGATGCCCTTCAGCAGCGGCGAGATTGATCAAGCGTCCTTCGCCGAGCACAATGACGTTTCGACCACTTGATTTGATCGTGTACTGCTCGACGAACGGACGAACCGTCAACGGATCGCCGGCCAGCTCACGCAGTGCTACGAGATTCAGCTCGAGATCGAAGTGTCCGCTATTACAGACGATCGCGCCATCCTTCATTCGAGAAAAATGTTCGCTGTCGATCACGTGACGATTCCCAGTAACAGTGACGAAGATATCGCCGATAGACGAAGCCTGTTCCATAGGCATCACACGGAATCCATCCATCACAGCCTCGACAGCTTTGATTGGATCAACTTCAGTGATGACTACATTCGAGCCCATGCCTCTCGCGCGCAGCGCAACACCCTTGCCGCACCATCCATAACCAACAACCACAAGCGTACGACCGGCGAGCAGGATATTCGTCGCGCGGATGATTCCGTCGAGAGTCGACTGGCCCGTGCCATAGCGATTATCAAAGAAGTGCTTGGTTTGCGCGTTATTCACGGCGATCGAAGGGAAGGACAACACACCGGCCGTTTCCATTGCTTTGAGACGCTGAATGCCGGTAGTTGTTTCTTCAGTTGAGCCGATCAGTTCTTTCACCTGGTCGGCGCGCTCTTTAAGAAGAGTAGCGACGACATCGGATCCATCGTCGATGATGATGTCGGGATGCGAATCGAGCGCAGTTCTTACGTGACGATTGTAAGTGTCAGTGGATTCACCTTTGATCGCGTAAACAGGAATTCCCCAATCAGCGACCAGCGATGCGGCGACATCGTCCTGAGTGGAGAGGGGATTGGAAGCAATCAAAATTGCTTCTGCGCCGCCTGCCTGAAGAGCACGGGCAAGGTTTGCGGTCTCGGTGGTGATGTGAGCACAGGCAACCAGTTTCATTCCACTCAACGGTTTCTCTTCGCCAAACCGTTCACGGATGAGACGTAGCACGGGCATCTCACGTTCGGCCCATTCAATGCGTTGTTTTCCCTGGCTCGCTAGGCCAATGTCTTTCACGTCGTATTCGACGGTCGGTGCAGAACTCATACTCGATTATTCCTCTGTCTAATGATATTAAAACTGACCCGGCGCTACCGCGCTCGGTTCTGTGCTATACGTCGGAGCTTAACAGAACCGAGCGCGGTAGCGCCGGGTCTATTCTCAGATTCCCGCGGACGCGCGCAGGGTTTCAGCCTTGTCAGTCTTCTCCCAGGTGAAACCTTCCTCGTTGCGCCCGAAGTGCCCGTAAGCGGCAGTCGCCTTGTATATCGGCTTGCGCAGGTTCAGTGATTCGATGATCCCCTTCGGCGTCAGTTCAAAATTATCCTGAACCAACTTTGCCAGCGCGGCCTCGCTAATGCGTCCAGTGCCTGCTGTGTCGACCAACACTGAGACCGGCTTTGCAACTCCGATCGCGTACGCGAGTTGGACCAGGCAACGATCGGCCAGTCCGGCCGCTACGATGTTCTTCGCTACGTAGCGCGCCATGTAAGCAGCGGAGCGATCGACCTTCGTCGGATCTTTTCCTGAGAAAGCACCGCCGCCATGAGGCGCATAGCCTCCATAAGTATCGACGATGATCTTCCTTCCGGTCAGGCCGGCGTCACCTTGCGGACCGCCGGTCACAAACCTACCGGTTGGGTTGATGTGGTACTTCGTGTCTTTGTCGAGCAGTTCAGGTGAAACGGTGTGCTTGATGACTTTTTCTTCAATCTCCGCGCGCAACTGCTCATTGGTTACTTCATCGGCGTGCTGTGACGAAATAACGACTGCTTCGAGCCTGAAGGGCCGTCCGTCGCGATATTCAACAGTCACTTGCGACTTGCCATCCGGGCGAAGGTACGGCAGCTCGCCCGACTTGCGTACTTCCGAAAGACGTCGCGCGAGCAAATGGGCCAACTGGATCGGCAACGGCATCAACTCGGGCGTTTCGTTACACGCGAAACCGAACATCAATCCCTGGTCGCCCGCGCCGCCAGTGTCGACACCCATCGCGATATCTGGCGACTGCCTATCGAGAGCAGACAACACCGCGCAGGTATCACAATCGAAGCCATACTTCGCTCTCGTGTAACCGATTTCGCGGATAGTGTCGCGAGCCACTCTCGAGTAGTCGACCACGGCATTGGTTGTGATTTCGCCGGCGACGACTACCAGACCAGTAGTAACCAGCGTTTCACACGCAACGCGAGCAGTTGGATCGACGCTCAATGCGGCGTCAAGCACAGCATCCGAGATTTGGTCGGAGATTTTATCTGGATGGCCTTCAGTAACAGACTCAGAGGTAAACAGGTAACCGGATTCGCTAGTCAAAACAGCTCCTTTATGTGTGTACACAGACTCGAAATCAGTGAGCAAAAAGACCGGGTACTCTAACAATCCAGTTTAACGGGTGTCAAGGACGCTCAATTCCTTCGTTCTGTAATGTTGTGAGCCGCCCAGTCATACATATTAGAACAGTATCAACAAGCCCGGCGTCGTACTTTTACGACATCTGAACTCTCCCCGAACAATCTAATCGCGCACACACCGGACAGGTTATGTCACAGCTATACCCATACTCTCTGGAAGTAACGCGAGCGCTGTTGGATCGTGCGAGAGATGCTCGGTTCTCCTTTGGTAACGACACCGCGATGGTCGCCGTCCAGCACATGCTCTGGCAGACCGTGGATCTGTTTCGGACGGTTGCCGAAATGGGAGTCAATACAAAGAACATTTTCTGCGCTCGGTAAGGTTTACTCTAACAGTTCTCCGGTGATCGGAACCTTGCGAGCGATGGGGGTTACGGTGATTGACTCCAGCATCCCGGCCCCTGGAGAGTTTCATCCCTGTTTTCAACACGACGTCGAAAGGCTTTGGGGAGTAGCCGCCGAGACGCTCGGTTCACGGCGCATCAGACGCATCCTTGTGCTGGACGACGCCGGCGTGTGCATCACGAACGTGCCTGCCAGCATCTCGAACCGATACGCTGTCTGTGCTGTCGAACAAACGTCGGCTGGCATGTTTCTCTTTGAGGACAATCCGCCACCATTTGCGGTCATTTCGTGGGCGCGGGCGGCAGTAAAACTGGAGATTGGAGGTCCTGTCTTCGCGCAGAGTTTCGTCGACAAGTTGAATACAGAGTTTCTTCACGGCATACCACTTCGCGGAGAACGGATTGGCATCATTGGAATGGGAAGTATCGGCAGGGGAGTTGCAACTCTGGCCGCACGTCAGGGCAACTCGGTCTGCTTCTACGATCCAGATCAGGATCTAAAGCTTCGCTCTTTTCTACGCGAAAGAATTACTCGCGCGCGTTCTCTCGAAGAACTGATGCGCAGCTGCGATTACGTGTTTGGCTGTTCCGGCCGCAACCCGTTTGCAGGTAAATGGCCAATGGAGCATAGACCGGAAGCAAAACTTTTTAGCGTTTCCGGAGGGGATCAGGAGTTTGGTCCAATAATCAATGATTTGAAAAACAAACCCGACTTCAAAGTGGAACCTACCTGGGACATCGTCTCAAAACTTGGACCATGCGGTCCGATTCGCATCGCGTACCTTGGTTATCCATACAACTTCGTCTCTCGCGCACCGGAAGCAGTTCCTGGACGAATCGTACAGCTCGAAACCGGCGGCTTGCTGGCAGCCCTTATCCAGGCTCGACTACACCTGGATCTGTTCGAAAAGGGTAAACAGGACAACCGAGGCATTAACCGAGTGGCGCCCCGTGCGCAACAATTTGTTTATAACCGGTGGCTCGGCGTGATGAGAGCGTGGAACATCAATCTGGCAGATGTGTTTGGTCACGATCCCGAGACACTGGCGGACAGCGAGCGGGAGCCCTGGTTCATAAAGAACACAGAACCGCACGCATCACGGAATGCAGCAGAGGAGATGCTGGACCGGATTGTCTCCAGGCCGATTCACTCACGGCTCGAGGGGAATGCTAAGCCGAATCTCCGTGCCCTGCCGCGGTTTTGAATCGATGGAGATGATTCCTCCGGCTGCATGTGCTCTTTCATGCATACTCACCAGGCCGAGAGTAGTGGCTCGTGGCTCGCGATGCCTGAGGCTTTCGAAATCAAAACCCACGCCATCGTCCTTGATTGTCAGAAACAGAACGTTTCCTTCCTTCTCGAGCTGGACCAACACCTGGTGAGCGTTCGCATGGCGGACGACATTAGTCAGTGCTTCCTGAGCGATCCGGAAGCACGCTGTTTCAAGCTCTCTTGAAAAACGCTCGTTCTCGTCGGGCAAGTCGATTACTACTGCAACGTTCAATCCGGTCCGCCTGGTGTAACGATCGACATACCAGCGGATCGCAGTCGCCAACCCCAGATCGTCCAGCACCGGTGGCCGCAGATCGACAGACAGATCTCGAACCAGGCGCAGCGCCTCGTCAACCGCTTCGATATTGTCTTTGACGTAGGAGCGTGTTTCCGATGAAGTGCAAACTTGCTGCACCGTGTAAAGATTCATTTTGACTGCGGTAAGGACCTGTCCAATCTGATCGTGCAACTCACGCGCGATGCGCCGCCGCTCGTCTTCCTGAGCTTCGATTAGCTGGCGCGAGAAGATTTGCAATGCATCCTGCGCCCATTTGCGCTCGGTGATATCGCGCGCCATGCCTTGAACACCGACGAGTACGCCGTTTTCATAGATTGCACGGCTGCTGACCTCGACAGGCACGCGGCGACCATCTCTTGAAATCACGTCGCACTCATAAGTGGTCTCACCTTGTTGGGCCAGCTTGGTGCAGAAATGCTCGCGCACGTGCTTGATGTGATCCGGAGCTATAAACTCCCAAAAGTTGTGACCAACAATCTCCTCGCGCGAATATCCGGACATTCGCTCCGCAGCCTTGTTGACTCTTATGTAGGCGCCCTCGAGATCGTGGACATAAATAGCATCTCTGGCGTTTTCAAATAACTCGCGATAGCGCTCTTCGCTTTCACGCAGTGCGACTTCAGCTTGCTTTCGTTCGGCGATGCGTGTTTCCAGTTCCGCGACGTAGCGCTGACTCTGGTCGAACAGCTGGGCGTTATGGATAGCACTCGCGGCGCGCGCAGCCAACGTCTCCGCAAGACGAGCGTGCTCGGGCTGGAAATAATGCGGCTCGGCCTTATCGACGGAGTACAAACCGATCACCTGTCCCGACGAAACGAGCGGCACGCCGAGCCAGTTTCGTACGTGATCGGCGCCGCTGCGCACTTCCCATTCCGGATCCTGAACTGTGTCCGGCACCAGCAACGTTTGTTTCGTTTCACAGATACGCCTCAGCAGACCATTGGCGTTTGCGTCGAAAGTGAGTGCGCGGGTGGTCTCGGGATCTTGATAACCTTCATACCGCCTGATCGCGCTGACAACGAAGTTCGACTCGTTATAGCGCAACATCACGTTTGCACTGTCGTAGGGAATCAGCTTGCCGAGGTAATCGAGAAGCGTTTCGAGAACTTTGTCGAGACTCAGATTCTCGGTGAGAGCGATGTTGGCATCGCGTAGGATTTCAGTTTCGTAGCGGATGGCTTCTTCACGCGTGATCAGCCCAGGCAATTGAGGCACTTCAGTACTCATAAAAAATCTCTCCCATTCGACGCCAAAGCTTAGCGCGAACGGGAGAGAATTTCAGCTAATTTATGTTCTCTGTGCCTCTTTGTTGCCGTTCAAACGGCTAACACGGCCAGAGGAAGAGCTTAAGCGGACTACTCACGCCCGGCTTTCTTGTTCAACTCTTTAATTAAACCCTTGATCTGATCTGTTTCTTTAGTCGCTGAACCCGTCTTTAAATACAACTCCAGCTCCTTCACTGCTTCGGCGTTTTCACCCTTTTCCATATGAATGCCGGCGAGATAACGGTGGGCGACCTTCACTTCATCTCCCCCGATCTCAACAGCCCGCCTTAGATCTTTAACAGCGTCGTCCAATCGCTTTAGAGCGATCAGTGCTCGCGCTCTATATATGTGGGCCGTACCTGAAGCTTCGTTCTTAAGAAGTGCTAATCCAAATGCAGCTTCCGCTTCGGGGAATTTGTTTAATTGAAATAGCGTAATGCCTGAATTGAGATGAAGGATAAAACTGTCTGGAGTTATCGTGAGGGCGGCATTGAAAGCTTCGTACGCAGCCTGGTAGTTGCCGAGCTTCATGTACTGAACACCGAGACCATTCAATGCGGCAGCAAACGACGGGTGAATAGCGAGAGCGGCTTTGAGCTGCTCGATCGCTTTCTCTCTCTCACCTGCCTTAACTGATTCGAGCGCTTTGTTATAGAGATCAACGGCCGCCTTTGGAGGATCGGCAGCAGAAACCACACCCTTAGTGACTGGTTGGCCTGAACTCGGCCGCAAATACACTTGTACGCTGTAGAGCGACCCCAGCATTGCACCACCGGACTGGGACTGTGGAATTTCTACTGACGCTGTCGCGGAAGCGTATGTGTCGACGTCAACTCTTACGGTATAACGCCCTCCGGTAAGCCCGCGGAAGAGAAATGAGCCATTACCGTTTGAGGTCGTAGATATTTCACCTCTCATGGTGTGGAGCCTTACATTGACTGGCCGATCCAACCTTTGTCCGTTTGGAGTAATTATGTCGCCCTGAATACTGTTCTGCCCTCCGTTTCCCGTGGAAGTCTGGCCAGGTATGTCAGACTGGGCCAAGGCGTTGAAGGAGAGAATCAGGATTGAAAGTGCAGAGCAAAGTAGAGGACGGTGCAGGCGCGCAAACCGAACACGACGTTTCATGATGTAGTCCTCGCAATCAGAGATGGGCTAGGGAAGTCTACAGCGATTCCTCGAAGGTGTCGAGGAATTACGCAGCATTCTTACAACTCAAAAAGGGGCGACTTTCGTCGCCCCCTTTTCAGGTTATTGGCTGTCAGTTTAGAAGTGAAACTTCAGTGCAAACTGAATCAGCCTTGGCTCCGCGGTTGTTGTAACGCGGCCAAAGTTGAGCGATCCAATGCTTAGATTTGCTGCAGTTGGATTGTCAAAGTTGGCATGGTTGAAGATGTTGAAGAACTCAGATCGGAATTCAATGATCTTGTTCTCGCCTATCCTCGTGCGCTTCATCATCGTGAAGTCGAAGTTGATGTCGCCAGGGCCGTGGAATACGTTGCGACCGAGAGTGCCGAAACGTCCTCCGCCGAGGGCCAGAGATGTTCCGGAGCCCACTCTGCGGAAGAATGGGTTCGTAGCCGCTGTGGCAGTGCCGCCGCCTGTTCCATTGAATATTCGGTTAACGCTGCCGTTTGCCGTGTCCGTGTTCCGCGCATCCTGGAACACTACCTCGGTGCCAGTGGCATCAGGTCGATTAGCTCCCGCACCGGTCAGCGACCGATCCGTTGGCTCTGTGATGTTGAAGGGCGAGCCGGTTTGAAGAATGGTTACACCACTTATCTGCCAACCACCAAGGACCTTGCCGGCGAAGCCTTTTTGATCCTTGTAGAACGGCAGTTCGTAGATGTAACTGAGCACGTTGCGGTGGCGAATGTCCTGATCACAGTTTCCACGATCCGCGCTTGGATCATTGAAGCGGGTGTTGGAACGCAACCCGGAAGAGTTGTCGATGCAATGGCTCCAGGTATAAGCGTTCTGGAAGTACAAACCATCCGAGAAACGCTTGGACACCGTCATTTGAAGGCTGTGGTAGTTGGAGTTCGCCGAAGTCTCCTGGTTGGTTATGTTGGAGAAAACCGAACCTCCATGCGCTGCGTTGTCAGGATGTCCCAAGTTAAAGACACGTCGTGCATTGGTATTCGCAGTGCTCGGATTAGCTCCGAATAAGAGCGCTGGGTTGAGTTCCCGCCGAGTCAACAGGTTGATACCGGAGGTTCCAACGTATCCGACCTCGAGCAAGTAGTTCTTCATGAACTCCCATTGGATGTTGATGTTGTACTGATGCGAGTACGGCGTCTTGAAGTCCGGATCGTTGATGGTCATTGGAATGGCACCAAGATCGGCAAAGTTGAAAGGATCACCTGGCTCCGCTGGTTCATGCGGGAATGGCTGTGGAATCGGCGACCCGCCGCAGTCTGGGTTCACGCCCGCGAATGGATTGTCGATAGTCGTGCAATCCACGGACGGCTGAATCGCGAATGGTGGCGCCGTTAAGAACTGGAGAGTGGTCTCGGAAATTACCGTGTCGTAATACAATCCGTAGCCAGCTCTCAGGCTCAACTTGCCACTGTCAAGAAGACTCCAGGCAAATCCTACTCTTGGGCCCCAATTATTCTTATCCGTCTGATAGGTTGATCGCGTGATGCCGGCATCGCCAGGGAATACCATTCCGACTGGCGCGGTTGGAAACACGGTCGATTGCTGACCAGCACGGAAAGTGTTGACTCGGTCATCAGCGTCAACTAAGGGCTTATCCAATTCATACCTTACTCCAAGATTGAGCGTGAAGTTCGGTCGAATCTTCCAGTCATCCTGGGCGAAGAAGTTGTACGACTGAGTTTCGTAACGTGGGGCGCCGGCGCTGTTCTGCACAAAATTCACCGGTTGCCCGCGTGCGAAATCGCTCAGAGCTGCGTTCAGACCAGGGACGAGTGGTAGTCCAAGAATGGCGACCATGTCACCACTGAAGGTGTACAGACCACTGTTGATGAAATCGAAGACCTGGTTTTGGTAGTAGCTGCGATACTCGCCACCAAATTTGAAGTTGTGGTTTCCACGATTGTGCGACACGTTGTTTACATACTGGAACGTGTTGTCGTCGCGACCCTGTGGGCCCTGAATCGTGTTGCCAAAGTTTGAGAAGCCGATGATGTCAATGCGTGGGGGACCGAGTGCGGACGCATCGTCAGGAACGATGCCTTCGATGCCAAGGTCACCAGGCGTTGTTTTGTTCACAGGGATAACGCTGAGAGTGTCGCGCTGGTGCCACGAGAAACGTGCCTCGTTGACCGTCCGTGAACTGAAGGTATGGAAGTCGCTCACAACAACGTTAGTGAAGCGAAGTTCACCACTCGTACCAAATCCCGGAATGGTTGAACCACCAAACGCAAATGGATCGGTGAACACCTGATCTTCGTTGAAGAAGGTAATGAACATGCTGTTCTTATCCGAGAATCGGTGATCGCCACGGATAGAGAACTGATCACGATCCAGGCTGTTCCCAGCTACTGAGAACAACGAGTTGCCGGAGTTGGCTGCTGGAATCAAAGCTAACAAATTTCTCACTTCCTGCGGGGCAATGGCATTGATGATGTTTCTCTGCGCCTGAGTGGGAACTGTTGCCGTTGAAGATACACCTTGCCGGCGTCGGAAGCCGAGGTAGCTGAAGAAAAAGAAAGTACGATCCCTACCGTCGATGATCGACCGGCCACCCTCGCCAAACCGCGGCAGGTGCAATGGACCACCGATGGTGCCGCCGAACTCATTCACGTTGAACTGCGGCTTGCGCGGTCCCACAAATGTCGGTGCGGCGTTGTTGAAGAACGGTGTTGCGTTGAGTTTGTTGTTACGGAAGAAGTGAAAAAGATTTCCGTGATACTCGTTCGTACCGGACTTGCTGATCAGCGCAACGATAGCGCCTGAGTTACGGCCATAGTCAGCCGAGTAGGTATTTGTCAGGATACGGAATTCCTGCAACGCGTCAGGACTAAAACCTTGAACAGCGTCGGGAACGTTGATAGCGAGGTCGTTACTATCGCCGCCATCCAGCAAAAAGTTATTCGATTGAGCGCGCTGGCCGTTGACCGAGAATGGGCCAACTTGCCCTGAAGGCATAACGCCGGCCTGAAGGGGCGCTAGCTGCAACGGGTTGCGTCCGCCTGCGCCAGCTAGTATGGGCAGATCGTTCAGAGTTCTGTTATCGACGGTCCTGCCAACGACCGAAGTCTCTGTATTGACAGCCGATGGCGCCTCACTAACGGTGACCACCTCGGACACTTGGCCCACCTCGAGTTTCACGTCGAGAGTTAGCGCGTCGTTAACGCTGAGAGCGACATTCTGGGTAACTGATTTCTTGAAGCCTGCGGCCTCAGCGGAGATTGAGTAGGTGCCTACTGGCAATTGATCGAATCGATAGAATCCGTTTGTAGCCGAGGTAGTTTCCCTCGAAAAGTTGGTGGCCGGATTCACGGCCTTCACACTAGCACCCGCGATCACGGCTCCGGATTGGTCCTGAACCGTACCGCTGATCGTGCCTGTGTTCTGGCCGAGCGCCACCGACGTAAAGACGAAGAGCGCGCTAAACGAGAGCATCAGGCGAATGAAATTCTTCTTCATAGCTCCTCCGATTTATGGGGTCAGAAGTTGATACGAGACACTGCGAGTTGCTTGGAGTTGGGGAGAGTCTCCAAACCTGCCAACCCGGTTGTTGCAAGTTGTATGCAGCACGAAAACATTCAATAAAATGGGCGATCTACGCATATTTGGGACTACTATCAACCGAAAACTTGGACGAGATCCAATAATCTAGGAACCACCCGCTGCCCCGACGCCCTCTCAACTGCATCCTTTTATAAGACTTAGCCTTCGCACCAAGCTTCCTTAGATCCATAATGTCGAGTCTCCTATACCGAAAAATGCACGAGCTTTATGATGTTCTCTGCGAACTCTGCGTCTCTGCGTCCTCTGCGTTAAAGTTAGTCGTGAGAAACATCTAACGCAGAGACGCAGAGTTCGCAGAGAAGAGTTCAAACACAGCTTTCAAATATTACAGCCGGTGCGACAACCAAAGACGGACAGATCACCTCTACTGGAAAGCAAGCAATGAAAGTCAGGGCAGGGAATTCAGTTAAGCAGATCGCAGCAGGGAATCAGGACACGGCGGGTCAGGGACGACCCGGTTGCACTCCGGCCGGCTGCGATTTAAAAAGATCGCGATTAATGAAACGACGACCGTTTTTAAGATTGGCCTTGCTATTTCTCGCTGGCGCTATGTTCGCAAACTCGTTTGCGCAGTCGCCTTCGAGAGAAAAACCTAAGCTCCAGGATTTTGGTTCCAGTCTTAAAAAACTCAAATGGGATCCACGGAAGAACGAAGCCGTGGTTAGCGATCAGGCGAATCGCAACGGAAGTGATGATGAAGATGTAGTTCGCATTGAAACCACGCTCGTGATCTGCGACGTGCTGGTTACGGACAAGCAGGGACGTCCGGTCCGAAATCTCAAGGCAACCGACTTCGCGATCCGCGAGGACAATGTTCCGCAAGAGGTTGGTCACTTCGTGCTGGGCGACAACGCGAAGCTTGCGCGTTCGATCGTGCTCATCATTGACTATAGCCGCAGCCAGTTTCCATACATCGCTGACAGTATTGAAGCCGCTAAGATCTTTGTCGACAAGCTTGGTCCATACGATCGCATGGCGATTGTTACTGACGACGTAGAGTTGATAGTCGACTTCACTAACGATAAGCGAGAGCTTAAAAAGGGTCTTGATTCGCTGATCGAAAAGAATAAAGGCCGCAAGAGTTTTCTCGGCGTTGGCGGCAAGCGACCACAGTTTGGACGCAGCTCGCAATACAGTTCGTTGATGGCCACGCTTAAAGAAGCTTTCGATGATGAAGACCAAAATCCGGTCATCGTGTTTCAAACTGATGGTGATGAAGTCGAGTACTTGAGAAACTCGATCATCGTTCATGAGGTTCCGCCAGGTCTGTCACCTGAGTTGCGCGCGCAAGTGCAGGAAGAGGTCGAATACAAAAAGAAGTTGCAGCGCGCGAGCGTTACGGAGTTTAGCCTTGACGATGTGTATCGCGCGGTCGAGACGTCTCGTGCCACGATCTACACGATCATTCCTCGCACGCGCTTGATCGGTTTCACTCAGGATGAGCAGATCCAACGTTTGCATGCGGAAGATGAAAGGGCGGTCGCTACGTGGTCAGCGGCGGCGCCGGAGAAGTTGAAGAACGTCTTTCAGATGCGCCAGGAGGAGCGTCGCAAAAAGCTCACACCGGAAATCCTGCAAGCGAGAATCGAACAGGAACTGAAGGTCCAGGTAGCGCTAAACGATCTCGCAAAACTCTCAGGCGGCTGGGCCGAGTTTTTGGAAACGAAAACTCACGCGGCAGATATCTATAAACGCATCGTCGATGATCTAAATCAGCGCTACATACTCGGCTACTACCCAACAAACAAGGAGTACGACGGCAAGAGACGACACATTAAGATCGAGGTGAAAGGGCATCCGGATTACTCGATCACCAGCCGCAAGTCGTATTACGCGAGTAAAGAGTAGGTAAAAACGCACAAAAGGCTTCGAAAACCTCGGTAGAAGCTTGACAGAACTCTGCGGTTTTTGGCTGAATCCATGGCCATAAGTCGCGCACTCCCCTGATTTTGTACGAAGTTCAAAATTCGAAGGAGAGATCCATGGCCACCACAGCCGATACCATGACGTACGCGGGTGATGTCGCTGGCGTCAACAAACATCCAAAAGGACTCTATGTTCTTTTCGCCACCGAAATGTGGGAGCGCTTCAGCTTCTACACAATGCTCGCGATGTTTGCGCTTTATATGCGCGACACTACGGGCCAGGGCTTCGCCTGGTCGGTTGACTCAACGCAATCGCTCGTTTCGAACTATCTGATGTTTGTCTATGCCTCACCGCTTATCGGTGGCTGGATAGCCGATAAGAAGATCGGATATCGCAAGGCAGTGATGATCGGCGGCCTTTTCTTTATGGCAGGCCATCTGCTGCTTTCGTTTCGTTCGATTGGGATCGTCTACGCCGCTCTCACGTGTCTGGTAATCGGCAACGGTTTCTTCAAACCAAATGTTTCGGCCATGGTCGGCAACCTCTACAAGGAGGGAAGCCACCTCAAAGATCGCGCCTATAACATCTTTTACATGGGTATCAACGTCGGGGCTTTTCTCGCGCCCGTGGTGGCAACGTTCGTGCAAGGCCGTTGGGGCTATCATCCTGCGTTCGCTGTCGCTGCATTCGGAATGCTTATATCAGTGATAATCCTTTGGAAGGCGAAGAAATATGTTGAGGGAGCTGATCGACCCGGTCATCAAGGGGCGAGTGCGAAGACAGTCGCCAACACAGCCGCCGTGGCGGTCGATGCGCCGCCGGCAAGTGTGAGCCACCAAAATCCGATCGATGCGGTGCCCAACTGGAAACGCGTCGGCGCCTTAATCGTCATATTCCTGATCGTGATCGTGTTCTGGATGGTCTTCCATCAAAACAGCACCACCATCACTTACTGGGGTGATGAGAATACTGATTGGAATGTCTCCGGAATCATTTCCAACGCCATCAATCCCGCTTGGGTCATCATCCTTACGTTCCCGCTGGTTTGGTTTTGGAATTGGTTGGATAAGAAAGGCCTCGAGCCGTCAACGCCGACGAAGATGGTGATAGGTATGGTGATGACCGCGTTGGCGTTCTTTGTGTTCTTCATCGCGGCGAAAGTTGGCGAAGCCTCCGTACCTCCAGGCGCAGATCTCTATGCGTTGGGAGCGTACAAGGTGTCACCGCTTTGGATCTTGGGAGCTTACGCCATCTTAACGCTCGGCGAACTCATGCTATCGCCGATGGGCCTCTCATTAGTTTCGAAGGTAGCGCCAGTGCACATGCGGGGCTTGATGATGGGTGGCTGGTTTGTAGCTACAGCAATCGGCAACAAGCTCACCCAGATCGGGCAGTTGTGGGACGACTGGCTCCATTCGAGCTTCTGGATCTTCCTGAGTGCCTGCGCGATCGTGATGGCGGTCGTACTGCTGGCACTTCTGAGACCGCTTAAGAAAGCGATGCCCGGCGTATAGAGATTTTTGGGAGAAACGATAACAACAACAGAATCGAGGATCCTTCAAATGAAAAGCCGAATTCATGCAATGGTCTCGTTTGCGGCGGTGCTTACTCTTACATTCGCGTGTACATCCGCTCCGACCAACCTGAGCTCGGATTCCGGTGCACCATCCAGCGGCTCAGTTCTGGCTGAGTTGAAGCCCGCCTTCGACGCAATCACCGCTAACGACATCATGCAACACACCAGAGTGTTGTCAGGAGACGAGTACGAAGGGCGCGGCCCCGGAACAAAAGGTGAAGAACTTACAGTGAAGTATTTGACCGAGCAGTATCAACGTATTGGCTTGACGGCGGGTAACCCGGATGGCACGTATGTTCAGAAGGTTCCTCTGGTTGGATTTACAGGCGTTCCAACGGCTTCGTTCACTGCCGGAGGCAAACAACTGAACCTGACATTTCCGCAAGACTACGTTGCGGTTTCACGGCGCTTCGTTCCGGAATCAAAGGTTGAAAACTCTGACATCGTTTTCGTGGGCTATGGCGTTGTGGCGCCCGAGTATGGCTGGGATGACTACAAAGGGTTGGACGTGCGAGGCAAGACCATCGTGATGCTCATCAATGATCCCCAGGTACCCGACGCGGGCGATCCAAAAAAGTTGGACGACAAGATCTTCAAGGGCAAGGCAATGACGTATTACGGCCGTTGGACCTACAAGTATGAGATTGCCGCGCAGAAGGGCGCCGCGGCCGCAGTGATCATTCATGAAACCGAAACGGCTGGTTATCCCTACGAAGTTGTTTCCGGGAGTTGGTCTCGTGAGAACTTCGATATTCAGACGCCCGACAAAAACATGGGACGTGCGGCTGTGGAATCATGGATCACGACTGACCGCGCTAAGGAATTGTTTAAGGCTAGTGGACAGGACTTCGACGCGCTGAAAAAGGCTGCCGTCTCGAAAGACTTCAAGCCGGTCGCTCTGAATGCGAAGGCAAACATGACGGTCAAAAACACAATACGTGAAATCGATTCGATGAACGTCATAGGAAAGCTCGAAGGATCGGATCCTACGCTGAAGAACGAGTACGTTATCTACACGGCCCACTGGGATCACCTGGGCCGTGATCCAAAACTGACTGGTGACCAAATTTTCAATGGCGCTCTCGATAATGCCTCAGGTACCGCCGCATTGCTCGAGATTGCCGAAGCATTCACAAAACTTGCCACACCTCCTAAACGATCCATTTTGTTTCTTGCAGTTACGGCCGAAGAGAAAGGGTTACTCGGTGCAAAGTATTACGCTGAGAATCCTCTTTATCCGCTGAACAAAACGCTCGCTAACATCAACATGGATGGCGTTAATCAGTGGGGCAGGACGACGGATATTACGATGGTGGGGGACGACAACAGCACTTTAATCGACCTGCTCCGTGAAGCTGCCACTGGACAGCGACGCACAGTGAATCCGGATCCGGAATCAGAGAAAGGGTTTTACTACCGCTCGGATCACTTCGAGTTTGCGAAACAAGGCGTTCCAGCGCTCTACACTGACTCGGGGATTACCTATCAAGGTAAGGATTCGGAATTCAGCAAAAAGAAGCGCGACGAATACACAACCAAGGACTACCACAAAGTTTCCGATCAGATTAAGAGTGACTGGGATCTCACGGGAGCGGTCGATGACGCGCAGTTGTTGACGATGATCGGATATCGCGTGGCGCAAGGCGACAAGTATCCGGAATGGAAAGCCGGTTCAGAATTCAAGGCCAAGCGTGACGAGATGATGAAGGGCGCTTCCGGTCGTTCATCGATGCCGTAGACTCAACAGATTGCTTTAACTGGGAAGTCTCTTCCAATCCGAGCATCGTGGTCCGCTGATCCGCGCAGTCGGTTTGACAGACTTTCCAGATAGAGACGTATAGCGCAAGGGGAATCAGAATCTCGAGCAGTGAGAAGACGCATTGTATGAATAGCGTCTCCGCGTTCGAAGGGTCCCAATATGAAGTATCGGCCATACTCATTGAAGCGTTAGACCACAACCGGTTAAAAATGTTCCAGACTTCAGATCTCCACACCCACTATACGGAATCTTTCTTCTTGCTTAAACGTGATTCGCGATATAAGCGCAAGACTCTGTAGGAGGAAACCTCATGACTGATAATGATGATGAGCATCTGATTGATCTTCACGCCTATCTAAAAAAGCTGAAAGTCGACCCCGACCCTAAGCACGAGGCCGACGTACTGTTGTTAACCTGCATGGATTTTCGGTTTTTCTTAACCATTGCGGAGATGATGGAGGGAATAAAGTATGATCATGTGATTCTCGCTGGTGCGGCGCTGGGTGCGGTACAGAAAGAAAAAAAGTACTGGGGCGAAACATATTTTGATCATCTGGGACTTGCCGTCAAGCTTCACAAGATCAGCAATGTTTGGGTTATGGAGCACAGAGACTGCGGGGCTTATGGACCAAAGGGATTCGGCTTGTTGCCTGCCAATCCGGACCGTAAGGAAGAGCGGAAGGAGCATCTGAAACAGGTGCGAAAACTCGAGGCAAGGATTCCTCCCGACCTGGACCTGGAGTTTAGGAGCTTTCTTCTGGAGGTGCCACCCTCAATACAGACTGTGACCTTCGATCAGTTGATCGGCGACGACTAAAGACTTATCGCGCAGCCTCTGAACTCTTTGTGCAATGAATCTTGGCCTTGCAATCCGAGCATACTGGTTCGCTGATCCAGCGGAAGCAGTTTACTGACTGGCTGTCGGAAACCGGAAGATTAGCAGGGTCGAAAATGATCAAGATAGAGGCGAGCGGACTTCGAATGGTGGTTTACAAAAATCGCACTTCCGGCGCTTCAGGCACTGGCGCCAATCATGGCACTTATCTCGGCCTCGTTTCGGTTACTAAAGACTAGCCGACTTTTGAGGCACAACATTCGTTTGCCTCATAAATCGGATCGATTATGGGATTATGAGGCAAAGCCCCAAGTCCCCAAGTCCCGGCTTTGCCTCATAAATGCTGATTAAAGTGGAAACTGGAAACTGATCTTTGTGCCTCAAAAATCATTTTGACTACAGTTATGCTTTCCTCAAAAACTGGGAACCTTAGTCAACCGCTTCTTGTCTAATCCCACATGCGGATCTCAGGGTCACGCGTTTTACGCAGCCATCTAGCCCATATATTGTTAGTGGTGAGCGGGTTTTTCATTCTCTTTGTCCTAGTGCGGTATCCTTTGAGTCAGCCACAGTTCGTTGACTGCACGCCCATTGGCGACGAGATTTACACACTTACTGAAGTTCTTCGCAGCTACCCGATATGGATTGTCGTTGTCGGCATGGCTCATTTTCCGTCAATGCTGGCGACCGCGGCGCTAACCAAGGCTTTACAGATGGTTTTTTCACTTTCATGCGCTCCTACAGCCAAGGTGGAGTTGCCGGTGTTTTTAGCGTTTAGTGCTATTCAATGGCTTTTGGTCGGCTATATGATCGAATCGTTTGTTCGGTGGGCGCGGTCACGTCTATAGGTGGAAATCGTTGGCTTGTCACGCACTCTCCGCGAAAGCCGCTTCGATTCCTAGTTCATGCACCGATTGAATTACCACACAAAGATTGTGGCACAAGACCTTGCACAACGCCTCGTTAATCTGCGCGGTCAACGTCCGACTTCGCAAGCGTTGACCAAACTTCGATTTGATCATGTGAAACGTCGTTTCAATGTTTGAACGCTTGTGATAGTGCTGTAAAAACTCTGCGCGATTCAAGGCGTAGAAGTGATACATGCGCGTCCAGAGTTCCGACTTTGGCCCATAACTACCGCGAGAATCCGGCACTGAGTTTGATTTGAACGGGATGTAAGGGATCGCGCCTTTGCGTAATGTGGTCAAAAGATTCTCTGCTCCGAGGTAGGCTTTATCTGCACTTACTTCTTTCATCGTGAATCCTGCCTCTGCGGTCTTTTCGACCAATGGTTTGAAGTAAGGATAATCATGCGCGTACCCGTCGCTTACCTCGACTGAGGTCACGATGTTGGTTTTCGTACCGCACATTAAATGCAGTTTGAGCCACATACGCCGATCTTCTTTCGTGCCGTACTTCACATCTAGCCAGCGCATAAACTGACCTGTGCTGAAACCTGAGCTATCAACCGCAAAGTCTGATTCAATCGATTTGAGCGGCGCAGCACTGAGTTTAATCAACTCGTAGAGGTATGGTGTCAATCCTTCCGATTCAAGATAGCGAAACACTGAATTGTAGTGCGGCAACCGAGCGAGATAACCTCGCGCTTTTGCCTCGCGGAGATCGGTGTCAAAACGTCGCCCTGAGATCGTGGAGTAGATTTTCATCACGCTTGAGAAAATGATGTCCGGCAAAGACAACGCTGGCCTACCCTTCCCTCGCGGTCGCTCAGGCTCAGGCACGCTTTTGCATAACTCGTAGAGCAACGCTTGCAACTCTGATTTCTCATGCGTCTGAGCCGTGTTGTAGGCTTTCCAGTTCTGCGTGTAGGTCTTGCGCGTGACTTGCACTGTCTCAGTAACAACCGTGCTGCCGTCTGGCAGTTGCTCGCGCATCAACACGTACTCGACTGCAACGATATGCTTGCATCGCGCGTTTCTGAATTCGTAATCGGGACAGGTGCAACGCGGCGCTTGTGGATCGGGACGTACCTGGTATTCACCATGGCCCGCTTGTGATGGAACGATCCATACATTGCCTTTGCGTTTCAGTTGAGTCTTAGCGGCGATCTGGAGTGCTTTGATTTCGCGGTCAGAGATTTGACGTTCGTTGAGTGTCATTGTGTCCTCTTGCCTTTTGGTTAGGCGATGACTCACAATGAACGTGCTGAAGGTCAGCGTGAGCAATCGCGTTTGATTTTCAATGGCCCTGTCGGTTGTTACAAGCAACTGGCAGGGCTTAGTTATGATTTTCTTTTTCGCGGCTTGTTCTGACCCGGAACTCCAGAAGATGCCGATGATCGGACCTCATCCTGCATCGCGTCCTGCACGGCTTTGATGAAGTAATCCTTCAGCGTCATTCCGCTTTGGGCTGCATGGACCTTCGCTTGGCGAACGAAGTCCTCTGGTAGATCTCTAAGATTGACTGTCTTCGTGTCCATGCGCTAAATGTATCATATGATACATGTGATGTCCACGGAAATCGCCTATACCATCTTTTTGTGGGATAATCGTGAAACGAATGATACCGAACGGCCATTAGAGTTAACTGCACTGTGATAGTTGACTTGGCCACGGTATTGGCGGTATATCTACTGCCCTGCTAACCCCTATCTGAAAGGAAGGTTTCAGATGAACGAGGAGCAAACGGACTTGAGGAAAGAAGTAACAACGCCAGATGAATTGTTGGATACCGGAGATTTGGCGAAGTCTGCCAAATGGATCTACAAGCATTATGGCACCGACCTCACGTCATTCTTTAGCGACGCATACAAGGCAGAGGCTCGCAAACGCAGAGGCGAGTCAAAAGAGTCGCATAATGTAGAGGCGTGTCCTTAGTGACAGACCGGCCCGTAAACTACTCGCCCGATCCCGGTCGCTGTATTCACATTCAGGGTGTCATTGATCAAGCGTTGGTCTATCGCCTCACTCCAGAAATCATTTCACTCCAGTCAAAGAGCGACGCGCCGATCACGGTCTATATCGATAGTCCGGGTGGCGTTGTCGCTCACATGGAATCCATCTTGCAACTGTTGCGTTTCAAACAGAACACCGATGATCCGCAGTATTTCGTGACCGTAGTGACCTCACAAGCTGCAAGTGCGGCGGCTGATATGCTGGCTGCCGGAAACTATGCGTTTGCTTATCGCGATAGCCGGATTCTTTATCATGGGGTCAGAACGCCAAACGATCACGTTCTGACAGTAGAGGAGACGTTACAGTTAGCGCAACGTTTGAAAGCAGGAAACGAGAATTACGCGATGGAGCTTGTGCGTCAGGCAGAGTTCCGAGCAATGTTTCGGTTTATATCGCTGAAAGGAAAGTTTCCAGAGCTAAAAGAAGAACATCCTGATTGGAACGACCTGCAATGCCTGGTTAGTTTATCTCAAGAGAACCTTTCCGCATCGGGGTTTAATGTCCTCTCAAAGGCGATGCAAAGGCATAGTAGATACAATACGCTTCTAACTCACGTAGCAGCACGATGTAAGCCTCCATCGACATATAAGTCAAGGGCGAGAGCAGAGGCTGCGCAGATTAGGGCCATCCTAACCTTTGAATGCCAAAACATGCCGAATAAAGAGTGGACGTTTTACCGAGACGGTATGCAGCGTCTTTCGGATGATTTCTTTCTGCTGCATGAATACCTCAGAATGTGGCAAGGCTCTAGTTTTAGAAGGCTGTGCGATATTTTCTCGGATTTCTTACTCACGGATGCCGAACAGGAAGAAGTTAGTAAACTGTCTGACGATACGGAAAAACGAAAAGCAGTCATTGAAAAAGCGCGTCCAGTTCTTCAACCAATCTGGTCTTTCTTCGTTGCGCTATGTCACGTACTTCAAGAAGGGGAAAATCAACTTAACGGAATTGACGCCTTCTGGTTGGGACTAATTGACGAGGTAGTGGGCGTGCCAAATCTGCCATATTTCAGGCTGTGGGTTGAGCATTCACGTCAAGGCGCAAAGGATGAGCAAGAGCAAATCGAAAGCAAAGCAGTCGAATCAGAAGCCGCAGAAGTCATAGCCGGGGCCTGAACCCGACTTGCTGAAAATCGAAGGAGACTGGAAAGACGCTGTAAAAGATCCACGTTCTTAATAGTCCTCAAACACTGCTCAATTAGTTCTCAATCTTAGACCTTGCACAGATGAAACAATGTCTCTATAGTGGGGCGCCTCGTTAGAAGCGGGACTGGCAAGTGCTATCAACACTCGCCAATCCCTTCACAGCCAATCCTGTTTGAGAGGAATTGACCATGCCTGAATACAATACACTGACAATCCAAAGGATCATGCGCTCGACTACGATAGCTGGGAGATAGCCTTCGTGGCTTACGAACGCTACCCGGTTGAGGCGCTGATGCTTGGCTTTAACATTATGGTGTTGAAAGCGTTTCTCCTGACTGAGCCTCCGATGCTCGCAGAAGCTATCGAAGGACTTGATCGTAGTATGGAGGTACTGTTTCACCACTCACAGTTTCACCGGATGGCCTATGAGATGTTTCGCAAGGTCGCTGGTGGCGAACTGAGTTTTGAGGAAGAAGAAATGCTAAAGGCGTTGGGTCTGAGAATTCTGATCCAGCGTTTCTGATCTTTGCGCGCGCAGAGGTTATTTGCGACCTTAATCGGTCAGTTTGATTTTTGAGGAAACTGACGGATTAAAGTGGTAACTAACATTTATGAGGCAAAGCCCCAAGTCCCCAAGTCCCAAGTCCCCAAGTCCCGGCTTTGCCTCAAAAGTCTCTAAACACCGCCGTTTGCCTCAAAAAGCAAGTTGACCGATCTTCAAACCGCGATTCGCGGCCAACTTGATTTGAGGGAAAGGGCCGAATTTAGAAACGCAGGCCCAGCGATTTTAGTATCTCTTCTTCTTCAAAACTAAGTTGACCTCCCGCAACTCTGCGAAACATTTCATAGGCCACTTGATGAAACTGTGAGTGGTGAAACAGTACCTCCATTGCCCGATCAAGACCTTCGATCACTTCCACGATCTTAGGCGGTTCAATCAGTAGGTATGCTTTCATCACCATGATGTTTGCTCCCAGCATGAGCGCCGCAACGGGATAGTGCTCGTAAGCCTCAAAGGCTATTTGCCAAGCTTCGTAATCGAGTGGCGGTTGTTCAGTTGGATTGTTATCGTATTCAGGCATGGTCGATCCTCCTAACAGGATTGGCTGTGAAGGGGCTGGCTTTCGTTTGCAGCGGAAGTCAGCCCCGCCTCTTAGCGAGGCGACCCACTATAGAGACATTGTTTCATCCGTGCAAGCGTGAAGATCACGGTGCTATAAGTGGTTTAAAATCAATATTTGCAGAGACACTTGATAGGCGTATAATCGCCAACGATTTGTGTGAGTAGAGGTAGGGTTTGACCGCTAGCGGCCTAACACCCGAACGAAGCGCACGATTCGTAGTTTGAATTGCCCGTACTTTCCACCTTAACTCCCACAAATTAGCTACGAGGTTGGGCCAGCATTTATTGCTGCACCCTAGCGCATTGAACTTTGCGTGCTAGAGGATTTCTTTAGGCTCTCGCTCTCTGATTCTGCCACCAGCAGATCAGGCGGGCAAAGATGCCAAGCTCGACTGGAATCTTCATTTGCTGAACGCCTAAGTATTCGGCGTTTTGCAACCGCTCAAGTCGCTCCCTTGCGTCTTGTTCAGAGTGGGCATGGATTTCAATGCTCCACAGTGATCCATTGTGGTGATACTGAAATAGGTGAGTGCGCCACTTTTGATCCATAGACCGTACCTCAGGAGGTATATGTATTACACAATCTACAAAGACACCGCGAACCAATGGCGTTGGCAGTTAGTCGCCGCCAATTACAAGATCATCGCCGTTTCAAGCGAGTCCTACTGGAACAAGCAGGACTGCATGGCAGCGATCGATCTTGTTAAGGCGTCGGGCAACGCACCAGTGTACGAACGGTAGTACAATCAAGCAGAACAATCAGGGGAGTATGGAGCGGGCCGCGCAATCGGCCCGTTCCGCATTCTAGCGGGCATCGTTAAAACCGTCGAGGGTTTTCTTGATCACGCGGCGTTTGCTTCTGAAAAGTCTACGTCAATTCCTAGCTCATGCTGTGACTGAATCACTACGCACAGGTTATGACAGAGTACCTTACACAGAGCCTCGTTGATCTGTGCCGTTAGTGTCTTGCTGCGAAGTCTCTGCCCGAATTTACTCTTAATCATGTGAAACGTCGTTTCCACATTTGACCGTTTGTGGTAGTGGGCCAAAAACTCTTCGCGGTGCTCGGTGTAGAAATTAAACATGCGCGTCCACAGTTCTGACTTTGGGCCATAGCTACCGCGTGAGTTCGATACCGAGTTTGACTTGAACGGGACGTAAGGGATCGCGCCATGCCGTAGCGTGGTCAATAGATTCTCGCCACCGAGATACGCTTTGTCTGCCGATACTTCTTTCATCTTGAATCCTGTCTCAGCCGTGCGATTCACCAAACCTTTGTAGTAGTGATAATCGTGCGCGTATCCATCGCTCACTTCGACTGAAGTCACGATATTGGTTTTGACGCCTGTCATTAGGTGTAGCTTTAGCCACATGCGCCGATCTTCTTCTTTGCCATACTTGACATCAAACCAGCGCATAAACTGACCTGTGCTGAATCCTGAGCTATCTACGGCGAAGTCTGACTCAATCGATTTAAGCGGCGCTGCACTCAACTTGATCAACTCGTAGAGATAGGGCGTCAACGCTTCCGCTTCCAAGTAACGGAATACGGAATTGTACGAGGGCATCTTTGACAAAAACCCGCGTCGTTTCGCTTCCTGTAAATCGCTCTGAAAGCGGCGACCTGAAACCGTAGAGTAAATCTTAAACGTGCTGGCAAAGATGATGTCAGCAAGCGACAGGCGCGGCCTTCCGCGATGCTGCACAGGCTCAGGAAGGTTTCTACAAAGCTCGTAGAGCAAAGCCTGTAGTTTCGACTTCTCTTGCGTCTGAGCGGCGTTATACGCGGGCCAATTCTGCGTATAGGTCTTACGTGTAACTTTCACTGTCTCGGTGACAACAGTCTGACCGTCTGCGCCCTGCTCGCGCTCGATCACGTACTCAACAGCGTAAATATGCTTGCACCTTGCCTGAGTGAAATCGTGGTCAGGACAAGTGCAATTAAAGAAGTCCGGATCAACGCTGACCTGGTATTCGCCGTGCCCAGTTTGCGACGGGACTGTCCAAGTTTTTCCCTTGCGAGTGAGGTTTGATTTAGCAGCGATTTGTAGGGCTTTAATTTCGCGGTCAGTCATTGTGTCCTTGCCTTTCACTTGGCGATGGCCCACAATGAATTTGCTTGGAAGTCAGCGTGAGCAATCGCGTTTGGTTTTCAAAATGGGCCTTATCAGTTAGTCGCTGGTAAGGCCTTTTCAATGCCCGTGATTATACGTGACCGCTCACGTATAGGTCAAGTGTTTTTGGCTTGATTTTTCCTAACCGCTCACGTATATTTTGCCCATGAACGACAACGGCCACAGACCTCGAAAACCTCGTAAAAATCCATATGCTGTAGCCCTTGGCCGTAAGGGTGGCTTGAAAGGTGGCCCAGCAAGGGCCGCGAAAATGACTCCGGAAGAACGTAGCGAAAGCGCAAGAAAAGCTGTACAGGCTCGCTGGGAAAGAGCTAAGAGACAGGCGGCTTAAGCGACTTTGGCAAAATCAAAGAGTAGAAAGAAAATCACGCCGCATAAGGCAGTAAAGAAGAAGCAGCCTGCTGACGTGCCTCAGCTTGCTCGTCTTTTTGAGCCTATAAACGTAGTTGTTAAGAAGGAGAGGAAACGCCCTAGACTTCTAGCTATTCTTTTCTGCGATTTTGTCAACCTTGCTAAGGAGGACAAACCGAACCTGATAGGCGTTTTTGACAGTATTATGGTCGATAGGACTACTAAAGTGACGCCTCACTTCTTTGTTTTTATAAGGGTAGCCGAAGTTGACGACAGTTTTGTGACGACTGTATTCAACGGTGACGATCAGCCGGTTTTGCAGTTTAGGTCGGTTATAGTGCAGCAGCTTAGTCGCGATCTTCCGGGCCAATCGCAAACAATCATAAGACTTCAGATTAAACAGATAGAAAAAGAGGGAGTGTTTTGGTTTGACGTAAGCTATAAAGGCAACTCTCTTGGAGGGGCGGGCCTTCCCATTCATTACAAACCAGAAGGAGAGCAAGGCAGTGGCACTACAACTTATATCTAAAACTACTAGCCCCGTCGGTGCTGGAGTAGATATTCAGATTACCTGGAAATGGCCGACGGAGAATACGGCCGCAAAATCCGAAACGGTCGAAGTCGGGCATCTCTTTGCTGACATTTCGGGGCTGCTGGAAGATCACCCTTTGCGTGACGAGTACTTAGAAGCTTTAGGCATAACGGAGTAATTCGGTGTATGTCTTAGATACGTGTATTTTCTCACTCTACTTCGTCCGAGAAAATCCCACACCTCCCCTGAAGGAAAAGATATTAGCCACCCCTGACTCTGAGTTATGGATAACCTCTATAACGGTAGAGGAGGGCTTGGACGGCGCGTTTAAGCTTATCAGAAAACGAGATGCACTACAGATCCATAAACAAGACTCATTAGTGCTGGCGTACGATTTATTGGAAAAAGTATTTTTTGCGCTGCATCGACCCCGGCACTTGCCCTTTGATGCGGCAGCGTTCGCCATTTATAAGACCATTCCCGCAAATATCCGAAAGGGCCGAACGCGAGATTGCCGCATTGCCTCGGTTGCGGTTTCTTTAGGGTATACGGTAGTCACTCGGAACGGGGAAGACTTTGAAGAGATTAAAAAAGCCCTGCCGTCTTTGCGCGTTGTGGATTGGTCTCGCCCCGAACGGGCCAACAACGCCACTTAAGAAACCGTCCGACCGACAGCTTTAGTGCGCGCCCAGATATAACTGACTATTGATTTGCTGCGCGGGAACATTTCACCCAGCCTGTCTAAGTCTATCGCAAGCCAAGGTCGCACGAGCATAGATGCTCGCCAGTCACCAGCCTTGATTCTTATTGAAAACCGTACTTCAAAACGCATAACTCACCCCTCGGTCAAAATGCTTTTTGAGGCAGAACGCCAAGTCCCCCAAGTCCCGGCTTTGCCTCAATAATCGGTTCTACTGCAAAAAGCATATTGACCGGGTCGGATCGTCGGTTTGCGGCACACCATTATTGCCGCCTATCCGTCAGGATATTTCTCGCCGCAGACTGTCGAGAAACCGTGTCGCCTGTTCTTCCATTCGCTTCAATTCGCTGTCAGGCATCTCGCCTTGCAGTTCATCCCAAACCGCAAAAGCCGTTTTCACATCGGTCTCCCGCAGGAGCGTTACTGCTTGTTCTTTGGTTAAGGAGCCGTTGGCTATGAGTGTTTCGATTAGACCACGCAGGACAATCGCAAAGGCCGCAAGCTGGCCCTTAATTTCGGGCTCACTGGTAGGAAATAAATCCAATTGTTCGGCCAAGGTGTCCGTCCTAGATCAGGTTTTTACTGAGAAGCAGTACCCGGCCCTTTTCGGCGAGGTGATAAGTGGTTGGGCCAGACGGAACGCCAAAACTAATCGAGTGATAAATGTAGTTCTGTCTGGTTAGGTTTGATAGGAAATGAGTCATCCGTTGCGGGTGTAGATCAAGGATCGTGGCAAGGTCTTCGGCGGTGAGTTCGGAGTTTGGTGCAGCAAGTAGCTTGAGGATTTGCATGGAAGTCTCGTCAAGTTCGGGTTCTTCAATCCGGCCACCGGATAGCAGTCTTTTGGCGTCGGTGATTTCTATAGGCCGGCCATCATCGTCATTTAACGGGATGAAGGTTGAGCACTGCACGCACTTGAAGCCCCACACATGGGAAAAGGCAGCGGAATCTTTTATGTAGACCAAAACCTTAGAACAGGATGGACAGTAAGGCGTGAGTTCTCGATCCCAATAAACGCCAAAGCGCGGTTTCAATTTAAGTTTAAGCCTGCGACGGAGTTCAACGATATATGCACATTCTAAAATCGCTGCTATCGCTAGGAGTCCTAACAGTGCCCATAGTGCTCGCTTTGGTGTTACCTCCGAGACTTTATCCCATGCTGAAGAAGGAACCGCCCCCCAGACTATTAGCGATAGGAGCGTTATCAGGGCAAATAATCCTAGTATGGTGCGCTCTTGCGCTTGCTCTTTTAGCTTGGTTAACCAGCCCATGAGTAAGGTTCAGAAGCTATGCGGCTTTCGCTGTTCGTCTTGGCTTATTCCAGTAGGGACTTTTGCACTTCGGACAGACACGCGGTTCAGTCGTAATTTCGCGGGGTATCCATTCATGCTCGCAACGCTCGCAAATGTAGACGGTAACTTTTCTAGTTTGTTTAGCCATGCGAGGCAATATACGCACTCAAATATATTACTGTCAAGTACACATTTTACTGGACGGTCTATGTACTCTATAGTAATATATTCGCTCAAGAAATTATCCCCACTGAGCGAGGTTAACCCGATGGAACCGAGAGAGATTAAAAGGCTTGGAAATCGCAGCCAAAACCAAACTAATCCGCAAAGGCCAAAGCAATCTTTGGCTAGTGCCCTCACAGAGCAATAAGCAGGAAAAGTACACAGTGGCACTGGACAACGAAAGGCCGAGTTGCACATGCCGGGATCACGAATTCACTAGCGACAGATGCAAGCACATCTTTGCGGTTGAATACACAATCCAACGCGAGCAAACCTCAGACGGCGCGACGGTCACAACCGAGACGGTCAAGGTCACGCGCAAGACCTACACGCAGAATTGGCCCGCGTACAATGCCGCTCAGACGCAAGAGAAATCCCAACTCCAGGCATTGCTCTATGAATTGTGCAGAAGCGATTCCTGAGCCTGAGCAACAGCGTGGAAGGCCGCGTCTGTCGCTAGCTGACATCATCTTTGCCAGCACGTTCAAGATTTACTCTACCGTTTCAGGTCGTCGCTTTCAGAGCGATTTGCAGGAAGCGAAACGACGCGGCTTTCTGTCAAAGATGCCCTCGTACAATTCCGTGTTCCGTTACTTGGAAGCGGAAGCCCTCACGCCTTACCTGTATGAGTTGATCGCCGCTAGCGCCATGCCGCTCAAGAGTGTCGAGTCAGACTTTGCGGTTGACTCTAGCGGATTCAGCACAGGTCAATTTATGCGTTGGTTAGATGTGAAGTATGGCAAAGAAGAAGATCGGCGCATGTGGCTCAAGGTGCATTTAATGTGCGGCGTCAAAACGAACATCGTCACGTCCGTTGAAATCAGCGACGGCTACGCGAACGATCATGGTTACTTCAAACCGTTTGGTTGAAGCCGCTGCCGAAAACGGCTTCACGATGAAAGAAGTCTCAGCCGACAAAGCATATCTAAGCGGCGAGAATCTGCTAACGACTTTGCGGCACAAGGCGATCCCTTACATTCCGTTCAAGATCAACTCCAAAGCACAGAACCAGCTATGGCCCCAAGTCAACGCTCTGGACTCGGATGCTCAGTTTCTACAATGACAACCGCGAAGAATTTCTAACGCACTATCACAAGCGGTCGAACGTCGAAACCACGTTCCACATGATCAAGTCAAAGTTCGGTCAGAGACTCGAAGCAAGACGTTGACGGCCCAAATCAACGAAGCACTGTGCAAGGTGCTTTGTCACAACTTGTGCGTGGTGATTCAATCGGTTCACGAGTTAGGAATTGAGACGGACTTTTCAAGCGAGGAAGCGGCTTAATAGTAGTGCGCCGGGATTGTTCTTTGAAAACTTTATCGCTTGCACGGATGAAACGATGTCTCTATAGTGGTTCACCCGCTAAGAGGCGGGACTGACTCTCGCTGCAAACGAAAGCCAGCCCCTTCACAGCCAAATCCTGAATAGAGGAATTCGACCATGCCTGAATACGATAAATGACAATCCAATTGATCACCGCCACTCGATTACGAGGCATGGCAAATAGCCTTCGAAGCTTACGAGCACTATCCCGTTGCAGCGCTAATGCTTGGAGCCAACATCATGGTGATGAAAGCATATCTCCTGATTGAGCCACCCAAGATCGCGGAAGTGATCGAAGGTCTTGATAAGCGCAATGGAGGTTCTGTTTCACCACTCAGAGTTTCATCAAGTGGCGTATGAAATGTTTCGCAGGGTTGCAGGAGGCCAACTAACTTTTGAAGAAGAAGAGATACTAAAGTCGCTGGGCCTGAAGTTCTAAATTCGGTCCTTTCCCTCAAATCGAGTTGACCGCGATTCGCGGTTTTGATAATCGGTCAACTTGCTTTTTGAGGCAAACGGCGGTGTTTAGAGACTTTTGAGGCAAAGCCCCAAGTCCCATAATATGTATTATCGGACGCAGAGAATGCGTTGAATGGACAAAAAAGAACCGGGAAGCTAGGCCTCCCGGTTCCTTCTTTATTCGGTTGTAGTGCTCCCCGCTCTTACTTTAGGCCTGCTGCGCTGCGACGGTTTCAGGCTCACTGGTAGCCGGACACTCGCCGAAGTTATTCGTTGGGCCTTGTGCGCCGAATGTAACGATGATGGATAAAAGTATTTCGAGAATCATCTTCGTCTCCTTAGTGGACGCCAATTCATTTGCGCCGGCGTCCTTTCCGCATTCACTAGTAATAGCGACGAAGACTTTGAAAATGTCGCACGTGCTGTGAAGAATTTTTCATTTTTCTTCCGCGCGGGCTTTGAGAACGCGCAAAAATGCTGCGGCCGCTGGAGAAAAGTTTGCGCCGCGGCGGTGGGCGGCCCAGAGCGTGCGGTTGTGAGTGAGGCCACGCACGGGCACACTCATAAGTACTCCTCGCTCCAATTCTTCACGCACACACATGCGAGGGACAAATGCCAGGCCCACCCGCTTTTGCACAAAGCGCTTAATCGTTTCGATCGTTGCGAGCTCGAGACTAATGTTAAGCGGCGTGTGCTGTCTCGCGAACGCTTCGATCACCTTCACGCGTGATCCGGACTTAACGTTGTGGGCCACAAACGATTCCGTTCCCAGGTCTTTGATCTTAAGTGAAGGACGCGCCGCCAGGGGATGCTTCGGGCTCATTATTAGAACGAGCTCATCCTTCAGAATGGGAAATGCTTCAAGATCGCGGTCCGCGGGCTCCGAAGCCATTAATGCGAAATCAACGTTACGCTCCAGCACTTCACGCGGCAGTCGATTAGAGACGTGCCGAAAGATCTCCACCTTCACGTCCGGATGCTGCTCGCGAAATTTCAAGATCAATTCAGGCAGGAGATAAAGCGTCGTGCTTTCATTCGCACCCACGCGAATCAGTCCCCTTTTCAAACTCTGCATTTCGGCAATCGCCTGGCCCACCTGATCGCGCAGGCCTAGAATTCGCAGCGCATAGTCGTAGACCACCTTCCCCGCTTCAGTCAGCACAGGTGTTTTTTGTGTTCGATCGAGCAACGGTAACCCGATCTCTTCCTCCAGGCGCCTGATTGCGATGCTCACGGCAGGCTGAGTTCGAAAGACCTTGTCGGCTGCCTTTGAAAAGCTCTTTTCCTCGACTACTCGCGAGAAGTATTCCAACTGGGCCATTTCCATAGGAATGATTTTGTATCACAACTCGTCAAAGTAGTCGATAACGAAGTTTATTATTATCTTAAAAGAATAAATTTTACAAACACACGTTTTTGGTCCACATTAGGCGCCGCACATGAGCGCGCAGCCACAAATTCTCGATTCCGAGGAAAGTCCGTCCATCACGGAGATGCCGACGGCCTCCGAAATGCTCATCGAAGCGCTGATCTTCGAAGGCGTGGATACGATCTTTGGTTATCCCGGTGGAGCGGTGCTTCACATCTACGACGAACTCTGGCGGGCGCGAGATCGAATCAGTCATTACCTGGTCCGGCACGAGCAAGGCGCCGTGCACATGGCCGAAGGTTACGCACGCTCCACAGGGCGCGTCGGAGTGGTGCTTGTCACCTCGGGTCCAGGAGCGACAAACGCAGTTACGGGTATCGCAAATGCCTACATGGATTCGACACCTCTCGTGGTGATCACCGGTCAGGTGCCAAGCCACCTGATTGGCACCGACGCATTTCAGGAAGTGGACACCGTCGGCATCACCCGGCCGTGTGTGAAACACAATTACCTAGTGCGTGAAGCCAGAGATCTTCCGGCTGTAGTTCGTGAAGCGTTTTATCTCGCGCGGTCAGGTCGACCTGGGCCAGTCGTGATTGATATTCCGAAAGACGTCAGTGCGGCGCGCGCTAACTACTCACGATTGGACCATGTGACATTTCCCTTCTCCACCAAACCTGCGACCGATCGATCGCAACTCAGCGCAGCGTGCGTTGGGCGCCATCTTCGAAGCGAAGCGTCCGGTTCTGTATGTCGGCGGTGGAATCGCAAACTCCGGCGCCGGCGAAGCGTTACGGTTGTTCGCAGAAACACTACGACTTCCAGTTGCGCCGACGCTGATGGGGCTCGGTGGATTTCCGTCGTCTCATCCGCTGTGCCTCGGCATGCTGGGAATGCACGGTACGTATGCTGCGAATATGGCCGTGGCGGAGAGCGATCTGCTGGTAGCACTCGGCGTCAGGTTCGACGATCGTGTTACAGGCAAACTTGCGACCTTCGCTCCGCAAGCAAGCGTCATCCATGTAGACATCGATCCGGCAAACATCGGTAAGAACGTGGCGCCAACTCTCGCGCTCGCCGGCGACGCCAAAGAGGTGCTGGGCCAGTTTCTTTCACTGACTCATGAGCAACGCAATGGACGCCTGCAAGATTCGATAGAAGGCCGAGAACAGTGGTGGGAACGAATCCGTTACTGGCAGCGATCGCAACCGCTTCGCTTTTCAGGATCGCAAAACCAGATCAAACCCCAAACTGTCATTCGTGAATTGCATCGACTCACAAAAGGCGAAGCGATAATCGCGACCGACGTGGGCCAACATCAGATGTGGGTGGCCCAATTCTATCCTTTTACAAGAACGCGACAATTGATCACCAGCGGTGGCCTCGGAACGATGGGATTTGGTTTGCCTGCGGCTGTAGGCGCGCAACTCGCATTGCGCGATCAACTGGTCGTCGCGGTGGTTGGCGATGGTGGGTTTCAGATGACGAACCAGGAGCTCGCAACCGCGGTCCAGTACGATCTGCCAGTAAAGATCCTGATCATGAACAACGGGTATTTGGGGATGGTCCGGCAATGGCAGGAAATGTTTTACGACCGCACGTATTCGGAAGTGGACATTTCAGTGGCGCCGGATTTTGTGAAGCTCGCCGAGGCTTACGGCGCAGCGGGCTTTCGCGCGCAACGGCCGGCGGAGCTTTACGAGGTGATGGAAGCCGCGCTCAATCACAAGGGCGTCGCAGTGGTGGATATCGTTGTGTCGAAAGAAGAGAACGTTTTTCCGATGATTCCCGCAGGCGCGAATGCCAGGGACATGATCGTACAGGATTAAATGCGTCACACGCTGTCAATAATCGTCGCCGATGAGCCGGGAGAGTTATCCCGGATCGTTGGTCTCTTCAGTGCGCGTGGTTTCAATATCGAGACTATCTCGGTGGGCGAGAGTCTCGATCCGCGCTGGTCTCGCGTCACGATCGTCACGCGTGGCGACGATCGCACCATTCAACAGATCGTTAAGCAATGCGAGCGACTGGCGAGGGTGCGCGAGGTGCAGGACGTGACTACGCGTCCGCACATCGAACGCGAAATGGCGCTGATCACTGTTTCTGCGAGCTTAGGGACTGAGCGACAGGAAGTGTTGAGTCTTGTGAGTGTGTTTCGCGCAAAGGTTGTCGATATTTCACACACGCAACTCATCGTCGAAGCCTCGGGAAACAAGGAGAAGGTTGACACCTTTATCGAACTACTCAAGCCGATCGGAGTGACGGACATAACGCGGACAGGACACATCGCGATTAACAGGCTCTCAGCCGGAGATACAGAAGCGAGCGCGGTAGCGCCGGGTCAGTGGTCCAATCAAAGCACCGCATAATCAGATCGGCCCGGCGCTACCGCGCTCGGTTCTGTTGGAGACATCGATGAACATCTATTACGACAAAGACGCAAACCCAACTCTACTGCGCAACAAACAGATCGCCGTCATCGGTTACGGCAGCCAGGGGTTTGCGCAGGCGAATAACCTCAAAGACTCCGGCTGCAACGTCACTGTTGGTTTGCGTGCTGAAAGCGCCTCGTGGGAAAAGGCCGCGAACGCCGGCTTGAAAGTCTTGCCGGTGGCCCAAGCCGCCGCGGACGCAGACATCGTGATGATGCTCGTGCCCGATGAACTCGCTCCAGACATTTACGCGCGCGAAGTGGCAGAGTCGATCACGCCGGGTAAGTATCTCGCCTTCTCTCACGGCTTCTCGATTCATTACAAGTTCATCGAACCGCCAGCCGATGCGAATGTGTTCATGGTCGCGCCGAAAGGTCCGGGACATCTCGTGCGTCACGAGTACAAGCGCGGCGCAGGCGTGCCGTGTCTGCTGGCCGTCAACCAGGATCCGACCGGCGATACTAAGGCGATCGGTCTCGCATACGCCTCAGCGATCGGCGGCGGGCGTGCGGGAATTATCGAAACCAGTTTTCGTGAAGAGACTGAGACTGATCTGTTCGGCGAACAGGCAGTGTTGTGCGGTGGTCTGACTTCACTAATCAAAGCCGGTTTTGAAACGTTGACTGAAGCTGGATACTCACCCGAGATGGCTTACTTCGAATGCCTGCACGAAATGAAACTGATCGTCGATCTGCTGTACGAGGGCGGCATCTCTGAAATGCGCTATTCAATCTCCAACACGGCACAGTACGGCGACATGACGCGCGGCCCTGTAGTCGTGAACGATGAGACGAAACATCGCATGAAGGGTCTTCTTTCTGATATACAGTCAGGAGCTTTCGCGCACGACTGGATGAGCGAAGCGAGAAATGGTCGCCAACGCTTCCAACAACTTGACGACGAAGCACGAGAGCATCCGATCGAGCGCGTTGGTTCCCGGCTTCGGCAAATGATGCCGTGGTTAAGTGAAAGCAGACTCGTCGATAAAACTGCCAATTAAGTGTATCTACGATTTAAAAAGAGCGAAGACGCACGCAGTCATTCCATCACACGAGGCGTCGAGCGTACGCCGAATCGAGCGATGCTCCGCGCCGTCGGCTTCGATGACGATGATTTTGAAAAGCCAATCATCGCCGTCGCAAATGCTCACAGCACCGTGACCCCTTGCAACGCCGGTTTGAACCGCCTCGCAGGGCCTGCATTCGACGCACTTCAAGAAGCGGGGACGATGCCTCAAATCTTCGGCACGATCACCGTAAGCGATGGCATCTCACAAGGAACCGAAGGGATGAAATATTCCCTGGTATCCCGCGAGGTAATTGCCGATTCGATCGAAACTGTTTGCCAGGCGCAATCGGTGGACGGGTTGTTGGCAATCGGAGCCTGCGACAAGAACATGCCCGGAGCGATGATCGCGATCGCACGTCTCAATATCCCCGCGATCTTTATTTACGGCGGAACAATTAAACCCGGTTACTTTGACGACGAAGACTTGACGATCGTGAGCGCCTTCGAAGCTGTGGGCCAATACTGTGCCGGGCGGATCAGCGAAGATCGACTGCTCGCGATCGAACGCAACGCATGCCCGGGCATCGGCTCGTGCGGCGGCATGTTTACCGCCAACACGATGTCAGCAGCGATCGAAGCAATGGGACTAGCACTTCCCTTCTCTTCGACAATGTCCGCCGAGGATGGTGAGATCGTCACGAACGCGATCGATTCAGCAGAAGTGCTCGTGAGCGCAGTCCAAAATGAGATTCTCCCTCGGCAGATCCTCACACGAAAAGCTTTTGAAAACGCGATAGCCGTAGTTATGGCTGTGGGCGGATCGACGAATGCCGTACTGCACTTGCTGGCGATTGCTCACGCAGCGCAGGTGGAGTTAACGCTCGACGATTTTGAGAAAATGCGGAAGCGAGTGCCGGTGATTTGTGATTTGAAACCCTCAGGCAGATTTGTCACAACTGATCTTCATACGGTTGGAGGCATCCCCCGAGTGATGAAGATGCTGCTGACTCATGGGTTGCTGCATGGCGATGCACTCACGATCACCGGACAAACGATCGAGGAAACACTCGCCAGAGTTCCTGAAAATCCAGATACGAAGCAGGACGTGATCCGTCAGTGGAACGACCCGCTTTATTCTGAAGGTCACCTTGTAATCCTTCGAGGTAATCTCGCGCGCGAAGGTGCGGTTGCGAAAGTCTCCGGTGTGAAGAACAAAGTAGTCACCGGTCCGGCCCGCGTTTTTGATTCTGAAGAGTCGTGCTTACAAGCCATCCTCTCATCAGAAATCAACCCCGGTGACGTGGTGGTGATTCGATACGAAGGTCCAAAGGGCGGCCCCGGCATGCGTGAGATGCTCGCACCCACTTCAGCGATCATCGGCGCTGGGCTCGGTGATTCCGTCGGACTGATTACCGATGGTCGTTTCTCAGGCGCGACTTACGGAATGGTGGTGGGTCATGTTGCACCTGAAGCCGCAGTTGGCGGCACGCTCGCGCTTGTCCATGAAGGTGACTCGATCACGATCGACGCCGAAAACAACCTCCTTCAACTGAACGTCCCTGACGATGAGCTGGCTCGCCGGTACGCTCAGTGGCAACCACCCGCACCGCGCTACACCAGCGGCGTGCTCGCGAAATACGCAGCTCTTGTCGGTAGCGCAAGCTCAGGCGCGGTGACGGACATAGGCTTGACTTGACCCCTTTGCGCCCTTCCCCTAAAGTGACTCACTCCCATTACGCACATTAACTTTAGGAAGCGATCACTGTGGCTATACGCATTGAGAATCAGTATGAGGGCTCGATACCGAAGGGCTCTCTGGAGCAGATTGAGAGCGCCTTCGACAGTCTGCCACGAGAGCACACGCGTGGTATCGAGCGCATCAGATTAGTTCCTTTTATCACCGATCCGAGAATTAAAGGCCCGTTTCAAACGACTGAATTGCCGGGACTCTATCATCCGCGCCAGGGGCCGAAAGGCGCGTGGATCGAGATCGCGGTCAACGTTTTATTGCCGGCTAATAAACCGTTTCACAAACGGCTAATCCCGAGGCTTTCGTTCAAGAGCAATCTCGTGGCGCTCGTGTTCTCTTTAGTTGGCCAACACTATCACTTCACGCTGAAGCACTCTTTAAAGAAGACTCAACTCGAGCCCGCTGTGCGAATGTACACCGAGAAGCACTTGAAGCTTTGGAACGATAAGAAGCACAGCTTCAGGGCGAGACTTTTCAAGCCACTGCAACCGACGTTTGAGCGGTGGGCAAAGTCGTTACAGAAGCGTGCTGCTGCGGAGAAGAAGAAGAGTTTAGCCAAGTAAGTACACAAAAGGCACAAAAAACCAAAAACTTTTCTGAGAAAGAGTTTTGTGCTTTTTGAGGCTTTTGTGTACTTAGTCTTGTGAGAGGTTCGTCGTCGATCTCGTCTGCGACGGCTCGGAGTATGAACGCAACCTCTGCATCAGATACCTGCGATGCGCGAAACTTCACTTCAATATTGAAATCCTTGTCAGGCGACGCATACTTAAACGTGTAAGGCTTGTTATCCGGAACGACGCGCGGCCCCATCTCCTGACGTCTCACTTCCCTCGCGTCATTTCGATTCAAACCACGTGACGCAATCTCCTTCGCGAAACGTCTCATCGAATCATCGTCGGGCTGGCGCACGATCTGAAGCAACGATGATTTCGCAGTGATGTCAGCAGCGCGGCAAACTTCCCTCACGTCGTCGGGTATCTTCGCGATCGCGAGCGCCTCAGTCACAGTCGTCCTGCTCTTACCAACCTTTCGCGCCACATCATCGTGCGTGTAGCCAAAACGATCGCACAGCGCTAACAAACCATCCGCTTCTTCCCAAACCGTCAGATCCTTGCGCTGCATGTTTTCGATCAGCGCGATCTCCGCAACCGTGCCGTCATCAACTTCCATCTCGACGCAAGGCACTTCCTTCAATCCCGCCTTCTGCGCCGAGCGCCAGCGACGTTCACCGGCGATGATCATCCAACGCCCGGTCAAACGGTTTGGCTTAACGAGCAAAGGTTCAAGCACGCCCTTTTCCGCGATCGACGCCGTCAACTCGGTGAGGTCGCCGATTTCAGTCCGCGGTTGCTCCGGATTCGGATCGATCTTATCCACCGGAACCATTCTGCCGATCTGCTGCGGCCTGTGTTGTGACAGCTCTTCGACGTAGTGCGCGTCGTGGCGCATTTGGAGGCCCGTGGGCAATCCCCTCTTAGACACGGCTTATTACCTCTTCGCAAAGTTTTGCATATTCAATTGCTCCCGATGAGTTGGGAGCAAAACTAAAAATCGACTCCTTGTAGGCAGGCGACTCTTCTAGTCTGACGCTCTTTGTAATCACGGTATCGAAAAGCTTTGGACCAAACACCGAACGAATCTGTTCATGAACCTCGCGAGCAAGCGTGGTTCGCTTGTCATGCAACGTCACCAACACTCCCAGCAATTCGAGCTTTGGATTCGGACGCGCTTTTACTTTCTCGATAGTCTCCAGCAGATCGTCCGTGCCTTCGAGTGCGAAGTATGACGACTGAATCGGAATCAAAACGTGTGTGGCCGCCACCAGCGCGTTTACAGTGATCAATCCGAGCGTAGGCGGTGTGTCGATCACGATTACTTCGTAATGCTTGCGGAACGGTTCGAGCCGATCTTTGAGGCGGAACGGCGCGTCGAAGTCGCCGACTAATTTCGCCTCGAGTTTTGCCAGGTTGATTCGCGCTGGCACGACGGACAGGTTCTCTACTGGTGTTGCGTAAACCGACTCTTCAACCGGCGCCAGTCCGTCCATCATCAACTCGTAGACAGACCGCTCGACCGTGAGTGGGTCTAAAAATGAGATGGAACTATTGGCTTGCGGATCGAGATCGAGAAGAAGGACACGTTTTCCCTTGCGGGCAAATGCGGCAGCCAGGTTGATGGCGGTAGTAGTCTTCCCTACCCCACCTTTCTGGTTGGCGATGGCGATTACCATTCGCTGCACAGTGGCCAACTAACGCTCCATACTCTCAACCTGTACTTTGAACTTGGTGCTTTGTACTTTGTTTGGGTACTTGGGCGCTTGGCCCTCAAGCAAAACCAAGCACAAAGTACAAAGTAAAAAGATCATCATCTTACATCGGTAAATCCCCGGCCTCTCCGATAACGTCAGGCCATTCCTCTTCACTTGAACTAGTTTCGACTTCCTCGCCCTCTTCGGTGGGCAATGTGTTGCGCGATGCTTTGATGACTTCCATGTCGACAAAGATCGGGCAGTCAGCTCGCAGTGCCAGAGCAATCGCATCAGACGGGCGCGAATCGAGCACCATCCGATCTCCCTCGCTGTTGCGCATTTCGATCACTGCAAAGAACGTGTTATCACGCAGACTGGTTACAACTACTCGATCCACCTGCACTCCCAATTCCACGATCAGGTTTCGCAGAAGATCGTGTGTCATCGGTCTCGGCGGCGCGATCTTTTCGATCTCGAGCGCAATTGCATTCGCTTCATAGGCGCCAACCCAGATCGGCAGCATCGTTTCACTCTGGACGTCTTTTAAAATGATAATCGGAGTCCCGCTGTTCGGATCCATCATTAATGCTCGGATCTTTACCTCGATTTCCATACGCACGTACCCCTTACTCTACCGCTGAACGATTGACCAAAGTTCCGTAGAGGCTGTTTGTCTTTGCTGCCGTCACCAGCACATCAACTATTTCACCTTCGAGACCGCGATCGCCCGAAAAGTTGACGACCTTATGACAAGTTGAATGTCCTGACAGATCGTCTTCGGAACGCGAGCTTTGTCTCTCCGCAAGCACGCTGAGCGTGCGTCCAACATAGGAGCTGTAAATTTTTTCCTGAGCTGCGCGGTGCACCTTCTCGAGCTCGAGGAAGCGGGCAGTCTTTTCTTTATCGGGTACATTATCGTGAAACTCCGCTGCCGGAGTTCCAGCGCGTTTAGAGTATTTGAAGATGTAGATACTGTCGTAATCACATTCGCGCACCAGATCGACCGTCTGCTGAAAATCGTCGTCAGTCTCACCTGGAAAACCGACGATGATATCGCTCGTGAGCGCCAAACGCCTGCGCGAATTCTTGATGCGTTGAATTCGCTCGAGGTAGCCACTTCGTTTGTGACCGCGGCGCATTAGTTTGAGAATACGATCGCTTCCCGATTGCACCGGCAAGTGAACCCAGTCGCAAAGATTCTGATTTTCTTCGATGGCGGAAATGATGTCGGGATGAAAATCACGCGGAAAGGAGGTCGTAAACTTGATGCGCGGCAAACCGGTAGCCGCAACGGCTCGCAACAAGCGACAGAACGGCGTCGCTCCGGAAACTCCTTCGAGGCCGTCTTCGACACGCGGCCGGTAGCTATTCACATTCTGGCCGATGAGATGAATTTCTTTATAACCGAGCGCCTGGAGTCGCCTTGCTTCGGCGACGATCTCACTCGCCGGACGGCTGCGTTCGCGTCCACGTGAGTAAGGAACGATACAGAACGAGCAAAACTTATTGCAGCCTTCAATGATTGGAATGAAAGCAACGTGTGGTGAATGTCGTTCGACTGGAGAAACGTCCCATGAGTCGTTGTCTCCACGCTCGTCAAGGTCGAGCACTTTTCTCTCGCCATCGCGTGCTCTTTCGATCAGTGATGGAATGCGATCGGTAGCACGAGTTCCGATCACCATGTTGACTGATGAAGCATGTTTGAAAACCGCTTCACCTTCGAGTTGGGCCACACAACCCATTACACCAACCAGGAGATCTCGCTTGTCGGGTCGAGCGGCTCGCAGTTCCCCAATGCGTGTGTAGACCTTTTGCTCTGCCTTTTCGCGCACCGAACAGCTGTTCAGCAACACAACATCGGCATCGTCAACCGACTTACAAAGGTCGTAACCAGACGCTCGCAAACCCGTCGCAGCACGCTCCGAATCAGCGACATTCATTTGGCAGCCAAAAGTCTCGATGTAAACTCGCGGCTTCATTCTTCAAATCACGTTAACAGTATCGACAGTCTACCAGAAATCATTTCTCTGTGTCTCTGTGTCTCTGTGGTTGTAAAACCGTTAGAACAACAACCACAGAGGCACAGAGACACAGAGAAGATTTATCACGTTTTGAAAATTGGATCGCTTGCTTCTTCAGATTTTCGCTAGTAGTATCGCGACGATTGTAAATCCGTAGAAAAGAAAGGCTCCTCATGTCCTTTAACAAAATAATTGTCGTGGGAAATCTCGGCCGCGATCCCGAGTTACGCTATACCGCCCAGGGCACTCCCGTTTGTAGTTTCAGCATGGCGACGAATGAACGCCGCAAGGATCGGAACGGCGAAATGCAGGACCACACGACCTGGTTCCGCATCACACTTTGGAACCGTCTCGCGGAGACTGCCTCACAGTATCTGCAAAAAGGTAAACAGGTCTACATCGAAGGTCGCTTGCGCGTTGAAGAGTACATCGATCGCGATGGCAAACCGCGCCACTCGCTCGAAGTGTTTGGAACAGACATGCAGTTCATCGGATCGAGAGGTGACGACGCGCAGCCATATGAACGAGCGGCTTCGGCGGGCGCGACCCCAAACTCAGCGCCGGACGCGCAACCAGACTTGTCTGACGAGGATATCCCGTTCTGACTTAGTTAACCGTTTGTTGCTCTGGTGCATCAGCCTGGCCGTCTGTACCCCAGCGACCAAAGCCTCGTAGTTTGCTGTAGCGACGACTCAAACGATCCTCTTGTGAACAACTGACTGCCTCCGCCAGTCGCTCACTCAGTGCGGAGTCGAGATAACGAGCAGTTTGATCGTAATCGTTGTGCGCGCCGCCGTCCGGCTCGGGGATGATCTTGTCGACGATTCCCTCCGCGTGGAGATGCTGCGCGGTGAGTCGAAGGCCTTCCGCGGCACGATCGGCTTGCGATGAGTCTTTCCAGAGAATCGCTGCGCAACCTTCAGGACTGATCACGGAGTAAGTAGCATTCTCGAGCATCAGGACCTGATCTCCGATGCCGATCGCGAGCGCCCCGCCTGAACCGCCTTCACCAATAACAGTCACGATGATCGGCACCTTGATCTTCGCCATCTCGCGCAGGTTGTATGCGATGGCTTCCGCCTGTCCGCGTTCTTCGGCGTCGATTCCGGGGTAGGCGCCGGGAGTGTCGATGAACGTGAAGATCGGGCGACCAAATTTCTCGCCGAGTTTCATCACTCGTAGTGCTTTGCGATAACCCTCCGGTTTGGGCATGCCGAAGTTTCGATAGCTGCGTTGTTTTGTGTCGCGTCCCTTTTGATGACCAACCACTACGACTGGCAGGCCGTGAAAACGTGCCAGGCCACAGACGATCGCAGGGTCTTCAGCAAACCTCTTGTCGCCGTGGAGCTCGACGAAGTCTTCAAACAACCGCTCGATTAGATCGAGTGTGTAAGGCCGGTTGGCATGTCGCGCGAGTTGTACGCGTTCAAATGCGGTTCGTTGGTCGACCGGACTCGCCGGCTCGGGTTCACTTTTCGTCGCCTTTTTATCTTTCGCCATTGTTTTTTGCGAGAATTAGATCGTCAAACGTTATCAGACGCGGGCATATCCATTTGCCGATTCGAAGCTGACTACGCAGCCCAATTCTTTCAGAGACTGCTCCAACTCGCTACTCCGCCGCACCTTCAAGGCACCGTTTGGTTTGATCCGCACGACGGTTCCCTCATCTATCAAGGCCTCGACAGCCACTTCACAGTCGCCAGGATTCGCGCTTAAGAGTGTGAGAATCGAATCACACAAGGTCGAGAAGTCGTCATGCTTCGGCGCGCGCAAAACCAGAAACTCGTTGCTTCTGGCAGCCCCCTCGATGCTTTGTAACTGATCGACGATGATCGTCGGCGGGTTGTCCTCGCTCAACTCCAACCTGCCTATCACGATTGCCGGCAGTTCATTCTGCACCAGCGCCGCGTGTTTTCGATAGACCTCTGGCCACAGAACGCACTTCGTCCCGCCCGCTTCATCCTCGAGTCGAAACAGCGCAAACTTGTCGCCCTTCTTCGTGGTTCGCAAATTCAAGTCGTTAATAATGCCCCCGGACGTAACGCGAACTCCACTATTCAATTCAGCCAACTCCACGGATCCAACAGCCTTTACATTCTGAAGGATCTCAAGGTAACGCTCGAGGGGATGGCCTGTGATATAGAAGCCCAGCGCTGCCTTCTCGGCAGCTAACATTTCACTTGAAGTCCAGCCCTTTAGTGTCGGTGAAAGCTCGTTGGCAAAGTCGATCTCTTCCGGCATCCCGCCAAACAGGCCACTCTGTCCAATTGATCTCTCGCGCCTAACTCTTTGGCCGCGAGACAGTGCGGCATCAATCGAACTGTGCAGACCGCCACGCCAGTCACCGATAGATCGACCATCCTTAAGCGAGTCGAACGCGCCGGCGCTCACGAGACTTTCAAAGACGCGCTTGTTTAAGGTCGCCGATTCAACCCGCTCGGCAAAGTCAAAAAACGATCGGAAGGGACCGCTCTCGCGTGCTTCACAAATCGCCTTAACCACGGATTGTCCTAAGCCTTTAATCGCGGTCAGACCATATCTGATCGCTCCGCTTAAAGGGGTAAAACCAGAATAGCTTTCGTTAACATCCGGAGGAAGCAACGCGATCTTCTGGGCGCGAAGCTCCTTCGAGTACTTAAACACCTTGGCGGCGTCCTGAGCTTCGCTCGAAAGCACTGCTGCGTAGAAGTGCTCCGGATAGTGCGCCTTCAGATACGCAGTCTGGAATGCGAGATAGGCGTAGGCCACGCTGTGGCTGCGATTGAACCCGTAGTCAGAAAACTGGTTCATCAGCGAAAAGATCTTCTCGGCTTTCTCCTGCTTGATACCACGCTCGACTGCCCCTTTTATAAACTTCTCTTCATGGACGGCCATCTCTTCACGCTTCTTCTTACCCATCGCGCGGCGCATTAAATCGGCCTCGCTAAGTGTATAACCGGCAAGCTTCTGCGCGAGCTGCATTATCTGCTCCTGGTAGACAATGATCCCGTAAGTGTTGTTGAGGATCTCCTTCATCTCCGGTACGAGATAGCGCACGGCCTTCTTACCATGGTGACGTTGAATAAACTCATCGACCATTCCGCCATCGAGGGGTCCCGGCCGATAAAGAGCGTTCAGCGCCGCCAGGTCTTCGAGACCTTTCGGCTTCAACTTCCGGCAGATCTCCTGCATGCCGGAAGACTCAAACTGGAAGACCGCCTCTGTCCTTCCTTCAGCAAACACAGCAAGCGCTTTAGCGTCGTTAAGCGCTATATCCGACCACTTAATCTCTTCACCAAGCATCTGTTTAATGCTTATTAAGCAGTCATTTATAACGGTTAAAGCGGTAAGCGCTAAAAAATCCATCTTAAGCATGCCGGTTTTTTCAAGGTCCGACATGACGTACTGCGTCGTGAGTTCTTCCTTCCCTGAGACGGCAACCGGGATCAATTCCTGAAGAGGCAGTGGCGAGATAACCACACCCGCCGCGTGGACTGAGGAGTGGCGAGCGCACCCTTCGAGCCGCATCGCGATCTCAAGTATCTCTTTAACTTGAGGATTCGTTTCCATCTCACGTCTTAGTTCAGGTACTTGTTCAAGTGCCTGATTGAGACCCACGTTGCGACCACGCACCGGCGGCGGGATGAGCTTCGCGATTTTCTCGACTTCGGCATAAGGCACTTCAAGAGCCCGGCCGACGTCCTTGATTGCGGCCTTCGAAGCCAGCGTTCCGAACGTGATGATCTGGCAGACGGAGTCGCGGCCGTACAGTCCGGCGACGTGGTTGATGACGTCGCCTCGGCCGCGCACGCAGAAGTCGATGTCGATGTCAGGCAGCGAGACGCGGCCAGGGTTCAGGAACCGCTCGAACAGCAGGTCGTACTGGAGCGGATCGATGTCGGTTATATCGAGACAGTAGGCGACGAGCGAACCGGCCGCGGATCCTCTTCCCGGTCCGACCGGGATCGCGTGTTCCTTGGCGTAGCGGACGAAGTCCCAGACGATGAGGAAGTAACCCGCGAACCCCATCTGCTTGATCATCTGGATCTCGCTCGACAGACGCGTTTGATAATCGCTGAGCGGCTGTTTCAACTCGCCTCGCGCCGCAAGCGTGTCCCACACCTGCTGGCGCCGCCGTTCAAAGCCCTGGCGAACGACCTTCTCAAAGTAGTCGTCAGCCGATAGGCCCTCTTCCGACTGCGGGATCGGATACTGAGGCAGGTAGTTGACGTTCTCAGGAAGTTTCAGTTCGCAACGTTCGGCGATATCGACCGTGCGAGTGAGCACCTCGGGCAGTTCGTCGCCGAAGATGCGCCACATCTCTTCTTGCGATCGGACGTAGAAGTTTGGACTCGAATAGCGCAGGCGGTTCGTATCATTGACTGTCTTTCCCGATCCGATGCAGAGAAGAACGTCGTGTGCGCGCGCGTCGTCCGGCATCAGATAATGCGAGTCGTTTGTTGCGACGAGCGGCACACCCGTGCGTTTCGAAAGTTCAACGAGCGACTTCCTGATGCGTTGTTGGGGCTCTAACCCGTGCTCCTGGATTTCGAGGAAGTAGTTCCCTTTTCCGAGTATCTCTTCAAACTCGATCGCGGCTTTGGCCGCTTCATCACACTTGTCCTGGGCCAGCATCGCCGACGGCACACCTGACATGCACGCCGACAACGCGATCAAACCTTTACTGTGCTCGGCGAGCAGGTCTTTGTCGATGCGCGGCTTGTAGTAGAAGCCCTCCGTGTAGGCCTTCGAGGTAAGACGTACGAGGTTCTGATAACCCTCATAGTTCTGCGCCAGCAGGATAAGGTGAAAGTTTGCTTTCTCGCCGGGTGCGCTTGCAGCTTTCTCCTTCCGACTGCCGCGCGTGATGTAAGTCTCGCAACCGATGATCGGTTTCACCCCATGACTCTTCATCGCGTTGTAGAAAGAGATCGCGCCGAAGATGTTTCCATGATCGGTCATGGCACACGCCGGCATCTTTAATTCTTCAACTCGATTGGAGAGAGGTTTAATTTGAATGGCGCCGTCAAGAAGACTGTAATCAGTATGAAGATGAAGGTGTACGAATTGGTTATCAGGCATTTTAGATCCATCCACAGATTTCACAGATTATCTGTGTAATCTGTGGATTGTTTTTACTCCCATTCAATGGTTGATGGTGGCTTGGAACTAATATCGTAAACGACGCGATTGATACCGCGTACTTCAGAAACGATTCGCGCTGAAACTCGCGCGAGCAGATCGTGAGGCAGCCGGGCCCAGTCGGCAGTCATTCCGTCGATGCTCGTCACCGCACGGATGGCAATCACGCGTTCGTATGTGCGCTCGTCGCCCATCACGCCAACAGTCGATACCGGCAGCAACACTGGAAACGCCTGCCACACTGAGTTGTACAACTCCGCGCGTCGTAACTCTTCATCGAGTATCCGATCCGCGGCCTGGACCAAACGGATCTTCTGCTTTGTTACTTCGCCGATAATGCGCACGGCTAACCCGGGACCCGGAAACGGATGTCGCCCCAGAATCTCTTCAGGCACTCCCAATTCTCTTCCAATCACTCGAACCTCATCCTTGAATAACTCTCGCAACGGCTCGATCAATTTGAGATTCATCTTCTCCGGCAGGCCACCGACATTGTGATGACTCTTGATCACAGCCGATGGACCACGAACTGAAACCGATTCGATAACGTCGGGATATAGCGTTCCCTGGACGAGATATTCAACATCGCCGAGCTTGCGCGCTTCCTCCTCGAACACGTTGATAAAGACTTTCCCGATTCGTTTTCTCTTCTCCTCCGGATCGGTGACGCCTTCGAGCGCTTCGAGAAAAAGTTGACCAGCGCGAATGCCAGAGATGTTCAAGTTCATGCTCTGCCGCAGCAGTGCGAGCGTTGTTTCAAATTCACCTTCACGCAACAAACCGTTGTCGACAAAAATGCACGTTTGTCGGTCGCCCACGGCCTTGTGGACCAGAGCCGCAGCGACGGTCGAATCAACACCACCTGACAGTCCGGAAACTACACATCCCTTGTCACCAAGCTGCGCGCGAATGCGTTCGACCTGTTCCTCGATGACAGCTTCAGGCGACCAGTCACCACGACAACCGCAGACAGAAAACAGAAAATTACGCAGCACCTGGGCGCCCAGTGGCGTGTGGGCAACTTCCGGATGAAACTGCACACCATAAATAGCGCGCGACCCGTCTTCCATCGCGTTGAGTGCGTCGTCGGTAAGCGCGGTGACTTGAAAGCCGGGAGGCACTTCAGTGACGTGGTCTCCATGGCTCATCCAAACGTCCATCTCCTCGGGCAGACCTTGAAACAAACGGCTAGTCGCATCCAAAATCTTTAATCGCGCATAACCAAACTCACGATTCGGAGATGCAGCCACATCACCACCAAGCTCGCGTGCAAAAACTTGAAACCCGTAACAGATACCGAGCGTGGGGCAATCCACCGATTCGAGCAGTTGTGGGTGGGGCTTTGGGGCATTTTGGTCGTAGACAGACGACGGGCCACCTGAGAAGATCAACCCCTTTGGTGATCGCGCTGTGATGGAATCGATCGATGCGTTGTATGGAAGAATTTCGCAGTAGACGCCTGCTTCTCTTACCCGGCGAGCAATGAGCTGCGTGTACTGAGATCCGAAGTCAAGTATGATTACGGTTTCATGATGTAAGCTGGTCATGGATCGGAAAGAGTGGTTGATTATACTTTCGAGTTGAGAGAACTCAAAGAAGTGTCACGCAAAGGCGCAAAGAAGCAAAGAAAAGACGCAAAGATGAAGTTTTATTCCTTTGCGGCTTTGCGTCTTTGCGCGAGAGCGTTTGCTGCCGTGTCGTGCGCCATCCTTGCTCTAATTGGCACCCAGGCAAGCACGGACGTTCTCCTATCTCAACCACTGACCGTTCGCTGGCGCTATCAATCAGACGTAACACTGAATCTCACACCGGCTTTCGACAACGAACGAATCTATCTGCCGCTCGCAGGCGGAACGATCGTCGCACTGAAAGCGAAAGACGGTCAGCTTTACTGGCGCAGTGAAATTGGCGGTGAACTGTCAGCGTCGCCGGTCGCCGATGAAAGCGCGATCTACGTAGCGTCTGAAACTGTCGGACAGAAACACGCGCCAGCGGGCGCTCTGCGTGCACTCGGTCGTGAAGGTGGCGTCACTCAGTGGATGACACCCTTAGTGAGACCGCTTCGAGGCGCACTCACGATCAGCGAAGGAAAATATTCGCCGGCGGAAACGACGGCAGAGCATACGCTTTCGATAAACGAACCGGCGGTGTGTTGTGGTCGATACCGTTTGCGTCGTCATTCAACGGTCAACCAGTAGTAAAAGCAGGCAAAGTTTATTTCGGAAGTGAAGACGGCACGCTGCTGGCGCTCGAGGAAACAACGGGACGCGTGTTGTGGCGGTATCGAACTAAAGGCGCCGTACGTGGACCAGTCGCCGTCTTACGAAACAGCGTCTTCTTTGGCTCAGGCGATGGTTACATCTACGCCGTCAGCAGCGACAAGGGTCGTTTGAAATGGCGCAAGCGAACAGGCGCGGGAGTCGAAGCAGTCGTACTAGTCCGTGACGCTGTGCTCGCTGCGTCATTGGACAATTTCGCCTACCTCCTGGACCTGGATGGCTCGATGCTCTGGAAGAAACAGTTACCAGGCCGGATCTCCGCGCAGCCCTTGACGGTTGAAGAAGCAGCCCTCTTCACTCCGCTTTCAAGTTCTGCAGGCGTTGTACTGGGACTCAAGGACGGAAAGCAGATCAATTCTCTTCCAACTGAAGATGAATTGACGAGTTCAGCATCGCCAATCCTGGTGGGCGACGCCGTGATTCTCACTACTGAACATGGACTACTCGCTTTTGCGCGAGCGGCCAGCTCGACTAAACCAAGCCGTTGATTGCTATCTCATTCACGCATCGCATACATAAACCCATCACTTCCAAGCGAATACATCACGCCATCCGCAAACACAGGGGATGGCGGCGTGGTGTCTCCATTCTTAATCTGCCAGACTTCCATGAGCGTCGCTGTCGATAGCGCGTACAACCTATGATCGTGGCATCGAACGTAGAGGAGTTCATCCGCAATCACCGGAGCATGACACGGGCGCTTTGTTTTGAATCTCAACTTCATCGCCCCTGTCGTAGCATCAATCGCAATCACGCTGTCATCCCTGCCGGCGTAAAAGACCATACCATTATGAAGCGCCACCGCCGTCCGGCTGCGTGGTACGTCTTTCGACTTCCATTGCAAGGCTCCATCAGAGGCCGAGTACGATCGAATCTCGCCGCCATCGTAAACTAGAAAAATCCGATCTCCCAGCACCGACGGTCCCATTGCGTTGCGCCCGACACCTACACCCCAGCGAGTTACTCCAGTCGCGCGATCGACAGCAATCAACCGTCCAGTGTGCGTCAGTAGAAAAACACGATCATTAGCTACGGCCGGCGAGTGCACGAATTTCTCTGACTTGAACAGCCATTTCACCTCACCCGTATCAGCAACAAAAGCATAGAGTCCCCGGTCAGTAGCATAGAAATAAAGCAAATCTCCATCGAGGATCGGGTACGACTCAGCGAACGAATGATCTTTGTCCAGAAATGACCATTTCTTCTCGCGCTTTCTTACGTCATACGCCTGAACCTGGCCTCGCGCCGAACCGAAGAACACGATGTTCTCTTTGGCTGCCGGCCGCGACACTGAGTTTTTCTCAAACGTCAATACGGCCAACTTCTGACCAGTCGCTTTTTCGATCGCAAACAGATATCCATCAGCCGCGACGTAAGTGAAGTAGAGAAGATCGCCAGCAATGATGGGCACACTAAAGTTCTGATGCGTCGGTAAATCGAGGCTGAGCCTGAATGGACCAGTTTCAGCAGTAACCCAGTCGGAAGCGCGATAGTGAAACAGTTTCTCCGACTTCCACAGAATCTGTGTTGGCGCACCCTGCAGCCCTCTAGTTTTGAGAACGCGCGTTCGCTGTGGATTAGCCGCATTAATATCGAGAGTGGTTGATTGCGAGTTTGCAGTGAGAGACCAAATCGAGGTGATGAAAATCAGCGCAATGAGTTTGAGGCGCAACGATCTGGCTCCTGCTGAGTCGAGGTGGCGGTCAAGGAGAGGAAACCTGCGTATCCGCTATCCAGTCCCTCATCCTCTACGATCGCCGTACAGGTTCAATCTTCGCTTCTGCTGAATCACTGCGCCGCCAGAAGATACTTGCAACGCGTGACAGCAGTCCATACAAAACATAACTAACGACAATCGCCAGCAGCACGTAACGCGAGAACAGAATAATCAGCAACAACACTGCCAGCGCAAAGATGATCGGACGCATGCTGCCACTGCGCGTGCCCACAGTCTTAAAACTCGAAAACCGCAGCGTACTTACCATCAAGAAGCTCAGGAACCCAACCAGTCCCATCAGCAGCGCTGAATAGACCCACGCTCGTTCGGGTCCGAAATAAATCAGCGGCCAAGGCGAGAAGTGGACCAACGCGGCAATCAAGCCGCCGGCAACAGGTATCGGCAGTCCAACAAAACTTTTCTTGTCAACTTTGGTACTGCCTTCAGCGAGCACTCGCGGCCGCGACGCCTGTACGTTGAATCGCGCCAACCGAAACGCGCCGCAGATCAAATACATGAACGAAAGAAAGAATGCGAACCGATGAAGATCCGTTCCTTCAGGGAGTGTAGATCCGTATCCCCAAACGTAGGCGAGCACAGCCGGCGCCACGCCAAATGTAACTACGTCGGCTATTGAGTCAAGCTGAACACCAATCTCGGTCGTTGTTTTTGTAAGTCGAGCGATCCGGCCATCCACCATGTCGAACAAGAGAGCAAAACCGATCGCGATCGCAGCTTTATCGAAGTGCAAAGTCGCCCCGTCAACATCCGGATTAACATATCCGAGCAGTTGAAACCCCCGCAGCGACTCCATTACAGAGAAGAAACCCATCCCAATATTGCCCGCGGTAAACGCCGACGGCACGAGATAGAGCCCTTTTTTCAAACCCCTTCGTGGAGGATTCGGGCGTTCGTCCATTTCATCTGTCATGAGATTCTCCCAATGACCGTTATCCCGCCACGCACACGCTGCCCTTCTTTCACGGTTACTCTCACATTCTCCGGCAGCAGAATATCCGTGCGCGAACTGAACTTGATCATGCCGAAAGGCTCTCCCAACCCAAGATAATCACCCGCCCTCTTCCACACAACTATTCGGCGCGCAAGTATCCCCGCAATCTGTTTGCAAACGACCGTGATCTTCTCACCTTCGATCGTCAACGCATTCTGCTCGTTAACGAGACTCGCCTGTTCGTTGGTGGCGATCAGAAACTTACCGCGCGAGTAAAGCATGTCGACGATCCTGCCCGGAATCGGCGAGCGATTAATGTGTACGTCAAGCGGTGACAAGAAGATACTGATGACAGTCCCTGGCGACTGCGCCTCGATCCGCGTGACGCGTCCATCAGCCGGCGAAACCACTACGTCCGGATCGGACGGCGGCACCCGCTTCGGATGCCGGAAGAAGTAGGCCATAAAAAGCGCAACAAGGAAAAAAATCGCCGACACATACCAGTAGCCCACGACGGCGCCAGCCATGGCCAGTACCAGCGGAACCAGGATGTAAGGGATGCTTTCCTTAACTATGCGCAACTTTAATCAACCGATTGACCCGGCGCTACCGCGCTCGGTTCTGTGGCCCTTAACGTCAAAGGGGACGCGTAACTCCTGTTCCACGTCCCCTTTCACCTTTCTAAGCTCGGAGAAACTGCCCGTGCAGTTTCAGTGACTTAAGCTGTGGCTTTTCTGATACTGCAACATCATTGAGTACATCTGATCTTTGATAGCCAACTTCTTTTTCTTAAGCGTAACTTCCTCCAGTTGTTCCTCGTCACTCGGATAGGAGAGAGCTGATAATTCACTAAGGCGTTCTTCATACTTATGATGTTCTCTGGCTAATTCCCTAAACTCTGGGTCCCGATTTATCAACTCTTCTTTCAAACTATCCGTGGTTGCAATGTCCATGTTCGTGCATGTCTCCTTTCAGACGAATGGGAGTGGGCTGGATGGTTTGCGGAGGCCTTGGCTAAACCTCCGTGAATTGTGTCGCACGGGAAAAATGGTAGCCCAACAACTTGGCCAAATCAAGCCGATAATTTCATCCCAGCACAAGGCTCATAACCACAGCATCTTCGAGAGGTTCAGAGTAGTAATTCGCACGCCGCGCAATGGCCCTAAAACCGTTCTTTTCGTAAAGCGCCTGAGCAGCAATATTAGCGCTGCGGACCTCTAAAAAGGCCGCATTTGCCTTGCGACGTCGAGCTTCGTGAAGAATTTGCCCGAGCAAGGCAGCGCCAATGCCGCGCCGCCTGAACTCAGCCCTGACCGCGACATTGTTTATATGCAACTCGCCAGCCGTTTCGCGGGCGACGATATAACCAGCGATCGGGCCAGGTGCAACGATCGACGCACCCGGTCGGCCTTGCAGTCAACATGAGGCCACGATTGGCTCCCTGCAATTCAGCGTAGTAAGCAGCCCAGCCCCACCTGCTCAAGCCGGACTGTTCCTCGATCTCAACAATCTCGAGCAGGTCGTGCTCCGACATATGAGTGATCGTAATGCCTTCAGGCTCAAGAGCTACTCTCTGTTCGGCCATGGCTATTGAACTTTCAACTCGGCATCAGATGGTCGCACGTAAATCGCTTGCAAGGCATCCGGGTGTAGGAGTTGATTGTCGCGAAACTTTGCGAACGCCAACGACGCAACGTGTGTAGCGAGGTTTTGACTCGGCGGAGCGATCTGCCAACCCGGTTCTGTCTCAAGCAACGCTTGTTTGCAATTGCGCCCTCGCCGCACCAGAGGACACTCTCGAGCGAACCGTACTTCGCGATTAATCTTTGCGGAGAGATGTGCGTCGCTTGATCCAATTCTGTTACGAGTCCATCTTTTGTTACAGCAAAAAGTTGAGCAAACACTTCCCCACGTCCTGCCGGCAACAGGGCGACTGATCGCTCCGATGCGCCGGCAGACAAAGCAACCGCCTGAAGAGTCGGAACCCCAGCGCACGGACGATTCAACGTAGCCGCCAAGCCTTTGACTGTGGCGATTCCGATCCTCAGACCTGTAAAACTCCCGGGGCCTGTCGCGACTGCAAAAAAATCAATCTCAGATAAATCAACCTGCGCTTCATGAAGCAGTTTGTCTATGTCGTTTAAAAGCGTATTCGAATGCGAAATTCCGGAATCGCCTGCGAGTCGCTGCGACAATCTCATCACCTCGCGAGAGCGCAACACTGCCCGAGAGCGTTGCGGTTTCGACACTGAGAATTAAAGGTTTCACTGGCGTGAGTTTCTCGAATAGCCCGATTGAAATCGCATCAAGCCACACTGTACCGAAGATCGGGCACGGCGACGAATCACAGTTGCTTCGCTGCAATCGTATGACAACCGCCTTAGACGTTTCCAGTGTCGTGAATTCAAAATTGAGTGTGACCCACGAATCTGTCGAAGGAAAGTGGTCCGATTTGCCCAACAGTTCGCCACTGTCAGCGTCGTTAACCGTCAGCATGAGCGGACCACCAGTCGCAAGCTCCTTCGTTTTGACGCTGAACGAAACGGGATAGATCGTGTTGGGGGAGACAAGGATTGTTTGGGAAATCAACGGAGTTCCCGGATTCCATTCGCCGTCAAAAGTGAGTTGCAGGCTCTTGGTTCCGGCAAACTTTTCAGCGACGTCAATCGCCATTCTGATCTTGCCTTGCCCGTGAGTAATGAACCAGCCCCCGAAACCAGGCTCACTGAGGATTTTCGAATCTTCGAAACCACCATTGATGAGCGAGGGCGTGCGGTAATCGATTGTAGGCGTCCAAAGATCGAAGGCGTCGTTAAAAGCCTTCGCTGCAAAGAGCAGACGGACGACTTCATCCTTGTCTTCTGTGCGTAAGCGGTGCAGACAACAGTCGGATCTGCGCCATCGCCTCTTTGCCCTTGCCTTTGTTTGCAAGATAACGAATCAGCGCGAGTCGTTCTGTGTCGTCTTTGATCGCGAGTAGCTTGTCAGTGGTTTCTACATTCTCGCGTGAAATACCCCAGGCGAGGTCGATCATACTTGGCAAGTAGCCACGATTAGCCGCAACGGCGGTGCGAAATTCTCCGAAGGCTTCAGCAGTTCTTCCCATGCGTAACAGAACGTTGCCACGTTGCCAGTGCGTGTGTGCGTAATGCGGCGCCCAACGCACGGCTTGATCCATGGCAGCGAGCGCGCCAGAAGTATCACCAACTTCCTCACGCGCATTGCCGAGCTCGATCCAAAGGTAGTCGTCGCGATAGCGCAGACTCGTCGATCGTTCGAGTGACTTTACTGCTTCGGCAGGTTGTTGAAGACGAGTGAAAACTATTGCGCGTGAGCGGTGAGTCTCAGGATCGGAGGGACTGAGTCGAACAGCTTCATCTGCGGCGGAAACGGAGTTCGCGATCAACGCATACCGGGCAATCAGTCGTGAGAAACCGACGCGCGCCGCAGCCTGCATGAGGAACAAGCAAACTGCAATTGCCAAAATCCCAAGGGCGACTCGCATTCATTTGTAGGGGCGGCCCTCTGTGGCCGCCCCTCGTTTGGATTCGTTACGACGAAGGGGCGGCCACAGAGGGCCGCCCCTACAACTTAGATCGGGAAAAGTTTATTGGTTATGGAGTCGATCCGCTGGGATTGTCCTGGAAGAAGAACGGAGTCGAAGCCGCTGCGCCGGCGGTCGCAATGATCGCGATCGTCGCGGCTCGTCCGAGCCCGAAAAGTCCACCGCCACCGCCAGCACTGCCGCTTGAGGGAGGCGTTGTCGCTGCGCCCGGTGTGCACAGTCTCAGCACGCCACCAGCCGCTGGATCATTCTTCTCAGACTGGCCTTGCTCGGTAGCGACTTCACCTTTCGTCTTCTCCTTCGCCGTCAGGACAGCGCAACCAAAAATGACGAGCGCCTTAACGTTCCCGTCGTCGTCGTAAGTAAGAACGAGCTTGGTGTTTGGAGCGATATCGAGCGTGCCCAGTGGTCCAAGGTTAACCGTTGCCGATGTGTCGGCGCCAGTTTCGATCGTAGCGCCAGTCAGAATCGTTGCTCCTGTGGTGGCGCTCACCCCGTTAACTGTAATTGGCAGATTGTTTCGTGTCGTTAACCTGGCGACGACCTGTTGTACGACTAGTGTCGCGGCGGTCGTATTATTCGGCTCAGCGAAACCGACTTGAAGACCAATTTGGGCAATGGAGAAAAGCAGTAACGCCGCAATCGCTCTGGGACCATTACGTCGTTTAAGGTTCATCTAGAATTCCCTTCGTTAGAGAAACATTTCGTGAAACAACTCAGCAACCCTGACTCCTCGCCCGCTTGTTCCTCGTAAGTCTACTGTTACTGAGTGTTTAGGTCAATAAAATTAATTCTTGATGTGTTGCTGGAAAAAATCATCAGCGAGTTTTGGATCGATTCGCTTCAACTTATTGTACTGCTCCATCGCGGCTTTGCGATCGTTGAGGGCGACGTAAGCGAGCGCGAGGTTGAAGTGCGCTTCACCATAGTCAGGCTTGATCTTGATCGCTTCCTTAAAAGCTGCGGCGGCTTCCTTGTAGCGCTTCGTCCTGAAGTAGACGGTGCCGAGATTGTTATTTGTCTCGGCGTTCGCCGGCTTCAGCGAAAGCGTTTTCTTGTATGCTTCAATCGCCGCATCGAATTGCTGATTTTTGTACAACGCTGAGCCAAGACTGTTATACGCGTCAGCATAGTCCTTTCTTAGCTGAACAGCTTGTTGAAACTCACCCACTGCTTCTTTGAACTGCCCGCGGTTGTAAAACGCTGTTCCCAGGTTGTAATGCGCTTCCGGAAAATCGGGCTTCGCGCGCGCCGCACGTGCCAGCACATCCGCGGCCTCCTGATACTGTCCTAACTTGTTGTAAGCAGCGCCGAGGTTGTTCATCGCCTTCACGTAATCGGGTTTTAACCTCAACGCTTCCCGGTACGAATCAACTGCTTGCCGCAGAAGCTGCGTCGCCGTTTCACGATTGGACGTTTCCGCAAGCCTGACGTACGCATAACCGAGGTTGTTGTGCGCAACAGGACTGTTGGCGCCGAGGCGAATTGATTCCAGAAGCTCCGCGACTGCGCTGCGATGCTCGCCGAGTGCGATGAGTAAACTCCCGAGGTTTGTTCGGGCTTCAAGGTAACCGGGTCGCAACTGAATCGCTCTGCGATAAGCGACCGTGGCATCTCGATGTTTGCCTGTCATGTAGTAAGCATTGCCGAGATTGTAGTAAGCATCAGCGGAGTCAGCCTTCGCAGCTATCGACCTCAGAAAGTTATTGACCGCGTTTTCATACTGTCCGACTACGTAGAGCACTGCGCCTAGATTGTTCAGTGCATCGGGATCGTTGGGATCGAGGCGGACGGCGTTGTTGAAGGCTTCAATCGCCTCCTGGTAACGTCCGGCTTTGTATAACGCGGCGCCGAGATTATTGAACGCAATTGCGTCATTCGAATTTAGGTTCACGGCGTTGCGCAGGGCCGTGATCGATTCCGTTCCCTTTCCGAGTTTGTCGTAAGCAAATCCGAGATTGCTGTACGCGGCGGAGTTATTTGGTTCTATGCGAACTGTCTGCTCGTACGCAGTCGCTGCTTCGGCGAAGCGGCCAAGCGCAAGATGCGTGTCGCCGACTGCGCTTAGAGCTTCTACGTCCTGCGGCGCGAGCTTGACGGCGTTCTGGTAGGCGTCAAGTGCTTGCGCGAACTGGCCCGCATCGTAATAAGTGTTTCCCTGGTTCTTGAGAGTGTCGGTTGTAGGAGTTGCAGTCGCAGTGCTCGTACTAGCGGTTGCAGTTTGAACTGGTGGGCGAGTTCTGTTCGCAGGATTGTTTCTCGCGACGTCAGAGGATCGACTCGCGCGCGGCGGGCGCCTGCTGGCCATCACCACTGCCGCGCCTCCGACGAGGTCCTTTACACGCGCTGGCTTCTTGAAGATCACCGCGGCCCCTCCGACGATGTCCTGTCCCTGAAAAGCGAGCGTGCCGCCGATGTCCTGGAGCACGAGGGCTCGGAGCGAGGCGCCAGATGCAAACGGGATCAACAACGCAAAGGCGCAAAGGCGCAAAGGAAGTCCTTGATTCATATTTCGTCTTTGCGCCTTTGCGCCTTTGCGTTGAAACTTACAGTAGCCATCATAACTAAAGTGAGGAACACCACCGCGTTCACGATTATATGCAGACCAAAATCCACCAAACTGTGAGCAGCAACGCCCGTCAGTCCGAGTACTGCTCCTAATCGTACTGCACGAGGAAACCCGGTATCCACAGAAAGATTCTTGCGGATCATGCGAACCACCACCACCACAAACCAGACCCCGATCGCGAATCCGATAAGCCCGCCACTCGATAATAATTCGAGGTAATCGTTGTGTGCCTCTTGTGGCGTCATTAGGCCAGACGCATCGTGATAAGCAGTGATCCCGATCCAATAACCACCTAACCCAACTCCGAGAAACGGATGCGCCGAAAACATCTTCAAACTCGCGCGCCAGATCTCGTTTCGACTCACGCCATCACGTGAAGTTGCGACGTTCGGGTTAAACTCGCTTCGCGCTGCTTCAAAGTTCGTAGCCAGTCGATCACCACCAACCCAAAATGTACCAAACAACACTCCTGCAATAAGTGCGACAACGAGGACTACTTTCACTACCGACGAAAACAGAACCGAGCGCGGTAGCGCCGGGTAAAACTGGTGACTCAGCAACAACAACGCCGCAACCAGAACCTGTGCCAGCATTGCCAAAATACCACCGCGCGAATTCGCAAGGACGAGCCCGGTCCAGATCGGCAGAAGCAACGCGATGTAGCTCATCATGCGGTCTCTCTTGATCCCGCCCGCGATGAGAATACCGAGCCCGAGTCCAAAAGCCATCTCCATCAAATACGCGAAGTGGTTTTTGTTGATGAACTGCCCGTATCCCTGGTTATGCTTTAGCAATGGCAGGACGAAACCCGTTTCCTGCTGAGTCGTGTGTCGTAGTATTCCGAACACCGCGCTCATCACAGCCACTCCGAGGATCGTGTAAACCAGCAAACGCACCCGCCGCTCTGTATTCGCATATCGATAAAGCAACGCGAGAAACACTGTCAACGCGAGCATTTGAAGGACAAAGAAACGTGTCTGAAACGGATCGGCACTGATCGCGTCCCAAACATCGTTCGAGAGGAGTGAGATCGTCTGCGCAAACGCAAGCACCGACAGCGCCAGCATCGGCAGCAGCACTGATCGTCCCTCAATTCGATCTGCACCACTCATTAAATTCTCGACGATCGCAACGACACAGATCGCAAACACCGCGCACACGAAAGCCGCCTTCCACCACGGCTCGACAGTGCCGTAAGGAATCGCTGCTATCGCGATCAGTCCGACCAGCGCTGCGAAAATCATTTTGCTCAACCGTGTGCCTTTTGTGCTTTTTCGTGGCTAAAATTCGAGCTCTGAACAGGTCGTGGTATTTCGTGCGGCGTGAAGATCCTCTCCGCCGCATCCGTGAACTCACGCCGAAACAGATCGCTCAAGTAGTTGATATCAACCAGCAACGGTTCACTGTCAAAACTGCGGTAGAGATTCAGCCAACCCCACTCAACTCCATCCTTAACCAACGGCAGGCGAAAGCTCCACGCAGCAAGTGGTGCTTCATCACCATTCGCCGACCATGACCAGGACACTCGCCGTCCGGTTTGACCCACCTCAGCGTTCGCAAAGCTAAACTCGCCAAAGTCGAGCAAGAGCCGCGTCGCTTCAAACATCTCATGAAGATCCGACGCTTTCGACAACGCCAGGGCCGCGCGTCTGACACGAATATTATTCGCAACTCTCAGTCGTCGATCACCAACTGTTCGCTTAACTCCCGCGCGCAGCTCATCAACTTCGTGATAGCGAAGATGGCCCACGGCGATGATCACGGCCACCGAAATCACAAACAGCATGAACCCGGTGAGCTTCGATCCAGTCGCGGGAAATATCAGTGCCGTCAAACCGAAGAGCGCGCAAACCCCATAAAGCACAAGCGCCGCCCGCCGTTGCGACCAGCCGCGCGCCAGCAGCATGTGATGTATGTGTTCGTCGTCACCTTGAAAGACAGGCTTGCGACTCACCAACCGCCGCCCCATCGTCATCGCTGTGTCAACCATCGGAAAACCGAACGCGAGAATCGGCACGACAATCGCAACGGCAGTCGTCGCTTTCTGAGTTCCCAGCACAGATAAAGCAGCTAAAAGAAATCCGGTGAAGAGCGCGCCCGAGTCTCCGAGAAAGATCGACGCCGGGTTGAAGTTGTAACGAAGAAATCCGGCCAGCGCGCCACACAACACAAGCGACACAACGATCATCAGCGTTCGTTCCTGCGAGATCGAAACGCCAAGGATCACCAGCGACGAGAAGAGCGCAGCGCCGGATGCGAGACCGTCCAATCCGTCAATCAGGTTGAATGCGTTTGTAATCCCGACAAGCCACACGACCGTGATGACGAACGACACGAGCGGAGGCAACTGCACCGAACCAAAGAGCGGAATCGATAACGCATCGATGCGGCCGCCCATCGCGTAGAACAATGTGGCTATCAGTCCGAGTCCAACAAACTTCACGACCGCGTTCGCGCCGCGCAAGTCGTCGTATGCACCGAGAAGCAGGACGAGAGTGGCAGGAAGGAATAACGTCAGGAACTCCGCTTTCATCGTGCTCAGCGTTTGCGTGAGAAGGTTATCGACAAACGGCAGCAGCGAGAGTGCGGTCAGGCATGAGAAATAGAGCGCGAGTCCGCCAAGTCGAGGAACAGCGATGCGGTGAACGCGCCGGCCGTCAGCGGGAACGTCAAGCAACTTGTATCGTTCGCACAGACGCCTGATCAGGGGCGTCAAAACCAGTGAGGCGATGGTCGCGATCGAGAAGAGGGCGAAGTAGGTTTTCAAAATGTTCCTCCGGCACGAACTTCATCCTTCAATTCTGAAAAATCGTGAACGTCATGGGCTGATTCGATGATTTCGATTAGCTGCGGCAGCAACGCTTGTTTGGAAAAGTCATAACTCGCCTGGGTCGGGTCATAGGTCCTATACGACTTATATGGACCTATTTCCCGACCCAGGCAGATTCGCTTCGACGATCGCTGCCGTCACGCCTTCAACATCACCGTGATGCGTGAGAAAGAACTTGCCGAGTCGTGCTGCAATGTCAGTGATGTGACTCGGCTGTGGACCAATGTAGAGCGCGGGAGCGCCAACCAACCTGATGTTGTAAACCTTGCAGGGATGAACAATTCCAACGAATTTCTCTCCCATCACCACCACGTGAAGATCGGCGGCTGACAAAGAGTTTGAGAGTTCGTTGAGCGGCTGATACGGCAAACACTTCACGTTCGGGAGATCGTGACGAGAAGCAAAATCGCGAACCTTAACCTGTTCACTGCCGCCACCAATGAAACAAAACACGACGTCGGATCGCGGTTTGAGCGCGAGCGCTGCGTCGAGAAGAGTATCGAGCGGGTGACACGGGCTGTGATTCCCCGAGTACATCACGACGAACTTGTCAGACAGATCGTGTTGCCGCCGAAACGCTTCCCTTCCCGCTTCTGAATAGCTGACGTTGTCGTCGTGCGACCACGGCGGAATGATGACGATTCGATCCGGATCGACACCTTTGGCAACTACGCGCTCTTTCATGAAACGATCGAGCACAATCGTGCGATTCGCGTTGTGAAAACTGTAATTCGACAGCCTTTGCAAAAAGCGAGTCGCCGGCGAACGCTCTTCGAGCCAGCCCGCGGCAATTGCCTCATCCGGGTTGAGGTCCATCACCCAGGAACACAAACTTCCGCCTTTGAGTTTGACGAAGAGAGTCGCAAGGAATGAGATCAGCGGGGGAGATGTGAGCGCGACCACTACATCGAAACGCGGAAGCAACAGTAAACGAAGCGCGCAAATCAGCAGAAAACTTCCAAAATTAAACGCACGCCTCCATCTGGCGCCCTTGCCCAGCGACAGCGTGCGAATGCGAATGATCTCGATGCCGTTCCACCGTTCGCGACGTGCGAAGCGCACGGTTGGATCGTCGTAACCACGATCACTCGCGACGACTGTTACGTCGTGGCCGCGTGAGGCAAGTGCCGTGGCGAGATCGGTGAGGTGTTGGGCTGTGGAAACCACATCGGGGTAGAAAGCACTGATTGAGAAGAAGGATCTTCAACTACACGTTGAGTCGCTTACGAAAATCCTCAACCGTCCTTTTCAAGCCTTCGCGCAGTGGTATCGTCGGGTTCCAGCCAAGTGAATTCTGTGCCTTGGTGATGTCGGGTTTTCGCTGGCGCGGATCGTCGGCGGGCAAAGGCATGTAAGTGAATTCCGACTGAGATCCGCAAACCTTCATGACTTCTTCCGCCAACTGTTTGATGGTGAACTCACCGGGATTACCGAGATTTACCGGGTCGTGCAGGTTCTCGACATTCATCAGGCGAATAAGGCCTTCGAGAAGATCCTCGACGTAGCAAAACGAACGCGTCTGTTCGCCTTCGCCATACAGTGTCAACGGCTTACCGCGCAGCGCCTGCACGATGAAGTTCGACACTACGCGACCGTCGTCTTCGAGCATGCGTGGTCCATACGTGTTGAAAATGCGCGCGATGCGTATGTCGACGTTGTTCTGGCGGTGATAGTCGGTCATCAACGTCTCCGCGAGACGTTTGCCTTCGTCATAACACGAGCGCAGGCCGATCGGATTGACGTTGCCCCAGTAATCTTCCGTCTGTGGATGGACCAACGGATCGCCATAAACTTCGGAGGTCGACGCTTGAAGAATCCGGGCGCGCACGCGCTTGGCAAGACCGAGCATATTGATCGCACCCATCACAGACGTCTTCACAGTCTTCACTGGATTGTACTGGTAGTGAACTGGCGACGCGGGACAGGCGAGGTTATAGATCTGGTCCACTTCGAGGAGTATTGGCTCCGTGACGTCGTGCCGGATCAACTCGAAGCGCGGGTTATCGAGCAGGTGAAAAATGTTTTCGCGCCTGCCGGTGAAAAAATTATCCAGGCAAAGCACTTCATTTCCTTCGCCAAGCAAGCGCTCACAAAGATGCGACCCGATAAACCCCGCGCCGCCAGTAATCAAGATCCTCATTATTCTCCTCCGTTAAGAACCATCCACAGATTACACAGATTAAAATGAACAATCTGTGTAATCTGTGGATGGTTCTTCAGTTCCTCCGCACCGCGTAATTCCCGAGATACAGCACATCCATCTTCGTCTTCCGGAAACACTCAATCGCTTCCTGCGGCGTGCAAACGATCGGCTCGTTCTCGTTGAACGACGTATTCAGAATCACCGGCACGCCCGTCAGCGCGGCGAAATCCGAAATCAACTGATAATAACGCTCATTCACTTCTCGCGAGACTGTTTGCAGACGCCCTGAGCCATCAACGTGCGTCACCGCCGGGATCTCGCTCCGCCGTTCCGACTTTATCTGATAAACCATCAACATCGTCGGCGCTGTGTGTGTTTGTTCGAAATAGTCGCCCACGCGCTCTTCGAGTATCGACGGCGCAAACGGTCGAAACGGCTCACGCTTCTTGATTCGATCGTTGAGTACGTCTTTCATCTCTGCACGCCGCGGATCGACAACGATCGACCTGTTACCAAGCGCACGTGGTCCAAACTCCATTCGTCCCTGAAACCATCCAACCACTAAACCATCGGCAATGTCTTGCGCGGCACGCTTCGTCAATTCATCGTCCGTGTAATGCTCACAAAGTAGTTCACTCTTCTGCAGCACCTCGCGGATCGCATCGTTCGAGAACTCCGGACCAGTATAAGCGCCAGTCATCACTTCTCCGCGCGCTCCGTTAAGGATGCCATTATGAATCTGATAACAAACGCCGAGCGCAGTTCCACTATCACCCGCCGCAGGTTGAATGAACAAACGCTTGAATGGCGTGTTCAGAAGGATCTTACCGTTCATCACTGAGTTGTACGCGACGCCGCCCGCCAGACCCAGATCAGTCAACCCGGTTTGCTCGTGAAGGTGATTCAAAACATGAAAGCCGATCTCTTCGAGACGCAGTTGCAGGCTGGCAGCGATGTCGCGTTCACGATCCGTCAAGGCGGCGCCGGGTGCGCGCGGTGGTCCAAAGAGCCGCGCGAACTCGTCGGAAAAGATCCGTCCGATCACTGGTGAGCCGTCGTCCCAGGTCATCTCGACGCCTTCTGAGTGGTGACGAAAGTAATCGAGGTTCAAACGAAACTGTCCGTTCTCTTCGGTGCGAATGATCTCGCGAAACTCGTCGATAAACCGCGGGCGACCGTAAGGCGCAAGGCCCATGACCTTTCCTTCATCGCCGTAATGCGGAAAGCCGAGAAACTGTGTGGTGGCTGTGTAAACGATGCCTGTCGAATGCGGATATTCCACCTGGCCCAGGACCTGTAATTGAGTTCCCTTCACCGTGCGCCCACATCGTGGAAATGAAGTCGCCAAAGCCGTCGATCGACAACAACGCCGCGCGTTCGAATGGCGAGACGTAGAAGCAACTGGCGAGATGCGCGCGATGATGCTCGACGTTATGAAATCGCGCGCGGAGTTGTTTTTTGGAGACGCTGAATACGCGCGCGAGTTCATCCTTGAGGTCACGCACCTTCGCTGCATTACCGAGTCGATCCTTGATTTGCCGTGCGTGGCTCGCAACGCGCATCGCGGCAAACAGGATCTTCTTGTGCAGGTGCGCTGAAGGATCTCTCGAGATCCCGACGTGGTCCAGATCTTCGATTCGGATTCCTGCGGCATCGAGACAGTATCGAATCGCATGCGCGGGAAACCCGGCGGAGTGCTTGCAGCGATTGAAGCGTTCCTCTTCAACCGCGGCGATCAGCCGGCCATCTTTGATAATCGCTGCTGCCGCGTCGCCGTGATAAGCGTTGATGCCAAGTATGTACATGGATTATCCGTGTAACCTCTGGCTCAACAGCACCTCGGCCATAGCCCGTTGAAAGGCATAATGAAAACCTGCCCGACCGTCGAAGATTCCGCCTCGGATGATCAAACAATAAATGAACATCGCCGGCGGCATCACAACCCGCCAGCGCCGGAGCCGGTCAGGGAAATTGAGCTCAGCACGACTCAGCGGAGCGAAGTTTTTGAGCTTCGAGTTCGGTGTATCGCGCCTGTGCGCTGAACCAGGTCTTCAACGACTTGCGATCGTCATGAAAAATCCGCGAGCGTAAATTTTCAATCGGACCTTCGAGCGCGACTCTTTGTGTGTGCCCGTCTTGAATGTATGACGCGGCTTCACGACGATATAGGACTGTGACTGGTGGGTAGATTCCGCTCTGGAGTTTTTTTCCGTTAATGCAATAGACAAAGCTTGCTCGATACCCGGCCGTTGCAGGAGCCGGTTGTAGAGTCTCGAGCTCTGCATTCAGTTCTTCGGAGAGAACATAATCCGCATCGAGCGCCAGCACCCACGGCGTCGCGATTCCCGTCTCCTTCAGCCCGAATTCCCACTGATTTCGGTGCGAATCAAACGCCCTTTGAAACACGCGCACCTGCGGAAACGAAGCCGCGATTTCGAGTGTGTTGTCATCGCTGAAGCTATCAACCACCACGATATCCCTGGCCCACCTCACACTCTCCAACGTGCGCGCAATGTTCGGCGCTTCGTTGTAGGTGAGAATCAGTGGTGTGATCTGATCAAGCATTTAGCATTAGCACAAAAGGCACAAATTACTTTTTGTGTTTTATGCGCCTTTTTGTGTACCCATTATCGTCGATATAGAGATCTTTGAGGCTCTTTGCGGCGCTCTCCCATGAATACTTCATTGAGAGTTGCTTACCCGCGCGACCTCGAACGGCACGTTCTTCTTCATCACTGAGCGCTTCGGCAAGTCGGGTTGTAAGCGCGTCTTTATCGACCGTCGCGATCCATCCTGCGTTTGCCAGGACAATCTCGTGAGCCAGATTGACGTGCGGGCTCACCAGAACCGGGACGGAGCGCGCCAACGCTTCCATCACGCACATTCCGAAGTTCTCCTGGTGCGACGGCAGCACGAGCAACGACGCACCGCTTAGCACAGCGTCCTTCCGTTCACCATCCAACCAACCGGTGAACACGATTCTGTCGGACGCCGCAGCCATCTCCTTGAGCTTCAAAACATAATCTGAAGGTCCGTCACCGGCGATAACCAGGCGCCATCGAGAAAACTCCGCCCGCTGGGCCAGCACTAGAAAAGCCTGGATCAAAACGTCCAATCCTTTCTTCGGATGCAGCCGCGACATCACGAGCGCGTAAGGCTGTTGGGCAAGATCCGGAAAGTGCTGCGCGAGGTTTTCTTTCGCACATGAATTTATCTCGACGCCGAGTCCGATAACTTTCCCGTGATTCAATCCAAGCAGACTCTCTGTGGAGTTCTTCTCAGCGTCCGTTGTGTAGTGAACCGCCGCAGCGCGACGCAGCATCGCCTTCCCTGCTACCTGCCAGAAGACGCGTTTGCGCACCGATTTCTGCGTCATGCTCCACGGCTCGAGAGTTCCTAACGGCCTCACGACATACGGAACAGCGGCTTTACGACAAACATGCGCCGCGGCGATCGAAGAGTGGTTGAATACTGCGTGAATGTGCGCCAAACCGAATTCGTGGATATGTGAATTCAACCAGGCCGCGAGCGGTCGCGAGTACTTGAACGATTCGCCTAACTGCGACGGGAAAATGATTGCCGGCACACCCTTGTAATTACCCGTCAGCGGGGGCGAGCCACCCTTCCTGACTTGTTCTTGTTTGAAGTCTTCTGTTTCTGCAAACTGTACTGAAGTTTCTTTAAGATCTGTTGAAGAAGAACAAGTCAGGAAGGGTGGCTTGCCCCCGCTGTTGATTGCATCACGCATTCCAGCATCGGTTGTAACGAGCAACACTTCTACGCCGTTTTGCTGCAAGGCGCGGCACATGGGGACGATTGCGGTCGCTGGTCCACCAGAGCGCTCGGCAACCGACGGTATGACGTGCAGCACTCTCATCACGCTGTCACCTGGTTGATCTCACACCATTGCGCCAGAACGTACAGCGACCACGGCCGCGACCAACCTACCGCGCGCGGCTTAGCGAGAAAATCGTCCCAGACTTTCTCAACTGCCTTCACATCCAATCCCGGCAACAACACACGTCTCGAATCTCGCAACACCGAAGACACTTCGGTTCGCAGGTTCCTTTGCAGCCACTTCTCGAAAGGTAACGTGAACCCCATTTTAGGTCGCGCCATGAATTCGCGCGGCAACAGATCGGCCAGCGCGTCGGCCAGCAACGGCTTCGGCATCGAACTTCTTCCTCGCAGTTTCCATTCACCAGGAAGCGAAAGCACGTAATCCACAAGCTTCGTGTCAACAAAAGGAACTCGAACTTCCAGTGAATGCGCCATGCTCATCGCGTCAGTATCACGCAACAGAGTATTCGTCATGTAACCCTTCAACTCGAGACGGGAGATCTCGTTTACGACATCGCTCGAGTGGGCGTCTCCATTTTTATGGGAAAACGGCCCCGGATCGCGCCCCGTGATTCGTGCAACAGAGTCGTTCGAGAAGAGTTGCCGCGAGATGCGATACACGTCTGCCGGCCGGCACTCGCTGTTTGCCAACTGCCAAAACTTGTGACGCTGCACGGACCCGTTCAACGCAATCTTTCCGAAGCCGTGACGCCGCGCGTAGAACTCGCTTCGACATCTGCGAGCTGAGCTTGATCGCACGCCTGAAACTCGGATAACCGGCGAACAACTCATCTCCTCCAAGACCGGAGAGTGCGACGGTAATGCCTGCGTTCTTCACTGCGCGGGAAACCACGAATGTGTTGATGCCGTCCATCGTTGGCTGATCGATCGCGGCAATCGCATCCGGCAGGAGCTGGATTAAACGTTGCTCGCTCAGTCGTATTTCAGAGTGCTCCGTGTTGAATCGTTCCGCGATAGCGCGGGAGAATGGCGCTTCGGTGAAAGTGTTTTCATCAAAGACTACGCTGAAGGTCTTCGGTCGCTGGTCCATGCGGCTCATCAACGCCACCAGCGCGCTCGAGTCCATGCCGCCTGAGAGAAACACACCAAGCGGCACATCGCTGACGAGATGTAATCGAACCGTCTCTTCCAGCTCCGAACGCAATCGCGCAACGGCCTCATCCCTATCGCTCGGCGCATGCACACTTCTACGCTCGGCAAACTCAACCTCAGTTACTTCGATTCCGCTATCAGCTTTCACTTGCAAATAGTGACCGGGCAACAACTGCCTTATGCCCTCGATGATCGTGAGAGGAGATTCAACCGATCCGTTGGCAAGATATGAATCAACACCCGCAGTGCTGAGTCGTCGTGGTGTTAACCCACTCGCGAGCAGCGCACGCAGTTCGGAGGCAAAGAGCAATCGATCCTTAGCGACGAAGTAGTAGAGCGGCTTGATACCCAGCGGGTCTCGTGCGAGCAGGAGTTGTTGTTGCGCATGGTCCCAGATCGCGAGCGCAAACATCCCCCGCATCCTTCGAAACGCATCAACGCCCCACTTGCTGTAAGCGCGAAGAACGACTTCCGTGTCCGTGTTTGACAGCCAGGGCCCGCTTCCAATCTCTCGACGCAATTCTTTGAAGTTGTAAGTCTCGCCGTTGTACGTAATCCAGTTGCCAGTTTCCGGATCGTTCATCGGCTGATGTCCGGCAGGTGACGTATCGATAATCGCGAGCCGCGTATTTCCGAGCACCACCTCCCCTTCAAGAGCCTTAATCCTAACGACTCCACAGTCATCAGGTCCGCGGTGCGATTGCGCGGCATTCATCCTTTGAACTGCTTCTCTTGTCCAATCCGCAACACTAACAATGCCCGAGATGCTACACATTAATCCTGAAATCCTGTCAAAACTGACTGTCCAGCAAAGCTGGCAAACCGGCTCGCTCCACTCTCCAACGTGTGCCCACTCACACTCTCGCGCGCTCGTTCTCCCATTTCCTCCAACCCCATCGACGCCGCCTCTCGCATCGCACTCAAGAGCGCCTCTTCATCACCCGCGCGAATGAGCCATCCATTGCGCCCGGTCTCAACAAACTCCAGCGCCGCTCCCATTCGATCAGTCGCGATCACGGGCAACCCGGAAGCCAATCCCTCCGGCACAACAAGTCCCCACCCGTCATATCTCGACGGCACACACAACACATCCGCGCGCGCATACTCACCCGGCAACTCGTTCCAATCTTTGAAACCAAGAAACTCAACGCGCTCACTCACTGGACCAAGCGTCTGCGCAATCTCATCACGCAGTTCGCCATCCCCAACGATCTTCAATCTGACGTTGTCGAACTCATTCGCGAGCCGAACGAAAGCTCTCGCCAGCAGATCCACACCCTTGCGTGCGATCAGCGAACCGGAAAACAAAAACACCCGCTCCGCTCTTTGTTCACGTTCCGCAACATTGAACCGCTGTAAATCCGAAAAGTAAGGCAAGTTGAAATACGCGCGTTGCGATCCAAACTCCCTTCGATAACCATCAACTGCAAACTTCCCGATTCCCCAGATCGGCACAAGCGAAGCGTGCAGTTTCGACAGTTTCCATTTTCGTAATAATCTTCCCGCCCACGCAGGAGCGTGAACTCCCGGCCGCTCCCCCCAAAAACACCATGGACCACCCGAGTGCGCTCGCTCGTCGATGAGCCGTTCAGCGTCCGCGTGCCTGTAATAATTGAACACAACCAGATCGGCATTGCGTACAGCTTCACGCGCACGCGACACCTTAGGCGCTAATCCATCTAATTCAATCGCCGAATGGCGAATTGCCGACGACCCCCATTTCCGTTCCGGATCGCGACTCCGCAGATACCCAACCTCCAACGCGCACTCGCCGTTCTTTTCGATCTGGTTGAACAACTCAACCTGATACGGCGACGGACAATCTGTCAGTACAAAAACTTTCACTTCGCGCTTCGCGTGTCTCAACTTAATAAAGAGGTGCGAGAGTCCAACCCATGCGAGCACCACGTAACTGACCAGAATCAACTCCAGTATCGATCGCATTCCGGAAAACAGCGCCATCACGACGATGCTGTAGATCACAAGCGAGCCCTGCGTTGTGCAGCGTGCAAGGAGCCCGCTCGCCGTCGACGCAACACGCCCGTAGAACCATCCACCCAGCGCGACGCCGAGCAATCCCAGCGACATGTAGAGCTCGCCGATCACCGAATAAGAAAACGAAACACCCTGCACACCCAACGCGCTCGGCAAGTCGAATCCCGGATCGACAGGCTTCTCAGGCCAGAAGACGCGAGGCACCGGTCGCACAATCACGTAAAAAAGATACTTGTGATAGACGAACTGATAGGTTTGCGGAATGAGTTGAATGATCTGGCACAGACGATAAAAGTTGTCGTCAACGCGCAGGTGTTGCTCTTCAAGAATTTGCACCTTCTCCGAGCGGCCAGTAGGGATCTCTGCCTGCCCCACCAGCACACTCAATCCGACGTTTCGGTATTCGAGCATTACCTGTAACGCGACCAGAAGGGCGACGATCGCGAACACCGATGTGACCAGATGTTTCACTCGCAAGCGTCGCTGGTCCAGCACCCAAAGGATCAGCGCCATTCCTGCAACTACTCCGATCACTCGCCGGCTGCCGCTCTGCGCGAGGAACAATGCCATGACGACGGACATCCCAACGCAGACCACGGTGCGCATATTGCGCAGACCAACGCGCCTCCCGATCACTACCGTAAGCACAGGCAGCAAGTAACCGAAGTACTGCAAGTGATCGAGAAATGCGTCCCAGCCTCCGAGTTGACCGCGTCCCCACGGCGCCGACCACCGCTCCTGGCCCAGGTAATGGACCATCTCAAAAACGTTGAAGCTGCACGGCACGGCAAATTTCAACATGCCGAGGAAAAAGCACGCGAGCGCCAGGCCGAAATACGTGTTGATGGAAAACTCCTGCTGCGACGGAGCTAATCAGCACCTTCGGGATCTTCCACGAGCGACGGATCGCGCCGAGCCAGACCATCACGACGAAGAGTCCGATTCCAAGAAAAGCAAGGCGCACTTGATCGGCGGTGATGTCTTCCAACCCGTAGACGCCCTGGAGCAAATCGAGCAGCAGCCAGTAGATGGGTGCAAGTGCGACGAGAGATTCGCCGCGAAGAAGCGCTTTGGGGTAACGAAGCGCAGCGGCGACCGGTGCGGTCGCGAGCCCCGCAGACATGATGAGCGCGGGATAGAACAACGCGCCTTCGTCCGCGGGGCTCTCGGGGATCAGGAGGATCGCCAGCCCGGTGCCAATGCCGGTGCTCAGGATCGCGAGGAACGTCGAGCGCATGGTGAGGGCGGGCGTTGCGGTCACTTTGTAGGGGCGGCCCGCCGTGCCCGCCCGTTGGTGGGGAATATAAACTTCGGAAATCATGATAAACGTGACGGGCGGCCACGGAGGGCCGCCCCTACAAATTGTGACAGCGATGAGCCTAATGATCTGAGACTGAAGCGATCGCTGATGCCCGAGCGGGTGGCCATCGCTTTCAGAATTTCTGGCGAGCGCAAGAATTGAAGCAATGCATCAGCGATCGCCTGCCCTGAAACTTCTTCGAGAAGCACTCCGTTAACGCCGTCGCGCACGACTTCTCCGCAGTGGCGCGATGCGACGACCGGAAGCTTCCACGACTGTGCTTCCAACTGTGTCAGCCCAAAACCGTCTGAGAGAGTCGGAAAGATGAACACGTCGGCCTGTTTGTAATACTCGTGAACCTGGTTACGCGGCACCACGCCGAACCATTTAACTCGCGCGTGGTTTTTTAACTCCGGCGGGATGTTGATTTGCACTGGTCCAACAAACCAGAACTCGACGTTTTCACGCGCCAGGAGTTTTACGGCGTCGAACAACTGTCCGACTCCCTTTCGCAGATTGATCTGACCCAGAAACAACACTCTGAGCGGGCGCTGAGGAGTGAAAGCAACGGGATAGTCACGCTCGAAGGAAATCGACTCGGGAGGTGGTTCGTAAGCAAGCGGCACGATGCTGACTTTTTCTGCCGGTACACCTTCACTGAGCAGCGCGTTCCTGGACCAGGAGGAGTTGACCAGGATCTGATCCGCGAGTGCGCATTCGTTTCGCCAGCTATTCCAGTATTCGGCTGGCGCGGGTTTCCAATGGTTTTGCTCAGCTTTCTCATGGAGTTGAACGACACGTTGCTCCTCAGCGGGCCCCGGATCGATTTGACCGAGCACAGTTCTCCAGCCTCGCTCACGGGCAAACTCGAAAATCCGTTCTGCGGCATAGCTGTAAGCGAAAACCGTGCGTGGTCCATTCGCGGGTTGTTTGTGAAGATGGTCCAACGCGCGTTGTTGAAACCATTCGTTTCTTTGCGTGATCAGCTTCCAGCCGTTAACGCCTGTCGCTTGGGCTTTCAATTGGAAAGTCAGAGCGGAGAGATTTGGAGCTTTGACGTGGGCGCGTGCGAGGCCCGGATGAAATCTGCCTGTCAGACGCCTGGTCCAGACATCGGTGATGAATTCACCGAGCAGGCCACTGAGTTGCAGCGCTCGAGGAACAGCGTAATGCTCCCGGGCTCCGAGTTGGCAGCAGATCCACTTCATCGAATCCATTACAAATTAACGGTCACTGGCGCTCGACGCAGCGCCAAATAAGATCGCACCGCTCTATTGCTCACCGGCAATCGATACTGATGATTCGCGCGAAGATGCGCCGGGATCATGGTCAATCCCTTCAAGATCCCTCGACGGCGGCCATGCCTGAGTAACCAGAGCAAACGATTCGCGCATTGCCCCACACCGATTCCCCAAAGCGAAACCGGATACCGCAGATACGCGAGTAAAGCAAGATTCGCAATGCTCCCCGCAGTCACACGCGGATCTCCATGACGCTTCAAGTCAGTGTTATGAAACACGCGCAACCACGGCGTTGTTAAAATCCTGCCGCCTCGCGCGTGAAGGCGAATGGCAAGGTCAACTTCCTCCATTCCATAGGCGACCGGCAACGGCACGTATCCGCCAGCCTCGATAAACGCGCTTCGCCGGAAGATGCACGCGCCGCCACGGAAATCGGCCGTCCACTGCGCGCTGCGATCGTCAAGACCTATCGACTCGCCGATGTGATAAAGCTCTGCGCATATCACCGAAGCATCCGGAAACCGCTCGAACACATTGAGCGCGCGCGCGAAGTAGTCTGAGTCGATCGGATAAGAGTCGTCGTCGAAGCTCGCAACAAACTCAAACTGCGCTGCGCTCATTAATTTGTTTCGCCCACCGCCTGGTCCAACGTGGTCGCCGCTACGCACGACGCAAACATCGGGAAACGCGCTCCGAACCGCGTTTTCACACTCAACCTGGTTCGCATCAACATGGACCAGCAGTTCATCAGGCGCGGGCACACAACTCCGGATCACACGCAACGTAGCAAGCGTCTGATCGATTCGGTCGTACGCGGTGACGATAGCCGAGATACCCATAGCATACAGAACCGAGCGCGGTAGCGCCGGGTCGATAACTCTATAGTTCTGATTTAAGGCTGACCCGGCGCTACCGCGCTCGGTTCTTTAAACGCGCAACCAACGTTTGATGATCTCGCCAGAATGGATACCACGATTTGTTTCGTCCCAACGCGAGCCGCGCGGGTTCCAGTAGATGTACTCGCCACCACGCTTTAGCTCCGGGACTTGAAGGATGCTCGCACCGTCGCCAACTCAAAACCTCAAAGCCGTGCGACTGTAAGAGCTTCCGCAAACCGGACTGTGAGAAGACAGAGATGTGGCCACACCAGCGCAAGTAGGACCACTGTGACCCCGCGACTCTCGCGGCGTAAGAGTCAGCATCGCCCGTGAGCAGCAACACGACGCCACCCGGACGCAGGTGCCGCTTAAACGAATCGACAAAATCATGCGGATCGATCATGTGCTCAATCACATCAAGTGCTGAAATGAGATCGACTTGATACTGCTTCGGTGCAGTGTCAAGAGTGGCGCGGGCCACATCGAGATTTCTCTGTCTGGCCAAACTCGCGCCTGATGCGCTCGGTTCCACGCCTTGCTTGGACCATTCATCCGAGATGGTTGAAAGAAAGACGCCGTCGCCACATCCGACGTCGAGGATCGTTTTGCCGGAGACGTACTGTATCGCCAGTTGCTCGAGCTGTTTATAGAATTGAACGTACCGTGGATCGTTTTCCTGTGAATCGAAGTAAGTCTCGACCACGCGCTCGTATGCTTCGTTAAGGAGTTGATCCGACTGCCTGGCATCGCTGGCCCATAAACAACCACAATCCCTACAGCGGCGCAGCTTCAGTTCCGGCAACTGCCGGCGCAATGCGCCGTCAAGAAACGGTTCATCGAGGTCATCGGTTGAGATGCGAAGAAACGGATAAGTCTCTTTCCCGCAGACTCTACAATTCATGCAAAAGCCGCTTGAAATGTTTTGGACAGTCGATCGATATCAAACTCTTCGAGCAAAGCGCTTTTCGCTCTCAGGATCGTGTCGTGACCATTCTGTTTTCCTTCCGCCCACGATTCGACAAAGCCGTCGAGAACCACAGGATCGATCGATGCCAGTCGCGGCGTGAGGTCATATCGTTCCGCAATACGAAACGCGGCAGAATCCTTTGGCGCGTGAAAGAACACACTCTTGCCCGACGCGAGATATTCAGGAAGTTTCGTCGGCAATGAATAGAGCGAGATGCGAGCAGAGCGATCGCAGAACGCAAGCGGTAAATACAGCAGATCCGCAGCATTCATCGCCTGAAGACACTCCGCATGCGATCGACGGCTCAACAATCTAACCGCGCCCAACGCTGACAATGAGGACCTGTGCTGCTCTGCTACCTCGCCCATCACCGTGAATTCGATCGACTGCCCACGGCGTTGATTGTGGCGTTCGATTGCTTCCGCGAATGCAAGCACCGCGTCAAAGCGAAACACGTTCACGTCACCCGCGAGAAATACTTGCCGTGGCTTTATTCCGTTGCTGGTTTCAGGTCGGAGAGGATCTTTCCTGATGCCGTTGTGGGCAACTGACCAACTCTTTCCATAAGTCGCTTCATAGTGCGCAGCCATCTCACGAGAGACTGCGAACCGCACATTCGCGCGATCGATCACTTCGCGGAGCAAGCGCTGCCGCCAACGCGTGTACGGCAGTTGGTGACACTCGTGATGTCCCTGCCAATCATCCATCACGTAAACGACGAGGTTCAGGCTTGGGTGTTGCTTATGCGCAGCGAGCGCGGCTGAAAGAATCCACGGCGTAACAGGCACTGCAAGAATGTTCCTGATTAAATTCTTTTCGATAACTTCGGAAAGTAATCGAACTGCATGCCTGGAGGCGTTGAACTGCTGCGCTTTTAGAAAAGGATAGTATGCAAGCGATATTCGGTTAGGCATCCAACCTGGACGCGAAGGCGATGGCATCGTTATCGATTGCGCTCTTCTCTTGTCGTTAGCCGGTGAGATGTGGCTCGGATGCGCGGTCCACAGTTTTTCAATGGGGAAGCCATCGAAGAGGTTGTATAGCGTTTCACCGAAGCCACTTGCAAAACCGATCGGATAATCAGCTATGACGAGGGTTGGGGATGCCATATGCAAGACAGAAATCCGCGCAAGCGTCCTGACCACGCGCGCGGGAGATCGGGGCGTAAAAATCCGTGTCGCAGACTCGCTACCTCACTCAGGAATTGGACCAGCGCCCACAATCCGACGTGCCCCAAAGCGACGTAACGACCCTTCCCCATGGTGATTGTCAAAATCCCAAACCGGGATCGCATGGAAAGGTATTGGTGCCGATCAATCTCTTCGCGACCGCTGGGAGCCTGATGATGTATGCACTTTGCGGAAGGCACGTAGTAAACCTTCCACATCCGGCTAAGACGATAGCCGAGATCGAGATCCTCACCCGGAGAACTGCCTTTAAAGAAAGCGGCAAAACCTCCGACTGCCTCGAATGCGTCACGTCGCAATGCACTAGCGCCGCCGCGGAGCCACTCGCTAGGTATAAGGTCCTCAGCCGTAGTCGGAAAGCCATTCGGAAGTGCAGCGCCCACCAATCGGCCGGGTTCGAAACCTCTGACTCTGCCATGCAGGAGTATTCGATAAATTCGCCAGAACGGAGTCGGCGTCGCGAGTGACTGATTAACCAACCGCCCCATCGTTGCGCCCACCATTGGCTCGTTCCAAATCGGTTTGAAAAGTTCTTCGACCCAATGAGGATCAACTTCCACGTCGTCATCGATCAACAGAAGGTTGTCATGCTGCGCACGTTCAATCGCGAAGTTGCGTTGTTGAGCGCAGTTTCTTTCCGCGTAATGAAAATACCTGACCTCCAGGCCTGCTTCACTCCAGCGTGGATTGTTGGTGACGTTGAAGGTCTCTTCATCGTCGCCGCAGTGGACAACTACCACCTCCGACACGCGAACGGTCTGCTTCAAAAGGCTCTCGAGACAAAGCCGTAGCATTTCCGGTCTGCCGACAGTTGGGACGATTGCGGAGATCATTCGACTCGTTGCATCCAGAAACTTGAAGAGGGATTAGTCGAAGCATTGGACCAAACACGCGCTGCATCGTCGAGATGCTCAAGGCAGAGCCAATAATTCGCGAGCTGAACGGAGAATGTCGTACTAAAGGCGAGGAACGCTTCGAGCAAATACTGCTCGTTCAACGCAAGCCTCCGATTCAAGAGCCAATCTGCCGGATAGTCGTGCGGAAAGAAAATGTCGTGTACGTGGACCCAAACTCCACGCGCGAGACGCGGCAGGATTTCGAGAAACTCGTAACAGACGTCGCTGCCAAACTTCACTGTGTGGCTGGAGTCGATGAACAGAATGTCGTTCGCTTCGAGACATGAGAAGAAGTCGGTATCCATCTCCTCGACGCGTTTCGTAATCAGCTCGACTTTGAGATTCGCGCTCGCAAGTCGCTCTTCCGGATAAGGCTCGATGCAGGTGAGGGTGCCTTTTTGATTGGCAGCCAGCGCTTTGGCGGCGATGCGCGTCGAGTAACCACCACCTATTTCGATGATTCTTCGAGGTTGTAGATGACGAATCAGTGAATAGTAGACTGCAGCGTCAAAGCCACTGAAGAAATCATTGTTGAAGTCGAATTCGAGATTTGTCAGTTCGTCACGATACGCTGATAAGTCGTTGAGCAGTCTTAATTGAGCGTCCAGTCTGAAATCGATCGCTGGAAACTCACGCTTGCGCTTGATCTGCTCCTCGGTGATCGCGCGGAAGTCGGGAATTGGCTCGTAATAATGAATCGGACGAATGTGATAACCCCAGCGGTCCGATATTTCAGGCCGGCTCTGGGCGAGGAACAAGAGGTGATGCGCCGCGCGGGTCGGAACCGTTTTGAATAACGCGAGTGCTGTGCGATCGAGGAGTGACTTCACCGTAGATTTGAGGTTCTTCTCTGCGGTCCTCTGCGAAACCTCTGCGGTCTCTGCGTTAAATGGTTTCTCTAAACGCAGAGGACGCAGAGGTTTCGCAGAGGGCCGCAGAGAAGACTTGCCGCACGCGTTCGTGCGTAAAATATTCGCTACCTACATCGAGAGCCCGCCTGCCTAACACAACACGATGTGCTGGATTATTCGCGAGACGCTTGATCGCTTCACTGAGTTGCGGTTCCGCTTCGACCACTTCAGCAACGCCTTCATTCTCTCTCGCCCAGGCGACTGCCGAACAATACGTTGGTCCATAAATCAAAAGCGGCAAACCTGTCGCCGTGCAGTCTGCGAGCTTGCTCGGGAATGCCATTTCCATGTTCGCGCGGTCAGATGCGTCAAATGACATCGGCACGAATAACGCATCTGCTTCGTCACGAAGACGAGCCATCAGATCATTCCAACTCAATAACCCGCAGATCTCGGTGTGCTGATCGTCAAATCCAGCCTGCCGGGCCTCGTCTGGTGTCAGTGGTCCAAAAATAAGCAACCGCCCGCGGACAGACCTCAGCGCGTTTTCGAGCTGCAAGCAGTGCGTGAATATACCCCTGGGAATTGATCGTGCCTGCAAAAGCAATCGTGAACGGTTTGTCGTCGTGCGACAGGCGCTCCGGCGGCTCTTCAAATATCGCGCAATCAGCCGCTCGGCTCGGGTAGATCACTTGCGCCGGCTCTCCGTAGCGCTCTTCGTAAAACTTGCTCATCGCAGGCGAGACGCACAAACGCGACTGCGCCTGCCGGTAAACATCGCCGAAACGCGTGTCGAGCCAGTTGCGAAACGCGGGTGCGATGTCGGCCGCGCGTGGCCAGTCGTCATGGATCATCAGGTGCAGCGGAACTCTTCGCTCGCCCGCAATGCGAGCGGCGGCGAGCCAACCGAAACCATGCGCAACGGTCAATACGCCTTCGACGCGAAAGCCATTGAGCGACTGTGCGATCTTTGGACCAAGGCGCATTCCTGCGTGTGAAAACCACGCGACGGCGTAGGGATGAAATCGCGTGTTCAGCCAACGCGGTTTGCCGATCGGATGCTCAATGTAGTTGACGTTCGGAAGTCGTCGCTTCGGCTCTGATGGTGTCGCGGTTTCGATGATGGTCAGCTTTTCGTGCGGATGCCCGGACAGCAACCGGTGCAAAAGCGCCGAACCGTGGTACGAAGCCTCGACGGGCACATCACCGACGTAGAGCAAGTTTGTAAACACTTCGCATCCAATCCGTAGTCAGGCGCATTCCTTCTTCGAGGCTATATGAATTCTTGTGGTCCAGGTCGCGCACCGACTTCGACGTATCGACACGCTTCAATTTTGTCGTCAGAATTTCGGTCTCCTGGTGATGCGCGAGGCCCGGATCAGCGCCCGTCACTTTCAACACTACTTCCGAGAGTTCCTCGATCGTGTGCAGATCAGTGCCGCCGATGTTGTAAGTTTCTCCGGCGCGGAAGTTCTCACTGATATTGGCTACCGTTCGTACAGTGTCAGCCAGGTAGGTGGACGTTCTCGAGTGCCCGCGGAAGACAGTCCACGGCAGTCCATGCAGAGCACAGTAGAGAAATCTGCAATTCACGGAGCGGTACGGACTGTAGTATTCACCTGGACCATATGTATTGAACAACCTCACAACGACACTCTCGGTTCCATACTGCAACGCCGAATTGCGGATCTGCATCTCGTTGACCCACTTCGTCATCGCATAATCGTTCAACTGTTTGATCTCATACTCGTCCATCACACTCTCGACCATCAAATCCGGCCAATCGCCATAGACTTCAGAAGACGAAAAATGTATGAGACGAAACTTGAGCCGCTCCTGTAGTCGAATAACGTTCTTCGTGCCGATCGCATTCGTGCGCCACAACGTTTCGTAAAAATCTTCGCCGTTCCAGCGCCCGAATTCGGCCGCGCAGTGATACACGTAATCAAATGGGCCGCACCGTTCAAACACGCGCTCGAGCTGGCGAAACTCGCCCACATCACAACGCGCATACAACGGCACTTCGACGTCAGTACGCAAACTGAAACCGATTTCGTCCGACTGGTGCTGTAGGTCGCAGGAGACAACGTGATGTCCGCGTTTGCGTAGCTCCTCGATCAAGCCTGCGCCGACCGTTCCCAGCCCGCCTGTTACGAGAATGCGCATTTACTTGCTGTCCTATACATGTCGACGATGCGCGGCCGGAGTGCTGCCTGGTCCAAGCGCTGGTCCGCAATACTTTGGTTTAGTTTGGCCGCGCGCTCGACAAGTTCGTCGTCAATCAATGCTCGCTGAATCGCCTGCGCGATGATTTCCGGTTCCTCGGGAGGAACTAAGAATCCGTTCTCACCATCGCGGATCCATTCGCCAGTCGAAACGGTATCAGCCTGAATTGGAAACGCGCCCATGATCATTGCTTCGAGTAACGAAACGGGACTGCCGTCGGTCAGACCGATGCCGATAGCGATTCGTGAGCGGCCCATCAGTTTGATTATTTCGTCGTTCGGACTTGGAGGAAGCACGCTGATCTCAAGACCTGCTTCTTTGGCGAGGGCTTCAGCGCGCGACTTAACTTCGCTGGTCGCCGAGAATATGACCACCTCGAATTCGCGTAGTTGTGTCGCGCTCAATTTCAGAGCTTCGAGTGCGTTGAGTGCACGTCCGCCCCAGGTTTCATCCTGGTAACCTTTCACCGCGGTCACTTTGCGAGACGATGTCCGCAGACCTGAATCGAGTCGTCGCATCCGCTTCAGGTCGAATCCTCCGTTGGCAGGAAAAACGCCGAGCACCTCGCCGCGCAGGCCGAAGTCCTTCGCCAGTTGCACGTCTCGCTCGCAATCAGCAATGAAGTAATCGCATGACGAGAGCACTTCGCGAATTCTTGGCTGATGATCGGAACGACGTCCAAAAAAGAAGATATCGCTGCCCCAAGAGGAATAGATCCACGGCGGTAATGGACCACCGTTGAGCAGTTTGCGACTGGCCAGAGTCAGGTAACTGCAACGTTGCATCTCGAGACTGTGAATCAGGTCCGGTTTCAGTTCGCGAATTGCCCGGGCCAGACGGGCCGGCTGGTTGAAGTAATCAAAACTTTGAAGCACGGCGGTGGTCCGACGCCTGCCGCGCGGAAGGGGCCAATTCAAACCAGTCTGACGCACGGTTGCCGAAACGTTCCCATTCGGCGGCTGAACAAGATTGTGAAAGGTCAAATCTTCGAGTTCGGGATGGATGCCGTCATACGCACTGTGCGGAAACACATGGATGTCCCACCCTTGCCCCTGCAACTGCCCGATCCAGCGTGCGGCATGAATGCTCTCGCCTAGTGTGACAAATAGAATCCGCAAACCGTTTACTTAGCCACAAGAAGCACAAAAAATCAGCACCAGGCACAAATAAGTAGATACTGGTCGAATTCAACTTTTGGTGCATTCGAGGTTGGGTGAAGAAGATCAACCCATGGGCCGTACGAACAAACCGAGACGTTAAATCTCTGCGCGGCGAGTGTCTCCAACGTTAAGGCCAGATCGAGAGGTTTTGAATTTGTCAGATGAAACTCGATCACGAGGTTGTCGACATTCCGCAATGTATCACCGCAGTCAACGATCACCTCGGCTTCAGCACTTTCGATGTCGAGCTTTACTAAATCGTAATGCGTCCGAGCAAGGTAATCCGCGAGCCGAACGGTTTCGACGTCGAACTGTTTCGCGCTCGGCGTCAGGGTTGTAAGCTGCTTGACCTCCTCACCTGCCCGCACGACTCGGTTAGCATCTGCACCCTCAGAGAAAAAGTTCGCAGAGCCGTTACTGGTCCACAACGCCTTTTCAACTATTTCAACATCATGAATCTTGTTAACGGCGAGGTTTCGTCGCAATAGCTCACACGCCCCCGGATCAGGTTCGAAAGAAGTAATAACGGCGCCGGGAAACAGTCGTTTGTAATGAATCGCGCTGATGCCTATGTTCGCACCACCATCCAGAATGACCGGATTCTTCTTTTCGCACCGAACGTCGTTCCAACGCTTTACTACGACAACATCAAAAGCCGACAGCAAGGAAGCCGCATCCAGGTAGTGCAACTGCCAGTTGCCCACGGCCACAAACCCGGGCCGATAACGCGGCACACCGGACAGTTTCAATCGAAACTGCCGGTACGTGACCAGATCCTGATTAAATCTTGCCCGGAGCCTGGATTTAACTAACGACAGCACGTTCAAACGGCGTCATGCTTCTGGCTGTAGTAATTCTGGTAGTAGTAATAATCGTGTGACTGAAGGTTTACGTTGTTGAGGACAACGCCAAAGATTTTTGCGCCGACATCGTTCAGCAACTGTTTCGATCGCCGCACGATGTGACGTGAGCTTCTGCCGCCGTGTACGACGAGCAACACACCATCAACCATCGTGGAGATCAACACTCCGTCCGTAAACGAGCTGACCGGTGGTGAGTCGATGACGACGTGCGTGTAATTTGCCTGCAGCGCCGCTAATAATCGGCGCATCTGATCCGATCCAAGCAGCTCCGCTGGATTTGGCGGAATTGGCCCGGACGTCAGCACACCTAATCCACTCGCTTCATCGTGGTGGACCATCGCCAGCATTTTATCTTCCGAAACATCGCTGGAAAGGATCGAACTGAGTCCCTCTTGTCCACGCATATCGAAGATCGTCTGCAAACGAGGACGTCGCATGTCAGCGTCGATGATCACGACACTCGCTCCCGTCTGGGCCAAACTGATCGCCGTGTTAACTGCGGTCGTAGTTTTTCCTTCACCGGGCAGACTTGAAGTAACGAGCAGCGACTTTGGTGCGCGACCGGCAGTCGATAGAAGTACCGACGTGCGAAGATGTCGATAAGCTTCCGCCAGCGGCGAACGACCATCGACGTTCATCAACAGCTCCGCGCTGTTTGTGCCGTTTCCGTTCGTGTGCTTCTGCAACGCTTTCGTTCCTGAAAGCGCACGCCGTCGTGTGGCGCCACCGACCGAAGGAATTACCGCGAGCGCAGGCAGGTGCAGCACACGCTCTACCTCTTCTGTCGAATGTACTGTGTCGTCGAGGTACTCGAGGAATAGAGCGAAGCCAAGGCCCAAACCAATCGACAGGAAGAACGCGACGATGACGGTGCGAGTGCGGTTTGGTCCAACCGGATTATCCGGTCGTCAGTGCGTAATCGACAATCGAAATGTTGTTTGGTTTTCCTGCCAGCACAACATCGTTCTCTTTCGCACTCTGGAGCAGTCCGTTCAGCAACGACTTGTTGGTTTCGATCTCCTGTTGAATGATGCGGTAGTTAATCGCGGCTTCGTTTTGCGAAAGCGTTTGAGCTCGTTGTTGCTCGAATGCTTTTCGCAGCGACTGCTCACGTTCGAGTGTCTGCTGGTAGCGCGTGTTTAGATTTGTCAGCAACGTCGCCGATTTGCGACTGCGCGACTCTTTCAACTGGCGATCGAGTTCGCCGATCTGCTGGTCCACTTCTTTTACTTCGGGCGCTTCTTCAGTCGCCTCAACCATCAGTAACGCGCGCTTTTGACGCAGCTCGATCAACTTCGCCTCAATCTCGCCTGTCTGTTTCGAACTGTCATCGGTCAAGGCGCTCGCAGCTTCCGGCGCTTTGGCGGCGTTGTAAGCGGCCTCGGCGGTTTTGCGATCGTTCTCGGCTTCAAGCAGTTGTTGGTTGAGCCCGGCAAGTCGCTCGACGACCGTATTCTGATTCGGATCGAGCGAGATGATCTGATTGTTCTTCGCGTAGTTTACGAGGCGTTCTTCGCCGGTGCGGATATGCTGTTGCAGTTCGGCGATTCGCTTTTGAAGAAAGTCGCCCGTCGTGCTGTTTGCTTCAGTTCGCTTTTCCAGATTTGAGTAGACGTAGGTCTCGGCGATCGCGTTCACAACCTTCGCGGTCACTTGTGGATCGGTGTGACCGTACTTGATATCGATCAGACTCGTTTCTTTGTAATAACCACGCGACTCTTTCACTGGCTCAACTTTTAGGCCACCGAGGATCATGTTGACGTACGGCTCGAGGCGCTTCGCTTCGTTTAGATCTTCACGCGCTGTTGCCTGCCCAACGTTAGTCGTGAGTGGTAATTGATCCTGCGCCTTCGATGCTGCCGCCGGCTGCTGACTCCCGAGTCCGACCATCCGTCGCAGCGTTTGCCAGGTTGATTGTCGTTGAGCGGCATTGCCTTTGAAGAAATCCGGGTTGTGTTCGAGATCGAGAGTGCGCACCACGCGACGCATCAGTCCGGGGCTGACGAGGATCTGAAGTTGTGTGTTGAAGTAGATCGGATCGTCGGTTGGTCCATAGAGCGGTCGTGTCTTGTTGGCGAATGCGCTTGCATCTTCAAGATCGACCTGAACTCGCGCCTGTGCCTCGAAGAGATCAGGTTTGCGCGCGACGTACACGACAGCGAGCATCGTAACCAGCGCCACGATGCCGAGAACCAACCAGAGCCGTTTGCGAATCGCACGCCAGTAGTCGAGCAGATGGACTTCGTTTTCAGCGTTCGGATCGACGCCGTAGTTATAAGACGGCGGCGGTTCGACAGGCCGATCCAAAGCATCAGCGACACTCTGTTGCTTAGCTAATTCACGGGAGGGTTTCATTTTTGAGCTCTTTGTGCCTTTTGGTGACTAAGGTACAACTCGCACTGGTAATTGGCCCACGCTGGGCACGAAGCCCTGAAACAAACCGCGCAGAAAACTTTTTCCGGCTGAGGTCGGTACGTCGATGATGTCGTTTGGCAGCAGTGCCAAATCTTCAGAACTCTTCTTCTCGATCGCGGAAAGATCGACAGTCAACTCTTTTCGTACCGTTGTTCCAGGCTCCTGCCGCAAGACGCGTATCTTGTCTTTGCGCGTGTCCTGCTTGAGACCGCCGGCTATTGCGATCGCACGCGTCAACGTGATGGGTTCGCGAAGTGGGATCGTGACCGGCGAAATAACGTTTCCAACAACGTAAATCTGATCCGCCTCCGGAATAGTCACGATGTCGCCGGCTTCGAGATATGGGTTTGATTTCGGATCGCCCTGGAGAACGTCGCTCAACTTGTAACTCGTGAAGACAGACGAATCACTCTCGTCGTTTTCTTTGCACGGTGAAGACGTACTCGAGTGAACGATGTTGATTGTCTGGCCAGCCCTGGTCGATGGCCCCTTGGCGTAGGTGAGCAACTCGAGCAGTCGAACGCGCCGCTGTAATTTGAAACGACTCTGATCGTTGACCGCACCGATCACCGCGACCTGTTGCGATTGATACTCCTTGATGAAGACGTCAACCTGGAGGTTCTTGTAAAACTTCGCGTATCGCGTCGAGATCTCTTTCGCCAACTCACCTTCAGTCAAACACGCGGCTTTGATATCTCCTTCGATCAGCGGCATCCGGACCATTCCGTTTCCCTCAACTCTCACCCCATCACGCGAAAGTTGTGGCCGGTTGTAGATGCGTATGTCGAGCACATCGCCCGGGCCAATGCGATAGCGATCATCCGCCGGCTTTTGCCCGCAAACAGTCGCATGAAGTCCAATCAAAAAAATTAAGGCTGTTATCAGTTGCATTGCTTTGTGTGCTTATTTATGCCTTTTTGTGGCTAACATTATTTCCCTGCCATTCCGACGCGCCGAGATAACAGCGCTTCGCGCATATGATTCGGGTGGGCCAGATTCAACACCGTATTGCTCAACAACACCATTAGCTCCTCGTGCTCGCGCGCGAAGAGTCCGGTCAACGGTTGCTCACCAGTCTTCGTCACGACGCCTTCTCTCACCCACTGCCAAAACTGTGCTTGCGTCGTCCAAAACTGTTTCCGGTCGCGACAGATCACCAGCGCCGTTTTCTTTTTGCGTTTCTTCTTCTTATTCGGCTGAACATTCATGCAGATACACCTCTGCCATTGCGTGGCTCGTTTCAAGAGACCCGACCGGCCACACACATACCCCGTGGGGAAGCCTCTCTCGCGAGGCAGCATCGAGTTGTCAAACCGGCAGACAGATCCCCACATACCCGAAGGCTGGTAAAGCTTGCCGAATTCGACGGGTGTTTAACTCAGCGACTGATGGAAGTGAGTGGGAGCTGGTTTCTGTCTGGTCGTTAGGAAGTACTTTAAAAAACACCATGTCTCAGTGAATTACTGACGGCGACGCATGTCGGGAAGCTCCGCGCAATCCAAAGGACCCAAATTGAAGTGCATCGAGAGACTAATTGTAATAATTGCCCAGTGTCAAGTTTATTAATGACTAAAATATTTGTTCACGAGATTCGATCGACCATCTCGCACCAAAGATGACCAATCGTTATATGCACCTCCTGAATTCTGGATGTTCTGTTTGAGGGTACTGCGACCACGATGTCGCACAGAGATGCGAGCGGTTCCGCCGTCGCGCCAGTTAGAGCGATTGTCTTACAGCCTACTTCCCTTGCCTGCTCGGCAGCACGCAAAACGTTTTTCGACTTTCCACTCGTACTGATCGCGATGAGCACATCGCCAGGCTGCGCGAGTCCTAAAACCTGACGCGCAAACACCTGTTCGTATCCGAGGTCGTTGCTGACTGCTGTCAATGCAGACGTGTCCGTGGTGAGTGCGATGGCCGGCCACGAACGTCTCTGCTTCTCGTAACAACCGACAAGCTCGGCGGCAATGTGTTGCGCATCAGCCGCGCTGCCTCCGTTGCCACAGAGTAAAACCTTTCTCCCGCTCGTGAGTGCTTCGCAGATCAACTGTCCGGATTGTTCGATATCAGAGATTTTAGAGTCGAGTAATTTTTGGATCGCTGCGAGATGTTCTTGCAGAGAATTGACCAGAAATTCCACGTTGGGAAGTTAACACAGATTTACGCGGATGCACACGGATAATCCGTATGATTTTGTGTTAATCTTGGCCTCTTACTCACAATATGAACAATTCAAATTCAACGCCGATGCTGCGGCAGTACCAGGAACTGAAGCAGCAACATCCCGGGACGTTGCTGTTTTTTCGTCTCGGCGATTTTTACGAACTCTTTTTCGACGATGCCCTCACCGGTTCGCGCGAATTGCAGATCACGCTGACGGCTCGTCATAAGGATAGCGGCAATCCGGTGCCGATGTGTGGAGTGCCGCATCATTCCGCGGCGAATTACATTGCGCGGCTGGTTCGGAAAGGTTATCGCGTCGCGATCTGCGAGCAGACTGAAGAGGCTGGAAAGACGAAGAAGCTCGTGCGACGCGAGGTTGTGCGCATCGTCACGCCGGGAACGCCGATCGATCCGCAGTTGCTCGAAGCGCGCGAGCCGGTGTTTCTCGCTTCGATTTGCAGTGCGGGAGAGACGATTGGCGCGGCGTTTCTTGATATTTCGACAGGTGAGTTTCGGGTGACGCAGGAGACTGGGCGCGATTCGTGGACGAGAATTCGCGCCGCGCTCGAGTCGTATGCGCCGCGTGAGCTGTTGTTTCCGGCGTCGCTCGGCGCGCTCATTAAAAGCAGTCTCACAGGAAAGGTTCAAACCGCGCCGCTACCGCTTCAAGCCGGCAACGATGGCGCGCACTCGAAAGAGGAGTTTGGGTTAGACGCTGCTGTAACTCCGCTCGAAGACTGGCAGTGGCAAAAAGACGACTGCGCCACGTTGCTTCTCGATCACTTCAAAGTTCGAACACTCGATGGCTACGGGCTCGCCCGCAAAGACGAAGCGATACGCGCGGCAGGCGCATGTTTGCGTTATGCGCGAGACACTCAGCGAGCCGCAGCCGAACACGTTACAGATCTCGTTTACTTCGAACCGCAGGATCATCTTGTCCTCGACAGCGTTACGGTGCGCAATCTCGAGCTCGTTGAATCGCTCGCGGGCGGAAGTGGTCGCTCGTTGTTGCAGGTGATCGATGAAACTGTAACAGGCATGGGCGGACGATTGCTTCGCTCGTGGTTGCTGCGTCCGTGCGTCAAGCGTGGCGAAGTCGAAGCTCGATTGTCTGCTGTTCAAGATCTGTTTGCATCACACGTTCGACGCGACAAGCTGCGCTCGCTGTTGAAAGAAGTTTCCGATCTTGAGCGCGTGATTGGTCGAATCAGTCTTGGGATCCGCAAACCCGCGCGATCTCGTCGCGATGTTGCGGTCGCTGAACCAGGTGCCGGCGATTCGCGAAGTGCTGCATGGTCTCGATGCTTCGCTCCTCGAAGTCCTGGTCGAGAACACTGACGAACTTCCCGACGTGCGCGAACTCATCGCTCGCGCAATCAACGACGATCCACCAATCAAACTCACCGACGGCGACACGATTCGCGAAGGTTACTCCGCCGAACTCGACGAACTACGTTCCACCAGCCGTAACGCAAAGCAGATCATTGCGACCCTGGAAGCGACAGAACGTACACGCAGTGGAATAAACAATCTGCGCATTCGTTTCAATGGAGTCTTCGGATACTTCATCGAGGTCTCCAGAGCCAATGCCGTGCGCGTGCCGGTTGAATACGAACGTCGCCAGACACTCGCGAATGCGGAACGCTTCACCACGCCGGAGCTGCGCGATTGGGAGAAGAAAGTTCTCGGCGCCGAAGAGCGGATCATTCAGTTGGAGACTGAGCTCTTCACAGACGTTTGCCGCCAGATCGCAGCCGAAACAAAACGCATTCAAATGACTGCGCGCGCTCTGGCCGCGCTCGACGTGCTTGCCTCGTCGGCCGAAACGTCGGCGCGACGTCGATATTCACGGCCCGTGCTGCACGACGGCGACGAACTCGAAATCATCCAGGGCCGGCATCCGGTCATCGAAGTGTTCATCGACGAGCCCTTCGTGCCGAATAGCATCTATCTCAACAACTCGACCGACAGGCTCCTCATCATCACCGGACCAAACATGGGTGGTAAGAGCACTGTGCTGCGCCAGACCGCGATCATCTGCATCCTCGCGCAGACCGGATGCTTTGTGCCCGCCGAACGCGCACGCTTGCCGTTGCTGGATCGAATATGGACCAGGGTTGGCGCGTCGGACGATCTGACGCGCGGTCGTTCGACGTTCATGGTGGAGATGACGGAGACGGCGGCGATCCTGCATAGCGCAACGCCGCGTTCACTCGTGCTGCTCGACGAGATTGGACGTGGCACTGCGACTTTCGATGGACTGTCGATCGCGTGGGCCGTGGCGGAGTACCTGCACAACTCAGCAGATCACGCCGCGAAGACTCTCTTCGCAACGCACTATCACGAGCTGACAGAACTCGCCGAACGATTGCCTGGCGCGCAGAACTACCAGATCACTGCGACAGAGCGCGAAGGTGAGGTTGTGTTTCTGCATCGTCTCGAGCGTGGCCGTGCTTCGAAGTCGTACGGCATCGAGGTCGCACGACTTGCGGGGCTTCCGCCGGCAGTGCTTGCGAATGCGCGCGAAGTGCTGGCGCGGCTCGAGCGATACGAACTGGACGTGTTTGCAGAGGAAGATGTGAAGCCGATTGAAGAGCCGATGGCGTTTAGCGCCGCAGCAAACAGCGCCTTGGAGAAGGCCGCAACGCGCGCCGGACGCCGCAAGGCCGCCGCCCAGGCCTCGCTCTTCGATCTCGCTAATCAGAAAGTGATTGAAGAAATTCGCGCCGCCTCAGAATCCTTGAGCGCCGACGAAGCGAAAGAATTATTGCTGAAGCTCAAAGAGCAGTTGATGTAAAACCAAAACGCGAACACTCACCAGAATCTCTCGTGCTTTTTTGTGCTTTTTTGTGGCTTAAAGACTATTTCTTTACCGGTGTGTCACTCACGCGGAACCAGTCGCCCTTACCATCATTCGTCCTCAACATCCTCAGAATCTCGTCGTAATTGAACGGCCTTGCCCCCCGCCGTCCAAACACAGAGACCTGATTTCCACTCTCATCCACCGCACGATCGCGATCGAGCCCTTTCGAGACACCGAGCGCCTCGCCTTTCGTCTTGAACGTCGCAATCAACACGGGCCGCGGCCTCGGACTGAATCCGGCGTACTCCGGCATCGTCTCCGGCGAAGTCAGTTGCAAGATGCGCATGCCATTCTTCCCATCCGCAACGTAAGCAAACAAACTCGCATTCGTCATCGCAATCTTCACTTGATGCACGTCGTTCAGTTTTCCCTCGGCGTTGTACATCTGATCGAGTCGAGGCTGCTCCGGCTGTTCGACGTCGATGATGGCGATTCCGTCTTTGCCGTTGGCCACGTACGCATACGTACGAGCGACATAAACATCGTGAGCGTGCGCGAGGGGAACAATAGCGCCTTCGACTAGTCGCGCCTGTTCCGGAACGGTTACGTCAACAACCTTCAACCCTTCATCATCGACAACAAACGCATAGCGAAATTGAATCGCCACACTGCGCGGATGTTTGAGACTGATCCGATTCACCACTCGCGGATTCAACGGATCGTTAATACTGACGATCACCAGCGCCTGTGCCGTCGTGATGTACGCGTAGTTGCCTGCGATCGCGATGTTGTTCGCGTCAATGAGTGCCCCACCAGGATTAAATGTAAGCGCACGTTTCAAGTAGTTGTTGAGCGGATCGCCGTCGAGCAGCGTCGCCGCGTTTACGAGGATCAAACCTTCATACTTATCGACAACATACAGGTACGCATAAAGCGGATGAATCGGTTGCTCTTCGTTCTCTTTTAGCCTCGTGCGCGCCGGATCGACCGCGAGTGTCGTCGGCGCTGCAACTGCCGTCGCATATTTCGTTTTCACCCAAAACTTCTGCCCAAAGCGCGACACAGGCGCCGTGACGATGCGCTCCGAAAAGCCTTTGTGATCAATTTGCGCAACGTCGTAAACGCGCAACCCACCCTCGCCCGCCGCCACGTACGCATACTCGCCACGCAACTGCACCTGCAACACACGCGGATTACCGACGTGCTCGTAAAACGTCTTCAACTCTCGTCCGCCACGAACAAACCGATCGTAGTTCGACGGATAAGCGATCTTTTGCAAGCTGCTGCCGAGCACCGCTTGTGGCTCCATGTGTTCGGTTGCTACGACCACATCTAACGAATGATCTGCGGCCACGTAAACGTACCGTCCCATGAAGTTGACGAAGTTAGTTCCCTGCAACAGCAACTGCGCCAGCCACGCGTTGTTGTCGTTCTTCGCCGAGACATGACAATCGCTGCACACTTTTGTTTCCGTCGAGCGAACCGTGTGCGGCACGTGCGTGTTGAAAGCCTGGCCCGCGAAACCTTCTGCAGAAGTTGTTTGCTGCTGCGAATAGATCCACTCGCGATTCTGGTTCTGCGAACTCACCAACACCGCAGATGAAGATCGAACGGGCGCAACACGATTTCCAGTCACCGTTCCGTCACGACCGAGCATGAAGATGTCGTCGCGAAGGACCTGGTAGTTGTACTGCGTGAAGTTGCGCGTGTTGCCGCCTTCGTTGTGACGATTCGGCATCTTGCGGTTCGCCTGCATTGACAGATGACAACCAAAACAACTCGTCACCCACGAAGAGTGACACGAGACGCAAGTCATGTTGTTATCTCGGTGCGCGAGTTGATTGGAGTCGGCAGGAACGTCGCCCCAGGTCGTGTTGTCTTTGCGAATCGTCTTCGCGTAGCGCGATTGCTCGTTATAGTCGCGACTGCCTTGCGTCACGGTATCGAGTGTTTGCGGTACACGCCACCAGCGTCCGGGCACGACCATCGAGTTCTGCATGATGTCGCCGGCTTTCAGATCGACATCGACGCCCTGCGCGTCTTTCCGCTTTCGGTCACGCGTAATCCGTTGGAAAAGCGGAATACGTGCTCCATCAGGATCGCGAACGCGAATCCGCGTCAGATCCTGGCCCGCCAATGGTTGATTTTGCGATTTGCGACGTTCGGCTGCCGTGCCGGTGGCAACTGCCGCCGCAGGCCCGGAGGTAAACAGCGTCGCCTTCTGCTTGATGGTCCCATGACAGTCTTCGCATGTGATCTCGATCGCCGCGCGCGGCTCGTTGTAGAGATTGCCATCGCCGTGCGAGTCCTGCCTGAAGTGACAGTCGACGCAGTGCATCCCTCTTTCGAGATGAATGTCGTTGAGATGAACAGCCTTGCTGAACTTCTGGCTGTCGTCCGGCGAGACGATGTTGCCTGCAGCGTCGAGCAGGTTCCCTTTCCGATCTCGTTTGAAAACTTTGCGAAACATCCAGCCATGACCGTGCGAGTCGGCAAACTGCGTGTTCTTCAGCAGTGCGTTGAATGCAGAGGTGCCTGTGTCTTTCAGGAAATCAAAGTTGGACCACAAACCGCGCAAGCTGGCAGCTTCAGGATTTCGATCGAGCTTCTCCTGCTCTTCGTCCTGACTCGGATTGTGTTGCGTCGCCGGATACATCTTCGATCCGTCGCTTTCGTTGTCCCACCAGGTCAACCCCTGATAAGTGGCGACCATGTTCGTTCCCGGGTGCATGTGGCAGACCATGCACTGCGATGTCGGGATCTGGCTCGTGAACTGGTGCTTGATCGGATGTCCTGATTCGTTCTTTGGAATCGACGTGTCAGCGGTTTGTGAACGTCCGAGATTTCCTGCCTCGTTGTAGAAAGCTGAGTGCGCCGGATCGCGATCGTTCGCGTAGATCACGTGACATGCAGAACAACCGGACGAGCGATAGTCGCCGGGATGATCGTTCGTGCCGAGAAAGTTGAGCGTCGGATCGAGCAGGCGTGTTTTCTGTAAACCTAAAAACACGGGATCGGTGCGCTGTGCGGTGCCAAAGCCACGCGGGCTAAGACCCTTGTCAGGCTTGCCGGGTTCTTCTTCTTTATCGGGCAGTCCGACTTCGAGCCGTCGCTTGCCGCCGCGCTCAAACACGCGCAACACATTGCCCGGCTGAGAAATCTCCCAACGCGGAATCGGATCGAGCAAGCTCAAGAGTCCTTTTGTGCGTCGCTCTTCTTCGGTGCTCGTTTGCAGCAACGTCTGCGGCGCGCCCGATTCGCTGTAACTTTCGCCGAAGCGCGCATCCTTCAAGTGGAAACTACCATTGTTGTAGAGAGCGGCGGCCCAGAGCATCGCACCGTGCGTCATCATGCTGCGCGAAACGTTCTTCGACTCGACGTCATGACACGCCGATCCCGCGCACGTCTTTCCAACGACGCGCAGATCGCCCGGATTAACGAACCGCACAAACTCCCAACTCTCGCGCGCCAGCAACGTATTCGACCGCTCCGGATTCGCTCCGGTGTACTTCCCCTCTCGTCGCCACTCACGCGGAAATAGAGGCCGCACATGCGCCTGTTCTTTAGTGCTTGCAACCGGATTCCCGCCATGACACGCAGTGCAAGTCAACCCCACCGCATCTTTCCCATCCTTGATCTTCTCGAGCGTCTCCGTCGTCCCATACTTATGCATCGGCTCAATCAACCCATGACACGCCACACACCCCTCAACCTTCACCGCCGGAGTCTGATTCGACGCAGCCGACGGCCACGACGCGACAATGATCACCGCCGCCAAAATCAAAACGACACTCGCAATCACTCGAATCATTTTGTGTCTTCTGTGCCTTTTGTGGCTAAAAAATAAACTTCACTTGCCCAAACAACGAGTACAACGCTTTCTTCGGACTGATCACGTTTGGTTGGCAGAAGTCTTCGACGCCCGGTGGGCAGTTGCGTGAGGCGTCGGTGAAGATGTCGCGGAAGCCGCGGCCCGTCTGCAGAGTCGAAGCGCCAAACGTGAGCGTGAAGTTATTGATCAGAAACGGCCGGTACGCGACGCCGAGACTGTAGTCCCATCCGATATCGTGCCGGATCCGATTCTGAAACAGCAGCAACTCCAGCGGCTCCGTTCGATGAAAGCGCAGGTAGTTGATATTGATCACTGCCTTCGCGCGTTGCGTGACTTCAACATCCAGGCCCGCGTTGTAAACAAAGATTCCCGGGTTCACGAAATTCGCCTGCCCCTGAATCTTGCTGCTTCTCAAACTCGGCAACAAACTGTTCGGTTGGACCAGGCCAACGCCGGTCTGCGTCAGACGAATTCCATTTCGCACCCAGAATGAAAACTGCCCGCCAACAAAATTCGGATCGTCAAAGATCGCGTCAAAGCCCGAACCTCGTTCGTCAGTTGGATTAGCGTCGCCCTGCGCCCAAAAGAACGAGCTCTTGAAACGCAAATAATCCTTATCGACAGAAGCCTCGACCGCAGCCATGTTCGATCTGATCTCAACTCTGCGTCCGGCGATCGGATTGCGCTCGTCGTGACCAAATGCGAAGTAGTAAGCATTTGAAAGATTGAGCCGGCCGAGATGGCCATCGCCGCTAATGCCAATATAACCAACCTTGACTGCATGCGGCCTCACGTCGCCTACCAGTGCAGGTCGCACCAGAAAACCGTTGCGATCAAACTCGACCGTCCGCCGATCGTCGTTGTAGTGAAAACTTCCCTGAATCGTGTAACCCTTGCGAATGAAGTCCTGTCGGAAAAAATTTGCGATGTAAACGTTCTGGTGTCGCGTGTCGAAGCGGTTGAGACCGCTGTTCGTGTCCTTCTCCAGCATCGAGAAGTACGCGCCGTTGAACTGATAACGGTTGTTGTCGAATGCGCCAAACACTCGCGCGCCGAGATTGTTGTCGGAAAAGATAAACCCGCGGAAGTCGGAAACAAACGGTTGTATTCCGGCCCGCACGGAAACAAAATCGTAATTCGCGTTTAGATCTGCAAGCTTCACTTCGCCAAACGCCTCTTCGAACGAAGCATGCCAGTCTGTGCGGTTCGTGCCGCGACGCACGTCGATGTTGACGACGCCGTTTTCGCGCGCGTTGAGGTAGTTTGGAATGCTGAATGTTGGCGAAAACTTGATGGCCCAATCGCGCGGCTTGAACGTCGTATCGCCGTGAAATAGCTCGAAACTGAATTGAACCGTTTCGCTGGCCGCGAACTGTTCGGGGCGGCCAAAGAATTCCGCGCTTGCAGGATCGACGCTGCTCACGTCAGAAGGCGTAGGCGCTCGTCTTTGTTCGACATTCGTGGAACTGACGGCAGTCAGGATCAGGAAGAGCTTGTCGCCCTTGATCGGGTAGTCGCCTTTGAGAACGTTTTGATTATAAGGATCCCACCAGCGTCCTTGTTTGAACGGGATATCGCGGCCACGCGCGCCGCGGTCGCCGTAGCGATCGTATTCCGGAAAAGTGACGCGCCAGCGGTCCGGAGTTTCGCGACGTTGCTGCGGTGCGGGTGGGATCGTCTGTGGCGGGGCCAAAGGAATATCGACCACAACGTCGCGATCAGGCTCGATGATTACGTTTTCAAGCGTGTCGCCGCGAACGATGGCGAAGTCGCCGTAGTTCTTGTCTTTATCGAACAGAGCGACGTGCGGCTGGTCCAACGTTACGCGATACGCACCCGCTTCGAGTGAAACCGAATAAGTCCCATCAGCGGCACTGCGAACACGCCGCACCTTGCGTGTGACCTGATTTGTAACGACAACGACTGCGCCTGCCACCGGCGCGCCTGTGGGACTGCGCACCACGCCTTTCAATCGACCCGACGCTTGCGCAAAGACGGGAAAGCAACTCGCCATGACCAGCAACACCAACGCTGTTTGGATCGGGCGACGGATCACGTTCTCTGCGTTGTAACACACGAGTCGCGACTAAAGAAAGATTTTTTATCTGCGCAATCTGTGGATGGCTTTGTGATACATTGTGCACCATGAGGCTTGTAGTCTTCCTACTAGCGTTTCTGCTTTTGCGATTCAGCTTCATAAAGTTAGATCGCCGGAGCACAAGCCACGCGACCTACGCTGATCAGTCACCCCGACTCAACACGCGCCATCTCATTCGAATCAGTAACACGCCAACGTGAACCTTTCACCAGCACGGTCCAAGTGAAATTTGGTCCAGACTCAGCGACACGCATCATGCTGTTCGCGATGAATTTGCAGTTACAACCAGGCGAGACTGCCGGCGCCGTGACGGCGGACGCAGAAGACGCAACACGCACGATCTATCCACTGACCGTCGAGCACGTCGGCACGCGTTCCCGATCAACCGTGGGCTTCGTCGCTTGTAATTCGTCTTCCACAAAACTTACCTCACGCGGGCGATGTGCTCGTGCGGATCAAATACGGCGGAATGGAGAGTAATCGCGTACGTGTTGGCATCGGTCACGTCGGAGATGGACCACCTGACGATAGCGGCGCTGTCCCCACGCCGGGCATCGTCGCCCCGGGACCTCCAATCGGTGTTGCCGCAACGAACCTGAACCCAACCGACGTCCAAACGATCCTGCAACAAGCTGCTTCAGCAGCCACCGCACTGGGACGACGCGGTAACAATCATCGTTACCGATCGCGAAGGAAACGTGCTCGGTTTCTTCCCGATGCCTGGTGCACCCGCTTCTACCACCGTTCGGAGCGTCGGCAGATTGGGCCAGGGTCTCGAAGGCGGCGTCGTTCCCGCAGCCGAAGCCGCAATTGCAAAAGCATCGACGGCTGCATTCTTCAGCACCACCGGCAATGCATTCACAACTCGCACGGCAGGCTACATAATTCAGGAACATTTTCCACCCGGAATCAGCTTTCGCGCCGGCGGCCCGCTCTATGGAGTTCAGTTCTCTTCTCTTCCTTGCGGCGACATCAAAATACCATCAGCGCGACTCGGTCTTTCGGCGGATCCTGGCGGCTTGCCGATTTACAAAAACGGTCTGCCCGCGGGCGGCATTGGCGTCGAAGGCGATGGACTTTACACAGTCGATCGCGATCCGGCGACGAAGATCAACCCTTCGAAGAACTCATCGCCGCATCAGGCATTCGAGGTTTTGAAGCGCCAACGGGCATTCGTGGAAACAACATTCTCGTTGACGGCATCAGGCTGCCCTTCTCGAACGTGACGAGTCCGCCTGCACCGACAACTGTGGCGAGTATCGCAGGCGCGACCATTTCTTTTGGACCAGGCGGCATCCCGCCCGATTCCGAGTTTGTGCCACAGGTAGTCGGCGGCATCGCTGGTGAAGTCAGTCCACGGTTCTTCCCTTTACCGCAGGCACAGCTCCCGCCGGACCAAATGCGCTGACCGCGACAGAGGTCGGGACGATCATCTCGCGCGCGGCTCAGCAGTCGAACATCACGCGCGCCGCGATCAGGCAGCCGCTTGGAAGTAACGCGCGAGTCACGATCGCGGTCGTAGACACTGCCGGCGTCGTGCTGGGAGTGTTCAGGCAACAGGATGCGCCGGTTTTCGGATTTGACGTGGCAGTGCAAAAGGCAAGAACGGCAGCATTCTTCTCGAGTGCTGGCGCTGCTACGGCGTTGCGAGCGGCGGGCTTTGGATCGTACGTAGATCGCGCTGCGGCTGATGGTTTGCGGTTCGATGGCGCATTTGCGTTCAGCGACCGTGCGACCGGTTTTCTTCATCGTCCATTTTTTCCTGACGGGATCAACGACACTGCGGCTGGCCCATTCAGCACTCCGCTTGGTGACTGGAGTCCCTTCAACGTTGGCTTGCAGCTCGATCTCATCAGGACGGGCTTTCTCGCGGCTTTGAGTGGGCCAGTTGCTTCATGCACTGCGATACCCGGCTTAGCAAACGGAATTCAGATCTTTCCAGGAAGCGTGCCACTCTATAAAAATGGCGTTTTGGTTGGCGCCATCGGCATCAGCGGCGACGGAGTGGACCAGGACGACCTGATCGCAGCCGCCGGCGCGAATGGTTTTTCACCACCAGCAGGGATCAGATCGGATCAGATTTTCGTGCGCAGCGTGCGTCTGCCGTTTTTGAAGTTTCCACGAAGTCCAAATCTATGAGATCAACGCAGCGAGTGTTCGTCTGCTTTACGCTTTTACTTGCGGTGACCGGTGCGCTGGCCCAGACCCAGCAAACGAGTCCGACCGGCGTGCTTCGTTTGCGCGTTCGCGTGAAGGCTGATGACACGGCGCCTCTGCGCGGGCTCGCACGAAAACGGTTCTTCCTGATTCCCGGCACGCTCGAACAGAACCGGACGTTCATCGATGCGGTTGAACGACAACCCCTCGTCTCCAGAGATTGTTATTACAAGAAACGCGGCGCGAGTGGCGCATTGATCGAGTGGCTGAAACAGGGAGACTGCGAATCGATGTACTGCCGCACGGTCGAGAAGGATTTCGTCACAGGGCCAAAAGCTGTACCGGAGTTTGCGACTGCGTTTGCCGCGAGTCAGAAGGAGTTTGGAAACGAGGAGACGGCGCTAAAGTGGTTAACGACGAACCTCGCTCCCGAATTGCGTGATGGTTTCTATCAAGACCGGCAGCGTGTTATCGAAACGCTGCTGAATATCCCTGGCCCTGGGTTTTATTCGGTAATGACCGATCGGAACGGGACCGCTTACTTCACAGACCTTGGACCAGGAAGTTATGTGTTATCAAGCGTCGTTCCCGCCGAGCTGGGCCAAACGCTCGCGACGTGGAATTGCGAAGTGCAGGTGAAACCCGGCGACATTGCGACTGAAAAGCCTTACCTGGTTTCGAATCGTAAAGATAAAAATGTGAAGTGTGTTGCGGTTGAAAAACCAATACCTGCTTGTGGTGGCACGGATTAACGCGGATGACACGGATCAGAACAATCCTTTTGATTGTGCTGGCCCTGGGCGTAGTCCAGGGCCAGAGACGGCCGTCCATCGATTATTCAAAGTTCTCGCACGCGACACAGAAACATCAGGCGGCTTGCAACACCTGCCACAAACCGCCGACGCGAGAATGGACGAAAGTCTCGTCATTTCCGGACGTTGCCGATTACCCCGATCATGATGCGTGCGTGAGTTGTCACCGTCCGCAGTTCTTCCGCGGTGCGAAGCCGCCGATCTGTTCGGTGTGTCATTCGAAGACCTCCCCTCGCGATGAAGCGCGTTACGCGTTTCGCAATCCCGCATCGAAGTTACAGTTCAACATCGAGTTTCCGCACGACAAACATCAGGATGCAATCGCACTGCTGCGTTTCGCGCACGCGCCGCAAGGCTACAACAACTGCACTATCTGTCATGGAACACGAACCGCGACATTCAAAGCCGTTCCGACCGATCACTCATCGTGTTTCAACTGTCACTGGAAATCGCAGGAGCCAGTGGCTGCGAACTGCGACGGATGTCACAAGCTCGCCACCACCCCATTCGTGATGGCTGATGCGCCAAAGAGGATCTCTGCGAAGTTCATTCACGACGGCGGTGGTGAGAAGAAGCAGCACATCGCGGAGTGTACGACATGCCATATCCACATCACGAAACCCGCATCGCTTAGAGGCCTGAAGCCTGACGTTCCGATCACCGCGTGCACTGAATGTCATAACAAAGATGGTTTGCGACAAGATCTTAATAAGGAGTTGGTGGCGATCGATAAGAACCGCGCATTCGTCTGCGTTTATTGCCACGAGCCAAATGTCGGAACCCTCGATCCACCACCAAGCCATTACCTGATCGCAGAGCGGCCTCCTCTGAAGCGCAAGGACATCAAATGAACCCATTTGGTTTGTGCATACTTTGTGTCCTTTGTGTACTGGCTTTCGTCCAAGGCCCTCAAGTCGATTACTCAAAATTCCTTCATACCAGCCAGCGACACAGCTCGCTCGCCTGCAACTCCTGTCACCAAAGAACCGACAACTCCGCAACGCCACGTTTCCCCGGTCACAAAGCTTGCACTGATTGTCACCGCACTCAGTTCACGACGCCTGCGATACCCATGTGCGTTATCTGCCACACAAATGTCAGCAGCAACAATCCTCCACTGAAGAATTTTCCCGCGAGCTTCAACGAACGATTCAACGTCAAGTTCGATCACGCTCAGCACAACACTGGTTCAGCTCGCCCGCAGAGAGGTTGCGCAGGCTGTCACAGCACACCGGTGAATCGCGGGGCAGGCTTGTCGATCCCCGCGAACCTTGCCGCACACAACAATTGCTACACATGTCACACGCCTGAAAGTAAATCCAACTCGGGTCGAGAGATGGCGTCGTGCGGAGTGTGTCACGAGCAGAAAGCATACCGGCCAACCAGCACCAACGCGCGTTCCTATCGCTACGCGTTCAGTCATGCGGACCACGGTTCAAGAGAGCGGCTCGCATGTGCCGACTGTCACCGGCTTACCGCAGGTGCGCCGCAAACACGCCAGGTGAGCTCGCCCGCGGCCTCCGAGCATTTTGTGACGACGCGCGGCATGACGTGTTTGAGTTGTCATAACGGGAGGAAGTCATTTGGCGGCGATCTGGCGTTCAAAGACTGCCGCAAATGTCATTCTGGACCAACTTTTCGTATGCCGATGTAGTCGCCAAAAACAAAAAAATTGACAGGCTTCGAAGCGCGGTCTTTAAGATTCAACTATGAAAGCACTTCTCATCATACTGCTGACACTTGGTTCGATCGGCGCTGTTGCGCAGGAGCTGAGCAAGGTCCAACCCAAGGAGATGGTCCTCGGAAAAGACAGCCAATCAGACAAATACGGCGAGGTTGCCTTCAATCACGAGACACACTCGTTGAAGAAATACAGCATTGATGGGCAGAGTGTGTTGTCATGTGTCGAGTGCCATCACACGGACCAGCCGGCGGCAAGTTTGAAGCTGCCGTTGAAGACTTCTGAGCGCGCAGTTGTGTTGACGACGGAAGCGCTGGCGGCTGCTGATGCGAAGGGCGTGAAGAAGTGCCGCGCGTGTCATCTTCAGGCGGGTGATGATAGTGCGCCCATGCCGGCGATCCAGTATCCGGACAAGCCCACACCAACGAAGCTGAACAATGAAGTGGCGTATCACTTAAACTGCAACATCTGCCACGATAAAGCGATTGCCGCCCGCCCCGCTCTCAAAGGAAAGATCCCGGGCTCCAACGACTGCGTCCCCTGCCACAAACCAGCAGGTTAAATCCATCCACAGATTACGCAGATTAAATCTGTGTAATCTGTGGATGGCTTTTAAAGCATTGAGGCGCTCCAGCGACGAGCGTCTTTGATATGTTGGACGTGGCACGACGTGCAGTTAGGTTTATTGTTCGCCTCGTGGCAAGCGGCGCAGGTTGTTCGCGGCGTGGTCCTGTCGAGAGGATCGAACGATGTGTGACAGCTCGAGCATGAGAGACGTCCTTCAGTATTTCCCTTCAGCCCGCCCGCAAGTTTGACGCGCTGATCGTGCAGCGCATGAAATTGGTTGCTGCGCCACTTTTCATCCGTGTCGGTTAGTTGGCGCGTGGTCCCGAGTTGCCTAAACTCCCAATCTTCATCGCTGATCGACTTCGGACTCCACGAACCATTCACCACCGGATAACCGAGCGTGCCGCCGTGAGGTGTTCCAACCTTCCGGCCGTTGTAAAGCTTTTGATTGCTGTCGTTGTGACACGCGGTACATGACGCAAGCGCGCCGGCCTTCGCACTAAACTCCGTGCCCTGGTGTTCTGCATGGCAATCAACACAACCAAGCCCTGCCGCTTCGTGTGGCTTGATCATCGTCGCCACGAACGCTTCGGTGTTGTGACACGAAGTACATTGCTGCTCCATGCTGCTTGTCAATGAATGACAGCTCGTGCATGAACCCGAGTTTGGCCTCGTCGCAATTCCAGGGTCGAGGCTGAACTGCGTCGCCGCGTGTGCCCGCGAAATCGGCGCCGGCGCGAACGCACTCGTGTACCAGTAAGCGGCGGCGGTGGAAACCAATCCGACGATCAACAATGACCACGTAAAGAACGCTACGGGCCATCGCGACATCAGATCCGTCGTCGGCAGCCAGTTGAACTGGGCTTTACCGCTGCGCCTGCCGCCTTTCGGATGCAGCGGTGAGAGGCGCACCATCTTCCCTACTTCTCGAACTCTCTTGTCCCAAAAAATGTCGAGCGCTTTGGTTCCCGCAATCGGCGCAGGACGCGGTTTCTTCCCCCTGGCGTTGGTCGTAACCAGATTGTCGGTGCTCAATCCCGGATCGCTGACGTCGATCTCGGAAGGCTTCGTTCCGATCTGAAGTTCTATGAGGACTGTCAGCTCTTCGTCAGTAACCTCGATCTCTAACCGGAATGGTCCAACTTCAATAATGTCGCCGGTCGCGAGCGCTTCGTTCTCTTCAACCGGTTTGCCATTCAGCAGAACCGGGTTCCGCGGTCTTAACGCGAAGAGGTAATAGTCGTTCTCGACTTGCTTGATTCCGGCCTGAACGCGAGACACCGACGGATGGTTCAGCAGCACTTCGCACTGCGGCAGACGCCCAATCAGCAACCCTTCAGTCACGACCGTGACCGGGTCGATGAGTAAGTCCTCACGAATAATGACGTACTGATTCATATAAAACCATCCACAGATTACACCGATTGTTAAAAAAGAATCTGTGTAATCTGTGGATTAGTTCACGTTGAAGAAAACGACCTGAACGACATGGACCAACATCAGTGCGATCATCAGCGCAGTCGACACGATGTGCATGGGAATCCAAACGCGCAGCAACCAGTGAAGTGCGAGCAATGCATCGACACGACGCAACATGACGGCGGCTTCGACCGCGGAGATCAAGAGGTCGCGTTCTTCGTCAGTCGCCGTTCGCATCGTGCGATCTTTGAACTCCTGGCGCGCCTGGGCCAATAGCGCCTTCAACTCCTCCTGCCGTCTTAGTTGCCGCCACAAAAACTCGTAAGACAGAAAACGCGGATAGACGCGGTCGCGCAGTTCGTCTTTCAACCATCCTTCACTCTTCTCGTAGATCTTGCGCGTGTCCTGGCGCAATTCTTCACGCCGCTTCTCGAGATCTTCAACGAGCAAAGGCTCGCCTTCGATGCGCGTCATGATCCTGGGCGCGACCGCGTAAGCAACAACTCCGATGAGTCCGGAAATGATCGTAAGATCGAATGCAACATAAAGCAGGCTCGTCAGCAAGCCGCCAGTCCGCGTGCCGGAGTGCAGCAACAGAACTACACCTGCTATCGCTCCAATGTAGACATGGGCCAGCAACCAGTAGCGCAACGCGCCCGCGCGCCGGCGATAGATCTGTTTGCGCATTGGATACGTCATCACAACGGAGACGCCGACCAGCCCCACAAGCCCGGTGAGCCAGCGCATCGTCAACCAACTGCCGGCCAGCACGCCGTCAAATCCGTATTTCCCAATCGCCCCGATAGTTGCAAGCACGGTCAGGATCGTAAAAGCGACTCCGCCGATGTGCCATGCGCGTGCGAGTGGATCGCTTTTATGAATATTCCGGCCAACAGCGTGATTTTGATCGCGAAAGACAAAGGACTGCGCTGGTCCAATCTCGTTAAAGTATTCGATCGGATCCACGCGCACGAGCGCTCCGGTCGGACAATTCTCCTCGCACGAATATTTTTTGCGACGCACACCCGGCGGATTGAGTGGGGTGTCTTCACAAAGATTGCATTTGATCGCAACCAGGTCGTCAGAGTCCTCGGGAGCCGCCGGTGGATCGATCTTAAATTTGAAAGCACTTGTGAGCTTTGACACGAAGCTGTGGTTTGCCGGAGGCGCCTCGCGCGGGACCATCGAGATCGCGTCGTAAGGACATTGCGTGGCGCAATCGTAACAGCCGATACACGTGTGAGGATCGATGTCGATGTGGCCGCCCGAATCGCGAAAGATTGAGCCGGTCGGACAGCCCGTCATACATTCCGGATCTGCGCAGTGCATGCACACCTGCGGAACTAGCGCATGTTGCAAACGCTTCTTACCGATACTAACCGGCCGCTCGATCTGAATTCCGCGACGCAGCAGGCGCGATTGGCCGTGCATCTTGTGACACGCGAGCGAACAGTTGCCACAGCGGATGCAAAGGTCCATGTCCATCACCAGCACGTTTGTGCCGTCGATAATTCCGGTTGCGATCTCTTCTTCCGACGCCTTGAGCGCGTTCAGATCGGGAATCAACTCGATCGTCAGCGGCAAAGCACTGCCGGCAGTTGAAAGCGATGAAAACGTATCGGCAAGTTGTTGACGTAAACCCGGGTCTGATGAGAACTGATCGAGCGGTACCTCGAGCACCTCGGTGCGCGCCATCAAGGTCCCCCTGGATTTCCACTTCGCCGGCTGCGTCACACCTTCGAGACCTAAACAGTTTCCGCCGCCAAGAAAGTCGACGCCAATCGCTTCATCGACGCCGAGCACGACTTCGGGTGAGGCTGCGTGAAAAGGAACACCGCGCGAACGTCGCACCCAACCGGTCTTGATCAGAATCAGGCGGTCGATCGGTTCCCCTTCTTTACACAGCTCGTGATTTTTGCCGTAGACCATGTAACGAGCCGTGCGTCGCAGCTCTTCGGTTAGTGGTCCACTCAACGACTTGCCGGTAATTGACGTGAGATCTTCGAGCACACGGCCGATGCCGTGCGTGCGGTACGTTTCATCCAAAATGTTGCCGAACGTCTGAAGTTTTCGGAGTAAACGCAACGCAGGACGCGTCACTTCGAGCACGACCGCTTTTTGATCGCCAGGCACCGAAACAGTCGCGTTGCGTTCGACCCCGGCGAGCAGAGCCATCTCACCGAAACACGTTCCCGGATCGAGTTGGCCGATCTTCTTCTGCCCGCCGCCCTCACGGACTAGAACATCGAGCGCGCCTTCGACCGCGATGTAGAAAGTGTTTCCACCCCACTCGCCCTGGCGCATGATCTCTTCGCCGCCGTCGTAAGCGAGGAGCCTGATGTATGGACCAACGCGCTTGCCGTTGCCATAGTCGCGTCCCTGGACGATCACCTCGAGATCGCTGCCGTATTTTTGCTTGCCGTTTTGTACTTCGAAAAGCTCAGCGGTAAGAGCGAGATGCTTGATGGCTTCAACGACGCGACCCCGATCGGTGATTTCGCGTGGCATGCGTTTGTTTATACTACAGTCCTGTAGCCACAAAGAAGCACAAAAATCACAAGAGTGCTTCTTGTGCCTTTTTGTGGCTATGCTAAACTCCTCGCAGAACGAGATGCTTCCAGAAAATTTATACGGCCTGCCGCTCGAACAACAAATCGGACAATTCTTATTCATCGGACTTCCGGGCACCGAACTTGACGCAGACACACGCGCCCTAATCGAAGAGGTGCGGCCCGGCGGCATCATCGTCTTCGGCCGCAACGTAGCCGGTCCGGAACAACTGCGCTCTCTGCTCGACGGCGTCCGTGAACTCGTTCCGACACCACCGCTCATCGGCATCGATCAGGAAGGCGGCCTTGTCGACCGCCTGCGCAGAATCTTTACGCCGATGCCCGCGGCGCGCACGATTCGCCAGCACGGCGACCTCGCTGCAGCGCGCGCGCTCGGCAGGATTACCGGCGAAGTGCTGCGCATGCTCGGGTTCAATCTCAACTTCGCGCCCGTGATGTCGATCATGACCGAGGATCGCGATCTACTTTCGAACGGCCTTTACTCGCGGTCGTTTGGACGATCACCCGGCGAAGTGCTTGGTTACACAACGGTTTACATGCGCGGTTTGCAAGGCACCGGAATGATGGGTTGCCTGAAGCACTTCCCTGGTATCGGCGCCGGTGAAGTCGATTCACACGAAGAGATGCCGATCGTTCACCTGACTCACGACGATCTGATCGCTCAGGATCTCGCGCCGTACATCGAACTTTTTCAACGCCGCGACGATCGCGTGCGGTGTTTGATGGTGAGTCATGGCGGTTTTCCAAACATCGACATTAAAGAAGGCTTAACCGGCGGTTTACTCGAACCCGCATCGCTCAACTACAACATCGTGACGACGCTTCTTCGCAAGGAGCTTGGCTACAAACATCTTGTGGTGACCGACGATCTCGAGATGGGCGCTATTGCTCGCCACTGCGAAATCGAAGATGCGGTGGTTCGCGCGGCGAAGGCCGGGGAGGACATGCTGTTGATTTGCGCGAACCCGGAGAAGATCCGGCGCGGTTATAACGGATTACTTGCCGCCGCAAAAAGCGGCCGGTTGCCGGAGACGCGCATCAAACAGTCTCTGGATCGAATCGCCCGCACGAAAGCGATCATGCAGCCACCGCTCGAGCTCGATCTCCAGCGTTTTCAACAGCTATCAGACGAAGTGCTGCAACTCAATGCAAAGCTCAACTACGTTTATGGAGGCCCCGTTAAGTGACGACGCGCAAGTTTATCCTGGTCCTTGTTCTTGCGTTGCTGATGATCGCACCTGCGGGGTGCCGCCGTCGCAACAGCAACTCGTTTGTGATCGCTCTCGGCGACAATATCCGCACCATTGATCCCATCGGATCGCCCTCGGTCGATGCGGCCAGCGAACGCGTTCGCACGTTGATCTTCAATTCGCTCGTGAAGAAAGATGAAAAGTTTGATTACACCGCCGAGCTCGCTTCTAACATCCTGCGCTCGGACGATGGCATGACTTTCACTTTCACACTTCGCGACGGCGTCAAATTTCACGACGGGCGCGTGCTCAGTTCCGCTGATGTGAAATACACCCTCGATCTCGTCTTCTCCAGCAACTTCGCGAAGTCGGCCAGTTTCTTTGAGGGAACCGGAGATAGCAAACGCAGTTACATCAGAAGCGTCGAAGCGCCGGATGCGCAAACGGTTGTCGTGACGTTGACGAAGCCGTGGGTTGGCCTGCTCTCGAATCTGGTCCCAGTCGCAATCATTCCAAAAGACAGTTACGAGTCGCAAAAAACGCACCCGCTTGGCACTGGTCCATTCAAGTTTATTAGTTATGACAATGCCCAGCAGGTCTGCGATGTCGAAGCATTTTCGGATTACTGGGAAGGCGCTCCAACGCTCCAAAAAATTCGCGTTCGCGTCATTGCCGACATGAATGCGTTGCAGTCAGAATTGCAGTCGGGTCGGGTGGATATCGCAGCATTGCCGACGAGTCTTTCGCCCGACGCCGTGAAGCGGCTCGAGCAGGATCCGAATCTTCAGGTGAAAGTTTTCAACGGGTCGAACGTCGTACTCCTCACGATCAATACAACTTCAGCTCCGCTCGACAACGTTAAGGTTCGCCAGGCGATTGCCTGTGCGATCGATCGCGAGAGCCTGATCAGAGATTTGTTATTGGGTTACGGGAAGATCGCACATTCCATCATTCCCGAAGAATCATGGTCCTACACGCCGGGCACGACCTATTCCTTCTCTCCTGACAGGGCGAAACAACTTCTCGACGAAGCGGGCTTTACGGATCCGGATGGTGATGGCCCACGAATGCGTTTTGCGAAACCGGTGGTCTACAAAGTTTCCGGAAGTAGTATTGCCGGGCGACAGTATGCGAGTGTTATTCAGAACTACCTTAAGAACGTCGGTATTCCGGTGGAGATTCAGACGCCTGAGGCGAACACGCTATTTGATGAACTACGGCGCGGTAACTTCCAGATCGCTTACTCGCAGTGGGTCGGCGGTAATCAGGATCCGATCTTTTACAAGGACCTGTTTGCGACTTCCGAGATACCGACGGAGACGCGACCTTCGCGCAATCGCAGTCGTTACAGCAACCCCGAGCTCGACAAGTTGCTCGACGAAGCGGTTAACACGTTCGATCGTCAAAGAGGCAAGAGCTGTACACGAGAATTCAGGAGATTGTGAGCACTGAGGTACCTGTTTTTCCGATGTGGTACCAATCAAACATCGTGATCGCGCGGAAGAACGTCGGGAATATTCAGGTGAACGCGAGCGGCGACTGGGGGTTCGTGAGAAACCTGACCGTCACAAACAAGTTTGACAGGATTTACATGATTCGCAGGATTAACAGGATTATCCTGTAAATCGTTTCAATCTTGCAAATCCTGTAAAAACCGAACTGCACCTTCACGCACCACGCGCGGTGGCGAAGTCGTTACATCCAACACCGTCGAAGGCTCAGTCGCGGTGACCTCACCTCCATCGATAATCAGATCAATCGATCCCCAAAATAATTGAGCACTTCTTGCGCCGAGCGCGCCGGCTCGCGACCCGATGGATTCGCGCTCGTCGCCGTCAGTGCACCTCCACAAACTCGTACAAGTTCACGAACATCGCTGTCCGCAGGCACGCGCACGCCGACAGTTCCTCGTTCCCGCTGTGATCTCCGTGCGGCAAATTCGAAACCGCCACGCCAACAATCGTCAAAGGCCCTGGCCAGAATTTTTCTGCCACATCCTCAAACGCTTTCGATCGATCCGCGATAAAACGATCCGCAACGCTCGCGTCCGAAAGCAACAAGAGTATCGGCTTGTTCTCTTCTCTTCCTTTTAGCTCTCTGATCTTCAGCGACCGCAGCCGCGTTGAACGGATCTACGCCCAGCCCGTAAAACGTATCAGTCCGAAAAGCGATGACGCCGCCTTCTGAAACTATTTTGGCAGCGCGTGAATTCACGGGTGCGTCCAGTTTGTATTTAATCGCGTCTTTTTCAATGCGGGCGCGTCGAGCACATTCGTATCAAACCCTGAGACGTAAGGCTTAACCAGCGAATACGATGACGCAAAATAGATCGGCACCGCGGTGAGGTTCTTCAACGCCTGCGCCTCTGTCTCAACCACAACCTCTTTTTCTGGCGTGACAGCGGGCGAACTCTCAGGGCTCGGCGACGCGACTGGCGACGAGGATCCCATCACGTTCAAACATCATTCTGATATTGACCAGCTCACTCGTCGTCTGCATCACGATTCCGCGTCGGACGATGTCGTAATCACCTGCCGCGATCGCAGCTTCGTACTCGTCCCAGTTGCGCACCACGACTTCAGTTTGGACGTTTAATGCCGAGCGCCACATGGCAGCGATCGAGTCTGCGACAATGCGCTGCTGCTCGTTTCGATTTATCAATAACCTGATTACGGGAAAACCTTCACCGTTCGGATAACCGGCTTGCGCCAGGAGATCGCGCGCTTTGTTGACGTCGTACTCCAGCAGTTCTGTTTGATCTACGACAGGCTTCTCTCCTGACATCGCTTCGGGAAGAAACTTGCCGGCAGGCTCAGTAGCGCCTCGGAGATCGTCGCGGCTGACGCGTTCGCGATCGATCGCAAGCGCCAGTGCTTCGCGCACGCGCACGTCGTCAAACGGCTCACGCGAGGTGTTGAAGCCGTAGTAAGTCAACGCGCCGAAGGTTGAGCGACGGAAATCTTTGTACGGCGCTAATAGTTTGAGCGCGAGCGGCTCGAAAGGCGCGTTCGTGATCGCGTCGATCTCGCCTGCGTGATAAGCGGAGAGAGCGTCTTCGGCGCCGGTCGTATTCACAAACGTGACGCGGTCCAGGGCAACAGATGCATCGTCCCAGTAAGTCCTGGCGCGTTGAAGTTCGACTTTGTCGGTTTCGGTTGCCGACAGGAGAAAAGCGCCGTTCGAGATCAACTCGTGCGATTCAAGACGGTTCGTCTTATCGGCATCAGCAACTTTCACCGGGCGAAATACCGGATGGGCCACGAGCGCGGGGAAACTCGTGTCAGCGTGTTGCAACGTGACCCGGAGCGTGTGTTCGTCAATTGCGCGAGCGCCGAAGCTAGCGGTGGTTGTCGAAATTTCAGCGGGAATTGCGCCTTCGATGTTGTTTAGAAGTTCGGTATGTGGAGCGAGTGGTCCTATTTTGAGCGTTCGTTCCCAGGAGCGAACAAAGTCTTCAGCAGTAACTTTTTCTCCGTTGGACCAACGCGCGTTGTCGCGCAGATGAAAAGTCCAAACGCGCCCTTCATCTGACGACTCCCAGCGTGTCGCAACGGCAGGAACTGGAGCCAAAGTGCGTGGATCGTAATCGGTGAGTCCTTCAAAAAGCGCCCGCACGGCATCGGTGTCCGGCGGCGCGGCGGCAAACGCAGGATCGAATGTTTGCGGAAGCCCACCATTACTCCACCGAAACTCCTGCGACCTCGGCGGCACAACTTTGCCGTAGAAGGTCGAAGGCTCATTGCCAGTGAAACAACCGGTGTGCGTCAGGCAAAATGCGAGAAAAAGCGAACAAATAATTGAGAGTCGGGAACGCCGCATCTTTTTAATCTGATCTTAAATCCTGAAATCTTGTCTAACTAAACTGTTATACACTTTAACCGTCTGTTCTCTCGTTAGTTCAAACCCATCCGACGTGTCGATCAAGTAGTCCGCAAACTTCTGCTTCTCTTCTTGCGGCATCTGCGAATCGATCCGCCTCTTCGCTTCGTCGCGCGAAAGCTTGTCGCGCAGCATCAGGCGCTCGAGTTGCACCTCGGGCCGGCAATGGACCACGATCAGTTTATCAAATCGCCGGTAACCGCCCGACTCGATCATCAAAGCCGCATCGACGATGCCGATGCCTTGCGGATCTTTTGCTTCCCAATCGTTCAGGATCTCATCCTGCCGCGCGATGATGAACGGATGAAGAATGTGGTTCAACCTTTGGCGTTTCTCTTCATCACCAAAGACCACCGCGCCCAACTGCTTTCGATTCAGCGTACCGTCTGGATTAAGAATTTCCTCGCCAAAGACTTCGGTCACCGCCTTTAAACCCGGTGTACCCGGCATCACGACTTCGCGCGCTGTTTGATCGGCATCAACCACATGAGCCCCGAGTTCCTTGAAAACGGAAGTGACGAACGACTTGCCAACGCCGATGGATCCTGTCAGCCCAACGCGAAGCATAAATTCACTGACGTCTGAGACGCGCGGCCTTCAACGTGTTTTTCATCAACATTGCGACGGTAAGTAGACCGACACCACCCGGCACCGGCGTCAACATGCCTGCAACTGCCGCGGCCTCGGCTGGGTGTACGTCGCCGACGAGTGTGAAGCCGCGCTTGTCGACTATCTCCAAACGCTTATCCGCTTCGCTGCCGAAAAGTGAGCTCACTTCAACAACGTCCGACACTTTATTCATCCCGACGTCGATCACAATGGCGCCCGGCTTGATGTGCTCGCCTCGTATGAAACCAGCTCTGCCGATCGCTACGACGAGCAAATCAGCACTGCGCGTCACAGCGGCGAGATCGCGCGTCCTTGAGTGACAGATCGTCACGGTCGCATCACGCTGCAACAGCAATTGGGCCATCGGCCGTCCAACTATCTGGCTGCGTCCAACAACGCACGCATTCGCTCCGCGTATCTCGATCCCGCTATCGTCGAGGAGCTCAATCACTCCAGCCGGCGTACACGGCACGAACACCGGTCTTCCCATCGCCAACCTTCCCGCATTAATAGGATGAAACCCGTCGACATCTTTCGACGGATCGATGGCTTCGATAATCGCGGTTTCATCAATGCCGCGAGGCAATGGAAGTTGAGTCAAGATGCCGTCAACATCCTCACGCGCATTCAATGAAGCGATCAAGTCGAGCAATTCAGACGTGCTGGTCGTCTCAGGCAGCGCATGATGTTCAGAGCGTATCCCAACGTCTTCGCACGCCCGAATCTTATTTCTGACATAAACCGCCGACGCCGGATCCTCCCCAACACGCACCGCCGCCAGCGTGGCGCGAATGCCACCCTCGATCTCAGCCTTCACCTCCGCCTTAATCCTGGCAGCCAGCGCCGCCGCCTCCAGCAAACAGCGCTCTCGTTTTAATATCTTCTGCAACCATTTTTGTGTGTGCTCTTTGTGCCTTTTCGTGGCCTCATTATAATCACAGACATGAAATTCGCGAGTCTACTACTTTTACTGGCGCTTGCTTCCCCCATTGCGGCCCAAACTCCGGATCGCATTGTTTCGGCGGTCGAGTCACAGGATTGGCAAGCCGCCCGTTCAGAGATCGAGAAGCTTCGCGCGTCAAACGAGGCGCTGTTTCGTGAAAAGAATTACGAATACCTCCTGGGTCGCATCGCGGAAAAGAACGGAGATGTTGCGAGCGCCATTAAGAGTTATCAGACAATCGCTTCAAACGATTCGCGTCTCAAACAGTATGCACTTTGGCGTCTGGCGAAGCTGGCGCGTGCGACCGGTGACCTCATTCTCGAGCGCGAACGTTTACAGCAACTCATCGCAACTGCTCCTTCAAGTCTTCTCAACGAAGCCGCCACGCTCAGACTCAGCGAGAGTTTCTTCGAGAGCGGTGATTTCCAGGCTGCGGCAAACAGCGCGAAGACTCTGACACTTTCAAAAACCACAAGCGTGGCTCGAAAAGGCGCGGCTTTGATCGCTTTGTCGCATCTGAAGGCAGGCAAGCCGGCTGAGGCCCGCGACGCTTTTACAAAACTCGTGATGCAGATGCCTGACGCATCGCGACCGGACGACTTCGCACTCGAAGCAGTCAGGCAACTCGACCTGCTCGACAAAGGATCACCTGCGACGCTTTCGGAAGCCGACCACCTCCTGCGTGCGTCTGTCTATCAGTTCAATCGCGACTTCGCGGGCGCTCGATTTCACTACCAGTCAATCGTCGATCGCTTTCCGCAAAGCACGACTGTGCCAAACGCAATTTATCAAATCGCTCGCGGTCTTTATCTCGAAGCAAAGTACGACGACGCAGTCAAACTCTTTCAGAAAGTCTTCGATTCATATCCGCAATCGCCAAGCGCCCGCGATGCAGTGAGTTTTCTCGGTTCGAGCTACATCAGGATGAAGCGCACCGACGACGCGGTCGCTGCCTACAAACTGTTCATCGATCGCTTCCCCGACGCACCAAACCCGGAACGCTCATACTTGAACATCATCGACGCCCTGCACGAGGCCGGCCGCTACCCGGAAGCCCTGAACTGGGTGCAACAAGCACGCACGCAATTCAGGAACGACATCGGGGGTGCACTCGCGTTGTTTGCGCAACTGCGCATCAACATGGCCCAGCAAGCGTGGTCCAACGTCGTGCGCGACGCTGACGAACTGCTGAAACTCTCGGATCTCGGTGGCACTCGCGTTCCCGGCGGAACTAATCCGGCGGAAGTGACTTTCGTGCGCGGCTATGCACTCGAACAACTCGGACGAACCGAAGAAGCCATCGCCGCTTACCTATCGATTCCTGACGGGCGCAACGAATACTACGGCACGCGCGCCACGCAGAGACTTTTGGACGTGGCGAAGACCGACAAGTCACGCGCGCTCGTGCAAAACCGCCTGAACGCTCTGCTCAACGAAAGCAAAGCGGCACTTGCGGCAGGCCAATTCGAGCAGGCACGTGCAGCGGCGCAATCAAGCCTGCGACTGACTAACGATCCACAAATTCGCGCCGATGCGTTGAAGACGTTGCAGACCGCGTACAACGCGTTGCCAGCTTATCGTGTGCCGAAGTTTACCCGTGTATCGCTGCTCAAAAACTCGGCAGATCCGCCGGAGAAAGACTCACCAGACGCGCTTTCCGATAATCTGCTGGCGCTCGGCCTGTACGATGAAGCACTTCCGGAGATACTCGCGCGCGCTAAAACCAGATCACCAGACGAGGACTACACAATAGCCACACTCTCGCATGCGCGCGGGCATTCCGAATCGTGCTGTGCGCTTCGGCGAACAGACGTGGCGATCGGTGCCTTCGGACTTCATCATCGAACTCGCGCCGCGCGACTTGATCGAGCTTGTATACCCTGCGCCCTTTCGCGAATCGCTGCTGAAGCACGCGCCGGGTAAAAACGTCGATCCGCGATTCGTGCTCGCAATTGCACGACAGGAATCGCGCTTCCAAACGGATGCAAAGTCAGTAGCAGCAGCTCGTGGCATGACGCAGTTCATTGCCTCCACTGCAAACGACATCGCAACGCAATTGAACCTGCGCGAGTTCAAACAAGACGATCTCTACAACCCTGACACTGCAATTCTTTTCGGATCGCAATACCTTTCGAATTTGTTTCAACAGTTTCCGAATCAGCCACAGGCTGTTGCGGGTTCTTACAATGGAGGAGCAGACAATCTGGCGCGGTGGATCGGTCGCGCGCGCTCGAATGAAGCCGATCGTTACGTTCCGGAAATCGGTTTCACGCAAACCAGAGACTATGTGTATAAGGTGATGGCAAACTTCTGGACCTATCAACGCCTTTACGACGCACAACTCCAGCCTGTAGCAGCAACGACGAAATGAAGAAGCCTTTCCTTTGTTCACTCTTAATGATCTGTCTTTCACTTGGCGCTTCGTGCCGGCGAAGCTCAGGTAACGAACAGCGTTACGAGCTGAAAGGCAAGGTCGTCGCGGTCGACAGAGACAAGTCGCAGGTGACGATTTCTCATGAAGAGGTCAAAGGCTACATGCCTGCGATGACGATGCCTTTCAGTGTGAATGAGACCGATCTACAGATTCTTGCGCCGGAAGATCAGGTAGTTGCGACGCTGGTTGTAGATGGTTCGAAATCGCGGTTGGAGGAACTGGTCATCTCGAGGCAGAGTGGAAATGCCGCCGCGATGCCCTCGGTGGTCGTGGCGAAAGAAGGCGACGAGGTTCCCAACTTTACTCTCCGGAATCAGGACGACCGCGAAATTCGCATTCACAACTATCGCGGCAAAGCGCTGGCACTGACGTTTGTTTACACGCGGTGTCCGGTGCCCGACTACTGCACGTTGATGAGCAACAACTTCGCGCAAGTGGATCGCGACCTGGGCCAGGATGCTGAAGTTTATGCAAAGACGCATCTGCTCAGCATCAGCATCGATCCCGATTACGATACCGCGAAAGTGTTGCGTAGTTACGGCGCGGCGCATACCGGGCGCTATGAGAAGGAGACGTTTGCGCACTGGGAGTTTGCGGGCGGGACGAAAGATCAGGTTAAGGAGATCGCGCAGTACTTTGGGCTAAATTACTATCCGGATAAGGATCAGATCGTTCACGGGTTGCGGACGGTGATCGTCGCGCCGGATGGGAAAGTTGCGAAGATTTTCAGTGGAAATGAGTGGAAGCCGGAGGAAGTCGTGAAAGAAATACAAACCATCCACAGATTACACAGATGAATCTGAAAAAATCTGTGTAATCTGTGGATTAACTCAACCCCTTAATCTTCTTAATCTCTTCAGTCAATACAGGTACCGCTTCAAACAAATCGCCGGCAATCCCATAATCAGCAATATCGAAAATCGGCGCCTCGGGATCTTTGTTGATTGCCACGATCGTGCCTGAGTTCTTCATACCTACGAGATGCTGAATCGCACCCGAGATACCAAGCGCGACATAGAGCTTCGGCGCCACGGTTTGTCCCGACGATCCAATCTGGCGATCGATCGGTAGCCACTCGGCGTCACAGATCGGACGCGACGCAGCGAGATCACCTCCGAGCACTTCAGCGAGCTTTTCAGCCAGCGCGAGATTGTCTTTGCTCTTGATTCCACGCCCAACAGCGACAATCACTTCCGCCTTCGTCAAATCAACCGCCTGCTTCGCTTCCTGGAACGGCGCCTCAGGGACCATTCGCACGTCACCAATTTCAACGGCGACATTCTCGACGGTCGCGCCGCCACCTTTCGTCGCGTGATCCGGGCGATAAGCGCCGGTCTGAAAAGTCGCGAACACAGGTGGCTCACCATCTGAGATCACGTCTGCATCGAGCTTGCCGAGAAAAATTCTTCTCGTGAAACCAATCTTTCCACCATCTGCTTTCGCACGAATGCAATCGCTGATCAACGACTTTCCAAAACGCGCCGCAAGCTTCGGTGCGAAGTCGCGTACCTGGTAAGTGTGCGTCAGGAAAACAAAGCTCGGATCGACCTGCTTGACGATCTGCTGCATTCCGTCCGCGTACGCGTCGGGAGTGTAGTCAGCCAACTTTGGATTCGTAGCCGCGATAACTTTCGCAATATCGTACGCAGCAATCTCCTGGGCCAACCCGGCGACATCCGCGCCGAGCACAACAGCGCTCACCGGCTGCTGCAACTGCGATCCCAGCGCCTGCGCCGCGGCGATCGCCTCGAACGAACTGCGATTCGCAACCCCGGCTTTATGTTCAATGAAAACCAGTATTCCGCTACTCATTCTTATATGACCCGGGCCTCAACATGAAGCTTCTGTGCCAACTCGGCCGCGCCCGCTTTTGCGTCGCCATTGCCGAGCATCTGTGTCTGTTTAGTCTTTTGCGGCAGGTAGATCTTCTCGACGCGCTGGTGCGAAGGCCGGCCCACAAGCTCCGCCGACGGCGTCACTTCCTTTATCTCTTTTTTCTTCGCCGCCATGATGCCCTTCAATGTCGCATAACGGATCTGGCTGATGCCTGACTGGATCGTCAGCAACGCAGGCAATGGCATCTCGTACCACTGATACCAACCACTCTCGAGCTCTCTCTTGACGCGAAGCTTGTCAGCCGAGGCGTTCAATTCAATGACGATCGTCGCGTGCGGCAAACTGAGCAGCTCAGCCATGATCACACCCGTCTGCCCGTAACCGTAGTCGTCTGATTGCAGGCCGGTCATGACGAGATCAGGTTTTTCGTCGCGAATAGCGTCGGCAAGAACACTCGCCGCAGCGTATGGCGTGAGATGCGTGAGGTTGTCGCCAACAATGTGAATCGCGCGATCAGCACCGCGTGCGAGCGCGTCTTTGATAACGCTTTTCACACGCAGCGGACCCATCGAACAAACAACCACTTCACCGCCCAGCTTCTCTCTCACGCGCAACGCTTCCTCGAGCGCATACCCGTCCGACTCACTCACCTCGAACGAGAGATCGCCCTCCTCAATCCACGTCGCATCTTTATTGATCCGCAGGATCGCATCCTTGTTAGCGACCTGCTTCATCATTACAACAATCTTCATTTGTATTTGTTCTACTTTGGCTTTTGGTCTTTGGTCTTAGGTCTTGTTCAAAGGCCAAAGTCCCAAGACCAAAGACCTATTCTTCATACCTCTTAAACAACAACGCTGCGTTCGTTCCGCCGAACCCGAAGCTGTTTGACAGCACGTAATCGACTCTCGCTTCACGAGGTTCGTTTGGAACGTAGTCGAGGTCACACTCGGGATCGGGATTCACGTAATTGATCGTCGGCGGCAGAATGTTGTGTTGTATCGCAAGCACACTGAACACACTCTCAATCCCTCCCGCGGCACCCAGCAAGTGACCCGTCATCGACTTCGTTGAGCTAACCGCAAGTTTGTAAGCGTGCTCGCCAAACGTCGCTTTGATGGCGAATGTCTCAAACTTGTCGTTGTAAGGCGTAGAAGTTCCGTGCGCATTGATGTAATCGACTTGCTCGGGCCTGACGCCGGCATCTTTCAAACACCTCTGCATGACACGACGCGCGCCCGAGCCCGTTTCGTCAGGCATCGTCAGATGAAACGCGTCGGCCGCAGCGCCGTATCCGACTATCTCGGCGTAAATCCTCGCGCCTCTTCTCTTCGCCATCTCCAATTCTTCGAGGATCATGATCCCCGCGCCTTCGCCGATGACAAAACCGTCACGGTCTCGTTCAAATGGACGGGATGCATGCGGTGGATCGTCGTTATTCGTCGAAAGTGCTCGCATCGAGGCGAATCCGGCGATGCTCATCGGCGTGATGGCCGACTCCGCGCCACCACAGATCATGAGGTCCGCGTCGCCGCGTTGAATGATCTTGAAGCTGTCGCCGATAGCGTGTGCGCCGGCGGCGCAGGCTGTGGCTGTAGCTGAGTTTGGTCCTTTTGCGCCGAAGCGAATCGAGACCTGGCCGGCGGCGAGATTCACGATCGCCGACACGATAAAGAACGGCGATACGCGATCTGGTCCATCGTCCAGTAACTTCGAGTGCTCGCGCTCGATGGCCCAGAAGTCGCCGATGCCGCTGCTGATATACGTGCCTGCGTTCTCGGAGATGTCGTCAGGAAACTTGCCTTCGGGCGTGAGCTTGATGCCGCTGTCCGCCATCGCTTCGATCGACGCTGCAATCGCATAATGAATAAAGGCGCCCATCTTGCGCGCCTCTTTCTTAGCGATAAATGTCAGTGGGTCGAAGTTTTTTACTTCGCAGGCGAATCGCACCGAAAATCGTTCGGCATCGAACTTCTTGATGTAGTCAGCACCACTGCGCCCATTCATGAGGGCGGTCCACGTGTCTTCGACAGTGTTGCCAACAGGTGTGACGAGGCCGAGGCCCGTAATCACGACACGACGTGTCAACTTAGAACTCCTTGAAGGTTATTGCCAATTGAAGTCATTGCCAATTGCCGATTGCCGATTGCCAATTGAAGTTCATCCAACTCCCGAAAAATCGGCAATTGGCAATCGGCAATTGGCAATGACTTCAATTGGCAATAGCTCACAACTCACTTTTTGTGCTGATCGATATAGTTATAGGCATCCCGCACACTCTGAATCTTCTCAGCGTCTTCATCGGGAATCTCAATGCCAAACTCCTCTTCAAAACGCATCACGAGTTCGACCGTGTCCAGCGAGTCGGCCCCGAGGTCGTCGATGAATCTTGCGTTCGGAGTTACCTCGTTTTCATCGACACCAAGCTCATCGACAATAATCTGTTTTACCTTGTTCTCGATCTCTTGATCGGGCATCGTGTTTGCTCCTCTGTGAGTCTTAATTTAACTACTCAATCTATGCAGCAAGTCCCACGCGTGTTGCCTCCAAGCTCGCTGCATCCTCCACATTCAGTGTCTTAACGTCGCGATTGATCTGACGCATAAGACCTGTCAAAACTTTTCCCGGACCCGCTTCGACGAATGTATCGACGCCTTGTTGCGCAAGCAACTGCATCGACTCCGACCAGCGAACAGGCGCCGACACCTGCTTTACAAGCGCGTCGCGCAACTCGTTCGGCGCCACAGTGGCGCGAGCGTCGACATTCGTCACGACCGGAATCGCCGGTTCATCGAACGTCAACGCTTCCAGATCCGTCGCTAAACGATCCTGCGCCGGCTTCATGAGCGCGCAATGAAACGGCGCGCTTACGTTCAACTTGATAACTCGCTTGGCAACACCCTTCAACGACTCGATCGCGCGATCCACCGCCTCGGCATTGCCCGCAATCACAATCTGGCTGGGCGAGTTCATGTTCGCAACCGAACAAACCTGATCCTTACTCGCCTCTTCACAAATTCTTTCAATCTCGCTCAGTTCGCCGCCGATAACGGCTGCCATTGCGCCAGTTCCAACCGGCACGGCCTCCTGCATGTAACGGCCCCGGGCGCGAACAGTTCGAACCGCATCTGACAAAGTCAAAACGCCAGCGGCCACAAGTGCTGAGTATTCACCTAAACTGTGTCCGGCGACAAATGCCGGAGGGGAGATCCCCGCTTCCATCATCGCGTGAAACACCGCCACAGAGACTGTCAGAATCGCCGGTTGCGTGTTCTCAGTTAACTGCAAATCTTCCGCTGGCCCATCGAAGCACAACCGCGAAATCGCAAAGCCTAATGCATCATCGGCCTCCTCGAAGACCTGTCGCGCGGCCGGAAAGTTTTCAAACAGCTCTTTTCCCATTCCAGGGCTCTGCGAACCCTGACCGGGAAATATGATTGCCAATTGCCGATTGCCGGTTGAAGTCATTGCCAATTGCCGATTGCCAATTGCCAATTGAAGTTCATCCAACTCCCAAAAATTGGCAATCGGCAATTGGCAATTGGCAATGCTCCTACCATCTCATAAGCACCGCGCCCCACGTCACGCCACCGCCAAACGAAGCCATCAACACCAGATCGCCTTCCTTGATTCGGCCGGCCTCGACACACTCATCGAGCGCGATCGGTATCGATGCTGACGAAGTGTTCCCATGCACGGCGATGTTCGAATACACCTTCGACATGTCGACGTTCAGGCGATCGGCGACAGCCTCAGTGATGCGCTGATTTGCCTGGTGCGGAATAAACAAACTGATTTCGTCTGACTTCACGCCGGCTCGCTCCAGGACTTCGCGCGAAATCTCAGCCATCGAACGCACCGCGACTTTGAAAAGCTCATTGCCTTTCATCTTGAAGTAGTGATCGCCGGCGGCAAGCGTCTCCGCTGTGGGTTTGCGACGAGTTCCACCACCTGGTGAAAAAAGTTGTTCTTCGTAACGGCCGTCTGACTTGATCTTCGAAGCGAGTATGCCGCGATTGTTTTCAGTTGGACCTAACACCGCCGCGCCGGCGCCGTCGCCAAACAGCACGCACGTTTGACGATCGGTGTAGTCGACATACTGCGTCAGAATCTCTGCACCGACGACGACTGCATGTTTCACCTGGCCCGTTTTGATCATCGAGTCGGCGAGCGACACGCCATACAGAAATCCTGAGCATGCGGCAACAACGTCCATCGCCGCAGCATTGTTTGCGCCGAGTTCTGCCTGGACGATGCAGCCGGTGGATGGAAGTATCTGGTCTGGTGTTACGGTGGCGCAAAGAAGCAGATCGATGTCCGACGGATCTAAACGAGCACGCTCAATCGCCTGCCGCGCAGCACGAACCGCAAATAGCGACGTGTATTCATTGGGCGCAGCCTTGCGACGTTGCTTTATTCCGGTTCGCGTCGTGATCCAGTCGTCAGAGGTCTCCACCATCTGGGCGAGATCTGCATTCGTCAGAATGCCTTCGGGATAGGAGTGACCAGTCCCCAGAACTCCAGCGCGTTGATTCACCATTAATTCCTCAGATTACTACAATCCATCCACAGATTACACAGATACATGCAGTTTATTCATCTGTGTAATCTGTGGATGGCCTTGATTTGTTTCCGCAAGTCCCTTCTCAATTCGCTCGCTGGTTCGATTCTCTGAAAACTCTTTGACACTCCGAATCGCGTTTCGAATTGCACGCGCATTGGACCGGCCGTGCCCGATCACGACGATGCGACTCACACCCAACAACGGCGCACCGCCATACTCTGTGTAATCCAGGCGTTTCTTAATACTGCGAAACGCCGGTTTCGCCAGCACCGCGCCGGCTTTTGTCACCGCGGTTTGCGTCAACTCGCGCTTCAGCATCGAAAGCATCGCCTCAGTCAAACCTTCTGACAACTTCAACATCACGTTCCCGGTGAAGCCATCGGTGACGATCACGTCAACCAATCCTGAAAAAACGTCGCGTCCTTCAACGTTGCCGACAAAGTTGATATTGCTCAACTGCCGCAAGAGTGGAAACGCTTCTTTCGTCAGATCGTTTCCTTTCGCTTCTTCCTCGCCGATGCTCATCAACCCGACAGTTGGTTTGATCGTTCCCAGCACCGAACGCGAGTAAGCATCACCCATGATCGCAAACTGGGCCAGGTGATGCGGCTTGCACTCCGAGTTGGCGCCAACGTCGAGCAGTAACACGGGTTTCGCAGCCTTCGTCGGAATCATCGCCGCCAGTGCCGGTCGATCGACACCGGGAAGCGTGCCGATAACCATCTTCGCAGTTGCCATTGCGGCGCCGGTGTTTCCCGCTGAGACAAAACCGTCAGCGCGGCCGTCCATCACGAGCTTCGTACCGATTCTCAAAGAACTCTTCTTCTTCCGCCTTACTGAAGTCGCGACGGGATCGTCCATCGCAATTACTTCAGCCGCGTCAACTAACTCAATCCCTCGATCGCCATCGCCTCGCCAACCACATCTTCGCAGTTCAGGCTCGACCTTGTGGATCTGCCCCACAAGAATAACTCCGACTCCGAAGTCGCGCGTCGCAGCAAGCGCGCCGTCAATCTCAACGTGCGGCGCTTGATCACTTCCCATTGCGTCGAGAACGACCTTCCCCGTCAACGGGACCTGTTGCTTCGACTGACTTCGCACAGAGTTAAGCTTAGGTTTGTTCGACCTGCATCACTTCGCGACCTTTGTAATGGCCGCATTTGGGGCAAACTCGGTGGGGCATGCGGGGTTCACGGCAATTCGGACACAATGTAGTTTGCGGGACACGCAACGCATCGTGCGCGCGGCGTTTGTCTCGACGAGCTTTCGAATGTCGTCGCTTGGGATTTGGCATAATTACTCCGTTATACAGAACCGAGCGCGGTAGCGCCGGGTCTTATTTTAAATTTTTAAGGGCCGCCCAACGTGGATCGATGTCATCCGTAACGCACTGGCACTCGCCCGTATTCTTATCAATGCCGCATTCCGGGCAAATGCCTTTGCAGTCCTCGCGGCAAAGCATGCGAGTCGGCACGGCGAGCAAAATCTGCTCCTTTACAATCTCGTCGACGTCGATCGCTTCGCCGTCGAAGACTGAAACCAACATCTCGGCTTCGGTCAGTTCCACCACGTCACTGGATTCGTAGTCCGTTCCGGTGATGTACTCCAACGCGAAATCGGCGCTGACGGGCGCTTCTACCCGTTGCAAACAGCGATCGCACTCGACTTGCGCGCGAGCTTCGATATGTCCGTTAACAAAGACCTGGTTGCCCGAAAACCTGACTTTGCCTTTCACGCTCGCGGGCCCGGTAAGCCGAACTCGTTCGTCGACTGGATTCAGCTCGTCAGGCTGATAAACATGGGCGAAATCGCCCTTCCGACCCTCCAGGTTCTCCAGCTTAATCCGCATAGATTTTGCCGCAGCTATGCGCGCAAAAGGGCCATTATAGCGAGGAGAAATGCGCTGTCAACGCACGACAGCGGGCATTAATCGTGCTAATCCTGATAAATCCCGTAATCCTGTGAAAATTAGTGCGATTGCTGATCGGGGGCCTTGAATGCCGCTAATGCGTCTTCTCTCAGTGCATCTGCGAGTCGTTTATCCGCCCCAGCCATCAAGCGGCGGGCTCCAAAAAGATTCACGCCCTTACGATCGGCTTTTTCCAGCGCCTGTTTGGCCAGATCCTTTCGCCCTGTGCGTTCGTAGGCTTGCGCGAGCAGATAGAACGCCTCGGCATAACCTGCATCCATTTTCGTGGCTTTTCTGAGGTGCCGGACGGCGAGCGCATCGCGATTGAGTTCGAAATACAGACAACCAAGCACGTAATGGGCTTCCGCTGACGGCCGGACGGTCAACGCGCGTTTGAACTCGCCGAGCGCGCGGCGCCAGTTCTTTTCAGTCACGAATACCCAACCGAGACCATAATGTCCCGCGAACGAAGATCCACCTTGTGTCGTCGCATTACTCAAGAGGTCTTTCGCCAGCTCGACTTCACCATCGTCAGCGCACGTCAGCCCCAGCAACAACGATACGCGCAGGTCATCGGGTAACGCCGCATGCGCCTTCGCGAGATAGGCACGCGCCGGTTTTGTCTTTCCACTGCGGAAGAAGTGTTCGCCGATAAAGACATTCAACGCCGGGTTCTCTTCCGACATCTCCGCGGCGCGTTGGAGTTTAGTGATACCTTGCGGGATCTGCTTGTCTTCAATCAGCAAGAAGCCTTCGTTCACCAGCTCTTCAAAAGTTTGCCTCTCGCGAATACCTGCTCCGGCAAGGATCCGTAAACGCAACTCATCGCGGTGAACGTTTTCCTCCTGCTCGACCGTGTCTCTCTCGCAGCGCTCGCTCCACATGCGTTCGAGTCGCTCGGTTTCGACAACGCCGTCTTCCGTCAGAAGACCAACCAGCGCTCGCATCAGCGAACGATCGAAATAAGCGTTCTGCGCATAACGCAGAAGCAGATCGAGACTGCGCTCCAAACGTTCAGCTAAACGTGCGACACGGTTTTCTGCTGCGGAAATGCGTTCGAGAAGATGTTCGTCCGTGGAGAGACTTGCTGGACCAGCTTCAAAGCGTGAAGAGCTTGGCTCGACGACGATCATCAAGCGAGTGCCGCAACGAATGCAAAACTCCTGGCCCAACGGATTCGCTGCAAGGCACTTCTGACAGTAATGTGAGATAGTGGGGCGCATTTTCATTGCCGATTTCCAATTGCCGATTGCCGATTTTTAGTCTTGCATCCCAACGACCTCAAATCGGCAATTTGAAATCGGCAATTGGCAATGATTTAGTATTCGTAAAACCCGCGGCCGGCTTTTCTGCCCAGCCAACCAGCGTCGACATAACGCTTCAGCAGCGGGCATGGCCTGTATTTCGGATCTCCGAGCCCCTCATATAACACATTCATGATGGCGAGGCATACATCCAAACCGATGAAATCGGCAAGCGTCAGCGGCCCCATCGGATGGTTCATGCCGAGTTTCATGATGCCATCGATGCTCTCGCGGCTCGCAACGCCTTCGTAAAGAGTAAAAATCGCCTCGTTGATCATCGGCATCAACACGCGATTCGAAACGAAACCTGGTGAGTCCTGGCAGTCGAGTGCTGTCTTGCCCATCTGCTCCGACAACTGCCTGACTCTCTCGTAAGTTTCATCCGACGTCTGAATGCCGCGAATCACTTCAACCAGCTTCATCACCGGGACCGGATTCATAAAGTGCATGCCGATCACTTTGTCAGGTCGTTTTGTCGCGGCAGCCAGTTTAGTGATTGAAATCGATGAGGTGTTTGAGGCGAGGATGGCGTGTGGCGGCGTAACCTGGTCGAGAGTCTTGAAGACTTCGGTCTTCACGTCCAGATTTTCTGTCACTGCTTCGATCACGAGAGTCGCGTTGCCGAACGCTGCAAAGTCCGTTGTCGTGTTGATGCGTTTGACAATGGTTTGCTTGGTATCTATGTCGAGGCGTTCTTTATCAACGTCGCGTTGCAGGCTCTTGTCGATCGCACTCATTCCACGTTCGATAAACGCTTCGCCCACGTCGTGCAGCACCACGCTGTAACCCGCGCGCGCCGCAACCTGCGCAATCCCATTCCCCATCGTCCCCGCACCAACTACTCCAATGACTTCAGACATAAAAGCCTTTCTCTGTGTCTCTGCGTTTGGTTAAGATTATCTTTCCACCACAGAGACGCAGAGGCACAGAGGATGAACTTATCTTTCTATCGCCATCGCGACAGCATTACCACCACCAAGACACAACGACACGATTCCTCTTCGTGCGTCTCGTCGCTTCAATTCGTACAGGATGCTCGTCAACAGCCTCGACCCTGACTGCCCAATCGCATGGCCCAAGGCCACCGCACCACCATTCACGTTCACCTTCTCCGGATCCAATCCGAGTTCTCGCGTCACCGCAACTGCTGCCACCGAAAACGCCTCATTCAACTCAACCAGGTCAACCTCACTCGGCGACCATCCAGTCTTCTTAAACAGCTTCCGCACTGCTTCAACCGGCGCCATCATCACTAACCTTGGCTCAACTCCCGCGGTCGCCTGCGCGACGATGCGCGCCATCGGCTCAACGCCAAGCTCGCGTGCGCGTCGCAGCGAAGTCACGACCAGCGCAGACGCACCATCATTAACACCGGGCGCATTCCCCGCAGTCACGGTCCCGCCCTCCTGCTTGAAAGCCGGCTTCAGTTTTCCAAGCGCTTCCATCGACGTGTCCTCACGAACAGTTTCGTCAGTGTCGAAGACCATCGGCGGTCCCTTCTTCTGCGGGATTTCAACCGGCACGATCTCGTCCTTAAACTTGCCTGCCTGGATCGCCGCTGCAGCCTTGCGATGCGAGTTCATCGCAAACTCATCCTGCTGCGCTCTGCCTATCGAATAATCTTCAGCGACAACTTCACCAGTGCAGCCCATGTGGTAATTCTCAAACGCGCACCACAGCCCATCCTGAATCATCGAATCGACAAGCTCGCCATTCCCCAGTCGATAACCCTCGCGCGCTTTCGGCAACAGATAAGGGGCATTGCTCATCGACTCCATTCCGCCCGCCACTACCATCTCGGAGTCGCCGAGTTGAACACCTTGCGCGGCCATCATCACGGCCTTCAAACCCGAGCCGCACACCTTGTTAACAGTCACTGCTGCAACGGCCGGCGGAATACCTGCATTGAGCGCTGCCTGTCGCGCAGGGTTCTGACCCAGTCCAGCCTGGATTACGCATCCCATAATCACTTCATCCACATCCTCAGGCTTCACACCGGCGCGCTTCACAGCCTCGCGGACTGCAATCGCACCAAGCTCTGTTGCTTTGAACCCTTTCAACGATCCGAGGAACTTTCCAACGGGTGTGCGCGCCGCACTGATGATTACTGCTTCGTTCAATTCCGGCATTTCAAACTCCCTTATGCTAGACTTGGCCCGATATTAGACTTTATTTCATTATTCATAAAGCATGCAGGCACTCATTCTTGCTGGTGGCAAAGGTACGCGCCTTCGCCCTTTAACGGTTTACACTCCGAAACCGATCGTTCCGATTTGTAATCGACCTTTCCTGCTCTATCAAATCGACACGCTCAGGCGCGCGGGCATAACTGATATCACACTCTCGCTTTCATATCAGCCGAACAAGATCGAGCAACTCCTCGGCGACGGTTCTGATTACGGTGTGAAATTAAAGTACACCGTCGAGCCGCAGCCAATGGGAACAGCGGGCGCGTACAAGTTTGCGGAAGATCTCATACGCGAACCGACCGTGGTCTTCAACGGCGACATTCTCACCGATCTCGATCTCAAAGCAGTGATACGCGAGCACAGCGAGAGGAAAGCTACGGCGACGATCGTGCTGACTCCGGTTAACGATCCGTCCAGCTATGGTGTCGTGGAAACGGAAAAGGACGGAAAAGTCCACCGCTTTCTCGAAAAGCCGAAAGCTGACGAGATCACGTGCAACACGATCAACGCCGGCACGTATGTGCTCGAGCCGAAGGTGCTCGACTATTTACCGACGGGTGAGAATTACTCGTTTGAGTATGGTCTGTTTCCGGATCTTTTGAAGCGTGGCGAAGCGTTTTATGCTCACATCCCGACGCGTACCTACTGGATCGACATCGGCACTCCGGAAAGATATCTACAGGTGCATTCCGATCTGCTCGCCAATCGCGTTGTCAGGTTTCACATCAAGGAACGTCGCGGTCAGTTTGATGCAGCAACAGTCGCCGAGATCGACGACCTCTCGATGATCGGCGACGACTGTCAGATAAAACCAGGCGCGCAGATTATCAACTCGGTGCTGGGCCCGGGATGCTTTGTCGAGGAACGTGCGCGCGTTGAGAACTCAATTATCTGGCCGCACACGCGTATCGGTACGAACGCGCAGTTGATCGGGGCGATCGTTGGTCGTGGTTGTCATATCGGTCGTTCGGCTGTAGTTGGACCAGGAACCGTACTGGGCGACAAAACATCGCTGACCGACTACACGTTCACCAGTTCAGAGTTCAACCTTTAGGTTGCTCTCTCTGTGAAACAAGCTAAAGCTTTAACTCTAAGCGAGATCAAAATGCGGAGCGACATTATGAATTGGGAAGTTTTTAGAGCTTACGACATTCGAGGCGTCTATCCCGATGATATCGACGAAGAGGCGTACTACAGAATCGCGAAAGCCTATGTTTACTTATTCAAGCCATCGACGATGGTTGTCGGAATGGATGCGAGAGTCTCGTCGCCTCCACTGAAGGCGAGTTTGATTCAGGGCTTCCTCGACGCGGGTGTGGACGTTGTGGACATCGGGGAGATCACGACCGACATGCTCTATTTTGCGGTCGGTGCTTATGACTACTCGGGCGGAGTCGTCGTTTCTGCGTCTCACAATCCAAAAGAATATAACGGCATGAAGATGGTGAAAGAGAAAGCTTCGGCGATCTCTTCCGACACCGGATTGTTTGACATACGTGATGCATTGAAAGCCGGCAAAGACGCGGAAGTTACTTCCGACAGAAAAGGCGCCTCCACTGAACGCGACATACTCGACGACTATCTCGCTCATGTTTTGAAGTCGATCGATCGAAACGTGATCAAGAAGTTTACGTTTGTGGCGAACGCGAACTTTGGCTATGGGTGCAGGCCGGCTGCGAAGCTCGCGGACGACCTCGGCCTGGATCCCATAACCTTAAACTTCGAGCCAGACGGTACATTTCCGAAAGGTCCGCCGGATCCGATGCTGCCGGGTAATCGAACCGAAACGGAAGCGCTCATTAAGGAACGCGGCGCGAGTTTCGGCGTCGCGTGGGATGCCGATGCCGATCGCGCGATGTTTTTTACGGAAAAGGGAGAATTTGTTTCGGGCGCGTACGTCACGGCGCTCCTCGCAGATATCCTGCTGACGAAGTACGGCAGTGATAACAAGATCATTTTCGATCCGAGAGTGATATGGCCCACGGTCGACGTATGCAAACGAAGAGGAGCAACACCCATCGTCGCTAAAAGCGGCCACGCATTCATGAAAGACATAATGCGACGTGAGGACGCATTGTTTGCCGGTGAGATGAGTGCGCATTATTACTTTCGCGAGAATTTCTATTGCGACAACGGGATGATTCCGTTCCTGCTCGTGATCGAGCACCTCTCGACGCAAGGAAAACCCTTTTCGGAGATCATGGCGCCGTACATGGCAGGTCACTACATGTCCGGCGAACTCAATTATCGAGTCAAAGACATTAAGTCGGTGATCAGCAAAGTTCAGGAAAGATATCGGGATGAAGGACAGGAAGACTTTACCGACGGTTTCTCACTCGAGACTCCTGAGTGGCGTTTCAACATCCGCGGCTCGAACACCGAGCCACTGTTACGACTGAATATCGAAGCGCGTAAACCAGAATTGGTGGACCACATACGGCAGGAAATCGAGATAATTATTGAGCAGTAGAATCATTGCCGATTTCGTTTTTCTCTGCTGCCGCAAAACATTTTAATCGGATCTCAACGCGCTTAGAGGATCCACCTTCGTTGCGCGACGCGCTGGCAGATAGCAGGCCACCAACGCCACCATCAACAAAACGAAAGCAATGATCGCAAACGTGGTTGGATCGGTTGGGTGTACCCCGAACAGCATCGTGGACATTAGCCGAGTCAAAGCAAAGGCGGCGATCAAGCCAACGACGACTCCTGCAATGGCCATCTTCATTCCATGAGTCAAGACAAGACGCAGAATGTCGTTGCGTCCGGCGCCAAGTGCGAGCCGGATGCCAAGCTCATGCGTCCGCTGGCCCACAAGGTATGCGATCACACCATAGATTCCGAGCGTCGCGAGTATTAGAGCAAGCGTAGCGAAACTAACAAGCACGATCATCGCAAAACGGCGGTTTGCGAGTGAATTAACGATGACCTGATCTAAAGTCTGGACACGAGAGATAACGTTCTGATTGTTGTGTGCTTGCACCGCACTGCGAACCGAACCAAAGGATGGAGACACTTCAGGACCGTTGCTTTCACCCTTGAATCGGACCACTACCCCAATCCCGCCGACAGCGCGCGTCATTTCGTCATTCTGTAACGCACGGAAAGGTAGGTAGAGTTGCGCCTGTAAACTTTCCGTGTCATCGCGATCCAGTCCCCATTGCTTCACGTGTCCAACAACGCCAACGATTTGCAGTACATAGTCGTCACCCAGAAAAATCCTTTGTCCCACAGGATCTTTTTCTTTGAAGTATTTCGTCGCCAACGCTTCATCAATAACCGTAACTGGAAGAGCGCGCTCATTGTCATCCGCCGTAAAGAAACGACCCCGTCTAAGAGGAATGCCTAAGGCATCGAGGTAATCGGGTTCGACCCTATAGACCAGCGCCCCGTTCATCTGGTCTCCGCTTGAAGGCTTTGGCTGGCCCTCGATCCAGAATCTGAGATCGTTTTGGCTGATCATTGGCAAGGCATCGGTTGAGAACGATACCGATTCAACGCCGGGTGTGTCTTTTATTCTCTCGTTCAAATCGCGCAGCGTGGCCCGAATCTCCTCACCACTTTTTTCACGCATTGATGGCGGTAGTGTGAGTTCGAATGCCATAACATTATCCGGTCGAAAGCCAGGATCGACATTCCACAACGCATTCAAACTGCGGATCATCAATCCCGCGCCAATCAGAAGCACCAGGGCGAGGGCCATCTCCACTGCAACGAAAACGCCCTGAGCACGCGCACGGCCTACGCTCGCAGCACGGCCACCTTCTTTCAAGGTTTCATTAAAGCGGCTTTGCGAGGCTTTCAGAGCGGGAGCTATGCCGGCTAGTAAACCAGTCAGTACCGAAACAGCAAGAGTAAAGAGAATCACTCGACCGTCAACGGAAATCTCTTCTGCGCGTGGTAGCGCTGTAGGTAAAGCTTTGAGCGCGAGCCTGGTGCCCCACGCAGCAATGACAAACCCCAACGCGCCACCGGTGAGCGCGAGAACCGTACTCTCTAGTAACGACTGGCGCAGCAATCGCCAACGGCCCGCGCCAAGAGCGGTACGAATTGCGTATTCTCGAGCCCTGGTTGTCGATCGCGCTAACAACAGATTACTTACATTCACGCAAGCAATCAGCAGTACGAAACCAACAGCAGCCAGCAACGTATAAAGAGTTGATTCGATATTACCTACTAACCGCTCCATCATTGACACGACCTTGGCGCCATTTCCCTTGTTCGTGTCTGGATGAACGATAGCCAACGCCTGCATGATTCGGTCCAGGTCCGATTGTGCCTGGGCAACCGTTACGCCAGGTTTCATGCGACCTATGCCGTGAATTCCCAACGCAGCAGATCGCCTCTTCAATGCCGGGCTGTTCCAGTGCGCAATTGAAGCGTAGACATCTACGCCGGGTGTCAGGTTGAAACTCGCTGGAATGACGCCAACGATTTTGTAACTCTTATCGTCGAGGGTAAGACTCTTCTCCAGGACGTCAGCAGACGAGCCAAACTTCTCAACCCAAAAACGACTGCTGATCAGCACAACCGGTTCAGCGGAACTGCTATCGTCAGCGGCGAGAAACGTGCGTCCGAGTTGTGGGGTTACACCCAGGACCTTGAAGTAGTCTGCCGAGATCAACCGAGCGTTGACGCGCTGAGCCTCACCCATGCCGATAAGGCTGTAGCCGTAGGAACGTGAGATCGCGATCGCTGAGAGAGTCTGATTGTCTCGCTGAAGATCCAGAAAATTTGGATACGGTATTGCGCCAGTCTCAAAGTTGGGCTTGCTTTGGTGAATGGTGATGAGCTCTTCCGGATCGGGAAATGGTAATGGTTTAAGCAGGACAGCGTTCACGACGGAGAACAACGCCGCGTTAGCACCAATGCCAAGCGCAAGCGTCAACACCACTATAGCGGTGAATCCAGGGTTCTTATGCAATTGCCTCAGCGCGTAACGTAGATCGTGCAACATAAAAACCTCCGTTGGATTTGAAAGTTTTATTCTTTAACGCCTTCGGCGTTAATTCAAACGGCATCACTACCCGCTACAGCCATATCGTTGAGAAATGGCGCTGATGGTTATACAGTACTATTAACTGTCAGTCAGCATTGAGACAAAGATTGTAGCTGCGGTCATCCCAAATTCGAAGCAAACTTATGACGCGAATATCGACTGCTCTCATAGTCCTCGTCGTTTTATCTATTCAAACAGTTACGCAAACACCCACGAAAAGTCCTGAAGGTTCGTGGCAGGGGACCCTCGACGCAGGTCAGAAGCTGCGACTAGCATTGACGATTTCAAAAAAAGCTGACGGCACATACTCGGGTAGCGTCGACAGCATCGATCAAGGGACCGTCATTCCCATCGATGTCATTACTGTCAGCGGTGATTCTGTCCGTGTTGAGTTGAAATCTGTTGGCGCGGTGTTCGATGGCAAGCTCAACGCGGATGGGTCAGAACTAACTGGACAATTCTCGCAAGGCGGTGCAGTTCTTCCATTAACATTCAAACGTGCTCAAGTCACCACGCCCGCAGCTTCTGCCACGCCGGCAACAACACCTTCGCCAGCGCAGCGACCGATAGATGTTCCTGTTGACGTGAAAATCCCTGCGTTACCCGCAATCTTCAAGGGCGGTGGGAAGACTCACATCGTTTATGAACTGCACATTACTAACTTCAGCCGCAGTCCATGCGTGCTCACGCGTCTTGAAGTGGTGGCAACCGGCGCTCAAAGACAATTGGCGAGTTATACGGGGGAGGAATTGGGAACTAAAATCGCCCGCCCTGGTGTTGCTGCTACCACTACGGAGGAAAAACTGAAGCTTGCGGCAGGACTGCGCATGGTGGTCCATATCTGGTTGACTTTCGATGTCGCGACTGACGCACCTGGTGCAGTTCAGCATCGCCTGGGCTTCAAAGTGGGTGATTATCCGGAAGAACTTTCGGTCGTAGCATCGAACGCAACAGTTTTGAAAGCACCAATCGTGATTGGTCCTCCTTTACGTGGCAGCGAGTGGCTCGCCGCGAACGGACCAGGGAATTCATCTGGACATCGGCGCGCGTTGATTACTACTGGTGGTGGCGCCCGGATCGCGCAGAGATTTGCGATCGATTTTGTGCAGCTTTTTCCTGACGGGCGAAGTTTCTCCGGCGATCAGAAGGATAACAAATCATACCGCTGTTATGGAGCAGAAGCGCTTGCGGTCGCTGACGCGGTTGTAATCGCAACCAAAGACGGGATTGCTGAGAACATTCCTGGTCCAACGTCGCGTGCTGTTCCAATCACGCTCGAAACTGTGGGTGGAAATCACGTCATTTTGGATCTTGGCGGCGGTAAATTTGCGTTTTAGCGCACCTGCAACCAGGAACTCTCCGTGCAAAGACTGGCGACAGAGTGCGGCGTGGCCAGGTGGTCGGGCTCGTTGGAAATTCTGGAAACTCAACAGAACCTCACTTGCACTTTCACATCAGCGACGCCAATTCACCACTCGGATCAGAAGGCCTTCCATACGCCTTAGCTGCGTTCGAAGTTCAGGGAAAAGGATGGGGTTGGAAACCGAGTTCACCTGCTGCACCGATTGAAAAACGTCAGAACGAGCTGCCGCTGGAAAATGAAGTAGTTCGCTTTCCGTGAGATGTTGCAATGAACGGAGGGCAAAGACCCAATGCCTGAGCTTCCTGAAGTAGAACACGTAGTCCGCGCCCTTTCTCCATTCGTCGTTGGTCGGCGCATCCTCGCCGCCGAACTAAATCTCAAACGAATCGCGCCAGGCATTTCGCGTCCAGGCTTCAACCGCAAACTTCGCAACTCAGTCATCACCGCAGTCGGCAGGCGTGGCAAGTACATTCTCTTCCAACTGGAATCAGGCCACGTGCTCGCAACACACCTGCGCATGACCGGCAAATTCGTCTCACTCACCACCGATCAATCCTTGCCACCCTACGCGCACGTCATATTCTATCTCGACGACGAACGGCGTCTGGTGTTCTGCGACATGCGCCAGTTCGGACGAATGCGCATCTATGCGAAACCGCCGCGAGAGCTCCAATCACTCGCCCCCGAGCCTTTGTCAGACGACTTCACCGAAGACTATTTTCTCGAAACGCTCGCGCGCTCACGCCGGCCTATGAAACATCTTCTCCTGGACCAGACTCGCGTCCTCGGTCTCGGCAACATCTATGCGGTCGAAGCTTTGTTCCTCGCCGGCGTTAACCCGATGAAGCAGGCGAACACGCTGTCGAAGCCACGCGCGCGAAAGTTGTACCAGGCGATTCGCGATGTATTGCAAGAAGCGATCGATGCGGGCTCAACGTTAAAGATCGATCTCGCAGACGGCAACGGAAGTTACTTCGGAACTACCGAACGCTTCTGGCGAGTTTACGAACGTGCAGGCGAACCCTGCGTGCGATGTGGGACGAAGATCAGACGCGTGGTCCAGGGCGGCAGATCAACTTATTATTGTCCGCGTTGTCAGAAAAGATAAAACCATCCACAGATTACGCAGATTATCTGTGTAATCTGTGGATGGTTTTCTCCCTGGAGTAACAATTTGTGTTACCCGAACCTAACAGATTGTGGCACCTCTACGCTTCCTCTTCCCCTCCGGAATAAGGAAATGCTTCAGCAAGCACGGCCCGCATCTTCACATGGCCGTACAACACTTCGAGATAACAGATAAACCTGTGTAATAAGGGCTTAGTGTCGAGATTGTTTTCGATTGCGGTGATGACTTCCAGCGCCAGGTTCTCGTAACCGCGCCAGTCTTTGTACATCAAATACTGCATGCTCCCGTCTCTAAACTCGAGAATCCGGGCGTTGACTGACCGCAGCACGTCAGGGTCGGCATTCGCCTGGGCCAGACGTACAAATCGCATCAGCGACGAGAGGTCTTTGCAGAGGATGAGCGACTGCTGGAGCCTGAGTTCGACGTCATTGAAGAGCTTCGACGCATCCAGCTCGGGTTTGAAGACTTGCAAGAGAGTGATGGTGGATTGTTGAAAGCAATTGGTGAGTAAACCGTGAGCGTGCATGATCTTTCCATACACGATTGGAATCGACTGCTCGGTGACGCCTCGAACCAGCTCACGTTCAAAAATACGCCGTAAATCGTGATTAATTCCGTAGCAAATGCCGTCCAGAACGTCTTTCAGTCGCTCGTTTCCCCCGGCGGATTTGATGGCCTTTGAGTCGATATAATCAGTTAGTGATCGACATTCAAATTCAAGAACTTCGAGGAGTGAAAGGCTTTCGAGGAGGGTGTCCAGCTTGTGAAGATTGTTCTCGATTCGCGTGAGCCAGTCGAAGAACCGAAGCATCTCGCCGAGGATGGTCTGTGAGATTTCGCGCAGTTCAGGATCGGCAATTTGCCCCGTTACCGACTCTATTTCATTGTGAAGATTGGCCTGGACCTCACGCTGTACCTGACTCTGTGAATCAACATGGACCGCATCGCTCAGCAGAGGCACCTGAGGGTCGGGTTCTTGAGTAATGTAAGCGAGGGACGTGGACATCGAAGGGACCTCCACCCCCGCGAATGGCAATGCCCGTGCCATTGTTAGCCACAAAGGCGCAAATGTTTTTTTGTGCTTTTTGTGACCTAAAGGTTCTCGAGGATAAAGTCGGTCATCATCTGGCGCATGTGCTTGAGGAGTGGTGGGTCGGTGACGCCGTGGCGTGACTTGGGGTAGAGCATCAACTCAAACTGCTTCCCTGCCTTCTGTAATTCATAGACAAACTGGATCGTATTCTGCATGTGTACGTTGTCGTCGATGGCGCCGTGAATCAGGAGCAACTTGCCGTGAAGGTCCCTGGCGGCGTTGACGGGCGAGCTCTTCTTGTAACCTTCGGGGTTGTTCTGCGGCGTCTGCATGTAACGCTCGGTGTAGATGCTGTCGTAGTCGCGCCAGTCAGTAACACTGCCACCTGCGATGCCGATCTTGAACGACTTGCTGTGCGTCAACGCATAGCTCGTCATGAAGCCGCCGTAGCTCCATCCCCAGATTCCGATCCGCGATCCATCGACGTAAGACTGGCCCTTTAACCACGTTAGACCATCTTCGATATCACGCAGCTCCAGCTCGCCGAAGTTCTTGTACACGGGCCACGTCGACTCGAGTCCTTTGCCGCTCGCGGTGCGATTGTCGCAAACCCAAATGATGTAACCCTTCTGCGCGAGCATTTGATGCCACATGTACGTGGCCGAACCCCAGGCATTTCGCACCTGCGGCGCATGTGGTCCACCGTAAGTGAAGCTCATGACCGGATACTTCTTGCGCGGATCGAAGTCGGGCGGCTTGATCATCATCGCTTCCATCACGAAGCCATCCCGCGTTTTGACTTGCAATAACTCCGGTGTTCCGAGTTTGTATTGCTTCAGCGCATCGACTTTGTTTTCAGCGATAACGCGCACGAGTTTCCCTGAAGCGTCGAATAAGCGAACCTGCGAGGGCGTGTTGACGTCGCTCCAAACGTCAACGAAATAATTATTGGCGGGGCTGAGATCGATGCGATGCGAGCCTTCGGTCGTCGTCAGCCGTTGCAGCCCCGTTCCGTCGAGCTTGATACGATAACCATTCGGTGCGATGTGACTGTGCTGAGTAGCCGTGAAGTAGATGAAACCATTCTGCTCATCCACACCCTGAATCGAACGCACTTCCCACTTACCGTCAGTCACCTGGCGCAAAAGTTTTCCATCCGCTGAAAAGTGGTATAGGTGCTCCCAGCCGCTGCGCTCGCTGGCCCACAAAAACGTTCCATCTTTCAACCAGATCGGATTCTCGTTGATCGCCACCCAGGCCTTAGAGGTCTCGTGAATGATGTTTGTCGACTTACCGTCACGAGCATCCGCGAAGTTCAAATCGAGAAAAGTTTGTTCGCGGTTCTGCGCCTGGTAGACCACCTTCTTGCTGTCCGGCGTCCACGCGACACGCGAGATAAGCATATCGGCGGGTTGATATTTATAGGTATCGACCCAGCGAATATCGCCGCCGGCCGCGTTAACCACACCGAGCTTTACATGGGGATTAGGATCGCCGGCCTTTGGATACGGCGTGAGCTCCACCGTCTGGCGATACGGAATGTGATCGACGACGGTAAACTCCGGCACCGGGTTTTCGTCGAACCGAAGAAAAGCGATGCTGGTCGAATCTGGACTCCACCAGTAAGCACCATAGTTTCCTCGGCCATAAAGCTCTTCCTGGTAGACCCAATCCAAACGGCCGTTGAGAATCTTGGCACTGCCATCGCGTGTTAAAGCACGCTCACGACGCTGCATGCTGAGATCTTCGACATACAAGTTGTTCTCACGCACAAAGCTGACCATCCGCCCGTCAGGACTGAATTCCTCGCTGAGCTCTTCTTCAGGATTACTTGTCAGCCTGATTGCGCGGTCGCTGCCAAACTCGTAGTAAAACAGATCGTTGGACCAGTTGATCAGAACAGCAGTCTGAGATGGATTGAGATTGTAGTTGCTTCGATTAGCGAGTTGGCGCGCGTTCTCAGCCGTGATCCCGGGCAGTGCCGCGAATGCCGCCTGCATTTTTGCGGCGTCAAAAAACGGCATGGCTTCACCGGTCGCGGCATTCACCTTCTGCATTCGAGGTACGTCGCGACGAGATGAGTCGTTAACGAGCAGATAGTGATTGCCATCTTTGAGCCAGCGAACTGTCGGCGTGGTGCCGTTAAAGTTGACGCGTTTCGCGGGATCAAAGATGTCGTCGATGGTGAGGAGTTTCTGTTGCGAAAGAGCGGTGAGTGAGAGCGACAAGAGCACTGTTGTCGCGAGATAAAGGTGTACACGATTGAGCAACGCGTTACTCTCCTGTTAGTTTTTGGTTCTTAGGGAAAGACGCGAGCATTCAGCCAAAATGTGAGGAAGGCTGTCAAGCTTAAGACGAATAGGCCCTATAGGTCGTATTGGACCTATAGGGCCTATATTGTTTAATTAGCCCACCTTTAGTCAGCGCGGAGCTGGAATACTTCGGCAGCTTGTGCCGGCGGCAACACTGGATGATAAGTCTTGCCGTAACGCTTCGAAATGATCTTCACGTAGTTTCGTGTCTCATTGTACGGCGGTATACCGTCGTACTTGGCAACCGAACCTTCGCCCGCGTTGTAACCCGCCAGTGCGAGCTCGACGTTTCCTTCAAATCTCTTCAACAACCAACTCAGATACTTTGTTCCAGCTTCGATGTTCTCCACCGGATCGTGTGGATCATCACAACCAAAACGCTTCGCTGTGTCCGGCATTAACTGCATTAGCCCCTGAGCGCCTGCGTGCGAGCGTGCGCGCAGTTGATACTTCGATTCCTGCCAAATCACCGCGTGAAGAAACCGTGGGTCAATTCCCTGTTTCTCACCAGCCTCAAAGATGATGCGGTCCAATTTTGCATCTCCCGACGTCGGTATGTCAGCCGGGATCCGAAACACGGAGTGCTCACTGGCAGCCACCTCGGGCGCCATCACACGACTAAACAAAAGGCCAGTCACGTTAGTGAAAAGGAAAAGAGAAAAAAGTGCGAACGGCGCGAACTTCAGCGAGCGGAAATGGGGTAACCTGCGGGGAAACTTCATTCAACAAGATCTCCATGGGTACGGTGATGACCATAAGGGCATCAGGTCTTCGACGTGCGCAGACTCACAGGGGAACTGCACCAAACAACCAGTCACGACTTCCAACAGCAATGCTGTAATTGAAGGACCAGGGTTCTGATGGATCAACTACGCCCTCAGTTGCCTTTTTGTTCTAAATATTATGGCTGTAAGTTATTGGAAATACTGTACTTATTCGTTTCACAATAATCTGTCATTCTGAGCGAACGGGTCATGCTGACAGACAAAACAGAACAGTCCTTGCAATTTCCGATTGCCAATTGCCGATTGCCAATTCAGGATGATCGAGTTGCCTTGCAATTGGCAATTGACAATCGGCAATTGGCAACAAACTTGACAGTCGCTGTGTGCGGGGCGTATAACGAGCGACGAAAAGCGTGGTGAGTTAAGGCGACTTGCGGCCACGTAAAATAACCAGCTAAACAGCTCGGGCAGCCCAAGAGAGACCCGAACAACTTCAAACAATTTTGAAGTCCCGCGTTGTTTAGCGCGGGACTTTCTTATTCCATTGCCGATTGCCAATTGCCGATTGCCAATTGGCGAGCCGATGCATTTTCTAGAAATTGGAAATTGGCAATCGGCAATTGCCAATAACAAGATGGAATCATTTCAAAAGCTTCTCTCTTCTGATCGCATACTCGTAGTCGACGGCGCGATGGGTACGATGCTTTATGCCAAGGGCGTCTACATCAATCGCTGCTACGATGAGCTGAATTTGAGTAATCCCGATCTCGTGCGCGAGATTCACACCGAATACATACGCGCCGGCGCAGACATCATCGAAACCAATACCTTCGGCGCGACGGCCCACAAGCTCCAGCAATACGGGCTCGAAGGAAACCTCCACGAGATCAATGCCATCGCAGCGAGAGTAGCCCGCGAGGCTGCCGGCGATCGTGCTTACGTTGCCGGCGCAATTGGACCACTCGGATTGCGCATTGAGCCGTATGGTCCAACTTCGTTCGACGAAGCCAGAGACCTATTCAAAGCTCAGGCGACAGCCTTGCTCGAAGGTGGCGTAGATCTCTTTTGTCTCGAGACTTTTTCCGACGTCTCCGAAATCCGGCAAGCTATCGCCGCAATCCGCGAACTCTGCGATCTGCCAATCATCGCGCAAATGACCATCATGACTGACGGCAACACGATGTTTGGCACCACGCCCGAACTCTTTACCGAACGCCTCGACACCTGGGGCGCTGACGTTATCGGACTCAACTGCGGCGTTGGACCAGCGATCATTCAGACTGCGCTGGAAAAGATGCGCGCCGTCACGAAGAAGAAGTTGTCGGCACAGCCAAACGCCGGACTCCCTCGCGATGTGCAGGGCCGGCAGTTTTACATGTGCTCGCCCGAGTACATGTCGAAGTTTGCGAAGCGGTTTATTCAGTCGGGAGCGAAGTTTATCGGGGGTTGCTGCGGCACGACTCCGTCGCACATCAAACTGATCTCGGATTCAGTGCGCGCGGCTTCACCTAGAGCACAGCGAAGTGCTTTTAGCCCTGGCGCGGCCGTCACTGTCGAGACTACGGCGCCTGATATCCACGTCGTGCCACCCGATGAACGTTCAGCATGGGGCCGAAAGATCGCGCATGGCGAGTTTGTTACTTCGGTCGAGGTTCTTCCGCCGAAAGGAGTCGACGCCCAGAAGACTCTCGATTCGATTCGTTTGCTCAAAGACGCCGGTGTTGACGGCGTGAACATACCTGACGGCGCTCGCGCACAGTCGCGCATGAGCGCCCTCGCGACTGCGGTGCTTGTCGAACAACAGATCGGGATCGAGTCGGTGCTTCACTATTGTTGTCGCGACCGGAACCTTCTCGGCATGATGTCAGACCTGCTCGGCGCGGCTGCGCTTGGTCTGCGCAATATTCTCGTCATTACCGGTGACCCGCCAAAGATGGGGCCGTATCCGGACGCGACGGCCGTGTTTGATATCGACTCGATCGGGTTGACGAACATGGTGAACAAGTTGAACCACGGCCTGGATCTTGGAAACAATCCGATTGGTGAGCCGACGGCTTTCTGTATCGGGGTCGGTGTGAATCCGGGCGCGATCAATCTCGACGAAGAGATCAAGCGGTTCGAGTGGAAGGTTGAAGCCGGCGCGCAGTATGCGATCACGCAGCCGGTGTTTGATACGGACCAATTGCGCGATTTTCTGCGGAGGATTGAGCATGTGCGGATACCGATAATCGCGGGCATCTGGCCGCTCGTGTCTTATCGCAACGCGGAATTTTTGCACAATGAGGTTCCGGGCGTGCGTGTGACACCGTCGATCATGGACCGCATGCGCAAGGCTGCAGCGATCAGCAAGGAAGCGGGGCGTGACGAAGGATTGAAGATCGCGCGCGAGTCGTTGCTTGAAGTGCGTGATGAGATTCAGGGCGTGCAGGTGTCGGCGCCGTTCGGAAATGTGAAGTACGCGCTCGAGGTTTTTGAGGCGCTACCGGAATTCGCGTCGCGACAGTAATTGTAGGGGTGGCCCTCCGTGGCCACCCGTTCTCGCCTCCTTCAACGCACGGGCGGCCACAGTGGGCCGCCCCTACAGTTGATACAGAATTCGTCCTCCTACGATGGTGTAAAGAACCTCGGTGGTAAGTAACTCTTTCGGCGCAACGTTCAAGAGGTTCTTCGACAATACTGCGAGATCCGCTAACTTGCCTACCTCGATCGATCCTTTAATCTTCTCTTCGAAGTTCGCGTACGCGGTGTTGTAAGTGTACGCGCGGATCGCGTCTTCGATCGAAATCCTCTCATTCGGAAACCACCCCGCTGCGGGCTGGCCGGTAACTGTTTGCCTCGTGACCGCCGCATAAAGTCCAAGCATCGGATTGATCGGATACTCTGACGCAGACGTTCCAGGCCAATCAGTTCCAAAGCTCAACACTGCGCCGCTCGTCTGAATGCTCTTGAAAGCATAAGCGCCCTTCGTGCGCTCAGGACCAATGCGTTCTTCCATCCAGCGCATGTCGTCGCTCAAGTGAAAAGGCTGGACTTCCGCCACCACGCCAAGCTGGCCCAGACGCTTGAAGTCTCCCGGCGCCAGCACCTGCGCGTGGACCAGACGAAATCGTCGATCGCGTTTGCCGTTTTGCTTGTTGAGCTCGTCGAGATAGTTGAGCAGCACGTTGTTAGCTTCGTCACCGATAGCATGCACGGTAAGTTGTAGACCGGCGCGATCGGCGTTCAGCATGTGGCCGAGGAATTTTCCTTCGACAAACTCTCCTTTCTCGTTGACCATCAGCGGCCGCCACCGCCCGCGGTTGTTGGCGTCGGTTGAGTACGGCTCGAAAAAGCGCGCGCTGCTCGTTCCCATGATGCCGTCGATGTGCCCCTTGACCGCGCCCATTCGAATCCACTCATTACCCGAACCGACACGAACTCCCCGATCAGCCAACTCCTTCCACCGATCGAGTCCGGGACGGAAGTGAATTCGCACCGTCAATTCACCTTTTCGCTGCAACTCTTTATAGAGATCCAATTGCAGATCGTCAGACATATCGCTGACGTTCGTAACGCCAAACTTGCGAATCTCTGCGAGCGCGTTCCTGGTTTGCTGCAAGCGACGCTCGCGCGAGAAACTTCGAGGAATGACCGCGTTGAAGAGACGCGTCACTCCCCTTCCGCGCATGTGGCCATTTAGCCGGCCCTGCGCATCGCGCATGAATTCAACGTCAGGCGCCTGCGGATTATTCGGATCGAGTTTGAGAGAACGAAGTGCTGCCTGGTTCGCGGCGAACTGGCCGTCGTCAAACTTGCGAATGAACATCGGATAGTCAACAGTGATCTCATTCACAAGACCCATGTCCGGCGCGAACGGTTCATGTCGCTGATTGCCAGCGCTTCCGGCGGCCCACTCATCATAAGCACCCCAGAACCCGCCAACGATCCATTCGCCTTTCGGCAGTTGCGCAGTCACTTCTTTAACGCGTGCGACAAACTGCTCCTGCGTCGATGCGCGCATGATGTTGAATTCGAGAAACTGCGCTGCGGATGCGAAATGGACGTGATTGTCGTTGAAGCCAGGCACGACAAACGCGCCTTTCAGATCGACGACGCGAGTATTTGGACCACGCACTTTCAAAGCAGCGTCGTTCGAACCGACTACGACAAACTTGCCGTCTTTAATCGCCACGGCCTGCGCCGTCGGATTCTTCTCATCGACCGTCCAGATGACGCCGTTATGCAGGATCAGATCGGCAAAATCGGGTCGTGCAAGTTCTTGCGTTCCGGTGAAGAATGCCAGGGCAAGTGATAACGCAAATATTTTTCTCATGGATTTTGAATCCCGTACTCTAACGTTTTGCGAGAATGTATCTCAACGCGGGTTCGAGTGTGGGCCACTTAAACTCAAACGCCTTGCTCTTCAAGACACTCGGCTCGACTCGTTGACTGGAAAGCAGCAGCGCATCTGCCATCTCACCGAACGCCAGCCTTACTCCAAACTCGGGCACCGGAAAGATCGTCGGCTTTGAAAGCGCCCGCCCGAGTGTTTTGGTGAACTCCGCATTCGTCACAGGATTAGGCGCGACAAAATTCACTGCTCCACGTGTTGACGTCTCGCCGATTAGAAACTTTAGTCCGTTAACAACATCCTCCAGCGCGATCCAGCTCATCCACTGCTTGCCACTACCCACCCTGCCTCCGATCCCCATCCGAAACGGCGTCAGCATCTTCGCCAGCGCACCGCCTTCGTCGTCGAGAATAATCCCGAATCGCGTGTGAACAGTTCGAATTCCCTTCTCGACCGCAGCGGACGTGGCGCCTTCCCATTCGACACAGACCCTCGCGAGAAAATCGTTTCCGGGTGCGCTGTGCTCCATCAACAACTCGTCGCCGCGATCGCCGTAATAACCGATCGCTGATGAACCAAGAAACACTGACGGAGGCCGAGACAAGCGCGCCAGCGATTCACTCAACAGCAACGTCCCTTTGACACGACTCTCGAGAATCGATTTCTTCTTTTCCCCAGTCCATCGGCCGGAGGCGATGCTCTCTCCCGCGAGATGGACCACCACATCGTGGCCTTCGAGACGTTCGGCATCGATGCGGCCCTCACTTGGTTCCCACCAGATTTCAGGGGCTCCCACGATAGGTGTGTGGCGGACGAGCCGGACAACCTCGTGGCCATCATTGGTCAGCGATCTTGATAATGCCTTGCCGACCAGACCATGCGAACCGCTCACAAGGATTTTCATTGCGACAGATTATACCGATCAAACAGAAATTTCTTGAGTTTTATGTAAAGGGGTGTAGAATGCGCTTCGAAAAATTACGTAAGGAGCAACCTCACTATGCTTCGTCTAACATTCCTCATCACCTTGCTTCTATCAATCGTCGATCCTGTTTCTGTTCCGCAGTCGAGTGGGAATTTGACACGGCTCACGAACACTCCCGAACACGCAGTTAATTTGAATCCGACGCTCAGCGATGATGGGCGGGTTGTTGTGTTCGAATCATCCGCGGACCTCGTGCGTGGCGGGGAAAGTTCTTCGTTTCATGCGTTTCGCACGAATTTGGATGGTCTGGGTTTTGTCGAGATCGGAAGTACACGAGCAGTCTCGCCGGCTTTATCGAGCGATGGAAAGATTGTTGTCTTTGCATCGACTGAGGACCTTGTCGGCAAGAACGCGGATCGAAACTCCGAGATATTTATGCTTGAAGGCTCAGGTCTGAAACAGTTGACCGAAACTGAGCCCGCGTCGAACGCTTCGAGGGTCAGTGACGGCAACTTCCAGCCTTCGGTCACGCCAGATGGCAGCACGATCGCGTTTTCGTCTAACCGAAACTTCAGCGGAGAAAACAGCGACCTGAGTCTGGAGATCTTTCTCTATCACACACGCACGCAAAGCTACGTGCAACTCAGCCATGGAACTAGTCAGCACAGTGCCGCGGCGCCGAAGATCAGTGCTGATGGCTCGCGTGTTTATTACAAACGAACAGTGGTCGACAAACCCGAAGTCAGCGATCTCATCCTGGTCGAAACGAAAATCTTCTTGACTCGGGTGCTCGCGACCGATGTCACCGAACTTTCGCTAACTGAAGGGCGGGCACTTAGTAACGACGGGATGCGGTTCGTCTATTCAGCCGAGGTGGCGACTAATCAAAGTCAGGTGTTCATTTTTGATAGTCGGGAAAACTCGGTTCGCCAGTTGACGCAGCTGCCTTCGAGAAGCGTCGACGTAAGACTTCAGCCCACGATCAGCGGCGATGGCAAGCGGGTCGCTTTTGCCACTCGTCGTAGAGTTGCCAGCACGAGCGATGGCGGCGTCGAGCTATATCTTCTCGATCTGCCAACCGGGCAAGTGCAACAGGTCACAAACGCACCCGCCGCCGCGACGGCCGAAGTTGTATCGTCGCTCAACTTCGACGGCAGCCTCGTGGTGTTCAATTTTGCGCGCGTTCTTTCCGGACCGGTCGTCGGGGAGGACTTTCGAAACAACTGTGAGATCTATCTAGCTTCGATTGCCAAGCGACCAGAGTTTGGAGCTGCAACAGTTCTGAATGCGGGGTCGCGAGGTAGAGAGCCACAAAAGAACACGCAGATCGCGCCCGGGAGTATTGCGACGATTCGCGGCAGTGCGCTCGCGTTCAAGACCGAAGCCGCGGTATTTACGGGAGAAGAACCACCGCTCACGACTGCGGGCACTAGTGTGAGAGTCAACGGGCAGGCGGCGAGAATCTTTTATGCATCTCCTGATGAGGTTGTGTTCGCGGTTCCGACCGTCTTCGCGAGTGGTCCAGCGGAGTTTGTTGTAACTAATTCAGATGGGTTTTCGTCGAAAGCAGCAGCGGCGATCTTCTCGTCCGCGCCCGGAGTATTCACCACTGAAGGCGATGGTCGAGGTGAGGCGATCATTCTCAACTCCGACACGCTCACAACCGGACCGCTTGATCCTTCCAACGGTCTTCTTCGACTCTCGATATTTGCAACCGGCGCCACACAGGCGAAAAACGTGTCCGTCACGATAAAAGGAAGACCTGTGACAGTGGAAGCCGTCGTCTCGTCACGTTTAAGAGGACTGGACGAGATTCACGTGCTGATACCCTCCGAATTGAGTGGCGCCGGCACTGCGACCCTGATCGTCAATGCGGACGGAGTGCAAAGTAATCCTGTCACCGTGGAACTCGGAGGTGTTGCACCAACACCAACACCAACACCAACTCCACCGCCGTCGCCTTCGCCGAGTCCAACGCCACCACCCTCGCCGAGTCCATCGCCGTCACCTTCGCCAAGTCCTGGCCCCAGTCCTGGCCCCAGTCCGGTCCCCAGTCCGAATCCAACGCCTGATTCATCGTCACAGATCGTAATCAGCCAGGTCTTCGGTGGCGGTGGAAATTCGGGGGCGCCTTTTCGAAACGACTTCATCGAGATCTTCAACAGAGGCAGCGCGGCAGTTAATCTCGCCGGATGGTCCGTTCAGTATGCAAGCGCGACCGCGTCGACGTGGTCAGTGACACCTTTAACCTCGGTCGTGTTGTTGCCGGGTCAGTACTATTTGATCCAGCAGAGTTCAGGGGGCTCAAATGGAAATCTTCTGCCCGCGCCGGATGCGAGCGGAACGATTCCGATGGCCGCGGGATCAGGAAAGGTAGCGCTCGTTACCAACTCAACAGCGCTCACAGGCGCATGCCCGAACACTTCGAACATCATTGACATGGTCGGCTACGGCAGCACCGTAAACTGCTTTAGAGGCTCAGCACCTGCACCCGCTGCCAGCAACACAAATGCCCTGTTGCGCGCCGCGAATGGCTGTCAGGATCTTCGCAACAATGCGACGGACTTCGCGACAGGTCCTCCCGATCCGAGAAATACGAAAGTTGCGCCACGGACTTGCCCGAATTAGGAACTTTTCTCTATGCAATCTCTGTGTCTCTGTGTCTCTGTGGTTGATTCTTTCTGAGGAATGTTAACCACAGAGACACGGAGACACAGAGGTTGCGCAGAGAAGAACAAAACTCTTAGACTCGCGCATGCACTCTCTCGCCGATGCAATCTCGTCGCTTCAGAAGCACTTCGGCTTCGACGACTTTCGGGAAGGCCAGCGCGAAGTGATTGGATCGATCCTGGATGGCAAAGACGCAGTCGTCGTCATGCCTACCGGAAGCGGTAAGTCTCTCTGCTACCAACTCCCGGCAATGATCCTCGATGGAGCGACGCTGGTAATCTCGCCATTGATCGCATTGATGAAGGATCAGGTCGACGCGCTGCAAGCTCGTGGACTCCCAGCCACGTTCATTAACAGTTCCATTCCCGAGCAGGAACAGCGCGCGCGCATCGACGCGCTGCGCCGGCGCGAATACAAGCTTGTTTACGTCGCTCCCGAACGATTTCGCAGCAGCCGCTTCACCTCCGCGCTGCAATCGATTCCTATCTCGCTCGTCGCCGTTGACGAAGCGCACTGCATCTCAACCTGGGGTCACGACTTTCGTCCGGACTACCTGCGCCTCAAAAACGTCATCAGGTCACTGGGGAAAGTCCAGACGCTCGCGCTAACTGCCACCGCCACTCCTTACGTTCGCTCAGACATCATTCAACAGCTCGGACTCAATCAACCTCAAACTTTCGTCAGCGGTTTCGATCGCCCGAACCTCATGATCGAAGTAATGCACACAGAACGGGAGCGCCAGAAGATCGCCCACATCAAGCGGGTGGCAAACAAAACCCGAGGCTCCGGAATCATTTATGCCTCGACCCGAAAAGCAGTCGAGCAAGTCGGCGGCAAATTACAGGACGCGGGACTCAGCGTCGTGGCGTATCACGCGGGCATGAGCGATTCGCTTCGGATCAAGGCGCAGGACGCATTCATGAGCGGTCGCAAGCAGATGATCGTTGCGACCAATGCGTTTGGGATGGGTATCGACAAGCCTGACATTCGCTTCGTGGTCCATTACCAGATGCCCGGTTCGATCGAAGCTTACTACCAGGAGATCGGACGCGCCGGCCGCGATGGCCTACCCTCAACCTGCGTCCTGCTCTTCAACTATGCTGACAAGAACACGCACGACTTCTTCATCGAAGGCTCTTACCCGGACATCAGCATTATCAAGCAGGTCTACGCGTCGCTCGCGTCTACCGAGTTGAAACGCATCGAACTCTCGACAGCCGAGATCGCGCGTCGCACGGGCGAGCGGAACGAGATGGCGATTCAATCGGCGCTTTACGTACTCGAACGCGCCGGACACATTCAGCGCACCGCGCCCGCGTTGAATCGCGCCGTGCGTGGGGCACAACAAGGCCGCAGCATCGTGATGCTCGACGATACTCCAGCAACACAGCTACGTGTCGATCCACGCGATCTGTCGCGACGTGGAGAGTTAGAGCGCCGGAAGTTACGCGAGATGATCGACTTCTGCTACACCGACTATTGTTATCGCGCTCATATTCTCCGCTACTTCGGTGATCGACAGCACCAACGCCAGTGTGGAACGTGTGGCAACTGTGAACCCAGGATCGACGAACCTGCCGAGCACGTTGAAGATCACGTCGAAGTTCCATCTTTGCCAATTGACGCAACTCCACGCGCACTCTCTGGCGACGAGTTACTGCGCGTGCGCAAAATCCTCGCGTGCGCGAAACGCATGAACGGAAAATTCGGAAAGAAGATGCTGCTCTTAACCTTGCGCGGCTCAGTTGCCAAGCAAGTGCTGACCTCGCGCCTGAACGAGTTGTCAACATACGGACTTCTCAAAGACATGGCGCCGGACGTACTACAGCTCTACATCGATGCCCTGGTCGCCGCGCGTTGTTTGCGCGTAAAAGGCGGCGCGTATCCGACGATTTCCACCACCGAACTCGGCGATCGCGTGATGCGCGAGCAAGAGCAGGTGACACTGGCCCTTCCCCCGAACGGCAGAACGGCGAATTAGAATCAAAATATCTCCAAAGCAATACGCAAAGATCGCCGTTCTTCTGGTCTAATTTTCCATCGAACCCCAAGCAACATTCTACTTGCGAGGAGATGATCTGATGGGCTATTTCTCATTCGACAGAATGATTACGCCGGCTTTCGTGAAGGTTGTTTATTTCATCGGCTTTCTGGCGCTTACGGTGGCAGGCGTGGCTTTGGCAGTCTGGGCCGGGATGCAACTAAACGATGCGACCATCTCGAGGTCGTTAGGCTGGCGCTACGTCGCTTACGGTGTCGCCCTGGTCGTTGTTGGTAACATTGTCTGGCGTGTGTTTTGTGAATTGTGGGTGGTGCTTTTTGGCATACACTCGGAATTGGTCTCGGTACGCGATGCCTTCGCTTTCAGCGGGCGGCACTATACCTACGAAGAGCCGGCCGAGAGAGAAGTGATTACTGAACGTGAAGAGATTGTGAGGCCGCGCGAGGTCGTGGTCTATAACGAAGATCGGACAGCACCTCGTCACGGAGTCCTTGGTCTATCGTAGCTCTGGGCCGCAAAGTTTATTTGATCACACCTTGAACAGGACTCGACGCGCTCGCATACAAACGCTTCGGCATGCGACCGGCGACGTACGCTAGTCGACCTGCCTCGATCGCCAGCTTCATCGCAGTTGCCATCTGTGCCGGATCCTGAGCTTCGGCGATTGCGGTGTTCATCAAAACACCGTCGGCTCCTAACTCCATCGCAATCGCGGCATCGCTCGCGGTTCCAACTCCAGCGTCGACAATGATCGTCGCGTCGGGCAACTGCTCCCGCATGATTCGCAGGTTAGCTGGGTTCTGAACACCCAGACCCGATCCGATGGGCGCAGCAAGCGGCATGATCGCGGCGCAGCCTGCGTCGAGCAGCTTCTTCGCCATGATCAGATCGTCGTTGAAATACGGCAGGACCACGAAACCTTCCTTAACAAGAACACGTGCGGCCTCGAGTGTTTGCTCGTTGTCGGGAAAGAGGGTTGTTTGATCGCCGATGACTTCGAGTTTGACGAGATCCGTATCCAAAGCTTCGCGCGCGAGGCGAGCGGTGCGAATGGCGTCTTCGGCCGTGTAACAGCCGGCGGTGTTTGGAAGAATTTGAAGCGCGGGATTCAGGTGATCGAGAAACGACTCACTGCTGCGATCGAGTGGTACACGACGCACGGCGACTGTCACCATTTCGGCTCCGGATGCGTCGTGTGCCCGGCGCATCTCGTCGTGATTGCGATACTTCCCTGTTCCGATGATCAGACGTGACGAAAACGTCCGACCTGCAATAACTAAATTCTTACTCGACATGCATCAGATATTATCTGATCCACAAAACGGCACAAAACCGCCGCCTACAAAGTGCACGATCTCGATCCGATCCTCGTCGTGCAAGATCGTCTCGCCCCACGCACTACGCCGCACCACTTCGCGATTCAGTTCGACCGCGATGCGTGGGGCAGGCAGATCAAGCCGGGTGATTAAGTCTGCTAAGGAAGGATTGCCCTGAACTTCTTTTGACTCGCCGTTTAAATAAACGCGCAAACTTCTAAAAACCTCATTAAGCCGGATGAATGATGCGCCGTAACTCCGCCGCCTGATCCTTCGTCACCGCACGCACCAGCACAGCCGCGCGGCCAGACGTAAACTGCGGAATCTCTGTCGCGAGACTCGCCACTCCGTCACTCTCCGTCTTCAAACTATAAATCAGCGGCCTGAAAGTAGTCCCCAGGATCTTCACCGACACAATCACGTTCGGAAGCGGCTTCTCATCGCCGCTAACTCGATCACTGATCAGCATGCGCAGCGTGTAGCGCTGTCCTGAATAAAACTCATCGTCGTCTAATAAAGTAATGGCTAAGCCATCTTCAAGGACAACTTCTGCCGCAAATTCCTCCGGCTGCGGTTCCTCGGCTGCTGGGACTTCGGCACTCGGCGGAGGCTCATCAACGAGTTCATACTGCTGCTCCTCTTCGGCCGCAACGGTTTCCTCAGGCGGCGGCGCTGGGGGCGGAGGCGTCCACTCCTGAGCCACCGGCCAATACTCGATCTCAAAAGGCTCTTCAACAGGCGCGGGTGTCGAGGCTTCTACTTCCTCCGGAACTTCAGGAGCAATCTCTTCTTGAACCGGCGCCTCTTTCGGGCGGCCTCCCATTCGTTTGAGATCGTCGATTCGCCCGGAGTGAATCGCAGCGCAGATCAATCGATGCTGCCGCTTCAAACGTTCAGCAAGAGCCTCGTCGCTGAAGCCTTCTGCGATCAGATCCTGGTAAGGCGAACGCTTGCTGGCGAGGATGGTTCCGCCGGCGTAGACGAGCGAAAGGATGATTGGAGACTCGAGCCCTTTGTCCTCGGTCTGCACATGATAGATAACGCCATCATGCTCGATGTCGGTGTTGAATCCGGTAATCACTTTTACAAGGACTCTTCGTTCTCGAAAATGTCTTGCAAGTTGAAATCCATGAGGCCGCTTCAAACCCGCTCGGAGGCCGGATTTCCTGAACGGTAACACATGCATTTTTTGACGGTCAATCAGCATTTTTCTTGAAGGAAAGGTTGCTTGACACCCTTGATCAGTTCGACTAGCATCAGCTTGTACAATGATTCTCAATCTCGTGGATCGAGTAACACTGACCGCGCACAAATAAGTCTGCGGCCAGTGAAGGGTGTGTTTTGAACCAGTTTCGTCTTTACGACTACTTACCGATTCTGCTGATGTTCATCGTCGCCGCGGGCTTCGCGGTCGGCAATGTGCTTCTCTCTCAGTTCGTAGGTCAACGTAAACGAACACGCACCAAACTGATGCCTTACGAGTGTGGCAAGGACCCTGTCGGTTCAGCGCGCGAGCGTTTCTCTGTGAAGTTCTACCTGATAGCGATGATCTTTATTCTGTTCGATATAGAAGTCATTTTCCTCGTTCCGTGGGCAGCCGTGTTCAAGTCGCTTGCAGCGCAGGGTGATGGAATGCGAGCGTTCGCATACGTCGAGATGATGATCTTTGTCGGCCTCTTATTCGTTGGCTACATCTATGTCGTGAAGAAGGGTGCATTCGATTGGGGTGAGAAAGCGCGGCGCGAAGCGGAGGCTCAAGCACGCGCTCTGGCCGATTTGGAAGCACGCCGGATTCAGAAGAGGCGAACAGCAGCCTGAGGAAGTTCGAATGGGTCTGGAAAACGTCATTGCAGAAGCTTTACCCGAGGTTTTGACCACACGGCTCGACTCGCTGATTAACTGGGCAAGAAAGTCGTCGCTGTGGCCGGCAACCTTCGGATTAGCGTGTTGCGCGATCGAGATGATGAACGCAACTACATCCAGAAACGATCTCGCGCGTTTCGGCGCGGAAGTGTTCCGTGCAAGCCCGCGCCAGGCTGACGTCATGATCGTCTCCGGGCGCGTGTCACGAAAAATGGCGCCGGTGCTCAGACGTATTTACGATCAAATGCCGGAGCCGAAATGGGTTATCTCGATGGGCGCGTGTGCGACTTCGGGCGGTGTTTTCGATAACTACGCGATCGTTCAAGGGGTAGACAAGATCGTTCCGGTAGACGTCTACATTCCCGGTTGTCCGCCAAGACCCGAGATGCTGATCCACGCAGTGATGATGCTGCAGGACAAGGTAATGAAAGAGAGCGTGCGCGATCGGAGAGACATACCGGAAGAGGAAGCACGAGAAGCCGTTGTGCCAGGCACTTTGCCGGTGACTGATGGATCAACTGCGCGGCAGAACGCGTTGCCGGAATCAAGGCCTTATACAATCGCGTCGAAACACGAACGGCGCCGGTCTTCTTAGAGAGTCGAGCAACAATCGCGGATGGAATCACCGTTACTGACGGCGTTACAGAGTGAACATCCTGAGTGGTTTTCAGAGGTCATCACCGCCTTCGGAGAGACGACGTTTGTCGTTCCGCGCGAGCACCTCGTCGAGATCTGTTCGTATTTGAAGAGCTCGCCTGAAAGTCACTTCGATTTCCTGTCAGACATTTGTGGCGTGGATCGTGGGGTTGAAGAGGAACCGCGCTTCGAAGTCAATTACCACCTTTTCTCAACCACTAAATACCATCGCATTCGATTAAAAGTGGTGCTGAACGAGGAGGATGTTCACGTACCGAGCGTCACCGGTGTGTGGCGAACGGCAAATTGGCACGAACGCGAGACGTTTGATTTGTTTGGTGTGATCTTCGACGGTCATCCGGATCTGCGACGCATCCTGCTGCCGGATGATTGGCAGGGACATGCGTTGCGGAAGGATTTTCCGTTGCGCGGATATGAGCCTTATAGCCTTAAGTGATTGCCAACTGGCAATCGGAAATTGATATGAGTTCTATCGCTAACATTCCACCACAGTTTGAGATTGTCGATCGACCACTCGACACGCAGATGACGATCTCGATGGGGCCGCAACACCCGTCGACACATGGCGTGCTGCGTCTGGAGCTGGTGCTCGACGGTGAAATGGTGGTCAAGGCGACGCCTGATATCGGTTATCTCCACACAGGGATGGAGAAGCTGTTCGAGTACAAGAAGTATCAGCAGGGGATCGTGATCACCGACCGGATGGATTACCTCAACCCGCTCGGTAACAATCTCGCTTACGTGATGGCAGGCGAGAAGCTGCTCGGTCTCGAGATCCCCGAACGCGCGCAAACAATTCGCGTCCTGATGTGTGAACTTCAGCGCATTGCTTCACACCTCGTCTGGCTTGGAACACACGCGCTCGACATCGGAGCGATGACCGTTTTCTTTTACTGCTTCCGTGAACGCGAAAAGATTCTCAACATGATCGAAGCCGCTTCGGGAGGACGATTGACTCCGTCCTACTTCCGTATCGGCGGCTTGATGATGGATCTGCCCGCCGGCTTCGAGAACCGGTGCAAACAGTTTCTTGACGACTTTACGAAAGCGGTCGACGAGTTTCACAAGCTTCTCAGCGGCAACAGGATCTTTCAAAAGCGAACGCAGGGTGTCGGGCCGATCTCTGCCGAAGATGCAATCGACTGGGGACTTTCCGGGCCGTGCTTGCGTGGCAGTGGCGTGAATCTCGACATTCGACGCGCAAATCCCTACTGCGGGTATGAGAATTACGATTTCGAAGTTCCGACAGAGCCCGATGGAGATGTTTGGGCGCGTTACATGGTGCGAATGCGCGAGATGAAGGAGTCGCACAAGATCTCCGTGCAGGCGCTGGCGCGCTTGAAGCCTGGGCCAGTGAAAGCAGACGCGCCGAAGGTCGTGTTGCCGGATCGCGAAGCGATGAAGAGCCACATGGACGCTTTGATTCATCACTTCCTGATAGTTGCGGAAGGTTTTGATGTGCCGGCGGGCGAGGTTTACCAGCCGATCGAATCTTCGAAGGGTGAGCTGGGGGTTTACATAAAGTCGGACGGTGGACCAAAACCGAATCGCGTCCACTTCCGTGGTCCAAGTTTTGTGAACTTGTCTGCGCTGCCGGTGATGTCGGAAGGCGAGATGGTGGCTGATATCGTGGCGATTATCGGATCGCTGGATATCGTTTTGGGAGAGATTGATCGATAGAGCCATCGCACTTGATTACATTGATTCATTCAAAACAATCAGTGTAAGTTTAAAGACTAAGAACAAGAATGAGTACGCAGATCGTTAACATTCAACCGCTTTCTCAACCCGTCAATCTCGGGGTTGAGCCGGCGACGTTTTCGGCGGAAGTCGAAGCGGAGATTGATGCGCACCTCGCCAAGTATCCGGTGCCTCGATCGGCGATTCTGCCGTTGATGTTCATCGTGCAACGCGAGCGTGGTTATCTCGATCCGCCGGGCGTGCTCTATCTCGCAAATCGCCTGAAACTGCGCGTGACGGACATCTGGGAAGTCGCAACGTTCTACTCGATGATCCACACGTCGCCCGTCGGCAAGTATCACATACAAGTCTGTCGCACTTTGTCGTGCAAGATCCGCGGCGCGGGGAAGATCACCGAGCACTGTTCACAAAAACTCGGAATCAAGCCCGGCGAAACCACGGAAGACGGGCGTTTTACGTTGAGCGAAGTTGAATGCCTCGGCTCGTGCGGCACCGCGCCGATGTTTCAGATCAATTTCGACTATCACGAGAACCTGACACCCGAAAAGATCGATCAGATATTGGACGCGCTGCCCTGAGTTTTATGCGTATCGAAGCAATCGGATGTGAGCCACTGCAACTGCGACGAGTTCATCTCGAGAACTCGCGCACGCTCGACGTCTATCGTCGCAACGGTGGTTACGTGGCCCTCAAGAAAGTTCTCGATGGCATGTCGCCCGACGACGTCATCAATGAAGTGAAGAAGTCCGCGCTTCGTGGACGTGGCGGCGCGGGATTTCCGACCGGGATGAAGTGGAGCTTCGTTCCAAAGGATTCACCGAAACCAAAATACGTCGTTTGCAATGCCGACGAATCCGAGCCCGGCACCTTTAAAGATCGCTACTTGATGGAACGCGATCCACACATGCTGATCGAGGGCATGTTGATCGCGGCCTACGCGCTTGGTTCGAAGGTCACTTACATCTACACGCGCGGCGAGTACAAATACCTGATCGACATCATGGACGTGGCGATCGAAGAAGCGCGTGCGGCTGGATTGGTTGGCAACAAGATCCTCGGAACCGACTTCTCCTGCGAGGTCTACACGCACACCGGCGCCGGCGCTTACATCTGCGGCGAAGAGACTGCGCTGCTGAGCTCGCTTGAAGGTCTGCGCGGGCATCCACGCATGAAGCCTCCCTTCCCTGCTGTCTCAGGTCTGTACGCGTGCCCGACTGTTGTGAACAACGTCGAAACACTCACAGCCGTGCCTGACATCATCAACATGGGTGGCGAGGCTTATCAGAAACTCGGAACCGAGAAGAGTGGTGGCACTAAAGTGTGGTCCGTGTCGGGTCATGTAAACAGTCCGGGTGTTTACGAACTGCCGATGGGCTACGACGACATGGAAAAGTTCATCATGGAAGACTGCGGCGGAATACTCGACGGCAAGAAACTGAAAGCAGTGATTCCGGGCGGTTCGTCCGTGTACATCATGCGCGCCGATCAGATCATCGGGAAAGACGTGCGGATGGATTATGAAGGCCTCGTCGCCGCGGGTTCGAGCGTTGGCTCAGGTGGTTTCATCGTGATGGATGAGACGGTGGATGTGTTCGAGTCGACGAAGAACCTGACCGAGTTTTACAAACACGAGTCGTGTGGCTGGTGTACGCCGTGCCGCGAAGGGACTGACTGGCTGGTGAAAGTTTTCAAGCGCATCGAGAAAGGCGGCGGACGGATCGAGGACGCGCAACTGCTCCTCGATCTCTGCGACAACATCGAAGGGAAATCTTTCTGTCCGCTGGGCGACGCCGCGGCGTGGCCTATTCAGTCAGCGATCAAGAGATTTCCGGAAGATTTCAAACGGCGACTAGCGAATGGCGGATGTTTAGAATGCATCTTGTGCCTTTTGTGGCTATGAATGTCAACTGAATTAATAAAAGTAACGATTAACGGGAAAGACTTTGAGGTGCCGAAGGGCGCGCGTCTGATCGATGTGTGCCGTGAAAAGGGATTTGATATTCCATCGTTCTGTTATTACGCCGATCTCGCGTTGCAAGCATCGTGTCGCATGTGTCTGGTGCGCATCGAGAAGATGCCCAAGTTGCAAACTTCCTGCACCATCACCTGCACCGACGGCATGATCGTCACGACACAAAGTGAGGAGATCGAGAAGGCCCAGCGTGGCATGACGGAGTTCCTGCTCGCGAATCACCCGCTCGATTGTCCCGTTTGCGATCGCGGTGGCGAATGTGAACTCCAGGAGATGACATTCGACTGGGGCGGACTCGAAGAACGATTCACCGAACAGAAGAACTATTACGCCGAGCGATATCTCTCGCCGATGGTCGCAAACGATCCGCAGCGTTGCATCCTCTGCAAGCGTTGCACGCGCGTGTGCGATGAGTGGATGGGCGAAGACGCGATTGAAGCAGGTGGACGTGGCGCGGACACAGTGATCGGCACCTATCTCGGTTGGCTCGACTGTTCGCAGTGCGGCAACTGTATCGAAGTTTGTCCGACCGGCACACTTCTCGACGCAACTTACCGTCACCAAACGCGACCATGGGAACTGGCCCAGACGATCACGACGTGCAATTTCTGTTCTGACGGTTGCCAGATGTCACTCGGTTCGCGCGGTGGCGAGGTGAGGCGCGCTGTCGCGCGCGATCGTTACGTCAACGGCATCAATGGCGAGTTTCTTTGCATCAAGGGCCGGTTCGCGCATCCGTTCATCAATCACGAAGCGCGTATTCGCACGCCGATGATCCGCTACAAGAAAGGCGGCAAGTTGATTCCCGCAACGTGGGATGAAGCTATTCGTCACGTCGCGGAGCGACTCGACACAATCGCGAATAGTCATGGCCGAAATGCGATCGGCGTTGTCGGCAGTCCGCGACTGACGAACGAAGCGCTCTTTGTGTTACGGAAATTCGCGACTGAACTGGTCGGCACAGACAACTACACGACGACAGATCCAGTTCAATCTTCAAAGCTTTTTCAACAATCTCGGCGCACCGCTCGCAACTCATCGCGACATTCGTTACGCGAAAACTATCGTTCAGATCGGCGGCGATCCAAGCGAGTTGCAGCCACTGACGGGCAAGGCCATTCGACAGGCAGTGAGAAATGGCGGCGCGCGATTCGTGCTCGTCAACTCAGTTCCTATCCGCTTGCGCGAACAGGCGGCGAATTTCCTTCATGTGAGGCCGGGAACTGAAGACGCGATCGTGATGGCACTCGGCAGGCCCAGGGAACGATGAACTCGCGGCGAAGAAAGCAGGTGTCGAAGCTAGTGAGATCGATACCGCGCGACAGGTCATCGCAAACACCACCGGCGACGTCGTGATCATGTTTGGTCACGAAATCAGCGCCGCCGCGCAGGCGGTCAGTCGCTCAATTGAGTCAAACGTTCGCCGCCGATGGACGACGCATCCTGCTCCACCCGTTGCCGCTCTACAACAACAGCATCGGCGCGCACGACATGGGCATGATGGAAACTCAGATCACGCCTCAAAAACTCCTCGATGCCGCTGGCGACACGATTCACGCGCTGTACATGGCCGGGAGTTTCCTGCCGGAACAGTTGGACGGCCGTTCGGAGGCGCTGTCAAAACTCGAGTTTCTCGCGGTCCAGGAACTTTTTGAGAATGAGACCACCGCGGCGGCTGATGTGGTGCTGCCCGCGTCGTCATACGCTGAGCAGGATGGAACGTTTACGAATAACGACGGAATGGTCCAGCGTGTGCGGCAGTCGATTCCGCCACTGCACCAGTCGAGACCTGACTGGGTGATCGCCGCGCAACTCGCGCGAGAGCTCGGTATGGATTTTGGCTACGAGATGTCCGCGAGCACTGTGTTCCGAGCGATATCGGATCGCGTCAGTGGTTACTCCGGAATGCGCTATCCGTTACTGAAAGACGAAACCAGTCCGGTTCAGGCGAAATACCAGGTTGGATCAAGCGATGTGACGGAGGCTTTGGCGGCCGTTCGCAACCGCGTCGAATCATTCCCGGATGATGGCGAGAAGATAAATGTAACGCCAGCCGTCGGCACCGAGTTGTTCCGGTTGGGAATGTTGACTGACAAGGTCGCGCAGTTTCATCTGCTGGCAAACGGAAATCCGCGGCCGGAGACGACGGCAGTTTCTCCGCTGTACCAGATCACAGTTGAGCGAAGGCGCGATGCCGCATAAGACTCTGTGTCCTCTGTGTCTCTGTGGTTGAATATCTTAACCACAGAGACGCAGAGACGCAGAGGATTTGCAATAACTCATGGACACGCAAACAGCCATCGACATCGCACTGAAGTTCGTCGCAATCTCGGTGGCGTTTGTCGTAGTGCTCCTGATTGTCGCCTACACCGTGTTAGCCGAGCGGCGCGTTCTCGGATTCATTCAGGGCCGGCTTGGCCCTAATCGCGTGGGTTACGGCGGCATCCTTCAGCCCTTCGCCGATCTGCTTAAGTTCATCCTTAAAGAAGACATCGTCCCCGACAAATCAACGCGCTTCGTCTATTTTCTCGCGCCAGTGATCGCGACGATGGCTGCGCTGATGACGATGATCGTGTACCCGTTTGGACCAGAGATCACGATCCCGATTTACGAACATCACGATCCCGCTGACGGTCGCGCGCTTCGACGTCGCTCTGCTTTACGTGCTCGGTATCACTTCGGTCGGCGTTTACGGCATCATGCTCGCCGGTTGGTCTTCAAACAACAAGTACAGTTTGATGGGCGGTCTGCGCGCGTCTGCTCAGATGATCTCCTATGAACTCGGGCTGGGACTTAGTCTAATCGGCGTGATACTGCTCGCAGGCACTTTAGATCTCGGTCGAATCGTCGAGCTGCAATCCGGTTGGCACGGCGCGCGGTGGTTCATCTTCTTTCACCCGCTGGGCTTCATCGTTTACTTGATCGCCGCGATCGCTGAAACGAATCGCGTCCCGTTCGATCTTCCCGAAGCAGAAACCGAACTTGTTGCAGGTTTTCACACGGAGTACAGCGCGATGAAGTTTGCGCTGTTCTTCCTCGCTGAATACATCAACATGTTCACGGTTTCGATGCTCGCGACCACGCTGTTTCTCGGTGGCTGGAACGTCCCGTTTGCAGACGTCATCTTTGGCCGCGGCTCATTCTTGTTTGGACTCGTGAGCGTGATCGGATTTCTGGTGAAGATCGTCTTCTTTCTGTTTCTTTACATCTGGATTCGCGGAACGCTGCCGCGATTTCGTTTTGATCAGTTAATGAACTTCGGCTGGAAGGTTCTGCTGCCGCTGGCGCTGCTCAGTATCTTCATAACCGCGACGTTGATCGTCTGTGTTTCCGAAATATTTGATGCTGACTCTCCTCTTTCTGCTTTTTGCGGCAATGGCTGTGGGGTGCGCGCTCGCATTGGTGACGCAGCGCAACCCGCTTTACAGCGCAATCTCGCTGATCGGGGTCTTCATCTCGCTGGCGTGCCTTTACGTGATGCTCGCGGCGCCCTTCATCGCTGCCGTGCAGGTGATTGTTTACGCGGGCGCGATCATGGTGCTCGTTGTGTTCGTTATCATGCTGCTCAACGTCGAGCAGGAGGAACGGCGAAGCGGGCGTCTGAAGTTTCTCGTGCCGGCTGCTGTTGTACTCGCCGCGATTTTGATCGCCGAAGTCGCTTTCATACTCGTTACAGTGCAGGACTTCCGCGTCACTCCTGCGTCCGGCGCTTCGAACGTCGGACTCACTCACTCAATCGGCTCAGCATTGTTTACGCGGTACCTTTTGCCGTTTGAGATAACTTCGATACTTCTGTTGATGGCGATCGTCGGCGCGATGACACTGGCGCGACGTAGTGGAATACTGTCGCCAAATGCGCGCGTTATCCCCGGCGCGCAACAGCTTCCTTTGAGTCTGGTCGATCCCCAGGCAGAGCCGGACGATTTGACACTCGTGGAAACAGATACGACGGACGAAGCAGCGCATCTGCTGGGATACGAGCGTGTGCGCGACGAACCGGAGCGAGAATAACAAGATGGAACCACAGCTTTCATGGTACCTGGCACTGTCTGCGGTCTTGTTCACGATCGGCGTGACGGGTGTGATCATCAAGCGAAACGTTATCGCGATGTTCATGTGCATTGAGTTGATGCTCAACGCGGTGAACCTGACGTTCGTTGCGTTTGCGAGTTTCTTTCAGGACGTGACGGGGCAGCTGTTCGTGTTCATTGTGATGACAGTCGCGGCGGCGGAAGCTGCGGTTGGATTGGGAATCATTATTGCGATCTTTAGGAATAGAGAGTCGTTGGATGTGGATGAGGCGAGCATTCTGAAGCTTTAGTTGACACTGTTTAGAGTTCAACTTAGGATTTCTTCGAGGATAACACAGGATTCTGAACTAAGAATTGGAGAATAACCTTCTCAGCCTGATCATCTTTGCTCCGCTGGCCGGTGCGGCTGTCAACTGGTTTGTTGGTCGCCGTATGCGCAGATGAGCGGTTTATCGGCGTGGTGGCGTGTGGGGCTATTGCGGTCTCGACGATCGTTGCTTTCTATCTTGCATTCAAGTCAGGTGGCGCGCTGCGATCCGAAGCGCCGGTGCTCGATCACATCTGGACGTGGCTGCAAGTCGGGACTTTTCGCGCCGACTTCGCGCTCGCCATGGATCGGCTGAGCGGCACGTACGTTCTCTTCGTCACGTTTGTCGGCTTTCTCATTCACGTGTTCGCCGTCGGCTACATGCACGGCGACACGGGCTTCTATCGCTTCTTCGCATTTCTCAACCTCTTCATGTTCGCGATGCTCACCCTCGTGCTTGCCGACAACTTCGTCCTCATGTTTGTCGGCTGGGAAGGTGTCGGGCTTTGTTCGTACCTGTTGATTGGTTATTACTTCGACAAAGATGAAGCTGCGAACGCCGCGAAAAAAGCTTTCATCACAAACCGCATCGGCGACTGGGGCTTCGTGCTCGGTATCATGCTGACCTTCTTCATCACTGGTTCGGTCAGCTTCTTCGCGAATCCCATCACAGGCGCGACGCAAACCGCGCTCTCGTTCTTCACGAATCAACCTGTCGATCCGTTTACGGCCGGAGCGATCTTCGCGGGCGGCGCAACTTCGATCGCGGTGCTCCTGTTTATCGGCGCTGCCGGAAAGAGCGCGCAGATCCCGCTTTACGTTTGGCTGCCCGACGCAATGGCAGGTCCAACTCCCGTCTCGGCACTGATTCATGCGGCGACGATGGTGACCGCCGGCGTGTACATGATCGTGCGTTGCTCGGAGATCTTCGTCCACGCGCCAACTGCGATGTTTATCGTCGCGATTATCGGCGCTGCGACGGCGCTATTCGCTGCGACGATCGGTCTCGCGCAGAACGACATCAAAAAAGTTCTCGCTTACTCGACGATTTCGCAGCTCGGTTACATGTTCCTGGCATGCGGTGTCGGTGCGTTCGTTGCCGCGATCTTCCACGTCATCACGCACGCATTTTTCAAAGCACTGCTCTTCCTCGGCTCGGGTTCCGTGATCCACGGCATGCATCACGAGCAGGACATGCGACGCATGGGCGGGCTCAAGAAGTACATGCCGATCACGTTCGCAACGATGCTCACGGGCTGGCTGGCGATCTCGGGCGTGCCGATCTTTGCGGGTTTCTTTTCGAAAGACGAAATTCTCTGGAAGACGTGGAGCGCGCCTGCGTTTAGTCTGCCGTCAACTTCGGTCAGCAAACTGCTGTGGGTCATCGGCGCCATCACGGCGTTTTTGACCGCCGTGTACATGACGCGGATGATGGTGATGACGTTCTGGGGCACGGAGCGTTTCCGCGAAGCATCGGCAAAACATGAAGAGCCGATCACGATCATCATCATGGTCCAATTGAGCCCCACGAGTCTTCAAAACTGATGACGATTCCGTTGATCGTGCTGGCGATCTTGTCCACGGTCGGCGGTTTCATCGGTGTGCCTTACGCCTTGAGCTCGATCGTCGTCGATAAGGACGTCAACGTTCTCGAGCACACGCTGGAACCAGTCGTTGCGCACGTGCCCGCAACGGCTCATGGGGCAATTGACTCGCACGCGGAAACGGTTCCAACGGACACGCATGTACCTCCGCCTGACACCCACGCAGCACCAGCAACCGGCGCAGCACACGCGGTTCATTCGCCGGAAGAGATCAGGGCCGAACGTATTCTCGCGGGAGTTTCAGTGTTGATTGCGCTGCCGGGGATCGGCTCCGGGTGGTACCTGTTCCAGAAACGACCTTTGTTACAGATGCCGAGCGTGCTTGAAAACAAGTACTACGTCGACGAGATCTACGACGCAGCTTTGATCCGGCCGATTGAAGCAGGTTCGCGTGAAGGGCTCTGGAAGATATTTGACGTTGGAGTGATCGACGGCCTTCTTCATTTGATCGGAGATGCAGTCACCGAAACAGGACGACTTGCGCGTTGGCTGCAAGCGGGTTTTGTACGCGGATACGCGGCGATCATTCTGACAGGAGCACTGATTTTGATTGGACTATTCGCGTATCTCGGTTTTCCAATGTGATGCCTTACTTGCTAACAATACTGATCCTGTTACCCGTCGCCGGCGCTCTCGGTCTGGTGATTTACAGCTTCGTGTCGAAAGGGCGCGAGGATCATTATCGCTGGATCGCGCTCGCAACGACTGTCGTGACGTTTGCAGCGTCACTCCTGTTGCTGCGAGGTATCGGCGGCGGTCCTGAGTTGAGGTTCGAGCAGAACGTAAACTGGATTGGCTCGATCGGGGCTACTTATCACGTTGCCGTCGATGGGATCAGTTTGTGGTTGGTCTTACTGACTACGCTGTTGATGCCGATCGCCGTGTTGTCGAGTTGGACGGCGATTCGCAAGCGGCAACTTGTCTTACTACATCTTCATGCTGATCCTCGAAGCGGCAATGATCGGTGTGTTTGTTTCGCTCGACCTGCTGCTCTTTTACCTGTTCTTTGAAGCGTCACTGGTGCCGATGTTCTTCCTCATCGGAATCTGGGGAGGCGAACGTCGCATTTACGCCGCGGTCAAGTTTTTCATCTACACGGCCGTGGGTAGCCTGCTGATGCTCGTCGGCATCATTGCGATCTACTTCATTTATGGCTCGTTCGACTACGTGACGGTTCTGCAGCGAATGGCCGAGAGACCACTGCCGGAGGTCACCGAATACTGGTTGTTTCTCGCGTTCGCGCTCGCATTCTGTATCAAAGTTCCGCTCTTCCCATTTCACACATGGCTGCCGGATGCTCACACTGAAGCGCCTACTGCCGGTTCGGTGATCCTGGCGGGCGTGTTGCTGAAGATGGGAACGTACGGTCTGCTGCGCTTCAATCTGGCAATGTTTCCAAACGCAGCACGCGATTGGGCGACCGTAATAATCGTGCTCGCGGTCATCGGCATCATCTACGGCGCACTCGTCGCGATGGTCCAACCCGACGTTAAACGGCTCGTGGCTTACTCGTCAGTAAGCCATATGGGGTTTGTCGTGCTCGGACTGTTCTCTTTCACTGAGCTCGGCATGCAGGGCGCGCTTTACCAGATGCTGAACCACGGTGTTTCGACGGGGGCGCTGTTTCTCTTCGTCGGGTTTATCTACGAGCGGCGTCACACACGCATGATCAGCGAGTTTGGTGGACTTGCTAAGCCGATGCCATGGTTCTCGACGCTCTTTGTCATCGCGTCGCTGTCGTCTGTTGGTCTTCCATTTTTGAATGGATTCGTTGGCGAGTTTTTGATCCTGCTCGGAATGTGGACGTCGAGAGCTGTCAGCATTCCGTGGATCATCACGATGCTCGCGGCCACGGGCGTGATCTGGGCGGCAGTTTATATGCTTTGGATGTTGCAGCGCGTGCTCTTCGGCAAAATTACAAATCCTGAAAACGCGGAGTTGCCTGATTTGAATAAGCGAGAGATTGGGCTGCTGATGCCCCTGATGATCCTGATGCTCTTTATGGGCGTTTACCCACGCGTGTTTCTCGATCAGTCAAGGGCGAGTGTTGCACTCATCCGAGATCGAGTTTTTGCGAGTCCCGCTGGAGGTTCGTACACCACATCAGTATCTCAACGCAAAGGCGCAAAGACGCAAAGGAAAACTGAATAAATATCTTTGCGTCTTTGCGCCTTTGCGTTGAGAAGTTTTTAGAGGAAGAACGTTGACGTGACTTTATTCTTTGCGCAATCAATGATGCCGGTTATCGACTGGGCGTTAATCGCACCGGAGGTGATTGTCTGCGTCGCCGCTGTTCTCGTGATGCTGGTCGATGCCTTTGCGCGTCCAACTCAGCGCTGGATCACCGGCAGCATCGCGTTAGTCGGACTCGCGCTTGCCGCCGGAGCCAGCATCTTCCTCTGGCTTAACGGCGCCACAAATCCCGATGCGTTCAACGGGATGATCGTGCTCGACGAGTTGCGACTCAGCTTCACGCTCGTCTTCCTGCTCGTGTCGGCCCTGACGCTATTGATCTCGACAGTTTGGGTCCACGGCGAGCAACTGCCGGCGGGCGAGTTTCACTCACTGCTGTTGTTTGCGACTGTAGGAATGATGCTCATGGCGTCGGGAAACGATCTCGTCATTATATTTCTCGGGCTCGAGATCCTCTCGATCGCAACGTACGTGATGGCCGGCTTCAGACGCACGGACGTTCGCTCGAACGAGTCGTCTCTGAAGTACTTCATTCTTGGTTCATTCTCATCGGCGTTCCTGTTGTACGGGATCGCGCTCGTCTACGGCGCAACGTCGATTGCCCAACCCGGACCGGGTGGGCCAGTAACCGGAATCGTTGCCGGAACGACGAACATCGCCGAGATCGCGAGTCGAATCAACCAGGCACAGTATCCGGCCCTGCTCTTCGCCGGCGCTGCAATGATGCTCGTGGGTTTTGGTTTCAAGATCGCGACTGCTCCTTTCCACATCTGGACGCCTGACGTTTATGAAGGCGCGCCGACGCCAGTCACGGCGTTTATGGCCGCGGGACCAAAGGCCGCCGGCTTTGCGTCTTTCATTCGTGTTTTTGTTTTCGGTTTGCCGTTCGCGGTTGCGGCGACGAGTGTTGCCAGTGCATGGGTGACAACACTCGTGGTGATGGCGATTCTCACGATGACTATAGGAAATGTAGTCGCGATCGTTCAGAACAACGTGAAGCGCATGCTCGCGTATTCGTCGATTGCGCACGCCGGTTACGCGCTGGTGGGGTGTGTAGCTGCGAGCGCGGCGACAGATCCTCTCCAACGCAACAAGGCAATTACGGCAGTCGTTTTTTATCTTTTGACTTACGCGGTGATGAACATCGGAGCGTTCGCGGTGGTCCAATTGATCGCGCGCACCGGCGATCGGCGCACGGCGGTTGAAGACTATCGCGGCATCGGCTTCGAGGCGCCCGTGTTGGGGTTTTCGTTGAGCCTGTTTATGTTGAGTCTGCTGGGCATGCCGCTGACGGCGGGTTTCATGGGGAAGATCATGGTCTTCGGAGCGGCTATCGATCAACAGTTCTACGGGCTCGTGATCGTCGGCGTGCTCAACACGGCGATCTCCGCCTACTACTATTTGCGGTTAATCATCGTAATGTTCTTTGGTGAACGCACGATGGCCTGGAGCGCGCCCGCAATTCCGGCGAGTGTGGCGCTGGCGTTAGTGATAACAGTGCTCGGCGTGCTTTATCTCGGAATCTTCCCGGGTCGCGTCATAAACGCTCTGCAAACCAAAATCGAATCTCAGGTATTGACGAAACAAGTCTCTGCTACCGATTGACCGAAAAGGTTTTGAAACGCAAAGGCGCAAAGCCGCAAAGTTAAGACCTGAATGCTTGCTTTGCACCTTTGCGCCTTTGCGCGAGCGTTTTTCTGCTAGTTATGAGCGCCATCGACGACTCCGTGCAAAAGATCCAGCAACAACTTGGCGAAACGTGGCTGCCGCGAATCTATCGCGAACGCATCCTCAAGCTGCGCACGCGTTCCTATCATTTTGAAACCCTAAATCCGTCAGCCAGTGTCGTAATTCAGCACACACTGCTCGGAGTTGAGCTAAAGCTCGGACGCAAGCGCCTCCTGTGCCCCGACCTCGCGACCGCCAGATACCTTTCCATCTTCGCTCGCATCGGCTGTAAGGATGTCGCGCTCCCTTACGACATCACGAAAATCTCACAATTTGCCGACGAATTTGAGTCGTCGTGGTATAGAATGCTGCTTCTGGCCGAGCAGGAGGCCAAATCAGCAACCACAAGGTTTAAGGGGCGACTTCGTGGCCTGCTACTTGCTAACATTCGCGCGGAGATCGCAGAGGCTGGAGCCGGGACGCGAGTTCCGGAGTTCAAGCAAAGCACGAGACAGCGTCAAAAATAGAAGGACCCTTTACTCAGAACATGATGACTCAAGAGTTGCCCCCAGCGAACGACCCCTCGGAGATTCCGGGCTCGCTCCCTTTCCCATTTAACCAGCAGAACTTTTGTCGATACGAGCCAATCGAGCAGCGGATCGAAGAGGCGCGTGTGCTCGTGGTCGACAACCTGCTTCGCGACGAACGCGACCTGTCTGCTGTGGCGCGCCAGGATTGGGGCACACTGCTGGCTTCGCAATTGAAGCGTGAGCGTCACATCGCGGGCATGGCGATTGAAAACATCGTCGACAACATCTCGCGCCTGGTGAAACGTCCGACGACGGAAGTCGCGCACGTATCCGAAATAACCGAGGCTGCGAAACGCTTTCAGCCGGATGCGATTGTTCTGAGCGGCACGCTGCGCGACTTTGATTACTACCAGTCATCAATACTCGAAGACTTTGGTCACTTTATTCGCGCAACTAAGATTCCGGTGCTCGCGATCTGTGGGGCTCACCAGTTGGTTGGTCTGAGTTTTGGCGCGCGAGTGCTCACGCTCGACAAGCTCGAGCAACACGAGCAACGCGAGGATCGACGGCACGAGTACCAGTACCGCTACATTCGGATCACTGAACCTGACGATCCGATCTTCGAAAACATCGCCTGCATAGACCAGTCAGCTCCTGCCGATCAGCCCAAAGTTGCTCGCATCCTGCACGTTTGGCAAAACCACGGCTTGCAACTCGATCGCGTTCCTGAAGGATTTCAACTTCTCGCGACGTCGTATCTTTGTCGAAATCAGATGATGGTGAAACGCAGTGAAGGTCAACTGATCTACACCGTGCAGTTTCATCTCGAGAAGTCTTTCGAAGACTGGAACAAGAGCCGCACGCGTTGGGAGCATCCTAACGAGTCGCGCGACGGTCGCATTCTGTTTGAGAACTTCCTGACTCTCGCCACGCACTAGCTTTATTGCCAATTGCCAATTGCCAATTGCCAATCTACTGAATCTATAAGGAGAGCAGATAAAATTGGCAATCGGCAATTGGCAATGCTCATTAGGCCACTCACACAAGAAACTCTTGCTCTTGCGGCGCGCGAACTCGCCGCAAGAGACGAGACGCTGGCAGGAATACACGCCGTCCACGGCGATCCACCGCTCTGGCGCCGTGCCGCCGGATTTACCACGCTAGTACACATCATTCTCGAGCAGCAGGTGTCGTTGAAGTCTGCGAAGTCGATGCTGCTGCGGTTGCAATCAGCGATTGAGCCGTTCACGCCGCCTCGCTTCATTCAACTTGGCGACAGCTACTTGCGCGGCCTCGGCGTGACGCGGCAGAAGTCAGCTTACCTGCTGCACCTCTCGGAGTGCATCGTCAGTGGTGAATTGAGTTTCACGAAACTCGCGCGGATGAGTGATGATGATGCGCGGGTGGTGTTGACGCGAATCAAAGGAATCGGATCATGGAGCGCCGATGTTTACTTGTTGATGGCAATGCGCCGCGCGGACATCTGGCCGGCCGGCGATCTCGCTTTAGCAGTGGCGATGAAAGATCTCAAGGGACTGCCTCACCGTCCCCGGCCCGAGGAACTCGAACGCCTTGCAGAGAGGTGGCGTCCCCACCGCGCAGTCGCCGCACGCATGTTGTGGCAGTATTACCTCGGAAAAAGAGATCCAAACGCAAAGGCGCAAAGGCGCAAAGTTAAGACTCACTCTTTGCGCCTTTGCCCCTTTGCGTCGAAACTTATTTCGCGATTGTCGATGCGGTGGTGGTTGCGCGCGGCGTGCCAAACTGGGTCGTCTCGGGTACGTTCTCCATCGTCATTTTGATCAAATCGTCAACCACGGCCGTCAGATCGTTCGTCTCGCGATAGACCTCAAGTTGCCGATCGGCGGACGTGCCGCGCTCGAGAATCGTATGAACGTGTTCGATCTCTTTTCGCGAACCTAACTCGTCAACCACATCGTCGATGAATTCCAACAACTCCAAAACCAGAGCGCGCACCGGCACTTCCGTCTGCTTCCCGAAATCGATCATCTTCCCATCCAGGCCCCACCGAACCGCGCGCCACTTGTTCTCCTGGATCAGCATGCGCCGGTAGAGCCGGAACCCAAGGTTCTTATCTATTAATTTATTGAGCTTGGCGACTATAGCCTGAAACAGCGCCGCGATCGCGATCGTGTCGTCAACGCGCGTCGGGATGTCACAAACACGAAATTCGAGTGTCGGAAAGTATGGATGAGGCCGAATATCCCACCAGATTTTCTTGCCGTCGTTGATGCACTTAGTCTTGATCAGCAGTTCGACGTAACGCTGGAAACTACCATAGGAGTCGAAGTGATCGGGAATGTCCGTGCGTGGAAACTGCTTGAATATCTCCGTCCGGTAGGATTTGAGACCGGTGTTATGGCCCATCCAGAACGGCGACGACGTCGACAACGCGAGCACGTGTGGCAGGAAGTAACGCGCTGCATTCATGATGTGAATCGCGCGTTCACGATCAGCCATGCCGACGTGAACGTGCAGCCCAAAGATCAGCAGCGATCGAGCTACGGTTTGCAGCTCCTGGACCAGCAACTCATAACGCTCGTCGTCGAAGATCTTCTGATCCTGCCAGCGCGAGATCGGATGCGTTGAAGCGGCGGCGATTACAAGTCCATTCTTCTTTGCGAGTCCGGCAATGATGCTGCGCAAATTCGTGATGTCAGTGCGCGCTTCCTGTATGTTGCGACAAATGCCAGTCCCAACTTCGATCATCGACTGGATCATCTCCGGCTTGATCTGCTCGCCGAGCAGCATCTTGCCCTCTTCGAGAATCTCAGCCACATGCGATCGCAGCTCGCGTGTCTGTGGATCAACGATCTGAAATTCCTCTTCGATACCCAGTGTGAATTGATCGAACATTTGCCCTCTTTCTTAGCTAGCGCCCTACTCCTTCAAACATTTCGCGATCATGCGCCAGTCAGGTGTCACCTTACCCACAAACTCTTGCCTAAAGTGCTTCCACATGCTTCCCGGCGAATGTACCGGACTGTAAAGATCGAAATGTACATACCACTTTCGCGGCTCACCTTCCTGAAACAGGAAGTGCAGGACGGCGTCGCCCCGCTGCTTTTCGTAGAAGCCACCCTTCGTATCTTTGTGATTTGCAAACAAACGCGTGAAATCCCGGCGGCGTTTCAAGGTCGACTCGATCATCGGCCACGCCTCAAACTGCAATCCGACGCCGCCTTCGCCATAAACGTTAGTAACTTTCTTGACGAGATGCCACAGACCCTTGCAGTGCATTCGATTCAACAACAGCAGCATGCCCTGTTTTTTATCGAGTGTCCACGAGTCGAAAGCAGCCTCGTCCGTCGCGGCGCCCCACAATCCGGCAAGCTTTCCGGTGAGAAGTTCGCGCGTCGCGTAAGGAAGGTTCGCCCATGTCAGTGAGGGTGCGGCCGCTTCAGTCATTTCGAAACTTCTCGCTCCAGCACTGCCTTCACTTCGTCCGACAATCCCTGAAACTTCAATCCGACGCCCCGGCCGGGGTTGCTGTAAACCACCACGGCGTTGCAGACCACTTGCGCGTCCTGCCCGAAAGGTATCCGCACGAGGAGCAGCGCGCCTTCGGGAATCTCCGCCTGCGTGTTCATGTACAGACCGCCCGGGCTAATATCTTTGGTGCTCGCCACGCCTGTGACGTCCTTGCCATCGAAGAAAACGTCAACAATCAGCCGCGAGCGATCGTAAATCCGTCGCTCTTCCTGCGATTCAAATCTTTCCTTGTCGTCAGCCACTGGATTGTCCTCTTTCGCGTTGATGGGAACGGCAGCGTCGATTGTACCCCGTTTTCGTTCACTTTTGGCTGATGATGTAGGTGGGGACCATCCCCCCGCCCGAACTGACGTTGGCGAGTTCGGTAAATGACAGGCGCGTAAAGGCCGAGCCAACCTTGCCGTTGAACAGCAGCGGGTCGAGGTCGACGAGCTGCTCCGCAAACTCAATCCGGCCGTCGTCTGTCAGCGCCGGGAAAGTCTCGCGTGCGGTCGGAACGCGTTCCTGGACCAGGTAGTCGCCGTTGGCGAGCGCGTTATTAATCGCTTCGTCCCAGCCGCGTTGGTCCACGTTCCAGCCAATCGTGATCCCGTGACCACCGTAATCGTCGTTTGGCTTCAGTACGAGTCGCTCGCCGTCAGCGCGAATAAAATCCAGCAGGTTTATGCTGCGGCCGTAGTAGTCAGACCATTCGTCTTTAACGACGCGAGTCCAGGGAACGTGAGCTCGAATGGCTTCGAGCTCATTCTCCGAAAACAACGGCGCGTGCCGAGGATCGGTCAGCACTGCAAACAGCGCTTTCTTGTGAATCAGCTTGGAACGAAAACTGTTGACCATGCAGATCGCGCCGGCGCGGTATGCGTTCAGCAAAGCCGGATAATCGCTCATGATCGGCAAGTACTCGTTTACGAGCAGTCGCTTGTAAACAATGTCGATCTCCTGGCCTGACACACTTAGCCGATTGTTCGTGAATTCGAGTTCCTGCGGTGTGCAGATTACAGACGGATATCCTGACTGCTCGAAGAATTCACGGAACAGTTCAAACTCCTTGACTGTCGGAACGCCGGCGAGATCAATGATGGCGATGCGCGGCGGGCGCTCTGGTTTTCTACCCAGGAACTCTTCGTAAGAGCTGAGCAGAACTTCAAGCATGAGGCGTCTGCCGTACATCGGCCTGACGTTGTAATCGGAAGCGAACTCTTTCATCACCGGCAACGACGAGAAGATGTCGTACGCAGCATCAGCGTATGCGATTCCCGCTGGACTCTCGCCGTTGAGTTCGACAAAGCTGTAGGCCGAACTAGTTAGAAATGAATCCAATCGCGACGTCGGCGAAACTGCTTCATAACCCGGATCGATCGAGACGAGTTCACGTTCGATCTCGGTCAGGCCGAGGTCGTCTACGACTCTCGGATCGGCCACCGCTGCATCTTTGACCTTTTGAATCGCTGACCAAACTGTTTCGCAGATCTGGCAGATCCGCGCGAAGTCAGTTTCGGAAACGAAGTGTGGACGGAGATATGGTGAAAGCCGGCGGCCGCCAAAGATAAGCCTGGCCTTCTCGAGTCCCTCGTCGAGGAGAGCACGGGAAGCTTCGGCCAGTTCTTGATTAGCGAGTAGATTGTGGTAACGCTCAACAGCCTCGGGGAACATGGCCGCCAAGAGTATCACTAGCCACAAAAAGCACAAAAGGCGCTAATGAAGTGCCCTCCTTATTTGTGACTTATGTGCTTTTTGTGGTTACTTATTCTTTTTGGTGGCAACGGTCAGGACGCGCTTTTCTTTGCCCCGAACGATGTCGAATTTGAAGGACGTCGCCTGTGTCGTGGGCCGGAACGCCGAAGCTGGTTTACCGTTGATCGACTGAATAACGTCGCCGGGTAGCAGGCCCGCCTCGAAGGCGGGAGTGAGCGGCTCGACATAGATCACCAGTAGACCGGCAGTACTGCCAAGTTGCGTCGCGACAGCCGGTCTCAAGGCGATCGTTTCAATACCGTAATTGAGTAGTGAAAAGCCATTATTTGTCGCGAGTCGAGTTCGGAAATTAAAGCTAAACGCCGGATCAAGCATTCCACTCAACTTAACACTGAGCGGCTCTTCCGCCGGTCGATCCGGACGCGCCACTGTGAACTGAACGAAACTGCTTGGACCAGCCTGGTCCAGCCACCAGGTAAAGTCTTCCTCATTCTGAATCTCTTGATTGTCTACCTTCAGAATCACGTCACCCGCACGAAGTGCGGCTTGGGCAGCCGGGCTGTCCGGCAATACCGATGTCAGCATGATTCCGCGATGCTTGCCGGCGAGATCAGCAGCGCGTTTCATTTCCCAGCCGGCCTTCAACATCTGCTCGAGTTTAAGTGCGGCGATTGCTTCGCCTCTAACGCCGAGCCAGGGCCGCGGAACACTTGCCTGCTGTTCCAAAACACGGTTAGCAGCACGCCGGATCAGAGCGACTGGGATTATGCTTGCTTCAGTTCCTTCCAAACCATCGATGATGCCAATGGTCTCGCCCGCTTCGTTCAGCGCCACGCCGCCGATGTTCTCGAGTGAGAGCTTTGTTGAACTGACTTTCACCCGAGCAACACCGCCTGATGGAGCGCTCACGACATCCTGCACTCGACCTTCAATCGTCCCCATTCGAACGTAAAGGTTATTAAAAAACCCGCCTCGGTGTTTCGTCACCGGCTCAGGACCAAACAATAAAACCGCCTCGCCAGTTTCGAGTGGTTCGTTTGTGAGAACACCTGCCTGTACGACGTTCCTGTTAGCAAGCTTCAAAATCGAGAGTCCTGTAACTGCATCCAATCCGATGTATTTTGCTACCAGGGTCTTGCCGGCAGGTCCAATGACAGTAATGTCTGGTGCTGGGAATGGTCCAAACTCTACATCCGCGTCGGGAAGCCATGCAGCGATAGTTTCACCATCGTCCATCGCCAAACCTGCGACGACGTTGGTGTGTACGTCGTCCATCAAGGTGAACGCTGTATCGAGACTGGAGATCGACTGCATCTGCTCCTGCGAGCGGAGCAGAAGCCGAAACATTTTCAGTCCATTCAAACGATGAACAATCGTGACGACTTGCGGCGCGCGACGTGACTTTTCAGCGGTCTTCTGAGGTGACGCAGGTCTGCGAGGCGCCGGTGGAGACGCAGGCTGGCCCATGGCAACCGCACCACACAGCAGTACGCTCAAAAACGTCGCCACTCGCATTATCATTCTTGCAGTCATCTTACTACTTCTTACCAAATACCTTTTTCTGCCAACTGATTTCTCTTTGGCAACATTCGCTGCGAACCGAAGCGGATAGTTGGCACCGAAATCGTCTTGGCATTTCCGCGGCCATCGTCAAGTGAAAGCCGAAGCGGCTGTAACGACGCATCGATCGGAAAAACGGTGCTGGCTTCATAATTGGCAGCTTCCGATCCCGAAATACGTTCCGCACGGTCGAAAGCGGAGTCCACTGTGCTCAGTGGCCGCTTGATCCTTGGCCCGGCTTGTGCCGGACGCTCAACTTTATTCTTGACAGGGCTGCTGGGCGGAACGTGCGCCGTCAGCGACTCAGGACTCTGCGTTGCGCTCGGCTGCGCCGGCACAACTTGTTCTGGCGATTGCTGTGGAACGGGAGGTTTTTCGGCGACCACTTCTTTCTGTTGATTCAAATCAACGTTCTTAATAACGACAACGCCAAACGCGATAACGATCACCGCTGCCGCGACTGCAAGACCTCGCTGCACGAGCGGCCAGTAATGGAATGTGCCCCCCGTTCGAATCATTCGCAAGTCGAGCGCGCAGACGGAAATCGAAATCCGGTGGGGCTTCGACCGTCCCGAGACTTCCCACCATCCGTCGCAACTTCGTTTGCGTCCGGTTGAATTCCCTGCAGTCTGAACACTCCTTCAAGTGCTCGACGGCGGACGTGCTGCACGTTCCGTCGAGCATCAACTCGTCGAGTTCACGACGAATTACTTCGCAGTTGTTGTTTCTCATAACTTCTTCACCTACAAATAAGCCCGCATCTTCTCGCGCAAAAATCCTCTCGCCCTGCTGATTCTCGACTTAACCGTTCCTTCGCTCGTCTCGAGGATCTTCGCGATCTCGTCGTAGCTTCGTCCGTCGACATCGCGAAGAATCAAAGGTGCACGGTACTTCTCGGGAAGCGTGCCGATCGCGCGTTGGACCGCGTTGCGTCGCTCCGTGTCGACCAGTTCCGAGTCTTGCAATGGCCGGAGGTCCGGTGGATTCAACTCCTTCGGCTCGCCGCCATCGCTCGGTAAAAAGAATCCAGTCAGCGAAACAAGTTTGCGCCGTTTTCGTTTGCGGAGCTCGCTGATGGCCAGGTTGGTAGCGATGCGGTAGATGTAAGTCGAAAACGCATAGCTTCTCTGGTACCTGTCAGCGGCCCTGTAAACCCTTACAAACGTTTCCTGAGCCAGATCTACAGCGCCGTCGTAATCGTTGGTCATTCTGTAGATGTAGCTCGTAATCTGGTTTCGATATCGACTTACCAACTCTGCAAAGGCGTCCTGATCTCCCGTCCTTGTCGCTTCCAGCAATGCATGGTCAGACGTTGTGTCCTCCAGCACTTCCTGCTGCAAGGCGGGGGCAAAACCCAGTTCATCGATGGTAGTCAAAGTGTCCATCAGGGTAGGTTGCGGGCTCGATCACGAGCAAATACACGCCCGGAGCTTGATCAAGTTCCGAGCTAGAGTTTAGCCTCTATCTTGTGTTCATCTGCCGCAGTCTAGCCTTCCGGACTTTTGAAGATGGAGTCGCTGACCTTGACGCCGTAGGTCATCGTGAGGACGCGTGTTTCCTGGCTCTGGCGGCCGTCTTCCAACAGCACGATGCGGTAAGGAGCCAGCGTTTGCTGAACTAATCGATAATCCAGGAATTTCCGCGTGTACTTCACCGGAGCACCGCCCGGAGGGCCCTCTTCGTACTCAAGCCAAAGCACACGCAACGTTCTGGCGCTGATGAAGTAGCGGGTCTTTCGATTATTTTTGTCAGTCAGGTCGACGACGAAAAGATCGAGGCCTTTTTGAGCGTCCTTGCCGACGAGCGTAAGCGTCGAGCCACACTCCTTGTAACGCAATAATGAGTCGAGGCTATGGTGATGTTGGGAAATGAAATTGGACGTAGCGTCCTGCCGAGGCGTGAACGCAGCGCCGTTGATTAATCCCCAGAGTTTGCCCTCGCCAAAAATCAAGGAATACTCCATCGTGGGGAGCTTCTGATCGAGGCGGATCTTATCTTTTTCGAGGTTTTCACCGCGGACGAAGCGGCGTTCGTACTCTGTTTCCTCGGTATTTCCGTTTTCTGCGTTGAAACGAGTGATCTTCCCGCGCTCGACACCATTTCGGCGGATATGGTCGAGAGCCGGACGAGTGCCATAAATGAGAATTACCGACTCTACGATCTGCTCGGCCGTAAACTTAGTGTTTTTAGAGTCTTGCTTAGTCTGCTGGGGCTTTGTTTCTTTTGGCTGAGCGTCTTGCGGTCTTGTTTCTTGTTTGGGATCTTGAGCTAATGCGGCCGGGGTTTTACCCGACAAAAACATCGAACCACAAAACGCAGCGAGAGCTATGAGGGCCAGAAATCGACGACGCAAAATGTAACCGTTCTCCTTGAATTTCAGCTCGCCGTGCTTGACGGCACCAACCGGGGAAAGCCAACGTTGAGCGCGAATTGTAACACAGGCCTGGTAAAAACCTCTTTTCGCCGTCAACGGCCGTTTCATGGATGCGACAGTTCCGGAGACGGATGCCTGTTTGACAAGGAACAACGGCGCGGGTATTTTCCTTCTTTTTTCGCGAAAGGACACATAGCAAATATGAAGCGGGTAGGAGTTCTCGTTGGCCGGGAAAAAACGTTCCCGGAAGCAATCATCAAAGGCATTAATGACCAGGGACGAGGCGACGTGGTCGCCGAATACATCACGCTGGGCGGCGTCAAATACGACGACCCTCCGAAATACGACCTCGTCATCGATCGCATCTCGCACGAAGTTCCGTTTTACCGCGCAACTCTGAAACGAATGGCGCTCGAAGGCACGATCATCATCAACAATCCCTTTTGGTGGTCTGCGGACGACAAATTTTTCAACTATTCACTCGGCAAGAAACTCGGCGTCGCGATTCCGAAAACGGTGCTGCTGCCGCAGCAGAATTACATCGAAGGTATCGTCAGCGAGAGTTTGCGTAATCTCGAGTTTCCAATCGACTGGCAGGGCATAGTCGATTACGTCGGCCTGCCGGCTTTTATGAAGCCGTTCGACGGCGGTGGCTGGAAGAACGTTTCGAAGATCAATTCACTCGAGGAGCTTCTGGCTGAGTACAACAAGACAGGCACGCTCTGTATGACTCTTCAGGAAGGGATCGAATTCGATCAGTTTGTCAGGTGCTACTGCGTGGGCCAGGAGGAAGTGATGATCATGGCTTACGACCCGCGCAAGCCATACCTGTCAGGCGAGCAGTACGTTCACGATCCGAACTATCTCGCGCCTGCACTCGCGGAGCGTGTTGCTAACGACGTGCGCACACTTTGCACTGCGTTGGGTTATGACATCAACACGGTCGAATTCGCGATAAAGGATGATGTTCCTTATGCCATCGACTTCATGAATCCCGCGCCTGATGCTGAACTGGCGTCAGTGGGCGAGTTTTATCACAACTGGGTCGTGAACGCTGTTGTGAAGCTCGTGTTCAAGCGTTTGAGCGAGGGGCGTGAGAGGTCACGTTATCGTTGGGACGCGTTGCTCAGTCCGGAACCGGTGCAGGTTTACGCAGTTGCTTCGGCGGCTGAACAGCAGGCAAGGACCATCACACCAACGCCGGCAGCGAAGAAGGCTGTGAGCAAAAAGAAGAAGTAGGTAACAGAACCGAGCGCGGTGCGCCGGGTCAACATCCTGCCGGGCGCTCTAGTGGATGTTGACCCGGCGCACCGCGCTCGGTTCTGTTAAGCTCGCTGCTTGGATCTCGTGAAGAGCACTCGGGTACCGAACAGGGTCAAAAGCCAGATGATCAATGCCGACGAGGCGAGGGCCCAGCCGAGGCTTCCGGCAAACGGATCGACAAATCCACCCACCAGCGCAAGCAACACACTCGCATTCGTCACACGCAGTGCTAGACGACGAATGCGAGTGACGCTCTGCAACCAGTTGATCCTGCGCAGCTCCGCCGCCAGGTAATCGTCGTCGTCATTCAACTGCATGTAGTAATCGCCTTCGCTGCGAGCGTATCGCACAAGCGCTTGTTCGGAAGTAACGCGTGCGGCTTCGTGGTAGTGGTGAATCACGTGCGCCAGCTTCCCTTCTCGCAGTGAGATATCTGCAAGACCAACTCTGGCTTTGAAGTTTCCGTTATCGAGCTCGACAACTCTCTCGAGCGCGCGTCTGGCCCGTAGCGAATCGCCACACTCCAGAAAACTTTCACCAATTAAAGGCAGCAGAACGACGTCATTCTCTGCGCGTATACTCGCGAGTCGCAGTGCAGCTCTCGCTCTCGATAACAGACGCGCATCAGCTTGCGCACTTGCCTGCGATCGCAACAGCCGCGCAAAGTCGTAAATCAACCACGCGCCATGCGGCCGCACCTTGAAAGCTCGACGAAACGCTTCACCGGCTTCACGCAAACGTCCGGACACGCGCAGTTCGTTTCCAAGTCGACGAAGGAGTCGTGCTCTTTCAAGATCTTCCGGCGTTGCCGGACTTTCAGGAATCGCGACGTTTGGCTTGCGGCCGCCGAGTTTGAAATCAGAAGTGATATCGAGAATGTCCGACGAAGCGAGTTGTGATAACTGTGCTTTACGATTCAGAAAGCTCGGGTCGTTCAAATAGTCGCGCAGATCGCGGCTGCGATTATCCAACTTGCTCTCGTGGATTAGCGGGAACAACTCGCGCACTAGATGGCGGTAATATTGCCCGCCGGAAACGAGTACAAACTCTTTTCCTTTCCCAGTGATCTGTGTGCGATATCGATAACGAACACGTCCACCGCGGCGCAGCGTTCGCACCGCCTGCGTCTCGACAGTTTCAAAGTCGTCGATCGAAAGTTGTTTGCGATATCTGAAAAGCAGATGGAGCAGGGATGAGAGAGGGCCCTGGCGTCGCAATGATGCGCCGTCGAACCCGATGCGGTCGCTGAGCGCCAGTACCGGAAGAATCAACCACGCTGCCGATATCAGTATCAACGCCGCCAAATCATACTGCGCACGGAGCGCGAGGGCGGCGATAAAAGTTAGGACGCTAGCCAGCGCCAGATATGGACCAGGAGAAACTCGCACGCTCGCGATCGAGGGTGACTTTTGCGCGCGCTCCCTCTCCTCTTGGACTTCGGAGAGGACTGGCAAGGCATCAAATTCTTTTGGTTCGTTCATTTCTTACTGCGTTGGGCAATCGATCGGTATTGAAAGTGCGAAAGTTCCTCTCGATCGGCGCGGTTCAGTGTAACGCAAGTCGGCCAAATGAACGAGAGTTTGGGTGGTGCAGTCTGGATCTTCGAGTTGCAGAACGGGAAATCGCGCGAAGCCCAGAAAAACTCGAGCAGGTCTCTGCTGCCTCACTATTTCCATCAACTCCGGTGTTTTGACATAACGAACAGTATTGCCGGATGGTGTGTTCCTGAGAAGACTGACACTGAATCGATACGTTGCACGATCAGTTTCAAAGACGCAGTCCCATCCAAATGGATTTGCAACTGTAGGCATCGCCGCAAGTCTCGCGACTGTTTCACCATTAGAACTCGCGAGTCGTGCCGCGTGTTCAGTTCCACGCGCGACCGCTCTCCAATGCGCGAACGAAAGCAAGCCCCAGTAACAAAAGACAAGTGCAATCGCGACGTAAGCGATCTTGCTTCCCCAACGCTCACGGGCGCCTCTCATGTAGAGCACAACCAGAACGCTAATCGATACAACCCAAAAAACACCGAGCAAGTTGCGATTGGGCAAACTCGGGCTGCGCGGACTCAAGACAATGAGATATGTCGTTAGAATCGCCATCCCTGCCCAAACGAATTTCAGCAATTTCGTTCTCGCGCCTAACAGGAAGGCGGCGCCGCCAAGAATCATCCAGATGTAAGGATCGACGATGAAAACGAGATCGCCGTACGACCAGTTGCCGCTCCACGGCAACCAGAATCGAATGCCATAGTTGTTCGTCCAATCGAGCAGTGGGTGAGTCGCACTCACGATAAACGAAGCCAGCAGCAGTCCTTTAAGCTTCACCTGCGGAGGCTGCTTTCGGAATCGTGACCACAAACGGTCAACCGCGTAGAAGATCAATGGCAAAGCGATCGCCAGGCCGACAACTCCGACGACTGCGTGAGTGATGCCGCGGTGATGTTGCAGATAATCCCACCTGTCACGGAAAGCGAGAACAATAACGTCAGAGTCAGGAGCATTGGCGGCAAGCACACATAGCATGGTCGCCCCCGGAGAGAGTTTTTCCAACCCTGCTCGGGCTGCAGTGAGTCCGACGAGTGAATGCGTAAGGTTGTCCATTGATCGGGGATCAGCTTAACCGGCTAACGAGGGGTTGTCGGGTGGAAGCTGGGCATAGCGATCCGGATCAAGTTTTTGGAGTTGTTCAGCAGCTTCTCGCGCTGCCGAGGACGTCTGCAAAGTTTTGTCTGCTGCCTTAGCTTTTCGAGATGCGTCGACGATATTGAAAAGAAGGTCGGAGGCTTCTTTCTTCTTCCCGAGTTTTTCATAGACTTTTGCGAGCCGCAGGTTCGCAGTCTCGGGGGTTATGATGGGGCTGTTGAGTTTCGCGAGCTCGCTGTAAAGCTTCTCGGCTTCCTGAAGTTTGCCATCGCTTTCATGGGCCTGTCCGAGTGCGAACTTCGCGAGGGGCGCGACTTCAGCCACGCCGCCGTTTGCCAGCTCAGTCAACTCGGTTATTGCCTTTGGGCGATCGAGGATGAGCCGGTGCGTGGCGATAAAGTAGCGCGACGAGGACTTGTAAGGATCGCCGTATTTTGCGGCGACCTTTTCAAATTCCTCGATGGCTCGCTGAGCTCGTTCTTTTTCAGTGGGGAACGTCGGATCAGTGCTGCCGGCTACTGGAGCAGCCGCAATCTGCGCTTTGGAGATTGTTATCGCACGGCCCAGCGCCTGGCGGGCTTCGTCGCTCTTGCGATTACTCCACTTTACAAAAACAACGACAAGCAAGATTGCGATGAGCAACCCGCCCAAACCGTACAGGATCGTTAGCCCGCGGCCCTCAAGCCGATTGCCGAGTTGCTCGAGAAAATTCATGGTCGTGTCGCGAAAGCGGTCATGTTGGAGCTCCCGCGCACGCTTTTTCTTATACTTTGCCAATTGTCTTCCTTTCGCAAGCCACCATAGTCGGCTGCGTTCTGTTGGGTGTATGATTAGCGAAAACCGTCACTCTAATGGCGCGTGCAAAAACTTGTCAAGGCAGCTTTGGCTCGTAATCAGCAACCGTGAATGCATCTAAGACACGTATGATTTTTTTCCAGAGACATCGGGAACAAACTCTGTGGCTTGGGTGTCTAAGTGGCAGCCTGTCCGGGAAAGGGCAAAAATCTTTATCTGCTCGGATTCCCGCCCCAGGGGGTGAGCAATGAGCTACGGAGAACCAATAGTCCTCCGCGGGCAAGTGGATTTGGAGCAGGTTGCAACGGCGGCCGTAGCCGATGCACGGCCACAAGCCGAAGCCCAGTTCATTGAAAGACTGAAGCGAGGAGATGCAGCGGCCTTCGAAACGCTGGTTAACGAACGCTCGGGTGAAATTTACGGTCTGTTATATCGCCTGACGGAAAACGGCGAAGAGGCTCGCGACCTGACACAGGAAACGTTCCTGCGGGCATTTCAAAGCATCATCCACTTCAGAGGCGAATCGGATCTGCGGACCTGGATTTACCGGATTGCAATCAACCAGGCGCGCAATCGCTGGCGATGGTGGCGTCGCAGGCGCCGGGATGTAACGGTTTCCATTGACGCACCCGACCCGAATGGCGGACCGCTCGGCCTTATCGCGTCGCTGAAGTCCCGCAACGTCCCCGACCCGGAAGAGAATGCGATTGCCAACGAGCGAGAGCGAGCACTCCATAAGGCGTTGAGCAGTTTGAAAAGAGTTTATCGAGAAGCAGTCGTCTTGAGAGATATCGAAGGCTTTGCGTACGAAGAGATCGCGACTGCACTCAACATCAGCATAGGAACAGTGAAGTCTCGACTGGCGCGAGGACGCCAGGAGCTCCGGCGAAAGCTGGAAGGATCTTTGTAATTGCCGATTTCCGATTGCCAATTGCCAATTGAAATGGAGCTATCTGCGACGTTCTCCAATTCGGCAATCGGCAATTGGCAATCGACAATAATAATAATCGGATGGCTGATCCGCCCCGGCTCACGAAACTCGGTGCCAAATGGGTCGAAGTGAGGAAACGGCGGGCTCAAGGCTTCCGTAGTGGCATGATGAGGGCGTATTGAAACGTGGCCAGCAACACCCGTTGAAGCATCGCTCACTTCAAGCCTGAGGGGTTGCCCTAAACTTGTCGGAGTTGCTTCTTTTCAAAAGAAGGGAGCAGCCGGGGTTGATCAGCCATCCGAAGAACAACATTGCCGATTCGCAATTGCCAATTGCCGATTGAGGATCTTCAAAGTCTGACAATTGGCAATCGGAAATCGGCAATTGGAAATAACGTTATGACTTGTGAAGAAACCAGACAATCGCTTTCGTCGTACGTTGACGACTGTGTGTCTCTCCCGGCTCGAGTAGCGATCGATGAGCATTTAGATCGTTGTCCTGTGTGCCGGGCCGAAGTTGCTGAGTTGCGCGCACTCACTCGTAGTCTGAGTTTGATGACACGACCGGTAGCTCCCCGGGATCTCGCTATATCTATTTCCGGCCTTTTGACGATTGAAGCTGCCGCTCGGCGCCAGGCTCCCAATCCCTCGTGGAGTCACCGGATCCTACGTTTTCTTGAGCCGCGTTTGATGCCCTACACGGTTGGTTCTTTCGCATCAGTGTTCATGTTCTTCATGATGCTCAATGCGCTCCGTCCGCACTTTGTGGCATTGCGTGAGGCTTCGATTCAACACAGCGGCGTATTTCTCATTGGACCAGCGGACCCGGTTTACGATCTTTACAGTCCGGAAGACTTCGCGCGCAGCCAGTCACCCAGTTTAAATCCTGAAGGCAGGCTGGCGGCCCTGACTCGCCGCCACACACATGAGCACATTGGATCTGCCGGCGACGCGGACGACATGATCGTGGTTGCGAATGTTTTCAGTAACGGTTCTGCATCGTTGGCAGAGGTAGTGACCCCACCTCGCGACAAGCGAATGCTAGATGAATTTGAGTCTGCTTTACGGCAGGACTTTGCTTTTGTCCCCGCCTCAGTCGATCGCCGTCCTGACACGATGCGCGTGGTGTTGTCGTTCGTGCAGCGCGTCGACGTAGACGAACGCCAGTTCTAGTTTTGGCGTATTCACCTCAATACAACCTCTCCTATCTTGAGCTTATATTCTTAAAAATTCGTTGACTTTAATTCACAAGAGGCGTAGAGTGCGCTGGCCCAATTCAGGTTGAGTTTTCGCCTGGTCCAACGTACGGCCCCCTCTTACGCGAATAGGTCCAATCGAACACTCTCATCTGTTCGTTGCTTAATGTCCCACTGGCTTCTGCCGTGTCAAGCATGACGATCAGTTATTCATATGAAACGGTTGCTGGGTTCCGTCTCTTACCGGAGGACTCGCTATGTACCGTCGCGTTGCTCAGCGTCTCACACTGCGAACTGCTATTGCCTTAACAATCTCGATCGCACTGCTACCGATACCGGGCCTTTCATTCCTGATATCCGGAGCAGCCCAGGGCCAACGCGAGGAGCGCAAAGGAAAGCCGAAGCCGGGGAAGCCTGAAGGAGTGTGGCCCGACCTGGAGAAAGCAAAGCAGCAGTCGCAGATTGAGCCTGAGGCGCCACCACCCATTCCCTCGACGATTCGTTCAAAGAAGAATTCCGGCAAGCCCTGGGACGGACGACGTGTCGGCGATCCGCCAAACGGAACCGAGCGCGGTAGCGCCGGGTCAGACTTCGCCTCCAACAACAGGCGGATAAGCGAGCATCGCGGCAATCTGACGCGCCGGGCTCATGCGCGTGCGAGAATGACATTGCCACCACCTCCTCACGATCAATTCGTCTCGAACTTCTTCACTTACACGTTAGTGCGCAGTCCCAGCAGCGAGGAAACAACTTACTGGTACGACCAGTTGCGCGTGGCTTATGCCAACAGTGCGACCGCATTGAAACTGGCCGGCATCGAGTTGGGCCGCACCCTCTTTGAATCGGCCGAATACGCGGCCCGCAATCGTGATGCTCACGGGTATGTTTACGATCTCTATAAGACCTACCTGATGCGCGATCCGGATGCTGGTGGTTGGGCCATGTGGGAAGCGCTGGTGCCAACGCACGGGCGCGAGTACGTGCGTCGTGGCTTTGAAGAATCAGGCGAGTTTGCCACCTTGAGCGCGAACATCACGACCACTGGCGCGCCCTCGAGTAACACTGCCTCGCTGATCTCGGCGCGCGTTGATGCGCGCAACCAACCCGGCCGAGGGATGCTCTCGCGCGATGCGCACTGGAGTATGCCACTGCTGAGCCTGCCGGGACGTGCCGGGCTCGACCTCGGACTCGCGCTCTCCTACTCTTCGATGGTCTGGACACGCTCCGGTCCATACATCTATTTCGACGAAGACAACGGCTTCCCGAGCCCTGGGTTCCGATTGGGTTTCCCAACCGTGCAGCGCAAAGTCTTCGATGCGCAAACCTCAAAGAATGCTTATCTCATGATCACTGCTGCTGGTCGGCGTGTGGAACTTAGACATGTAAGTTCGAATAGCTACGATGCCGCTGATTCGTCATACCTGCGCTTAACTGAAGACGGCGCGCTGCTGCGAGTCCACTCCACAGACGGCACTCGCCTGACCTTCACTGAAGCCAATGGCGAGTATCGTTGTACTGAGGTCAAAGATCGCAACGGCAACTATCTGACCGTTAACTACAACAGCCTCGGCCAGATCACGACCATCGCCGACACGCTTGGCCGGGTAATCACCTTCAACTACGACAGTAATAGTAATCCAATTTCCATCACCCAGCAGTGGGGGACGCAGACGCATACCTGGGCTACCTTCGGCTGGATTTCACACACCATGCAAGCCAGTTTCGGCACGTTACGAGTCGTCGGCACGGCTAACAATGCGGTGCTGCCGCTGCTCAAACAGGTCGGACTGCCTGATGGCGATCGTTACCAGTTCGATTACACCAATGCAGCCCAGGTGCAAGTCATCCGGCGCTTTCGTGCCGACAACACGCAACCCTTCTACAACGTCTTCCAGTACGAATCGACCACCACGGATGCGCCGCGCCTGACGCAAACACGCGTGGCCGCAGAGAATTGGACCAGCCTCAACGGCGTGCCTGGTGAAGTGACCACCGATTTCGCCGTTGAGCCGGACGGCGCGTGTCGCCTGACGGCGCCTGACGGCACCATTTACAAGGAGTATTACGGCACTGGCTGGCAGAGGGGCCTGACGACGCTGAGCGAGGTCTGGTCCGGAGGTGTCAAACAGAAATGGACCACGACGGCGTGGACGCAGGACAACACCGCAGTCAGTTATGAAGTAAATCCGCGGGTCACGGAAACGAATGTCTATGATGTGAGTGGCAATCGGCGCCGCACCACCATCGATTATGGCAGCTATGCGCAGTGGGGCCTGCCCTACTCGGTGATTGACTATGCTGCTGACGGTGTCACTGCGATTCGGAATACGATTACGGACTACAACCTGAGTCAGGTTTATCTGGACCGGCGCATCATCGGTTTGCTGGCCGCGATTCACCAGACGGATATCGTCAGTTGGCAGCGCAAGATCGGTTTCAGCTACGACGATCCAGCGCGGCTGCAGTCAGTGCCTGCGGCAGCGACACAGCACGACAGTTCATACAGCACTTCATTCACCGCACGCGGCAATCTGACCGGAATCGCACGCTTTGACGTGAACGATATCGTGAATCCGGCTAAGGCTTTGACCACCTACACAAACTACTACACCACCGGCACACCCAAATCGACCACCGATCCCGCGGGTCATCAAAACAGCGTGACCTATGGTGATTCCTTTTCTGACAACGGCAATGATCGCAACACCTTCGCGTATCCGACGACGCTCACTGATGCGGACGGCTTCAGCTCGACCGTGCAATACAATTTTGACTTCGGTGGGACGACGCGAACGCAGGGTCCGCCACCAGCAGGGCAGTCACAGGGCGCCATTCAAACGATCACCTATGACAGCATCGGCCGGGTCGAGCGCACCACGACGTTGAATAACGGCGCCTACACGCGCTACTTCTACGGGGCCAATTACGTGCAGAGTTATTCCACAGTCAATAATGTTGCCGATGACGCGTACAACATTCAGTATTTTGACGGGGTAGGACGCGTTATCGCCACTGCCGCTAACCATCCCGGCAGCACTGGTGGTTATCGTGCGCAGTTGACCGTCTACGATTTGATGGGACGTGCCATCAAGACCTCGAATCCGGCGGAGATCACAGCTCAATGGGCACCGGAGGGTGACGACGCCGCTGGCTGGCTCTACACAGAGCAGACGTACGACTGGCAAGGCCGCCCGTTAGTGACGACGAACACTGATCTAACGACGAGAGAATTCAGCTATGGAGGATGTGGCTGCGCTGGAGGTGCAGTCGTGACCTTCACCGATGAAGGGACCATCGACGGCGGCGTAGCGAAGCGGCGACAGCAAAGAATCCATTCAGACGTTTTGGGTCGGCCAGTGAAAACTGAGATTCTCAACTGGCAGGGTGGCAGTGTTTATTCGACTACGCTCAACACCTACAACGCCCGCGACCAAGTGGAGCAGACTCGTCAGTACCAGGGCACTGAAGCCAGCGGTATCCATCAGGAGACGATCATGACTTATGATGGCTATGGTCGGTTGAAGACCCAACATACCCCCCAACAGAGCCCTGGTACAGTGACGACGTGGGATTACTCCAGCGACGACACCGTTCAAAAAATCACCGATGCTCGCGGTGCTTCGCAAACCTTCGAATACAACAATCGCCACCTGACGACGGGCATTACTTATGCTGCACCCCCGGGCTCCGGCATCGTGGTTCCAGCAATGACAACTTTTGGTTATGATGCCGCCGGCAATCGCACTACGATGACTGATGGCCTCGGGAACGTGAACTTCTATTACGATCAAATGTCTCGCATGACTTCGGAGAGGCGCCATTACAGCGCGCTCACGGGCCATCCCGGCGGCGGTAACTATACGCTCACTTATCAGTACAACCTGGCAAACGCACTGACAAGCCTCGCGCTGCCTTCGCAGTGGGGCGGCATTGTTTCTTATACCTACGATACGGCAGCCCGGCTCACAGACGTAACGGGCTCAGGCTTCGGAGCAGTTACGCAGTTCATATCCGGCATTCAGTATCGCGCCTGGGGCGCACTCAGGAACGCATCTTATGGCGATGGCGCGAATTTGAATATGACTTACAACCAACGGCTCCTCACCACGCGCTATGAATTGAGTAATATGAAAGTCGCCGAAAATCCGCCGACTATTATGGGTTCCGAGAACCAGTATTTTGCTGATGGCCAGGTTAAATACACGCAGGATTTGCAGAACGGGAATTACGATCGCGCTTACGAATACGATCATGTTGGCCGCATCAAAGAAGCTTATTCAGGCCGCGAAGCGCGTGGTTTGCCACCGCTGTCATACCCTGATAATCCTTTTCGTCAGAGCTACACTTACGACGTTTGGGACAACCTGAAGCGACCCTTTAACAAGCATTGGTCCGCCAATCTGCCTGATAATCCCACTTACACCAATAATCACCGTTCCGATGCGACCTATGACGCAGAGGGCAACGTGCTAATGCGTGACTTTGAGCGCAAGCAACATGACTACGATGCCGCGGGACGGCAAAGATATTTTCTACAACAAGAATGGGGCCTGCCTCAGTCCGCTTACGAGAGAAACACGATCGATGTGGTTTTCGATGGTGAGGGTCGACCGGGTAAGCGATTTCAAAACCGCTATACGGAAGATTATGAGGAGGTTCCGTTGAATGAGCCTCAGACTACATATTATGTGAGATCGACTGTGCTCGGCGGCGCTCCGGTTATCGAATATATGTCAGACGGCGGGTGGGTCTCACAGAATATCTTTGTCGGCAATCAGCAGATTGCGTACCGATATTCCGATACGGGCTTCACGCTATGGCGCCACGTCAATCCGGTCACCGGGAGTTGGTTATTGACGATTCCACTTGGTGGTAACGCGGTAACAAACCGCAGCGAGTTAGACCCGTTGGGCATAAATGTCGGGACGTGGGATCCATACGTTATCTATACAACTTATTCCGACCTGATGGGTTCCGAGTCGTTGTATGAAGAGCGAGGCAGCCCGTTTGATCCTGGCGGGGGTTGTGGCACGATTGACGGCATGCCGATCTCATGTTCCGAGTTAAGGATGCGCATACAGGGGGGAAGCGTAGCTACCGAAACAACAGTTATAACAATGCAATCTTTAACAGCGCCACGTCGTGACAGTGGGCCTACACCCCGCGTGCCAGTTCTGACGACGTATCAGAATCCGATCATGGATCTCGGACTTGGCGTGTATATGACTGCGCTGCCTAAGATAAAACCTGCTCCTGTTCGTCTAGACAGTAACAACGAAGGGGATGACCTCGGTTTGGAGGAAGGCGTGATTCGTTTACCGCAGAATCGTCAACCGCTCCCAACAGACCTGAAGAATAGAGTCGCTAACATAGTGAACAACCCCAAGACGAATTGCGCTGATTTCATTAAGAAGCTTATAGGAAACTTGAAAGGGGCATTTTCTGATGATCCAATGAAGCTCTTCGAGCGAGTTGAGAACGGGAAGGGGTTCAAGGTCGGAGACACAGGGAAATTTTCGGGACTGGCAGGCATAACAAGTGGTAAGCGAGAAGTTAAGATCCGTCCCGTTAATGCCACCAATGATCCCAGGCTCTCAGAACACCAAGCTTATGCATATGCGGTGACAGCCTTGAATGAACTCATGCACCACGCGAGGAATTCAGGTGTGTATAGTGATCGCCAGTTAGCTGGGGCAATCTTTCCACTCTTAAGCAGCAAGCAGCAGGCAGCACACCCTCTGCCCAACACGAGCGATGTGAATACGAACAGCAAGTATTTTCATTCGCTCTTCAATCTGCATTGTCGTTCCTTAACAGGAGAGTGAGTTAATGAGAATTGTACTCGCTGCGTTATTCTTGCCGTTTCTGGTATTGACGAATCGCCCCGACGTACGCGGTCAGGATTGGCGACAAATTGTGCCGCTCAAATCCACCCGAGCTGAGGTTGAGCGGATCTTGGGGGCCACGACAACAGCCTATTTCGCAGAATATGAATTAAAGCAAGGTAGTTTATTCATTGAGTATTCCAGCGGTCCCTGCAGAGCGGAGCGAAAGGGAGGTTGGAACGTTCCAAAAGACGTGGTCATAATGGTTAGCTTTACGCCGAAGCACAGAAGACGAATAGCTGACCTCAAATTGGATCCCAGGAAATTCAGAAAGGTAATTGACGATCATGTAATTGGAGTTATCTACTACGTCAACGATGAAGAGGGCGTAACATACCAAGTTCAAGGCGGAAAGATGGATTTTGTCGAGTACCACGCTGCAAAAAAAGATGAACACTTGTACTGTGGCGATCCCGCTGATGAGAAACAGCGTCCGTTAAAACAAGCAACAATACCAGCGCCGAATCCCCATTAGCCTGGTGAGTTATCAGCGATGAAGGCTTCGAGGACGGCAGCAGTCGGCTACACTTACGACCTGCCAGCCAACTCGTCTGTACCTCTGGTTTTCTGATTAGGTCCTCGGAAATTCACGATTAGCGCTAACGCTCCAACCCCTCGCTTGACGCACCGCACGTCGCATGCTACGTTGCGGTTTCACCTGTTATTACTGATCTAAATAAGCGCGACGCTCTAAAGTCTAGGCGTGCGTGGTGATTAAGTTGACGGCAACGGCTCCGCAATTAAAACAAACCCCACTCAATCGCGCCCACCGGCAATCGGGTGGTCGTATGGTCGATTTTGGCGGCTGGGACATGCCTGTTCAGTATCCCGCCGGAACCATCGAAGAGCACTTACGCACACGAACGCACGCCGGCCTCTTTGACGTTTCACATATGGGCGAAGTGGACGTGCGCGGTCCTGGTGCCATCGCGTTCGTTAACAAGATCACTTCGAACGACGTTACCAAACTGGTCGACGGCCAGGCACAGTACACAGCGCTGACAACTCCGGAAGGAACAGTCGTCGACGATCTCCTCGTCTATCGACTCGCGGAGGATCACCTGCTGCTCGTCGTCAATGCATCGACGACGGAAAAAGACTGGGAATGGATCAAGTCGCATCGCGCCGGTGAATCGGTGGAGTTGAATAACGTCAGCTCTGATTATTGCCAGCTCGCACTGCAAGGACCCGACGCAAAGTCGATTCTCCAAAAGCTGACTGACTCTCCACTCGACGAGATCACTTATTATCGCTTCTCCCCCGGCAGCGTCGATGGAGTAGCGGGAATAATCTCTCGCACCGGCTACACCGGTGAAGACGGATTCGAGTTTTATGCTCCTGCCGATCGTGCCGAACAGTTGTGGAACAAGATCCTCGACGCCGGCAACACTGGCGCACCTACGGGCGTGCTTCCATGTGGCCTTGCCGCACGCAACACACTAAGACTCGAAGCCGCATTGGCGCTTTACGGTCACGAAATTGACGAAACGACGACGCTGCTTGAAGCCAACCTCGGTTGGATCTGCAAACTGGACAAGGGCGACTTCATCGGCCGCGACGCATTAGCGCGTCAAAAAGCGGAAGGCGTGAAGCGCAAACTTGTTGGATTTGAAGTTACTGATCGTGGGATTGCACGCGACGATCACGAAGTAATTATCGAAGGCGAGCGGGTTGGGAAAGTGACGTCGGGCAGCCCCGCGCCTTTTCTCAAAAAGAATATTGGGTTCGCATACGTGCCTGTCGAGTATGCGAGCGCAAGCCAGCAAATAATCATCGATGTGCGCGGGAAGATGGTTGGTGCGCAAATCGTCAAGACGCCCTTCTACAAACGGGCCAAATAGCGACAGGATTTGCAAGATTCACAGGATTAAGGATGGAGGATCCATGGCGAACGTTCCCGAAGACCTGCACTACAGCAAAGATCATGAATGGGTGAGAGTAGACGGTGATCAAGCGATCATCGGCATCACTGACTACGCTCAGAACTCGTTAGGTGATGTAGTGTACGTCGAGTTGCCGAAGGCCGGCGAAGAATTTGCAGCGAATGAACCGTTCGGTTCAGTTGAATCCGTGAAGGCGGTGTCGGAAGTCTTTACTCCCGTTGCCGGCGCGGTGGTCCAGATTAACGAATCACTCGCCGACGAGCCTGAAACAGTAAATTCGGATCCCTATGCCGCGGGATGGATGATCCGCGTGAAGATGTCGAATCCAGGCGAGGTCGACAGTTTATTGACGGCCGCGGAGTACGAAGATTTTACGAAAGCTGAGAGCGAATAATCTTGCGCTACATTCCTAACTCGCCGGAAGAGCGCGACGAGATGCTGGAGTCGATGGGGCTCGGATCGGCTGAAGAACTGTTCGATTCAATTCCTCCTGAATTGCTTTTAAAGAGACCGCTCAATACGCCAGCGGCTCTTTCCGAAATCGAGTTACTCGACAGGTTTGAAAAAATTGGCGCGCGCAACACCGGAGCTCGACGCACGAGCTTCATGGGCGGCGGCGCTTACTCACACTACATTCCCACGATAGTCGATCACATCCTCTCGCGGTCTGAGTTTTTCACTGCTTACACTCCTTATCAGCCGGAGATTTCACAGGGCACACTCCAAACTATCTTTGAGTTTCAAACTCTGGTCTGCCAGTTAACAGGGATGGAAGTGGCCAACGCGTCGATGTACGACGGTTCGACCGCACTTGCCGAGGCCGTGCTGATGGCTGAGCGGGTTACGAAGCGATCTAAAGCGATCGCATCGAGCGCTGCGCATCCACAGTATCTTGAAGTTATCAGGACATATGTTCAGCATGCGGGCATTCATCTCGAGGTGGTCCCGTTCGATGAACAGACCGGGCAGTCGTGGAAGTCGCTCGCGGAAGCTGTCGACGATCAGACGGCAGCACTCGTCGTTCAATCACCCAACTTCTTTGGCTGTGTTGAGGATATTGCAGCACTCGCGGATGCGGCTCATGCAAAAGGCGCCTTGCTGGTGGTTGCGATCACGGAAGCGATGTCGCTGGGACTGTTGAAATCGCCCGGTGCGTGTGGGGCCGACATTGTTGTCGCGGAAGGACAATCGTTTGGAGTGCCGCTGTCGTTTGGTGGGCCATATGTCGGGCTGTTCGCTACGCGTGAAAAGTATGCACGCCAGATTCCCGGCCGGTTAGTAGGAGAAGCTTACGACAAGAAAGGACGGCGCGGATTTGTACTTACACTCGCGACTCGCGAGCAACACATTCGCCGTGAGAAAGCAACTTCGAACATTTGCACTAATGAAGGACTGATTGCGCTCGCGGCAACCGTCTATCTGGAGACGATGGGTCGGCGCGGAATCCAGGAAGCTGCGCATCAGTGCGCGCAAAAGACCGCGTACGCGCGCAAAACGATCGCCACGTTGAAAGGTTATTCGCTTCCCTTCTCTGCCCCGTGTTTTAACGAATTCGTCGTGCGTGGCCCAATGAAGGCAGTGGAGCTGCTTTCGCGCCTCGGGAAAGAAAGAGAGATCGACGGCGGCATCGCGTTATCACGATTTACGTCAGATCGGCCGAATGATTTTCTGGTTTGCGTTACGGAGGTTAACGGTCGCGAGCAGATCGATGCGCTGATCCAGGGATTGCGCGGCTTTTCGAGGGATTAACAGAACCGAGCGCGGTAGCGCCGGGTTAATCTTAGTCTAAAGGCTTCCTTATCAATCTATACCCGGCGCTACCGCGCTCGGTTCTGTTAAAGATGTTCACAAAAGTCACCACGCACATCAGCCCGAACGAGCAGCTCATCTTTGAGCGGTCACAAACCGGGCGCATCGGATACCGCTTGCCGGCCCTCGATGTGGACGAAGTCGCGCTCGACATTCCCGTAGAATTCCGTCGTGATGACGATCTCGAAGGCATGCCAGAAGTCAGCGAAGTCGACGTGATTCGTCACTTCGTTCGCATGTCAACCTGGAATTATTCGATCGACCTCGGCATGTACCCATTGGGTTCGTGCACGATGAAGTACAATTCGCGTCTCAACGAACGTGTCGCTCGCATCGCGGGCTTCGCAAACCTTCATCCGCTAACAAACGAGGAAGACTCGCAGGGTGCGTTGCAGGTGATTTACGAACTGCAACAACATCTCGCAGAGATTACCGGCCTGCCCGGGATCTCCCTGCAACCAGCCGCGGGAGCGCACGGCGAGATGACCGGCATCATGATCATCCGCGCCTACCTCGATAGCCGCGCCGGCGCCGCAGCTTCGCATCGCCGCACGATGTTGATTCCCGATTCTGCGCACGGAACCAACCCGGCGTCTGCACACCTCTCGGGCTTTTCAGTCAAGACGATCAAATCGACCGCCGAAGGCCTTACCGATCTCGAACACCTGCGCGAACTTTGCTCGCACCGCGACGTGGCGGGATTGATGTTGACGAACCCAAACACTCTCGGCCTCTTCGAACGCAACATCAAACAGATCTGCGACATCGTTCACGAAGCCGGTGGCCTCGTCTACATGGACGGCGCAAACATGAACGCGCTCGTCGGCATCGCGCGCCCCGGTGACATGGGCGTCGACGTAATTCACCTCAACCTGCACAAAACGTTTTCAACTCCGCACGGTGGCGGTGGTCCAGGTTCTGGACCATGCTGTTGCACCAAAGAACTCGAACCGTTTTTGCCAGTGCCGCGAATTATGAAGTCGTCTGACTCGACGTTTGCGCTCGACTACAATCAGCCTCGCTCGATCGGTCGCGTGAAAGCGTTCTTTGGAAACTACGGCATGATGCTGCGCGCACTCTCGTATACGCTGACGCACGGCAACGATGGCCTGCGTGAAGCGACCGAGGCGGCAGTGTTCAATGCTCGTTACGTGGCGGCGGGTCTGGTTGAGGATTACGAAAAACCGTTTTCAGCTCCACCAATGCACGAGGTGGTTTTCACTGACAAGCGGCAGTCGCGCAAAGGTGTTCACACGCTCGACATCGCGAAGAGGTTGATCGATTACGGATTTCACCCGATGACGATCTACTTTCCACTGATTGTGCAGGGAGCGATGCTTATCGAACCGACGGAATCAGTCGGGCGACAGGAATTGGACCAGTTCATTGCCGCGATGAAATCGATTGCGAGTGAGGCAGTGGAGAATCCGGAGCTGGTTTTGAACGCACCTCACGACACTCGAATCGGCCGGCTTGATGAAGCAGCCGCGGCCCGGAAACCTGTCCTGAGGTGGAAACCTAGAGGGTAGAACAAGTCAGGAAGGGTGGCTTGCCCCCGCTCTGGCAACAGCGGGGCAAGCCACCCTTCCTGACCTTTACCTTTTTCGAGATTAGATTTTCCCGGAAACTGTCATCAACGCGAGGCGCTCAACAGGACGTCCGTTAACAATGTGTTCCTCTACAATCTCGGGAACGTCAGTCGCCCGCACTTGCGCATACCAAACACCGTCGGGATAGATCATCACCGCCGCTCCAATCGCACAAAAACCAACCGAGCCACACTCCGTCAACACCACTGACCCGTTTGGATTGCACCCTTTTGCCACTTTGCCATACTGAAGCTCGCGCGTCTTCAGCTCCCGCTCAAACGCATCTCTAACCGCCGCGCTATCCACTGCTGAGCACGACTTCCCTGTACAAACAAACACGTGATAACGGATCGAAGCAGCAGCTATCGGAGCCAGCTCAACCAAACGATCCCGATCCTCGATGAAACGAACTTCTGCCAACGGTCAACTCCTCACTCGGACTTCATGCTAACACTACGTGCGCATTAACGTTAACCGTTTCGCTCCACTTCATGTAGAATGTCTGCGACGAGGGCGGCCGGAGATAACCGCATAGAGCTGTTAGGCGGTCGGATCCGGGCGCTCGATTCGTGTAGAGGTTTATGGCTTTCTAATTGTTTATGGCAACCGGCCTGGTTATCCACATCTCCTCGGGCGACGACCGGCATACCGAAATCCTCACCGACGACAGCGTTCGCATTGGCACCTCCGAAAGTTGTGACCTGCGGCTCCGCTCCTCGAGTTTGCCCAAATCCGCCTTAAATACCGTATTGCTCGAGCTTAGCCGGGCGAACGGGTCGTACCGCGTTACCGAATCAGACTCGTCAATACCGCTCACACTAAACGGTGAAGGAGTCACTTCGGGCACGGAAATCAACGACGGCGACGAGCTTCGAATCAACGATTCGGAACTCGTGCTCCACTTCTATCCCGTTCGCGCGCTCCCGGCTGTGGTTCCACCTTCGGCGCGTGAACCCGTTGTGGCGCCCTTTATCGAAGCCGCAGCGATCGAGTCAGCCGCCACCGCCAGACGCGACGACGCTAAAGTGTTTCTACGCGAGTTCACGCGTGAGCTCGTGCGCGAGATCAGTCCAAGCACCAAGTTCCTGGTCCTGGCCATCGCCCTTATCCTTGTCGGCGGTATGCTTTACCTGGGCTTTGCAACTTACAAGGAAATTCAGCGAAGCCGGCGTCTCATCGACGAGCAGCGCGTCCAGCTCGGGCAGATGAGAGATCAGGTTTCGCAAACTAACGATCAACTAACCAACATCGACGAATCGACGAGACAGTTGCAAAACAGTCTGTCACTCGCGGTGAAGCTCCGCAGCGAATACGGAAGTGGTGTTTGCCTGATTGCAGGTTCGTTTTATTTCGTCGAAGCAGGAACAGGTCGACCGCTTCGTTACGCAGAAGCGCAATTGAACGATAGCGGCAGCGCAGTTCAAAGCAGCGGCGCGCCTGAAGCATTAACGCCCGAAGGCAACGCTGCGGTTGCGGAATACGAGTTTGTAGGAACCGGATTCCACGTCGGACAAGGTTTCGTAGTAACCAATCGTCACATCGCACAACCGTGGATCGCAGACGATCGCGCGCAAAGTATTAGCGAGAGTCTGAAGGCGCAACCACGTCTTGAAGAAACTGATCGCATACTTCCCTGGCTTCACGCAGGCGATTCCACTCGAGTTCAAGAGCGCATCACAGCGAGACGATCTCGCAGTGTGTACTCTTACGATGGACAAAGTTCCGGAAACAATTCCCGGTGCTGCCACTCGAAACAGACACCGACGCAGTCGCAGTTGGCAAAACAGTGGTGATGATGGGTTATCCATCTGGTCCAGATCGACTGCTGGCATTGCTCGACGATGCGGAGTCGCGAGGAATTCAACAACGCTATGGAACGCCCATGGCACAACTCGGATATCTTGCCGAAACGAAACGCATTCAACCTCTGACCACGCAAGGCAGCATTACTGACCTTGACGTCCGACGCATCGTTTACGACGCACGAACTGCTGAAGGAGGATCAGGCGCACCGTTGTTTGGTCCTTCTGGTCGTGTGATCGGCGTCAACTTTGCGGTCTTCACCGAAAACCAAGCCTCAAACTTCGCAGTTCCGATTCGCTTTGGTGTGTCTCTTCTCGAACGGACCGGTTGGGAACCGCCTCCGAAAGAAACGAAAGAGCCCGAAGCCACCGCGCAATCCGGGCCGAAATAATCACAACCTGTCACAACTGACAGTTCCCGGTTAACACTACGTCATGCAGAATCGTCTCTACGGGACGAAGCCATTGCGAACGGCAACTGGGCGATGGGCGAATGGCATCTGATCCCGGACTGTTACAATGCAATACGTGTCACATGCTTGAAACAAAATCGGTCCACAGCAGCCTAGACTAAGGTATATTTGAATTGACCCCTCTGCGGGGCATGACTATTGCAGTTGAAAATAATCGGACGCAATTTTTTCTGAGCGTTCGTTCAGATTCGTAGTGCAAGGGATGCAGTACAAACTCCCCATCTGCCAGAATTTTTGAGTGTTCAGACCAATAAGGATGACGATCGAAAGTAGGCACTGGCACCTGAGGGCGAGCTTCTTTCTAGCTTTTCTGCTCGTTGTCTCGCCATTACTCCCCACCGTCACGAAAGCCTCGACTCGAGATTTTTCCGATTCTGCGGAAAATGATCCAAGCGCCGCACTTTCTCAAATACTGCGGCTCGAGCGTGTTGAGGTTCCGGGCGGTGCAGAGTTGATTACTGTCCACGCGAAGCTGGCGGGTATCGAGTCGACTGAAAACGACAAATGGGTACCACTGGTGTCTATTCTTCGCGACACACTTGGTGATGACAACGCTGAGAACAATCGACTGCGGTACGTTTGGCCGTTGACCTACACGCGGCCGACGACAAAGCAACGTCTGGCAGCAGCAATTCCGTTTTTCTACACGCGAGTCGGTAATAAAGAAAAACTAAGCAAGACGCCACCGCCGGCACTTGATCTTGCTTCGCCTGAGAGCGAAGTGTGGGACAAGATTTTCTGGACTGCCTTGCAAAACATTTTGCTGGATCCTTACGGTACACCGATCAAAGCGTCTACCAGTTCATATCGTCGAAACAGCAGCGACTATCGCAGGTCGCACATCATCCGCGCCCTTTCCGTGCTCGCGCTTTATGAAGCCGTGAAAGGTGAATCAGCTTTGTCGCGCGCGGAAATGGCGACAATTCAGGGCCGCCTGCTTCTGACTCAGAAAACATTCGGCGGATGGGTTGACGATTCGAATTTACAAAACTACTACGCGAAGAAAACCACTCAGGCCCGCGACGAACGTGGGCACAACTGGGAATTGCTCCGCCAACGCGCAGAATCTGAATCGCTTTACTTTGAACCGTTGCTGATGCCTGACGGAAGCGCAACACACGCGCTACTGTGGGTGGCGAAGCGCGACCTAATCAAGCAACAAGGCGCGCGTTTTAGTTCACGATTTCTAAACATTGCCAATCCCTGGACTGACAAGCGCCTGTTGAAGTGGGAAGGCTACGTCGAGACTCGTTACTTCGATTCGGAGAACCATCTCGTCGACGGTCAAACACCGGGCGCCGAAGCAGTCGAGATGATTCCCCTCGGACTGTACGGTCTTGATAATCCAAAGATCCCGATGCTGCTCGTCGATTTTCGCGACAGCTACAATCCAAAGAAGCGCGAGATGTCGCGGCGTGTGCTGAATGATGTAACGCGAAATTTCCTCTCGCTTTCGAAGTTTGGAAATTTGCCGTTCTTCCTCGGCCGCACCGTTTACGATTTTGTGACCGGCCGGCGCGGCATCGACATCAATCAACCTTCGCGTCTGCATACTTATTCGCAACTGAAACTGCTGCTGTCGCTCGACACGTCGATGCAGCCTGAATTGAGATCCGAAGTGAGCGGACGGCTCGAGACGATTTCCCTGAATCCATTTGAGAACGATCTAAATGCCGAAGCCGGCATCGCGTTGGCCCAGTATGAGAAGCTGCTCGCGTTTGCAAAAGATCCAAAGGGGCTTGCTGCGCAGCTCGATCGCGACCGCCGTGAAGAGATGACGCCTCTGGAACATGGTTCCAAAGCAAGGCTCGCATTCCGAGTATTGAATCTGCTTTCGTTTGGCACGTACGTTCACCGCGAAGAACACACAGCCGACATGGAGGATCGACTCGACATCGCGCGTCGTCTCCATTACCACACTAACTTTTTGCAGCAGATCGCGAAGTCGACCGCGGAGATCGACATCACCTGGAACCTGGAAGATGTTAGAAGATCGCTGCACTTCATTGCGGACCACGGATCGGAGGCCGGCTCGAGTGCGGCAGCGGCAACGGCGAAGATCTTTGCGCGCACTAAAGATGACGAAACGCGTCGCGCATGTCTCGACAGTCTCTCGCGAATCCACAGCTCGAAAGCGAAGAGCGAACTGCTTCGAATTTCACAAAACAACGACGTCGATAAGGCGTTGCGAGATCTCGCGAGCGAATATCTTCGCGGTGTCACTCCCAGAGCCCAGCCAATCGCCGCGACTGTCACCGGTTCACCAGTTGTAGTGGGCCAGCCGTAGTTATGGGCAGCGGCGAAAACTTTCGCGCAAAGGCGCAAAGACGCAAAGGGTCGAGTTTATCTGCACGCTCGATTGCTTTGCGTCTTTGCGCCTTTGCGTCAATAGTCCTCGTCGTAGTCTGCACGGCAAGCGTCTCACTAGCCCAGACAAAACGACTCGTCATCATCAAATGCGACGGACTGCCGTACGACCTCGTGGATCGGCTCGTGAAGCAACGTGATCCGCAGTCAGGTAAAAGTCTTCTACCCTGGATCGACCACATCTTTTATCAACGGGGCGCGCGGCTTTCGAATTTCTACGTGAGAGGCATGAGTCTCTCTGCTCCATCGTGGTCTCTCCTCGAAACAGGACAGCACCTTCAGATCAAGGGGAACGTCGAATACGATCGCTACACACTTCATACTTACGACTATCTCAATTTCTTACCACTGTACGTAGGCGGCATTGTCGGCGCACGCGTCGACATGCGCGCCATTGAAGTACTCGACTCGCTCGGCCTGCCTGTGCTCTCCGACGCCTATGCGCACAACGAACGCTACCTGTCGTATTCCATGTTCCTGAGAAATCCGCGCTACTCGACTTTGCAGAGCGGCTTGCAGAATCGTTTTCATGAAGTCGCCCAAAGAGCTGTTCGACGAATGGACCATGGGCTTCGACACGCGAAGCATCTTGACGGATCAACTGGTGCGGGAGTTGATCTGCCAAGTTAAACGATCCAAAGGTTCGTTATCTCGATCTGTTCCTGGCCGATTTTGATCACGTGGGGCATCACAACAACGACTTGCAGTCGCACCTTTACGTGCTGAAGCAGATGGACGCGGTCATCGGACAGGTTTGGACGAGCATTCAGAAAAGTCCGCTTGCCGATGAGACTGCGCTCGTGGTGGTTTCAGATCACGGTTTCAATACCGACGAGAGGATCTACAGCCAGGGCTACAACCTCGTAAAACTCCTCGGCAGCCGTAGCGGGGGTGGACATCACGTCGTCACCAAACGTCGCCTGATGCTCGACTATTCGCTGAAAGGCATCAACCCGCTCGTGCCGTTGATTACAACCACTACGCCCGACACCTACTATCTCAAAGGCGAAAGCACGACTTATCCAACCGCGATGCTCGACTTTGACGGCAATGAGCGAGCGTCAGTACATCTGCGCGACAGCGATCTCAATGTGCTTCACATTCTGTTGCAGGCACTGCAACGCGGCAAGATGCCGGTCGAGATCCGCAAAGCGGTAATCAATGAGTTCTTTGGTGTCATCGATAAGCGTCGCGCTGAGTGGGAAGACAAACTCAAAGCATTGCAGAACGAACTCGTAGCACTTGACCGCGCGATCGTGGAACAACGCAAGCTCTGGCAAGCGCAACCGAAGAAGTTCAGCAAGGAACAACAAGACGCCGGTCTGGACGACGCAGCCAAGCGCATCTACGTGCAACTCGACCGCTGGCAGTACGAGCAACGCGAGCATGGCGAGTATGCGCTCGCGCTTCAGAACCTGCTGTCGCTGTCGTCTGAAGCTTTCGAGCCGGAGAAAGTAAAGCTCGCCGCCGTGATTCCTAAAACGTCGATGGGCGAGCGCAACACGATTCATCAACTTCAGAATTACGTTGCCGGAGTCGGTCCGGATGGCTTTGTTCTAAACAGTGACGGCTCTCTGAACATCGAGAAGAGTTTCGTAAGGATCGATTACTTTTCATTGCTTCACGGCGTGACGGTTAGAAATAACGTTCAGCGTGGAATCACAAATCGACCGATCGATCTGATAGCCACGCGCTTGTCGCGTGAGCTGGTCCTTCCGTTAATTGAGGATCGCGATATTGACGAAGACGTGATCTGGGTGACTGCCGGCGCAAATCGTCAGGCTCTTTTGCTTTCTCGTCGGAACGGAAACGGCGAGTTGAGTCTGAAATATGTGCCGATCAGTAACCTCACTCAGGATTCGAATGGGCGCGTTCAGTTCAAAACCATTAGCTGGCAAGCTGGTTTGCCGCTGCAAATTTTTGAGGATCCAAAGTTAAGCTTTGCAGGCACGGATCGGACTGCGTGGCTCAGTGAATGGCATACAGACTCCGAATGGCTGGCGGCGCTGCACCGGACACAGTATTCGAACGGACTCGTGGGGCTGCACGAAGAGCTCTCCCGTCACTACAACGAAAAACTTGCATCGAACCCGAGTCTAAGCGAACAGGAACGCTTGATGAAAGACTTCGCTCGGCGCAAGCGTGAAATGGTTGAGCCTGACATCTTGATCGTTGCGAACGACCACTGGAACTTCGACGTGCGAGGGTTTAATCCTGGCGGCAATCACGGCTCGTTCTTCCGTATAGCGACGCATTCCGTGTTCATGCTTGCCGGTGGTCCGAAGACAAATCTTCCCCAGCGCGATGAGTGTAGATGCGCCGTACGATAGTCTTAGCTTTGTGCCGACCCTGCTGGCAATAACAGGAAATTTACGCGATGATAACAATCCCGTTCCCGAGCTTTGGGAGAAGGGATTCAGAAGGTTTCCCGGACACGTGGTGAAAGAGTTAGTGCCAGACCAGAAGGCCATCTCCAATGGTGTGATTAAGTAGTTTCTGGCCTCTGCATATCTCCGCGTTCTCTGCGTTACAGGTTAGATCTAACGCAGAGAACACAGAGATACGCGAGCCAAGAGTGAGTGCATCGCCTTGATTGATTCGAGAGAAGAGTTTGCAAACAACTGGGCAGCCGGGGATGCGGAAGAACTCTCCGAAGAACCAGAAACCACCACTAACAACTCGCGACGATACCTGGTTTGGCTCCAGGCACTCGCTTTCCTGCTCGGTCTCGCCCTGCTCATTTACGTAATTAATCGCGTCGGTATTCAGCCGCTTTTCGACGCGTTGCTCCGCATCGGCTTCGGGTTCTTCGTCGTTCTCGGTTTAAGTGGCCTGCGTCACTTCCTGCGCACGATCTCGATGCGCGCCGCAGTTCCCGCTGAACATCGTCGCATTACTTTTCGACATGCCTTCGCAGCGCGTCTCGGTGGCGAGGCGATCAGTTTTCTGACTTTCACTGGACCACTACTCGGAGAAGCGACCAAGGTTGCGCTGCTGAGAAAGCGCATCCCGTTAACCTACGGAGTTCCCGCGCTCGTCGTCGACAATCTGCTTTACAACCTTTCAGTAGTCTTTTTCATATTGAGCGGCGCTTGTGTGATGCTGGCGACGTATCGTCTGCCTCCGCCGGTTTACATCGTGCTGTTGATTATCGCGATCGTCGCAGCGGTAGGCCTGCTGATCGTCGTGCTGGCTGCTAAACGGCGGATCATGTTGATGACCTGGATCATCGATCGCCTGGCCCAACTACGACTCAGTCCGAAAGTAATTCTTAAACGACGCCATCACATCTATCACCTCGAGACGAAGGTTTACGACTTTTACAAACATCATCCGGCAGCGTTCTTCGTAATGATCGCCTGCAATCTTTTGGCGCACGCGGCAAGCGTTCTGGAGGTTTATCTCGCGCTGAAGATGCTGGGCTTTAACCCGCAGGTGGCCCAGGCTTACATCATCGAGTCGCTGACGAAAGTCATCAACTTTGCGTTCGCATTCGTCCCGGGAACTATTGGAGTCTACGAAGGCGGCACCGAAGTCATTCTTCAAAAGGGACTCGGCTTCGAGCCCGCCGCCGGTCTTGCACTAGCGCTTGTCCGCAAGGCCGCGATTGTCGCCTGGACATCAGCCGGCCTTCTCGTGCTTACATGGCGCACACTCCCCAACGCATATGGTCGCATCCTCGAACGGAGCCCTCGTCTACAACGTCTTATGGATAGCCTCGTACTTTCAAATATCGCGCATAGACCTGCTCGCACGGCCGTCAGCATTCTCGGAACGGGTGTGGGAGTGCTGCTTATCGTTTTCACTGTCGGCCTCGCTAACGGCGTGTTGCACGAGCGTGGTCGCCGTGAGTCAAACATCGGCGCGGAGCTCATGATTCGCGCGTCGGGGACGGTAAGTCTCGCGGGCAGCTCTCAATTCAGATTGCCGACCGCACATGCTGCCGAACTCGCTACGATTCCTGGCGTGAGGGCGGCAACTTCGATCGGGCAAACAGTGGACAAGAGTGATTCCGGTTTTGGTCAGCGATTGATCGATGGAATCGAATACGCCGAGTATGCAAACCTGGCGCGTATCTCTATTCGTGAAGGACGGCCACTCCAATCTGGAGACGAAGCGATCGTCGATCCTGAATGGAAAGAACGGCGGCAGGCAAAAGTCGGTGATACCGTTGCACTCTTCAGCCGGCCCTTCAAGATCGTCGGCGTTTACGAACCACCCGGCGGTGGCCGCATCAAGATTCCACTGAAGACAATGCAGGAGCAGGAGGGCGCCGAAGGCCGCTCCTCAGCCATTCTCGTCGCGTGCAACGATCCGGCGGAACAGGAACAGGTCGCAGCTCGGATACTCGAGCGCTTTCCTGACGATCAACTAATTTTCACGCGCGATCTTCCCGAGATTTACGCCAGCGGTGTTCCGGCGTTGAATGTATTCATCAAGGTTGTCGTTGGTGTTGCCGCCGCGATTAGCATGCTCGTGATACTGCTGGCGATGTACACGACAGTGACCGAGCGCACGAGACAGATCGGGATTTTGAAATCACTCGGCATGTCAAAGACCGCTATCGCGTGGGTTATCGAACAGGAAGCGATCATCGTGAGCGTACTGGGCGTTGTTGTTGGCGTGATATTGACGAAGCTCGCGCAAGTTGCGGTGATGCGCACGACGAGTTTGACGATCGAGATCGAGCCACGCTGGGTGCTGATCGCTTTGGCGGTTGGATTGGTGGGGGGAACTATCGGCGCCCTTTATCCAGCACTTCGCGCCGCGCGCCAGGATGCAGTTGAAGCTTTAAGCTACGAGTGATCTCGTACCAAAAGGCACAAAACACACAGTATGTGTATTTTGTGCCCTTTTGTGTACTACTGCTTATTCCCGCCTTGGACGAATGGCGTAATCTGTCCAGCAGTCCAGATTAAACCCAAACTCATTCTCAACCCCGAACGGGAACGTGAACGTCGTCGTCGGCGTCGCCGGAGGCGCAAACTTCGGATCCAGCGCCTTCGCAATCTGATCGCGCGCATCCGCGAGGTGTGCACGAGTTTGACGATCGGAGGCGCGCGGACTTGCCGCCGCAATCGCCGCACTCAGATCACGCAGCTCCTGCTTGATCAAAGCACGATAGTCATCCGCGACTCCCGGTCGTCCATTCAACTTCGTCGAAAGCAGATCGATGTACGAGTTCTGGAGCCGGCGTCTGTACACATCGACGCGTACTGGACCACCTTCAAGCTCACTCCAAATACCTCTGCGAACGTCCGACATGAAATCTGCCGGGCGGTACGCCGCCGCGCCATCGATCGCTTCCTGTTCAACCAGACGATCGAATCGAGTGTTGCTCAAGAGCGAGTTCAAAACGCGCTCCTGCGCAACGTTGACTCGTGACATCGCGCCCGCCGGTTCAATGCGTCGCAGAATCTCGGGCTTGAGTGCCCACGACGGCGTCGCAAAGGCGTTCTCGTTCAGAAAACGCACTGCTGCCGCCTGACGTTCTTTCGGAACCATCATGAAGCGCACGCCATCCTGACCAGCGTGTTTCTGCTGGGAGTTGAAACCTCCCACGATCCCGGTGACGTGATTCAGCTCAGTGGCCCACTGGCCCAACATGCGTTCGTAAAGCTCTCTCAGATCGTCGTATGGTTCGCCCGGTTGAGACGTGGCCGGCAACAACATGTCCGCCACTCGCTTCAGGTTCTTGAGGCCAAGCCCTGTTGACACGATGGCATCAGCATCACCAACCGCTTCGGTGTTTTCACCCGGATCAGATCCAAATGAATTTGCGGTTGAAAAGCGCAGGTAGGCTTTGCCGTCCTGTTCCCTCGCCCATTGATCGAGCGTCTTCTTCTCTTCGTCGGAGGTTCTGGCTCCTGTAATCGGTTTGTAACCCCACATCGTCGCCCATTTGTCGTATGGCCCAATCTGCGGAATCAGCGATTGGACTGGAACGTTATCTTCAGGCTGGGCCACATAGTTGAAGCGCGAGTAGTCCATCAGCGTCGGCGTATGGCTCATCGTCTTCAGCCATTGAGCATCACGAATTTTTTCCGCCGGGTATGTCGCACTTGCCTTCATGTTGTGTTGAAAACCGAGCGTGTGTCCGACCTCATGGGCAATTACATACCGGACCAGCTCACCCATCAAATCGTCCGGTAATGGAAGTTTTTTGGCGCGCGGATCGAGTGGTCCAACCTGCACGAAGTACCAATTGCGACTCAGGTTCATCACGTTATGGTAGTACTGAATGTCCGACTCGAGAATCTCGCCCGTGCGTGGATCGTGGACGTGCGGTCCTAATGCGTTCTCGATCGTCGACGGCAGATACCTGATCACCGAATAGCGCGCATCTTCCGGATCCCAATCAGGATCCTCCGACTTCGACGGTGCTTCCTTCGCGATGATCGCATTCTTGAAGCCGGCGGCCTCGAACGCAGGCTGCCAATCCTCGATGCCCTTCTTGATATACGGGATCCATTTCGTCGGCGTGGCTGGATCTACGTAATAAACAATCGGCTTCACCGGTTCTGAGATCTCCGCATTCTGATCCTTCTTCTCAAGACGCCAACGCGTGATGTACCTGCGTTGCGGCGCACGATGCTCATCCGCGCCGTAATCAACCTTGCGGATGGAGAAGTAACCCACTCGCTCATCGAACAGTCGCGGCATCATGGGCTTCTCAGGAAGTTTCACCATGCTGTAGTGCATGACGACGGTGGCGTTTGTTCCGGCGCGCATGCCCGCGGCAAACGGATTCGGCGCCGGTTGCGGTCCGCCACCTCCTGCCGGCGTCATGTCTGGCGGCGAAGTGTAAGTTTGCGAGACCTCAACCTCGATGTTTGTCGGAAACGACTTCGTCTTCTCGATAAAGGAACGTGACGCGTCGAAACCACGAGCTCGTAAACGCGTGCGAGCACTAAACTCGGTTACTTCCGTCGTAAAGAGTCGACTGACATCAATAACTGCTGCGTCGTCTTTACCGATCGCTTCGACGTTGAACGACATGATGATCGTGTCGTTGTTGGCAGCCTGCACTGCGCGAGCCACCGGAAGTTTCGGATCGGCTATAACATCGTACAGAACATTTCGCAGCAGGATGCGATTGCCCTTGCGCTCCCATCTCACCACTCGATTTCCTACGGCCTGACCACCGTAACCAACGCCCAGCGTTGTTCTGGCAATCTGGCTCACCCAGAGAAACTCTTTGTCGAGTTCGCTTTTGGGGATCTCGTAGTAGACCTTTTCCTTGATCGTGTGAACCTTGAAGATCCCTTCGTCAGTCTTCGCGTCTTTTGTGATCACACGTTCATAAGGTCTGGGTTCGGCTGGCTGCTGATCCGGACGAAAAGGTCGTTCCTGGGGGCCGGTCCCTCCGCCAGCCGGCGGCGCCGGCGGATCCTGAGGCGAATTAATCGCTTCTGATCGCGGCGCAAAAAGAAAAATTGAGATGGTTAAAGAGAGAACAAGAATCGAGAGCGGGAGATGCCTTGATCGCACTCGCATGCGTTAACTCCTTCCGAGCAGGGATGTTGGATTAAATTGTCGCGGAACAATAAGCCGAAGCCGCAGTGTGAGTCAACGGATTTTCACCGAAAAACTGAAGAAGAGTCCAAAAAGAGGCTGATCTAAGCTCTACGGCTAACGAGGCGACGTCGAGATCTGTTCTGTGGAGGGCTTTCTCGAGTGACAGTCGGCGCCGTTCGATCCTTCATTAGTGGCAGAGGATTGATTGCGCCGGTGAAGGTGTAAATACCGAAATGCAAGTGGGGCGGCGTTCCCTGCGCGTTGCCGGTGGTTCCGACATATCCGAGCACAGTGCGCGTTGAGACGCGATCACCTACTTCCAGATTTGGCGCGTACGAATCGAGATGCGCGTAATAATAAACGCGACCTCCTGAACCGATCACCGAGACTGTCTGGCCGCCGAGGTTGTTTTCACCAATCTTATAGATGTAACCGTTTGTCGCGGATAGAATCGGTGTGCCTTTGGGTGCAAAAATGTCCTGACCTTCGTGGCGGCGTCCCACGCCGCGCGGCGCGCCCCACGTATCAGCGACCTGCCGTTTCGTAACGTCTTGCAACGGCATCGCAATTCTCGAGTCAGGCTCTTGTGTGTAAAGCCTCGCGATCCGCGCGTAGAAGAATAATCTGTCGGAAATAACCCCTGCGACACCCGTCATCCACAGCAGCAACAACGTTGCCCCAAAAACCCCACCAATCTTGACGATCTTTCTCATACGTGGTTTGGGATGCACCGGCCGCGCGATCCGGTTTGCCTCTGTTGCGACTTGGAATCTGGATATTCGCCGCATGCCAGCTAAACGAACATGCTACTGAAAAGTTCCTTTGTGATCCTCTGTGTACACAAAGGAACACAGAGAAAACCAAATTTAATTGCTCTTTGTTGAGACACTCTCCGCCAATATCCAGCGATCGGGATCGAGCTCGACGTTCCTGGGCCGCATCGGAAGGCGGATTGAAAACGGGCTCGATGCTCCCTGGACCAACACTGTTCCCGAAGCGGTTTGCTTCTCGCCGAATGAGAACCTGACGGGTAGGACCATCGTCCAATCTTCAGGCGCATTTTTTTGCGAGATTGTTCCCGTGACCAACACTTTCCCATCCGGCTGATCCTCGAACTTGTAACGCAGTTCGTACGACGGAAGCGCCGTTTGATAAACCGCCTGGTAGAACAACCAGTTCAAATTCGCGAGCCCGTGTTTACGAGCAATCGGCGACTTCGCAAAGTGCTCGTTGGCAACTTGTCTAAAGTCGTCACTCGAAGCATTGCCGTTTCGATGACGCTCGACAAAGTCAGTCATCATCGTGAAGAACGGCTGGCCCTCGCCACTCGATGGGTCCGTTAACATGAAATGAAGCATACGCAAGACCAAGGCGCCCTTGTTGTAGATCAGAGTTTGGTATGCGCCCTGTGTCTTCTCGGTTGAAAGCCTGTGGCCCAGGATGATTGGACCAACGTCGACCAGCCGGCCCTTGCCAATACCGGTGGTTGTCACTGGTGGATCCTTGAGAGACGATCGCAGGTGGCCCAACAGTTCGTTCTTTGCACCCTGACTGTCTCTCAGTCCGGTATAAAGAATGCCCGAGTACTCGGCGAATCCTTCGCTGAGCCACTGATCTCGATATGAGCGCCACGCGACGATGTTGCCCCACCACTGGTGCGCCGTCTCATGAGCAATGAACCTATACGTGTACTTGCTCGCGCGATCCGTCGGAGGGATCATCAACAGCGTCGCGATTCCCTGACCGAAGCCAAACGGATGAAACGTCGCTCCAAACGATGGATACGGGTATTGGCCGAAGAGCATCGTGAAGTATCTGACCGAGTTGTTGAGCTCCGCCAGAATAAAATCCTCTTTGATCGGGAACACATCACCGGCGACTGAATTAAACTCGAGTGGCGTCGGAGGGCCGCCCTTTTCCCATTTGATCGTATCGTTGTGACGCTTGAACGGGCCGAGTGCAAAAGTTACCAGCGCCACCGGTTGGTCCATCTTGTATTTGGAGATCATCGCCTCTTTGTCTTCGGGATCGGCGTCCTCGCTGAGGCGCGAACCGACGCTCGCAACGCGAAACTTCTTCGGATGCCTGAACGTGAGATCGAAGGTGGCGCGGTCGAGATATCCGTGTCGCGGAAACCAGCTCGTATTCGAACGCGGATAGAAACAATTCTGGACAAAATCCGTGTCCCTCATGTAGTCGCCTTCGAGACTTACGTTCAACTGCAAATTCTCTTTGGCCTTGAGTGCTTCAGGCAGAAACACAGTGAAACCGGCTTCCCAATCCTCCTGCACGAACGGAAGATCGACACCGCCCCGGCGCACCGACTTTACGCGCATCTGCTTCTTCAGGCGCAGGTTGTCGTACTCAGTTAAATCTTCGCTGACACTGAAAGTTATAGCGCGCACGTTTGGCTGCAACGGTTCCGCTTCCAGCTGCGCGTTGAGCCGAACTCGATCCTTGTAGTCGCGGAGATCCGCGTCCATTCGGTAATGCTTGATATCGACCTGGTCGTTGGCGTCAGAGTACGCGACGTTTCCGCGCTGGTAATCATCGAGCGCATGAAAAGCGAGCCAGACTTTGGTGTAGTAGAGATCCGACTCGTAGGACCAAACGAGTCCCTTCTCACCGGCATTGATCCTGAAGTTTGCAACCGGAATACGGGTTTGATGGTCCAGGATAACTGAGAAACGACCACGCCGGCCGCCGTCGAAGTGCGCGAAGAAGAAACCGGGCTTCTCCGCATTCAGCAACGATATGGCAACGCGCGCCGACAGGTTTGCGCCAATCTCTCGCAGGACGCGCGCGTCCATTTCACTGGCCAGTTTCTGGGCGCGATCGTTAACAACTCCTGCATCGCGCGGCGACTGTCCGAATTGCTTTGCCGTATCGTCGGTGAATCTGAAAACGGCTGTTTTGAAGTCGGAAGAGATCATGTCCGTGCCCAGCAGGCGTTTTACGTTGTCCTTTTCAAAATCGCTGGGCGGAGTTTCGACGCTCATGCTCCCTTCGCCGATGAATACCGCGCCTGTGACCACGCCATCAACTGGTCCACTCAGATAAACGACACCGTCGAGAGTGAGTTGAACTCGATCTCTTTTTAGTGTGAGTCCTTTGACGTCGATCGCACCGCCGGTGAGCGAAAATGCTTTGAGTTGTTGGTAAGTCGGATGCTCTTTTGGAGTGGGAGCTTCCTGGGCAAATGCACCTGCCGCTGCGATCAGGAGGAGAAAGAAACCAACCGCAAGGGCTTTTAAGGAGGATGCAAGTTTCATTGAAAAGATCTCCGAGGGTATGGGGTCCCAAAACTTGAGATCAAACTATAGCTTTTCGTAGTTGACCGTCAACTTGATGTAGAGTGGTCCAACCTCTGTGTCCCTGTGTCTCTGCGGTAACTTTTCCTGAGCAGTGCTTAACCACAGAGGCACAGAGACACAGAGGCTCCACAGGTTTTCTCAACCCCTAACCTTACGCTATTATCCAGCTTCAATGTCCACACCAGGCAGCTTTGACCGGTTTCTGGCGGATTTTCGCGAGACCATCGCCGGCGCGACGGCGCGGCTGCGCGACATCACGCCCGAAGCGAGCCGCCGTAAAACTGCCGATGATGATTGGGCGCCGATAGAAATTCTCGGCCATTTGGTCGACTCCGCGACAAACAACCATCAGCGTTTCGTGCGCGCGCAGTTTACGGACGATCTCGTGTTTCCAGGTTATGAGCAGGAACGCTGGGTCAGCGCGCAAAAGTATCGCGACGAATCCTGGCCCGAACTGATCCAGCTCTGGAGTTCATACAATCTTCACCTGTCGCACCTGTTTTCAGTCATACCCACGGACGTACTTACAAAGTCGCGAGCGAAACACACCCTGGACCAAATCGCTTTTGAGCTCGTGCCGCTGGATAAGCCGGCCACACTCGAATACTTGATTCGCGACTACGTGGACCACTTACGGCATCATCTCAAACAGATTTTTGATGAAACTTCATAGGAGCTTTCAATGGCGTACACATTCGAAGAACTAAAACATAAGACGCTCGCGGAACTGCGTGAGATTGCGAAGGGCAGCGACCATGAAGCAGTGCAGGGTTACACGCAGCTGAACAAAGAGCACCTTGTCGTAGCGTTGTCGAAAGCGCTGGGTATTCAGCACGAGCATCACGACGTGGTCGGCATTGACAAGGCTTCGATCAAAGCGCGCATCCGGCAGTTGAAGACGCAGCGCGAATCTGCGTTGGCTGCTCACGATCATGCTCAGCTCAAGGTCGTTCGGCGGAGCATCCACCGGTTGAAGCGACGGATTCATAAGGCGACTGTTTAGTCCATTATCAGTTGTTCAGTTGTCAGTAGTCGATGCCAAAATACAACTGAACAAAGTACAAGCACTAAGCTCAAGTCCAACACCTAAATATCTTCCAAAAAGTGAGGTAGCTCATGAAAAAGGCTATCAATCTCAGCGTGAATGGTGTCTCCCACAGCGACGAGGTCGAGCCACGCATGCTGCTCGTTCATTATCTCCGTGATGTTCTTGAACTGACCGGTACGCACGTCGGTTGCGAAACGTCGCTTTGCGGCGCGTGTACCGTCATGCTCGACGGGCAGGCAGTTAAATCCTGCACTCTCTTCGCGGTTCAGGCCGATGGCTCATCAGTCACAACTATCGAAGGGCTCGCCAAAAACGGAGAACTTCATCCCGTTCAGGAAGGTTTCTGGGAGAAACACGGATTGCAGTGCGGCTACTGCACGCCCGGCATGATTGTCACCGCCGCACAACTGCTCGAACGGAATTCCAATCCATCGCGAGAAGAGATCTGTCACGGTTTGGACGGCAACCTGTGTAGGTGCACGGGCTACCAGCACATCATTGAAGCTGTGCAATACGCGGCGAAGAAGGCAGGTGCTCAATGACAGAAAAGTATGTTGGCAAAAGAGTGAAGCGCACAGAGGATCCTCGTCTGATCCGAGGCCTCGCGCACTATGTCGACGACATTGCGCTGCCCGGAACGTTACACGTCGCGTTTGTTCGTTCGATGTATGCGCACGCGAAAATCACCAGCATCGATACTTCCGCTGCACGGTCGGCGCCTGGCGTCGTCGCTGTTTATACCGGCGAGGACGTGGCCGGCAAGATTGGACCAGTGCCATGCGCGAGTGCGTTGCCTGAGCTGAAAGTCCCCGATCATCGCGTGCTCGCGACGAACAAAGTCTACTTCGTCGGACATCCGATCGCAGCAGTCGTTGCCACCGATCGCTACGCGGCGCGAGATGCAGTCGATCTCATCATGGTCGACTACGAAGACTTGCCGGCAGTCACTGACGTCGAGGAGGCTGCCGCAGGTGGTCCAGTCATCCACGAAGCCTTCGGCGACAACATCGCTTATCGATTGACCTCAGGCGAAGGCGACATCGATGCTGCATTTACCGCAGCGGAACGAACTGTCAAACAACGAATACTCCACAAACGCCTCGCGCCGATCGCGATGGAGCCGCGCGGTGTGCTCGCGCGTTATTTTCCAGGTGAGGAAGAGCTGACGATCTGGTCCTCAACCCAGATTCCGCACCTCATGCGAACTCAAGTCGCGCTTATGATCGGATTTCCCGAGAACAAACTACGCGTGATTACTCCCGAAGTAGGCGGCGGTTTCGGATCGAAGTTGAATGTTTACGCGGAAGAGGCGCTGCTCGGATGGATCTCGATGCAACTTGGCAAGCCAGTCAAGTGGATCGAAACGCGACGCGAAAACATGCAGGCCACGATTCACGGACGCGGCCAGATCGGCGACATCGAAGTTGCTTTCAAGAACGATGGCACGCTGCTCGGCGTGCGTTACAGCGTCTTTGCGGATCTCGGTGCGTATCATCAACTTCTCACGCCCGCGATCCCCACGCTCACGGGGTTGATGCTGTCTGGCGCATACAAGATCCCAGCGATCCAGATGAACATCATCGGCTGCTTTACAAACAAGATGGCCACGGACGCTTATCGAGGCGCGGGCCGTCCGGAAGCGACTTACGTGATCGAACGCGCGCTGGATCTCGTCGCGGCTGAACTCGGCGTCGATCCTGCTGAAGTGCGTCGCAAGAACTTTCCGGCGGCGAATGAGTTTCCATTTCACACTGCTACCGGACTCGATTACGACAGTGGCGACTACGAAGCAGCTCTGAACAAGGCGCAAGAGATCGCAGGCTACGCGCAACTGCGCGAGGAGCAAAAGAAAGCACGTGACGAAGGACGGCTTATCGGTATTGGTCTCTCGACGTATGTCGAGATTTGTGCGCTTGGACCATCTCAGGCAATGCCGGCTGGTGGTTGGGAGAGTGCGACAGTGCGTATCGAGCCGACCGGAACAGTCACCGTGTTAACCGGAGCATCGCCTCACGGACAGGGACAGGAAACTTCATTCGCGCAGATCGTCGCCGATGAATTGGGTGTCAGTATTAACGATGTCACCGTCATTCACGGCGATACAGGGGTGGTCCAGTATGGCATCGGCACATTTGGCAGTCGCGCGACTGCGGTCGGTGGAACGGCAGTGCTAATTGCGGTTCAAAAACTGAAAGAGAAAGCGCACAAGATTGCCTCTCACATCCTTCAGGCCGATGCGGCACGCGTTTCTTTCGAAGGCGGTAAGTATTCGCGCCAGGAAGCTGCAGCCGCTGCGGCGGGAACATCAGACCCTGTTGTGCCTGTCGGCGAAGCGCCGGCTGGAGCACTGCCGGAGCCACAAACCGAAGGCCGGACGGGTTTGACGATTCAGGAGATCGCACTTGTTGCGCACCTCGCCAAAGAGCTGCCTCCCGACACCGAGCCCGGACTTTCGGCGACTTACTTTTTCGAGCCAAAGAACTTCACGTTTCCGTTCGGCACGCACATCGCCGTTGTCGAAGTCGATCGCGATACTGGCGACATCAAGTTCCTGCGTTACGTCGCGGTCGATGATTGCGGCAAAGTGATCAATCCAATGCTGGTTGACGGACAGCTTCACGGCGGAATCGTGCAGTCGATCGGGCAGGCAATGTATGAAGAAGTAGTCTACGACGATCAGGGGCAGTTATTGACCGGCACGTTGATGGATTACGCCGTGCCGCGCGCGAAGCACGCTCCGAATTTTGAACTGGATCGAACAGAAACGCCTTCGCCAGTGAACCCGCTCGGCGTTAAAGGCGTCGGCGAGGCCGGCACCATCGGAGCCACGCCCGCGATCGTGAATGCGATCGTCGATGCGCTCGCGCCGTTTGGCGTGCGTCATCTCGACATGCCGGTCAAACCGGAGAATGTTTGGCGGATTATTAATGGGCATTAGATCCTTTGTGCTTTGACTTAGCTTTGAGTGCAACAAAGAACTAAGACCAAAGACCAAGGCTAAGTTCATTAAGGAGCGAACAATGATTCCCGCACCATTCGATTACCAGGCGCCCGCAACTCTCGAAGAGGCGGTCACGTTACTCGCAAGTGACCTCGACGGCGCGAAGATTCTTGCCGGTGGGCACAGTCTGATACCTGCTATGAAGCTGCGTCTCGCGCAACCTCAGTTGCTCGTCGACATTGCGCGGATTAAGTCGCTCGCTTACATCCGCGAAGAAGGCGACAAGATTCTGATCGGCGCGACCACGACTCACTATCAGTTAGAGTCGTCGGATCTCTTGAAGCAGATCTGCCCGCTGTTGCCTGAATGCGCGAAAAGCATTGGCGACGTTCAGGTGCGCAACAAGGGAACGATTGGCGGGAGCGTCGCACATTCGGATCCGGCGGGCGATTGGCCCGCGGCAGTCCTCGCACTCGGAGCCGAGCTCGTTTTAGTTGGACCAAACGGCGAGCGCACAGAAAAAGCGGAAGACTTCTTTGTAGATCTACTTACGACTTCCCTGCTCCCTGGCGAAATCCTGCGAGAGATTCGTATTCAAAAACCCACGGGACGATTCGGACAGGCATATCAGAAAGTGCCACATCCGGCTTCCGGTTTCGCCGTTGTCGGCATCGCTGCTCATCTCGTCTTGAATGACGATGGCTCATGCCAGTCGGCAGCAATCGGCGTGACTGGTGTCGGCACGAAAGCATATCGCGCGCAGCCTGTCGAAGCGGCGCTCGCTGGAACAAGTCTCGACGACAATGCGATCGCATCGGCTGTCGCGCACGTTTGCGACGGCATCGATGCGAACTCAGATCTCTACGCTTCGGGTGAATACAGGTGTCACCTCGCGCAGGTACACACGCGCAGAGCAATTCAGGCCGCCAAAGCCAACGTCAAGTGAAACTGGAAGGCACTCACGAACTCGAGGCGCCGCGAGAACGCGTCTATCAATCGCTCGTTAATCCCGAGGTTTTGCAGCGCTGCATTCCCGGCTGTGAACGACTGGAAAAAACAGCCGAGAATACTTTTGCGGCAACGATCCGCGCGGGCGTTGGTTCGATCAAAGGAGTATTCAACGGGACAGCACGTCTCGAGAATCTGCGAGAGCCGGAACATCTTCGAATTGTCGTTGACGGTAAAGGCGCGCCCGGATTTCTCAAGGGTTCAGGCGATCTGGATCTGGAGCAAACAGAACGCGGCACGAAGGTGAATTACTCGGGTGACGTTCAGGTAGGTGGAACGATAGCAAGCGTGGGCCAACGAATGATCCAGGGCACGGTGAAGATGATGGCCACGCAATTCTTTACGAGTTTGGGTGCGGAAGCAAAGACGGAGGTGGGCGAGCCACCTCCGCAACACGGCTTTTTTCGAACAGCCCTGAGGTGGTTCTCAGGGTGGCTCAGAAGATTCTTCAGAACTCATTAGTACACAAAAGGCACAAACAATCCACAGAGGACACAGATCTTTTCATGTTAAGATAATCTTGTGCCTATTTGTGGATGGTCTTTGTGCTTTCTGTGACTACTCCGTTGGCCGGCGGGCCTTGGCGATGAAATCCTCGATCTCGTTTATCTTTCGCGGCAGCGCTTCGCTCATCCAGCGCACACCATCAGGCGTGATCAGTATGTCGTCTTCGATCCGCACGCCGATACCTTTGTATTTCTCAAACGCCGGTCGAACCGCGATCTTAAACTTCTCCCAATCTTCCGGCTTCCATCCACCCGGCATGTAGTCCAACGCATCGAGCCGCACGTAGATCCCCGGTTCATTCGTAAACACAACTCCCGGCACGAACCTCGCTCCGCCGCCGACGTCATGAACGTTCATGCCCAGCCAGTGCGACGTTCCGTGCATGAACCAAAGCCGGTGCTGGGTTGAATTGCGATCCGTGATCAAACCGAGCTTCAGCAATCCATCCTTGATCACTTCGGTTCCCGCGCGGTTCACGTCTGACAGAGTCGCTCCCGGCTTCGACGCTTTCGCAACTGCCTCCTGCGCGTCGTAAACGATCTGGTAGACAGCAACTTGGGCCGGCGTGAATTTTCCGTTCACTGGAAATGTGCGCGTGATGTCGGCGGTGTAGTGATCGTATTCGGCGCCAACGTCCATCAGGAGAAGCTCACCTGTTTTTACCGGTCCCTGCGATTCGTTGTAATGAAGCGTCGTCGCATTTGGACCACAACCGACGATGTCCGGATAACCCCAGTTGTCAGCGTTTCTGAGCTTGAACGTGTATGCGACCTCCGCATCGACTTCATATTCCCACTTCGCGTTGCCGGCCGCTGCCCACGAACGCTGGTGCGCTTCGATGCTGATATCGATCGCGTGCTGCATGATGCGCAGCTCCATCGGCGACTTCACCAGGCGCATTTCAGTGAAGATGGGCCATGCATTCTTTACGCTGTAACCAGATGCAGTCTTGACCCATTCGGTCGCAAAGCGTTGCTCGTACTTGTATTCACGACTGTTTTCTTCTCGTGGAACGAGCATAAAGAGTCCCGGCCTCGCCTTTCGCAGCAGCGTCGAAGAGCGAAGTTAAACCGTGATCGTTTGTCAGCGCCGTGGTGGGCGGCTGGTCCGACATAAAAACGTTTTCGGGTTTTGGCCGGTAGGGCTGCCGGTTGCGCAGTGCGGCGATAAACGGCTCAAACTCTCTCGAATCCCAAATCTCTCTGACACCCGATCGCTCGTGCGCCTCTTCGGCGCTGTACATTTTTCCGTCCCACGTCTCAGTCAAAGGATTGCGGCGCGGCAGAAAGAGAATCTCACGCGCGCCTTTCGTATTGCCCGGGAGCAAAACAAGCGTTGCGTTCTTCTGCTTCAGGTTGGTGAGATAGTAGAGGTTGTTTTCCTGGCGATACGGATAGTTGACGGAGTTTGAATAAATGCGTGGCTCGGTGCTGAAAAGAATCAGCAGCGACTGCGACCCGATTTTTTCAGCCACACGCTGACGGCGTTGCGTCAACTCGGCGATTCGCTCTTTCGTGTCAAACACCGGCGCTGGCGGAGCGATTCGAATGTTCGGAGCGACTGGTCTTTCGGCTTTCGCACGAACCGCAACATCTGCCGGATTGATCATCGCCAGCGCTGCGCAAAGAGCAACCAGCAAAAAAACGACACGCGTGGATTTAAACCTCGACATCACAAGCTCTCCTAAAGAATTTTTGCCTCCGTTCAGAGTTCAAGCTTTAGCTTGCGCTTGCTCTTTTCGAGAAGCAACCTAAAGGTTGAACTCTGAACTAAGGCGACGGGACAGGCCCCGGCGGTGGCAATTGCCTCCGCCGATTCGGCCGCGGTGGATTAAGAACCTTCTTCTCGCCGTCCTTGGTCACCAGCACGCGCATGCCATCACGCGTCGTTATGATTTGCGTCCCATCAGGGAAGGTGCGAATCACCACGCCGCTCGGTAGGCGCTTAGTCTCGACTCTCGTCGACCCCGGAACTCCCGGAGGTGCCGGCACAACCGGATCGACCTCAACTTTCGGATCCGCATGTACTTCAGAATCAGCCTCAGCGCGCTTTTGCTCGGTCTGCGGTGTTGGAGCTTTTCGTTCCTCATTACGTGAGGCGCGCTCCTGTTTTGTCGGAGCGGGAGCAGGCTGATCGCTTTTCGCTTCCTTCACCTCCGGCGATAGCACCGCACTGGTGTCAGGAGTTGGCGACAAAACAGCAGCCGGACTTGCTACAGCCTGAGGAACTTCAGCCGTCGGATCAGTTTGTTCATTCCGGTTTTGCAGCAGATAGAAACCCAACACGCAGCACCCAACCAGGACCACTACCGCGGCCGACAATGCAATCGGCAAGATTCTTCTGGGTGGACCACGACGCACCACCGTTGTCTCGCCAGTCGGCACCGTCTGCGGCGACGCTGCGAGCGTTTGAGTCGGAACTGCAACCGTAGACGGCGGCGGCGGAAACAGCATCGTTTTAGCTTCACCACGATTCACAATCGTTGCGGCTTGCGTGCTGCCGTGCAACGCCTTGCTCATTTCCGACGCAGTCGGATAACGCTGCTCACGATTCTGCGCCATCGCCTTGCCGAGCACGTGGTCCACTTCAGGCGCGATCGCGGAATTCGCTTCGCTCGCCCGCGCGAGCGGATCAGGTTGTCCATTGACGAGTGCAGCCGCGCGCGTCAGTGCATCGGGCGGTTTCACTCCAGTCATCAGGTGATAAAGCGTTGCGCCGAGTGAATAGAGGTCGCTACGCGAGTCCGTTCCGAGCGCCTGGATTTGTTCTAACGGTGCGTAGTTCGGCGTGTAGCCGAAGATGCTCGCCGACGTTGTTACTCGAGAGATCTCTCCGGCCTGGCCTTTCGCTAATCCGAAATCGAGGAGAATGATCTGCCCGCGTGATGTCAGTTTTAGATTCTGTGGCTTGATGTCGCGATGAACGATCTGCGGATCCTGCGTGTGTAAGTAGTCGAGCGCATCGAGCAGTTGATCCGCCCAGGTCAAAACCTGATCCGCAGGAAATGGATCGTGCCTGCGCGTCATCATCTCCGACAAATCGTCGCCTGGAATAAACTGCATTACCAGAAACTGCCCATCGCCTTCAGAAAAATGGTCGCTCACACGAGGCAGCGCGGGATGATGCAGGCGCGCAAGCAGGCGTGCTTCGCGCTCAAACTGTTTCCGCAGACGCTCGTCGGCAAATAGGGTTTCTTTGAGGGCAACGGTGGTGTCGAGACGTTGGTCGATCGCTTCGTACACGGCCCCCATGCCGCCCTGGCCAAGCTGGCGAATGATGCGATAACGGCCTTGTAAAACGGTGTCCGGCGTGAGCATCAGTGGCGATTATACACGGAGCCTACAGCGACCCAGCTGCGGTAGCCGCGGGTCGGACTCTGCGTTAAGGGGCGTCTTCAACGCAGAGCTATGACAGCGGCGCTACCGCGCTCGAGATTGTATTGCCACGCGCTTAGTAGCGTATGCTACGCACCGTGAGCAAAAATCTGCGGGACGATGACGTGATCGACGTTGGACCACGCAAACGGCGGCGTCTAAAGATCTGGCTGCTCATCGCCGGCGTTATCCTGCTGTTTTCGTTCTCACGAATCATCTCGATCTATCTTTCGGCTCTCTGGTTCGGGTCGCTCGGCTACTCTTCAGTCTACTGGTACGTCTTCAAAGTCAAAGCCGCGCTCTTTGCGGGCTCGGCGATACTAACTGCGCTGTTGTTGAGCGCGACGTTCCTGCTGTTCCAACGACTGTTCGGCGCGTACGCTTTTGAAAACCGAACGATCATTCTCAACAATCAACCGTTTCAGTTTTCGCCGGCGAAGTTTATTCGACCACTCGGCTGGCTTATCGCCGGACTCTTCGGCCTGATCTACGGCTTCAAACTAAAAGAGCACTGGCGTCAGCTCGCGCTCTACTGGTACCAGCCCGCCACAGGCACACACGATCCGGTGTTCGGAAAGTCGCTCGGGTTCTACCTTTTCTCACTTCCGCTCTACGACGTGCTTTGTTCGTGGCTGCTCGGGGTGACGTTCATCATTCTCTGCGCTGCGCTCGCGTATTCGCTGCTGGGCCTGCCGCAAACAGTGCTGAAGCCCAGCGTGCGCTGGTCGTCGGGCGCTGCATTTCGCGCGGTCTGTGTGGCGCTGGCGTTGTTCCTCCTGGTGCTGAGCTGGCGCACGTATCTCTCGCGCTTTCCGTACCTCTGGCAAGATCATCCGATCTTTTCAGGAGTCACCTACACTGAAGCGCAATATACGCTCCCTGCCCTGTTCATCGTTTGTATTGTGCTGATCATCGCCGCAATTATTCTGCTCGTTAATGCGTTTGCTGTACGGCGCTTTAGTTTATTGCTCATCGCTCTCGCTCTTCCGATCGCAACCTACATCGTCGGAGTCGTACTGGTACCGTCATATATCCAGAGCTTTATCGTTAAACCAAACGAGATCGACCGCGAGTCGGCTTACATCGGTTACAACATCGAATGGACGCGAAAAGGTTTTGGACTCGAACAGGTCGAATTTCGAGAGTTTGAGGCCCAACCTTCTATTACGTCCGACGAACTTGCCAACAATCGCGAGAGCATCGAAAACATTCGCTTGTATGACTGGCGCGCGCTCCAGGACACTCTGCGTCAGATTCAGGCGATCCGCACTTACTACGATTTCCTCGACGTGGACGTCGATCGTTATCTCATCGAGGGCAACGTGCGCCAGATGATGGTGGCGCCGCGCGAGATCAACGATTCGAAGTTGCCGGCGTCGTCGCGTAATTGGATCAACGAGCGATTGATCTACACGCATGGATACGGCGTGACGATGAACAGCGCCAACGGTTTCACTCCGGAAGGCCTGCCGCAGTTTGTCTTATCGAACATGCCCGTGGAGTCGAAGGCACCCGAGATCAAGGTTACTCGTCCCGAGATTTACTTTGGCGAGCTCACGGATCGTTTCGTCTACGTAAAGACAAACCAGAAAGAGTTTGATTATCCGCAGGGCGACACCTACACCTCCACAACTTACGAAGGCACAGGTGGAATACCGATCGGCAACCGGTTCCGGCGTATGCTGATCGCCTGGGGTGTGGGGGATCTTTCGAAGCTCCCGTTCTCAAACGATGTCACGAGCGAAAGCCGCGTCCTCATCAATCGAAACATCCGCCAGATCGTTAACGGCGTCGCGCCTTTTCTAAATTACGACAAAGATCCCTACATCGTTATTGATAATGAAGGCCGGCTGTTCTGGATCATGGATGCTTTTACTCAGTCGGCTTACTTCCCCTACTCGACTCATCACGACGTTGCCGGCAACTCAATCAACTACATTCGCAACAGCGTTAAAGTTGTGATCGATGCGTACAACGGAACTGCGCGGTTTTACGTGTTCGACAACCAGGATCCACTCATTACTGCTTACCGTCGCATCTTTCCTAATCTCTTTCTTGACGCGAATCAGATGCCCGCGGATTTGCGCTCGCATGTTCGCTATCCGGAAACGCTCGTTCGTGCGCAGGGCGAGGTCTACGGGCTTTACCACACGCAGAATCCGAAAGTTTTCTTCCAACGTGAAGACGTTTGGAGCGTGGCGCAGCACGTCACACTCGACCGCGAGGGCAAGAGGCAGAGCGCGCCGATCGATCCTTATTTCGTGTTGATACAGTTGCCGGGCGAGCAACAGAAGCATGAATTCGTTCTGATCCTGCCGTTCACGCCGGCAAACAGACCAAACATGATCGGCTGGATGGCGGGGCGCAGTGATGGCGAAAATTACGGCAAGCTGCTGGTCTACAACTTCCCTAAATCGAGATTGATTGATGGACCAGTTCAGATCGAAGCGCGCATCGATCAGAATGCGGATCTCGCAGGTCAGTTCACGCTTTGGAACCAGCAGGGATCTCGTGTCATTCGCGGACATCTGTTGGTGATACCACTTGGACGTTCCCTTCTGTTCGTCGAACCGATCTACCTTCAAGCGGAACGAAGCCCGATGCCGGAACTGCGACTCGTCGTGCTCGCGACGCAGGAGAAACTCGCGTACGGCCAGACGTTTGCAGAGGCGATGACTAGCCTCTTTGGTGAAGCTGGAAGGACAGCCGCCGCTCCGTCGCCGAGTCCGGCACCACCGGGCACTACTCAACAACCAGCACCAACGCCTGTGATAACGCAGAATCTACAGCAGTTGATCGAGCGGGCAATTCAGGAATTTGAGGATTACCAACGTTTGACCTCGCAAGGAAAACTCGGCGAAGCCGGGCAGAAACTCGAGCAACACAAACGCACGTTGGAAGAGATTAAACGCCTCACCCGTCCACAGTAGGTACACAAAAAGCACAAAAGTCACAAATGAGATGATAATGTTGTCATTTTGTGGTCTGATTTGTGCCTTTTGTGTACTTATCGTCGATCGATCTTTTCTAAAAGCTTCTTGGCTTTGTCCACTGCGTCCTTGTGCTCGGCGGTGTATTTGGGATCGGGAGTGATGCCCATTAACGCTTCTATCTGCTTCTTCGCTTCCGCATCGCGATTGTTCGACTCGTAAGCCTCGGCGAGATGAAACCGCATGAGCCCGTGATTTGGATTGAGCTTGAGTCCCTTTTGCAAATAGTCGATCGCCTTGTCAGTGTCGCCACCAAGCACCCTGGGCGCCTGGAGATATAGCCGGCCCAGCCCGAGGTATGCACTGTAACCCTGATAAGCCTCGTCAATCTTCAAAACCGCTTCCATCTCGCGCTTTATGTCCTGAAAACTCGAAAGATTCGCGATCGTGCTATGCGCCGCGGAGCCGCCGTAGTTTGCACCCAGCCAAAAATGGCCCTCCGGCTTGTCAGGCTGGAGCTGGACCGCGGCCTTGCCCGCCTCTGTGCCCTCACGAAACAGGTCATCGCGTTCGGAGCTATTGTCGGTCCGATCGCCCACGTAAAAGCTCGCACGCGCCAGCTTCCAGGCCGCTTCATAGCTCCCATAATCCGCCGTTCGGGCCTGCCGCAACGACGCCACGCATACGCGCGCCTTTTGCAGGTCTTCCCGGCCTTCATACAGCGCGTCCGCCTCCGCGATTCTCTCGGCCGCCATTTTCGCGTCGCCATGATCAATCTTTGGACCGCCCTCCGAGGCGCCTTGATCGCACCCAACGCCAGTCAAAACCACTGAAAAAGCTGCTAATGTGAACACTGACCGAAACAAGTTTTTCTTGGTTTTTCCTAAGATTTATCATCAATTGTCCTTTGATTGTCTAGCACTACTATACAGTTTGTAATACTTTTGCTTCCGGTTATCGAAAATGCGGCCGTTTACGGTATAGTGGCTTCCCGTTCAGGAGGAGAGCTTGGCAGGAGCCGCATTCTACGATCTCGAAGGTACGCTGGTTAGTACCAACCTTGTACATACGCTGTCGTTTTACGCGCGTCGCCAGCAAGGCTTGATGGCCAGTTTTAAGAAGAGCGCCACCACGCTGCTCAGCCTTCCGGTGTTCGCGGTCACGGACCAGTATAGCCGAAAAGTTTTTAACGACCTCTATTTCCAGCGCTACAAGGGCCAATCAGAGGATCGGCTGCGCTACTTCGCGCTGGAGTTGTTTGAAGACGTGATCAAGCCGGCGGTCTTTCCCGGGACCTACGAACTCATTGAGAAGTCGAGAAAGTTAGGACTGCGGCAGGTGGTGATAACAGGGGCATTGGATTTGTCGGTGAAACCACTGATGGAGCACCTGGGGATCACTGAGTACGTCACGAACCGGCTCGAGTTTGTAAATGGCATGGCCACTGGCCGTTTGTTGCCGCCGGTGATGGCTTCGGCGACCAAGGCTTCATGGATTCGAACGTACACCGAACGAGAGGGGATCAGCCTGAGCGACTCTTACGCTTACACCGACAGCATGAGCGATCTGCCGATGTTATCGATAGTCGGACACCCGGCAGTCATCAACCCGGATATGCGTTTGCGACAAACAGCGCTTCATCACGATTGGCCGATATTGAATCTGAAATGAAATTGCCGCTTGCCAATTGCGGATTGCCAATGTAAAGAATTGGTCATCAAGAACGTAAAAATCGGCAATCGGCAATCGGCAATTGGCAATCAAACATATGGCACTTCAACTCCGACGAAAGACGCACGAATCCGTAGTCTACATCGATCGCGACAGCGCGCCGCGCATCATGCCGTCCGGGGAAGACTTCATTCTCGAGGACATACCTATCGGAACGCGCGTTCTCTACCCGAACCCTTCGATCAAAGGTCTGCCCAATCGTGAAGCCGCCATTCGTTACGCCCTCAATCACCCGCTTGGCTGCGATCCACTCTTCGCGCAACTCGAGCCGGGAATGCGTGTGACAGTCGCTGTCGACGATATCAGTTTGCCGTTGCCGCCGATGGCGACGCCTGACATCCGCCAATCGATTCTCGAAATCGTTTGTGACATGCTCGCCGGTCATGGTGTTGACGACGTGCACATCATCATCGCCAACTCACTGCACCGGAAGATGACCGAGTGGGAAATGAAGCGAATGGTCGGGCCGCGAATATTTTCCGAATACTACCCCGATCGTTACTACAACCACGACGCCGAATGGACCGACGGCATGATCAAGCTCGGCGAAACAAAGCACAAAGAGCCGCTCGTGCTCAATCGACGCGCTGTTGAAAGCGATCTGCTGATCTACGTCAACATCAATTTCGTGCCGATGGACGGCGGTCACAAGTCGGTCGCTGTCGGACTCTGCGACTATGAGTCGCTTGCGCGCGCATCACGATCCGCAGACGATTCGCGAGTCAGACAGTTATATGGATCCGGCGCGTTCGGAGCTGAACCGGAAGTGCGTGCGGCTCGGCAAGATCGTCGACGAGCACATGAACGTCTTCCATATCGAAACCGCCATCAACAATCGGATGTATGGCGCCGACATGGATTTCTTGCTGCGCAACGAAGACGACTTCACCGCCTTCGATCGCATGAAGTTTGAAGCGATGCGCTACACGATGGGCAAACTGCCGCGAGCTGCGCGTCGCAAGCTGCTGCACTCACGGCCGGCGCAGTACGAAATGACCGCTTGTTATGCGGGAAAGACGGAACCGGTACACGAAAAGATCGTGGCGAAGGGTTTTGAGCAGTATGCGATTCCGATCCGCGGGCAGTGTGACATTCTGATCACAGGGATTCCTGACATTTCACCGTACAACGTTTATTCGATACTGAATCCGTTGCTGGTCCAGGTGATGGCGCTCGGTTATCACTTCAACTTCTATCGCAACAAGCCCCTCTTGAAAAAAGGCGGCGTGATGATCGTGCATCATCCCTGCTTTGACGAGTTCGATCACCAATTTCACCCGAGCTATATCGAGTTTTTCAATCGCCTGCTGCCGGAAACTCGCGACGCATTTACGTTGCGCGAGAAGTACGAGCAGGAATTCGCAAACAATCCGAGCTACATCGAGATGTACCGGCGCGGGAATGCGTATCACGGCGCGCATCCGTTTTTCATGTGGTACTGGGGCGAGAATGGGCGCCAACACGTCGGACGCGTAATCGCAGCCGGCGCCGAGAACGCGCACGTGCCGGCCATACTCGGCTGGGAACGCGCGGATAATTTGACCGAGGCGATTGCCATGGCGCGCAGCTACATGGGCAACTCCGCGGAGATCACGATGCTGCACCAGCCGATGATCGGCATCGCGGACATGGAATAAAATGATCTTCGGACTTTACACTTTGATTAATAAGAATCTGCGTAATGCCGAGGACAAAGTACAAAGTCAAAGTGCAAAGTATATGAAACTCTCTCCAACCGAAATCTACAACGACCGAAAGATCTTCCTGATCGGAAGCACCGGCTTTCTCGGCAAGGTGACGCTGAGCATGTTGCTCCACCGTTTTCCGAACATCGGCAAGATCTACCTCACCGTGCGCGCGCGGTCACAGGAGGAGTCGGAGAATCGCTTCTGGAACAACATCATCACAGCACCGCCATTCGATCCGCTCCGCGAACGTTACGGCAGCGCGCTCGAAGGCTTCGTTAACGACAAGGTAATTGTCAGAGGCGGCGACATCGCCGAACCCAACTTCGGCTACTCCGATGAAGAAGCTCAAGCCATCGCCGGCGACATCGACGTCATCATCAACTCCGCCGGCAACGTAACATTCAACCCAACACTCGAAAGCGGCCTGCGCACGAACGTCGTCGGCACTCAAAACGTCATCGCCTTTGCGCGCCGGATGAAACGTCCTGCCCTGGTCCATGTCTCGACATGCTTCGTCGCCGGCAATCGCTCCGGCGCTGTTTGGGAGAGCGATCCGGTCATCGGTTATTTCCCGCGCCGGCGAGAAGCCGACATGCAAGGCGTCCAGTTTTCAGTGGATCAGGAGATTGCAGACTGCGCGAAGCTTGCAGATCGCGTCAGAGACGAAGCGCGCGACTCCATGATGACCGCGCGTTTTCGCGAGCTCGCTCGCAAACGACTCAACGAAGAAGGTCGCGACGTCGACGATCCCGATGCTCTCGGACTCGCCGTCGCACGCGAACGAAAAGTCTGGACGCGCACACGTCTCACCGATCTTGGTGTCGAGCGGGCTGCGTACTGGGGTTGGCCCAACATTTACACGTACACGAAATCGCTCGGCGAACAACTCGTGGCCGCCGAGAGTGGAATGGTGCGCAGCATTGTGCGGCCAAGCATCGTCGAGTCGGCTTTGTCGTTTCCCTTCCCCGGCTGGAACGAGGGCTTTACGACCACTGCCCCGATCATCTTTCTCATTCGCAAGGGTCAGACACAGATTCCGGCAGATCCGAAACTGATTCTCGATATCACGCCGGTGGACCAGGTCGCGTCGGTGATGCTTGCAGTCGCGGCGCAGGCCTGCGTCGAAGAGCCGCGACTTGTTTTCCAGGCAGCGACTGGCGATGCCAATGCCAATAACATGGAACGGATCATCGGTCTCTGCGGACTCGACAAGCGAAGGCATTTCGAAGAGAAGGACACCGGCGTCAAGATCCTGAACCGCATCGCTGCGCGGATGGAACCGCGGCCCGTCACGGTGTCGAAATTCGAAAATACGTCGATACCGATGTTCAATGCGACTGCGAAGAAAGCGTCGTCGTTGCTCGAGCGCGTGCGACCGAAGTGGGGCGGCGGTCGTGTCGCGGAAGCGATCGATGTGGTCAAGAACGGTGTTGAGCGAGTTGAAGAGTTGACGCGCGAAACCACCGAAGCGTTCGACATGTTTCGTCCGTTTACTGTCGAAAACGCTTACGTCTTTCGTTCCGACAATGTGCGCTCGCTCTTTGAACGCATCAGTGAAGACGAGAGATCGTTACTGACATGGAACCCGGAAAAGTTTGACTGGTACGATTACTGGCTCAACATCCACCTGCCGGGGCTCACGAAATGGGTCTTTCCCACGCTCGAAGACGAAATGCGAGCACAGCCGAAGCGTATCTACACGTATCGCGATCTGCTCGAACTATTTGAGACTTCGACCAAGCGCCACGCAACTCGTGTCGCGATGCGTATCGAGCGAGATGGGCGCAAGGAGCAATACACCTACGCCGACCTGCGCGAACTCGCGACGCGCGTCGCCGGATTTCTTGCGAGCGAAGGCATCAAGCACGGCGATCGCGTAATGCTCGTCAGCAGCAACGCGCCCGAATGGGGCATGACTTACTTCGGCGTGTTGAAGGCAGGCGCCACGTGTATCCCATGCGATCCGGAAAGCTCCACCGCGGAGATTCTCAACTTCGCGAGGGCCGGAAACGCCGCGGGAATCATCTGTAGCGAAGCTGTTCTCAACGATCATCCCGATCTACAAGAGCGACTTCAGCAGCAGGGACAGGCGCGCCTGTGGACCTACTCGGAAGTCTTCGCGATGCCTGATGAAGAGACCGAAGATCAACGCATCGCGATGTTGCCTCAACGTGTAACCGCGCAAAGCGTTGCGTCGCTCATTTTCACTTCAGGCACGACGGGCCAGCCGAAAGGCGTGATGCTTTCGCACCGCAATCTGACAAGCATGGTCTCGATGTTGTCGTCAGTGTTTGACATGACAACCGGCGACGGCGTGTTGTCAGTGTTGCCACTGCACCACACGTTTGAATTCTCTACCGGATTCCTGACGCCGCTCAGCCGCGGTGCGCAAATCACGTACTTACCGGAACTCACGAGTGACGCACTCGCGCGCGCGATCAAGAACGGTCACGTCACGGGAATGGTCGGCGTGCCGGCGTTGTGGGAATTGCTGCACCGTCGCATTAAGAACAGGCTTTACGAACGCAGCGATTGGATCGGCAAAACTGCCGACGGTCTCATCCGCGCCAATGCATGGCTGCGCGACACGACGCCACTCAACTTCGGGCAGGTGTTGTTCTATCCGATTCACGAAGGCCTCGGCGGGCGCATTCGTTACTTCATCAGCGGTGGTTCTGCGCTGAGTGAAAAGATTCAACGCGACTTTCATGGTCTCGGATTCACGATTCTCGAAGGGTATGGTCTAACAGAGGCTTCGCCGGTTTTGACTGTCACGCGACCGGAGAATCGCATGCTCACCGGAACTGTCGGCAAACCTCTGCCCGGTGTGGAAGTGCGCATCGCCGAGCCTGACGCAAGTGGCGTTGGCGAAGTGATCGCGCGTGGTCCAAATGTGATGCTGGGTTACTACGAAGATGAGACTGCGACGCGTAAGACCCTCATCGACCGCTGGCTCTACACCGGCGACCTCGGACGCGTTGACGACGACGGCAACCTTTACCTCGTCGGTCGTTCAAAAGAGATCATCGTCGATACAAACGGCAAGAACGTCTATCCGGACGAGCTCGAAGAGAGCTATTCAAACTCGCCTTACATCAAGGAGCTGAGCATTGTCGGTTTGCCTGACGGAATCGGCGAGAAAGTCGCTTGTCTCGTAGTTGCGGATGACGAGTATGACATTTCACTCTCGCGCGCCGCGCTTCATCGACTCGTTGAAGAACACTTCCGCGAAGTTTCTGCCTCCCTGCCCTACTTCAAACGCGTGAAGGTTTTGCATTTCACTGATATCGAATTGCCACGAACTGCAACGCGCAAGGTGAAGCGGCGCGAAGTAGTTCGGATGATGGAGTCGATCGAGGAAAAAGAGAAATCAGGACGGCGTGGTGGTGTGCAGGAGACTACAAACGCCGATACGCTTTGGCTGCTTGAAACTGTTGCCACAGTCGCGAACCGGCCGCGATCGGAAGTCTCGATCGATTCGCGACTGGCCGATCTTGGTTTTGACAGTCTCATGTTTGTCGAGCTGGCAACGGCAATTGAAAATGCAGGTGGATCGATCTCTGCGCCGGAGCGGTTCAACGAAATACAGGACGTTAGAGAGCTTCTGACTGTAGTCAGCCATAAGCCCGGGGCTTCATCGAAGACTGAGACGCGACCGGATGAGCGCAAGAAGGACGACGAGATTCACGTTCCGTCATTCGTGCGGACCGCAGGAACCAAAGCGGGCGATCTGTTGCAACGGTTCCTCTACGATCAGTTTCTGCGAACGCATTACGAAGGTCGCTCGAACATTCCGCCGCACACGAATTTCATCGTCGCGGCAAACCATTGTTCTCACCTGGACATGGGTCTGACAAAGATGGCCCTCGGTGAATACGGCAAGGACATGGTTGCGCTCGCTGCCGCCGATTATTTCTTCGATACGAAGTACAAACGCGCGGTCATGGAAAACTTCACGAACCTTGTGCCGATGGAACGCACGGGCTCGCTGCGGCAATCACTACGTCACGCGCGATCGTTCCTGGACCAGGGCTACAACGCTCTCATTTTTCCGGAAGGCACGCGATCGATGACCGGAATACTGGCCGACTTCAAACCGGTCGTCGGTTATCTCGCGTTGCATGCGCGTGTAGGCATTCTGCCGATGTTTTTGGACGGCACTTACGAAGCCATGCCGAAGGGAACGACGATCATCAAGAATCGTGATGTTGGAGCTCGCATTGGTCGCTTCCTTTCGTTCGAAGAACTGGAAGAGATGACGCGTGGCATGGCTCGCGCCGAAGCCTACAGGCTCATCGCGGCGCGCGTGAGGCACGAGGTCGTGAACCTGCGCGACGGCACGCGCCACGCTTTCGACGCAAAGGGCCTGCGGAAGCAATGGAAGAGCGAGCGAAAGAAAGAACTCCCGCTCGCTGAGGAAGTTGCAGCATTTAGGTCTGACTTGAAGTAATTGGTCTCGATTGCCAATTGCCGATTGAAATTGAGACCAAAATCGGCAAATGGCAAATCCAGGACAAATCAAGTTATCATGCCCTCTAAAACTCCCGGCAAACGCACTGCTCGCATGACTCCGGTAACCCCCGGCACCAAGCGACGCGCGGCCATCGAAAAGCGCCAGCGCGCCGTGACACTGATCACCGGCGGCACAGGCTTCCTCGGCTCACATCTCGTCCGCCAGCTAACCGAGGACGGCGCGAGAGACATTCGCGTGATGGCAACATCGATTCCCGATTGGCTGGTCGATCTGGGTGTTGAAACGTTCCAGGGTTCAATCACAAACGCTGAAGACAACAAGCGCGCGGTCGAAGGCATTAGCGAGATCTATCACCTCGCCGGCAAAGTCTCGCGCGAACGCAAAGATGCGCGCGAAATGTACGAAGTTCACGTCGAAGGAACGCGACTGCTGTGCGACGCTGCCAAACCGCCGGAGTCAAAACGATCGTTCTCGCGTCCACCAGCGGCACCATTGCGGTCACAGAAGAAGGCGAGGTAGTTCCAGACGAAACACATCCCGTTCCGCTCGACCTCATCTCGCGCTGGCCCTACTACGCGAGCAAGGCATACCAGGAGATGGCCGCGCTCGAACGTTTTCAGGGCAAAGGACTCCGAATGGTGATCCTGAATCCGAGCCTGTTGCTTGGTCCAGGTGATGATCGCCTGAGCTCAACGAAGCTTATCCTCGATTTCATGGCTCGAAAGATCGGCGCCGTGCCGACTGGCGGAGTCAGCTTTGTCGATGCGCGAGATGCGGCTCAGGCATTCAGAGTCGCAATGAAGAAAGGACGGCATGGCGAGCGCTATCTACTGGGCGCGGCTAACTGGACCTTCTCGAAGTTTTTTGGCCGGCTCGAACGCCTCACGAAAGTTTCCGCGCCGTGGATTGCACTTCCTTCGAGATTCATGATCACAGGCGCGAACCTCGTCGACTCATTTTTCAAACAGTGGGACATGGCTTCCCCCGTTGAACCAGGCGCCATCGAGATGGCGCAGTATTTCTGGTATCTAAACTGCTCTAAAGCTACTCGCGAGCTCAGCTTCAAGCCCCGCGACCCTGGGGAAACCCTGCACGACACCGTCGCTTACCTGCGTGAAAACTTCCTCGGAAGTAACGCATTCCGAAAATAAAATTTCTTATCTTACTTCAGGGAACTCTTGTCGTGTCTGCGGCGTCTTAGTACCCGAACTAATCCAAACTCGCACGAGGTGGGCGCATGAAACTCCTGACGCTGCTCCTGCTAGCCGTCCTCTGCTCTGCCGCTAATGCTCAGACGACACTGCAACCCGGCAGTCCGGTTGAACGCGAACTCCAACCAGGACAATCTCACCAGTACACCGTAAACCTCGCAGAGAACCAGTTCATACAGATCACGGTCGATCAGCATGAGATCGACGTTATCGTTAGAGTTTTCTCTCCCTCGGGTAAGAGCCTGGGCGAATTCGATTCGCCAAATGGCGGCGAAGGTCCGGAGCACGTTTCGTTTGTTGCAGTCACCGCTGGGAGCTACCGCGTTACCGTAGGACCACTAGCCGAAAAGGATACGACTACTAAGGGCCGCTACGAGATAAAGATCGTTGAGTTGCGCCGCGCCACCGATCAGGAGCTGAAGACGAGCAAGAACGTCGAGATGACAAAGGCAAAAGGTGTTGCGCTGCTCGCAGACATCGAGACGATGATTCCACAAATCAAGTCGGCTCACACGCGGATCAAGGCCCAACTTCAGGCAGCGCAGTTATTGTGGGACGTTGACCAAAAGCGAGCTTTAAGCTTATTCGCAGATGCAGAGGCGGGGCTAAAAGAGTTTATAGCGTCGATCGATCCGGACGACGGTCAATATTTTGCTCAAACAGTCATGCAACTCCGACAGGAGATTGTTCAAGCGTTAGCACCGCGCGATCCTGATGCCGCAATCAGTTTTCTTCAGTCGACCAATCCGACGAGCAATTCAGTTTTTGAGCAAGCCGAACTCTTCACACATGAAAGCGTGCTCGAGCTGACTATTGCCGACCAGATCATGAGCAAAAATCCGAAACGCGCGTTGCAAATGGCACGGAAAAATCTGAAAGAGCGATATTCGCCAAATCTGACGAATACCCTCTCCGAACTCTTACGGAAGGATCCAGAGTTAGGCGCTGAACTGGCAAATGAAATCACGTCCAAGGTCGTCGGCGAGAAACTGTTAAAGCGTCACGACGCCGCCTACGTTGCAGCCAATTTACTCCGGTTCATTCCAGCGTCAGAGGTTGGCCCTGAATCGACAAACGGCTCGCCGCGTCCGCCATTTCTGTCCGAAGATCGAATTAGAGAACTCGTTCAAAAAGTGCTTGATGAGGCGGTGTCTTATTCACCACCTCCGCGGCAATCGTACGATCCGGCAAGAGATGCTGCCTGGAACATGCTTCACGCCCTCAAGTCGCTCGCCGCACGACTCGACGCGATCACGCCGGGCGGCACCGCCGCAGTAGAAAAGAAATTATCGGAATTAATGAACTCCGGTGAAGGCGCTCACGTCGTACATTCGTTTAGCGGCAAACGCGAAGAGTTGGAAGTATCACTCGAGGCGATTGGGAAGATGCCTGCCGAAGTCAAGGAGCAACAATACCTCCAGCTTGCTTACAACGAGGGCGCCAACGGTGACCTCACACGCGCCAGAGAGATCGTCAACGAACGTATTGCCAATCCGTTCCAACGTCGTCAGGCACTTAAGCAGCTCGATCAAACAGAGATGTATCAGGCACTGAACAAGGGCAAGGTCGAAGACGTTCTGAGAATCCTCAGTGGATTTCGCAACAGTAGAGAGCGCGCGCAGCAATTGTCTCAGATTGCAATGCAAATCGGCCCGGGGTTGAAGCGCGCGACGGCGCTTAGGATACTCGAGCAAGCGCGGGGTATGTTGAGTTCAGAAGCGCAAGCAGAGAATGGGGATCAAATGCAGGCACTGCTGGAGGTAGCGCGAGCGTTTCTGCGATATGACGCGAAGCGGTCGTTTGACATCGTCGACCCGCTGGTTGAGCAGCTCAACGCGTTGAGTACGGCTGCTCGTACGCTGAACGGATTCGGAAATGATTACTATAACGATGAAGAGCTGGATTTTCAGAATGGCAATTCATTGGTCAATGTCGTGACACAGATGTCGTCGGTGCTTGGCAACATGGCTGTGGTTAATTTCGAGCGCGCGAAAGCGACGGCGGATCGGATTCGTGCGCCCGAAGCGAGGCTAAAGATCTACCTCGACATAGCGCAGCAGACGATCCAGGCCAGCCGGTAGCCACAAAAAGCACAAAGATTACTCGCCGAGTGCGGCGTATTTGAAGAGCCTGAACCGGTATTGCTGCTGCGCGCGGATGTTCGCCGCGATCGCGCCGTGCAGGTTCTCGTCCCACTGCGTGTACTGATCGATAAACTTATCAGACGCGGCTTTATCACCCTCGTACTGAACCGCCAACACTCGCTCCAGCAACTTGCCCACAACTTCGTGATACTTCTCGTAATGCACCCGCATGGTCTTCGTCGCCGGATCAAAACTCAATAGACCATTCTCCAGATAAAAGTTCCATTGCATCAACTGCATCGTGTTATATGGCTGATCGCGTCGCGGTCGATTGTTCTGCAACACACGCAGGATCCCGCCGGCGTACACGCTCCGCAACTGCGCGTCGGTGTAATAGCCCTGCTTGCGCAGCGTTTGGGCCACAAAGAGGGACACGAGGTCGGCCTTCATCTCTTCCAGCGTGTTCGCATTGTCTTGCAACACCTCGTCGAGCTCTCGGCCGTCCTTCGTGCGGTCCACGCCGAGATAGTGGCCCACTTCATGCCACAGCGTGCGATAAAAGTTTCCGTCAGGCGTCAACTCTTTCGCCTGCGCTTCGCCTATTGCTGCTGCAAGCGTTCGCGACACTCCCTCGAAGATATTCGGATCGCGCATTATATTCGCGCGCAACAAGATCGTCCGGCCATATCGACGCGCTAGATAACTCTCGTTCGGAAGAATCGTGGCCGTGTTTCCACCGCGCGATTGCCCGAAGTCGGCGACCACGTCGTAGACGCCGACCGGAATGTCTTCGCGCACCGTTTTGTGGTTCTTGTACGGCAGCGAGTTTTCGAGCGCTTGAATACCTTTCATCGCCTGACGCAAAGCGACTGTCTCATCTGGACGAGTCTTCAACAGACAGAACGAAAAGAACGTCTTCACGCCAAACAACTCATCGTCGTAAGTTTCGTAGGAACCAATCTGCGCGTTGAGGTTCTTGAACCGCCCTGTGATCCAGCTCGCATCGCCTGACTCATAATCGTTCGACAACAGATCCCGCGCGCGATTACGCAGGTATCGCGCAAACTCCTCATCATCCCTTTCGACTGCATCGGCGGCTTCGTTCAAAAGCCCGTACGCTTTCATCAAGTCGTCCGCGTACGCGACCGAGTAAGGCACGCTGTACACAGCGTTCGAACCAGGCTGAAGGCGCTTCAGTTCCGCTTGCAGCTTCGGATGCAGTGTTTGCAGTGCGGGATACTTGTTGAGCTTCGCGATGTCTTCCTGAATGTTTTTGGCAGTGGCTGATCGAACTACAGTCCGCAAGTGCAGCAGATCTTCCCGCTTCTGATCGATGGCTTCCTTGGTGATTCCCCATGGATACACATTTTTTCCGGGTTTCAATGGATCGACGGCAATGAACGGCTCACGCTTGTTATCGAGCGTTGTCGCGATCGGTCCCTGAAACAAACGATAGATCGTCAGCAGGTTCTGCGTGGCGACTGTTGAGCCGGTTTTTTTATCGAGTTGTTCCAGCTCGTGATATGACGACAGCGCCTGCGGATGTCGCTGCTCTTCGTAAAGCTTCTGAAAGATTTGACCGACTTCGATCAACTTCGCGACCGCTTTGCGCTCGCCGTCGCTCAGTTTTGAAAGATCGGGCGCCAGTCGAATGGTCTGTGTTTTGTCGATGATTGGCTGGCTCTTATCGAGCGGCCAGTAACCGGTGGGAAGAGTCTGGATCAGGATCAAGGTAGTCATTAAGAGTTTGCTCATGCGCGCATTTTGCCACAAATTCTCCGACAACCACACTTATCAATTGTCGGCAATTCTTGGCGACATATATTTGCTCCAGTTGATTCGGCAATACAGTTTTCCAGCGTATTTTTCAGATCGTCGCATTGCGATTTTCGAGGCGCCGCGGTTGCACTTCTAAAGCGCGGTGACAAGTTTAACCAAAACCATCAAACGTCGTTTTAACCGAATGCGACGGCGACGAAAAGTTGGACGAGCATACGACATGGCGCTCGAAGTCGCGCGTGTGCTTCCCCCATGCGCCGACGTGCTCGACGTCGGTTGCGGCAGCGGTTTCATCGCGCACCATCTCCAGAGCATGCTCGGAACAACAGTGGTTGGATTCGACGTCGGCGCCGGCCCAGCGGCGCGCATCAATTACCTTCCCTATGACGGCCGTCACTTTCCTGTTCGTGACCAGAGCTTCGACGCTGTGCTGCTTTGCTACGTTCTGCATCATGCCCAAGATCCACGTCTCGTGCTCAACGAGGTGAGCAGAGTGCTGCGCGACGGCGGCCTTGCAATTATCTACGAAGACATCCCTTCGTTGTGGTGGGATCGCATGGTTTGCTGGACACACGACCGGCAATGGCGTGGCCGCACTGGACCCTGCACGTTTCAGGCAGAACACGACTGGCGCAGGATGTTTAGCGTTGCAGGTTTTGAAATCGTCAAGGAACGCGCGCTTTCACGCTGGCGCAACCTGGCCCATCCCGTGGCGCGACAGTTCTTCGTGATCCGGGCCACAGAACCGAGCGCGGTGGCGCCGGGTCAAAATCACCTAAAAGGCCTGCAACCAGAATTCGACCCGGCGCTACCGCGCTCGGTTCCGTCAGCTGTCAAAGCACCCCAAGTTGCTTATTCATCTCCAGGAAATCAAACTGATTCCACGCTTCGACTATCTTCCCGTCCTTGATTCGCACAATGGCAATGCCCTCGAATTGAATCGGCGCATTGGTGGCTGCGAACCCAAGGCTTTCACCCGTATGCTGGCCTCTAACACTGCAACGCGCGACCACTCTATCGCCTTCGGCAACCACATCGTCGACTGAGATGTTGAGATCCGAGAACGCGCCGCGAAATTGACTGTGAAATTCGCGGAAACCGTCGAGACCACGAACCGGCTGTCCACTCGCATCGACGAGTCCATGGATCACGCCATCCGGGGCCAACAACTCATCGATGGCTTTGCTGTTACCCTGGTTCCACACTTCTTCGAACCAGCGTTCGATCAGGGCTTTATTTTCTTCTGACATGACAGAGTCTCCTAAATCTGAGGAAGGAGGGGATTCAATTCTTACACCGCTATTATTCCACGATCCATCAGTTTTCTGATCATGCGCAGGCAGTCGGCTTCACGAAAGGGACAGATCGAAAGGATTGCCTGAACATCCCAGCTTCCGTTGATTCGTGAAAGTACAAAACCTTCCTGGGGATCGATCTGCTGATTAGTCATCTCGGCCGTCGAAATAAGCAGCCGGGGCACTGATCGTGGCGAGAGCCCCCCGCTATCGTACACGCGCTTAACGTATTTTTCTTCGGCGACCGGCAACAACGACTGCGCTTCGGGATTATTCGGTTGTTGTTGTAAAGCTTTCTGGATGATCAGCAACGCAGCTTCCGGATCCTGGTCGATCTTGCGCTCTGCAGACCAGACCATTTCAGTCACGCTCTCAGGCAAATCCTCGACTTCGGATACAAGCACTGGGGCTTCTTCCGGCAACTCACCTGCGACGCGCGCGACACCTTCGCTGATCAGCGTGTAAAGCTGTCCATAAACATGAAAGGCAGACGCGTGCATGTGATAGCAGATCTCCGCAACCGACATTCGCTTTTCAACAAAGTAAAGAATTTGCCGAAACTCTTTTCCGAGTTTCAGCGATGAGGTCCAACCGGCGTTGAGTTCGAGGATGCTGCGGTCTGACGGCACCAGAGTTCGATATCTCCCCAGCTCGTCGATCCGGTAAATGCCTTCCATGATCACGTTGGTCGGCTCGACCTCGATCAGAATCAAATCTTCGGGCAGCGACTCTTCATCGTAGAACTCGAAGTCGCCTTCAGTCCAAACAAAAAGATCGTAGATGGCGTCGAGGGTGCGGGTCTTGAGGATTCCGAGCACTTCGTCTTCACTTAAAAATCCCTGTTCGACCAGAACTTCTCCGAGCTTGGCGCCGCTCGTCCGTTGCAATTCTCGTGCGATCTTCAACTGAATTTCGTCGACTTTTCCGTAATGCAGCAACACCTGGCCCAGGTATTCTCGAGGATCGTTCGACTTCGAGCCCACGATCGTTCCGTTTTTGAAATAAACCTGCTTTGTGATCTTGCCTTGATCGAACTTCAGTGTTCCCGACTTTCTTCCTGCTGCCAAAAACTGGAGCAGGTCAGTCAGGTTCATTGTTTTCAAAGTGCCTGTAATTGACATCAGTTGGTTGGTATCGAGCGCCTCGGTGGCGGGCCTGCATCGTAGGACTCTGGGGGGAGCTCTCTACGTTGGACCACAGAAGTTTACTTCCGAAAACTTAATCCTCGACGAGGTCTGCTGAGATCGCCGGAGCCTCAGGTCCGGCTTCTCTCGCGATTTTCAGCAGACGCGAAAGGTTCTCCGTCTGTTCTTCGTTTAGATCGACAAACTGAACGCCAAATCCCATCCCGTGCCGGTGGTGGCGCACTTCACCTTCGAGGTAGAGCCAGTCACCGTCAGTAAAGAGCACGCGAAAAGCAACGATTTCGCCGACCATTACCTCTCCCACGGTATCAAGGTAACAGCCACCATCGGAAAGATCGGTGATGCGGGCTGAGTGCCTTTCTTCGTCCGCATGCCAGACCGCATCGAGATGAACGCTTAGCCGGGGTTTAGATCGTCTTTCATCCATGAGCTAAGCTCATCATAAATTTTTTAGCGAGTGAGGCAAAGAAAAATCATCTGAATACTGAAAATCGTGTGAATCTTGTCAAGAATTCACTCGCACGCGCAGCGCTTCAGGAATAATCTGGAACGTTGCCGGTAGCTTTCCAGGAAGTTCTCCATCGATTTCCAGAGCAACTTCAGCCGCGCGATCCGCCGCTCGAACAGTAACCTTGCGCGCCAGAGCATGAC
>CAWCZP010000014.1:0-43817 GCA_963800055.1 uncultured Acidobacteriota bacterium
TGCCGTCGGGCGTCTTGCCTGTTTTGAAGGTGGTGACTTGCTTGCCTGCAATAATATCGACAACGCTAACCGAGTTGTCAGCGGGATTCGTCAACAAGGCTCGACGATTATCTGCTGATACAGTGAGAACTTTCGGGGTCGCGCTGAGTTCGACTTCACTGATAAGGCGGTGAGTTTTAGCGTCAAAGATCGCGAGCTTTTTCGATAGCGCAACTACCAGCCTTTTACCATCGGACGTTAGTTTGATTCGACCTGTTTCGGCTTCGGAGGTTTTAATACGCGCGACTACTTCATCTTTGCTCGTGTCGATCACGGCGATGTCACCGCCGCTGACCCAGACTTGTTTCCCGTCAGGCGTAATGTCAATCCCATAAACAGCGTGTTCGAACTTAATGACTTTTACCGTACCCGTCGCGCGGTCTATGGCACTCACGCTCTTGCCTTCGAGATTCGGCGTATAAAGTTTTCGTTCGTCAGGCGTGATCTCGACAAACCACGAGCCCTGCTGGTCAGTTGAATACGTTTTAAGAATCTTTCCCGTATCCGAATCGAGTTCGAGAATCGTCTGTGCGCCTGCGCACGCCGCCCATATTCGTCGTCCGTCGCGACTGACGCGAATGTCATGCGCCGAATAAGTGCCCAGATCGAAAGTGGCTTTAACCTTTCGCTGTCTGAGATCAACAGCAGTGATCGACTTTCCCGCAGCGACATAGGCGTGTCGATGATCGGGGGAAACTCTGACCTCGTGAGGATTCTTCCCGGTTTCGAGGGTAGCAAGAGTCTTGTAAGTATCGCCCTCGACCAGAACGACCTGCGAGTCGCCCATATACGCCACGACAACTATGTCTGCCTTAACGGGCAGAGACACAGAAAGAAGGATGACGGAGCTGAGAAGATATGCTTGGAGTTGAAGAAGCTTTTTCATTCGTCAGACTTTATAAGAGCGGCACGTTTAAAACTCAAGTTTAAGAACATCTGCGTGTCTCTGTGCCTCTGTGGTTAAACATCGCTGAGGAAAAGTCACCACAGAGGCACAGAGACACAGAGAAAATGCAGTTCCTCACTTACTGTGAAGCGGCAGGAATGCCGCGAGAGCAGCGTCCTTCTGATCCTTGCCCCAGGGTGCCCCAACTGATTTGCCGAGTTTGGCGATCTGCTCGACGAGTAGTTCGGGGCGAGTTTCTAACTTAGTCGATGCGTTCACCATCAGTTCCTTTTCGAAAACCGGAAGCGTGTTCAATTTACACTTTTCTGACGCCCGCACCAGCGCGTTTTGGAACAGCACGCCCTCTGCTTTGTGCATGCGAAAGTGTACGGCAAGGATCTGATCGGTATTCCAATCGGGCATGGGAGTTCCGACGAGAACTGAGCAACCAACGATCTCGTTTCGCCGATCGCGTTCACGTTTCACTGCCGCTTTCACTTCATTTAACGCGATACGGTGGACGCTATCGATGGCACGTTCAACCAGATTTCGCGCCTCCGTCGGTTCCAATCCCTCGGCAGCGTGGTAGGGCTGTTTGGCCCACGTTTCCTCTACGAGCTCAATTCGCCGTCGATCCACCACCACCAACTCGTCGCCCTGTTTACCGACGACAACGAGCGCCGCCCAACCAGAATGCGTCTTGAATCCGAAGGCAACTCTCATAGATTTAGGGAGGAACCTCACGCGCGCTATTACCGTACTCTGGTGGGTTCGGCTAGAATCATATTCCAATTGAGAAGCTATGTATTGTCCTAATTGTGGTCAGCAACAGATCTCGGACGAGATGAGGTTCTGTTCTCGTTGTGGGCTCGCATTCAGCGGGTTGGCGGAGTGGCTTGCCGGCGGTCGCCTTCCTGTACGCAAAGATGAGCCCCAGGATCCCGCCGCATTGTCACCGCGGCGCAAAGGAATCCGTCGCGCGGCAAAACTGATGTTCTTCAGCGGCGTGCTCTTTCCCGTGTTCTTGATGTTCAGCCTAATCGCTGATGAAGGCGGGTTTATGGTCTTTCCCTTCCTTCTCTTCTTTATCTCACTCGCACTGATGCTGTATGCGCGCCTCTTCAGCGACAAGAATGCTCCGGCGATCGACCAAACAGCTCAAACATCTGCTTTCGGGTCAACCGCAGCCCGCGGCTCGCTACCTCCAGGAGCTACGATTCCAATGCCTGGTGGTGGACGTCAGCATGTGAGAACCAACGAACTGGCCCAGCCGCCAAGCGTTACTGAAAACACTACGAGGTTGTTAGAAAACGAGTAGCTTCTCGCCTATCACTTTTCACCTGATGACAGTGATCTTCGTGATGGGATGAATCTCCCATGCAGTTGCGCGCCAGTTCTTCGGCTTGTTTGGCGCCGTGTTCTCAGCCTCCTCGGCGTGACCGACATCGAAATACAACCAACCATCGAATTCACACCAGTGTCCGACTAACTGCGCGTGTAGAGTTTCCGCTGACCAATCCATTCCCTGCTGCCTGGCCCACTCGCGCATCGGTGGCGTGACTTCGAGCACGACTCGTTCGTTTTTCGCGGCGTCCTTTCGAGTTGCGATGTCGATGTGGATGTCGCGACGAGAGGGATTGAAACAGTTAGTTGCTTCGGTGCCCGCGTACGCGACGTCGATCACGTCCCCTTGAATTCTCGCTGCACGATTGGTGGACCAGCGATTGGTGTCGTCGCCTGGTTGAAGCAGCGCATCGAGAGTAATCCGTGAATCGAAGTCAGCAGGCTGCGGAAGCGCAGTCCTGTTTTTTAGACGATGAAGGTCGCGAGCCCTGACGGTGAGAGCTATCCCAGCGCTTGGACAATTTCGCGCGAGCGCCAGCCAGCCGATTAATAAAAGAGCAATGAGAACACCAACGAGCAATAAGACTCGCGTTCTGGTCAGCATCCTCCACAGATTACACAGATGTGGAATCTGATTACTACCGGCGAGTCAATTTCAATATTTCTGCAACAAGTGCTTCAGGAGTGCACGGCTTTGCAAGGTAACCCTGTGCGCCTGACGCGAGCGCCGATTCCACGTCGGCCGGAAACACCGCGCCGGAATAGAAAAGTATCGGAGTCTGTGAATCGAGAGCGCGCAGACCGAGACACAACCCGTTCTCGGTGTCGCCCTCAATCCAATTGTCGATCAGGTAAAGATCAAAACCGCCCGCACGCGCGCGTTCGATCGCGGCGCTTCCGTCGGCTACGGAGATAACTTCCCACCCTTCACCCTGCAAAATGAACGCGACGAGTGTTCGCGTGTCCTGATCGTCTTCGACGTGTAAGATGCGCATAATAGTCGCTCCCCAAGTGAAACAACTGAGACACAAGAACAGGCAGGAGCGGAGAACCGTTAAGCCTTGAAACTCCGCTCCTACCCACAGCGACGCACACGAACACCTACTTAGAAGCGTGCGGTTACTTAGTAGGCAATGCGCACACGTCACCACTCGATAGAGTTCGCCCGTAAATTGTTTTGGGGAAAGTTATGCCGGTCGGTCGGCGGCGATTCGGTTAAGAACCGCGGCGTTAGAGATCCATATAAGGAGATTGGTTGTACTGGAAAGTTGTAGATTTACACATTTTTTCGAACCATCTTATCGACGCCGGAAAAGCATTGAACCCTGCGAGCGGTCGCGTACGTATAGAACGTACAGCTTTACAAACTCGAAACCGCCAACTTCAGGAGAAGCAACCATGAACATACGTGCTTCGCGTTTACTTATGTCCCTCCTCGGTACGATCCTGGTCACGGCAAGTGCGGTACAGGCGCAGACGATTTCGTTGGACACTCTGGACCAGTTGAAGCTGGTAAATGTGAAGGCTGAAACTGTGACGTTCAAAGGTCGAAAAGCTCTACGCGTTCTGGATGACGCTAAACCGGGATCAGGCGATGAAGGTCGACTTGTGATACTCGCGAAAACTGACTTTCAAGATGGCGTGATCGAAGTTGATCTGGCGGGAGAGCCAGGACCGGGCGCAGCAGAAGGCGCACGCGGGTTTGTCGGAGTCGCGTTCCGAGTTGCGGCAGATCAGTCACGGTTCGAGTGTATCTATCTCCGGCCGACGAATGGACGCGCAGAGGATCAGGTGCGGCGGAACCATTCGGTTCAGTACATTTCGGTGCCGGGCTTTCCGTGGCCTTTACTTCGAAAGGAGTTCCCGGAAAAATACGAAACGTATGTGGATCTTTTGCCGGCAGAGTGGACCAGGGTGAAGATCGAAGTGCGTGGTGTAAAAGCGCGGTTGTACGTGAATGGCGTCGAGCAACCTACGTTGCTCGTGAATGACTTGAAGCAGGGACAGAGCCGCGGGGCGATCGCGTTATGGATCGGAACAGGAACGCTGGCGCACTTTTCCAACGTGCGAATCTCGCAGTAACTGATCTACGATTGGTAACCTCACTCGTTGCAAACAAAACTGAACTTAACTGACATTTAATCTCGAGGTAACGCGCAATTAGCATTGCACCGCTAAAAGGGTAGCGTACTTCGCTGCATAGGTTCCCTTCTCAGAACTAAGACCACCTAGTTCCGAGTCGAATGCAGTGAAGCTATCCCGCCAACATTTCCACCCAAGTCGGTGACAACGCCCCGGAACCCACCGGGGCGTTCGACATTTTACTTTCAAACCAAGTCGACCAATATACATTTACAAATCATTTACATGACCGAGGACCCTTTAGGTGTTCTCTCAAGCCACAAAAAGCACAAAAGCTCAAAAATGATTTGTGCTTTTTGTGGCTCATCTCATATCTTAATGAGACGAGATGATTCAACACGCGATATCACTCGCGGGCTTCATGGTCTTCGCGAGTGTGGCTTGGTTACTTTCGAGTAATCGACGGCGAATTGCGTGGAAGACGATCGCATGGGGCGTCGCGCTACAACTTCTCATCGGTCTGATCATTTTTCGCTTACCTGTTTCCCATCGCATCCTACTCTGGCTCAACGACGCGGTGCTGGTACTGCTCAATGCATCAAAGAGCGGTTCGGTGTTCCTGTTCGGACCACTTGCTGCAAGCCCCGGCGAGTCAGGATCTGTCGGTTTCATTCTCGTCTTTCAAGTGCTTCCGGTGGTGATCTTCTTTGCGGCGTTCACCGCCATGCTTTATCACTTGCGCGTGTTGCAGGTGTTCGTGCGACTCTTCGCGCGGCTTTTTCACCGCACAATGAAAATCAGCGGCGCAGAATCCCTTTCGAGTGCTGCGAACATCTTCGTCGGTATTGAATCGGCGCTCGTCATTCGACCGTATCTCGACAAAATGACGCGCTCGGAGTTGTTATTGATATTGACTACGGGCATGGCCACGGTGGCGTCCAGTGTGCTCGGAGTTTACGTGGCGTTTCTCACTGGTGTGTTTCCGCAGATCGCGGGACACCTGATATCGGCTTCGATCTTATCGATTCCTGCCTGTGTCGTCGTTGCGAAGCTGCTCATTCCTGAAACTGAGACGCCCGAAACGCTGGCGGCCGTTCCGCCCGAAGACGAGTCGGGACGATCGAAAAATCTGATCGGCGCGATTATTCAGGGCGCGATGGATGGACTGAAGCTGGCGGCTGGAATTTCTGCGTTGATCATCGCGATTCTCGGAATCGTAGCGCTGTTCGACAAGCTACTCGGAGTGGTGAGCTCGTGGTTCGGAATGGGCAGCGAACCGCTTTCGATTGTGAGAATTCTTGGCTGGCTGTTTTATCCGTTTGCGTTTCTGCTTGGAATACAAACGAGCGATGTGCCATTCGCGGCGCGTCTGTTGGGCGAGCGAGTAATACTCACTGAAGTCTTCTCTTACAACCATCTGGCCCAGGCGATCTCGAGTGGGCAAATCACAGATCCACGCACTGTTGTGATCCTGAGTTACGCGCTCTGCGGCTTCGCGCACGTTGCCGCAATGGCGATCTTTGTCGGCGGAACCGCCGCACTCGCTCCGTCACGCCGCGACGATCTCGCGAGTCTCGGACTGCGAGCGTTACTGGCGGCGACGTTGGCGACATTGATGACCGGTTGCATCGCAGGGATGTTCAGCGGTGGTGAAGGAGTGCTGTTGGTTAAACCAAACTAGCGATCTTCTTGCAAGAAAATCAGTTCAGAGTTCAAGCTTAGCTTGCCAAGTTCGAGCAGGCAAGCTAAAGCTCGAACTCTAAATCACAATGATCCACCCACATACCGATCAAGGTTGTCGCGGTAACGATGACTTAACTTGAGCTCTGTACCGTCGTTCAGCACAACGCGATAGTCTCCTCTCGACCATGGTTGAAGTTCACGAATGTAATCAATGTTCACGATGATCGATCTCTGGATGCGCTGAAACTTGCGCGGTTCAAGTTGCGTCTCGAGGTTACTGATCGACTCGCGAAACAAGTACTTCCCTTTCCGAACGTGCAGAGAAACGTAATTTCCTTCTGCATGAATCCATTCGACTTCATCAACCTTCAGAAAGAAAACTCGACCGTCCGCTTTGATTATGAATCGATCGATATATGTGGGCGCAGGCCGCCGGTCAGCCAACAGAGCCAGAATACGCTCAGCCGATTGGCTTAGCCTGTCGTTCTTCACTTGCTGTTTTACGCGTGCGAGCGCTTGCTCAAACCGGTCCTCGTCAAACGGCTTAAGGATGTAATCCAGAACGTGCATCTCAAACGCCTGCACCGCGTATTTATCGTAAGCAGTCACGAATATCACGAGCGGTAACTCATCCGGTTCGCAAGCTTCAAGAACCGCGAAGCCGTCGATCTCCGGCATCTGAACGTCCAGAAAAACAACGTCTGGCGCCGCACCTTTGATCGCGGTAATAGCCTCACGCCCGTTCTCGCATTCGCCGACGACCTCGACCTCTGCATGACCGGCCAACATTCTTCGCACCATGTTGCGGCCCAAAGGCTCGTCATCAACAATCAAGACTCGAAGTTTATCTGTGTGTTGATTAGCCATCGGAGTGTTTGCCGTTTGTACTGAACGGGATCTCCATTGTGACGACGACTCCGCCTTCAGGCGCGTTTGCGAGCTCGAAGTTGCATGCCGGACCGTAGAACTGTTCGAGTCGGGCTCTTGTATTTGCGAGACCGACGCCCTGACGTGCATTGGATGCTTCATGTCTCGCCAGACCGGGGCCGTTATCCTGAACGTGCAGAACGAGGGATTTGCCACGCCGCTTTGCAGTTACTGTGATGTTACCTGGTCCAATGCGCTGCGAGATGCCATGCTGAAACGCATTTTCCACGATGGGCTGGAGAATCAAGTTTGGCAAAAGTGCGTCCAGAGATTCCGGCTCGATTTGAAATGTCGTCGTTAGACGATTGCCAAATCGAACTCGTTGAATGTCCAGGTAGCAGTTCAAAAACTCGATCTCGCGCTTTAGCGTGACTTCCTGCGTACCGGCATTCTCAAGAGTCAATCGAAGGAAATCGCCGAGTCGAGCTGTCATCTTCTGCGCAGCCTTCGTGTCTTCCAGTTGTAAAGACGAGATTGCATTCAGAGTGTTGAAAAGAAAATGAGGATGAATTTGCATCTTCAGCGCTTGCAGTTGCGATTGCGCAAGTTGCGCAGCCAGCCGCGACGCCTTGAGTTCATTTTCTCTGTACTGCTTGTAGTAGTTCAGTGCCTGACCAAACGTAAAGACCAGTCCAAAAACGACCAGGGCCACAAGGAAGTCTGAGATCAGATCGTAGTACTTGTTCGACAGATAAGACCTGAGAAAACGAGAGTTGTAAATCACGAAGAAATGTATGACGACTGGTATCACGGCGCGCGCCAACGCTATAGAGATCCCGGCGACTGCGAACATTACGATTTTCCACCGCCCGGTACCACGTTCCAGCGGAAAGCGACGCACCAACCGGAGAACCAGTGGCACAAACAGCACCCAGAGATTCCAACCAATAACTGACATCGGATAGGCGCGGCTCCACGCTAACGAGCCTCCCGATGAGTTCGCAGCAACATATCCCTGGAAAGCATCGATCAAGCCAAACACGTTGCACACGAGAACAAGGGCGAGCCACGGAAGCCACCGCCGCTTTAGAAAATGGTGATCCTCGATAGCCGGCATAGCGCTCATTACATTAATGACACTCGTGCATATTCGGAATCCCGTTGTGACTAACGCAGCAAATGTTTGAACGAACGTGTCGAACGGTGATACGAAAAGTCCAAGTAAGGTCTAATACGGAAAATCCTGCAAAATCCTGAAATCCTGGCTAAAACGCGTTAGTGCCTCGATTAAGCGCGTTCATCACATAATTCTTCCATCACCTCAACCACAAACCTATTCTCATCGCCGCCAAACGGAGGCCGATCATGTCACAATCAAAAACATTTAGTTGGTGCGCAGTCGCATTGATTTTGTGCGCCATCGCCTGGTCCAATGCGCAAGCGCAACCTTTGATTCCATTCCAAACTAACTTCTCACATTCAGAACACCACTGGATCCTCTGGACACCCAAACATCCGGTTTACGAGGCGATCGAGGTCCGAAGCGCGGATGACGATCGAAGCCCGGGCGGCAAATCGATCCGCGTCTTCTTCACCGAACGCTCCGGCGGCAAAAAACAGGTCTTCTACTTCAACGAAGAACCCCTCGCAAAACGATTTCGCCACGAAGCCTATTACCGCGACATTGAATATCGCGCGGACGGCCGACCGGGGAAGCCGTTGGATCTGTCCATCAGGTTCAAAGACAAAAACGACCAGATAGTAGAGCTCACAATAAAGTTCGCTGCGCAGCAGGAGTTAACATCGCAGTACGCTGGTCTAACGGATCAAATGGGCCATGGAGCCGACGCGGGTTTTCTTGTCTTCTTCCGTGAGAAGACGGCTTCTATGACCACCAACAAACTCATGATCGGAGGCGAAGACTTTTCAATCACACCTGAACTCGCCCGCGGCACGCAACTATTCTGGCGCAGCGGGTATCGCTCCAACATATACGTCGCGACGATCGCGTATGGCAAAGCCAAATTCAACTGGGATCAGAACGAATTAACGAGTTCGTTTAGACGGGTCTTCAAGATCGCCTCAGCAACGCAGAACGAGGTGCTCTATCGGAGCAATCTCTTTGAGGATCGAACGGTGATCGAGGTGTTGACGAACTCAAACGGCGAGATTCGACAATACACACATTTGCTCGGCCCGCATGTCTTTCGCATCGATTTTGATCCGGCCTTGCCGACAGTCAAGTCGGCGCGGACCGATCAGAAGGTCAAATACAGCATGTCACTAGACGGCTTCACGAATTTGGTGCACGGGTTGGTCTCAGTAAAAAAGAAGCACGACACACTCGAGTTAGAATGGCAACACGACGCTCCCGCATGGACCAGGAATTATCACTTCACATCCATCATCCGACCCGCGGCCGACGGCGGATACGATTTAGAAGTTGCGCGAACTTCGAGGGCCCACGGAGGGCCACCCCAGCCGTAACCCGTTGGGGAGATGTTTAAAGAAACGTTTTCATTGCCACCTAAAGATCTTCAGTGCGACAACAAAACTGATAAGACACCAGGCGAGCAACACAGCAATTGGAATCCAGTTGGATGAAAGCGCGGCGCCTTCGTTCATTACAGCCCGAAGCACGTTGTTGAGTGCAGTCAGTGGCAGCGCTTTAATGAATGGTTGCAGAACCTGCGGAAACCGCTCCGAGGAGAAGAACGTTCCCGAAAGCAACCACATGGGAAGCATGATGAGGTTCATCAAACCTGATACGCCTTCAATCGTCGTTGGTCGAGCAGCCACGAGCAACCCGATTCCCGAAAACGTAAAACCGCCAAGCATCGTAATTAAGGTAAGACTCAGCCACGAACCTCGCACAGTAAAATCAAAGACAAGCCACGCGAAGACAATAATCGCCGCCACTTCCACTACCAGAAACACGAGTCGCGACAGCATGAATGAAAACAGATAATGCGAACGCCGCATCGGAGTTGCAGCAAAGCGCTTCAAAATTTTTCGCGACCGCGCGATCACCACCGTGAATCCCAATCCCCACAACCCGCTGCCCATCAAGTTCATACCGATCAAACCGGGGACGAGAAAATCGACGTAACGAGCACCTGGTTCAGCAACCTTCTCGTCTCCAATTTTCACTACGTCCGTTCGACCTTTACCACGCTGCAACACGTCGTCGACTATGAGCCGGGCGGCACGACTCTCGGGTCTGGTTGGATCAAAACGATACTCAAAAGAGTCGTTCTCGGGTCTAACGACAATTGACACCTTGCCGCTTCTCAAAGCCTGTGCTGCTTCCGTCGGACTCAACACCGTCGCAGTGATTTCGGGGGAAGCAGACAACAATTGAGCAACCTCATTCGCCCGCGCATCCATGGTGGCTTCGATCGCAACGGGCGTTTTGTCCGGCGCCGTATTGCGAAAGGCGATGCCAAGCGCGAAAGTCATCAACACAGGAAAGATAAAGACCCAGAACACAGCCTCTCTCTCACGCAGGAACTCGCGGACACGCGTCGCGGTCAATTCAACCAGCGGGTGAAACTGCTCTGCGCGAGGTTGATCATGCTTCTCGAGCTGTTCTTCTACCTTTGCTTCAGCCATCGCGCAGCATTCTCCCCGTCAAACTAACGAATACATCTTCGAGCGTCGCTTGATGCGTAGTGAGCGTGACGATCTCTGACTGCTGTCGTTGTATTTCGCCAAGCAATGCAGGCAGGGCCGTTTTGATCTCCGAAACGGTGAGTGCATACACGTCGCCTCGTTTATGCAAATTGCTGACGGCAGGAAGGCTCGTCAATGCATCATCTGCAAGGCTGTTCGTGACACTCAATTCGATGACTTGATCCGCACCAAGCGATTCGATGAGTGCGGCAGGAGTTCCGAGCGCGATTACCTTTCCATGGTCCATGATCGCGACGCGGTCGCAGAGACGCGTCGCCTCTTCCATGTAGTGAGTAGTCAACAGGATGGTGCCGCCACGGGTCCGAAATTTTTCGACAATGTCCCACAGCGAAAGACGCGCCTGTGGATCGAGCCCGGTGGTCGGCTCGTCAAGGAAAAGGAGTTCTGGATCGCTTACGAGCGCGCACGCGACTGCAAGCCGCTGCTTCTGACCGCCGGAAAGTTTGCCGACTCGTGCGTTTCGCTTTTCGTCGAGACCAACTGTTTGTATAACTTCGTCAACGCTGTGACCGCGTTTGTAGAAACTCCGAAAGAGCCTCACGGTCTCGACGACGGTAACTTTTTCCGGCAATTGTGTTTCCTGTAACTGCACGCCGATACGTTCGCGAAGCGCTCGATCGTCACCGGCATTCCAGTGTTGGCCCAGCAACTCAACCGTACCTTCATCCGGGAGGGTGAGGCCTTCAAGGATTTCGACGGTCGTTGTTTTACCGGCCCCATTTGGACCAAGCAGACCAAAACACTCGCCGCCGAAAACTTCCAAATCAAGTCCATTGACGGCTGTTACATCCGTGAATCTCTTTACCAGCCCCGCGCAGCGTAACGCGACACGCTGCGATGCGCGCACAGTTGCTGGTGCAACCGGTGATAATTGCGTTGACATAAGTTGAAGAGTATTACCGCTTTATCAACGATGAGACAAGACGCGAGAGGTTTGCTTATCGTCCCTATAGGGGTAGGGGGCGACGATTGGTTTCGTTCCCCCTCCCTCCGCACCGGACAGGCGGTTCTCCCGCATCCGGCTCTCCAGTTGGTGGTTCACCCGGTTAGGGATTGACGCAACTGTGCATGGGCCGCGACAAAAGAAAACAGCCCTTGCTCAGCAAAGAACGAATTGGACCAACGCTGATGGTCAGCACCACGTCCGCGGCCCCGTCCTCCCCGGCGTTTACGCAAGAGGCGGCGCAAGCGGGTCCGTATTAGACGGTCTAGCGGCTCGAACGTGTACCGATGGCTGTGTTTGAAATAAGCAAACCAGCCTTGTGCGCTGCGATTCACGTTAGCGATGATTACTTGTAGACTCTGCCCGTTAGCGCGTTTGGTTTTGGCTCGCACCGTATCTTTGAACTTCTTCAGGCTCTTCTGGCGCGGCCTTCGTTGACCTCGTTCGAAGTGATAGCCAAGAAAGTCAAACCCACCTGGTTGGCTGGTGTCTACGATACGCGTCTTGTCTGGATGCAGCGTTAGTCCGGCTTCCACCGTCCACTGCTGCACCAGCGCCAAAGCATTTTGGGCTGCTGCTTTGCTGCGGCAGAGCATCACGAAGTCATCCGCATACCTAACCAGCTCGATGCCGCTGGCCTGCATCAGTTGGTCCAGCGGGTCGAGATAGATATTCGACAGCAGCGGGCTGATCACTGCACCTTGTGGCGTGCCAGCTTCCGGTTGCCAGTGGCGCAGGTTCTCCAGTACTCCTTGTCGCAGATATTTGCCGATTAACTCCAACACTCGACCATCCGCAATCTTCTCTTCCACCCGCCTCAGCAGTTGCTCGTGCGGAATGGTATCGAAGTAGCTTTTCAGGTCCGCGTCGACCACCCACGTGTGTCCTTCCTTCAGTAGCTGGTCAACTCTACGTAGCGCATCTTTGCAGCCTTGTCCGGGACGGAACCCATAGCTCTGTTCCGCGAACTCCCGTTCGAAGATCGGTTCGAGTGTGGCTAGTAATGCTTTCTGCACCACTCGATCCCGTACTGTGGGAATACCCAGTGGCCGCTTCTCCTTGCTCCCCGGCTTCGGTATCCACTCTCGTCGTATCGCTGCTGGTTGATAATTTCCTTCTTTCAACCGGCGCTCGAGATAGTCAGTCTGCTGCTCCAGTTGCTGCTCATACATCGCTATCGTCTGGTGATCCACCCCGGCTGCTCCGCCATTCGCTTTCACTCTGGTAAACGCCCAGCGTAACACTCGTGGCGCACTCACCTTATCGATCAGGCTGAACCATTTCCCTCCTTTGACTCCTTCTTCCAGAGCCGTCAACATTCGTTCCGTCCAGACACAAGGTTCTGCCCACCCCCAACGGGCGCGAACTTCTCCGGCTTGTTTAGCTTCTGGCACTACCGCCGGTCTTGCTTCCTCTAGTCGGTCGTTACTCATTCCACCTTCCTGCGCTCCTTGGCTCCACTTCCATTACGAAGCTTCCGCGCTACTATGAGCGCTCTGACTCCTGCTCGCACGGCTCTTCGAGACTAACGTCCATGAACACCGTCTCTATCTGCGAGCAGCCCTCCCTGATTCACGCGCGTTGCCTTCCTCACCATTCCGTCTCCAAACACCTGACGCACCACAATCGTCGCTTTGCCACGCTACCCCTCAGCTCGACTGCTTTCCGTTTTAGCGGTCTAGACTTCGCCTTTGACAGGCAGGCTCGTCGATGGCGCCCGGCCGTATCGAGTTCGTTATCCTACGGACTGGTAGTTCACCTCCTGCTGCTCTCCACCACGCATCGCTGCATCGCAGTGGCATTCGGTTACAGGCCGGAGAGCGTTTACCTGGAGAGGACTCTCACCTCTCTGACTTCGCGCGCTTTCAGGCGCACCTGTCGCCCGCTCCGCGGGCTCACAAATCTTTTTTATAGCTACCTAGGGTTGCGCTCGCCAAGCCTCGCTCCACCCTGGGCTATACGCTCTCGCCCGCTACGCGGGCTGTCGCACTGCGATCAAACATTGGGAACGCGCACCGCGTGTGTGAGCTCTGTGACTCGCTGCGCATTGCACCTCATGACGTAGGATGGAGCGAGGCTTTGTGAATTATGAGCCCGCGAAGCGGGCGGCCGCGTCTAGCCTAGGGTGGAGCGAGGCTTTGCGAGCGCAACCCTAGGTAGCTATCAAAAACGAATCTCGAGCCCGCGAAGCGGGCGGCAGACGTTGATGCTCATTGAAACATAAATAGAAAGAACCCTTCTCGGGCCGGCGTTAATCCTTCCAGCCCCAGGGCGCTTCGGGAGCGCTGATCGGCGTTTTCAGATCGAATTTAATACTGAAATATCTTTCCGATCCCATGCGGCGAAGGTTGTAACTGAACTGCTCGCCGGGAACAAGATCGATCCACCAAACGTTGGTCGCTGCCGCAGGTATCGTGTTAACGGTTTCCTGATCCGCCGGAAACATCTGCCGTGTCGGCATGCCAACGCTCGTCGTTAAGCCGCCGTACATCGTCACCCTGTCAGGCGTGCCATCTTTGTGACGATGATCGTGCTTCAGCAAAATTCTGCCGTCTCTCTGGGTCAACACCCACGTTCGCGAACGGTCTTCACCAACAAAGAACGGAATGCGAATGCGATCCTTTTCGCACGAACGAACGTGCATCACGAGAGTCTTGTCTTTAAACGTCGTGTCATCCGCTGGCGCCGCAGCCACCGCGCCTGCGAATGCTTTTCCGCAAAGCTTTTGCAATTCACTCCAAAAGACAGCGTTCGCCGGCTCAGTTTGAGCCTGAACGGTGACTGTCGAAACGGCAATGAAACATGCCACGATGAGCTTTTGTGTCATACGTTTGGATTAACGGTACGGGCATTGGACGAGCATGTAAGTGTACTCCGTGTCGTGACTCCGAACGCAAGCTCGATCTCCGGATCACACAGACTCTGCTAGAATGCCCGCCCGATGGCCTCCCGGCACTTCAACTGTCCTTCATGCTCGAAAGAGATAAGCATCGATTCTGAGACGTGTCCGAGTTGCGGCGCGATCGTCGACAGTGGAGCGACCCGGCGCTTCGATCCGCGCAACACTCCTACCCGCTCTTACGATTCGATCGACAACGCTCGTTTTGTTCCCGGCACGATCCTCAGCCAGCGATATCGAATTGTTGGACTACTCGGCAAAGGCGGGATGGGCGAAGTGTATCGAGCTGAAGATCTGAAGTTGGGCCAGGCAGTCGCACTCAAGTTTCTGCCGGATCATCTCATACTAGACGGCGCTGCCCTCGCCAGGTTCCATCGTGAAGTGCGCGTCGCAAGACAAGTGAGTCACAAAAACGTTTGCCGCGTTTACGACGTCGGTGAAACGAATGGACGTCAGTTTCTGTCGATGGAATACATCAAGGGTGAGGAGCTCTCTTCTCTTCTGCGGCGCATCGGCAGTCTTCCAGTTGATAAATCGATTCAACTCGCGCGTCAGATTTGCGCGGGTCTCAACGCGGCTCACGAAGCCGGTGTGCTGCATCGCGATCTAAAACCCGCGAACATAATGATCGACGGCGAGGGTAACGCTCGCATTCTCGACTTCGGTATCGCCGGCCTGTCAGGGGAGTTGCCGGAAAGCGAGTTGGCCGCGGGCACGCCGGCGTATATGGCGCCCGAACAACTCGAGGGTAAAGAGCAGACCGCGAAGACCGACATCTACTCGTTGGGTCTGGTGCTCTATGAACTGTTCACCAGCAAGAAAGCTTTCGAAGCTAGATCGCTTGCAGAACTACTCGAGATGCGGCGCAACAACACCGCGCCGACGTCGCTGTCGTCAATCGTCAAAGATCTCGATCCACTTATCGAGCGAGTGGTCGAGCGTTGTTTGCAAACGGATCCAGCGCTGCGTCCTTCGTCTGCTTTACAGGTTGCGGCTGCGCTGCCTGGTGGCGATCCGATCGCCGCGGCGCTCGCCGCCGGTGAAACGCCTTCACCGGAGATGGTGGCTGCCGCTCCTAAACATGGAATCCTGAGTCCTGTCGTTGCTGGTAGTTTGCTCGCTGGATTTTTGCTGTTGCTCGCGCTCGGTAGTTGGCTGACGAAGTACACAGCAGTCTATCGTCTCGCACCGCTTGGCGACTCTCCGGAAGTTTTACGCGCACGCGCAAGAGATGTGGTGAAGAGTTTGGGCCACAACGACGCTGCGCTTGATTACGCTGACGGATTCGTCCTCAAATTCGACTATCTGGATTACATCGCCAGCAACGATCCATCGCCGAATCGGTGGGAGAAGATGCGGGATATCGCGCCTGGTCCATATCGTTACTGGTATCGTCAGAGTCCGCGTTATTTCGACACGACTGACCCCATCGAAGTCGACAGGCCGGCGCTGGATATATCAGGCATGGCGAGTTTGTATCTCGACGTGAATGGTCAACTGCGTTGGTTCCTCGCTGTTCCGCCGCAACGTGATCCGCAAACAAGTGAACAAGTAAGGGCCGATTGGTCCATTCCGTTTCGTGCAGCGGGCCTTGATATAAAAAACTTCCAGCCCGTGACGTCAACATGGGTTCCTCTTCATGCATACGACGAGCGCGCGGCGTGGGACGGCGTTGACGCTACGAACCCGAATGAAAAAGTTCACGTTGAAGCCGCGGCGTTTCACGGTCGTCTTGTTTACTTTGAGACGATATATCCATGGGACCGCTCGGCGCGTCAGGTCGAGGTGAGCGAGCCCACACGCAACAAAGTCTTTATCTTCATGATCATCGTTATCTGTCTACTCGCTTTATTTGGCAGCGCTTTGCTGGCGCGGCGAAATCTGCGGCTTGGGCGTGGTGATCGTCGAGGCGCGATGAGAGTGGCTGTCGTGTTTTTAGTCGTGAGGATGTTGGTGTGGGCATTTTCGGAACATCACAACGGCCTTGCGCATCGAGAGTTTAGTCTGTTCCTGATGCATCTGGCCTTTGCCGTTTTCCTGGCGTGCTTTCTGTGGCTACTTTACGTCGCTCTCGAACCGTTTGTAAGAAAGAAATGGCCGGGTTGGATCATCTCGTGGAGTCGTTTGCTGGCTGGAGATTATCGCGATCCTCTTGTTGGTCGTGATCTGTTGATTGGGGCAGTGGCAGGCGCGAGTATGATCGTGATTGCATTAGTTGGCAGAATAGCTCCGAACTGGATCGGGCAGGCGACGCCGCCAACAATTACTCCCGCTACTGCGATACTCGATGTTGGTCTATTCTTCAGGCGCTTCGCCGAACAACTCTCGGCCGGGCTTTTCATCGCGTTTATCTGCGTATTTCTGTTGCTCGTGTTTGTGGCCGTGCTGCGAAGTGAAATGCTCTCGCTGATCACGCTGGGGATACTTTTTACGATCATGTGGATGCTGATCTCAGACTCGACTTTGATAATGCTGCCCTTCAGCGCCGTTTCGTCATTCCTGATCCTGTTTGTGTTGCGCCGTTACGGACTGCTCGCGACGGTTGCGACATTATTCGTGGCCCACCTCTTCGTCTTCTTCCCCATGACCACCGACTTCACCGCCTGGTACGCGCGCGAGTTTACGATCGCGTTGCTGATTTGTGTGCGTGTTGGGTGTGTTTGCGGCGTACACGTCCGTGGGTGGCGCGAAGGTGTTTGCGGAGAGGGTGTAGTGGGAAAATGGTTCGTTGCTAAGATCTGTTCGGAGCAACTTCATGCGGCTGGGACAGTTAGCAATCGGCGCTCCCGATCTGCTGCGAACGCAATGCAGGCTTTCAGATCTTCACGTGTTAAGTCGGGAAAATCTTCCAGTATCTGCGCTTCCGTCATGTCAGAGGCGAGGTATTCCAACACTTCATAAACAGTGATCCGCAAGCCTCGGACACAGGGTTTTCCGCCACGCTTGTTTGGGTCGATTGTGATGTAATCGCGGTAATCCATATTTGGAGATTAAGTTTGAAGCATCAGCAACGTCAAGAGTTCATTTGCGTGCTTTCGGTCGTAAGCTGAGCCAGGCAGCCGGTGGTGGGAACCGGCACACTCGACAACATTGCGACACCTTATTCAGTGAACGCATACGGCAACGACCGCCGCCCACGTCGGCCAGTTTTTGAGATCGCAAATTGCGATCTCAAACAAACTGCTCCGAACCTTCCAAAGATACGCAGAGAAAAATCAATCCGAGAAGCAAAAAGCCAGAACGGCAACCCCGCGGCGTTGGGGTTGCCGTTCTGGTTTCGCACATCCGGCGGGCAGCCGGAAGGGGGGTTCAACTAGCGAACCTGAGCAACTACTTCAACTATCTCAAAACTTCCCTTGGATGAATCGCTCTTTGAGGCGTTCGACGCCAGTTCATGCCGGAGATAGCGCTGCTTCTTACTCTGCACCAGCTGGCGACCGTAATGATCACCTGACCAGACCTCAGCCAGGAAGTACTGCTGGCCGTAACGGTGAAACACCATTCTTGCGTTCCGCTTTTTGCTCGTCTCAACAGCTAGGTTGCTCAGTCTCATTGCTGAGGACTCGTTGTCACGGCTGCTGATTCTTAAGCCGTTACTTGCTGCGCTTCGCACGGTGTATTTACCCGCCGGAAGCGTCTTGTCGCCGACGATAAAATCGAATGGGATATCAGCGGTTACGAGGGTGGATGTCATTTGACCGTTGGCCGATACGACAGCCGCCGCCATCGTCAATACAACTACCAGCGTTAGCATCGTGAGATTCTTCATTATTCGCTTTGACATTTCTTGCTCCTTTTCGGCCTTTCCGGCCCGGGGGTGTAAGTATTCGATCTCTTTAAAGTTGAGCGAAGTCTGTTTGCCGACTTCTTCCGAGCAACTCAACTGGAGTTCAGTTGCGCCGACATGGACCATTGCCATTGACGTGCCATGCAGCAGGTGCTGCTGAAGATCGAGAGAAAGACGCCGAAAAGTCGCGAATCGGAAGATTTTAAGAGACAACTGTCGAACAGGTGGGGGCGCTGCGACTTTCGCATTGCTATCCGATTGGATAGAGATTTTATCTCTTCGGATAGATGCGAACGCGCGAAGCGCGTGTAAGCATGTAGCCTAGGGTGGAGCGAGGCTTTGCGAGCGTAACCCTAGGACGCGATTAAAAAAAGAAATGCAGCCCGCGAAGCGAGCGACAGACGGTGCCGGATCGCCGCGCTGCCGCCCGCTTCGCGGGCTCAATGTTTTCTAAAAACCTGACCTAGGGTTGCGCTCGCAAAGCCTCGCTCCACCCTAGGCTACACGCTGACACGCGCTTCGCGCGTTGAACCCAAGAGGTTTGCTCGCGGCAGGCCGGGCGCGTAAACTTCTCGTCACTTCACAGGTTCTCTCGCATAACCATGAACCCGCGTATCGTTGCCATAGCCGGAAAGCTCCAAGGAACCGTGCTTCCGATTACTGATTCGACGGTAGTCATTGGCCGAGAAAGTGCTGCAACACTTACTCTGCCCGAAGGTGCAGTCTCTCGAAGGCACTCCCAAATCGAGCGGGATGGCGACGAGTTCACACTCACCGATCTCGACAGTCTCAACGGCACGTTTGTGAACGACGTGCCCATTAAACGTCGCACCCTTAAACACGGCGATCGGATTACGATCGGGAATTCACACTTTCTTTTCCTGCTTCATGAAGGCGTCGTTGCTTCCGAGTCAGGTGAAGTTCAATTCGACGACAATCGGACAGTGAGCGCCCCAACGGCTCACTTTAGATTGAATGACGCTCTGTATTTGATGGCGCGCGACCTGGCAGCCCTTATTAAGGTCAGCACAACCATCAACGCCATTCGCGGTCTATTGGAACTACAGAAAAAGTTGCTGGAGTTGATGTTCGAGGTTGTGCCGGCGAGGCATGCAGCCATTCTGCTGACGGATAGCAGTGAGAAAGAGGGAGAAGAGGAGTTCTCCTCGGTGTTTGCACTCGATCGAGTAAAGGGGCCTGACGAAACCATCAAGGTCAGTCGCACCGTAGCTCGCCAAGTGTTAAGGGACGGCACCGCACTCTTAATAGAAGATCGTGATAAAACGACAGCCCTCTCGAATAGCTTAACGGACGATCAAACGAGTTCGGTCCTTTGTGTTCCGCTCACAATGGCGGGCAAGTCGTTGGGCGTACTTTACCTCGACACCAACGACCCTGATATTCACTTCGACAAAGATCACCTGCAATTAGCTTCGACGATAGCCGCAATATCCGCGGTCGCAATCGAAAACGCGCGTCACATCGAATGGTTGGAGAACGAGAACAAACGACTGATCGCTGATGCCGGCATTGAGCACAGCATGGTTGGCGAGAGTCCTCGGATGAGGCAGGTGTACCAGTTGATCGCTAAGGTCGCCCCTACTGATTCGAGCGTCCTGATCCTGGGAGAAAGTGGCACTGGTAAGGAGTTGGCCGCTCGAGCAATTCATCAGAACAGCAAGCGATCAGGAAAACCCTTCATTGCCGTCAACTGTGCTGCGCTCACCGAGACGCTTTTGGAAAGCGAACTGTTTGGTCATGAAAAGGGGGCATTTACCGGAGCATTGGCCCAGCGAAAAGGGCGCCTTGAGATCGCTGATGGAGGAACTCTCTTCCTCGACGAAATTGGTGAGTTGTCAGCAGCACTTCAAGTCAAGCTACTGCGCGTGCTTCAGGAGCGCGAGTTCGAACGAGTTGGCGGCAGTCGGACCATCAAAGTTGATATTCGACTCCTGACTGCAACGAATCGAAATCTTGAGGATCTAATCACTCAGGGTCTCTTTCGACAGGATCTCTTCTATCGGCTTAATGTTCTACAACTGGAGATGCCGGCTTTAAGACAACGCCAGGAAGATATACCGCTCCTGGCAAAATACTTTGCCGTCAGGTATGGAGAGAAATGTAACCGCAAGATCACGAGTATCTCGTTGGAGGCGCAGAAGCGTCTGTTGAGTTACGATTGGCCAGGGAACGTACGAGAACTGGAAAACGCGATCGAACGCGCTGTGGTGTTGGGAACCACAGACGTGATACTGCCGGAAGATCTTCCGGAAGCAATTCTCGAAACTGAAACCCGCGCGATGCCCGCTCCGACGAAGTATCACGAGGCAGTAGCGGAAACTAAAAAGCAGATAATCCTTCGGGCAATGGATCAAACGAAGGGCAACTACACAGATGCAGCGAAACTGCTCGGCGTCCATCCTAACTACCTTCATCGCTTGATCAGAAATCTGAACTTGCGTGAACACCTGAAACGCTAGAATTGCGATGTGAGACTGGCGAACCGTCAGTTCCTTCGTCTCTCAGAATTCCTTCATAGTCTTTCATAAAGAATTCACGCCGGTTTCAAGACTTTCCGCTCGACTCGCGGTATCTTCCGTCCCCTCGAAACCCCGCGGATTACGCCGCGTCCGAAATTCCACCAAATTTAGAAGGAGACAGATGATGGTTCCAAATTAAGTTCAAGAATTTGTTAATTGCTTTGCTTGGTCTCGCTGCATTCGCACTCTTCGCCCCCACTCCGGCTTATAGCCAGGAGAAAGTCATCGTAACCAACACAACTTCGGAACCCGTGCCGACAGTGGCCCAAGGCACTACTAAGGTTGCCGGAACAGTTGTGATCGGCAATTCAGCCGCGGCTCCCGCTTTGGTCCGCGACGTAAACGCTTCGTCGGCAACGCATCTCGGTCGGAAAGCCAGCGAGATGGTCAGCCTTAGCGGTCTGTTCAATATCGTCGGGCGAGGTCTTTTTTCTGAGGACACTTCCCGACGGCAACGCCACATCATTCACTATTCCGGCTGGTAAGGTATTCATCATAACGGACGTCAACTGGCAAGTTACCGCTGGGAATCCCGGAACTGTTGCACGACTGTTTCTGAGGATTGAAAATCTTGCGAACCCGGCATTAATCCGCGATGTCTTCGACTCTGTAATAACTCTCAACAGCGGTGGAGTGAATGGAGCGAATGAGAATTTGCGGGCGGGCATTGTGGTTTCGTCGGCTGCGAAAATTACTGCCCACCTGACGATTCCCACCGGAGCATTAGACCATCTTTTCCTGATCGGTTACCTCGCGCCGGATGAATAGAAGCTCTTTGTCGAGTGAGGCCAGCGCCGGCAGGCGCTGGCCTCAGCATTTCAAGCTTCAGCCTTCACCACAACTCTGATCGACTGCACCAACCGGTTTTCCACTCATCCGGAACCGATGTCCATCAAGATCTTCAACCAGCATCTCGCGAGTGCCCCACGGATAATCTGTCGGTGGGTCCAGGATCGTTGCGCCGCTATTCTTGTACTCTTCATAAAGCGCATCGACGTCTTTCATAAAGATCGACATCCACATCCCGGATTGTCCCTGACAGCCCTGGCAGAAGAAGATCTCGACCTTGCCGCGTCCCACACAGCCAAAGTCCGGTGGGTCACCCCAATCCCACATCTTTTCAAAGCCTAACTTTTGAACGTAGTAGTCCATCGATGCCTGAAGATTTTTGACGTTGAGGATTGGCGTCGCAGCACTGAAATCCGTCACGGTTTTACTCCTCTGTTAAGTGATTTGGCTGGTATCGTAAGTCGTGCTATCACCGAAGTTCAACAATGAATACGCGAGCGGCATTTCTCCTGACGTGAACGGCGTTGACTGATGGTCCACCGTTCGTTAAGCGGGTGCATGTTAATATCGCTGTTGTAAAGTTAGGCCAGAATCCGGAGAACAGCTATGGGCATGTATGCTTCGGTGTTCACCTTAAGCGACGAGAACATCGAGAAACTTCGCGCCGACCCCGCACTCGTTTGGAAAGTTGTGACGCCTGAGATCCCGGAAGCATATGAGAGAGCCCGGAACTGGCCACCACCTGGACTCCTGTCGAGGCTCTTCGGACGCAAGAAAGCGCCTGCTGTCGAGGTTACGGATTTCACTCTAGCGGATGGTGAGGTTACAGAAGTTGACCTCGACAAAGCATGGCACGCAATCCATTACTTGCTTACCGGAACGGCAGGGGAAGGCGAGGAGCCGTTCAACTTCATCGTAAGCGGTGGCATAGTCGTGGGGGACGACATCGGCTATGGCTTAACGAGAGCACTCACTTCTCAACAGGTACAATCTCTGAACACTGGACTGCAACGAATGGACGAGCCTTTTTTGAAACGCCGCTACAACCCCGAGAAGATGATGGCCCTTGAGATCTATCCCGAGGTGTGGGATCGAGATCCACAGAAGCAGGATAACCTTGGTTACTGCCTGGGTGCCTTCGACGATCTAAAGTCTTTCGTCGCGCAAGCGGCTGAGCGGAATGTCGGTCTCATCGTTTACAATTACTGACCGATTAATAAGGAGATAAATATGGTTACAGTAGCATTGCTCGTTCGGCTCGAGGCGAAGCCTGGTAAAGAAGCAGACGTTGAGAGTTTCCTCAAAAGCGGACTGGCGCTGGTCGAGGAAGAACCGGACACGACGGCCTGGTTCGCAATCCGCATGGGTCCATCAACGTTCGGCATCTTCGACGCGTTCCCCGATGACTCGGGACGCCGTGCGCATCTCAACGGCAAAGTGGCAGCAGCACTAATGGCCAAAGCGTCTGAGTTGCTCGCGCAAACACCAGTCATCGAGAAGGTTGATGTCCTCGCGGCAAAACTGCCTTGATGATGAATCTCTCGTGATCTATTTGTAGGGGTGGCCCTCCGTGGCCACCCGTCCGTGGCCCATTCGTTTTCTCAATACAAGTGAAGTCTCGGAGCACCGATTCGTAATTTCGTGCCTCTTCGAATTTTGCTTGGCTGAAAACCAAAACAGAGTCTAAACTGGCCGCCATGTTGAACGACCTGTCTTACGCGTTTCGCACGCTGCGCAAGAGTCCTATCTTTTCAATCACAGTCGTGATCACAATCGCTCTCGCGATCGGAGCGAGCACCGCCATCTTTAGTGTTACTAACGGTGTGCTGCTGCGCCAACTGCCTTACAAGGATCCAGAGCGTTTGGTCCTTGTTCGCAGCGACATGCAGAAGCGGAATGTCAAAGGATTTCCCCATTTCGAACGTCGACTTCCTCGACCTGCGCAATAACGCGAAAAATCAGTTCGAGGATTTCGCTGCGGTCAGTACAGGTCGCTTCACTCTTCCTGGTCTGGATGGCACGCCTGAGCGGGTTCGCGTAGGAATTGTATCGACCAATTTCTTTCAGATGATGGGCGGTTCGATCATCGCGGGCCGAGACTTTCAGGAGTCTGATGGCACGCCGCAAGCAGCTCCACCCGCAGCAGCCGACGGCAACGCACCTCCGGCCGCTGATGGACCACCTCCGCTGCCAAACATGGTGATTCTTAGCAACGATTATTTCCAACAGCGATTTGGTGGTGATCGATCTGTTATTGGTAAAACTCTGCCAGTAGCTGCCGCATTTGGACCAGCGCCAATCATCGTCGGCGTGGTCGCCCCAGGTTTTGAGCTGCTGTTTCCACCGCAAGCGAATATAGAACAGTTTCCGAGTATCTGGATTGCCGCGCGCATTCAGTATGACGTTGCCAATCGCAACAACGTGCAGTGGCGCGTGATCGGGCGGCTCAAGCCCGGCGCCGACATGGTCCCAGCACAGGCCGAGGTCGAAACCATGTCGCAAAAAATCCGTGAGGAAAGCACGATCGCTCGCACAGCCGGTCACCACTTCGAGCTTGTGCCGATGAAGCAGCACCTTGTGGATGAAGTTCGACCCGCGATTCTCGCGCTGATGGGCGCGGTGATTTTCCTGTTACTGATTGCATGTGCGAACGTGGCAAATCTGATGCTCGTAAGAGCGTCGTCGCGCGAACGTGAGCTGGCGGTTCGGGCCGCGCTCGGTGCTGGTTGGTGGCAGTTAGTTCGGCAGACGCTTGCCGAGGCATTTCTGATCGCTGCGCTCGGAACGATCCTGGGTGTGGCGCTGGCCTATTTAGGTATTTACCAGTTGCTTGTAATCGCGCCCGAGAATCTGCCTCGCCTGAATGCGATCAGGATCGATACGCAAGTGTTGGCGTTTTCAGTGTTGGCAGGACTTTTGTCCGCGCTGCTCTTCGGTGTCGTTCCGGCGCTCCGCACTGCAAAGCCAAACCTAATGAGTATATTGCGAGCCAGCGGGCGAACCGGCGCACTCGGTGCTGCGGGTCTGCGTAATGCTGTCGTAGTTGTTGAAGTTGCGCTTGCATTCATACTCCTGATTGGTTCGGGGTTGATGATGCGCACGTTCCTTGCCATTCAGCGTGTGAATCTCGGTTTCAATCCGCAAGGGCTGCTCACGTTTCAACTTCTCGGCAACATCGGCGAGACACCGCAGGAAGCTGAGACGTTCAAGCGCCAGCTTCGTGAGCAACTAGGCGCGATTCCCGGTGTGAAGAGTGTCACCGCGTCGTTTCCATTGCCGCTCGCCGGTGGGTTTAGTCCTGTGCGTTGGGGTGGAGCCGAAGCGCAAGGAGACCCGAGCAAGTTTCAAGCTGCCGATCTTCAGATCGTTCTGCCCGGATACTTCGAAGCGATGGGCACCAAGCTTATCGAGGGACGGACCTTTGCGCCGGAAGACAGTACGCCCGATCGTAACCTACTCATAATTGATCAGGCACTCGCGGCAAAGGCATTTCCGAATGAGTCGGCGGTGGGCAAGCGCATCCTGTTTCGCGTTCGCACGCCTGAGGCGCAATGGGGAGAAATCATTGGTGTGGTGGCCCATCAGCGCAACACATCACTCATCGAACCGGGTCGCGAACAACTCTACGTCACGGATGGATATGTGAATCACCAGGCGGCGTCGTGGTGGGCGCTCCGGACTGATGGAGATCCGGCTGCACTTGCGAGCGCTGTGCGTGAGGTGGTGAAACGAGCCGGGCCAGAGACGTTTATCAGCGATATGCAACCGATGGATTCCCTGGTGGTCCAGGCCCAGGCGCAGACACGCTTTTCGCTGCTGCTGATCGGAGTTTTCTCAACGATTGCGGCGCTGCTTGCGGGCGTTGGATTGTATGGAGTGCTTGCGACTTCGGTGCGGCAGCGAACTGCGGAGATTGGAGTGCGGATGGCTCTTGGCGCCGCGCCATCGCGCATTTTTCGTTTGATGGTTGGAAAAGGGCTCTATCTCAGCGCAATCGGAATTGCGATTGGGCTGGTCGGCGCGTTCGCACTGACGCGCGTGTTGGCGAGCATGCTTGTGGAAGTGAAACCCACCGATCCTCTTACTTTCGTATCAGTGGCCGTTCTCTTCCTAATCATCGCCTTCATGGCCTCATGGCTCCCCGCCCTCCGCGCCGCCGGGTTAGATCCGACGACGGCGTTGCGGAACGAGTAACGCTTGCCTGCCGAGGGTTTCAACGCGCGAAGCGCGTGGTAGCGTATAGCCTAGGGCTCAAGGCGCGAAGCGCGTGGTAGCGTATAGCCTAGGGTGGAGCGAGGCTTTGCGAGCGCAACCCTAGGACGCGATTAAAAAGGATTTTACAGCCCGCGTAGCGGGCGACAGCGCGAGATTCACGGAACGTCTGCCGCCCGCTCCGCGGGCTCAAATGTTTTTCTAAAACCTGACCTAGGGTTGCGCTCGCAAAGCCTCGCTCCACCCTAGGCTATACGCTGACACGCGCTTTGCGCGTTTTTGAAATCTCTATCGTCTCGTTGTAATCTCCATGTGCTTTATCATCCTCACAAAATGGAGAATCCTCACGATGTCTCAATCCTTCACGAATCTTCTCTATCACATAATCTTCTCAACCAAAGATAGACGCCCGCTAATCACCTTGGATTATCAACCACGCCTGTATCGATACATTGGCGGAACGATACGCGGCCTGAATGGGATTCCACTCGGTATCAACGGAATGGAGGATCACGTTCACGTGCTCGCAAGGCTCCGTCCTGACAAGGCGCTTTCAGATGTGCTTCGGGATTTAAAAGCAGGAGCGAGCGGTTGGATGCACGACGTGTTTCCCTGCTTGTCAGATTTCTCCTGGCAACGTGGTTATGCAGCGTTCACCGTGAGTCAGTCGAATTTGCAACAGGTGCAGCGATACGTAATGAATCAAAAAGAGCATCATCAAAAGATTTCGTTTAGGGAGGAATTCATTCAATTCTTACGAGCAAACGAAATTGAATTCGATGAACGTTTCGTTTGATCGATTGCGCAGCGGATGTAGCCCTGCGCAGCAGGCAGCCGTGTAACGCGCGAAGCGCGTGTCAGCGTATAGCCTAGGGTGGAGCGAGGCTTTGCGAGCGCAACCCTAGGTAGCGCGATAAAAAAGATGTATGAGCCCGCGAAGCGGGCGACAGACGTGCGGATCGCTGCGCTGCCGCCCGCTTCGCGGGCTCAAATGCTTTTTAATACCGTAACCTAGAGGGTTTCGCTCGCAAAGCCTCGCTCCACCCTAGGCTATACGCTCACACGCGCTTCGCGCGTTGACCGAGGCATCACGACTCATTCACTACGCAGCGCGACCAACGGATCCACTTTCGTCGCGCGGCGCGCGGGGATGTAGCAGGCCAATAATGCGACGGCGAGGGCGCCGATAGAAACCGCGGCGAACGTGAACGCATCTGTCGGGCCTAAACCAAACAGCAGCGTCGCCATCACTTTCGTCAACACGATCGCAACTACCAAACCAATCACTGCGCCAATCCCCGCGAGCTTCATTCCGTCACGCACGATTAGCAACAAAACGTTACGCCGCTGCGCGCCGAGCGCCATCCGAATGCCGATCTCGCTTGTACGCTCGACAACGAGATACGACAGCATCCCGTAAATACCAGTTGCCGCAATCAGCAACGCAAGCAAACTAACTGTTCCGGAAAACCACGCGCCCATCCGCGCCGGTTCCAACATGCGCCTCACGTTCTCCTCGAGCGGCTCAACCGAGACCAAAACGTCTTTATTCAACGAAAGCGCCGCTTCTCTAATAGCGCTCACGCTCGCAGATGGATTCTCGTTTGTTCGCACGACAAAACTGCGACCCGTTAACCTGGCGAGTCGAGCCAGGCGTGTAGAACACAGGACCATCAATTTTTCCAATGTGCCTGCTACTGATGTCGGCGACGACACCAATAATCTCGTGCCATGGGCCATCAGTATCTTTGAAGCGCTTGCCTATCGGATCGGCGCCGGGCCAGAAGCGATTGGCCATCGCGTGAGCTAATCACCGCGGGAGATTGTCCGCTAAGAGCATCCTCTTCAGTAAACGATCGACCGCGCCGATCGGAACCCCAAGGGTTTGAAAGTATTCGGAAGACACCACGTTGTCGCCCACGCCAAGCGATGACCCGTGTCCCTCGACGTCGATGCGCACGTCGCGCCGTCCGGCAAAGGGCACGACTTCCGCAAGACTCACCGACTTAATTCCCGGCAAAGTTTTCAAGCGTTCGGAGAGTTGCGCATAGAGTGTCGCGGCACGCGCTTCGTCGTAACCCAGCGGCGTCAGATCCGTCGATACGACAACCAGATTCTTCTGATCAAACCGGACGTCGGTGGATTGCGCCTGCTGTAAGCCGCGCACAAGCAAACCTGCTCCAATCAGAAGCACGAGGGAAATCGCGACCTGGCCAATCACCAGCAGATTGCGCAAGCGGGGTAAGGAGACGCGCGGCTTTGTTTCTCGCCGACTTAAGCGCCGCCGTAAGGTTCTGCTTCGTAGATTCGATCGCCGGCGCCAGCCCAAACGCAACACCGGTAATCAGCGAGATCAAAAACATGTAAGCGAAGACTGTTGCATTCGGCTTAAAGTCGACATCGAGACCGGCATCAGGAATCAACGACAACAAGATCGGCGGCAAAGAGACTGCAAGAAACAACCCAGCGATGCCACCCAGCACGGCGAGCAGCAGACTTTCCGTCAGCAGGAGCCGGATCAATCGCCAGCGGCTCGCTCCGAGCGCGAGTCGCACAGCAATCTCTTTTCGCCGCGCTGCGGCACGCGCAAGCATGAGATTCGAAACGTTCGCGCACGCGATCAGCAGAACCAAACCAACTGCCGCCATCATCAGGATCGCAATCGGTAGTCCTTCGCTGAGAACTTCAGGAGAGTTGAGATACGACCCGGGCATGACGTTGACAATCGACTTGCGTCCCGGATACTGCTGGTCCATCTGCGCAGCAACGAGCTGCATCTCCGCCTGCAACTGCTGTATCGAGGCGCTGTCTTTCAACCGTCCAACGATGCTTAGCCAGCTAAGATTGGCGTTGTCCAGCATTTTGCTCTCGGGCATCAATGCGGGCTGCATCGTTATCGGAATCCAAACATCGGGTACGTTCATCTCGGCGCCACGAAAATCGCTCGCCGCCACACCCAGCACAGTGAAGCGCTGGCGATTCAGCATGAGTGATGTGCCGATTACACTCTGATCAGATCCAAACCTGCGCTGCCAGAAACGATAACTAAGAACGGCGACCGGACACTGAAGCGGCGTCTGGCATTCTTTGTCGAAGAAAGTGCGGCCGAGTGCACTTCCGCCTCCAAGAAGCGAAAAGTAATTGTCGGTAACCATCAGCCCGTTGATTCTCTCAACGTTGTTGCCGCCCAGATACAATTTCACATCCGCTGACGCAGCCAAACCGAAACGCCCGCGACTCTGTCTCGATAGTTCAGGTATTCAGGATAAGAAAGCAGCTCTACGCTGCCTTCAACCTGACGATCGAACTCACCTTCCAGAGTTTGATAGACGTTCACGACACGATCGGGATCCTTCACCTGCAGTGGACGGAAAGCAACCGAATACAGCAGCGTGAAGATGCTCGTGTTTATTCCGATGCCCAGAGCGAGCGTCAACAAAGCAGCCACAGTAAAAGTGCGATGCTTAAGCAACGCTCGCAAGGCATAGCGCAGGTCATGAAAGATATTGATGAGCATCCGTGTCTCCCGATCTTAAGTCCATGATCCGGAATCTCAGCTTCGACGAGTTGCGCCAGCAGCTTTAGCGATTCCTGCCAACCGAGATAGCAGGCCTCAGCCGGAATCACCGCCGGCACTCCCTCTTGCACGATGTTCACTTCAGTACCGACAGACACCTTCTTGAACGTGATCGTATTTTGCATTTCGCCGGGCATATTCGGATCGTCGAATTTATCGCTGTTGCGGATGCGTTCGTTTGGTACCAGCTCAAGATACTCTCCACCGAACGAATGGCTGTTGCCGGTGGTGAAGTTCTTGAACGACATCTTGTAAGTGCCTCCCACCTTTGCGTCGATATGATGAACCTCACCTGTGAATCCATTCGGCGGAAGCCATTTGACCATTGCAGTTGGATCAAGAAACGCCCGGTAAACTCTTTCAGGCGGCGCCTGGAATACTCTGTGCAGTCGTATAGTGCTTGTATCGGTTGTTGGCTTGCTTGTTGACATGATTTCTCCTCTTTATGATTGCTTAACCACCGGCGATTGCGCCGATGATATAGAAAGGTTCCGCACCCGATGCAATTGCCGCAGGCAGCGGAGTGTCAGGGGGCTCGTGTGTTACATCCTCACCGCAGGCAAAAAATCTCACCATTGGCCGGCGCTCTCCCGCGACGTGATCGCGAATGGTCCCGCGAAGCATCGGATATCGTGCTTCAAGAGCATCAAGGATCGAACTTCGTGTCACTTCCCCGTTAACCTCGAGTTCCACATCTCCCTTGACGCCCGCGAGCGTTCGCAAGTGTGCCGGTAAAACAACTACGATCATTTCAGTGTCTGGACCTCCACTGAAAGCACTGGCGGAAGGTCTCGAACAATGGGCGCCCACGTGTCGCCGCCGTTAGGCGATCCATATACCTGCCCGCCGGTCGTGCCAAAGTACACGCCACACGAATCGAGCGAGTCGACGGCCATCGCATCGCGCAGCACGTTCACGTAACAGTTCTCTTGAGGCAAACCGTTCGTGAGCGCTTCCCATTCGTTGCCGCCTGTGCGACTTCGATAGACGCGCAACTTGCCATCTGGCGGATAGTGTTCGCTATCACTCTTGATCGGCACGACGTAAATCGTCTCCGGCTCGTGCGCGTGAACGTCGATCACAAACCCAAAATCAGTCGGCAGGTTTCCGCTGACTTCGTGCCACGAGTCGCCCGCGTCGTTGCTGCGCATCACGTCCCAGTGTTTCTGCATGTACAGCAGGTTTGAATTCGAAGGATGCATCGCAACGTGATGAACGCAGTGGCCCACCTCAGCGGTCGGGTCGGGAATGTATTCCGAGTGCAAACCTTGATTGATCGGTTTCCACGTCGTGCCACCGTCGTCAGTGCGAAATGCGCCCGCGGCGGAGATCGCGATAACGATGCGATCACGATTGGCAGGGTCTAACAGAATCGTGTGCAGGCACATGCCGCCCGCGCCGGGTTGCCACTGAGATCCGGTGCCGTGTCCGCGCAAGCCGGGAAGTTCGTGCCAGGTCTGGCCGCCGTCGGTCGTGCGAAATAATGCGGCGTCTTCAATGCCGGCAAAGACCGTATCAGGATCGTCGAGTGAAGGTTCAAGATGCCACACTCGTTTGAACTCCCATGGATGTGGAGTGCCGTCATAAAACTGATGCGTCGTAAGCGGTTTGCCGGTTTCGGCGGAAGTGTCGTAAACAAACTTGTTGCTTTCGCCCATCGGCATACCTTCAGGCGACATGACCGGCGCGCCCGCTGGCGTTCCGGGCTGAAACCACGTCTTGCCGCCGTCGTCCGAACGTTGAATGATCTGCCCGAACCAGCCGCTGGTTTGCGACGCGAAAATGCGGTTCGGATCCACGGCCGAGCCTTTGACGTGATAAATCTCCCAGCCGGCGAAATGAGGGCCACTAACGTCCCATTTTTCACGTTTTCCATCTGAAGTCAGAATGAATGCGCCCTTACGGGTGCCTACGAGAACACGTACATTGCTCATCTTTTCGCTTCCTTTTCATGGCTTTAACTAACAATTCGACTCCTTTAAACGTAAGTCGAACGGCGATTAGTGAAATCGACACTGTAGAAAAAATTTATAACGTTCGGTTTCACTTTCCTGGTTCGCTAAACAATGATTCGAGTTCTTTAGTCGCCTTTTCGACCGCGCGCTTGGCGTCTTCGACTGCTTTAGTCGCCTCTTCGGCGTCAGCCAGGACGTTTTTCGAACGCTGCGAGGCAGCTTCCGAGGCGGCGCGCGCTTTCTTGAATCGTTCCTCTGCTTCGCGAAACTGCTTCTCGGCCTGCTTCACGTCGGCTTGCGCAGTTTTCTTCGCCGATTCCAAACTCTGAACCCTGACGCGCGCATCAGCCATCGCCCTCTTCGCCGCCTGCAATGAAAACTTCGCCGCAGCTATTTTTACCTGGCGCGTCTCTTTATTTTTGCGCTCGTCACTTCGCTGTGTGTTGTTGACGTTTTCTTCGAGCCTGCCGCAGGGATGAATGAAGCGAGTGATTCAAAACCCGGTGGGTCAACGTCGTGACTCAGTCGTCCGAGAGTTGGACCATCTGAAAGCGCTGAAAGTGCTTCGAGCGTGGTGGTAATTCGGCGAATCATATCCGGCGATGGATTGTGACCTGCTTCGCTCAACAACGAAGTCGCTGAGATCTGATAAGCCCAGGAGCGCCTCGCTTCGCGCCTGGAGTGAGTCACGCATGTCTGCGATCTTCCCAGCCGTTTGGGCCTTGCGAAAGCGACGGCCCGCAGCGAGCAGCATCTCGAATTCGTCGCGGTGATGCCAGTAGAGTTGGTTAACAGTCCAGGCTGAGACGGAAGGCTTGGCCAGTGTCTTTACAAGGTTCGCGTCGTCGGCACGCCCGCTCTGCTTCAGACTCTTGGCGAGTGAATTTCGCGCGTCGATGAATTCTGCCAATGGAAGCTTGAATAGCGCATCAACATCATCGTTGAGCTTTGCACTGTTACTTTTGACGCTCAAGGTTTTCGACGCTTTTCATAGAACTCGTTGTAAGTTGCTTTCAATGATGGATCGAGCCGAAACGCGGCTTCGAAATCCGCTGCGGAGTTTGGACTTTTTAGTAACACTTTAACGACACCACGATTTGCATACGCTAACGCATGTCTCGGGTCGAGCTCGATCGTTTTAGTGTAATCAGCTAAGGCGCCTTCCAGATCGTTCTTCTTCTGCCTTGCGATGCCTCGTCCGTAATAAAGCGACGCATCTGCCGGCTCAAACTCCAGAGCGCGCGTGTAGTCCGCGATCGTTCCATCGAGATCACCTTTTTCAAACAGCGCAACTGCGCGATTAATGTTCGCTTTGTAAAACTTGGGACTGAGCCTTAACGCCTCTGAAAGGTCGTTAATTGCCGCATCAGTTTGCCGCTGGTGTTGCAGTGCGATTCCGCGGTTGTAATAGAAAGCCGCCGACTTCGGTGATAAGGCGATCGCAGTTGAATAATCTGCAATTGCTCCCTCGATGTCACCTTTCTCACTCCGCGCATTCCCGCGGTCACTGTAGGCCATCGCGAATTTTGGCTGAAGCTCGATGGCTTTGGTGAAGTCAGCGATCGCCGCGTCGAGGTTTCGCACGTTGTATGACGCGATGCCACGGTTGTAATAGTTCTCGAAATTAGCCGGTTGCAGCTGGATCGCACTGCCGTAATCGGCAATGGCCGCCGCGAAATCATTTTTCGCCATGTAGGCGTTGGCGCGGTTGTTGTAAATCGTCGCCTGGGTAATAGGTCTGGGCTTCAAGGTGAGGGCGTGTGTGTAGTCTGCAAGCGCACCGTCAAGATCGCCGTTATTCTGTCGCTCCAACCCTCGGTTGTTGTAGTCCTCGGCTGTTTTTGGAGTCTGCCAGGAAGCCTGAGCTACAAAAACGCACAATAAGATCGAAAAAGCGGCGCAAACTGTTTTTGTGATTCTTTGTGGCATAAAGACTTGGGGAAAAAGCGACATTGTATACTATGGACCAATACGAAGCCCGCGGTTACTTCAAACCAACAAGTCCGCGGATCGATTCAATCAACTTCGCCGGATCGTAACCAGCACCATCCTTAAAAACTAATTGAACATTGCGAACATCCTGGATATTAGTCGCCGGATTGCCACGCACGATCATGATGTCAGCCTGCTTACCTACGGCGAGTGTGCCGATGAGTGCGTCTTCCCCCAGAAACGTCGCGCCATTCAACGTCGCGATCTGAATTGCTTGCTCAGGAGAGAAGCCCGCTGCCACCAGCAGTTCCACGCCGCGTTGATCTCCAAACCCCGCAACAACTCCTCCCCATCCAGTTGGATCAACTCCCGTCATCAACAGACCACCGGCCTTAACAAACTCGCGCTCAAACTCCATCTCTTTTTTCAGCACAGCTTCCCACAGTCTGGACCAGCGAGGATCCGCCTTGCCGGATCTTAAGTGTGTACGACAATCCACAAAAGCATCGTCCTCGAGCACATCCTTCATTCTCGGATCCAGTTGAAATTTCTCTGTTACAAACGCTTCGAAAATTGCCAGCGTCGAAGTGATTGCCACACGACGACTAACGAGTTCCTGGATCATTTTCTGCACCGGCTCGCTCTTCACATCAATGCTAGCCAATTCCGGAAGCCACTCACGTCGTTCGGGACATTCATCTGCCTTCTTGTTCGAGAAGAACTCCGTGTCAACTGCCAGTCCGTGTTCGAGATTGTCGATCCCTCCCTGCGCCGCCTCGATAAAACCCATGGCGCACGTGTGTCCGGTAACTTTGAGACCTCGCTTGTGCGCCGCTTCGACAATAGGACCAAGCTCTGCGCGAGTTATGTTCTCGTAGATTTTCAGAGAGGTAATGCCCTGATCGGCCATGTCGTTGATGAGGTCAGTTACCTTTTGCGCATTTATTAGTTGGCCGCGATTCCGATTTATATAAGAACTGGAAAGGTGAATCTTTGGTCCTGCCAATTCACCGCTGTCAACCGCTTTCTTTACCGCCTGGTCACTTGTGAGCTGAAGCGCGCCGGCCGTGCGAATCGTAGTCACGCCGGCAGCAAGATAGAGTGGAGCAAAACTCTGATCGGCCGAGACATAGCGCTCACCTCCATCGGTCGCATAAAAGAGATGGTTGTGCATTCCAACCAGACCCGGCAGCGCAGTGTGACCCCTGAGATCCAGAGACTTGGCGGCTGAGGGAACAGCTACTTCCGCTGTTGGACCAACAGCAACGATGCGCCCTGCGTCAATGATTATCGTTTGATCTTCGCGTGACGCATTCCCGGTTCCGTCAATTACGCGAATGTGCTTGAGTGCGATGACGGGGTCGTTTACCGAAATGAACTCCGCGGTTGAGCGGCGTTTACAGGCGGGTACGAGAGCGACGAGCAGCAAGACTAGAAACAGACTGTATTTGCCGATTTGGGAACGAATTGTCATTTAACGCCTCCCGCTCCTTAGCTTACAGCCTGCTTGAATGCCTGTGGACAAAATTACTTGCGGAGATGCAGAGGTCGCAAAGACCCCGGATCGCTTGCATCGTGCTCAGCGAAAACATACGATTCTTACCGACCCACACTACCCCAACCCCCCGCTTAACCCTGCACCTTCTGAAGTTCCCCAATTTATTTTAAGGAGACTACAATGATTCGTTCGCTAGTGTGTTCCGTCCTGGTTCTGATTGCCATTGGTTTTATAGACAACAGCTCTGCTCAGCGAAGGCAGATGGGCGGCGTGGGAATTACAGTCTTCACTGACCGAAATTTCAACGGCCGGAGTGCGACCTATCGCGAGGATGTGCCCGATCTCGAACCTCTGGGTCTGAATGATCGGATCTCGAGCCTTAGAGTGGGGCGGGGCGAACGCTGGGAGATCTGTGAACATTCAAACTTTCAAGGCCGTTGTGTCGTCGTTTCCGGAAACGAACCCGACCTCAGACGCAACGCGTGGAACGATCTTATTTCGTCAATACGACGAGTTGACGGTGGATCTCCCCTTCCGCCTGGACCACCCTCCGGAAATCCGTACATCGTATTCTTCGATCGACCTAACTATCGAGGTACTCCTCGCACCTATGACGGACCCAATCCGAGTATTCCTAATAGCGGGCAAAGCGTGACGATCGGCAGAGGGGTGTGGACGCTTTGTGAAGGCCAGAACTATAGCGGACGCTGTATCACGCTCGATCAAAGCGTTCCGGACCTCGCCGCACATAACATGCGCAATCGAGTGTTTTCAGTGCGACCGGGCGATTCCGGAGGATCAGAACCACCACCGCCCACAAGCGACTGGTACGTTGTGATCTTCGACCGGACTAATTATCGCGGAGCTCCGAGCAACTTCACTGGCCCTGAAACAGATGTCTTCAAGCCCGCACGAAGCGTAACGATCGGAAGAGGGACATGGCAACTCTGCCAGGGGAGAAATTTTACTGGTCGTTGCGTAACGCTAAACCGGAGCGTACCGGATCTGCGTTCATATAATATTCGTCAAGTCGGTTCACTGCGACCGATATCCAGGCAACCGCGCTAACGCCGTTGCTTGAAAAGTCTTTTTGCCACAAAAAGCACAAAATAGCTTCAGCTGATTTTTGAGCTTTTTGTGCCTTTTGTGGCTGCTCCTTTATGGTTGAGCAATTGTTGAACGGAAGCTGAGAAAGTCGGAGGATTTATGAGAAACGCCATCTGCAAATTTCTTTTAGTCGTGAACCTATTGCCGTTCGCGGCCTTTGGTCAATCGAACATCGACGCACAGATTAAACGCGTCGAAAGCGGCCTCTTGCCGCCCGTTTTGATCAAAGGCGATCCGTCATGGTCCATTGAAGAGCGAATGAAACACTGGAAAGTGCCGGGATTAAGTATCGCTGTTGTAAAAGATTTTAAGGTTGAATGGGCTCGTAGTTATGGCGTTAAAGACATCGACACCAACGAACCGGTAACTATTGAAACCCTCTTCCAAGCCGGATCGATCAGCAAACCGGTGGCGGCAATGGTGGCGCTGAAACGAGTGCAGGACGGAAAGATCTCACTCGACGAAAACATCAACAACAAACTTCAAACGTGGAAGCTACCTGACAATGAATTTACCGCGACGAAAAAGGTGACACTCGCAAACCTCTTGAGCCACACCGGCGGCCTTACGGTGCATGGCTTCCCCGGTTATGCTGCCGGCGAAAAGATTCCAACGCTGCCTCAGGTTTTGGATGGTACTCCACCTGCCAATACCGCGGCAGTGCGCGTGAACATGGAACCGGGAACAAAGTTCCGCTATGCGGGCGGTGGCTCGACTATCGCGCAACTCGCAATCATGGACATCGAGAAGAAACCGTATCCGGAGATCGCTCAACAAACAGTGCTTGGCCCACTAAAAATGACGAACAGCACCTACAGTCAACCGCTGCCGGAGGACTGGCGCAAGAAAGCAGCGTCGGGACATCGCAGAGACGGTGCACTCGTGGCGGGCAAGATTCATGTTTACCCGGAGATGGCGGCCGCGGGATTGTGGACCACGCCCACGGATCTCGCTAAGTTTGCGATCGAAGTTCAACTCTCGTATGCAGGACGTTCGAACAAGATCCTCAACAAGGAAATGATCGACAAGATGGTCACGCCCTTCATGGAGGAGGTCGGTCTTGGCTTCTTCATTGATAAGCGCGGCAACGCCGTGTACTTCGGACACGACGGCGCGGACGAAGGCTTCAGAGCACAGTTGCTGATGAATCGTGAGAAAGGTTACGGCGCTGTGATCATGGTCAATTCCGACAACGGCCAGATCATGCCGGAGGTGCTACGCAGTATTGCGCGTGAATACAACTGGGAAGAGTTTCTGCCCCCGCTCACCGAGATCATTTCGCTCGAGGCAACGAAACTCGATGAATACACCGGCCGCTTTCGCGTCAATCCGGATCGGGTTCTCAAGATCGCACGAGAGGAAGGAAAGCTATTCGCGATGCCGACGGCGGATGTGAAGTTTGAACTGCTACCCATTACGGACGGCACGTTCATCCGGAGAGATCAGGCTGTTAAGTACACGTTTATGAAGAGTGAAACGGGTGTCAGCGCACTGCAACTTTCTCCTCCACGGGGTGCTGCGATTACGGCGCCTAAAGTGTCTGCAGAGACGTTGATTCCGTTTGAGCATCTAAGCGCCGGCAACATCAGCAAAGCCATGGACGGGTATCGAGAGATTAAGCGCGCGACACCCAACAACGCTGCGGTCGCTGAACAACGCTTGAACAGTTTGGGCTATGGGTTTCTGCGCTCGAAGAAACTGCCCGAGGCGCTTGCGTATTTCAAGTTGAACGTTGAGTTTTATCCCAACTCGTGGAACGCGTACGACAGTTTGGCCGAAGGCTACATGGCGACTGGCGAGAAGGAACTCGCGATCGCGAATTTCAAGAAGTCGCTGGAGATGAACCCGAAGAACAACAATGCAACCGAGAATCTCAAGAAGTTGGAAGGGCAATGATTCCTCAAACGGGTGGCCACGGAGGGCCACCCCTACAAAACGATTACAGGATTATTGTTATGCGGGCGTCTGTGGCCCTCCGTGGCCACCCCACGTTTGAGAATTGAAGCTATTTTGCAGATGTGTTTCAGACTTGATTTTGATCAGTTCCATGCATCTTGATGATGTAAATGTCGGACGGCTAATTTGATGGAAGAAAATCCGTGCGCGTAATGTCTGCGACGATTTTGGCGGTGATCATTCTCAGCAACACTGCTTGTACCCGAAGTTCTCAACCGGACTCCAACAGGAACGCGGACCAATGGCAACCGATCGAAAGCGTTCCCGGCGGGTTCCGCCGCTATTTGTTTGGTGATACCCGCCAGCCCGGCCCTTTCAAATATCAACTCAAACTTCCTGCCGGGTCACGGGCAACTGCGCACCGGCATTCCAAAGACGTGCACGTCAAGGTGCTCAGCGGTTCAATGTTCATTATTATCGGCGAACCATTAGAATCGTCTCGCGTCCAAGCGTTTTGTGGCGGGGAGCGTCTTTGTTGTTCCTGCTGGACGCCTGGCATGACGAGTGGTGGGACGAGGAAACGCTCCTGGAGGCCGAGGGTGTTGGCCCGGTTGAGACTGTTTACAAGGGCCAGTGAGGATTCTGTAGCGTGTTACTGTTGGCAGTGCTCACTCTGATCACAACAATTAATGGTGCTGTGCAAGAAGCATCTGCGAAATTAATTTCGCGAGTCGATCACCTCGTCTATGCCACGCCTGACTTGAACCGCGGCATTGAAGAGATCGAGAAACTCTTAGGTGTCCGTGCGACCGCCGGGGGCCAACACCCCGGCGTCGGGACCAGAAATGCCCTGGTCGCGCTTGGTCCAACGACTTACCTGGAAATAATTGCGCCCGACCCGGAACAGCCGCCGCCTAAAGAGCCTCGTCCTTTCGGGCTCGATGGACTCAAAGAATCCCGGCTCGTCGCATGGTTCGTCACTGGCCATGACCTCGAGCGGCTGCGGCGTGAGGCTGTCAGCAAAGGCGTGCCCCTCGGTGAAGTGAAATCCGGGAACCGGCGGCGGCCGGACGGGGTTCAACTATCATGGCAGTTCACAGATCCCTGGGTGCTGGTGGCTGACGGTATCGTCCCGCTCTTCATCGACTGGGGAGACTCGCCTCACCCTGCCCGCACCGCGGTTAAAGGCGCCACGCTGGTTAGCCTGCGCGCAGAACATCCCGACGTGCGAGGCGTCCGCAGGATGTTGCGTCACTTCAGACTTGATCTTCCTGTGAAACGGGTTCAGCATCCTGCGCTAATCGCGGTCATCGAAGGACTCCGGGGCCGCGTTGAGCTACGGTAGTTCGTCAAGTCATCTACCATCAACTCCTGAAACCGCGGTCCATGGCAAAGACGATGGCTTGGGCGCGCGTCCACACGCCGAGCTTATCGAAAAGATTGGAGACGTGGTTGCGAACTGTCTTTTCGCTAATGGACAAGCGATCCGCAATCTGTGCGTTTCCGAGACCCTCCATGATCAACCCGAGCACCTCCCGCTCGCGCGACGAAAGCAAAGCAAACGCCTCGTCCTCACCGCGGGTCGCGCGCTTGAGTCCCATGAACTCCCGCACTTCATCGCAGAAGCGATCCCAAGCTGGCTCGTTCTCGAGAAGGATGTGGTTCTTCGAGTCGAGCTCGACGAACTGAGACCCCGGAATTCCGGCGGCGAGGATGTGCCCTTCTGAAATCGGTGCAATGTTATCGCCGCGCGCGTGAAGCACCAGCGTCGGTGTCCGAACCTCACCGAGCAGCGACATCACGTCAAGCGTACCGCGCGATTCGAGAAGGTGTGCGGCGATGTCCGGCGTCAGAGTTTTGCGGCAGAGTTCGTTGAACCATCCTAGCTGTTCATCGGTGCCTCCGGGGATGAACCGCGAAGTGAATACCTGTCGGAAAGTCGGGTTATCGCTACCCCACTCCAAGCGAACAAGATCAATCATCGCCCGGTAGAAACTCTCCCGGTCAGGGTCGCCACGACGAAATGCACCGCGAGCATAAGCGCCGTAGAGTATGAGATGTGAGACGCGCTCCGGATGTTTCACGGCATAGGCCACACAGATCGGACCTCCTTGAGAAATCCCGAGCAGCGCGAACGGTCCGGGCGGATTGGCTGCTGCAACCACCGCCTCCAAATCTTCGACCCAGCGCTCAAGCGAAAGATCACCAACCTTCAAATCCGTCATACCGCACCCGCGCTCGTCGTAACGCACAAAGCGAAAGTGATCGCTGAAGAAACGAATCCAGTGTCGCCAGACAGGACTCTCCCATTCGTATTCGAGATGCGTCAGCCAATTCGAGGCCTTGACGAGCATGGGCCCAGCACCAGCCTCTGCCCAGGCGAGACGGACACCGTCCGATGTGCCGAGGTAACGAATTCGCTGGGTTGTCTTCTTCATTGTCTAAAGGCCGGGCGCTGATTGAGGGATCCGCAATAAGTCTTGAAATCTGGGGAGATATCGCAACGGATCGAGATAGCTGTCGTAGTCGAGCCACTTTCGATCAGCGCAAAACGGGAGCGACTTCTCCAGGCAGGTGATTGCTTCTCCAAGTTCACCGGATATGGAGAATGCGCAGGCTGCATTGTAGAGAACGTTCGGGTCCTGCGAATCTAGTTCCAAGGCTCGCCGCGTCCACTCCAGCCCACGTTTAGTCTCTCCCAGTTCTATAAGCGCAGTTGCTCCTAAAAGAAGTGGCCTGATATCACTGGGGTAAAACTCGAGATGATTTTGGGCCGCGTCGAGACACTTCCTGGATGTCTCCCTAAGCAACTGTCCTCGCTTCTGACCCCGATATATGCAGCCCAGCATTGACAGGGCGTCGACGCTTTCTGGGCGAATTTCTGTAGCCTGCTCTAACAGCACTGCGGCCCGATCAAGTTTTCCCTGCGAGAAGCAGGCTCGTGCGTAATAGTAATGGGCCTCATACAGCTTGGGATTAAGGTGCAGCGCGGTCTCGAACTCTCCTTCCGCTTCCGAATACCGGCCACTCAGTGCGAGGACGATTCCTTTTGAGGCGTGCCCTTGTGACGAACCGGGCTCTATCTCGACGGCTTTCGAACTCGCCCGATCGGCGTCTACAAGATCCGGCTCAAGACCTCCCCAATCCATGTAGAGGAAAGAGGAACAGTCGGCTATCCCCGCATACGCGGAACCAAACTGATCATCTATTTCGATCGCTCTCAGGTACATCTGTCTGGCGGATTCAAGGCTCCGGCGTCGCATTTGATAAAAGAGTTGGCGCCCTCGCAGGTACCATTCGTAGGCTTCGATAGCTGTCGTTCGGGATTTTGTAGCGCGCGTTGATCGTCCGAGCTTAGCACTACTTCAAGCGCTCTCACAGTGCATTGGGCAATGTCCTCCTGAACGGCAAAAATATCCTCGAGGCTGCGATCATATTTTTCTGACCACAGTTGGTATCCGTCGACTGCGCTAATCAGTTGGGCGGTGATGCGGAAGTTGTTCCCCGCCTTTCTGACGCTTCCTTCAAGCACAGTGTTCACGTTCAATCGCTTGCCTACTTCGCGAATATCAAGCGACGACGACTGAATCTAAAGGATGACGTTCTGGAGGCAACATGCAGGTTGGGCAAACACGCGAGGCTATTAATCAGTTCGTCAGCGAGCCCTTCGCAGAAATACTCCTGGTCCCTATCCGGACTCATATCCAGGAATGGCAGGACGGCTATAGAGGCAACTCGCCTTTCCGTGATTACCGCGGACCGCCCCTCGCGATCATGTATGCCCACATCCCTCAAGACTTCTTGCACCTCCTCAATGAAGCGGTAACCGCGCTTGGGGATGGTCTCAATGTAGCGAGGGTGGCGGGCGTCGTAGCCAGTGTCTTCCTCAGTTGCACGATGCTGTAGGTTAAGTTCGACTCTTCAACAAAGGTGTCCGGCCAGAGCCGCGTCATCAACTCTTCCTTCTCAATGATCCGCCCGCTGTTTTGAACCAAAGTCATAAGCGTTTCGAGAATCTTTGGCGCAAAAGCAAGGGCTTGCCTGGCGCCGCAGGACCTTTTCGTCAGCATCAAGAGTGAACTCTCCGAACCGATAACAATGTTTGATCAGCCCGGACATGACTTCCTAGTAACTTCCTATGAACTTCCTCGGCGTTTTCTCGGGACTCACCAAACCTTCCTCATGTAGTTTGGCGGCGAACTGGGGGATAAAGGCTGGGAGCGGATTTTAACAGCCGACTGAGCCTGCATCAATCGACTCGGGCTCAATAACTAATTGTCTCTGCCGTGAGGCGGCGGGACTAATGTCCTAGCGGTGTGGCGCAGGATGATGCAAACCGGGACGAAACACCCATAGCCAACTCTTCCGCGAGAGTTGATCATGGCAAGCATTAGAAAGGAGCGGTCCGGGATTACGAAGAAATTTGGGCCATAAAGCCATGCTTAAGCGAATCGCATTCTTTTCTTACGGGAGTCTCAGCTACGTGATCTTCCTGGGAACATTTCTCTACGCCGCCGGTTTCATCGGCAATTTTGGCGTGCCACGAACTCTCGACGGCGTGCCGACTAAACCACTCGGAGTTGCCTTCCTGATCGATGCCGGACTTCTAACGCTCTTCGCAGTGCAGCACAGCGTGATGGCGCGCAAGTGGTTCAAGGAATGGTGGACCTTCATCGTGCCGAAGCCACTGGAACGGTCGACTTACGTCCTGTTTTCGAGTCTCGCTCTTATCCTCTTGTTCTGGCAGTGGCAGCCGTTAGGCGGTGTTGTATGGTCCATTGAAGACCCATTCGGAAAAATAATTCTGCGTGTGTTGTTTGCCTTCGGCTGGGCGCTGGTGCTGGTCTCCACATTCCTGATCAATCACTTCGATCTGTTTGGCCTGCGCCAAGTCTGGCTGTACCTCAGAGGCCAACCTTACACCACATTGCGATTCGGGACGCCTGGGCCTTATCAGCTCGTGAGGCATCCACTTTACGTTGGCTGGCTGTTCGCTTTCGGAACGCCAACGATGAGCGTCGCGCACCTGCTCTTCTCAGTAGCCACGACCGCCTACATTCTCCTCGCGATTCAATTCGAAGAACGCGACTTGATACGCGAGCACGGTGACAGTTTCCAGGCTTACCGCCGATCGGTGCCCATGTTGATTCCGTTCACCCGTCGTCATCGCGATTCGGAGTTAGCGGAACCTATTTCGATGAAAGCGCATAAACAACCTGGAGGTAACGTATGAAAAACTTTCTACCCTTTTCAATCTTCATAGGAATCTGCTGTCTGCTCATTGGCAGCGCGGCGATGACGCCACGCACAACCGCTGCTGCCGCAGTTGATAATCTCTCTCCTGCCACTAACCACGAACTCGCGCTTGCTCGCAGAGGGACTGCCAAGTACCACGACTTCGATCGCGCCGACGCTGAAGGTTATGAATTTTTAGCGTGTGTGCCGGGCGAGGGGTTTGAGTACGTGAATTGGTCCCTGGTCGACTGCACCTTCGATATCGAGCATCCAGAAGCACTTCACTACATCCCTCAAGGGAACGGCCTGCGACTGGTCGGTGTGGAGTATGTAATTCCCGTAGCTTGCGCAGCCACAGCACCGGAAGGTTTCACGGGTGACGACGACGAATGGGAGTTCATGGCAGAAGGTTTGCCAATCTGGGCGACGAGAGCAGCCGCAATCTGGCTGCCTAACCCCGACGGCATGTTCGCAGAACACAACCCACGCATACCCGACTTATGTCCTTAGATTCGTAACCTGACCCGAAGCTCTGAGATTTTCCCGACACTGTCGCTCAACCTAATGGCGCAAGGGAGTTGACTTCATGTTTATCCAACAATGCAAACTAACAATAGTACTTCTCGCGTTCGTGTGTGTCGGATTAGTGGTGCTAACGCCCAGAGCTTCGGCTGGCATCGAGGACCCTGTTCTCAATGAACAGTTGTCGGCAGTGCTCAGCTACCACGGCTTTACAGGCAGAGTCGGGTTGAGTCTTGAACAAAGGCTCGGTCGAAAAATCGACAACCAACTCGCCGAGCTGGGCAGGCTGGCTTTTCATGACAGCCTGCTAGGTTTGAATGACGACAACTCA
>CAWCZP010000015.1:0-364433 GCA_963800055.1 uncultured Acidobacteriota bacterium
GGGCGCCAAGGGCGAGGTCACCTACTGCACCGGCAAGGACACGTCCGGCGCGCAGAAGGAGTCGGTGAAGCTGCTTCAACGAGAAGTACCGCGGCCAACGGCCTCACGGCCAAGCTGCTGGAGTTCCCCGAGTCGGCCGACGAGCAGCGCAACCAGTTCATCCAGCGCCAGGGGGCGAAGTCGGGCGAGTGCGACATCTTCTACGCCGACGTGGTCTGGACGGCGGAGTTCGCCTCGCAGAAGTGGCTGCTACGACATGACGCCGTACGTCGAGGCGCGCAAGGACGAGTTCATCCCGTCCACGCTCGAGACGGTCAACTACGACGGCAAGAGCTGGGGCGTCCCGAAGCAGTCCGACGCCGGCTTCCTCTACTACCGCACCGACCAGGTCGACACGGTGCCGGCGACGTGGCAGGAGGTCTACGAGGAGGCCGCCAAGAACGACGGCATCGTCTACCAGGGCGCGGCCTACGAGGGCCTGACCTGCGACTTCCTCGAGCTCGCCTTCGCCGCCGGCGGCAAGGTGCTCTCCGACGACGGCAAGAAGTCCGAGATCAACTCGCCGGAGAACCTCAAGGCGCTGCAGTTCATGGTCAACGGCATCAAGGACGGCGCGGCGCCCAAGGCCGTGACGACCTACATGGAGGAGCCGGCCCGCCGCGCGTTCGAGGCCGGCCGCGCGACGTTCATGCGCAACTGGCCGTACGCCTACGCGCTCGGCAAGGAGCAACAAGGACAAGGGCAAGTTCGAGGTCGCGCCGTTCCCGGAGTTCGAGGGCGGCGGCAAGGCCGGCATCCTCGGCGGCCACAACCTCGTGATCTCGGCGTACTCGAAGAACCCCGACGGCGCGCTCGCGCTGATCGACTACCTGACCAGCGAGGAGTCGATCAAGCGCGACGCGGTCGAGTACTCGCTCGCGCCGGTGCTCGAGGCGACCTACGAGGACGCCGGCGGTCCAGAAGGCGCTGCCGTTCGCCGACGCAGCTCAAGCAGGCGATCGCGCAGGCGAAGTCGCGTCCGGTCTCGCCGGTCTACACGCAGATCTCCGCAGGCGATCTACAAGAACGTCAACGCGGCGCTGTCGGGCCAGGAGTCGCCGGAGGAGGCGCTGAAGAAGGGCAGACCCGAGATGGAGCAGGCGCTGGCCGACGTTCTAGGCCCCATGGCGAGCCGCAACCGCACCGACGCGGCCGGCGGTCCACGCAGCGGCGGCGCTCCCGGGGCGTCCCGGAGCGCCGCCTGGCGTGGTACATGGTCTCGCCGTCGCTGATGCTGATCGCGCTGGTGGCGCCGTATCCGATCGGCTACGCGATCTGGCTGTCGCTGCACGAGTACTCGCTGTCAAGGCCGGCCTGTCGCGCTGGGCCGAGCCGAACGGCCGTTCGGCAACTACACCGAGGCGCTGTGGGGCGCCGACAGCTCGGCGTTCTGGGCGGCGATCCGGACCACGTTCGTCTTCACGGTCTTCTCCGTCGGGCTTCGAGCTGATCCTGGGCGTCGCGCATGGCGCTGGCCATGCACACCGCGTTCAAGGGCCAGGGCATCCTGCGCACCGTCGTGCTGGTGCCGTGGGCGGTGCTCACGGTCGTCACGGCGATCACGTGGCGGACGATCTTCGAGCCCGAGCTCGGGCTTCGTGAACAGCCTGCTCGGCGCGGTCGGGTTGCCGGACGACACCGTCTGGCTGGGCGAGGAGCCGTACGCGATGATGGTGATGATCTTCGCCGACGTCTGGAAGACGGCGCCGTTCATGGCGCTGCTGATCCTGGCCGGGCTGCAGGTGATCCCGGGCGAGATCTACGAGGCGGCAAGGTCGACGGCGCGACGGCGTGGCAGCGCTTCAGCAAGATCACGCTGCCGCTGCTGAAGCCGGCGATCCTCGTCGCGCTGATCTTCCGCACGCTCGACGCGCTGCGGATCTTCGACCTGCCGTTCGTGCTGACCAAGGGCGCGAACGGCACGAACACGCTGTCGCTGATCGCCTACGAGAAGTTCAGCCAGAACCGGCTCATACGGCCTGGGCTCGGCGCTGGCCGATCCTCACGTTCATCATCGTGATGGCGGTCTCGTTCCTGTACATCCGCTTCGTCGGCGGCAACATCGCGGCATGGCGGAGGAGTGATCATGGAAGCTGCATCGGTCCCCGCCGCCAAGCCGCGGCGCGCAAGACGAAGCATCAACCCGAAGACCGGCCAGCCGCAGCACGCCGTGGTGGCTGTGGCTCGCCGTCGTCGCGATCGTGCTGTTCTGCCTGTTCCCGTTCTACTGGCTGGTCAACACGTCGCTGAAGACGGGCCCGGACCTGTCGACGTCGGCGCTGCTGCCGCCGAACCCGACGCTGGACAACTACGAGTCGATCTTCAACGACTCGAACTTCACGACCGCGCTGCGGAACAGCGCGATCGTGGCGCTCGTGACGACGGTGCTCGCGCTGGTCGTCGGCTCGTTCTGCGCCTACGCGCTGGCCCGGCTGCGGATCCGGTTCAAGTTCCTGATCCTCGGCGATCGTCCTGTCGATCACGACGTTCCCGCAGATCGCGATCGCCGCGCCGATCTTCAAGCTGTGGCGCGACATCGGGCTCTACAACACGATCCCGGGGCTGGTCATCCCGTACCTGACGTTCGCGCTGCCGCTCACGATCTACATCCTCACGTCGTTCTTCCGGGAGATCCCGAAGGACCTCGAGGAGGCGGCGCTCGTGGACGGGGCGACGAACTTCCAGGCGTTCTGCAAGGTCGTCGTGCCGCTCGCGGCGCCGGGGCTGGCCACGGCGGGCATCCTGACGTTCATCGCGGCGTGGAACGAGTTCCTGCTCGCGATCACGCTGACCTCGTCGACGAGCGCGCGCACGGTGCCGGCCGCGATCGCGTTCTTCACGGGCTCGACGCAGTTCGAGCAGCCGCTGGGCACGATCAGCGCCGCATCGGTGGTGATCTCGATCCCGCTGATCCTGATGGTGCTCTTGTTCCAGAAGCGGATCGTCGCCGGCCTCACCGCCGGCGCGGTCAAGGGGTGAGGTGACGATGGCGGAGATCCAGCTCCGGGAGGTGACGAAGCGCTATCCGGACGGCACGGAGGCCGTGAAGCAGGTCAGCCTCGACATCGGCGACGGGGAGTTCATGATCCTCGTCGGCCCGTCGGGCTGCGGGAAGTCGACCGCGCTGCGGATGATCGCCGGGCTGGAGGAGATCTCCGACGGCGACCTGCTGATCGGCGGCGAGCGGGTCAACGACCTCGCGCCGCGCGACCGCGACATCGCGATGGTGTTCCAGAACTACGCGCTGTACCCGCACATGACCGTGCGCGAGAACATGGGCTTCGCGCTCAAGCTGGCCAAGGAGAAGGAGGACGAGATCCGCAAGCGCGTCGACGAGGCGGCGCGGATCCTCGACCTCGAGCAGCACCTGGAGCGCAAGCCGGCGAACCTGTCCGGCGGCCAGCGCCAGCGCGTGGCGATGGGGCGCGCGATCGTGCGCTCCCCGAAGGTGTTCCTGATGGACGAGCCGCTGTCGAACCTCGACGCGAAGCTGCGCGTGCAGATGCGCACCGAGGTGTCGCGGATCCAGCAGCGGGTCGGGACCACGACCGTCTACGTGACCCACGACCAGACCGAGGCGATGACGCTGGGCGACCGCGTGGCGGTGATGCGCGGCGGGATCATCCAGCAGGTCGACACGCCGAAGAACCTCTACGAGAAGCCCGACAACCTGTTCGTGGCCGGGTTCATCGGCTCGCCGTCGATGAACTTCCTGCCGGCGCGGCTGGAGGGCGACACGATCAAGCTGCCGTTCGGCGACGCGCCGCTCCCGGACGAGCTGCGCGGCCGGCTGCAGGGGCGACGGCAAGGCGCGCGACGTGATCGCGGGCGTGCGGCCGGAGCACTTCGAGGACGCCGCGGTCGAGCCCGACAAGCCGGGCCTGAAGTTCCGGCGCCGGTCTCGGTGGTCGAGTCGATGGGCTCCGAGCTCTACGCCTACTTCGACGTCGAGGCCGGCGGCGGTGGAGTCCTCCGAGCTCGCCGAGCTGGCGGCCGACTCGGGCATGGAGGACCTCCCGCGCCACGGCGCGGCGACGCCCAGCAGGTCGTCGCGCGGCTGGCCGCCGCCAGCCGCGCCCGCCCCGGCGAGCAGGCCGAGATGGTGCTCGACACCCGGCACATCCAGCTCTTCGACCCCCACGGGCGGCAAGAGCCTGACGCCGCGGAGTACGAGTGCCGAGGCGTGCGCGCCGCCTGCGCCGGGCCGCGCGGCGGCCCGCCGGCGGGCGGCCGTGAAGCGCGCGCTCGCCGGCGCTGCGCGGTCGACGGCGCGGCGTGCGGTGCGTCGCGCGCTCGGCGACGCTACCGAGACCGAGCCGCTCGCGCGCCGAGCGTGAACGCCGCGCAGTCGCGCTGCGCGCTCGAGCGCGCCGCCGGCGCACGGCGCGCCAGCGTCGCGCGCCGGCGCCCGCGCCGCCGCGCCGGGCGTGAAGGTCGGGCAGCGGCCCGCTGCTCACCACGCCCTTCTCCTCGATCCAGGTGCGGGCCGAGCTCACCCGCGGGCGGCTGACCGGCGTGACAGACGCTGGCGCTGACCGGCGCCGACGCCCACACGCTGGCGATCAACCGGCGCGCCGAGCCGATCCTGCGCGAGGAGGCGCTGCCGCCGGCGGCGCCGACATCGACGTCGTCTCGGGCGCGACGTACACGAGCGAGAGCTGGCTCGAGTCGCTGCGGGCGGCGATGAGGGACGCGCGCCGTGGTTGAGCGGCGTCGAGCACGTGATGGGGATGCCGGTGCGGATGCTCGTCCGCGACGCGGTGGCGCCGGCGGCGCTCGACGACGCGTTCGCGTGGCTGCGCTGGGTCGACGCGACGTTCAGCACCTACGACCCGCGCAGCGAGATCAGCCGGCTCCGGCGCGGCGCGCTCGCGCCGCGCGCGCGCATCCGCTCGTCGCGCGCGGTGCTCGACCGCTGCGACGGCGCTGCGCGACGAGACCGGCGGCGCGTTCGACGCGACCGCGCCGCTCGGCGGCGCCGCCGGACCCGACGGGGCTCGTGAAGGGCTGGGCGGTCGAGCGCGCGGCCGCGCTGCTCGCGCGACGCGGGCGCGCGCGACTTCTGCCTCGACGCCGGCGGCGACGTGCTGTGCGCGGCGGCCCGTGGCGCGTCGGGATCCGGCACCCGCGCCGCCGCGACCGGCTCGCCGCGGCGCTGGCGCTGCGCGACGGCGCGGTGGCCACGTCGGGCGCCTACGAGCGCGGCGCCGCACATCGTCGACCCGGCGCACGGGCCGGCCGGCGGACGGCGCGCTGTCGGTGACGATCGTCGGGCCGGACCTCGGGCACCGCCGACGCCTACGCGACCGCGGCGTTCGCGCTCGGCGCCGCGCGGGCCGGCGTGGACGGCGACGCTGCGCCGGCCACGAGGCGATGACGATCGTGCCGGGCGACCGAGGTGCTCGCCACGCCGGGCTTCGTGCGCGCTGTGCGGCGGCCGCGTCCGTAGCGCGGGAGCGTGCGATGACGCGGCAGCCGCGTGGTGGCGCTCCGCCGTCGTCTACCAGATCTACCCGCGCATCGTTCGCGGACTCCGACGGCGACGGGATCGGCGACCTGCCGGGGATCGCGGCGCGGCTCGACCACCTCGCCGAGCTCGGCGTCGACGTGCTCTGGCTCTCCCCCGTCTACCCGTCGCCGCAGGACGACGCCGGCTACGACATCTCCGACTACCAGCGACATCGACCCGACGTTCGGCACGCTGGCGGACTTCGACGCGCTGCTCGCGGGCGTCCACGCGCGCGGGATGAAGCTGATCCTCGACCTCGTCGTCAACCACACGTCCGACGAGCACCCGTGGTTCGTCGAGTCGCGCGCGAGCCGCGACAGCCCCAAGCGCGACTGGTACTGGTGGCGCGCGGCAGCCGAACAACTGGCGCTCGTTCTTCTCCGGCTCGGCGTGGGAGCTCGACCCCGCGACGCGGCGAGTACTACCTGCACCTGTTCTCGCGCAAGCAGCCCGACCTCAACTGGGAGAACCCGGAGGTGCGGGCGGCCGTCTACGCGATGATGAACTGGTGGCTGGACCGCGGGGTCGACGGCTTCCGCATGGACGTGATCGACCTCATCTCCAAGGCCCGGGCTGCCCGACGGCGGTGCGCAGGCGCGCGTCGGCGACGGCTCCACTTCGGCTGCGGGCCGCGCAACCACGAGTTCCTGCAGGAGATGCACCGCGAGGTCTTCGCCGGCCGCGACGCGGAGCTGCTCACCGTCGGCGAGATGCCGACCGTGACGCTCGAGGAGGCGCGGCTGTTCACCGACCCGGCGCGCCGCGAGCTCGACATGGTCTTCCAGTTCGAGCACGTCCGGCTCGACCGGGGCGCGACGAAGTGGGAGCACGCGACCGCTGCGCGCTGACCGATCTGAAGGCGTCGTTCGGCCGCTGGCAGGCGGGGCTGGCGGACGTCGGCTGGAACAGCCTGTACTGGAACAACCACGACCAGCCGCGGGTCGTCTCGCGCTTCGGCGACGACGGCGCCCACCGCGTCCGCGCGGCGAAGATGCTCGGCACGGTGCTGCACCTGCACCGCGGGACGCCGTACGTCTACCAGGGCGAGGAGCTCGGGATGACGAACGCGCCGTGTCGCGGGGATCGAGGACTTCCGCGACATCGAGTCGCTCAACCACTACGCCGAGGCGGTCGGCGCACGGCGCGGACCCGGACGCGGTGCTCGCCGACCTGCGGCGCGCAAGTCGCGACAACGCGCGCACCCCGATGCAGTGGGACGCAGGCGCGCACGCCGGCTTCACGACCGGGACGCCGTGGCTCGCGGTCAACCCGAACCACCGCGCGATCAACGCCGAGGCGGCGCGCGCCGACCCCGCGTCCGTCTTCCACCACTACCGGCGGCTGATCGCGCTGCGCCACACCGAGCCGGCGGTCGTCGAGGGCGACTTCACGATGCTGCTCCCGGACGACGAGCAGGTGTACGCGTTCACGCGCCGGCTGGGCGACGTCGAGCTGCTCGTGCTCGGCAACTTCTCGGGCGAGCCGGTCGCGCCGGACGCCTGAGCCGGCTGGGCGGCGCCGAGGTCGTGGCCGGGCGATCCGGCCCCGGACGGCGAGCCTGGCGCTCGCGCCCTGGGAGGGCCGCGCGCTGCGCCGCTCAGTACGCGAAGTGCTCCGTGACGACGTGCCGCCGCGGGACGCCCGAGCGGTCGAGCGTCGCGCGCGTCGCCGCGGTCATCGCCGGCGGGCCGCAGACGTAGACGTCGCGCGCGGCGATGTCGGGCACGAGCGCGCGCAGGTGGTCGGGCGACAGCGGCGCGCCGTCCTCGCGGTGGTCGCCGACGACGTAGTGCAGCTCGACGCCGCGGCGGGCGGCGAGCGCGTCGAGCTCCGCGCGCAGGATCACGTCCTCGTCCGCAGCGCGCGGTAGACGACGGCGATGTCGCCCGGCTCGCCGGGCATGTCCTCCAGCAGCGCGCGGATCGGGGTGATGCCGACGCCGCCGGCGATCAGCGCGACGCGCGGCCGGCGGCGCGCCGCGGTCGTGAAGCCGCCGAACGGCCCCTCGGCGATCACGCGCGTGCCCGGGCGCGGAGCGCGCGCAGGCGCTCCGTGTAGTCGCCGACGCCCTTGACCGTGATGCGCAGCCGCCGCGGGTCGGGCGCGGCGGAGAGCGAGAACGGGTGCGCCTCCCACCAGCGGTCGCGGGTCAGGAAGCGCCAGCTGAAGAACTGGCCGGCGCGGGCGCCGAAGCGGTCGAGCGCGACGCCGCCGATCTCGACCGAGACGACGCCCGGCGCCTCCTCCACCACCCGCTCGACGCGGAGCCGGTGGCGCAGGCTGCGCGCGACCGGCAGGACGAGGCGGAAGCCGACGATCAGCGGCGAGGGTGCCGACGTAGAGCGCCGTCCAGTAGGTGCGGGCGGGCTGCTGGCCGACGAACGCGGTCCCGGTGGCGAGCTGATGGCTGAAGGCGAGCGCGACGCCGAGGTACGCGTACAGGTGGACGAAGCACCACGTCTCGTAGCGCAGCCGCCGCCGCACGATCACGATCGAGGTGGCGACGACGGCGCACGAGCGCGACCAGCCCGGCGATCGCGGTGATCACGCCGGGGTAGCCGGAGATCAGGCGCCACAGCTCGTCGAGCACGGCGATCCCGTCGGCGGCCGCGTAGCCCACGGTGATCAGCACCGCGTGGGCGAGCACGAGCAGCAGGCCGGCGGTGCCGGCGCGGCGGTGCCAGACGGTGAGGCGCGCGAAGCCGGCGACGCGGTCGAGCAGCGGCAGCCGGGCGAGCAGGACCAGCGAGACGAGGATCAGGTAGGCGCCGAGCAGCCCGCACAGGCGCGCGGCGTCGGCGACGGCGCCGCCGGCGTCGTCGTCCGCCGTCGAGCCCGCGCACCCACAGCAGGACGACGACCCCCGCGTTGGCCAGCGCGAACGCGGCCAGGGCACCTCGCCACCGGGTCGCAGCCACGCACGCAGTGTTTCCCGCGGCGGTGGGGTGCGTCAACCGCGGCTACGGCCGCGTGAGCGAGAAGCCGCCGTCGCTCGTGATCACCTGGCCGGTGATCCACGCCGGCTCGTCGCTAGCGAGCCAGGCGACCAGCCGGGCCGCGTCCTCCGGCGCGCCCCAGCGGCCGAACGGGAGCCGGCGCATCTCGAACGCCGTGAGCTCGGGCGTGGCCCAGCCCGTGTCGGTCGGGCCCGGGTTGACCGTGTTGACGCGGATCCCGCGCGGCGCGAGGTGGGCGGCGAGCGAGCGGTGAGCCCGTGGATCGCGGCCTTGCTGGCGGCGTAGGGCAGCTCGCGCGCCATCGGCTCGAGGTGCTGGCCCGAGGTGAAGAGGATCACGCTGCCGCCGGGGCGCGCGTCGTCGTGGCGGGCGGCGTAGGCCTTGACGAGCAGGAGCGTGCCGCGGACGTTGACCGCGAGCGTGGCGTCGATCGCCGCGGCGTCGAGCTGCTCCAGGTCCTGGTCGCAGGACATCGCGTGGTTGGCGACGAGGATGTCGACGTGGCCGACGGCGTCCGCGGCGGCGGCGAGCGCACGCGGCCGGCGCGGCCGGGTCGGTGAAGTCGCGCCTCGAGCGCCGGGACGCCGAGCTCGGCGGCGAGGCCGGCGACGCTGCCCTCCGGGTCCGCCCCCCACGGCTGGGCGGCGTCGTGCGGCGCCGAAGCCCTGGATGACGACGTCGGCGCCGAGGTCGCGCAGGCGGCCGGCGATCGCGAAGCCGATCCCGGCGCGGCGGCTCACGCCGGTCACGAGCGCGCCGCGGCCGGCCAGCGGACGGGGCGTCACAGACCGAGCTCGCGCGCGGTACTCGCGGCGGTAGTCCTCGCGCGCGTCGAGCACCTTGGTCGACGTAGTGCGCGCGTCTCGGGGAACGGGATGTCCGGCGGCCCCGAACGCTCGCCGCGTGCGCGCGCCGCGCGATCCACTTGTCGACGTTGCCCTGCCCCGCGTTGTAGGCGGCGAGCGCGAGCACCTCGCGGCCCTCGTACTTCTCGAGCAGCTAGCGCAGGTACCAGGAGCCGTAGGCGATGTTGACCTGCGGCGTCGGCGAGGTCGCCCTGCTCGAACGCGCGTGCCGCCCGACTTCTGGGCGATGTAGTCCGCGGTCGTCGGGCATCAGCTGCATCAGGCCCTTCGCGCCCGCGTGCGACGTCTGGTCGCGGAAGTGCGACTCGGCGAAGATGACGCCCGCGATCAGCGCCGGGTCGAGGCCCTTGTCGTCGCGCCTGCTGGCGGATGATGTCCTCGTGGCGCAGCGGCAGCGTGACCGCCTCCTGGACCGCCTTGTCGGCCCACGGCGCGATCGCGAGCGCCACGGCGAGCGTGGCGCGGCGACGCCGCAGCAGGAACCCGAGCCGGCGCCGGATCACCTGGCGGCGGCGCGCGCGCGGCTGCGCGCGGCGGCGCCGGGCGGCGGTGCCGCGGCTGCGGGCGGTCCGGGGTGCGGTGCGGGTGCTCATGGCGTTCAGGACAGCTTCTCAAGGACGGCGGCGAGTTCCTGCTCGAGCGCCGCGAGATCCCGGTCGTTGCGGACGACGTGATCCGCGCGAGCGGCCTTCTCCTCCTGGGAGAGCTGGCGCGCGGTGCGCTCGTCGACCGCCGCGTGGCCGCGTGCCGCGGCGCGCTGCGGCCCGGACGGCCTCGTCGGCGACGATCACCAGGGTAGCGTCGTAGGCCTGCTCGAGCCCGGCCTCGAACAGCAGCGGGGTCTCGACGACGAGCGCCCGCGGCGGCGGGACGCGGGCGGACTCGCTGCTCGCGCCAGGCGGCGACGCGCGCGCCGACGAGCGGCCACAGCAGGCCCTCGAGCCAGGCGCGCTCCTCCGGCGTCGGCGAACGCGTGGCGGGCGACCGCGGCGCGGTCGACGACGCCGCCCGGGCGCGACGTCCGGCCCCCAGCGCGCGACGACGGCGTCGCGCACCTCGGGGCCGGCGTACAGCTCGTGGACGACGGCGTCGGTCGACAGCGTGGCGGCGCCCAGCCGCGCGAGCGCGGCGAGCGCCTCCGACTTGCCGGCGCCGATCCCGCCCGTGAGGGCGACGAACGGCGGTGCCGCTACGCCTGCTCCTCGTCTGCGTCGTCCGTGGGCTCCGCGGCGGCGCCTCGGCGCCTCGGCGGCGCGCCTCGGCCTCGGCGGCGGCTCGTCAGCCTCGGCCTCGGGCTCGGCCTCCTCGGCGGGCGCCTCGAGCCTCGGCCTCGGCGCCTCCGCCTCGGCCTCGGGCGCCTCGAGCCTCGGCCTCGGGCTCCTCGACGTCGGCCTCCGCCTCCGCGGCGGGCGCCTCGGCCTCGGCCCCTCGGCTCCGCCTCGACGGCGGGCGCCTCGGGCTGGGCGGCGAACACGTCCTCGGACAGGCCCAGGTCGGGCATGTTGTCGAGGTCGCCGGCGCCGGTGTCGCCCTCGGTGGCCGGCGCCAGCTCGCGGCGCGGGAGGATCTGGTCCTCGACGCGCTTGATCGAGAGCGAGAGGCGGCGCCGCTCGGAGTCGATCTCGAGGATCTTCACCCGGACGTCGTCGCCCGGCTGGACGATCTCGCGCGGGTTCTCCACGTGCTGCTGGGCGAGCTCGGAGATGTGGACGAGGCCCTCGACGCCCTCCAGGATCTCGACGAACGCGCCGAAGGCGACCACCTTGGTGACCTTGCCCTCGAGCTCGTCGCCGACCGAGTAGGTGTCGACCACGCGCTGCCACGGGTCCTCCTGGGTCTGCTTGAGGCCCAGGGAGATGCGCTGGCGGTCGCGGTCGATGTCGAGCACCTTGACCTGCACGGTGTCGCCGATGTTGAGGATCTCGCTCGGGTGGTTGACGTGCGACCACGAGAGCTCGGAGATGTGGATCAGGCCGTCGATGCCGTCGAGGTCCACGAACGCGCCGAACTCGACGATGTTCGAGATCTGGCCCTCGATGATCAGGCCGGGCTGCAGGCGCTCCAGGATCGCCTGGCGCTGCTCCTTGCGCTCCTCCTCGAGCACGGCGCGGCGGCTCAGGACCACGTTGTTGCGCGGGCGGTTGAGCTCGATCACCTTCGACTCGATGGTCTGGCCGAGGTACTCGTCGAGGTTCGGCACGCGGCGGATGTCGACGAGCGAGGCGGGCAGGAAGCCGCGCACCCCGAGGTCGACGATCAGGCCGCCCTTGACGACCTCGATGACGGAGCCGTGGACGGGCTCGCCCGACTCGGCCGCCGCCTCGATGCGCCGCCAGGCGCGCTCGAAGCGGGCACGCTTCTTGGAGAGGATCAGGCGGCCGTCCTGGTCCTCCTTGGTGAGGACGAGGGCGTCGACCTCCTCGCCGATCTCGACCTCTTCGTTCGGGTTGACCGACTTGCGGATCGAGAGCTCGTTGGAGGGGATGACCCCCTCGCTCTTGTACCCGATGTCGACGAGGACCTCGTCCTTGTCGATGCGCACCACGGCGCCGGTGACGACGTCGCCTTCCTCGAAGGGGACGATCGTGGCGTCGTAGTTGGGGATGATCCGCCCGTCGATCTCGAGCAGCATCCCGTCGGAGCCCTCGACGACTCGAGCGTCGGTGGTCGTGGTGGGCGGGGTCATAGTGGCTTCCATAGGCAACGAACAAGTCTAGCCGCTTGCACCAGAGGTGCCCGGCCCGCCGTTTCCTATGATCCACGCCCTCCGATGCCCGTCCGAGCCACCAAGCGCGGTCCCGAGCGTACACCCCTCGGCGGCGCGTTCGACGTCGTCGTCTGCGGAGCCTCGTTCGCGGGCCTGACCGTCGCCCGCGAGCTGCGCGGGACGGGCGCCCGCGTGCTCGTCCTCGACCGCTACGAGATCGGCGAGCGGCAGACCTCCGCCTGCGCGGCGCCGACCGAGTGGCTGGCCAACCTGGGCCTGGAGGCGTCGATCCGGCAGACGTTCGGCTCGCTGCTCGTCCACACGCCGCGGGCGAGCGCGCGCTGGCCGCTCGGCTGGACGTTCTCCACCTTCGACTACCCGGCGCTGTGCGCCGCGCTGTGGGCGCAGCGGGGCGGCGGGACGGAGTTCGAGACCGCCAAGGTCGACGGGCGGACGCTGCGCGGCGACGGCCAGGTCATCGTGCACACGGACCGCGGCGACGTCAGCGCGCCGCTCGTCGTCGACGCGCTGGGCTGGAAGCGCAACCTCGGCGCCGCGCTCGTGCAGCCGCCGAACGCGCGGCTCTCGCGCGGGCTGGAGGTGCACCCGGGCGGGACGGGCGGCGACCTCGAGCTGTGGATCGACAAGCGCCTCATCCGCGCGGGCTACGGCTGGTCGTTCCCGGCGGGCGACGAGGTGCGCGTCGGCGTCGGCTCCTTCGACCCCCACGACGGGGTCAAGCAGCCGACGGTCCGGCTGGCCGACGACCTCGGCCTCCCGCCCGACGGCTACCAGGGCAACTGGATCCCGCACCGGCTCCGCCCCGCCGCCGAGGACGGGATCTTCTTCGCCGGCGACTCCGCCGGCCACTGCCTCCCGGTCACCGCGGAGGGCATCCGCACGGCGTTCTACTTCGCGATCGCCTGCGGGCGCGAGCTGCGGGCCGTGCTCGAGGGCCGGCGCGACCGCGCCGCGGCGCTCGCGCGCTACGCCGCGTTCTCCGATGCGCACCGCTGGAAGTACGAGTGCATGCTGGAGGTGCAGCACGCGATACCGAAGCTGCGGCCGCGGGTGCTGAGCGGCATGACGCGCGCGTTCGGGCTGAGCCCCGTCTCGCACTGGGCGTTCCGGCACTACCTGGACATCGCGCCGCCGTCGTACGCGCTGCCGGCGCCGCCGGCCGCGGCGCGCGGTGCCGAGCGCGGTCGCGGCCTAGCCGCCCGCGCCTACGGCGCGCCAGCGGCCGCCGACGTACGACCCGAGGTCGAGCCAGGAAGGCCAGGCCGACGAGGAACCACTCGATGCCGCGCACCTCGCGCCCGCTCCCGACGTCGTAGAACACGACGTACGCGAGCGTCGTCCACGGCAGGAACAGGAAGCCGAGGAACGCGACGAACAGGTTGTCGATCGCCCGGCTGATCATGTCGGAGAAGATCGCCGTGAAGACGAGCGCGACGCGCGGGCCGATCAGGGCGAAGAGGGCGACGAGGCACGGCATGGCGCGAAGCCTACGCCGCGCCGAGGACGGCCGCGAGCCGCGGCAGCGCGATGTTGCGGCCGGTGACCACGACGACGATCGGGCCGTCGCCGCGCGCGACCCGGCCCGTCATGACCGCGGCGGCGCCCGCCGCGCCCGCGCCCTCGGCGACGACGCCGTGCGCGCGGGCGAGGAAGCGGATGCCCTCCTCGATCTCGGCCTCGGACACCTGCGACGACGGCGGCGACGTGGTCGCGGACGAGCGGGAACGTCACGGAGCCCGGCTCGATGTTGCCGGCGAGGCCGTCGGCGATCGTGTCGCCGACCACGACCGGGGTGAGCTCCCCCGCCGCGAGCGCGGTCGACATCGCACGCGACCGCTCGGCCTCGACGGCGACGACGCGCGCGCCGCCGCCCGGGCGCTGCGCCGCCCACAGGCCGAGACCGGCGGCGAGCCCGCCGCCGCCCGTCGGCGCGACCACGGTCAGCGGCCCGCGGATGCGCGCGTCGAGCTCGCGCCCGATCGACGCCTGGCCGGCGATCAGGCCGGTGTCGTTGTAGCTCGACACGTAGGTCGCGCCGGCGAGCGTGAGGGCGTGCGCCTCGGCGGCGTCGTAGTCCTCGCCGTGCCGGACCAGCGTCACCGGCAGCGCCTCGAGCGCGGCCACCTTGGCCGGCGAGGCGGTCTCGGCCACGACGATCGTCGCGCGCACGCCCAGCGCGGACGCCGCCCACGCGACGCCCAGCCCCGCGTTGCCCGCGGAGGCGGTGACGACCGGCTCGCCGCCGAGCCGCGCCAGCGCCGCCAGGCCGCCGCGGACCTTGAACGAGCCGGTCGGCTGCAGCGTCTCGAGCTTCAGCCAGACGTCCTCCCCCAGCGCGGGAGCGGCGACGAGCGGCGTCGGCGCGAGCCGCTCCGCCACGACCGCGGCCGCGGCGTCCAGGTCCGCCGGCGTCGGGACGGCGACGTGCCTCATCGCAGCCCCTCGCGCAGCGCCGCGCCGACCTCGTCGATCGCCTGCTGCGAGAGCCGCGTCCGGGCCAGCCAGCGGAAGAAGCCGTGCACGGCGCCGTCGTAGCAGCGGAGGGTCACCGGCACGCCGGCGCGCTCGAGCGCCGCCGCGTAGGCCTCCGCCTCGGAGCGCAGCACGTCCTTGCCCACGGTGAGGATGTACGTCGGCGGCAGCCCGGCGAGGTCCGCGGCGCGCAGCGGCGACGCGTCCGGCTGCGTCCCGTCGGCGCCGTCGAGGTAGAGCTCCCAGAAGCGCTTCATGCTCAGCGTGCTGAGGCCGAAGCCCTGGTCGCACTCGCGGTAGGACGGCGTGTTCAGCGCGCTGTCGCAGACCGGGTACACGAGCGCCTGGAAGCGCAGCGGCGAGTCGCCCGCGTCCCGCAGCCGCCGCGCGGTCACGGCGGCCAGGTTGCCGCCGGCCGAGTCGCCCGCGATCCCCATCCGCCCGGCGTCGGCGCCGAGCGACGCGGCGTTCGACGCGAGCCAGCGCACGGCGGCGTGGACGTCGTCGGCCCCCGCCGGGAACGGATGCTCGGGCGCCAGCCGGTAGCCGATGCTCGCCACGACGGCGCCGGACGCGTTGGCCAGCGCCCGGCACATCGGGTCGAACCCGTCGAGCGAGCCCATGACCCAGCCGCCGCCGTGCGCGTAGGCGACGAGCGGCAGCGGCCCGGCGTCCGCGGCGGGGATCGACACGCGCACGCGGGATCGGGCCGCCCGGCCCGGGAACCTCGACGTCGCGCACCTCGGCGACCTCCGGCCCCGGCCCGCTCATGATCTCCGTGTCGCGGTCGTGCGTGGCGCGCGCCTGCTCGACGGGGATCAGGTGCGCCGGCGGCCCGGGCGCGGCGTTCATCAGGTCGACGATCGGCTGGATCTCGGGATCGAGCACGCCGGAACCCTACGGCCTCGGCGGCCGTCCGGCATTCCCGCCGCTACGCCGCGCGCGGCGCCGCGGCAGCGCCCGGGGCGATGCCGAACGTGACGGCGAGGCCCTCCGCTCCGGCGGGCGTGACGGTCAGCGCCCGGCCGTCGGGCCGGCGGCGGAGCCAGCCGCGCCGGAGCAGCTCGTCGAGCAGCGCCGCGCCGAGCGCGCCGGCCACGTGCGGGCGGCGCTCGGACCAGTCCACGCAGGCGCGGGCGGTGGCGCGCCGCGCGCCGCGGATGCCCGGGACGTCGAGCCCGAAGGCCGTGAACGCGCGCTCGCCGGCGGGGGTGATCGCGAACGCGCCGTCGCCCGGCTCCAGCGCGCCGCGCGCCACGAGCGCGTCGGCCAGTCCGACGCCCGCCACGCCGGCGAGGTGGTCGTAGCAGGAGCGGGCCGCGCGCAGCGCCTCGCCGTGGTTCCACGCCCGCAGGCCGATCGGCCGCGCCGGCGGCGCGATCGTGGAGAGCGCCTCCAGCGCCCGCGCGACGTCCGGGCCCGCGAGGCGCACGTGCCGCGCCCGGCCGCGGCGCTCGGAGACCACGAGGCCGCCGGACTCGAGCCGCGCCAGGTGCTCGGTCGCCGTCGACGGGGCCACGCCCGCCGTGCGCGCGAGCTCGCCCGCCGTCCGGGCGCGCCCGCCCATCAGCGCGTCGAGCATCGCGGCCCGCGACGGATCGGCGATCAGGGCGGCGACGGGGGCGAGGTCGGCGGTCATGGCGACAGCGTCGCACGCCGACGCTTCGGCCCCCGCCGAAACGTCAGACCTCGATCTCGCGCAGCAGGTGCGTGTCGACGTCGTAGACGAAGCCGCGCACGATCTCGCGATGCGGGACGAACGGGGAGCGGCGCACGCGCAGGATCGACTGCCGCACGTCGGCGACGACGTCGGTGAACGACTCGATCGCGAACGCGGGCGCCACGCCCGTCGCCGCCTGCAGCTCGGCGCGGAAGCCGTCGTCGGTCAGCGTCGCCATGCCGCAGTCCGTGTGGTGGATGAGCATGACCTCGCGCGTCCCCAGCCGGCGCTGCGACACGGCCAGCGACCGGATCACGTCGTCCGTGATGACCCCGCCGGCGTTGCGCAGGACGTGCGCCTCGCCGTCGTGCAGCCCGAGCGCGGCGAACACGTCGAGCCGCGAGTCCATGCAGGTCACGACGGCCAGCCGCCGCCGCGGCCGCACGTCGAGGTGGCGCTCGGGCAGCGTGGCGGCGAACGCCTTGTTGTTGGCGACCAGCTCGTCGATCACGTCCACGCGCCGCAGACTAGAGCGGCGCCGGGACGTCAGGCGGCGGTGAGCCGGTCCAGCCCGGCGCGGATCCCCTCCGCCAGCTCGGCGAGCTGCGGCTCCTCGACGATCAGCGGCGGCGAGACGGCGACGCCGCGCAGCAGCGGCCGCACCAGCACGCCGGCCTCGCGCGCGCCCGCGGCCACCTTGGCGACCGCGCCGGGCTCCGCGGCCAGCGCGTCGTCGGACAGCTGGACGGCGCCGAGCAGGCCCATGCCGGAGCGGACCTCGCCGACCGCCGGATGCGCGCCGAGCGGGGCGAGCGCGTCGCGCAGCGGCTCCTCGAGCTGCTGACCGCGCGGGATCAGGTCCTCCGCCTCGTAGGCGTCGAGCACCGCGAGCGCGGCGGCCGCGCACGTCGGGTGGCCGGCGTAGGTGGCGCCGTGGCGCAGCATCGGGCCGCCGGGGCGCTCGAAGAACGGCGCGGCCACGGCGCCGTCGACGATCACGCCGCCGAGCGGCAGGAAGCCGCTCGTCACGCCCTTGGCGAACGTGATCATGGCCGGCTTGACGCCCGGCCAGCGCTCGATCCCGAACCACGTCCCGAGGCGGCCGAAGGCGCAGATCACGGAGTCGGCGACGAACAGGATCCCGTGCTCCTCGCACAGGTCGGCGACGCCCTCGATGTAGCCCTCGGGCGGCGGGTAGACGCCGCCGGCGCCGATCACGGGCTCGCAGAAGAACGCCGCGACGCGCTCCGGGCCGACGCGCAGGATCTCGGCCTCCAGCGCCGGCAGCGAGTCGTACTGCACGGCGGAGGTGTGCGGGATCAGCGGGCCCCAGTTGGACGTGTTCGCCTCGATCCCGCCGATCGACGTGCCGAACGCGTGCGTCCCGTGGTAGCCGTGCGTGCGGCTGATGATGTGGACGCGCTCCGGCTGCCCGGCGACGATCCAGTGCCGGCGCGCGATCTTCGCCGCCGTGTCGATCGCGTCGCCGCCGCCCGAGGCGAGGAAGACCTTGGCGTCGTCCATCGGGGCGAGCGCGGACAGCCGTGCGGCCAGCTCGTTGGCGGGCGCGTTGCCGAAGTCGCCGAACGTCGAGTAGGCCGGCAGGCGGTCCATCTGGGCCGCGACCGCGCGGGTCACGTCGGGGCGGCTGTGCCCCAGGTTCGCGTACCACAGGCTGGCCGTCCCGTCGAGATAGCGGCGCCCCTCCGCGTCGAAGACGTGCACCCCCTCGCCGCGCTCGATCACGAGCTCCGCGTGCGAGACGGCGCCCATGTCGGCGAACGGGTGCCAGAAGGAGGTGGTCCGGGTGCTGGGCATGTCGGGGGCGATGGCCATGACCGCACGGTAGTCGGCACGCAGGGGCGGTCGCGTCCAATCCGCAGCAGGGGCAGTGTGCCGGATCGGCGCACCCGGCGCACCGGTGCGGCGCACGGCGCGTCAGTCGCGGACGACGAGGTAGGTGCCCGCGGCGAGCAGCGCGAGGCCCGCGAGCTTGGCCGCGGTGACGGGCTGGCGCTCGACGCCGAGCCAGCCGTAGTGGTCGACCGCGAGCGCGACGGCGAACTGGCCGGCGATCGTCGCCGCCGTCAGGCCGCCCGCGCCGAGCGCGCGCACCGTCCAGACGATCGACGCGACGTAGAGCGCGCTGATCAGCCCGCCGCCGATCAGCGCCCACCAGGGCGCGTCGCCGGCGTGCGCGATCCCGCCGAGGCCGCCGGCGATCGCGGAGACGGCGAGCAGCGCGGCCAGGCCGACGGAGAAGGCGATGACGGTCGCGGCGAGCCCGCCCGTCGAGCGCCCGAGCAGCGAGTTGAGCGGGGCCTGGAGCGCGAGCGTGCCGCCGATGACGGTGGCCAGCACGACGGCGACGCCGCGGTCCATCACGCCTCCTCCGGCCGCAGCCGCGCCGGCGGTCAGCGGCGCGAGCACGGCCGCCATCAGCACCGCGATGCCGAACAGCGTCCACAGGCTCGCGTCGAACGTGCCGGTCAGGTCGCGGACCGCGCCCGCGGCGAGCGGGCCGAGCGCGGCGATCGGGTAGCCGACGAGGAACATCAGCGCCGCGGCCGCACCGGCCTGCGCCGGCCCGCCGCGCGATGTCGAGGCACATCGTCAGCGAGATCGGGAACACGGTGCCGAGCGCGACCCCGGTGATCGACCGCCCAGGCGAACGCGCCGCCCGGGAGCGCCGCGAAGCCGAACGTCGCCAGCGCGAGGCAGCCGGAGGCGAACCACATCCACCCGCGCCGGCTGCCCATGCGGTCGGCGAGCCACGGCACGACGAGCCCCGCGGGCACGGCCGTCACGCCCATGACGGCCAGCACGGCGCCCGACGGACGCGTCGCTCCAGCCGCGCTCGACGTAGACGTCCGCGATCCAGGCCACGAGCCCGTAGTACACCGCGGACGGCAGCCCGAAGGCCAGCACGAGGAACCACGCCACGGGCCGCCGCACCGGCAGCCGCGGCGGCCGCAGCGCCGAGCGCTCCCTCCACGCGCCGCGGCTCAGCGCGAGCCAGCCGGCGCAGATGGCGAGCGTGGCGAGCGAGAACGCCGCCAGCGCGCCGCGCCAGCCCTCCCACGCCGCGGCGATCGGCACGGCGAGCGCCGACGAGACCGCGGCGCCGATGTTGATGCCGGTGACGCCGATCCCGCTCGCGAACGCCGGCCGGTGCGCGAAGCGGTGCTTGACGGCGACCGGCAGGAGCGTGCCGGCGATCGCCATCGCGATCCCGATCGGGAGCGTCAGCGCGCAGGAGCACGACGATGCCGGGCGCGACGGCGCGCCCGAGGCCGGCGACGCGCGATGACGAGCAGGCAGCCGGCCATCGCCGCCCGCAGGCCCCAGCGGCCGCGGCGAGCCCGGCGAGCGGCGCGAACAGGCCCATCGAGAGCACCGGGATCGTGCCGAGCAGCCCGACCACCGAGTGCGAGACGCCGAAGTCGTCCTGGATGTCGTCGACGAGCGGCCCGACGCCGACGAGCTGCGGGCGCAGCGCGACGGCGGCGAGCAGGAGCGCGGCGAGGAGCAGGAGCGCCTCGTTCCGCGCCGCCGCCGGGCGCGGCCCGGCGGCCTGCGGCCGCCGTCACTTCGCGGCCAGCCAGTTCGCCCCGACCCCGGCGTCGACCGCGAGCGGCGGGTCGAGCGTCGGCGGCGGCGACCATCTCGGCGGAGACCAGCTCGGAGGCGCGCTCGGCCTCGGCCTCGGGCCCCTCGAACAGCAGCTCGTCGTGGATCTGCATGATCATCCGCGTCTGCAGGCCCTCCTCGCGCAGCCGGTCGTGGCAGCGGACCATCGCGACCTTGATGATGTCCGCGGCGGTGCCCTGGATGATCGAGTTGACCGCGAGCCGCTCGCCGAGCTTGCGCGTCTGCCAGTTGCGCGCGCGGATCTCCGGCACCTGCCGGCGGCGGCCGAACAGCGTCGAGACGTACCCGTGCTCGGTCGCCTGCTCGATCGACTCGGCGATGAAGCGCGCGACGGCCGGGAAGCGCTCCAGGTAGCGGTCGATGAACTCCTGCGCCTCCTCCTGCGGGATCTGGAGGCGGTCGGCGAGCCCGTACGCCGAGAGGCCGTAGACGATGCCGAAGTTGACCATCTTCGCCTTCGAGCGCATGCCGACGGTGATGCTCGTCGTGCGAGACGTGTCGAAGACGGCCGAGGCGGTCTCCGCGTGCACGTCCTCGCCGCGCCGGAAGATGTCCTTGAGCACGTCCTCGCCGGCGATGTGGGCGAGCACGCGCAGCTCGACCTGCGAGTAGTCGACGGAGAGCAGCACGTTGCCGGGCTCGGCGATGAAGCAGGCGCGGATCTCGCGGCCGATCTCCGTGCGGATCGGGATGTTCTGCAGGTTCGGGTTGATCGAGGCGAGCCGGCCCGTCGCCGTGTTGGTCTGCAGCAGCGTCGTGTGCAGGCGGCCGTCGGGGCCGATCGCCGCGGGCAGCTGCTCGAGGTAGGTCTGGACGAGCTTGGTCAGCTCCCGCCAGCGCTCGATCTTGGGGATGATCTCGTGCTCGTCGCGGATCGCCTGCAGCACGCGGGCGTCGGTCGAGAAGCCGGTCTTGCCGCGCCGCTTGCGCGACAGGCCGAGCTTGACGAACAGGACCTCGGCGAGCTGCTGCGGCGAGCCGATCATGAACTCCTCGCCGGCCAGCGCCCAGATCTCGCGCTCGAGCTCGGCGGCGTCGGCGCGCATCTTCAGGCCCGCCTCCTCCAGCCGCCGCGTGTCGAGCTTCATGCCCGGCCTTCTCGGTCTCGCGCAGCGCGAAGACGAGCGGCAGCTCGATGTCGTGCAGGAGGTCCTCGAGCCCGCGCTCGCGCAGCTGCTCGCGCTGGCGGGCCGCGAGCTCGTGGATCAGCACGGCCTCGACGGCCTGCGGGTCGTCGGCCTCGACGGCCATGCCGCGCTCCTCGGTCAGCTCGGCGAGCGGGTAGCCGCGGCGGGCCGGGTCGAGCAGGTAGGCGGCGATCTCCGTGTCGAAGACGAGGTTCTGCGGGACCTCGCCGAGCGACTTCGCGTCGTGCGCGACGACGGGGCGGTCGCCCGCGGCCGCGACGAGCTCGGCGGGATCGCCGATGTCGCCGACGAGCGCGAACGGCCCGCCGGCGTACGCGCCGAAGCGCCAGCCGCTGTCGCGCGGGATCAGCTCGCCCTCCGGGGTCTCCGGCGCGACTGCGCGGCGAGCGCCAGCTCGGCGCCGCTCAGCTTCGGGACGTCGGCCGCAGCGCCCTTGCGCGTGGCGACCTCCGCGCCGCCTCGGCCTCGGGCCGCGGGATCGCGGCGGCGTCCGCGGCGTCGAGCGCCTCCTCCAGCCGGCGCAGCGGGTCGCGCAGCTCGAACTCGCGGAACATCTCCCGCAGGCGGCTGCGGTCGGGCTCGCGCGTGAGCTCGGCGTGCAGGTCGACCTCGACCGGCACGTCGCGGACCATCGTCGCGAGCCGCTTCGACACGCGCGCGTCCTCGGCGAACTCGGTCAGGTTCTGCTTGCGCTTGGCGCCCGAGATCTGGTCGACGTTGGCGAGCACCTCCTCGAGCGAGCCGAAGCGCTGGAGCAGCTCGGCGGCCGTCTTGTCGCCGATGCCCGGGACGCCGGGGATGTTGTCGCTCGTGTCGCCCTTGAGCCCGATGAAGTCGGGGACGAGCTCGGGCGGGATCCCGTAGCGGTCGATCACGCCCTGGCGGTCGTAGACCTTCGTGTCGGTGATGCCGCGCGACGTGGTCATGATCCGCACGCCGTCGGAGACGAGCTGGTACGCGTCGCGGTCGCCGGTCACGACCATCACCGGGATCCCGTCGGCCCGCGCGCCGCTCGGTCAGCGCCGCGATCACGTCGTCGGCCTCGAAGCCCTCGACGGCGACGTTGGGGTAGCCGAAGGCCTCGACCAGCGGCTGCAGGTGCGGCCACTGCTGCTTGAGCAGGTCGGGACGCGAGGAGCGCTGCGCCTTGTAGTCGGCGCGAGATCTCCTTGCGGCCGGACATCCCGGCGTCCCAGACCACGACGGTGGGCACGTCGCCGTGGTCGGTGAGGATCTTCACGAGCATCGACGCGAAGCCGAAGATCGCGTTCGTCGGGCGCCCGTCGGAGGTGGCGATCGACTCGGGCAGCGCGAAGAACGCGCGGTAGGCGAGCGAGTTGCCGTCGATCAGGAACAGCTCCCGGCGGTTGTCTCCGTTCGTCGCGGCCATGGCGACCGCAACGCTAGCTCAAGGTGCGGCCCGGAGGCGGTCGGCGGCGGCGGCGTGCCCGCCGTGTTCCGCCCACTGTGCGGGCGTCCCGTGGTAGAGGGCGTCCTGGAGCGAGCGGTCGGCGCCGAGCTCGAGCAGCGCGGCGATCGTCTCCAGGTCCCCGTTCTGCGCGGCGAGGTGCAGCGCGGTCACCTCCTCCCCGTGCGCCGGGCCGCCGAACGTGCCGCGGCGGTCGGGGTCGGCGCCGTGCGCGACGAGCGCCCGGATCGCGCCGGTGCGGCCCACCGCCGCGGCCCAGGCGAGCGCGGTGCCGCGGTAGACGTCGGCGTCGACGTCCGCGCCGTGGTGCACGAGCGCGCTCGACCGCGTCGGCGCGGTCGTTGCGGGCGGCCCAGGCGAGCGCCTCGTCGAGCGTCTCCTGCGGATCGTCCGGGTCGGCGTCCACGCGGGGAAGCCGCCGTGCGGGCGGTAGAAGCCGCGCTGCGCGCCGGCGCTGCCGTCGGCGAGCACGGCGTCGACGAGCGCGACGTCGCCGAGGCCGGCCGCGGCGCGCAGGTTGCGCGGGACGACGCCCGCGCGCGGCGACCTGCTCCGCCGTCGTCGCGCTGGCCCCAGAAGAGCGCGACGATCAGCGGCGTGCCGCCGTCGCCGCGCGCGTCGACGTCGACGGGCGCGCCCGCGTCGAGCAGGAGGTCGACGAGCAGCGGCAGCCCGGCCGACGTCGCCTGGTGCAGCGGCGTCCAGCCGTGCGCGTTCCCGCGCGCCGGGTCGGCGCCGCGCTCGAGCAGGAGCGCGACCAGCCGCTCGTCGCACGTGTCGGCCGCGAGCCCGAGCAGGTCGTTCCCGTTCGTCCCCTGCTCGCGGACGAGCTCGGGCGCGCGGTCGAGCTGGGGCCGGAGCCCGTCGACGTCGTGCGCCTCGATCGCGCGGAAGGCGGCGGCGAACGGCTCGTCGCGTCGCGCAGCGTCGTCACGTGGCGCAGCAGCGCGTCCCAGTCCTCGGCGCCGTGCTCGGCGGCGAGCACGGCGCGGGCGCCCTGCTCGGTGAGCGGAGCGCCGTGGGCGGCGAAGGCGGCGAGCGCGGACGGGGTGCCGTCGCGGGCCGAGGCGAGCAGGCCGTCGGCGCGGTCCTCGTAGTACGCGGGATCCTCGCGGTACGCGCGCAGCGGCATCGGGGCGGACGGTACCGGCGTCGCGGGTCGGGATGCGCGGCGTGGGCGCCGCGTGGGCGCGGCGTCGCGCGGCGCACGTTCGCGGCGCCCGGTTCGCCTCGCTCGCGGCTGGCCGGCCGCGCGAACAGCGGCATTGACAGGGAGCACGGACGGTGGCGAAGAATCAGCCGTGCTCTGCCACGGAACGGCCGGCGGACGCCAGCGCGGCCGACGGCGACTGTCGCCCCGTGTGCGGCGCCGTGGGGCGATTACGACGCTCGCATAGCGAGCTTGCGCCCGCTACGCAAAGCCGCTGCAAAGCGCGCCGGTGCTGTGGCGTCGACTTCGGCAACGTGGGCGTCCTCGCCGACGTCGCGAACGAGCGACTCGTCGAGGCGCTCGCCGCCGATCGTCAGCGGCGAGGGCGTCGTCGGACGCGAGCTCGGCGCTGGTCCGGCCGACCTCGGCGGCGCGCCCGTTGCCTACGCCCGAGTTCGCGGTCAACGACGTGGTCGATCGGCCGGCGCCAGCACGGCACGGCGCGCCTGCGCGTCCGTGGCGCTACGCGAGGCCCCGATGTCGAGAACCGCGGGCGCGTGCTCCGACACCCGTCCGACAACGACCTACAGGAGGCACCGACGATGAGCATCGTCTTCACCGACATCGCGATCTCGCTCGACGGCTACGCGGCCGGGCCGAACCAGAGCGCCGACGAGCCGTTCGGCGAGCGCGGTCGGCGAGCGGCTGCACCGCTGGATGTTCGAGGACGCCGAGACCACAACGCCGAGCGAGATCGCGATCACGGACGGCGGGCGCGTTCATCATGGGCCGCAACATGTTCGGCCCCGGGCGCGGCGAGTGGGACCTCGAGTGGACGGGCTGGTGGGGCGACGACCCGCCGTACCACGCGCCGGTCTTCGTCCTCACCCACCACGAGCGCGAGCCGCGTCGAGATGGAGGGCGGGACGACGTTCCACTTCGTCACGGACGGGATCGAGTCGGCGCTCGCGCAGGCGCGGGAGGCGGCCGGCGACCGCGACGTCGCGATCGCCGGCGGCGCCACCACCGTCAACCAGTACCTGGCGGCCGGGCTGCATCGACGAGCTGCGGCTGCACGTGGCGCCGCTGCTGCTCGGCGCGGGCGAGCGGCTGTTCGAGGGCACCGGCGAGATCACAGCTCGAGCCGCTCGGCGTGACGCGGCAACGAGCGCGTGACCCACCTGCGCTACCGCGTCGTCAGCTGAGCACGACCTCGGCGCCGCGCGCCGGGGATGAGCGTGATCGCGCGGCGGGCGGTCGGCTCGCGCTCCGGGCGCGCCGGGGCGGCGTCGACGCGCGGCGGCGAGCTCGGCGAGCACGACGCGCAGCTCCATCAGCGCGAACGCGGCGCCGAGGCAGCGGCGGATGCCGCCGCCGAACGGGATCCACGTGTAGGTCCCGCCCTGCGGATCCGGCCCGAGGAAGCGCTCGGGCCGGAACGCCGCCGGGTCCGGGTAGACGTCGGCGCGCCGGTGCACGAGGTAGATCGACGGCGCCACCACGGTCCCGGCGGGCAGGTCGACGCCGGCGATCGTCGCCGGCCGCTGCAGGTTGCGCAGCGACGACCGGCAGCACCGGACGCAGCCGCAGCGCCTCCTTCGCCGCCGCCTCGGCGTACTCCTCGCCCCCGTCGCGCAGCGCGTCCCAGCCGCCCGGCGTCCGCGTCGAGCCGCTCGACGGTCCAGCTCAGCGCGGTCGCCGTCGTCTCGTGCCCGGCGACGAGCAGCGTGACCAGCTCGTCGCGCAGCTCCTGGTCGGTCATCGGCGCGCCGTCCTCGTCGCGCGCGCGGCGAGCAGGAGCGAGAGCACGTCGTCGCCCGGCGCCGCGCGGCGCTCGGCGATCTGCTCGTGCAGCAGCGCGTCGACCGGCGCGAGCCAGCGCGCGAACAGCCGCGCCCGCTCGACCCGGTCGCGGGCCCGACGTCGTCATGGCGAGCAGCGACGCTGCCGCTGAACACGCGCGCGAGCATCGTGCGCAGCCGGTCGCGCAGCTCGTCGAGCCGCGCGGAGCCCGCCCTCGACGCCGAAGATCACGCGCAGCACGACGTCGAGCGTGATCGCCTGCATCCGCGGGGCGAGCGCGAGCGGCGCGCCGCGCGGCCAGCGCGCGACGTGCTCGCGCGCGATCGCCGCGACCATGTCGCGGTAGCCCGCCATCCGCGAGCCGTGGAACGGCGGCAGCATCAGCTTGCGCTGGCGCAGGTGCTGCGGGCCGTCGAGCAGGAGCACCGACGCGTGGCCGACGAGCGGGCGCAGGATCAGGTTCGCCTTGCCCGCGTGCAGCACCTCCGGGTCGCCGGTGAACACCTCGCGCACCGCGTCGGGGTGGGCGAGCATCACCCACGGCGGCTCGGTGCCGATGCGCGATCGTGAAGACGTCGCCGTAGCGCTCGCTGCGCGCGCAGCATGAAGGGCCCCGGCCGCGCGATCCAGGCGGCCGTCTGCGCGGCGCGCGGCAGGCGCGGGCCGGGCGGCAGGGGGCTCATGCGCCGAGCCTACGCCTCGGCGACGGCGCGCAGCGCGAGCAGCTCGTACGCGATCGACGCGGCGAGCACCGCCGTCTGCTGGCCGGGCCCGTCGTAGACCGGCGCGACCTCGACGAGGTCGTAGCCGCAGAACGCAGTCCGGCCAGCGCGCGCAGGAACGCGAGCGCCTCGTGCGGCAGCAGGCCCGCGACCTCCGGCGTCCCGGTCGCGGGCGCGAACGCCGGGTCGATGACGTCGATGTCGAACGAGAGGTAGAGCGGCGCGTCGCCCGCGCGCTCGCGCACCAGCCGCCCGTAGTCGGCGGGCGTCAGCGCGCGCAGCTGCGTCGCACGTGAGGATCTCGAAGCCCCAGCCGCGCGGCTCGTCGAGGTCCGACGGCGGCGTAGAGCGGCCCGCGCATGCCGGCCAGCGTCGAGCGCTCCGGCGCGATCAGCCCCTCCTCCAGCGCGCGCCGGAACGGCGTGCCGTGGAAGTAGCGCTCGCCGTAGTAGGCGTCCCACGTGTCGGCGTGCGCGTCGAGCAGGACGAGCGCCAGCGGCCCGTGGCGCTCGGCGTGCGCGCGCAGCTCCCCGAGCACGATCGAGTGGTCGCCGCCGAGCACGAGCGGCGTGACGCCGGCGGCGACGAGCGGCCGCAGGCCGTCGTGGATCTGCCCCGCCGTCCGCTCCGCGTTGCCCGGCGTGACGGCGAGGTCGCCCCAGTCGACGAGCGACAGCGCTCGCGAACACGTCGACCGCGAGCGGCGGGTGCCAGGGGCGCAGCAGCAGCGACGCCGCGCGCACGCCCTCGGGACCGAAGCGCGCGCCCGGGCCGGAGGCTCGTCGCGGTGTCGAACGGGACGCCGACGATGGCCGCGTCCACGCCGGCCGGATCGGTCACGTGCGGGAAGCGCGCGAACGTGCGCACGCCCGTGTAGCGGGGCGCGACCGACGCGTCCGGCGGGCCGTAGCGCGGGCATGACCGCGCGAGACTACAGTGCCCCGGATGAGCGCCGTCCGCGTCGCCGTCTGCCAGCTCGCGCCCGTCATCGGCGACCTCGACGGCAACCGCGCGCGGGCGCTCGCCGCGATCGACGCCGCGGCCGCGCAGGGCGCCCGCATCGTCGTGCTGCCCGAGCTGGCCGCCTCCGGCTACGTGTTCCGCGACGCCGGCCGAGGCGCGCGCGCTGGCCGAGCCCGCCGACGGCCCGACGCGTCGCCGGCTGGGCGGCGCGCGCCGCCGCGCACGGCCTCGTCCTCGTCGGCGGCTTCGCCGAGGACGCGGGCGACGGCACGCTCTACAACAGCGCGGCGATCGTCGACGCCTGCGGCCCGCGCGCCGTCTACCGCAAGGTCCACCTGTGGGACGCGCGAGCCGCTCGTCTTCACCCCCGGCGACGGCGCCGCCGCCCGTGGTCGACACGCCGCACGGCCGGATCGCGACGATGGTCTGCTACGACGTCGAGTTCCCGGAGTGGGTCCGCGCTCGCCGGCCCTGGCCGGCGCCGAGCTGCTGTGCGTGCCGACGAACTGGCCGCGCGAGGGCCGGCCCGCCGGCGAGCGCCCGATGGAGGTCGCTCCGCGCGATGGCCGCCGCGGCCACGAACCGCATGGCGATCGCGCTCTGCGACCGCTGCGGCACCGAGCGCGGCGTCGACTGGGTCGCCGGCTCGTCGATCGTCGGGCCGCGACGGCTGGCTGCTCGCCGGCCCGCCCGAGCGCGCCGCGCCGGTCGCGCTGCTCGCCGACGTCGACCTCGCCGCCTCGCGCGACAAGGCGCTCGGTCCCCGCAACGACGCGCTCGCCGACCGCCGCCCCGCCCTGTACGGATGACGATCCCGACCCCGCGACCGTCCGTAGACGCTGGTGTGAACGTCACCATCACCGGAGCCACGGGCCGCGTCGGCGGGCGCATCGTCGCCGCGCTGCAGCGCGCGCGGCGACAGCGTCACCGTGCTGTCCCGCGACCCGGAGCGGGCGGGCGCGGCGCTGGGCGTCGAGGCCGTCGCCTGGCAGCCCGGAGGAGGAGCCGGCCCCGGCCGCCGCGCTCGCCGGGCGCGACGGCGTGATCCACCTCGCCGGCGAGGACGTCAACCAGCGCTGGACGGACGACGCGAAGCGGCGCCTGCTGCGCTCGCGCGAGCTGGGGACGCGCAACCTCGTCGCCGGGCTCGCGCGCCGCCGACCCGCGCCCGGGCGTGCTCGTCTCCTCCTCCGCGGTCGGCTACTACGGCCCGCACGGCGACGAGCCGGTGACCGAGGAGACGCCGCCCGGCGACGACTTCCTCGCCGGCATCTGCGTCGCGTGGGAGCGCGAGGCGGCCGCCGCCGAGCCGCTCGGCGTGCGCGTCGTGCGGGTCCGCACCGGCGTCGTGCTCGACAAGGGCGGCGGCGCGCTGGAGAAGATGCTGCCGTTCTTCAAGCTCGGCGTCGGCGGGCCGGTGGCGGGCGGCCGGCAGTACCTGCCGTGGATCCACCTCGACGACCTCGTCGGCGATGTACCTCGCCGCGCTGGACGACGAGCGCTGGAGCGGCGCCGGTCAACGGCACCGCGCCCGAGCCGGCGACGAACAAGGACTTCAGCCGCGCGCTCGGCCGGGCGCTGCACCGGCCGGCGTTCGCCCCGGTTCCCGGCTTCGCCGTCCGCACGCTCTACGGCGAGATGGCCGACATCGTGGTCAACGGCCAGCGCGCGGTGCCGGAGCGGCCGCTCGCGCTCGGCTTCGCGTTCGCCCACCCGCGAGCTCGACGAGGCCCTGGAGAGCGCGCTGGCGGGCTGATCCGCTGGTGTACTTGTATACCTGCAGGAACCGGCACACGCGGCTCCGAACCTCGGGTACGCGTGCGACGACATGAGCCATTTCGACATCCGCGTAGAGCGGCCCGAGCAGGACCACCCCGTATCCGCGTTCCGCACGGTCGACGACGTGCCGGCCGCGCGCCTCCTCGCTCATGATCTGGAGCCGCTCGTCTGGGACGACGACGGCGACGGAGTCCTGCCGCCGCCTGACTAGGCGGCGGCTCCGAGCTAGGCGGCGGCTCGCAGCTTCCGCGGCGTCCGCGGCCCGGGTGACCGGGCAGCGGCCGTCGTGGTGGCCGCAGGCGTCGCTCGCGCACAGGCGGCAGGTCGCGCGCGGCGGCGCGGCGCCCGTCCGTGAGCCGGCCGAGCACGTGCTCCGCGGCGCCGGCGAGCGCGCGCGAGCGCCTCGGGCGGGCGAGCCGTCGAGCGCCTCGCGCAGCGCGGCCGCGCGCGCCGCGAGCACCGCCGCGCCCGCCCGCTCCCCCGCGGGCGTGAGCCGCACGAGCACGCCGCGCCCGTCGGCCGGGTCGCGCTCGCGGACCGCGAGGCCGTCGGCCTCCAGGCGGTCGATCACCCGTACGGTGCGGGAGTGGCTCAGCCGCAGCCCGCCGGCGAGCGTGTCGACCGTGCGCCCGCCGGCCCACTCGTGCAGCGAGACGAGCGCCGCCGGGAGCGCGCCGGGCATCCCGGCCGCCGCCTCGGTCGCGTCCCGCATCCGGTCGCCGAGGGCGACGGCCAGCGCGCCGACCACGTTGACGTCGTGCCTGTCCATCTGTGCGCAAAGCATATATGCTTTCAGCACACATGACGGAGGATCGGCAACACGACGTCACCGAGGCGCGCGAGGACGATGCCTGGGCAGCGCGCCCGCGCCGCCCAGCGCGACGACGTGGCGGGCGTCTTCGCCCCGCGCGAGCGCCGCTGCCCGGCGTGCGGCGCGACGCAGCGCGGCGGCGGGCGCCGCTGCGAGGCCTGCGGCGCCGACCTCGATCGCCCACGTCGAGCGCGGCCGGTCGCGCCGCCCGCTGCTCTTCGCCGCCATCGTGGCCGTCGGTGCTCGCCGCGATCGCCGTCCCGATCGTCGCCGGGCTGCGCGACGACGCGGCCGAGCAGCGCGACCGCGAGGCGCGCCGAGCAGGCGCAGCGCGTCGAGCGCGAGCGCGTCCGCCAGGAGCGCGACGCGGCGCCCGTCCGCGCCGCCGGCCCCGCGCTGGCCGCCGGCGCCGACCCGCTCGCCCACCGCGCCGACCTGCTCGCCGACGCCGAGGCGCAGATCACCGCCGACGCGCGCGGCGCGCGTCGACGACGGCACGCCTCGACGGCCGACGTCAAGGGCACGGAGTGCGCCGTCTACCCGGCCACCGACGCGCGCCGCGCCGCCGAGACCGACCCCGCGACCGGCGCGCGCGCGCTACGACTGCGTGGCGTACACGTCGAAGTTCGAAGAGCGCGCAGGGCCGAGCGCACGGCCATCTTCGGCCACCCGTACTGGCTCGTGATCGACTACGCGCGCTCGCAGCTACGTCTGGTGCAAGGTCACGCCGCGCGCGGGCGAGGGCGGGAGCGTGCTCGTCGCCGTGCCCGTGCCCGGCGCCTGCCGCGATCCCGCAGGGCCCCGGCTAGGCTCGTCCGCCGGCGTGCTCGGCGGTCGCCGTCCCGCGCCGCGATCGCCTTCGCTTGCCGCCGCTGCCGAACGGGCCGACCTTCTTCCACAGCGACTCGTCCTTCGCCGGCACGATCAGCCAGACGATCACGCCGACGACGTTGAGCAGCAGCCCGCAGGCCAGCCCGGCCCGCTCGCCGTAGCCCTTGCGGCCCGACAGGTACGAGGCGGCGATCGCCGACAGCAGCCAGGCGTAGAGGAGCCAGAGCGCCGTCGAGCCGAGCAGTGCGAAGACGGTCATCGGCTACGTCCCCAGGTAGGCGTTCTGGACCTCGGGGTTCTCCCGGAGCGCCGCGGAGTTGTCGGCCAGCACGACCTTGCCGGTCTCGAGCACGTAGCCGCGCGTGGAGACGTCGAGCGCGTAGTTCGCGTTCTGCTCCACGAGCAGGATCGTCGTGCCCTGCTTGTTGATCTCGCGCACCGTCTCGTAGATGCGGTCGACGAGGATCGGCGCGAGCCCCATCGACGGCTCGTCGAGCAGCAGCAGCGCCGGGTTGGCCATCAGCGCGCGGCCCATGGCGAGCATCTGCTGCTCGCCGCCGGACATCGTGCCCGCCTTCTGCTTCTCGCGCTCGCGCAGCCGCGGGAACAGCTCGAGCACGCGGTCCATGTCCTCGGTGACGTTGGCGTCCCTGCGCAGGTACGCGCCGAGCTCCAGGTTCTCCCGCACGGTCATGCGCTGGAAGCAGCGCCGGCCCTCGGGCGACTGCGAGATGCCCAGGCGGACGATCTCCTGCGCCGGCACGCGTGGAGATCTCCTGGCCGCGGAAGCGGATCGAGCCGCGTGCGCGGCGGCGTCAGGCCGGAGATGGAGCGCAGCGTCGTCGACTTGCCGGCGCCGTTGGAGCCGATCAGCGTGACGACCTCGCCCTCGTCGACCGTGAGCGAGATGCCCTTGAGCGCCTCGATCGAGCCGTAGGCGGTGCGGACGTCCTCGAGTTCGAGCAGCGGCGCCATGCTCAGCCCTGCTTCCCGAGGTAGGCCTCGACGACCCGCGGGTCGTGCCGCACCTCCTGCGGCTCGCCCTCGGCGATCTTCTCGCCGTGGTCGAGCACCGTCACCTGCTCGGAGACGCCCATCACCACCTTCATGTCGTGCTCGATCAGCAGGATCGCCAGGTCGCGCTCGTCGCGCAGCTTGCGCATGAAGCCGGTGAGCTGCTCGGACTCCTGCGGGTTCATGCCCGCCGTCGGCTCGTCGAGCAGCAGCAGCTTCGGGTCCGAGGCCAGCGCGCGGGCGATCTCCACCCGGCGCTGGTCGCCGTAGGAGAGGTACGACGCCGCGTCGTCGTGCCGGCGCGCGGTGCACCCCGACGTACGTCGAGCAGCTCGCGCGCCTTCTCGCTGCGCCTCGCGCTCCTCGCGCCGCACCCGCGGCGTGCGGACGATCGAGCCGAACACCGTCGCCTTCATGCGCGCGTGCTGGCCGACGAGCACGTTCTCGACCGCCGACATCGTGCCGAACAGGCGGATGTTCTGGAACGTCCGCGCCACGCCGAGCGCCGTGATCTGGTCCGGCCGCTTCGTCGTGACGTCCTTGCCGTCGAAGATGACGTTGCCCAGCGACGGCTTGTAGAGCCCGGTGAGCATGTTGAAGAACGTCGTCTTCCCCGCGCCGTTCGGGCCCGATGATCGACACGATCGACTTGTCCGGCACGCGGAACGAGACGCCGTCGACGGCGGTCAGGCCGCCGAAGATCTTCGTCAGGTAGACGCGTCTCGAGGATCGCCGGGCCCGCCGGGGTCGCCGGTCCGCTCGGCCGTGCGTCTCGGGCGCGCTCATGCGCGCGTCTCCACGATCGGTGCGTCCGGGTCGCCTTCCAGCACTTCGGCGAACTCGGCCTGGTGGCGTTTCTCCGGTATCAGGCCCTGGGGTCGGAGCACCATCATGATCACGAGCAGGAAGCCGAAGATGCCGAAGCCGAGCTGCGGTGAGGTCGAAGTCCAGCCCGATCTTGCTCGGCACGTCGTTGAGCACGTCGGGTATCAGGCGCGTGTTGATGAACGACAGCGCGATCGCGCCCAGCACCACGCCCCAGATCGACCCGAGGCCGCCGAGGATGATCATGGCCAGCACGAAGATCGAGAACGAGAACTCGAACTGGTCGGCGTTGACCGTGTTGTAGAAGGAGCCGAGGAACGTGCCGGCCATGCCGCCCATCGCCGCGCCGAGCGCGTAGGCGAGGAGCTTCACGCGCACGGTCGGGATGCCCATGCTGACCGCGGCGACCTCGTCCTCGCGGATCGCGATCCACGCCCGGCCGATGCGCGAGTCGCGCAGCCGGAAGTTGACGAACAGCACGATCAGCGCGAGCGCGAGCGCCGTCCAGTACCACGGTCTGAGGTTCAGCGTGGTGAAGCGGTCGACGAACGGGAGGTCGATCTTGTCGACCGGCGTGATGCCGGCGCGGCCGTTCGTGAGGTTGAAGTCGCCGATGCCGAAGACGCCCTCGTCGGAGTTGATCGCGATGCGGCCGATGATCTCGCCGAACGCGAGCGTCACGATCGCGATGTAGTCGCCGCGCAGGCGCAGCGTCGGGAAGCCGAGCAGCGCGCCCAGCAGCGCCGCGACGATCGCGGCGATCGGCAGGATGATCAGCCAGTTGAGGTGGATGCCCGGCTGGCTCTGCGAGCTGCTCGGCGACGCCGATGTGGATGCTCGGCGCCGGAGAACCAGCTCGAGCCGAACCAGCCCATCGTGTACGCGCCGATCGCGAAGAACGCGACGTAGCCGAGGTCCAGCAGGCCGGCGAAGCCGACCACGATGTTGAGGCCGAGCGCCATGACGACGAAGACGAGCGCGACCGTCGCGTCGTTCATGAAGCCGCTGCCGGAGTCGTAGAAGAACGGCAGGACGATCGCGAACAGGATCGCCGACCGTGGCGATGACCGTGCCCAGCTTGAAGCGGCCGACCTTGCGCGGCAGCTTGATGCCGCGCGGGCGGGTGGCCGATGCGTCGAGGTGCTCATCCGGCCTCCCTCGTCTCCTCGCCCAGCAGGCCCTGCGGCCGGAACACGAGGATCAGCACGAGGTAGCCGAACACGATCGCCGGCGTCCACTCCGTGCCGATCCGGTTGTCGGAGATCTGCTGGATCATGCCGATGATCAGGCCGCCGAGGATGGCGCCCTGGATGTTGCCGATGCCGCCCATGACGGCGGCGGTGAACGAGATCAGGCCGGCGGTGAAGCCGGCGAAGAACCACACGTCGGTCTGGTACAGCGCGTAGATGAGGCCGGCGGCGCCGGCCATCAGGCCGCCGAGCAGGAACGTGAACGAGATCGTCGTGTCCACGTTGATGCCCATCAGGCGCGCGGCCTGCGGGTCCTGCGCGGTGGCGCGCATGGCGCGGCCGATCCGGGAGCGGCTGATGAAGTTGATCAGGAAGATGAACAGCGGCACGGTCACCACGAGCGCCAGGATGTCGCCGTGCGTGATCGGGACGCCGAGGATCGTGACGTAGCGCGCCTGGGACTCGATCAGGTCGGGCACGCCGCGGTGCGAGCCGCCGAGCCAGAGCAGGCCGATGTTCTGCAGGATGAAGGAGAAGCCGACCGCGGTGATGAGGGGGGCGAGCTTGGGCGCGTTGCGCAGCGGCCGGTAGCCGACCCGCTCGATCATCACGTTGAGCGATCCGCAGGCGACCATGCAGACGAGCAGGATCAGCACGAGCCCGAAGACCGTGCCCGTGGTGCCCGTGGCGACGGTCAGGCCGATCGTGCCGATCATCGAGTACGCCACGAAGCTGCCGATCATGAACAGGTCGCCGTGGGCGAAGTTGATCAGCTCGATGATGCCGTAGACGAGCGTGTAGCCGACGGCGATCAGCGCCCAGATGGCGCCGTTCGAGAGGCCGTCCTTGATGTTGGTGGCGAGCCGCGAGAGGTCGCCGTCGTCCTGCAGGTCCTGGATGCCGTAGGCGACCGGGAGGATCAGCAGGATCATGATCAGCCCGTACTTGGAGACGAGCTCGCGCGCGACGTCGGCGCGGGAGCGCCTGGGTCGTACGGGGATGGATGCCGATTCCATGAGGTTGTGAGGCGGCGCCCGGGCGGCGGACCGGAGCCCGCCGCCCTTGCGCGTGCCAGGGGCTGGCCTACTGGGCCTGCGCCTTGATGACCTTGTTGAACACCAGCTTCCCGCCCTCGGCGGTGTATCCGCCGTAGTCGCTCAGCGTGGTGTCGCCGTCAGCGTCGATGTCGTACGTGCCCAGCGGGCTCTCGCGGCCCTTCGTGTTGAAGAAGGCGTCGATGACCGCCTGCCGGTCGTCGCCACCCTCCGCGATCGCGTCGCAGACCACGGCCATCGCCTCGTAGCCGTACACGGCGTACGGGTCGATCTCGTCCTGCGGCTCGCCGTACTCGGCCTCGTAGTCCTTGTAGAACTGCTGGCCGGCCGGGGGCAGCTCGTCCGGCGACAGCGTCGGCGCCGTCAGGTACGTCTGCTTCTGGACGTTGGCCGGGATCTCCTTGGTGAAGTCGACCGTGGCCACGCCGTCGGGGCCGAACAGCTTCGCGTCCGGCATCGCGGCGTTGAGGTCCTTGTAGAGCTGCGGTGCGTTGTTGTCGATGATGCCGCCGGTGAAGACGGCGTCAGCGCCACTCGACTTGATCTTGGAGGCGAGCGCGCGGTAGTTCGACGCCTTGCCGTCCCAGGAATCCGTGCCCGCGATCTTGAGGCCGAGCGCCTCGGCAGCGGCCTGCGTGTTCTTCGCGACGCCCTTGCCGTAGACCTCGGCGTCGTCGAGGATGTACACGCTGGTGACGCCCTCGTCCTTCATGTACTGCGCCTGGGCGGCACCCTGGATCGTGTCGATCGGCACGACGCGACCGTAGTTGCGCGTACCGGCCGGGTAGTACTTGTCCGGCTCGCCCGGCTCCGCACCGGCGCCGCCCTTGGTCAGGCCGAGCGCCGTGTTGGACGGGCTGACGTGCAGGATCCCGGCCTCGTTGGTGATCGGGATCGAGATCGCCGAGGCACCGGAGTTGAACTCGCCGATGTAGGCGATCGCGGAGTCGTCCTGCGCGACCTCGCGGGCGTTCGCCGAGGTCTGGCCCGGCTCCCACTTGCCCGCCGCCGCCGTGGCGTCGTCGAGCGACTTGTACTCGATCGTGAAGTCACCGCACTTCCCGCCCTTCTGCTTCAGGGCGAGCTGGATGCCGCTTGATCACGTCCTCGGACTGCGGACGCGACGCGCCCTGCAGCGGAAGCGACGAGTAGACGGTCAGGGACCCGCCGCCGCTGTCGGACGACTCACCCCCGCCGCCACCGCCGCCTCCATCGTCGTCGTCGCCGCATGCGGCGACGCCGAAGGCCATTACAGCCGTCAGGCAGCCCCAGGCTGCCAGTCCACGAAAATTCAAGTAACCCCTCCTCAAAGGGTTGACCTTGATCAGAGCGGGCGAGTCTATTCGCCGCGCCGGATCCGACGCAACAGATCGCCTGTTAGCCGCGCGTTAGCGAGGGATGTAGCCGTCGCCGGGCCGCTTGTCGCGGCGTTCCCGGGCAGGAACGGCGCGAACACGTGGGCCGCGGCGGCGATGAGCATCATCAGCATGCTCACGAGCAGCGCGTCGAACGGCTTGATGCCGAGCGAGAGCAGGACGATCCAGACGGCGGCGGCCGCGATGCCGGTGAGGAGGAGCCCCATGAGGTCGCGGATGCTAGCTCAGCGCGTCCGGCGAACTGCGCCACCAGCTCGCGCACCGCGGCGGCCGGCTCCGCCGACTCCGCGGCGGCGCGGACCAGGCGCGAGCCGACGATCACGCCGTCGGCGCCCGCGTCGGCGGCCTGCGCGGCCGCCTCCGGCGTGCCGATGCCGAAGCCGACGCGACCGGGACGTCCGTGCTCGCCTTCGTGCGCGCCAGGATCGCCGGGCAGGTCGCTCGCGAGCGCGCCCGCGCTCCCCCGTCGTCCCCGTGACGGAGACCGTGTAGACGAACCCGCGCGCGGAGGCGCCGATCGCGGCGAGCCGGTCGTCCGGCGTCGTCGGGGCGACGAGCGCGACGAGCGCCACGCCGGCCGCGTCGCACGCGGCGCGCGCCTCGGTGCGACTCCTCGAGCGGCAGGTCGGGCACGATCAGCCCGCTGATCCCGCGCTCGGCGAGCTCGCCGGCGAAGCGCTCGGGTCCGCGCGCGAACATCAGGTTGGCGTAGCACATGAGCACGACCGGGACCGACTCGGCGAGCGCCCGCCCGACGTCGAGCACGTCGTGCAGCGTCGCGCCCGCCGCGAGCGCCTCGGTGCCGGCGGCGTGGATGACGGGGCCGTCGGCCAGCGGGTCCGAGTAGGGCACGCCCAGCTCGACGAGGTCGGCGCCGGCCTCCGCGTACGCCTCGCCGATCGCGCGCGAGCGCGTCGAGCGTCGGGAACCCGCCCATGAGGTACGGCATCAGCGCGGCGCGCTTGCCCGATGCTCGCGAAGGCGGCGGCGATCGTGTCCTGGCCGGCCTCGACGCTCATCCGAGCCGCTCCAGCACCTCGGCGAGGTCCTTGTCGCCGCGGCCGGAGAGGCACACGAGCTCGAACGGATCGTCGCCCGCGGGCGGGTTGGCCAGCACCCACGCGATCGCGTGCGAGGACTCGAGCGCCGGGATGATCCCCTCGAGCGCGGCGAGGCGCTGGAACGCCTCGAGCGCCTGGGCGTCGGTCACCGCCTCGTAGCGGGCGCGGCCCGAGTCGCGCAGCCACGCGTGCTCCGGGCCGACGCCGGGGTAGTCGAGGCCGGCCGAGATCGAGTGCGCCTCGGTGATCTGGCCGTCCTCGTCCTGCATGATCGCCGAGTAGGAGCCGTGCAGCACGCCGCCGCGCCCGCCGATCGTCAGCGGCGCGCCGTGGCGCCCGGTCTCGAGCCCGTCGCCCGCCGCCTCGACGCCGACGATCTCCACCTCGGCGTCGTCGACGAACGGGATGAACGTGCCGATCGCGTTCGAGCCGCCGCCGACGCAGGCCACGACGCGCGACGGGAGCCGGCCGCAGCGCTCGAGCACCTGCGCGCGCGCCTCGTCGCCGATGATCCGCTGCAGGTCGCGCACGAGCGCCGGGAACGGGGCCGGCCCGACGCACGAGCCGATCGCGTAGTGGGTGTCGCCGACGTTCGCCACCCAGTCGCGGATCGCGGCCGAGACCGCCTCCTTGAGCGTGCGCGACCCGGCGTCGACGCCGCTGACGGTGGCGCCGAGCAGCCGCATGCGCTGCACGTTGGGCATCTGGCGGCGGATGTCCTCCGTGCCCATGTAGACGACGCACTCGAGCCCGAGCAGCGCGCAGGCCGTGGCCGTCGCCACGCCGTGCTGGCCGGCGCCGGTCTCCGCGATGATCCGCGGCTTGCCCATGCGCTTGGCCAGCAGGCACTGGCCGAGCGCGTTGTTGAGCTTGTGCGACCCCGTGTGCATGAGGTCCTCGCGCTTGAGCCAGACCGGCCGCCCGGCGGCCTCCGACAGCCGCTCGGCGTGGTAGAGCGGCGTCGGCCGGCCGCAGAAGTCGCGCTGGAGCCCCGCGAGCTCCGCGCGGAACCCGGGGTCGTCGCGCGCCACCAGCCACGCCGCCTCGAGCTCGGCGAGCGCCGGCATCAGCGTCTCGGGGACGTACTGGCCGCCGTAGGGGCCGAAGCGGTGCTCGACCGTCGCCGTCACGTGGCCGCCTCGCGCGCGGCGCGGGGCGGCGCGCGGCCGCGAAGAACGCCGCGAGCTTCTCCGGGTCCTTGACGCCCGGGGACGCCTCCACGCCGGACGCGACGTCGACCGCGTAGGGGCGCACGGCGGCGATGCCGGCCGCGACGTTCTCCGCGGTCAGCCCGCCGGAGAGGATCACGGGCACCTTGCGGGCGCGCTGCGACGCGAGGCCCCAGTCCCAGGTCTGCCCCGAGCCGCCGCGCAGCCCGCGGGCGGCGGCGTCGAGCAGGTGGAAGTCGGTGTGGAAGCGCTCGAGGTCGCGGAAGTCCGAGGCGTCGGCGACGCGGATCGCCTTGATCACCTTGGCGCCGGTGCGGCGGGCGACCTCGGCGCAGAACGACGGTCCCTCGTCGCCGTGCAGCTGCACGTGCGTGAGGTGGAGGGCGTCGGCGGCGTGCGCGATCTCGTCGAGGCTCGCGTTGACGAACACGCCGACCGGCTCGACCCGGCGCCGCAGCGCCGCGGCGATGCCGGCCGCGACGGCGGGATCGGCGGCCCGCGGCGAGCGGTCCCAGAGGATGAAGCCGATCGCCCACGCGCCGAGCTCGACGGCGAGCTCGGCGTCCTCGGGGCGTGTGATGCCGCAGACCTTGACGCGGCACGCGTCAGAGCGTAGTAGGCGCGCAGCTCGGCACGGCAGCGCGGCCGGGCGGTCGATCAGCGTCGCCTCGAGCTGCGCGGGATGCCCGCCGGTGCGGACCTCGATGGCGACGACGTCGCCCGGGCGGTGCGCGGCCAGCACCGCCGCCACGTCGTCCATCGAGCGCACGTACGTGCCGGCCACCTGCTCGAGCACGTCGCCCTCGCGCACCCCGGCCGGCTCGGCCGGCGAGCCCGGCTGGACGCTGCTCGACGCGAGCCGCCGTCCGGCGCCGTCGCGCCCGGCGATGCCGAGGTAGGCGCGCTCGACGTGGCCCGTCGCTCTCGAGCTGCGGGATCACGACCTTGGCCGTGTTGACCGGGACCGCGAAGCCGATCCCGACGCTGCCGCCGGACGCGTCGCCGGCGCCGGTGGCGATCTGCGAGTTGATGCCGATCACGCGCCCGCCCGCGTCGAGCAGCGGGCCGCCGGAGTTGCCCGGGTTGAGCGCGGCGTCGGTCTGGATCACGTTGTCGATCGCGAAGCCGCTCGGCGCGGTCAGGCGGCGCTGGAGCGCGGAGACGACGCCGGTGGTCAGCGTGCGCTCGAGGCCGAACGGGTTGCCGATCGCGATCGTCGGGTCGCCGACCTGCACGCCGGCGGAGTCGCCGAGCTCGAGCGGCCGCAGGTCGAGGCCCGTCGGGATCCACGCGCAGGAGCGCGAGGTCGGTGTCGGCGTCCTTGCCGACCGGCGTCGCGGTGACCGTGTGGTGGTCGGAGAACGTCACCCGGACCTCGGTCGCCGCCTCGACGACGTGCGCGTTGGTGAGGATCAGGCCGTCGTCGTCGAGCACGAAGCCCGAGCCGGTCGACTCGGTCGCCTGCGCGTCGTCGCCGACGTCGAACGGCGACGGGTCGGCGTGCACCGTCTGGGCGCGGATGAAGACGACGCCGGGCGCGCTGCGCTTGTAGATCTCGCGCGCGCTCGAGCCCGCTGCCGGCGGCTCGCGGCGAGCGCCGGCGCGCCCTTGCGCGGCGATCGGCGGGCCGACGACGGTGACGTCGTCGTCGGCTCGACGACGCCCGCGCCGAGCAGCACCGCGGCGGTGACGCCGCCGCCCATCACGGCGGCCAGCATGGTGCTCACCCAGCCTCGCATCCGGCGGGCCAGGGTGCGCGCGCGTGCGTGAAGCGCGCGCTAAAAGACGCCTAAAGCGCGGCATCGCCGCCGCCGGTCAGCTCGCGGCAGGCGGCCTCGATGTCGGGCGCGCGCATCAGCGTCTCGCCGATCAGCACGGCGTCGACGCCGACGCGGTCGAGCTCGTCGAGCTGCTCGCGCGTCGAGAAGCCGGACTCCGAGACGACCGTCTTGCCGGCCGGCACGTCGGACAGCAGCTCGTAGGTGCGCTCGATGTCGACGCTGAAGTCGGAGAGGTCGCGGTTGTTGATGCCGATCAGCTCGGCCTCGACCTCCAGCGCGGTCTCGAGCTCCTCCTCGTCGTGGACCTCGACGAGCACGTCGAGGTCGAGCTCCCACGCCTCGCGGTGCAGCTCGAGCAGCGCCGTCGGCTCGAGCGCGGCGACGATCAGCAGGACCGCGTCGGCGCCCGCGGCGGCCGACTCGACGAGCTGGTAGGGGTCGACGATGAAGTCCTTGCGCAGCACGGGCAGGTGCGTCGGCGGCGCGCGCGGCCCGCAGGTCGTCGAGCGAGCCGCCGAAGTGCAACGGCTCGGTCAGGATCGAGAGCGCGGCCGCGCCGCCGCGCTCGTACGCGCGCACGACCTCCTCGACGTCGGTGTCCTCGCGGATCGCGCCCCGCCGACGGCGAGCGGCGCTTGTGCTCGGCGATCACCGAGATCCCGGCCGGGTCAGCGCCTCCTCGAACGGGCGCGGCTCCGGGCGCGGCCCGAGGGCGGCCTCCAGCGCGGCGAGCGGCACGAGCTCGCGCCGGCGCGTCGACGTCGTCGCGCGTCGACTCCACGATGCGTTCCAACACGCTCAACTCGGCGCCAGCTTAGCCGTGAGCTCGACGAGCCGGTCCAGCGCCTGCGCGGCCGCGCCGCCGTCGATCGCCGCCTCGGCCGCGCGGACGCCCGGCTCGAGGCCGTCCACGCGGCCCGGCGGCGTAGATCGCGGCGCCCGCGTTGAGCACCGCGAGGTCGCGCGGCGGACCGCGCACGCCGGCGAGGATCCGCCGCGTGGTCGCCGCGTTGGCGTCCGGCGGGCCGCCGGCGACGTCCTCGTAGACCGAGCGCGACAGCCCGACGTCCTCCGGCGTCAGCTCGTAGGCGCGCAGCTCGCCGGCGTCGACCTCGACCACGCGCGTCGTCCCCGCCGTGCTCAGCTCGTCGAGCCCGTCGGCGCTCGAGACGACGAGCGCCCGGCGCGCGCCGAGCCGCGCGAGCGCGCCCGCGATCACCTCGAGGAAGGCGGGGTCGGAGACGCCGATGACCTGCCGCGTCGCGCCGGCGGGGTTCGTCAGCGGGCCGAGGAAGTTGAAGATCGTGCGCACGGCGAGCTCCTTGCGCACGGGGATGACGAAGCGGGTCGCGCCGTGGTGCGCGGGCGCGAACATGAAGCCGAAGCCGACCTCCTCGATGCAGCGCGCGACGGCGTCGGGCGCGAGGTCGATCCGCACGCCGAGCGCCTCGAGCACGTCGGCCGAGCCGGACAGGCCGGTCGCCGAGCGGTTGCCGTGCTTGGCCACCGCGCAGCCCGCGCCCGCGGCGATCAGCGCGGCGGTCGTCGAGACGTTGAACGTCTGGCGGCCGCCGCCCGTGCCGGCGGTGTCGATCAGGTCGTCGCGGCCCGTGGTCACCGGGCGCGGCGAAGCGGCGCATCGTCGCGGCGAGCCCGACGAGCTCGTCGACGGTCTCCCCCTTGGTGCGCAGCGCGATCAGCACCGCGGCCGTCTCCGCCTCGGACGCGTTGCCGGCCATGATCTCGGCGAGCACCGCCGCCATCCGCTCGGTGTCGAGGTCCTCGCGCGCGGCGAGGCGGTCGATCGCGTCAGTCAGGACCGGGTTCGGCAAGGAAGTTCCTCAGCAGGTCCATGCCGTCCGGGCGTGAGGACGGACTCGGGATGGAACTGGACGCCGTGGGCGGGCAGCTCGCGGTGCTGCACGCCCATGACCACGCCGCCGCCGGTGGCGGTGATGCGCAGGCGCTCGGGGACGACGGGGTCGACGACGAGCGAGTGGTAGCGGCCGACCACGAGCGGCGAGGGCAGCCCGGCGAACAGCCCGTCGCCGTAGTGCGTGATCTCCGTCGTCTTGCCGTGCACCGGCACGTGGCGGATCGACGGTGCCGCCGAAGGCCTGGGCGAGCGACTGGTGGCCGAGGCAGACGCCGAGCGTCGGCACCCCGGCCTCGGGGAAGCGGCGCATGACCTCGACGGAGACGCCGGCCTCGTTCGGCGTGCACGGCCCGGGCGAGACGATCACGCGGTCCGGGCCGGCGGGCGAGCAGGTACAGCGCGCGGTCGGCCGCGCCCTCGGGCAGCACGATCTCGCCGGGCCGAAGCGCCGCGTCTCGGTGGCGGCCAGCAGCCGGTCCGGCTCAGGCCGGCTCGTTGCGGCCCGCGAAGAACCCCTCGGGCTCCGCGGCCTCATCGGCGACGTTCGGATAGATGAAGAACGACGAGGTGTCCAGGGCGGCCCGACACTAACCGAGGATCTGGGCCACGTCGAGGTCCACGGGACGCTCGAGTTGGGCGTAGCCGCAAGAGGCCGGATGGGCGGTCGGGGCGCCAGCGCACGAACTGCGGCGGGTGTCGGAAGCGCGAGCCCTCCATGTGGTCGTAGCGGACCTCGAGCACGCGCTCGGGAGCAGCGGGACGAACGACAGCGACTTGCCCGGATTCCAGCGGCTGCCGGAACGCCGCGCCCGCGGGGATGTGCTCGCGGGCCCAGTTCCACGGGTGGTCCTCGAACTCGCAGACGAGCGGCTGCAGCTCGGCGAACAGCTCTCGCCGCCGTGCCATCGGGAAGGCTGCCGACGACGCCAACCGAGCACAGCGACTCGCTGTCGTCGTAGGAGCCCCAGCATCAGCAAGCCGATCGCGTGGGGCCCGGACTTGTGCACGCGGTAGCCGGCCAGCACGCAATCGGCGGTGCGGACGTGCTTGATCTTCGTCATCACGCGCTTGTCCGGCTGGTAGGTCTGCTCCGGGGCCTTGGCGACTACGTCCCGCGAGGTAGAGGTTGTATGCCTGCTGCAAATTCAGAGCAGCAACGTTTTCAGCGGAGAGCTGCCCGGTAGGCGGAGCTTTCGGTTCAACCTGGGGTTCGGCCCTGGGTTCAGTCTTAGGCCGGTGGGGGTTCAACCCGCGCGGTGTCTCGTGTTTCGACGAACTTTGCCGTCGGCACTTCAGTCTGCTTCCGCGCGGCAAAAGCCGATTCAATTCCTTCGGGCTTTGATTTCTTAAGTAAGGGTGGCGGGTCTCCGGCAAGTTCTGGTGAACTTCTCAGTGCCGCCGCCATCGAAGCATCGACCTGAAGCACTCGCTGCTCGCTAACTTCAAAGCCAGCGGGTTCAGGGACGGCAGGCGCTGTTCTGCCTTTTCGCCTCGACGGATGGTTTTGCTGGCTCGTCGACGATTTTGGCAATGTTTTCGTCGAAGTAATAGGTAAGTGTCCGTTATGTGACCTCGACGGGTTCGCGCTTCAATTCGCCGTTTTCGAAAACGACGAGATTGGTAACCATCTTCGTCCAGTTACCAAACTTATCGAATTCGTACGAATAGGCTTCGCGGCTGAGGATCGACCCACGGTCGTCGCGGACGGTCATCTCGGTGATGTTTCCGCGTTCGTCGTATTTGTATTCTTCTTTGCCCGCAACCCCACCTCCGACAGGGTAGGAGGTGTTTTCAATCCGATTTCCTTTGATTCCGTAGGTCGTGACCTCGACCAGTTGGGTTGGACCTTCGACCGGGCGGCCGTCTTTGAGCTCAATCCTGGCGGTTTCAGTCTTTACGCGACGCACAGAGCCGACCAGTCCGTCCTGCTCTTTAGTGCTGTCGAGTACTGTTATCGCGGGTCTTGGAGAGACGCTCATATTGTCTTGCCCGTGAGCGGGCACGACGAGCATGAAAACGGCCGCAAATAACAGAAAAGCCGGCAGAATCCGCCTGCAAAAACAATTCATCTCGACTCCTCCAGTTTCAAATAGCGTCGGGGGATAGGACTACAGGCCGAGACCTCGAGCCCATATGTTGTACAAACTGTGGCGCAGAATACAATAAGTGTGCTTAAAAAGCTACCGAATTACATTAGCTTAATGTGAGTACGTTGTTGACAGGATTGAGCCTAGACAGGAGCAGAAGCGCAAGGGCCGGATTGCCAGTTTCTGCCTCGGCAATCGGCATCTGCAATCGGAATATTCTATTGTTCGTCGCTGAACTTGTAGCCAATGCCCCAGACGGTGAGCACCATCTGCGGGTTTTCGGGGTTCTCTTCGATCTTGGCTCGCAAGCGATTGATGTGTGAGTCGATAGTGCGGTCGTAACCTTCGTAGGAATAATCCCAAATCTTCTCAAGTAAGTACTTACGCGGAAAAACTCTGCCCGGATTCGACGCAAATAGTCGCAGCAGATCGAATTCTTTGGGCGTCAGTTCAACCTGCCGGTCGCCGATCGTGACTTCACGTTTTGCCGAGTCGATCCTGAGCCGGCCCCGAATAATTGGAGCCTCATCTCGCATTCCGTCCGTGCTTGGTCCATTCCGTGTTCGCCGGAGCACAGACTTGATGCGAGCCTCGAGTTCGCGAAGACTGAAAGGCTTGGTGATGTAGTCGTCCGCGCCCATTTCCAGCCCCAGCACCTTGTCGACCACGTCGTCTTTGGCGGTGAGCATGAGAATGGGCAGGTAGCCGACCTTCTCCCGCAGCTCTTTGCAAACTGCGAGGCCGTCCATCTTGGGCAGCATCAGGTCGAGCACGACTGCGTCGGGAGGATCGTCTAACGCTGCTTTCACACCGTTTAGACCATCTTCGACGGTTTTAACGTTATAACCCGCTCGCGAGAAATACTCGCTGATAGCAGTCGAGATATTCTCGTCGTCTTCCACTACAAGCAACGAAATCTTGCGTTCGCCGGAGTCGGGCATTGCGAAATTTTCTTTAGCGGTTTTCTGTCTGTCAGTAGCTGTAGCCATCGGAGTTAGTTAAATGATCTGAAACTGACAGGAGGCTCAGAGGGCAAAGCACCACGGGGTTATTGGCGCAACTCGGTTCGAGGGGGATAGTACAGGAGAAATGGTCCGGTGTTCAAGCCCAAAGTGCTCACGACATGTTGCGCAATTGCCAATGCTGTGCGTGCAATCACGCAATACAAAGAATAAGGAAGGCAGCTCGATGACACCCGAAGAACGAAACGATCTTATCGCCAAATACGCCGCCGGATACGACGAAGTCATGAATGCACTGAACGGTTTTCCTGCCGACAGTCTGGGTGCGCATCCGATTCCAGGCAAGTGGAGCGCGCGCGAGATAGTTCATCACCTGGGCGACAGCGAAACCACGTCAGCATGGCGACTGCGAAAACTTCTGGTTGAAGACAATCCACTGATCCAGGGTTACGACCAGGACGCAGTTTGCCACGAAGCTTCGTTACAACGAGCGCGACATGGCTCCCGCACTCGAAGCGTTTCGCTGCGCGCGTGAATCTACAATGCAAGTTATTGAGCTGATGACTGAAGATGATTGGAAACGCGCCGGCACACACTCCGAGAGCGGCGCGTACTCAACGGAAGACTGGTTGAGGATCTACGCGATGCACGCGCACAACCACGCCGCGCAAATTCAGCGACTGCGCGAAGCCCTTGCTTGAATATCAGATTACACAGATCTAAAACTTAAATCAGCCCTCTTTCTTGACAAAGTTTTTTCGCACGAGCAAAATCCGAATTGCCTTCATAAAAACTGAATTATGCCATCCAACATGAGTGCTGCCACTCTTCTGCAAACATCGCTGTCTGATCTGAAACTGCTTCGACGCGGCAAAGTGCGCGACGTCTACGACGTAGACGACGACAGTTTGCTCATCGTCGCAACCGATCGCATCTCGGCTTTCGACTGCATACTGCCAACGCCGATCGAGCGCAAAGGCGAAGTGCTTACCGCGCTTTCCGAATTCTGGTTTGAGAAGCTCGGGCACGTCGTCGCCAATCACTTGATCGAGAGCGATGTCAACGCGATGCCGCCTTCAGTGCAGCGTCACGCGCAAACTCTTGCTGGTCGCGCGATGCTCGTGCGTCGTGCGCAGGTGTTTCCGGTTGAGTGTGTGGTGCGTGGTTATCTCGTCGGTTCGGGATGGAAAGATTACGTGCGCACCGGTTCAGTGTGTGGTCACAAACTTCCCGAAGGCTTAGTTGAATCAGCCAAGTTGCCGGAACCGATCTTCACGCCTTCAACAAAAGCGGAAGAAGGACACGACGAAAACATCACCGAAGATCAAGTAAGAGAGTTGATCGGCGAGGAGAAGACTGCGCTGCTTCGAGATACATCGTTGCGTCTCTTCTCAGAAGCGCACGACTATGCGCGGCAACGTGGCATCATCATCGCCGATACGAAGTTTGAGTTTGGATTGGATAAGAATGGAGAACTTCTGCTGGTCGACGAAGTGCTGACGCCTGACTCATCACGCTTCTGGCCGGCTGACGAGTACAAGCCCGGGCGTTCGCAACCTTCGTTCGACAAACAGTTCGTGCGCGACTATCTCGAAACACTCGATTGGGACAAGAAGCCACCCGCGCCGGCGATCCCTGCTGAGATCGCCGCGGCGACAACTGCTCGTTATCTCGAAGCATATCGACTATTGACCGGAAAAGAACTTTGATTCACACCCGACTCGAAAGCCTGATCGACGAAATGCTCGAAGGCCACATCCTTCTCGATGAGGCGATCTCGCGAATTCGAGAAGCTCTACATCAAAAAGGCGCTCGCTCGCCACAAGCAACACCTCTCAAAAACCGCCGTCGTCCTCGGCATCCATCGCAACACCCTCGCGAAACGCGTCGCCACTTACAAGAAGCAGGACTCGCCACAAAACGGCACAAAAGTCACAAAACTCGCCAGGGCCAAGGCTCAAGGCCGCGGTTGACAACGAATCTCGCTCCCGCTCTATCCTTAGCACTCTAACTCAGAGAGTGCTAGATCAAGCAATTTTCATAAACTCAAATCCCAGTTTAGCAGAACTGAAAGGAGACCTAAGGTCATGGCAACGAACATCAGGCCTCTTCATGATCGCGTCATCGTGAAGCGTATCGAAGAGGGCGAGCAGGTCCGGGGCGGCATCATTATCCCCGATAGCGCCAAGGAAAAACCGCAGGAAGGCGAGGTCGTCGCCGTCGGTGAAGGCAAATACAAAGAAGACGGCACCCGCCAGTCCCTCGACGTGAAGCAGGGCGATCGTGTTCTTTTCGGCAAGTACAGCGGCTCGGAGATCAAGATTGACGGCGAAGAGCTTCTCATCATGCGCGAGGACGAGATTCTCGGAATTCTCGAACGCGCCGGCGCAGCGAGCGGCGGCGGCAGTGGAAAGAAAGGTGGTAAGTAAAGATGGCAAAGCAAGTTATTCATGGTGAAGAGTCGCGTGCGGCGATCCTGCGCGGCATCAATCAACTCGCCGACGCGGTGAAGATCACGCTTGGTCCAAAGGGTCGCAACGTCGTTATCGACAAGAAATTTGGCTCGCCCACGATCACCAAAGACGGCGTGACCGTCGCGAAAGAGATCGAATTGAAAGACGCGCTCGAGAACATGGGCGCACAGATGGTCCGCGAAGTCGCTTCGAAGACTTCAGACGTCGCCGGCGACGGCACGACCACCGCTACCGTCCTGGCCCAGGCGATCTTCCGCGAAGGCGTGAAGACTGTTGCGGCAGGCGCGAACCCGATGGCGCTCAAGCGCGGAATCGACAAGGCTGTCGAGCGCGCAACCGAAGAGATCAAGCGACTCTCGAAGCCCGTGAAGGGCGATGCAATCGCGCAGGTCGGAACCGTTTCCGCGAATGGCGACCTGACGATCGGCAACATCATCGCCGAAGCGATGAACAAGGTCGGCAAAGACGGCGTGATCACCGTTGAAGAGTCGAAGACGATGGAGACTTCGCTCGAGGTCGTCGAGGGAATGCAGTTCGATCGCGGTTACCTGAGCCCGTACTTCGTAACCGATCCGGAGCGGATGGAAGCAGTGCTCGAGAATCCACTGATCCTCATCAACGAGAAGAAGATCAGTTCGATGAAAGACCTGCTGCCGTTGCTCGAGCAGGTTGCGAAGCTTGGCAAGCCAATGCTCATCATCGCTGAAGACGTCGAAGGCGAAGCGCTCGCGACACTCGTCGTGAACAAACTGCGCGGCACGCTGAACATCGCGGCAGTTAAGGCTCCGGGATTCGGCGATCGTCGCAAGGCGATGCTCGAGGACATCGCGATTCTCACTGGTGGCAAAGTCATCAGCGAGGATCTCGGAATCAAACTCGAGAACGTCAAACTCGAAGATCTCGGCCGCGCGAAGAAGATCACGATCGACAAAGACAACACCACGATCGTCGAAGGCGCCGGCAAGCAGTCGGACATCGAAGGACGCGTCAAGACACTGCGTGCGCAGATCGACGACACGACTTCTGACTACGACCGCGAGAAACTTCAGGAGCGTCTCGCGAAGCTCGTCGGTGGTGTGGCAGTGATCAAAGTCGGTGCTGCTACCGAGACCGAGATGAAAGAGAAGAAGGCGCGCGTTGAAGACGCAATGCATGCGACACGCGCGGCTGTTGAAGAAGGAATCGTTCCGGGTGGCGGCGTCGCTCTCGTGAGAGCGGGCAAGGTGCTCGAGAAGTACCAGATCTACAAAGACGGCACCGGCGATCCCGATGAACAGATCGGCGTCAACATCGTGCGTCGTGCGTTGGAAGAGCCGCTGCGCCAGATCGTGCAGAACGCCGGCAAAGAGGGCGCGGTGGTTGTCGAGCGGATTCGTTCAGAAAAGAATGAGAACCTCGGCTTCAACGCTCAGACCGAGCAGTACGAAGACCTGGTGAAAGCCGGTGTGATCGATCCTGCGAAGGTCACTCGCACAGCTCTTCAGAACGCAGCTTCAATCGCCGGCTTGATGCTGACGACCGAAGCGATGGTTTCGGAGCTTCCTGAGGAAGACAAGAGCCCAGCTCCAGGTGGCATGGGCGGCATGAGCGGAATGGGGATGTAAGATCCGCCGGATTGGCACAGGAGTGAACGCGTGATCACCACTAATTAGATCCAATGCTTACATCAAAGTTCTTGCCTCTCAGAAACCACTTCATCCTCAGGCAACACGTCCTCAAGTATCTCTTCCAACAACTTCGCCGACATCTCCAACGCCGAAAGGATCGGATGCGCCGACTCGTTTTCCTTCACGTAGCCTTTCGCCACATCTTGCGCGAACGCCAACGCGACATAAGCTCGCGCGAGGCGGCGACTATCTATGTTTCCCCAGTACGATGTACATTACAGATTCAGAATCGCGCGCACGAAAACTGCCAGGGCGATCGCTCCACCACCAAGCGTTAGGACCCACTCAACCAGCGGGCTCTTTCGTCCAAACATACTGCGAACGATCACCATTCCACCCTTCCATCCATCAAGCTGATACAGCGGGATCAAATTCCCGATTGCCAGCGCGAGATTCAGTGCGCCAAAAAGCGATCCCCACGCAAGAACTGCGAGCACCACGTTCACGCCGATTCCTGCTCCTAACACAAACAACTGCTGAGGCAATGGCCGGCGCTGAAGTGCAACCAGATCCATTCTCACGTACGCGCCGACTGGAAGCAGACGCAGCTGACAGTCAACTTCGCTAAGTCGAACGCCGAAAAGCTTCGGTCCCCAGCCAAACCCTGCCTGCTTGATCGGAACAGCACACATCCGCGCTGCGAAATAATGCCCCATCTCATGAAGCACGAGCGCGGCGACGAAACTCACGATAGCGTTGACGAGAATGAAGGTCATCTTTGAAAACTCAGCGCAACAGCAACGAAAGGTGCTTTTCTAATTCTTTCAAGAGTCGCAGTTCGTTTTTCAGTGTTTTAAGATCGGTTCTAACGTCGAGAATTAAATAGACAATGGCGCAAGTGATGACAACGGCTTCGAGAATTCCCAAACCTCGATTTGCAGTCACGAGGAACAAGAAAAGAAATGTGAGCGCGCAAACGTAAAGGCGGATAGCAAGCATCGTTGTTTCGATTTATCAGAGAAAAAATGGAGTCGTAATGTTTGACAGCGCACAGACGTCTGCCTTGATCGTCAGCATAGTGTGTCCCTCTTTTCCAGCAGAAGAAATAAACATGTAATGACGGGCGCGTTCCAGTCACTATAGATGTAAGCGTCAATCACATCTTTCCCGCGCCCTCTCGTCTTTGAATCGCTCTTCGCTGGAAGCGCAGGCGTCTCACCTGCGGCTAGTGTCGGTTTGCGGGAGCGGGTTCCGCAGTCGACGCCCCTAAGGCGAGGCGCCCCCGGTACAGCGAAGAGCGATCCCGGGACAGTCCGGATTCTAGAAATGAGCGTCCAGATACTGGACTTTGACAGAGTGAACAACAATTTTTACCGCGATTTCCTGAGGAATTGTGAAGAAATAGACCAACAATCTCAATGGCCCCTGACTTGCCAAGAGGTGCTCGGATCTACATGTCTGGTGCTTAACAGGAGGGACTCGTCGAGTTAGCAATCCTGAGCTTTATCCAAAACCGTTAAGGTCTCGTCAGTCCAACTTTCAATAGCAAAATTAATCGTTCGTTGTCCCCTGGGAAGACAAATGTCTACCGAGGGTCGAGGACAGAACAAGGGATATTTGTTCGTTACGCCGCTCGGAAGGTATTCGGAACATGGCTAGGTTTAGGTGTTTTGTTAGTCAGGTTCCACAAGAGTGCTCCCGGTTTTTTGGAGACTCATTGACAAACTGAATAGATCTTAACCTTAGGAGTTAGTTACTTAATGCCCCTAGCAACTCCCAATGTTATCGATAGTTGGACCACCGGCAACCGGTCTGGCGCGATAACTCTTGACCAGCAGGAAGCTCCACGAACAAGCGGGTCTAAAACTCCCACGCTCATCGGTCAATCTCCCGTGATGAGGAAACTCTTCTCGGTCATTGAACGTGTTGCGCCAACCGACGCTTCAGTATTGATCACTGGTGCGACGGGCACAGGCAAAGAATTGGCAGCACGTGCGATCCACGACCTTAGTCCCAGGGGAGACGCCGCCTTCGTCGACATCAACTGTTCCGCAATCCCAGACACACTTATCGAAGCTGAACTATTCGGTCACCAGCGTGGCACCTTCACGGGTGCGCATGAGAACCGCAGTGGTCTCTTCGAGAAAGCTTCTGGCGGCACGCTCTTCCTCGACGAAGTGGATGCGTTGAATCTTTCGGCGCAGGCGAAGTTGTTACGCGTCTTGCAGGAACGTACTGTTCGTCGCATCGGCGCGCGCGCCAATATCGCGATCGATGTGCGCATCATCTCGGCAACGAATTGTGATTTGGGCCAGGCAGTCACGGAAGGACGTTTTCGTCCCGACCTTTACTACCGTTTGCGTGTTTTGCCGTTGCAACTGCCGGAACTCTGCACGCGCGCCGGAGACGTCGACTTGTTAGTCGATCACTTCCTCCAGCTCAAAGCACAAAGAATGGGCCAGGAGCCGCGCTGCTTCACTCCCGAAGCAATGCGCGCGCTGAGAGAATATCCATGGCCGGGCAATGTGCGTGAGCTTGAAAACTCGATCGAATACGCGCTCGCCATCGGTATGGACGAGGATCTCGGCATGGACGATTTGCCCATCGAGATCGCGAACCACGTACCTTCCGACGTCAATGATTTCCGTTCAGTGCTACAGGCTTACATGAACGACACGGTGCCACTTGCTGAGATTGAAAAGCGTTACATTCTTTCCGTCTTGCAGCAATTCGGTGGAAACCAGGTCAGAGCTGCCGCAGCACTGGGAATCGACCGCAGCAAACTGTATCGCAGGCTAAGGCAATATGGAGTGAAGGCTGTGAAATTCCTGCAGGAAGAAGAGCAGGACGGTTTGCAGTTTCGCGGAATGAAAAGCCACGTCGTATAAAACCCGACTTTACTGTCGTCCGTGCGGGACAGTTATGTGGAGAACATAATGAGACAAAACTGGACCGTTATTGCTTCAGTGATAGTGATCGTCGTTGCCGTCGCCTACCTGGTTTTGAAGCGACGCAATCGCGCCGAGTAGTTGCGCCAAACGAGCAATTTCCAACCGACAACACGAGCAAAGTCCCGTTCGAATGAGTCGTTGATGAAGGTGAAGGTGGGAAGTTTCTATCTAACTCCTTCGTCAACCTTATTTTGAGGGACCTCGTACACTGTCACTCCCTCCTTGTCATAAAGAGTTGTCAGTCCCAACGCCGGATCAATCCCACCCCATGCCCGCTCATCTGGTCCAACGTAAACGTATCGGATTTCCTTCTGAGCTAGCCACTCCCTCTTCTGATCGGTTGGTGTGCGCGGGTTGAAGAAAGCCGCGGCCTCAATCTGCTTTTTGTCATGGTTGGGCGTAAGAAACCAGTGGCCAACATAAACTTTCTTCGCTCCGAGCCATGCGATGCGATTGCCGGCCCTAGTGCTACATAAGACATTTCCGGGAGGAAAGTCTTTGAGCGACGTCATGCCGGCGATCTCTGCGCTCGAGAGATAAATGTCCGGATGAGCTGCGGTGCTTGGCATTTCCTTGATCAGGATGAGGGGTGCGTTTAGGAACAAAAGCACTGCGAAAACCATGGCAGGCACACCCACGGACATTCGCCTTGCCCAATCACTTCGTTGCTTTAGTTCAAAGACACCGTGCGCGGCAAAAATGGCGAGCGGAAGGTGGACCAGGTATTGAAACTTCACTCCGGAAAGAAACGGGTTGACAGCGAGAATCACTGCGGACGTCAGCCAGGCGATCATGATCTCGCGGGCGTGCGCAGGAAGCGATCGCCCCCATTTGAGTCCGTAGAGGGCCAAAGGCAAGAGAAGACCATACGCGAATGGGTAGAGAAAAATACTGTACGTGGGATTCCAGGTGAAAACGTGCTCGGCGGTCGTAGCATAAACGAGATCCTGCCGCGCCCAGCGAATGTACAAAGCGACTACGGTGAAGGACAACAGCGCGGGGAGGATCTTTTTTAGACTCTCCGCGAAGCGGGCCCACGGGATCGGTTCAATGCGCCATGCTGCGCTTGCGATGGGTACAAGGGGAAATAAGCCAAAAGTAAGATAAGCAGCGATTCCAGTATAGGGATGGATGAACCAGATTACCGGCGGCAGGATCAACAGGAGGAGAGTTCGTACGGTTGCGCTTTTCAGGTCACGTACTACAAGTCCCGCGCAAAAGAGAAGGATGGCTGCCGGCGCGATCCACAACGGCATTATCATGCTGCCGAACGTGCTCCAATTCCAATGATGATTGAAGGCGTCTCTTAAAAAAGGAAGAGTCACGCTCCGTCCGGGCCCTCCTGTGATCAGATAGAGTAACCACCCGACTCCACCTCCAAAAGCGACGAAGACATATGCAAGCATTCTACGACTCGCGTCTTTGAAGAGGAGACCCGTGAACCACCAAACAGCCAACAGCAAGGCCGCGCCCGTAACGATCCGGAGTAATTCCCAAGTGAGTGGAATTCCTAAGCCTGTAACGCGGCGAATCTGACCGGCAAGCCACATGAAAGCCAGAAGAAATCGTCCTTTTTGAGGCTCCGTCGTTAGGCGGTCTTCCATGAAGAAGCGCCCTTCATCGGCTGCCTGTTCGACAAAGGACGCATACGTATAGTGATCATTCGACGTGTAGCGGAAACCCATAAAAACTTTTTCAGGTATGCGTTGCTTCAAGTAGGCGTCGACTGATGGGAGTGTGTTTAGGAGAGGCACAATTAGGGCAATAATAAGGACCACTAGTCCTCTCCGGCGAGATCTAGGAGATGCAGGATCTGAGTCCTCTTGTGGGACGCTCTGGAGATTTTTCATGAATCGCAATTCTGCCTAACCGGCTGACCCAAATCTCGCGGAAAGGTATCTTACAATTGCTTCGTCTCAAAAGTCAGAAATTACTGTTGGACAGAGTCGGTACCCTAACGCGGTGGCGTCGGTCGCGCATGATCCTCTTAGAACCCCCATTTTCGTATAGCGAGAGAGCTTTGCGAGTTCCTGCCCCGAAGAGCCGGAAAATGCTTAAATAGGACCTACTGCGGCTGTTCGCCAGTGAACACCTGCGGCGAATTAGCACAGAAATAGTTTCTCATTCCAAGGCGTCGGCGAGAAATCTTCGGTAAGCCGGGGGCATGCCCGTTGCAGTGCGTCACCAGTTCTGTAAAGATGCGCACTGGTTCAGTTTGAAAATACGCCGAAGGCGTTCGCTAATTTCAGCCCAGGGTTGGAGCGCAGCGACAACCCTGGGATCATGTTATGTATTCCGTAACAACCCTGAAAGGGTTCGCCAACCGCCTAACCCTTTTCAGGGTAATAATATACTTGACGAATCAAGCCCATGCTGGTAAAATCCTCACATCATGGCGAACGAAACAAACCCGAAGACACTGCAACAGGCAATCATTTACTTCTCGAATCCTGCAGAACTGCATTGACTATCTTGTTGCTCGCAGATGGCCTGATGGCGTTATCTGCCCGACGTGCGGACGCAAAGACGTGACGTTCCTTGCGAAGCAAAGCAAGTGGCAGTGCAAAAGCTCGCACCAGCGTAGACAGTTCTCCGTCAAAGTCGGGACTATCTTTGAAGACTCCCCGCTTGGTTTGGACAAGTGGCTTGATGGCGGTCTGGATGATCACTAACTGCAAAAACGGCATTAGCTCTTACGAAGTCCACAGAGCTATCGGTGTCACACAAAAAACCGCGTGGTTTATGATTCACAGAATCAGGCTTGCAATGCAGACCGGATCGTTTGCAAAGCCGCTTAGCGGGAGCGTTGAGGTTGACGAGACGTTCATCGGCGGCAAAGCCAGAAACATGCACCGTAGCGTTAAGGCCCGCAGACTTAAGGGCGCTACTGGCTTTGAGGGAAAGATGGCGGTAATGGGATTGCTTGAACGTCATGGCGAAGTCCGCACGGTTGTTATTCCGAATACGAAACGCAAGTCGCTGCGCTCCCCGATTAACACGCACGTCGAACCCGGTTCGGTGGTCTATAGCGATGCGCTTCGGTCTTACAACGATCTCGAACACTGACTACATTCACAGCGTTATCAACCATGCGGAGAAATACGTTGACGGGCAGATCCATACCAACGGCGTGGAAAACTTTTGGTCTTTGCTTAAGCGAGCAATCCGAGGCACGTATGTTTCGGTTGAGCCTTACCACTTGTTTAGATACCTTGACGAACAAACATTTAGATTCAATAGCCGTCACGGAAACGATAGCGAGCGATTTCAGAAAGTAATGGAGAAAGTTAGCGGCAAGCGTCTTACCTATGATGATCTAACAGGAAAAGACCTTGCCGATAAGGGCACGGCGAACTAAACAACTCGCTTCTTTCGGGATGAAGAAGCGCGGGAAGAAGCGGTCGAAGTAGGCCGCTTCTTCTTGTGTTTGGCCTTAGCTTCTTTTTCTTCTTCGAGTTTCTTCTGTAGCTCCGAGTATGGAACAGATAACAAACCGCGCATTGTCTTGTCGAAGTTTTCAAATTCGCCACGCTCTTTGGTTTTCATTTGTTCCCCTTCATCGCCCAAACCAAATCCTTTACCTTCCAACGATCATCAATCAGAACGCTGGCGTTAATCTTCGCTACTTCGCAGTACGCGACGATCACCAGTAGATTAGGCTCACGCTCGCCCCGTTCAAATCTCGAAATCATTGCGCCGTCCGGATTCCCCGCAGCCCTGCCTAGCCGTTGCGCCATCTTTGCCTGACCTAAACCAAGCTCAAGCCGGATCTGCTTTAACTTCTTAGCCAGGTATTTCGGCTGTGGCCGTCGCTGCCTACCCATCGGATTGACCTCCGGGCAAGTTGCGGCTACGTCCAATTAGCCGTATGCTAACGCGTGCTCTGCTTAGTTGTGTTGTTCGCCCAGTTAGACCGGGCGAGTCTCACGTAATCATTTCCTCCGAGGTTCTAAACATGGCGATTCCGATCATCTCGTTTCGCAAGCGCTCGTTTCTGAATCCTGTCTCTACCGATCAAACCTCATACGTCCATGCGGTTGTCGAATCTACCCGCGATGGCGAGTATCCATGGGGCACTAACATGCTCACTATTGCCAACTGTAAGCGTGTCATTCAACTTGAATTCTTTCTAGGTACAAGGCGCTCCCGCCGTATCGCCCTGCAAAAGATCGACTTACTGCTAAAAGTCCTTACCGCATTTCGTGACGCACTCGCCAAAGAGATCGCGCTAATCGAAAAGGTCAAATAGCAATGGGCCATCGACCACGCGAAAGACCGGAATACCTTGGCCCTAAACTGCTGGCTATCCGGCAACACTTAAAACTAAGTCAATCTGAAATAGCATGGCGTCTCGGCTTTGGTGCCTCTTGCGCTCGGATCTCCGAGTATGAACATGGCAACCGAGAACCTAATCTATTAATCTTGCTTCGCTACTCTCAACTCGCACGCGTCTACATGGAAACACTTGTCAATGATCGGATAGACCTCACGCGCTTTCGTGATGCGCTCATGTGCGAGATTGCGGCGATTAAGAAAAGGTGACGGCTTATACTTCAGTGTGAATATCTTCATCGAGCGTCCAATTCAGAACCATCAGAAAGTTATGCGTGTCAATAAACCAGTTCGGATATGCTTCCTTCAACTGTTCCAGATCGCGAGCCGCCGCTAGAACCACATTCCGGTGTTCGCGCTCAGCGTCGATTACGTCCAGATATGCTGCGCGCAGATCGTCTTCCTTGTAGCCCCTGATATCAACCTTTTCCGAGTCTACGTCAAGGTCAATAACAAAGAATCCAAATTCGCCTGTATATCCAGAATAGCCGCTCATGCCCTCGTAGCGCGGAGTAAGTGCCTTTGCGATAGTGCCGTAAATCATTAGCCGCCTCTTAACCTGTAAAGCGTCCGAGTAGTGTCGCAATTCGTCCTTCAGTTTACCCTTGTCTAAGGGAGTATTCGGCACGATTGGGCTTGATTCTCGGTGGGCGATCGCGGAACTCATGAGTGTGAAGAACCTTTGCCATGTAGGATCGCCATCACCTGACTTCAGGGATTGCTTCTCAATTACGTCAAAGGTTTCAACTGCCGTGGCCCACGCGTGCTGTTCGCGAGTGCGGACCTGTATTTCGATCAACCTATTATTAAATAGTTCGTTGTCGCTCTGGTACTTATAGACCAGATGAACTCCGCGATAACCTGTTTTCTCGTTCGGCTTTTCGATGTAGGGATATACCTTGTGAAGTATATGATCTGACCACATCATTTTACATGCTTCAATAAATGGCTCAACATCTTCAATGGCTTTCACAATGGCACGGCATCCCGCTATATCCTGCATGGTCGATAGTTGCGCTTTTGGATCTCTTACCAGCTTATTTGCTACCGCCTCTATGCGTTTCGGTCGGTGGGCCACAAGCGTTAACGGGCTGGCAAGGCGCACGTACTCTTGCAGTGAATCGTGGAACTGAGTTAGGGGCACGCTATGACGGTTGCGCCAATTCTCGAACACGCTGAACGCCCATCTAAGTTCCGTCCTGTGCCTCGGTTTGCGGAGTATGTTGCCAGCTTTCTTAACTTCGGTGATTGAGTATTCAGGCTTGGCTTCAGGCATTAAACGCAACCAGTAATCCTCGCCGCGTCCACAACGAAGATCGCCCTTTCTTGACGTACTTGGCGGATCATCCCCCGAGCCGGAGGACTCGTCACCCCCATTATCTTGACCGCCACCTGATTCGTCAAGTATATTATTACCCTTTTCAGGGTTTAGCGTGGATTTGAATTGATACCCAGGGTTGTCGCTGCGCTCCAACCCTGGGCTGAAATTAGCGAACGCCTTCGGCGTATTTAGTCCTGCTCTTCAAAATGAACCAGTACCCAAAAGATGCAGTTTAGTTGGTTAAAACCGAAAAACGTGTTACTGCGGCTGCTGTGGCTGGCCGTTGGTGTAATGCTCGGCATCCTTCTGGCCCAGTACGAAGAAGTCCTGCGACTGCTACGACCTTCACCCCAGTCGCTAAACACTTCGCGAATATTCCTCGACCAGAACATCAACCCGCTTATCTCAATTGACGACCAGCAGGAGGCGACTTCCAAGCGAGGTGAACTTGTCAACTTCATCTGGGGATCGACCGGTCTGCCTAAAGACCTCCCCGCGAAAGTGGAGAACAACATTCGCGACGAACGTTACGCAGCTCTCGCAAACCTCAAACAGATCGACCGCCTGACGGTGACGATGGACTGGGGATTCACCTCCATCGGCTACCATTTCGTTCCTGCTCAGGGCAACGGCAAGCTGCTTGTTTATCAGGGAGGACATGACGGTGATTTCTTTGTCGCCAGAGATTTGTTTGCGTTCTTTCTAAAGAATGGGTTTGCAGTTCTTGCGTTGAGCATGCCGCTGGAAACACCAAACAACCAACCCATCGTCGAACTGCCTGGCATCGGAAAAATCCAGCTAGTGTTTCACGATCAACTGAAGCTGTTGAAGATGAAGTCCGGCCATCCAGTTCAACTGTTCCTGACGCCGATAACTGTTTGCCTGAATCATCTACAACCGCTTGGATACCAATCGATTTACATGACGGGAGTGTCAGGTGGCGGTTGGACCACGACAATTTACGCCGCACTCGACCCGCGAATCACTCGCAGCTACCCAGTCGCAGGCTCGCTGCCGTTGCACTTAAGAGAGGATCGCGACCGCTCAAATTCTGCTCACAGAGCCGCGGATTGGGGCGATTATGAGCAAGCAATTCCGGAGCTTCATGCAATCGCCAACTACCTCGATCTCTACATCCTCAGCTCATTCGGCGAGGGACGAAGACAGTTACAGATACTGAATAAATATGACCCGTGTTGTCTTGCAGGTGAGTCTTTCAAGACTTATGAAAGCGTGGTGAACGACCGCGTTCGAGCTCTAGGTGGTGGGACCTTCGCGGTTTATCTCGACACTAAAAACCCATATCACTCAATCTCACGTAATGCGCTTGACGTTATGCTCAATGACATCAACAACAACTAACGCCGCTTGTAGACCAGGCTCATCTCGTCCTCGTAAATCTTTTCCCACTCAGGCGATTCCGACAGTTGCCGCCCGAGGTACGTTTTCTGCTCCAGCAAAACGAGCTGAACGCCGCGCTCCTTGAATGGACCACGCCAGTCAACTTTACCTGAAATAATGTCGACGAAATCTTTAACAAACGTGTCCGGATAGGCATCGCGGCCGTCGATGTAGACGCGGTTGTTCGGTGCTGCCCAGATTAAATAACCGCCCCAAACGTTTGGCTGTGTAAAGGTGTTGCCAGTGATTCCATTCTGGTTCAAATATTCGACTGCCTTCACCGGAACTCGGAGCGATTCCTGTGTTGGAGTGGAGTAGACGGTTGATTTGAGCTTGATTGCAAAAGCCGCCAACGGCAGCAGGAACCCTACAGTCAGCAGCAACGCGAACCGCCGATCTGATTCACCTTCTCGAGCAAGTGAAAAGTATTTTCCAAAGCGAGTCGAGTCGACCCAAATCTGAAAGTAATTCGAGAAAAGTGGCGCAGAGACCAGAAGCAATACTATGGCGTTTCGTTGGATTTTGAGAGTTGAATAGAGCGTCGTCACAAACAGGAGCAGCTCACTCGGTTTCGGTCTCTTAGGTGACAGCCCGAACACTGCGATAGTTCCGAGAATCAGGAGGAGCAGCGGCCTGGTAGTCGGAAGATGGAAGTCCGGTGACATCCAATCGACAATCAGATCCTGCCAGATCGAAGAACGCAAAAGTGTGATTGGCGCTGTGTAAGGCCTGATCCCGTAAGGGTTGAACAATCCGGCGAGTATGCAACCGACAAAAACTATAGCAAGCAATCGCACACGCGATCGCAGCGTTTCAGGCTCGTCCAAAACTCCGGCCCAGTAATCGATCACCAGCCCGACCGCAGTCAGTCCAATCAACATGAGGCCGATGAAGAAGCCGCCGTGAACGTTGACCCAGAACGTCATCAACGGTATGAGCACCCAGATCCATCGGTCTTTTACTCCTCTCGCCAATCGGCCCAACACCGCAAGGTAAATACTGGTGAGCAGGATGGTATATACGCGTGGGCGGACGCCAACGTTGGGAAGTGCCGCCCAAACAGCAACCAACGTGGCCGCACCGGCGATGAACGGATGAGCGTTTGCGCGTTTGAACGCGATCCAGAATGCAATAGCGGTGAGCAGAGCAAAGAGGAAGATCAAAAACTTCAGCCCAACCCATTGATAGAGTGCGTAGAAAATCACTCCCGACAGCCATCCGTGAGCGATGTAGGGAACGCCAGGAAAGGTAAAAGACCACAGTTCCGTTTTTGGAATAACACCGGTTTGAAGAATGTACTCGCCGGTCTTTAAATAGAACCAGAAGTCGGCATCGCTCATCGGTCTTGATGCGAAGAGAAACGCGTAGACAAAGACGTAGACCTGGAAGACCTTAATCAGCGACTTGTTCATTTAGGAGGCGGCGGGCAGACGGAAGGTTCAATCTCGAAGAGCGCCACGCTTGAGGTTACCGCGTTTAAGATTCGACTGGCAATATTTAGAAGCCAAACACATCCGCGATATAAGCGCCACACTGCTCCATGAAACCGGAGATGGTTCGTTTTGGAAGAATAAATGCGGCCGCTAGTGCCACTAACAGTATGCCGCACATACTCGTCAGGAACTTGTCTCTCATAAAACTATTCCTGGTTAGACCTTAGCGATCCTGAAGTTCTGGCGTTTTCGGCACCGCCTTTCGCGCGGTTATTGCCTTGACCCTTGAACTTTCCACAAAGGAAACCAGGCCGCTTCGGCGGTACCAGATTCCCTGTTTATCTTCCCAGGCAGCATCAACGTCGAGCGTGCTGCCATCATTCATTTCGATAACAGTCTGAAGGGCGGTCTCACTTTCACCGGCCTTAGCTTTCTTACCAGTCGAAATCGGACCCTGATTCAACTCGGCCACAACCGCCTTGTTCTCTTCGGTAACTTGGGGAGACGCTTCGGCTTCCGCCTCTTCTTCACCCTCTGGGGAGGGACTCACTTCCGGCTCGGCTGTTGGAGCTGGATTCGCAGCAGAAGCACGCAGGCTCGGCGCTGTTTCTCGAACTGCTACTGGCGCCTCACGAACAACCTGCGGCTCCTTCTCTTCCGAACCGGAGGAAAGCATGACTGCGGCAAATACGCTGGCCCCAATTCCAATGCCGATGAGCACGCCGAGCATTGCCGCCGGTAACCACGTGGGCCCTGCGACCGTTTGCGCCGGAGGAACCGCCGCCTGCAAAGGCTCGGGAGAAGGGGCCGGATCAGCTAACAGCTCCTGGCCGTCAGCCTCACAGAACCGCTCTTCGTCGGCGTAGACTTCGTAACACTCGGGACAACGCTTCATGTGCTCTTTCCAGTTTTACCGCTGGCGCGAGCGGCTCGCTCGCGCTCGACTTTGCCGGTTGTACCGGCTGGCGCGGCCTACGGCGGAAGGCGAGATATAACCCATCGCCCTTAGTTGGTCAGCATAGTGATAAATCGGTTGGCCGTCTTCTCCGAGATCGTCTTTGCTTTTGTCCACGGTGGAAGGACCATATGGAGCTTCAATCATCGCTTGTAGCACAGCATCAGAAACGCCTCGGCGCTTCATGTCCTTCAAGACCGGGGGGAAGGTGTCAAAAGTACAGGGCGATGACGTGATAGCGCGAATAATTGCCTCTTCCGGAACGTTCTTCTGGACCATGGTCAGCACGTCCTTATTACTTAGAGGCGTGATATCCGTCTCTCCGGGTAGCGCTGCGACGAAAGAAGGGGTTAGGATCAGAACCAGCCCGATAGCCAGCGGCAAGAATGCTTTTTTCACAGCAAATTCCTTTCAAAGCTCGCGGCGCCAGGGCTGTCAGACTCCTAGCCGGCACCCTTATATTGACAGAAGTAGGTTATTAAGGGAAAGCAATGAACATGCCAGCAAAGCGCAACGACCAAAACGCGAATAAACTGTGGTTTCATAGAGATCCGATATCAAGGCACTTCTCCGCCCTGTGATGTTTTGTCGCACCTGCTCACTGGCGAGCAGTTACTTCCCAGATCCATCGTTATTTCATCAGGTCGAGAATGTTCGAGAAGTCGTCTGTCCAGACCACGCGTCCTTTCAATGGTCGCCATCGCGAATCAGCCAGGATGCTGCCTAAAGTCGCTTCTTTGCGAGCCATGACCACCCAGGAAGACGCGAATTTTGCGGTTGCAGCGTCGTACTGCGGATCGCTGCGAATACGAGCAAACATTCCTTTCTCCTGAGCCAAACCAGAAAGCAACGGCTCGAGATTCAGGTATCGATTACTGATATTCATCGCCAGCAGACCGTCAGGTGCGAGTTTTGATAGATACAGGTCGAAGGCTTCAACAGTCACGAGGTGAGAAGGAACCGAGTCAGAACTGAATGCGTCGATCACGAACAAACCGTAATGCGCTTCCGGCGCGGCCTTCATTTTCAGGCGGGCATCGCCAAGGATCATCCTGGTGCTCGCCTTTGAGCAGTGGCTTAAATAAGTGAAATAACGTGTATCCTGCGCTATACCGACGATTGCCGGATCGATTTCATAAAAGTCCCATTGCTGCTGAGGATGCGAGTAAGTCGAGAGCGTTCCGGCGCCTAAACCGATCACCCCTACAAAGTTTGAACTGGGATTAGCGTCAAATGCTTTAAAGACCTGCCCGACCGGTCCATCGTTATGGAAGTACGTGGTCGGCGCGCAGCGTTTCGCGGTATCTGTGAACTGATAGCCATGGAGTTGTGCTTCCGTGCTTCAGCCGGTGAAACTCGTTATTTTCATCTGAGATGACACGCCAAACTCCAAAGAAATTTCGTTGAATCGTTAAAGAACGCTCCTTCGCGTCGAGGTAGGAATAACTTCCAGCCATGATTGCAAGAAGAGACAAAGCAAACGCGACACGTTGCCGCGAAGCCACGAGGTAGCCTAGAAGCAAAGGCAGGCCAACGACCAATGCGGCGCCCAACCCGTAGTCAAGTTGCGTTAAAGGAATCAGCTTGGCGAGCCCAAACGTTAACACACCGACTAGCACCGGAAAAGCGAACCTTAGCCACGACCTGGACCATGCAATTCCGCCAGGTAAGACCAGGCAGGCGGCAATCATTATCAGCGGATACTCGAGCGGCGTTGAAAACACAAACGGCGCCACTAAAGCATTCAAGATTCCGCCTAAAACTCCACCAATCGAGATGCAGAGATAGTAATTTGCAAGGTTACTTACGGGTGGTCTCGAGAGAGCCAGACGACGGTGACAAGTCAACGCAATCAGGAAGAAAACCAGCAGGTGGAGACCGATGACCGTCCATGCTGAAATCGGCGGTTTCAACAGAACGATAAATCCGAGTCCAATCACCGCCGCGGGAGTCAAGAGCGTAGCAACCTTCAGAGTCAAAACCTGTCTGTTTGCGAAGGCGAGAATGAAAGTCAGCAGATACAGCGCGAGTGGAATGATCCAAATAAGTGGCATCGATGCGACGTCTGTCGAGATATGAGTCGTAACGCCCAGCATTAAACTCGACGGAATAAGTGCTAACGACACCCATTCCATCCGCGTGATTAAAGGCACGCGTTCGACGTCAGTCGAGGCGTAGTTCCACTCTCGAACACCTTGCTTTCCGCCGATCAGCAACGCGCAAAGACCGATTAGCACCACCAGTAACACATATCCAATCGCCCAGTATCGCGTTTGCGTTCCGAGGTTCCATCTCGGCTCAAGAAGAAAAGGAAAAGCCAGTAACGACAGCATGCTGCCGGCATTGCTCACGGCATAGAGAAAGTAGGGATCTTTGGCCGATGAATGGCTCGAATGCGAAAACCAGCGTTGCAGAAGCGGCGCGGTTGCAGAGAGCACAAAGAATGGAAAGCCCACCGTTATCGCCAGGATTTTCAGCAGCCAGAGTGTCGGATTGGTTTGACTCGGAAGTTGAGTCAATAAGCTCTCGCTGATCGAGAATGGCAACACAGTTCCCGCCAGGATAAGCAGCGGAAGGTGGATCAGGATCTGGGTTTTGACTCTAAATCGGCCGATGGCCAATACGTAGGCATATCCCGCCAGCAATAACGCCTGAAAAAACACCATGCAGGTGTTCCACACCGACGGAGCGCCGCCCAATAACGGCAGCAGCATTTTCGCGATCAGGGGCTGGACCCAAAACAACAGACCCGCACTCGTGAAGAGCGCACCGGCAAAAAAGGCGACGGTCAGCTTAAGCGTCACCGAAGGACTGTAGCTGGCAGTGAAACGAGCGTCCATTTCTTTAAGCTTCTTTTAAGTTCTTGCTCTGGGGCTCTGCGAATCCTGCGTCCTCTGCGTTAATCGTCGTCATCGAGGAAAATATTCAACGCAGAGGACGCAGAGATACGCAGAGACACGTAGACAAGAACTCCGCTGCGGTGGTGCAATAACCGTACCTCGACACTTGCCTGAGAGACTCACAGTTGAGGCAAAACCGGGTGGTTCTGGTGCTCAGTTTTGTCGCAGGTGCTCGCCAGCGCACACTTGGACCACCGATCCAAAATCAAGTCTCTATTGGTAAATCGAAGCGTTTGCCGCGTGAATCGCGAGGAATTGCCGTTCCTCGCTGACGGCATGACCTTTGCCAAGGGCTTCAGTCACACGCATGGAAGTGCTGCCGTGATCGGCAGGAGCGATCAGCTCAGGATTCCTGGGATGACGCCTGCACTTGCCAGCGTGTCGATTTTGGCCTCGTCGGATCCCAACGCCGCAAATAGTTGGGACCCGACGAGGCACAACCCCAAAACAAACCATAAGGAGCAAACTGCAATGTTTAAGAACTTTTTGATGGATGAGACTGGTGCCGAGCTGGCGGAATATGCAGTAGCGGTTGCCCTCTTAGTCGCAATTGGCGTGGTGGTCTATAGCGTGTTGGGTCAGGGAATCAGCAATGCCAACTCCCAAACCGGCAAGGACATTCAGGACGCCTCCCACACTGTACTTCCGTAGTTGAGCTGGATATTCGTGCGGCAAAAATATAGGGAGGCCGCGAAGTCCTCGAACTCAGCGGCTTCCCTAAGTCTCATGAACGGAGAAACAGTCGATGAAGCACATAACACGTTTTTTCAAAGAGGAGGTCGGGGCGGAACTCGCTGAGTATGCGGTGGCTGTAGCTCTGCTCGTCGCCATCGCCACCATTGTCTACAGCGTTCTCGGACAAGCGATCGCCGATTCGAATTCCGGTACGGGCGCCAAGGTTGAGGGTGTACCGAGGACGTTCCCGTTTTAACAAATGAGAATTCCACTTTCATTAGCGATTTACTCAAAGGGAATCACTCAGCAGTACTTAACCCTTTGCTAACAAGACTCTGAAATAGAAGGGTTGCAGCAATGAACTTAATCAAAAGATTTTTCGACGACGAGAGTGGAGCTGAGTTGGCAGAGTACGCGGTCGCGTGCGCGATTCTCGTAGCGATTGCCATCATCGTTTACAACATTCTCGGAGAAGCGGTCCAGAACAAGATGAATGATGTGGCGGACGAGATAGACCCTCCGGCACCTCCGCCTCCTGGTCCATGACGAACGTTGAGGTCTCCGAGGTATTTTTTTTATCAAGCAGGGAAGGATTGACGACGTTATTCACACTTTTCAGAAACGTGCGGAGTTAAAGAAGCGAGATGTCCATTACCCCCGAAGCAATTAAGTTGGCAGTTCTGATTCCACTTGCCGCGACCGTGATCTATCACGACGTGAAGTACCGGCGCATCCCGAACATGGTGGTGCTGTCGGCCCTCGTTGCAGGTCTGGCGATCAATACAGTGGTTTGGTGGACTTCCCGGTTTAGGAAACAGTGCTTTGGGATTTGCCGTCGCGTTCATTCCGATGTTGCTGTTGCACATCTTTGGCGCGATGGGAGCCGGCGACGTGAAGCTCATGGGAGCAGTCGGCTCGATCCTCGGCGTTGGACTCATGCCAGTCACCCTGGTCCTTGTGGTGATGGTTGGCGGAGCGCTTGCTGTTTACACGACTCTGCGCGCGGGCACGATGTTTTCAACATTACACGGAGTTTTAAGAATCTTTGTAGGCATTCTTCCTGGCTGGGAGATGCCACGCTTTGCTATGGCTCCCGACCGGCGTCACACCATTCCTTATGGCGTCGCAATCATGGTCGGAAGTTTGATTTCTGCCGCTTTGTTCCGGGCCTAACTGCTCGTGACAAACAACCGCTCGTCACACCGCTCGCGGGACTCGGAAAAGAAGCGGTCTTGTTTTGAAATGGAGATAAAAAATCATGCGGAATAAACGCTTGATCATCGCGGTCCTCGCAGCAGTCGCGTTTGGACTCATCGCTGCCGTTTCTGTAAGCCGCTATTTGGCCAACGCACAGGAATACACGAAGAACCTGAGTAATGTCGTGGTCGCCAAAACGGACATCGAGGTTGGCACAAGGATCATTCCTGAGCAGATAACCGTTGCGCAGTTCCCGCGCAATATGGCTCCGGAAGGCACCTTCAGACAGATTGACGAAAAGCTCCTCGGCCGTATCGCAGTGACCAGGATTTCAGCGCGCGAACCAATCACCGAAAGCCGCCTGGCGCCCGAAGGATCCGCCGCCGGACTCTCGGCGATGATTCCTGAAGGCTATCGCGCGATGAACGTCAGGGTTGACGACGTCGTCGGTATCTCAGGTTTCATCATGCCCGGCACGCTCGTCGACATCGTCGTTGTGATCGAGCCGCCTGATAGCACGCAAAACAGAGGGCGAATCTCCAAGATCGTCCTCCAGAACATCAAGGTGCTGGCGAACGGCGCCAATCTCGATAAGCCCAAAAACGAAAAAGAAGCGGAACGCGTCAAGACCGTGACCCTTCAGGTTACGCCGGACCAGGCAGAGAAACTCGCCCTGGCTTCAAGCGAAGGTAGCTTGCAACTCGTGATGCGGAACTCGATCGATCAGGGCGACGAAGTAACAACTGGCGCCAACAAGAGTTCCCTGCTGCTGGGTGAACGCGCCGCGCCAATTCCCGAGCCAGGCAACTCCAAAAAGGAAACTACAACCACGCCGCGCACAACCACGGTGAGACGTGTACGTCCGCGTCCGGTGGAGGCCGCGAGCAATCCCAAGCCTGCACCACCGCCGGTTGAGCGTCCCTCGATCGAAGTTATCGAAGGCGCGAAGAAACGAAACGTGGACTTCCCCTAGTCCGCTGCAATGAATGAGTGAGCGCCGCGCGCGTTGCGCGGCGCCCGATAGCAAACTGCGAGATTCGTAGTAAGGAGAGATAACAATGGCATATCAGTATTCGATCAAACACTCCATCATTCACCTCTTGATGGGGCTGTTGTTAACGCCAGCTCTGGGCTGGGCAGTAGTTGCGAACGCGCAGGAGAGTACTTACGAGGCCTCATTCAGCAGTGCGACCAAGGAAGGGATTCCTATCAACGTGCTGGTGGGCCAATCGCGCGTTATCAATTTCGATCGTCCAATCGGTCGTTTTTCCATATCCAATCCAGAGATTGCGGAAGCCGTGATGGTCTCTCCGAATCAGGTGCTGGTGAATGGAAAAGCGTTTGGCCAGGTCAACTTCATCGCCTGGGAAAAAGCAGATCAAAGATTCATCGTCTTCGATGTTTACGTGCGAGCAAATCTTTCACTGATCGACTCGCAGATCCGCGCACTCTTCCCGAAGGATGACATTCGACTCAGCCAGGCAAATGGTTCGGTCGTGCTGTCAGGCACCGTGAGCCAGCCGCAAGCCGCAGCTCAGGCTGATGCCGTGGTCCAGGCCGCAGGCTTCAAGACCGTCAACATGCTGCAATCACCAGTTACTGACGCAACACAGGTTCAGTTGTCAGTACGTGTCGCGGAAGTGAGCCGGCAGAAGTTGAAAGCATGGGGCTCGTCATACGCATCCGCGGACAACGGCACTTCGGTGTTTGCGCAAGGCGGCGGTCCCGGAACTCTGGGTAGCGATCGGGACAAATGAGCAACAACTTGATTACGGAGTTTGCCGGCTCCGCTGTGAACCTTTTCCTTTTTAACTCTGGACTCAACACCATGGCCTTCATTAGAGCACTCAAGACAAGCGGCGCGTTGCGCTCTCTGGCTGAGCCCAACTTGATCGCAATGAACGGACAGACGGCAAGCTTCCTGGCTGGTGGCGAATTTCCTGTCCCCATTGTTCAGGCAGGCCAAGGCGGCAACTCCGTCAGCATCATCTTCAAAGAATACGGCGTGCGGCTGAACTTCAAGCCAACAATCATTGACGAAGATCACATTCGTCTCGAACTCGAACCGGAAGTCTCAACTATCGACGAGTCCCATGGCATCACGTTCGGCGGCTTCGTGATCCCCGCGCTACGAACGCGCCGCGCGAAGACGGGCGTTGAACTTCGGGACGGACAGAGCTTCGCTCTCGCCGGACTGCTCGACAACAACGAAACCAAATCGCTTTCGAAGATTCCCGTGCTGGGTGACATTCCAATTCTCGGCAATCTCTTCAAGTCAGCGTCATTCCAGAAGAACGAGACCGAGCTGATGTTCATCATCACTGCTGATCTTGTGAAGCCGCTCAACTCCGACGAATTGCCGCAACTGAAAGGTGTCGACGGACTCAAAGGCGGATCGCCACTCGGTTTAGAACCGGCCGGCGATGGCATTAGCGGACGCAGTGGTTTCTCGACCAGTGGTGATGCTGCCGCAACGTTGCCTGAAGTTAATCCGGCAGCACCGGCAACCACCGCGCCGGCTATCACGACACCAGTTAACGGAACGACGACAACTCCGGCGACGGATCAAAAGACCAAAACCGCAGCCCCGCAACCAGTGGCATCGCCGGGAACACCGGCAAAAGGCGCCACACCATAACCCGACGCTCTGGTCTCCCACGACCAGATTGAACGAAGAAGAGTGGTAGTTAAGTCCGACCGCGACTACCACTCTTTTGATCCTTAATGCGGCGGAATTTTCAAAGCGAACCGAGGAGGCAGGCAGATGGAAAAGGAATGTATCGCAGACCTTAGTCACCGGAAGAACGAACGCGGCGGTATCCTGGTTTATACCGTCATGTCAGCGCTCTTCCTGTTTCTTGCTGTTGGCATCGGTGTGGATCTAAGTCACCTGTATCTCGTCAAGAATGAACTGCAAAACACAGCCGATGCCGCTGCCCTCGCGGGCGCTTCCGCACTGAGTCTTCCTGTCGCTAACCCGCATCGGATTCAGACAGCCGTCGACCGCGCTGTCAACGTGATGAATGCGAACAAGTTCAACTTGAACAACAAGAATTACGCTGACCACATGAGTCTGGCAGCTCAACGCGACCTTGTTGAGTTTTCTAACAATCTTAACGGCACATACAAAAAGGAAGGCGCGCTAACGCCGACTGAAAGCCTTAATGTTCGATTCGTCAAGGTTAAGACTCCGGATGTCCCCGTAAACTTCTTTTTCTCCATTCCGATGCTGGGTTTCCAGAGAAACATGGACGCGGAAGCTACTGCGGGACTCTCAGTTCCAGGCAACGCGAATTTCTGTCCTGGGCCACTCGCCGTAGTCGACTGCGGTCCAAATAATCCATCGTGCCTTGGGTGTCCCGACAAGGACGGAGTGCAGCAGCCGTATGCAATGACAGCTGTGTGCAATGAGGGCGGTCCAACGCCGAAACCCGGTCCCAACGGTACAACAATAGCTTGCGACCCGACCAAAGAGTTATGCAAGAACTGTGTCTACACGATGCGCTCTCCTCCGAGCGACGGTCCTGCGCCCGGTAATTACAACGGTCTCTGTTGTCCTGGCGAAAATTGCGGTGCTGACGAGATAAAGTTTCGTTTAGCCGGCGGTTCAACTTGCAAAGTGTGCCCGCCTGTAAACCCGGGGGACGAAATGACTACGACTAAACCGGGTCAGAGCCATGGAGGAGTTAAGCACGGCATAAACACGCGCTTTGACATTTATAACGGAGGCACTAATCCGACCGATCACCCGCCCGATCCGAACGTTTACGGCAACAAGAATAATGACAGTGAATTCATGACCTGGAAACAGTACATAGATCCGGATCCGAATCCCTTTACGAAACCGAAGAACCCCTCCGAGGACGATCGCCGGATTCTCATTCTTCCTATCACGCCTATCAGCACATGGTGTGACGCAAATGGCCGGGATAAAGTCAAGGTTGCCGGGTTTGCTTCATTCTTTTTGCAGAAGAAGATTCCGAATGGCAACGGTGGTGAGGATGGCGGTGACCTGAAAGTGGAATACATCGGTGATGACGTGATTTCCGCGATTGGGTTTGATCCAAATAACACCAATACTACGAATGTAGTGACCTGGGTTCTTTACCGGTAGGAGAAGAGAAATGATAGGTTCCAAAATAACTCATCTGTTCCACCGCTTTGTTCGAAACGAGAGCGGTGGAACTCTCGCCGAGCTCGCCATATTGATCCCCTTTCTCGCCGTTATGCTGGCGGGTGTGACAGAGGTGGGACGGCTATTTCAAAGCTATACCACTCTCTCGAAAGCAACCCGAACTGCGTCGCGCTATCTGTCCAATCATCCGTTCACGACTACTGAAAAGGATAAGGCAAAAAACCTCGTCGTCTGCGGCAAGCTAACCGCGTGTGGGGCAGATGAACGGCTGGTCAAAGGGATAGAGACTGCCAACGTCTGTATTGAGTCGACGGGCTCGCCAACTGTAGAGACTGTCACGGTGCGAATTCCGCGCGCGGCAGGTGATTGCGGCGCCCCGTACTTGCATCAGCCCATTTTCGACATCGGCGCCTTGCTGCACAGCTCATTTTCGCTGCAGGTGCCTCTCAGTCCGAGTACGACGATGTGGCACAGGACCTAGGCTTTCGGTCACAGGAGACTCTGGGAATATGCGTAGTGAATCTTTCAACAGGAATGAAGCCGGTTCGGCTATAGCAGAGTTTGCGATAGTAGCGTCGCTATTCTTCATGGCGATCATCGGGATTATCGAGTTCGGCCGGTTGATGTATACACATAACGCGCTTAACGACGCCGCTCGGCGTGGGGCACGCTATGCCGCTCTACACAAGCAAGCCGACATAGACTGTGTAAAGAATGTGGTCGTGTATGGTGAAACTCACGTCGATCCTGCGACATGCGCGCCCACGGGGCCGGCGCTAGTCAAAGGTCTGCTTCCTGCCAACGTCAACGTTCAATACGCTGGGAACGCTCCGAATCCGTTTGGAATGAACCTGGGGACCGCCTCGGTCAGTATTCAGAATTTCTCTTTCAGTCTAAGCATACCCCTTTTTACACACGTGCTCACGATGCCGGCATATAGCAGCACAATGACTGCGGAAAGCGCTGGAGAAATACCGGCAGATATATAACGTCTTTAAAAATGGACCTGGGGAATTATTTGCAATGAAGCGAAACCTGACATTCATAGTGCTTTGTAAACACGCGGGCGACCTGAAGGAAATGGGCCGCGCGCTAAACAATCACGCCGGCACAAGCGTGCTGGTCGCGAGCGAAGATCCGGAACAAGTTTACACCGAAACTGCGCGGCTTCGGCCTTCCGCCATCATCGTTAATTTGGACCACCTGGGTGAGCCCGGAGTTAAGCTCGTCCAACGTCTTGTCAACGACTTCAGCAATGCCGCAGTTATTTGCTCATCGCGCGAATCTTCTCCCGATCTGATTCTGAGAAGTATGCGCGCTGGAGCACGCGACTTCATTCGCTTACCGATCAATGACGAGGAACTTTCAACCGTTATCGAAAGAACAAGCCGATTTGCAGTCGAGCATCTTCAGGATGAGCCCGCCAAGCGAGGCCGTGCGATAGCAGTCTTCTCGAGTAAAGGTGGTTGCGGGGTTTCTTTGATCGCAACGAACCTGGCGATGCTGCAAACGTCATCAACTGTGTTGTTGGATTTGAATCTGCAATCGGGTGACCTGGAGCTGATGCTCGGTGTGCGTCCGAAGTTCTCTCTCGCGGACATTGTCGACAACCGCGAGCGTCTCGACGACGCGTTGCTGACCAGCTATCTGACGCCACGCTCCAAGAATGTTTCGCTTTTGGCGGCGCCACTTAAAGCAGAGAACGCCGAAGACATCGAACCGCGGCACATTTACGAAGTGATGGAACTGCTGCGGCATCGCTTCGACAATGTCATTATCGACACTCCACACAACTTCGATGCCGTAACGATCTCTGCCCTCGATCATGCAGATCAGATCCTGATGGTATTGACACTCGAGATTCACGCCATCCGCAGCACCCGTCGCGCGCTCGAACTATTCGACCGCCTCGGCTACCCGCGCAAGAAGATCCGCGTTGTCGTGAATCGCTGGAGCAAAAACATCGAGCTCGATCAGAAACAGATCGAAGACTTCCTCGGCGAACGCGTGGTGGGATTTGTGCAAAGTGATTATCGCGCCGCCGTTAATTCAATCAACCTCGGTCAGCCGTTAATCGAGTCGGCGCCCACCTCCAAAATAACGACGGACCTGCGCAACATCGCAGCCAAGATTTTCGACGGCCAGGTGGAACCAGTAACAGCACCATTGCGCGAAGGCAAGCGCACTTTCAATTCGATTTTTCGCCGCCAACAAGTAGGCGTTGAAGATTTCGGACTAACCGCGGCCCTGGACCGCGCAAATTCTTAGTAATCGTAATTCATAGGGAAAATCAATATGGCATTGCGAGAAAGATTAGTAGGAAATACGGGAACGGCAGCAGCGCTGTCTGAAGATCCCATCAGCAACCAGCAGGGTTTTCAAGACATGAAATCACGGCTCCACCGGATGCTAATCAACCGGATGGATCTGACCAAGCTGGGAATGCTCGAGCCCGAACAGGTTCACGAAGAAGTAGCGCGTCTGGCGGGCTCGCTGCTGGCCCAGGAAGACACACCGCTCTCGCAGATCGAACGCGAACGTTTGATTCACGAGGTGCGGCATGAGCTCTTCGGGCTTGGTCCACTCGAGCAATTGCTCGCGGACATGACCATCTCGGACATCCTGGTCAATTCGCCGTACAACATCTACATCGAGCGTCGTGGAAAACTAGAGCGGACCAATGTCGAATTCAAAGACAACGAACACCTCATGCGCGTTATCGAGCGCATTGTTTCGTCTGTCGGCCGTCGCATCGACGAATCGTCGCCGATGGTCGACGCCCGTTTAAAGGACGGTTCGCGCGTGAACGCGATCATTCCGCCGCTTTCACTCGATGGTCCAGTGCTCTCTATTCGCCGTTTTGGCGCCGAGCCACTCCGCATGAACCGGCTTATCGAGAATCAGGCACTCACGCCCGACATGGCTTCGATGTTTGAAATGTGCGTCAACGCTCGGCTAAACATTCTTATCTCGGGTGGTACCGGCGCTGGTAAGACGACCCTTCTCAACGCTCTCTCTGCGTACATTCCGCACGACGAGCGCATTGTCACAATCGAAGACTCGGCTGAACTTCAGTTGCAGCAGCCACACTGCGTAAGGCTCGAAACTCGCCCGGCAAATATCGAGGGTAAGGGTGAAGTGACCCAGCGCGACCTGGTTAAGAACGCGTTGCGTATGCGTCCCGACCGTATCGTCATCGGTGAGGTTCGTGGCGGCGAAGCGATCGACATGCTTCAGGCCATGAACACCGGTCACGATGGTTCGCTCACTACAGTTCACGCGAATACGTCGCGTGACGCTCTGGCGCGTCTCGAAACAATGATTCAGATGACAGGCATGCGACTATCGGATCGAGCGATGCGCCAGCAGATCGCTTCCGCAATCAACGTGGTGATTCAGGTCGCGCGCCTCAGCGACGGCACGCGTCGTATCACTTCCATCTCCGAAATCACGGGCATGGAAGGCGAGACGATCTCGATGCAGGACGTCTTCATTTTCGAACGCAAAGGTGTGGACCAGAACGGCCGCGTCATTGGCCGTTTCCGGCCAACCGGAGTTCGTCCGCGCTTTGCCGAGCGACTCAAGCTTTACGGCATGCAGCTGCCGCGCTCGTTCTTCGAGGAGGTTGCTTAATGTTTCTTATTTACTTCTTTGTTTTTCTCGCTGCCTTGTTCGTGGTCTATGCGCTTTACCTGATCACGTCGCGCAAGTCTGAGGCGAAACGCGCGCTGCTCGACGAACGACTCGCGGAAGCGATTCGGTCGTCTGCTCATTCCTCAGACCTCGAGGTGCAGCTCGCACGTGAAGAACTCTTAAGCGAGATCCCCTGGGTCAATCGTTCGCTGATCAAGCTCGAGATTACCGGGCGACTCAAACGATTGATCGATCAGGCCGACTTGCAGATAACCGTGATGCGGCTGGTTCTCTTCTCGTTAACCGCCGCAGCGCTCGGTTTTCTCGCCGCTAAGATGCTCATCGTGAACCTGCCACTGATGATCTTGGCCGCTTTTATCGCCGGCTCACTTCCATTTCTGCACGTCATCAGCAAGCGAAAGAAACGGCTCAAGAAGTTTCTCCAGTTGTTGCCTGATGCTCTCGATCTCATGAGCCGCGGCATCTCGGCCGGCCACGCATTCACAGAAGCCCTGCAAATGGTCGCGACCGAGATGCCGGAGCCGATTGCGACCGAATTCCGCAAGACATACGACGAACAGAATCTCGGTCTCTCGCTCAAACTCGCCCTCGAGAATCTTGTGCACCGTATTCCGCTGCTGGATCTGCGGATGACCGTAACGGCGATCATGATTCAACGCGAGACGGGCGGCAATCTTTCCGAGTTACTCGAGAAGGTGGCCTACACGATTCGCGAACGTTTCCGCATCATGGAAGATCTGAAGACACTGACGTTGAGCTCACGCTGGTCCGCCTGGCTGCTCTGCGCACTGCCTGTCTTTCTTGCGATCTACATGTCAGTGATGAACCCGACTTACATGGAAGTGATGTGGCACGACCCGCGGGGACATAGGCTGCTCTTCGTAGCGTCAATAATGCAGATCCTGGGCATGCTTATGGTCCAGAAGATCATGAAGATCAAGATTTGATGGGTTTTGGGTCTTGGGACTTGGGCCTTGGGTCTTGGTCAAAGGCCAAAGACCAAAGGCTCTATTAAGGTGACATATGCTGATAATTTCGATTTCCACGTTCGTCTGTATCGCCGGAGCGGTGATGGCAATCTACTGGCTGATGTTTCGACCCGCCAGCGCGACCGCTGTGCGTTTGCGCGAGTTGGGCGATCAAAACGCAGCCGCGGTAACCATGGAGGACAACTCCCTCGCTAAGTTCGCCGAACGCATCGTAGAGCCGATCAATCGGCTGGTCCCACCTTCCGCAGCGAATGCGAAAAAGTTGCAAAAGCAACTGATGCAGGCGGGTTTCCGTTCAGCTGACGCTCCCGCCGTCTATCGCGCGCTGCAACTTGTATCGATGCTGGTCTTTCCGGTGGCGATGGTGCTTGTCTGGATGTACCTGGCGCGTCCAATGAGCGGCGTTGTTCTGCCTGTGCTGTGTTGCTTTGGCGCCGGCTTTATCCTGCCGCGCTTCATTCTCAACCGGCTGATCGCGAGCCGCAAACTGCGCATCACCTGGGGTCTGGCCGATGCTCTCGACCTCATGGTAATCACGATGGAAGCAGGACTCGGATTGAACGCAGCGATGCTAAAGGTTTGTGAGGAACTGAAAGACGTACATCCTGACATCAGCAAGGAATTTGAACTCGCTAATTTGGAAATCCGCGTCGGTCGTGAACGCAGTGAAGCGCTGCGCAATCTTGCCGAACGAACCGGAGTCGAAGACCTCAACAGCCTTGTGGGCATGTTGATTCAAGCGGATCGCTTTGGTACCTCGATCGCCAGGGCAGTGAGAGTCTATTCTGACAGTCTCCGCACGAAACGTCGCCAGCGCGCTGAACAAGCTGCTCAAAAAGCAGCGTTCAAGCTGCTGCTGCCGCTGGGTGCGCTGCTGTTTCCGACGATGTTCATCGTCATCCTTGGTCCAGCGTTGCTGAATATTTCTGACATGTTGAGCGGCGGTGTTACAAGCAACGTAACAATCAAATAAGGAGAGGGTTGCAATGTTCAAACGATTAGCGGTTGCGCTGGCTATCATGCTGGCTCTTATGGTTGCTCTTGATTCACAACATCGCATCGCGCTCAGCAATGTGTTGAGTGATTCAGAGGTCATGGTGCTCAGTGAAACCACTGAGGGCGAAACCACTGAGGGCGAACCCCAGCAACTCGAAATAAAAAAGAAAAATGGCAACCGTTTCGTAAAGGTGGTCACCTTCCCCTTCAAAGCAGTCGGACGTCTTTTTGGCGCAGGCGGCAAAAAGGATGACACCAAGTTAGAGCGGATGTCCGCGAAAGATGCTAAGAAGTTTGAATCGGTGGGTTTAACTCGCGTAGTCGACGCGCGCACAGCCCCGACCACCGACCCTGCTCCGACCACGATTGAGGCGATTAATAACGACTCACTCAACGCCCTCGAACTGAAGAAGGCCCAGGCCCGCCAACACCTCCAGCGCGGCCGCGCGCTCTTCAATGCGAAAGACATCAACGGCGCAATCAACTCCCTTTCGATCGGCTACGTCGTTGGACCGCGAATTATGGGATGCCCATAATCTCCTCGGCATCGCATATGAAATCAAAGGACTCCGCTCCAAAGCGTTGGAATCCCTCGCCGTTGCACTCAAAGGCGACAACGATCAACCCGAGCACTTGAACGACTTTGGTTACATCCTGATGAACAACGGTGAATACTCCCGCGCCGTTAAACATTTGAAACGTGCTGTCAAAGCTCGCCCGAGCGATCAACGTTTCCTCAACAACCTCGGCATGGCGCTGGTCCAGGTCGGAAAGTTTGATGAAGCGTACAAGTATTTTGCAGGCGCCATGGGTGAGTTTGACGGCCGCATGAACATGGCTACACGGCTAGTCCGTCTGGGTCATGACAAAGAGGCTATCAAACATCTCGAACAGTGCCGCATATTGCAGCCGAATAACAAGGACGTTCTGTATCCACTGACTGTGCTCTATACCCGCAATGGCAGACCGGAAGACGCCGAGGACGCTAACAAAGCGTTGGTTTCGACCAGAGCGACTGCGGCCGCAAACAAGTAATAAATAATTGCCAATTGCCGATTGCCAATTTCAAGAACGCTTCAATGGCAATTGGAAATCGGCAATCGGCAATAAGCTAAGGAGCAAACCCTCATGGGACATCTGAGTATTCTCAGCCGGGCAGAAATCGAAAGCATGGGTCCTCCGACTCCTGAAGAGGTGTCGGAAACCGGCGTACACCAGGCTTTTCTTTGCGATCTCGCGCTGAAGCACGTTGCCATGCTGCCCGAGCCGACCACCCTCACGGTGGCTGATCGGTTACACCTGCCTCGAGCTTTAACTGAAGAGCTGCTCTATCACCTCTATCGTGAAAAGTTGATTGAGATGCGGATTCAAAGTGCCGTAGGCGCAACTCGCTATGCGATGTTGGACCATGGCTGGGAACGCGTTCAACGACTTCAGACTCAGAGCGGATACTTAGGTCCTGCTCCCGTCTCCCTGGACGATTACTCGCACATGATGCGACTCCAGGCGGTGCCTTCACGCTCCGCCACGGTCGACACTGTGCGCAATGCTTTTAAAGATCTCGTACTGCCTGACTCGTTGCTGCAAACGTTGGGCTGCGTGATCAATTCCCGCTCTTCACTCTTCCTGACGGGACTCGCCGGCACAGGCAAAACTGCCGTCTCGGAACGAATGAATTCAGCGCTCTCCGGTTCGATCTGGATCCCTTATGCGATTGAAGTTGATGGTCAGGTGATTCGCATCTTCGATGCGCATAGCCATCGAGCAGTAAAGCAACAGGATTCACTCATTGAATTTGACCGCAGATGGATCGAGATTGAACGTCCCTTGATCATCGTCGGCGGCGAGTTGCTGCTGGAAGACACCGATCTGACCTGGTCTGAGTCAGCCAAGTTTTACGAGGCGCCGTTCCAGGTGAAATCGAACGGCGGCACGCTCGTGATCGACGATTTCGGCCGCCAGCGAGTGTCCCCGACGGAACTGTTGAATCGCTGGATCATGCCGCTCGAGCGACGAGTTGATTTTCTGACTCTGCACAGCGGCAAAAAGATCGAAGTACCATTCGAACAGCTCGTGGTCTTCTCTACGAATCTCGACGAAAGAGATCTCGTGGACGACGCATTTCTCCGGCGAATGGGTTATCGCGCGCGTGTCGAGCCTCCTACGGCAGGCGCGTTCGTCGAAATCTTCAAGCGCACGGCAACGAATCGCGGGATCGCGATTAACCAGGACTGCCTGGATCACGTGATACAGAAGTACGCGGCTGAGAATCGCGTAATGAAAGGTTGCGAGCCTCGAGATCTCCTCAACAAAGTTAACGACATCTGCCTGTTCGAAGGACGCGTGCTCCAGTTGACCCCCGAATTGATCGATCTGGCGTGGGGCAATTACTTCGGAACGGCACATGGTTTCGCCCCCGACAAGCCAGTTGAGTTGGCGAGGACGGCGTAACTTTTGTTTTTAAGTTTGGTGCTTTGTACTTTGTTTGATTGGTCGTGGCGACTAAGCACAGAGTACAAAAGCACCAATCACGGGTATCAATGACGAGTGCGGCTCGCATCATCACGGGTTTATTTATTTGCCTGCTTGGTTGGCAGTCCACTGGACTTGTCTCTGCCCAAACACCTGCTCCGAAAGCCGCCGAGCCCACCGGATTCCGAATAACCCTTACCGATAATTACTCGTTCGAGGTGGACGAGATCTGGAACCAGGGCTCCGAAGTTTGGTACCGGAAAGGCTCCATTTCCAAAGGTCTCGACTCGGCGACTGTAAAAAAGATCACGCCCCTGTCCAAGGCAGCTCCGGAAGTCAAAGCCGCTCCCGAAATCGCAACGGAAAAAAAACCTTCTGAGCCGCCGGCCCCTTTGGCTATCTGGATTTACCTGAACGGAGGGGCTCGAGTCAGGGTCGACGAAGTCACGGAAAGTACTGATGGAGCATGGTATAAGCGCGGTAACCTGTCGATGTTTCTCGACCGCGAGCGCATCGCCCGCATCGAACGCGAACAGCCCCAGACGGGCGAGGTGAAGTGGCGGGAGGGTGGATGGTCCTCCGGAAATGGCCACATTGATCATTTAATAAAGGTTAACGCTACCCGGTTTGGGATTGACCCATACCTGGTGTTCTGCGTGATCGAGCAGGAGTCGCAGTTCAAGCAATACGCGCGAAGCCCGAAAGGCGCACAGGGATTGATGCAGTTGATGCCCGCCACTGCCCGGCGCCTGGGCGTACGGCGACCCTACGATCCGGCGGAAAACATCATGGGCGGAACGCGTTATTTGAAGGAGCTGATGACCATGTTTGGCGGCAGGGTCGATCTGGTTCTGGCGAGTTATAATGCGGGCGAGGGGGCAGTCATGAAATACGGACGACAGGTACCCCCTTACCGGGAAACTCGCGAATACGTGAAGAAGATCGGCAAGCGCTATGGAATCGATGGGCGGAAACCAAAAGAAGATAGCGACGTGCCGGGCCCGCAGAGATAACTTGCTCCATCACGAAAGGGTGACAGTATGAAATTATTCGCAGCACGCATTATCCTTTCCGTCTCCCTCGTCTTGATCTTCGCGCCGGTGATGCTGGCGCAAAATCGCCAGGCACAAACGGCGCTCACCAATGCGGCCGTCGTAAAACTGACCAAAGCAGGCTTCAAAGAGAAAACCATCATCTCGATCATCAACACTCGTCTTCCAAACTTTGACCTCTCGCCCGATCGCATGATCGAATTAAAGCGAAGCGGCGTTACCGAAAAGATCATCATGGCGATGCTCGGCCGGCAGGAAGGTATGGACATGATGCTGGATGATGAGACCTGGGGCGACGAAGAGTTCATCGACCGGTGTCGATCCGAAAAGCGGCACCAGCACTAGCCCGGGCGCTTCGCCTGGAAGTAGCGACCCTGGCATTAACATTTTTGGATCCAGCGGTGGCCTCAAGGGACGAAATCGCTCGCGAAGTGGCAATGGTTCTGCTGACAGCGATATCGTCACAACTGGAAGCGCAACCGTAAAGCTCATCAAACCACCAACCGAATCCGGCGAGTCTGGCCCCGCAAAACTCGAAAAGACGAAGAGCCTGACAAACGATTCGATAGTCGAATTGGTTGAAGCAGGCTTCTCGGAAGGCACGATTATTCGACGCATCGAACAGTCACCAGTGGAGTTTGATCTGGCTGCAAATAAGCTGGACGAACTGCGCAAACGTCGCGTCACCGAGAAAGTGCTGGCGGCGATGAAGGCTGCGATGGGCGAGGAAAAGTGAGGACGTTGCCAATTGCCGATTGCCAATTTCCAATTAACGGGTTGAAATCGGCAACAATCGGCAATTGGCAGATTGGCAATCGACAATATATATGAGATTACTTCTTGGTCTAGCGTTAATTTTGTCGTTCCTGCAAGTCGATCTTTTTATGGCGAGTGCGCAGCGCGCAACGCAGCGGCGCACTACGCCAAAACCGAAATCCAGCACGGCTAAACCCAGCGCGACGCCTGTTCCAAAAACAGAGCTCGAAAGAATGGGACCACCGCCTGCGATCCCAACGCTCAAGAAACCACCTGAACAGGAAGTCAGTCCCGGCGACGTCGTTTCAGTCGACACGACCGAGGTCATGTTTCCGGTTACCGTTAGAGACGAAACGGGTCGTCTGATAAGCGACTTGACTCGAACTGACTTTCGCGTCTACGAAGATAACCGTCTGCAACCGCTTAGCGATCTCGCGCTGCGGCAGGTGCCGGTGGACGTGGTGCTGATGGTCGATGCGTCGTCGTCAGTGGCGAGAAACCTCGACGACTTTCGCCGCGCCGCGCAGGGATTCGTGGCGCGTCTCGAAGCAGACGATCGCATCAGCCTGATCAAATTTGACGATCGCATCGAACTGTTACAGGATTGGACCAAGAGCCGCTTCCAATTTCAACGCGCCCTGAATCGCATTGAACCTGGCATGTTCACCCGTTTCAATGATGCGTTGATGCTGGCTTCGAAGGAACAGTTTGGCGGGACGACCAAGTCGCGCCGCGCTGTGATCGTTTTGTCTGATGGAATTGATAACGGTCGCGGTACTTCGACGCTGGAAGGCGCACTGCAAGCCCTGATTCGAGCGCAGGTAACAGTTTACATCGTAAGTAACACTGAGATCTCGCGTGCTTCAAAGAAGGCGGAGCTCGACACGTTGCTTGGTGGAACTGATGCGTCAGTAAGATTTAATCAACTGCGAATCGAGGACCTGCGACTGGGACTGCAGGTGTTGGACCAGAGCGAACAGAATCTGGCCCAGCTCGCGAAAGCCACCGGCGGCCGCCTGTACAGGCCGAAATCTTTTGACGCGCTCGAATCGACATACGCCGAAGTGGCTGACGAGCTGCGACACCAATACGCGCTCTACTTTACGCCGCTGAACAAAACGCGGGATGGAAGCTTCCGCCGCGTGCGCGTGGAGACCGCGAATCCGGCTTTTCGCCCGCAGACGCGCGTCGGATATTTTGCGCCAAAGAGTTAAAACGATCTCTGTGTCTCTGTGTCTCTGTGGTGAAATTTAACCACAGAGACACAGAGACACAGAGGTACTAAAGGTCGATGCCCCTTAAACCTCTCTTGTGCGGATTTGTTTTGCTGATCTGTGCTACGTGTGTCTCCGCGCAAGCTCCGTCCGACGCCAAGAAGCCTGCTGATTCGCCGCCGCCTGTCGAAGAAACACTTCCCGTAACAATCATTCTCGCCGGCGGCAGTCAACTCGTCGTCGATGAAGTAAGCGAGAGCTCCGACGGCTACTGGTACAAGCGCGGGAACGTCACGACGTTCATCGATCGCGCTCGCGTCGCTCGCATCGAACATCCGAAGCCCAAGAGCGAGTCGGAGAATCCGAACCTGTTGAGCGTGTGACTAAGTGGACCCTTGCCGAAGCAGCGAAGGTCAAGGAGTTTTTCCTTTCGAAATTTAACAGACCACTGCCGTTGTCCAACTTCGGACAATCTGATCTGCACACTCGTTGGGGGTTGGACCATCGCAACGGTATGGACGTCAATCTGCATCCCGACAGCGTTGAGGGTCGCGCATTAGTTGCGTTTTTAAAGGCTGAGTCGATCCCGTTTCTGGCCTTCCGCGGGCCTATCCCGGGTGTTTCAACCGGACCTCATATCCACGTCGGAAACAGATCACCGAGAACCGGGCGCTAAGCCGGCTAATCTTTTGAGGAAACACACAATGAAGTTCATAGAGTTCGCCCATCCAGAGGGCGGCAGATTCATCGTTCACGTCGATCACATCACTAGCGCGCACTACCGACCCGGTCATGGCGACATTAAAACACGTTTGGGCCTCGACCTTGACGAACGTCAAAACGAGGTCGTGCTATTCGGTGAGGATGCCGAGCAAACGTGGCAGGCGTTGCAAAAGCTGAAGAGTGAAACGTCATAAAGCATTGCCAATTGCCAATTGCCGATTGGCGATTGCCGGAATGAATCAATTGGCAATCGGCAATTGGCAATCGGAAATATCTTGAATCAGGATTCCACAAAGAGACCCGCGACTCGCGATCCACTTTCAGAACAGTGGATCGATCTCCGACTGATCGCGGGCATGCGCGTCGTGCTCGGCACTTCAGCGCTTCTCGTCGTCCTGATGGAACCGATGAGAACGCAGCGCTGGATCATCCCGATTTACATCACGCTCGCGCTCTATTCGCTCTACGGCTTACTCATCTACCATCTGTCGGTCCGGCGAAATCCAGTCGCTGCGAACAAACTCATCCCCTGGCTTGATCTGTTGTGGTACCTGCCACTCATCGCTTTCACGCTTCGAGAAAACAGCATCTTCTATTACTTCTTTTTCTTCGCAATCATCGTTGCTTCGTTCAGTTGGGGATTGACGGCAGGATTGCGCCTGACACTCGCCTCCGCAGCGATCTACACGATCATCGGCGTGTTCAGTGGCAAAGGTAATCAACCGATCGACCACAACCGGCTGCTACTCCCCCCGATAGGTTTGCTGATCTTCGGTTACATCATTTCGCGCTGGGGCGGATATCACACCGAACTGAAGAACCGTCTGAAGCTCCTCAAAGACGTGACCATCTTCTCCAATCCTCGCTTTGGGATCGACCGCACGATCAAAGCGGTCCTCGAGAGCGTTCGTGAGTTCTACGAGGCTGAGGCATGTTTGCTGGTGATACCCGGAAAGCCCGGCGGCGAAGAGAGCTATCAGATGTATCGTGTAGCGCGCGGCATTTATCCGAGCAGATCTGCGCCACCGGAAATCGGTCGTGAGGCCGCGCTCCAGTTTCTAGCGCCTTCGCTCGACTACGCAGTGATCTACCGCAAGAACAGTTCATCTCACACGCGCCTGTTTGACGTGAAGATGCGGCAGTTTTCCGAAACAAACTCCGCCAGCGGCGACAAACTCGCTGGCATGCTCGATGCAAAAAGGTATCTTTCGATACCTAGTCTATTACCGCCACCAGGCAGTGGGCCGGTTATTCATAGTCGATGGTCCAAACAAGTTCGACAGTCCCGACATGGATTTCATGTTGCAGTTGATGGACCACGTGACGCCTGTGATGGAAAACATCCGTCTCATCGATAATCTTGCGTCTGATGCAGCCGAGCAGGAGCGTCGCAGAATTGCGCACGACATTCACGACAGCGTAATACAACCGTATCTCGGATTGCAGTTTGGTCTGTCAGCACTGGACCAAAAGCTCGAAGCGGGCCAACCGGGCATTCGCGCCAACGTGCAGGAACTGCTCGATCTAACCAACCACGAACTCGCCGAACTGCGGCGATTCGTTTGGGGATTAAAAGCAAGTGAAGAGCGTACGGATGTTTTGCTGCCGGCGATAGAACGATATGCCGAACGATTTTCAATGGTGACGGGCATCAATGTCGACGTCGCAGCGCATGGCAAAGTAAAAGTGAACGATCGACTGGCGGCGGAGTTGTTTCAGATTGTGGCCGAGGGGTTGAGCAACGTCAGGCGCCATGCTTTCTGTCGCGACGCTCGCATCGAGATCTCGTGTAAGGAAACGTCTCTGCTCTTGCAGATAAAAAACAGCAGACCACGCACAGGCGGAAACTCTGATGGCGAGCGCGCGGATGGCAACGAGCCAATAAGTCGATCTTTCAGGCCTCATTCGATCGCCGAACGCGCCGCTTCACTCGGTGGAGATACGCAGGTGTATGTTGATGAGAAGGATTACACGGTGGTCAGTGTTGGAATACCGCTTTAGGATTCTATGACTCAAAAACCGATTAGCATCATGATAGTTGACGATCACGTCGTGATCCGCAGCGGTCTGCGCATGTTGATTGAACACGATCAGCGTATGCAGGTCGTGGCGCAGGCCGGCAACAGAACCGAAGCGCTCGAACGCGCGACAAGCGAACACCCCGATGTGATCATTCTGGATCTCGTCCTCGGTGATGAAGATGGACTGACGTTTCTGCCCGAGTTGTGCCAGGCGAGTCCGGAATCGCGAGTGCTGGTGTTGACCGGAGTTCAAAATCCAGATTCACATCGTCGCGCGATTCGACGCGGTGCGATGGGAATCGTGTTGAAGGAGCATGCCGCCGATCAACTTCTAAAAGCGATCATGAAAGTGTACGAAGGAGAAGTTTGGATCGAACGATCGATGATGGGCAGCATGATCCAGGAGTTCAACAAGCCACCGTTACCTAACCCTGAAGTGACCAAGATTGAATCTTTGACGGATAGAGAACGCGAAGTCATCGCACTGGTCGGTGAGGGTCTGAAGAACAAGCAGGTCGGTGAAAGACTCTTCATCAGTGAAACCACAGTGACTCACCATCTCAGCTCGGTGTTTTCAAAGCTGGAAGTTTCGGACCGTCTGGAGCTCATCATCTACGCCTTCCGCCACGGCCTCGCCAAAATGCCTGAGTAAACTATAAATCCTCGCAAATCCAGTAAATGTTGCGCCAAATTCTTGGCAGGATCCTGCCAGAAAAATAGGCAGTGTCCCCCATTGTCCGCCTTTTGCAACATGTTCATAATCAAAAAGTCGAAAAAGCCTCCCGGCCTGCCGAATTTGAATGGAGCCAGCACCCCAGAAGATCCGCATAGTGATAGTTGACGATCAACTCGTCGTGCGTGAGGGTCTGCGCATGCTCCTCGATAACCATCCGGGTATCAAAGTTGTCGCGATGGCCAGCACTCGACCTGAAGCTCTCGAGATCATCGCGCGTGAACCAGCCGACCTGATCATTCTCGATCTCGAGCTCGGCGGCGTGAACGCGCTTTCGTTCATTCCGCAATTGCGTGAGGCGGCGAAGATCGCGCGAGTACTCGTGTTGACTGGTTCACGCGATTCGGAAACACATCAAAAGGCCGCTCAGCTCGGTGCGATGGGCGTGGTACTGAAGGAAGACGCAGCGGACCTTCTCCTCAAAGCAGTTGAAAAAGTTTACCTGGGGGAAGCATGGCTCGATCGTCTCACGTTGGGGAACCTCATTTTCCAATTGTCCAGCCATGACAAAGAATCGATCGACCCGCAGAGGAAGAAGATCTCTTCGCTCACCGACCGAGAACGACAAGTGATCGCTCTCATCGCAGAGGGATTAAAGAACAAACAGATCGCCGAACGACTCTTCATCAGTCCTACCACTGTCACTCACCATCTCAGCTCGATCTATTCGAAGCTCGGAGTCTCCGATCGGCTCGAGCTCGTGGTCTATGCCTTCGCAAACAAGGTCGCGAAGATGCCTCAGTAACAATCACGAGTCTCCGACAAGACACCCACACTTTCCTGCCAGCATAATTGCGCCCCGCTGCTCTCTAATTGAAAACTGCATAAAGCTGCCTACATAAAAGGCAAACATCTCCGTTGCAAGAAGTTTGCAATAAAAATAACATCCGGATATCGAAATTCGTTGTGGCCTGAGCGCTCGTCGCGAGCCGCGCCCTCTCTATCCGCGATGAACGCTAAGGACAATTTTTCTTTTCCCGCGTCGATGCCCTTCCCAACCCGCAATGGCGTCGCAGAGGGTCAAGAGTTTTCGCGAAAGCGTTTTATTGGAGCCTTTACCCACATGCTTTCCTAATCCCAGCCGCACTTGAACCCGGCACAGCCACTTAAGGAGCACTCCCACATGAAAGCCCAGACACCCCCCTGCGGTCGCCGCAGTCTCTTTTCTAATTTTCTGCCTACAACTTTCCGCTTAGCGCTTGTCGCGTCAATCGTTTTTGGCGTCGCGTTGCTCGTCGGCTACACGGCAACTGCAACAGCACCAACATTGATAAAGACGATCGCGGAGTTGCGCGGCTCGAAGGCCGAGGCGCCGTTAGCCGAACGTAGTCCTTACGTGCAACCTTCGAAGCATCGAATGGAACAACTATTAACTGGTCCAGTCGCGCTCGAGCCGGTAGTCTTTACCGACCGACCAAATTACTTCCCCGGCGAGACCGCTGAAATAACAGGTTTAGGATTCTGGCCCACCGAAATCGTAACGCTTCAGGTAGTACACACAGACGGGACGTCGAACGATGGCGGAGGCCACACACCGTGGAATGTGTCGGCCGATGCTCTTGGCAACTTCAGTACCTTGTGGTTTGTTGATCCGGATGATTCAGCGGGCAGTTCGTTTTTGTTGACGGCTACTGGAAACAGTTCGGGAATTGTCGCGCAAGCCACGTTCACTGATGGCTCCGCAAATCTCGATACTTGTGAGAATGGACCAGCTGACTCGCCAACTCTTTGTACTGGTGAAGCCTGGACAAATGGCAATGTCAACGCCCAAAAAGGTCATTATGCCGAAGGGCAATCAGTTCCGTACCGGACAGTTCTCGAGAACTTGATCGTTGGTAACACCTACACACTCACGATCGAATACGACACAACACAGGGCGGAGACCATGCATTCGATTACCTCACCAGCTTCGATAGAACTGAACCAACGCCAGGAAACAATCCGTGTACACGGAAAGAGGGCGGTTCGATAGTCAGCCTCTGCAATCCGTTGTCATTTGTGACCACGCCGATTCCGATCGATCCAAACGTCACGAATGGCCAAAACGGAAGTCCCGGAGGGGGCGACGACATCACTCAGGTTGCCGGTGTCTTTACGCTCTTCAACGGAAATGCGTTCTCGATCGTGAATCCTGGAAGTCCGTACACACTCGACGGCAGCTACGCTGCAAACAGTTCGACTTCGATCACCGTGCAGTTCAATGCAACCTCCTCGATTGCAGTGATCGCATGGGGTGGACACATCTCAACGCGATTGGATTGGGGAATAACGAATTCCGCGATCGCGATTGAGGGTTCTCCGTATCACATGCGTTTGGCGGATATGACCTGTTCGGGTCAAGGCGAGGGTTGTAACGTCGGACAACAGGACCACCAGCTCTCAGCGGGAGCCGTGTTCTTCCCGATTGAGCTTACTATTATTAAGGAGACGAATCCGAACAACGCGCAGAGCAAGCAATTTAACTACACGACCACCGGCGCCAATCTTGGTCCATTCTCACTGACACCACCGAACGGTACGACACCGGCTCAAACACAGTTCAGCCTTCTTGATACAACGGCCCGAAGCGTGACTGAGTCGGATCCGAGCGCGACAGATCCTAAGTTCAACTTAACCGCTCTGTCGTGCACTCAGACCGACGGCGGCCTGGGAGTGGGAACCTTCTCAGCGGTTTTAGGAACACGCACGGTGAGCTTTACTCCTAAGGAGGGACAGTTCATTTCCTGCACATTCGTGAACGAGCAGGTGCTCGGCAAAATCATCGTGGACAAGGTTACAGTCCCCGGTACAGATGCGACGAGCTTCGATTTCACCACTACTTACGGCGGCCCGTTTAGTTTGACCGGCGCCGCAACCCCGAACGATAGCGGATTCATCGTGCCGGGCACTTATCAAGTGACCGAAACAGCGAACGCCGGTTACGACACGACGGCTACGTGCACCTCGAGCCTGGGCCATCCAGCGGATGATCCCAGTTCAATTGATCTGGATGCAGGTGAAACCGTCACCTGTACCTTTACGAATACAAAACGCGGTCACATCATTGTCGACAAGGTTACTGACCCGAGCGGCGATCCGCAGAGCTTTAATTTCACTGCGACCGGTACCGGCTACAATAATTTCAGCTTGACAGACGAGGCGACGGCCAACGATCAAACACTATCGGCCGGCAACTACTCAGTCAGTGAGACAGTGCCTTCGGGTTGGGATCTCACTAGCTCACCATGCGTTAGCAGTATTGGCGACACGGAGACGGCAGCGGCGATCGAACTGGATGCCGGCGAGACTGTCACTTGCACTTTCAACAACCAGAAGGATGCGAAGATCATCGTCAAGAAGGAGACTAATCCTAACGGGGATGCGCAGGTCTTCAACTTCACCGCCAATTATGATGCTGATGGCTTCAGCTTGAGTGATGGACAGGAGAATGACAGTGGTGATCTTAATCCCGGAACCTACTCAGTCAGTGAGACAGTGCCTTCGGGTTGGGACCTCACTAGTTCTCCCTGTGTTAGTTCCAAAGGCGATTCGGAGACGATCGGCAACATCTCGTTGCAGGCGGGCGAGACTGTCACCTGCGCTTTCAACAACGAAAAAGATGCAAACATCATCGTTAAGAAAGAAACTAATCCTAACGGGGATGCGCAGGTCTTCAACTTCACTGCCAATTATGACGCTGATGGCTTTAGCTTGAGCGATGGTCAGCAGAATGACAGCGGTGATATCGATCCGGGAACTTACTCAGTTAGTGAGAGTGTGCCGGCAGGATGGGATTTGGATAGCTCGCCCTGCATAAGCTCCAACGGCGATAGCGAAACGATCGGCAGATTTCGTTACAGGCCGGCGAGACTGTCACCTGCACTTTCAACAACGAGAAGGATGCGAAGATCATCGTCAAGAAAGAAACCGATCCGAACGGTGATTCGCAGGTCTTCGAGTTCACTGCGAATTACGATGCTGACGGCTTTAGCTTGAGCGACGGTCAGCAGAATGACAGCGGCGATCTCGCTCCGGGCACCTATTCAGTTAGTGAGAACGTGCCCGCGGGTTGGGACCTGACTAGTTCGCCGTGCGAAAGTTCTAACGGCGACACCGAAACGATCGGTAGCATCTCGTTGCAGGCCGGCGAGACTGTCACCTGCGTATTCAACAACCAGAAAGACTCGAAGATCATCGTGAAGAAGGAAACCGATCCTAACGGTGATTCGCAGGTTTTCAACTTCACAGCCAGCTACGACGCTGATGGCTTCAGCTTGAGTGACGGCCAGCAGAACAACAGCGGCGATCTCGATCCCGGAACTTACTCGGTCAGCGAGACTGTGCCCGCAGGTTGGCAGTTAGAGAGCTCGCCCTGCGTCAGTTCCAATGGCGACACCGAAACGATTGGCAGTATCTCGTTGCAGGCCGGTGAGACTGTCACCTGCACTTTCAATAACGAAAAGGATGCGAAGATCATCGTCAAGAAGGAGACTAATCCAGACGGCGATTCGCAAGTCTTCAGCTTCACCGCGAATTACGACGCTGATGGCTTTAGCTTGAGCGATGGTCAGCAAAACAATAGCGGCGATCTCGACCCCGGCACCTACTCCGTTAGTGAGACGGTGCCTGCGGGTTGGGATCTGACCAGCTCCCCGTGCGTCAGTTCCAAGGGTGATTCCGAAACCGCCGGCAACATCTCGTTGCAGGCCGGTGAGACAGTCACCTGCACGTTCTACAATCGCAAACGCGCCAGTCTGACGGTTGAGAAACAAACTGCTCCGGACGGTGCGGCGGGTAGCTTCACGTTTACTGGAACAGCAGCAGGGACGATTAGCGACGGAGGCGCCATCGTAGTCGGTAATCTCGTTCCTGGAACTTACACGTCCACTGAAAACAATCCGGCGCCGAACTTCGACTTGACGTCGATCACGTGTAGCGACGCCAACAGCACGGGGGACAAGACCACTCGCGTTGCGACCTTCCGGCTGGAGGCGGGTGAAAGCGTGAAGTGCGTCTTCACTAACACGCAACGCGGCATGGCCCAGGTCGTCAAGACTGTGAGCGGACTGCCACCCGCGGGAGGTCAGTCATTCACATTTGAGTTGCGCCAGGGAGCCTCGACGGTTTCTGACGGCACCGTTCTCGAGTCGAAGAATACTGACGCCAGCGGTAACATCAGTTTCACTACCAAGCTCGTCGCAGGTGAGACCTACCAGATCTGTGAATGGGTATTCCCAGGCTGGAACACTAATCTGACCGGCGATGGACCACTATTCGTTCCCAGCAGCATCATCCCACCGTCGCTTCCAAATCCGAACGTGAATAACCTGACCGTGTGCGCGAATTTCACCGTGCAGCCCGGCCAGACGAGAACGTTCACCGTGAACAACACGCCTCCGCCGGGTGGACGCGCGTTGACCATCGGTTTCTGGAAGAATTGGGCTTCATGCTCGAATTCGAACGGCAAAGGTCAGAAGCCCATGCTCGATCTCGCTTTGGGAATTGCTACCGCGAACACACCCGACCCGCCAGATGGTCTGGTTGCGTCCGCACAGAACCCGGGTGCACTTTGGCCAAATTATGCGGCCACCTGGTACCTGGTTCTGAAAGGTAATCCGGCAAGTAACGCAAACAACATCTTGCCTGCTCCGGATTGTCTGAAGGCCGTGAACCTGCTCAATAAGTCGACGACGGATGGCAAGAAGAAGATGTCGAGCGATCCGCTGTTCAATATGACCGCGCAGCTAATGGCGGCTCAACTGAACCGGTTTATGGGTGCAGGCATCAATGGCACAACGATCATGAACATCGATCGCGCCGTTCTCTTGAATGGCAAGTACAAATTCAACGGGCTGACCTATACACCCAAGCTGACCTCGGCAGACACCAACACGGCAAACTGCCTGGCGACTCAGCTTGATAACTACAACAACGGCAACCTGGTGAGTTTGTGTCCGTAGAGGCTTAAACGGAGGGTGGCCACGGAGGGCCACCCCTACAATAACGATTACTGAATTATGTTCTTCAAGCCGCTTCTGTAGGGGTGGCCCTCCGTGGCCACCCCTCCGTTTGAGCAAACGCCCCAGCAGGATCCTGCCATGTTACCCTACACAAAAATCCCAAATTACTGCCAGACAAATGGGCAAAGACCTCCGTTGTCATACTTTTGCAACATCCTCATAATCTAAAAGTTCAAATCCGAACCTTACGACGAGCCCAGACAGCATGCGCTGCGAACAGAGAGCGAACTACATTCTCGATTGCCACCTTCCCGTCGCCAACTCCAGTTGTCGCCCCCAACAAGCCGTTTCTGAACGACGTGCAAAACCCCGCTCGATCAATGCGTTACCCGCGCGAGTTTGGGGTGTCGATATCAACGATCAACCGTTTAGCTTCGACTGCCATCTCGACAACATGAGCGCTTCGGGTGTGTACCTGCGATTGCCACGGCGCCTGAGGTTTTCTTCTGCGATCAGTCTCGTCGTGCGTTTACTGAATGGGCCACTTGAAGGAATGTCAGCGGCGATTAAAGGCACAGTCATTCGCGACGAGTCATGGCCCGATGGGCATCGAGGGGTGGGGATCAGAATAATCGAGCACAGGTTTATTTAGGGAAGATTTACGCCATGGAGAAAGAGAGGTAACGACAAACGGCACGGGCCTAACGGACTGCTCCTCCGTTGTGCCTTGCCATTGGGAGGCTGGTTGTTATGTCAGGCGAGTTTGCCCCCCGACTGGCGATCAAGCTATACAGCCTCCCTTCTCCATTTTGCTCACATTCTGAGCCGAAATATGAATGATGTTTCGCTGGAGGTTTGAGCCTGCTACACGCAGTGCGGCCCCTACCACTCCACCAGCATTACTGGGAACTCAAAAAAAACGACTCAATGTTGAACCTCAAGACCGTTTCCGGTCGCCTTCGAGAACTGTTTCGCGGCCGGGGAAAAAAAGTAGCTAAAAATGACGTTGAACCGAGCTCGCGAAATTTGCTGGTGGTGGACGACGAAGAGTCGATCTGTTTTTCGATGAGCGAGTACTTTACGCTGCACGGGTTCAAAGTTGACACAGCTCGTGAGATGGAAGAGGCAGAAGGGCTAATCAAGGAAACTGAATACAAAGTGATTATTCAGGATCTGAGATTGGGCCTGACGCGACAGCCTGACGGGATCGAAATCATCAAGTTGGTCCATAAACGAAATCCCAATACAAGGATCGTCGTGCTCACATCTTACGGTTCACCGGAAGCGGAAGCGGAGGCGCGTCGCGCCGGAGCTGACGCTTTTTTGCGCAAGCCGAAGCCTCTATCCCACGTCGCCCAAGTGGTCCAGGGCTTGATCGAATCACCGCGCACCGGGCAACCAGCGCCACGAGGTGCAACATAGCGGCAGAACCCGCGAAGCAGACGTACGCGGCACAACCTGCGAAGCAGAAGGTCGCGGCACAACACGCGAAGAAGACGTTCGCGGCCACACCTGCGAAGCGGGTGTCAGCATATAGCCTGGGGCGTCAGCCGCGGGATCCGATACCGAAAACGCGCCTCAGCCCACGAAGTGGGAGACAGCGCACCCGACGTTTGCACACGCAGGGCTCTGCCAGGCCCAGATTCAGGGTCCTGCGTTTTGGAAGGCTACCGTAGGATTGACCGGGGACTGGTTAATGAGAGGGCGGTTCCCGGTAGTCTACCCGACCGGTCCTTCCTGAGAGGGCTCGGCTCAGTCTGAGCCCTCTTATTTGTTCTTCACATCGCCCACCTGCTCGCCAGCGAGCACTCCACTGTCATTAAACCGCTGATCAAACTGCTTTGCTTTGGCACAATTGTGCTACTTGTTGAACTTAACGTCAGCACTCATACTTCACCTCCAACGGCCCAGCGATTGCTGAAACGCAGTCACCACGAAACTGCGCTCGCCGAGTCACAAGCCTCGCGCGCGAAAGGATCGGGCCGGCCGTGCGGGAACGATCCCTTCCTTTCCTGAGCTTTGCAAAAGCAGTTTAACGAAACGTGCCCAGGCGCTTTGTCCGGAGGTCTGTTCTGATCACAGAACCAGCCTGCGGTCGAAGCAATTTTCCACTTCTTTTCAAGCAGGAGATCTTAAGAAGATGATTGCCCCGACCCCCCCGACCTCTCGCACTCGTTCGCTCTCAATCAAGAAGTTTCGTGTAGCACTCCTCGTCGGTCTATTAGTTATAGCCGCGAGCGTTTTTGCTTCAATCAAATCCGATGCAGGCTCGCTGGGTCAAAGACTCTTCGCGAGTGCGACGGCAATCATCAGCGGCAGCAAGACTGAAGCGAATGCCGGACAGGCGAGCCACTCGCCGTCCGCTCAGTTCGAAGCAGCAACGCAAACTCAAAGTCCGACGATGTCGGTTGCGCGCCGCGGTCATACGGCGACGCGCTTATCAGACGCTCGCGTGTTGATTGCCGGTGGCGAAAACGGCAGCGGCGTTTTGAATGGAACTGAGATTTACGATCCTGCTTCAGCGACATTTTCAGCAGCGGCCAACATGACTGCGGGGCGTGTCGACCACACCGCGACACTGCTCGGCGATGGTCGCGTGCTGATCGCAGGTGGACGCGATGGCGCCGCAGCTCTCGAAACGACCGAAATCTTCGATCCGGCTACGGGCGCCTTCACGAATGGTCCATCGATGACCGTCGCGCGTGCCGGACACAGTGCGAATGCTTTTGCCAATGGCCGTGTGTTCATCACCGGCGGCACAGCAAGTGGAAACGCTGAGATCCTCGACGTAACTGCGGGAACGTCCGCGACAGCGGGCACGATGAGCGTTGCACGCTCGATGCATTCAGCAGCGTTGCTTCAGGATGGTCGGGTTTTGATTGTCGGTGGACGTGATGCAAGCGGCAACGAGCTCAAGTCGGGAGAGATCTTTGACGGGGCGTCTTTTTCATCTATCGATAGCACGCTAAAGGTTGCGCGCGTGCGTGCGCATATGCGCGTATTGTTCGACGGCAAGGTCCAGATCATAGGTGGCAGTGACGATGGTTCGATGGAGATTTACGATCCGGCGTTCCCCGGTTTTGGTGCTTATGCGCACGTGCTGCCTGAAAGTGATCCCTGCGTCGGCTTTGCGAGTCACCTTCTCGCTTCGCAAACACGTGCGGCACTGTTCCATATCGGACACGCCGATGCGTTATTCGATCGCGCAGGTCACACGATTACCGAGTTGAACGGACAAGCTCTTGTGCTTGGTGGTGCGAACGGCGCCGGCGCTGTGTTGAGTTCAAATTCGGTCGTGGCGAGTTCAGGAGCGTCGATCACGACTGACGCGATGGACTATACGCCTGGAGAGATCGCGCAGATCAGTGGCCGCGGATTCCACCCCGGAGAAGTTGTTCGCGTCAAGATTCACGAAGATCCGCACACGCCGCAGGAGCGCGGTTTTGATGCGACGGCCGATGCCGAAGGTAATTTCAGTGGTGAGTACCTGGTGATGGACTATGACCTCGATATGAAGTTCATTGCGGGTGCTCGCGGTTTGACTTCTGGTCGAACGGCCCAGACGACCTTTACGGATGCGAATCCAATCTTACCGTTACACCGCTGACTCAGACGGTTGCAGCGGGAAGCACGAACACTTTTGTTTGGAAACTAACCGCCACTAACAACGGCAACGAAGCTACAACAACTTTCACGATCCCAGCAGGGTGGACAGCCCCGCAACTTGCCGCCGGACCTGGCCAAATCACGGTCATTCGGTTGCAGGTCCGGATTTTTAATCGCCGCGAAATGTTGTCACCATAACCCAGAGTGGAACAGGAGGCGGCGGACGCTGCGGTACTGGACAGACGCTTACGATAACGTACGCCAACGCAACTGCACCATCACCCGCTTCGAACACGACTTACACGTTTGCAATCGATGATGCTAACCCTGATCCGACAGTCACCGTTACGACTGCGGTCAATACCACGACAACCGTTGCGAATGCCAGCGCCACGTACGGTGACACGTCGGTAACGCTTAACGCCACAGTAACTCCGGTGAGCGGACCGGCAGTCAATAGTGGATCAGTAACATTCACCGTCAAGCAAGGCCTCACGACGATCGGAGTGGCCACCACTGATACATCAGTTGTCAGTGGTGCTGCTAGCGTGAATTATTTATTGCCTGCGGGGACGGCAGCTACGTCTTACACGATCGAGGCTGCTTACACGCCCGGCACTGGTTTCAATGCGAGCTCTGGCACCGGTACGTTAACCATCGACAAACGTCTCGCAACCTGGACCACGAATCCGGCCAGCAAGACCTACGGCGATCCCGATCCGGTGCCACTAACTACCGGCAGCGGATCGAACTTCGTCGCGGCTGACAACGTCACGGCGACTTACGCGCGTGTCGCAGGTGAAAACGCAAGTCCGCCGACTTACCACATCACGGCCACGCTGAGTGCGACGCCGATCTCAGCGCTCGACAACTACATCATCACCAACGATGGCGCTGAATTCACCATCAACAAGCGGCTGGCCACCTGGACCACGAATCCCGCCAGCAAGACCTACGGCGATCCCGATCCAGTGCCATTGACTACCGGCAGCGGCTCGAACTTCGTCGCCGCCGACAACGTCACGGCCACCTACACGCGCGCAGCAGGCGAGAACGCCAGCCCGCCGACCTATCACATCACGGCGACGCTCAGCGCGACGCCAATGTCAGCGCTCGATAACTACATCATCACCAACGATGGTGCTGAATTCACTATCAACAAGCGCCTGGCCACCTGGAACACGAATCCCGCCAGCAAGACCTACGGCGATCCCGATCCAGTGCCATTAACTACCGGCAGCGGCTCGAACTTCGTCGCCGCTGACAACGTCACGGCAACTTACACACGCGCGGCAGGCGAGAACGCCAGCCCGCCGACTTACCACATCACGGCGACGCTCAGCGCGACGCCAATGTCAGCGCTCGACAACTACATCATCACCAACGATGGCGCTGAGTTCACTATCAACAAGCGCCTGGCCACCTGGACCACCAATCCGGCCAGCAAGACCTACGGCGATCCCGATCCAGTGCCACTAACAACCGGCAGCGGCTCGAACTTCGTCGCCGCCGACAACGTCACTGCAACTTACACACGCGCAGCAGGCGAGAACGCCAGCCCGCCGACTTATCACATCACGGCGACGCTCAGCGCGACGCCAATGTCAGCGCTCGACAACTACATCATCACCAATGACGGCGCTGAATTCACTATCAACAAGCGGCTTGCGACCTGGACCACGAATCCCGCCAGCAAGACCTACGGCGATCCCGATCCGGTGCCATTGACTACCGGCAGCGGCTCGAACTTCGTCGCCGCCGACAACGTCACTGCAACTTACACACGCGCCGCGGGCGAGAATGCGAGCCCGCCGACTTACCACATCACGGCGACGCTCAGCGCGACGCCGATGTCAGCGCTCGATAACTACATCATCACCAACGATGGCGCTGAGTTCACTATCAACAAGCGGCTTGCGACCTGGACCACGAATCCAGCTAGCAAGACCTACGGCGATCCCGATCCAGTGCCACTAACAACCGGCAGCGGCTCGAACTTCGTCGCCGCCGACAACGTCACGGCAACTTACACACGCGCCGCGGGCGAGAATGCGAGCCCGCCGACTTACCACATCACGGCGACGTTGAGTGCGACGCCGATGTCAGCGCTCGACAACTACATCATCACCAATGACGGCGCTGAGTTCACTATCAACAAGCGCCTGGCCACCTGGACCACGAATCCGGCCAGCAAGACCTACGGCGATCCCGATCCAGTGCCACTAACCACCGGCAGCGGCTCGAACTTCGTCGCGGCCGACAACGTCACGGCCACTTACACACGCGCCGCAGGCGAGAATGCGAGCCCGCCGACTTATCACATCACGGCGACGTTGAGTGCGACGCCGATGTCAGCGCTCGACAACTACATCATCACCAACGATGGCGCTGAGTTCACTATCAACAAGCGCCTGGCTACCTGGACCACGAATCCAGCCAGCAAGACCTACGGCGATCCCGATCCAGTGCCACTAACTACCGGCAGCGGCTCGAACTTCGTCGCGGCTGACAACGTCACTGCCACTTACACGCGCGCGGCAGGCGAGAACGCGAGTCCGCCGACTTATCACATCACGGCGACGCTCAGTGCGACGCCAATGTCAGCACTCGACAACTACATCATCACCAACGACGGTGCTGAGTTCACTATCAACAAGCGGCTGGCCACCTGGACCACGAATCCCGCCAGCAAGACCTACGGCGATCCCGATCCGGTGCCATTAACTACCGGCAGCGGCTCGAACTTCGTCGCCGCTGACAACGTCACTGCGACTTACACGCGCGCGGCAGGCGAGAACGCGAGTCCGCCGACTTATCACATCACGGCGACGCTGAGCGCGACGCCAATGTCAGCGCTCGACAACTACATCATCACCAACGACGGCGCTGAGTTCACTATCAACAAGCGTCTGGCCACCTGGACCACGAATCCCGCCAGCAAGACCTACGGCGATCCCGATCCAGTGCCGCTAACAACCGGCAGCGGCTCGAACTTCGTCGCCGCTGACAACGTCACTGCCACCTACACGCGCGCGGCAGGCGAGAATGCGAGCCCGCCGACTTATCACATCACGGCGACGTTCAGTGCGACGCCAATGTCAGCGCTCGACAACTACATCATCACCAACGATGGCGCTGAGTTCACCATCAACAAGCGGCTGGCGACCTGGACCACGAATCCCGCCAGCAAGACCTACGGCGATCCCGATCCAGTGCCACTGACAACCGGCAGCGGCTCGAACTTCGTCGCCGCTGACAACGTCACTGCCACTTACACGCGCGCGGCAGGCGAGAACGCGAGCCCGCCGACTTACCACATCACGGCGACGCTGAGCGCGACTCCAATGTCAGCGCTCGACAACTACATCATCACCAACGATGGCGCTGAATTCACCATCAACAAGCGGCCCATTCAAGTAACGGCAACGGCCGGTCAGTTCAAGACCTACGGCGATCCTGATCCAACGTTCGCCTACACAATCACGAGCGGCTCACTCGCGTTTACCGACGCCTTCACTGGCGCGCTAAGCCGAGTAGCCGGCCAAAACGTTGGCCTGTACGCAATCACGATTGGCTCGCTCGCAATCAACGACGGCAACGGCGGCAACAACTACAACCTGTCGTTCGTCAGCAACAACTTCGAGATCAAGAAGCGACCCATCGCCATCAAGGCCGATCCGAAGACAAAGACGTTCGGTGATCCCGATCCTCCGTTCACGTTCCAGATCACAAGCGGTTCGCTCGCATTCTCTGACGCGTTCACCGGAGCCTTGACACGCGATCCAGGCGAACTCGTCGGCACCTACGCGATCAAGATCGGCACTCTCGCGATCAACGACGGCAACGGCGGCAATAACTACACACTGACCTACACCGGCGACAATCTGACAATCCTGACTGCATGCAGCGTCTTCAACGGTTTCCTGTCACCAATCGGTGGCTGCGGTTGAAAACGGAAACGGCGGCAGCTTCACGGATCCGGTGCGGGCATTCAAACTGAACAGCACCATTCCGGTGAAGTTTAATGCGGTCTGTTTCGGAGTTCCGTTGACTACGGGCGTGCATACGCTTCAGGCGATCAAGTACAGCAACTCGACGGATTCAGATCCGCCGATCGATGCAACGCCGACTGATGCCGCGACGACCGGAAATCAGTTCCGGTTAACGGGCACTGAATGGCACTACAACCTGAGCACGAAGGGCCTCGGCAACGCCGGGCACGGCACATGGTTGCTCAAGGCGACACTCTTCGACGGCAGCGTGCACAGCGTCTGGGTGTCAATTAAGAAGTAACTCAACACGTCACAAAAAAGCACAAAAGGCACAACGAGATTCAGTTGTGCCCTTTGTGTCTTTCTGTGTAACGACATTAAATAAACATCCGTACGACAGCCCAAACAACCACCAGGCTCACAAATCCTCCCGAAAACGTGAACGCACGTTCCGCTGGCTCACTCTTACGCTGAAGCAGCGCACGCATGAGCACGACGCCACACTTCCAACCGTCGTGCTGGTAAAGCGGAAGAAGGTTCCCGCCGGCAAGCAGCAGATTGAACCAGCCGAACATCGTGCCATAAGTGAGTAATCCGGCGACGATATTGAAGATGACTCCTCCAAGGTGAACGAACAGTTGCGCGCGCAGAGATCTTTCCTTCAGGGCGGCGCCATCAAGCATCACATACGACGCGATTGGAATTGCGCGCAGACTGAAGCGAAAACTGCCCAAACGGAAGCCAAACAATCGGGGCCCCATGCCGAGACCTAACTCAGAGGAAGCGACGCGGCACGAGCGGGCGGCGAGGAGATGGCCCAGCTCGTGAACGATCATCGCGAGGGCGGCAAATAGGATGAGAGACGGTATGACGTACATAAGTTCGACCCGCGCGGGTTGATTTCAAGCCCCGTGCCTGATCGAACCAAATCGATTCTCTTAGGAAATGTGAGGATTACCTCGCGGAAGTGACGAAAAATGTAACTCTAATTAGCCATAAAAAGGCACAACGATCATTTGTGCCTTTTGTGTTCGTTACGCAGGGCCTTGCCCGGCAGATCGCCTGTGGCCCGACCATCGGCCCAGATCTCCACACCATTTACAAAAACTCTCTTCACACCTTCCGCAGTCAACTCCGGTTCTGAGAAGGTTGAGCGATCGATGATCTGGTTTGGGTCAAACACAACGAGGTCCGCTTTATAACCACGCCGGACCAGGCCCCTGTCGTTCAGCTTAAAGCGGCGAGCAGGAAACGACGTCATCTTCCTGATGGCTTCCGGCAGCGTCAGCCAATTGAGTTCACGCACATAGCGACCGAGCACGCGTGGATAACTTCCAGCACCGCGTGGATGTCGCGAGCCGATTCCACCGTCACTGCTCACCATCACCCACGGCTGTTGATAGAAAGTCCTGATGTCATCGTCTTTCATTGAATGGCAAACGATGCCCGCGCCTCCATCGCGCACGATTTTCATGTAAAGCTCAACCGGAGTGATCTGTTCGCGTTTGCTAATCTCTTCCATCGTCTTGAACTCGTAATCAGGATGCGCTCTGCAACTCACAATCGTGATGTTTGCTGGTCCACCAACATCCGCGAGCCCACGCGCAACGTCGACCGGATCCTCATGACGGCCACTCGGAATCAGAACTCTAATCGTCGAACTCCACGCATTGTATGGGATAACAGTCTGCCGTGATGTCCTGCCCGCTCGCCCGCGCTTTATTTATCAGGTTGACGACGTCTTTTGCTCGACCCCAAACGCCAACCGTTCCCAACTTGATATGCGAAATCTGAATCGGGATGCGCGCTTCTTTTCCGATACGAATGGCCTCGGCGAGGGCCTCGAAGGTTTGGTCAGCCTCATCCCTGATGTGACTGATGTAAATACCGCCATCGGCACCCGCTGCGCGTGCGAGCGTAATGACCTCTTCTGTTGACGCAGGTTTCCCGGTCTCATATTCGAGTCCCGTTGAAAGTCCGATCGCGCCTTCACGCATCGCCTGCTCGACCAGTTGCTTCATCTTCTCGATCTCAGCAGGCGTAGCACGACGGTTCGTATCCGCGCCCATCACACGCGAACGCAACAGTCGCATGCCCGACGAACGTCAGGACATTTATCGCGATCGGCTTCTTATCGAGGTTGTCGAGAAACTCGCCGACAGGAAACGGTGAGCCGCCGTCCTGGCCCACAACGACAGTCGTAATTCCTTGTGACACCTGCGACGCAGCGCTGGGATCAGTTTGGAAACCGCGCTCGGAATGGTTGTGTGCGTCGATGAATCCCGGCGCGACGACCATGCCTCGTGCATCGATCACACGAGCCTCTCGCGGAATTCTGACTTGTCCACGACGACCGACCGCAACGATGCGATCATTTTCGATTACGACTACGGAATCTTTGATTGGCGCGCGACCTGAGCCATCGATAAGGGTCGCGCCGAGAATGGCGATGATAAGCGGCAACATGGCTCCACAGATTACACAAATCCGCGTAATCTGTGGATTCTTTTATTTCTTGTTCGCCGCGATGTAGTCTCGGAGTTTTTTACTGTCGGCGTAATCAGGTTTCTTCTTCAGAAACTCTTCGTACTCGATTGCTGCTTTGTCTTTCATTCCGGCGGCGTTGTAGAGAGTGGCTAAACGCAGGTGCGCATCAGCACGTCCGACGGGATCAAGTTTAATGGCCTCATAAAGGTAACCAACCGCCTTCGAACCTTTCTTAATTTGCAAGTACGACTCGCCGAGATAGTAGTTCGCATCCGCCGACGCTGGTTTTACTTCCAGGGCGACACTTAGCGGCTCGATGGCGCCTTCGAAATTTTTCTGCATGATGCGCAGCCTGCCGAGATTCATCAGGGCCAGGAAAAACTTCGGCCTACTAGCGATCGCGCTGGCATATGCCTTTTCTGCCTCGGCTAGTTTTTGTTCGAGCAGGTAAACGGTGCCCAGCTCAGTCCACGCTTGAAAATCTTTCGGGTCGCCGGCCACAAGTTCATTGAACAGTGTCACTGCCTCTAAATACTTTTTGTTATTGGTCGCTGCCTGGGCCCTATCAAACAACTTCTGGTTAGCCGGTGTGCGTTTGTAGAAATCCTCGGCGGAAACTGAAGCTGCCTTTGGGGCGGCGCCTACAGGCCCCCGCAACTCGAGAGTAATATCCTGACGCTGATCGATGGGGAGTGGAGAGACTAGCTCGACGCGGATGCGCGTAATCTCGGTGTTCTCGAGTTCAACCACCAGATCGTAAACTCCACTTGGTAAATTGTTGAAGCGATAGCGCCCGGTGCTGGTCACAGTTTGTCGTGCAAGGGCTACGCGACCCAGATTGTAAAGGATGACGTCATAACTGAGCCGAGTTACACCGGATGCCTTGCTCTCATCAACCTTGATATCGCCATACAGAATGTGGCTGCCGCTGTTGGCGCGCATAGTCCCGTCCTGGGCCAAAGCCGGGCAGGCTAACCAACCGCTAGTGACGATGACTAGGGAAAGGATCAGAAGTTTCATCACTTATCCCTCCTGCTGGAATTGGTCAATACCGAAATGTGGAATCAGTACTGGTTCAGTTTGGGGATCCGGAATAAGTACGCCGAAGGCGTTGGCTAATTTCAGCCCAGGGTTGCTTCAACCCTGGGTTTATTACCAACCACAACACACAACCCTGAAGAGTCCGTCGGTTTATTCAGCTCAGTTGCGACCCAGCAACGATTGTGCGATCGATGGGCAGTTTTGTTCACAAGTCGTGCTTCGTTTCGAAACTGCCGCAACCGCTGTTTTGGGCGGCGAAAATGCGGGATTTAGCCGCTATCTTTGGTCGACGCGCTTGCCTTGCTCTAAGCGTTTTGCAGTTGCCTGGCTCTGAACATTTTCAATAGGTTATGAGTCAGACACATCAACAACCATTCCGCTTCGACTCGGGCCTGGCCCCGCAACAGAAATTGACGAAAGCCGCGCACATGTTTGAGGTAGGCAAAGACCGGTTCGACGATCGCCTTGCGTTGGTTGTAAACCGCTGCTCCTTCTTTGCTCTTCAACTTATGCCACATGCGCTGTTGCACAGTGGCCTTCTCTGGGAGCAACGCGGCACATTCCCCAGCTTGCGGCTCGCGGGCATTGGGCGGCACATGAACCGCAACGGTCTTGATTTCTTCCGCCGTCACGGCGGCGCTGCTGAAGTATCCGGCATCAGCGGAAACGCTGGCCGGCAACTGGCCCAGGTTTTGTTTTACCCGCAACAGCACCGGCACCAACTGCTCCTGATCGTTGCCTGCTTGTACTACGGTCGCCGCCACGATGATCTGCGCCTGCGCATCAACTCCGAGTTGTGCGTTGTAGCCCTGGACGAAAGTGTTAGACGCATGATCCTTCATCATCCGCGATTCAATGTCGGTGAAGTTTCGTCTGGCTTTCGGCGTTGGAGTGGCTTGTTCAGGATCGACTACCCGTGCCAATCGACCACTAACTTTCTTGCCGCTCTCTTTTGCTTGGCGCAAGCGTGCTTCGTTCTTTTGCTTTGCTTTGGCTGCTTGCTGCTCGGCAGCTTCTCTGGCTTCACGCTCCAGATCCGCCTTCAATTCGCGAATCCGCGCCAGCCGACTCTGGCGGTCACGCAACTCTTCCGGCAACTCATCACCACGTTTGCCGGGACCGTAAAGCTGATCTTCAGCCTTGTCTACGCGTTCGGCCTCGGCCAGCAACCGCGCTACGGTGGCCGCCAACTTTTGTTCTGCTTCAGTCAAACCGGCGTAGGTCATGGTCTGGTACTTCGAGGCATTGGCTTTGATCTTCGTACCATCGATGGCCACGTGGCCCAGCTTGACCAACCCAGCCCGCTCGCACAACTGCAACACTTGCACGAACAAGCGCGCCAGTTCCGGCAGATGCCGCTTGCGAAATTCTGCGATGCTGGCATGATCGGGTTGCTGGTTGCCAGACAACACTCGGAATCCCACATCGTCGTAGCTGGCTTGCTCGATCTTGCGCGACGACATCTTGCCCACGCAGTACCCGTAGAGCAGCAGCTTGACCATCATCTGCGGATGGTACGGCGGTTGGCCGCGAGCGTCGCCTTCTGCGTACGGTTTCAAGATCGCGGAAAGATCCAATTGCTCGACAATGTCGCTGAGATACAACGCCAAATGATCGTCAGGCAACCACTGCCGTAGATCTGGTGGCAGCAGCAACAGCTGACCCATGTCATAGGCACGAAAGGTTTTTCCCATGGCTCGCAGTTTACTTTTTTCTGAACCGCTGTCGATCCTTTTTTCCCGACAGACTCTTCAGGGTTCGCCAACCGCCTAACCCTGTCAGGGTTTAGCGTGGATTTGAATTTGATACCCAGGGTTGTCGCTGCGCTCCAACCCTGGGCTGAAAATAGCCAACGCCTTCGGCGTATTTCAAACTGAACCAGTACGTGAATCCGCATGATACCGGAAAATTAATGCGGGCTGAAGCATGAGCTCCAGCCCGCAGGTTGTTTTGAGCAGAGCTCAGGTTAGAAGGAATAACGGAGGCCGAACTGCATTACGCGCGGCGCTCCCTGAATACCGGTAAACCTGCCGAAGTTGATTGGGATGGAGTCCAAATCAACAGTACTGGGATCGAGGTCAATTCCCCATCCAGTACGACTGCCAGTGTTCGGAGAGTTCATCCGTTGCGTGTTGGTAACATTGAACGCTTCCACTCGGAGCTGCAGCCTGTGGTTTTCACTCCACGGCAACGTGAAGGCCTTGGTTAGTCCCATGTCGAGATTGATGTAACTCGGCAGCCTGAACACGTTTCGATCTCCGGCCTCTCCTGGAAGCGGGTTGCGTAAGCTTCTGTAGAACTCGAGCAAATTGCAGTCGAAAAGTCTGCCGCCTCTTACCGGACACGGCTCGATCTCTGTAGTTCTTACCGAGTTGCTCTGAGCGTTCCAGTTAGTTGCCCAGCGAGCATTATCAAACGGAGTGTTGATCGGCAAACCGGAGTTCCAGCGGAAGATCCCCGCGATTTGCCAGCCACCAAGGAAGGCATCTGCCACTCGATTGACGTTGCTGAAGTAGGTTCGACCGCGTCCAAATGGAAGCTCCCAGATGGCATTCGCGTTGATGATATGGCGGACATCAAAGTCCGAATTCGCGTAGCTGTCGCCTTGACGCAGGGGATTCAGGATGAACGCACCACCGAATTGATCAGCGGTCTGAAGGCCTGACGCATCGTCGTGCGAGTGCGAGAGCGAATAGTTGAAATCGGCGGTAAAGCTCCGGCCCAGGCGCTGACGGAGACTGACTGTACCAGCGTGATAGTTGGAATGGCCAACGCTGCTGTGAGTTGAGAGGGCGCCATATTGCGGATGGAAGAAAATGTTTCGATCCAGGCCCTGTTCCATGACGTCCTGCGTGTCAGTCCAATCGTTCCCATAAAAATTCAACGCCACCGCATACACGGCTTGCGTCGGGGTTAGATTGTAAGTTGGGAACACGCCACAACATTGCTCAAAGTAGTTTGTGTCCATCAATTCAGCGATGTTCGGCGGCAGGAAGTGATTAAACCATGCGATGTCCGGAATCTGATCGATTGGAGTCCCTGCGGCGCGAAATCTCTCGAGCATTCCCGCGGCTGTGTACCAATCCATGCGCGAGACCGGATCCACGAGGTTGTTTAGTGCCATCGTGTCGCGCGATGCGATGAGGTTACGCCCGAGCCTGCCCAGGTAAGAAGTCTGGACAACGAGACCCTTCGGTAACTGGCGCTCATATGTAATGTTCCACGCGTAGTTCAGGGGAGCGACCAATTTCGAATCCAACGACGTTTCGATACGTCGATCCTGCGCGAAAAACGCCGGATTTGGCTCGAATGGCTGGGTTCGTGGGAAGGTGATGTTGCCGGGATTGTCGATTCTGGGAAGCGACCGTATGTCCTGACCAAAGCCCGTAAACAGCGGCGCCGGTCGAGTTGTCAGGTTAAAGGTGTTAGCCGAAATGTCCTGACTGGACGAGAACCCCAACGTATTACCGAGGTCAAAAGTAACTGCGAGCTGCTGACCATAGTAGTCGTTGGTAACGCTGAACGCGGCACGAAAGACCGACTCACTGTTTTTGCCAAAAACTTTGCCAAGCGCACCGTCGAACGCAGGCGACCAGGCTACCGACACACGGGGTTGGAAGTTGTTCTTGTCATAGTCGTAAAGCGGTGTGGCGTTATTGGCCTTGCCCGATAGCTCCAGCGTCAACGGGGTATTGAGGGATTCGCCTCTTGCGGAGGCCGCTCTCCTTGCCTCGAAGAAATCGGAAAGGGGAACGGTCGTCTTAACTTCAAACCCATTCTTCTCGTAAACGGGGGTGCTGATGCCATAGCGGATACCATAGCTCAGAGTAATGTTGGGTCTGATCTTCCAGGAGTCGAGGAAATAGGCGTCGTACTCCTCGGTGCGAAACTCGCGTTCGGCAGGTGTACCTGAATCCAAAAGAGTTCCATCCCGGTCAAACGTGAATAGAGCCGAGTACTGAGAAAACCTGCCAATCAGGGCGGTCACTGCATTCTCCACGCCCGTCGTGGCTCCGGCTATCGGGGAGAATTCATTCACAGGATCCGCAATTGAGGCGCCGCCACCCTGAAAGAACGAAGGATTGGTGATGGCGTTATCGAAAGCGTTATCGAAAGAATCCCGTCGATTGCGAACCAGCCGAACGTTACTGCCAAAGCCGAAGCTGTGGTTTCCTTTTACCCACGAGAAATCGTCCGTAAAGTTTTGAACGGGAGTTATCCTCGTTAACGTACGAGAAAAGGTTCGAGGTGAAAAGATGAATCGGAAGCTGATCGCGTTTTCACCTGAATCTCCCTGTTGGCTGAAAGCCTCGCGCGTGTACCCATAACGGAAGTTATTCACCATGCTGCTGTTGAGGGTCCACGTATGTCCGCCGGCAATCCCGAACGGGTGTGACCAAATCGTCGGCGCCGGCGTATCCGGGAACTGCCGCTCGCGAGCGATCTGATCGTAAATCACGCTGGCCCGAACAAACGCTGTCTGGTTGCTCGTCAGATTGAAATCAAACTTGCCTACGTGCGAGTTTCTCTCGGCTGGAAGCGGAGTGTTGAATCTAAAGCCGGCGTGGTTCAATCCGTCGCCAGTAGTAAAGTCGTTCGCCGGATATCTGGCCGCAGCATCCCTGAGAACCGCGACGGCTGCCGGATTGATGCCGACCTGCGGGAAGATCGAGGTTAGCTGAGCTGTTGTCAAAGTTTGCAGCGTGACGGGAACTGACTCGCCACAGTCTTCGATAGCAGTGCCTGGAGGGCATCCGAAGAACCTTACCGTTCCGTCGCCGAGGCTGGGAAGAGGAACATTGCGGGGTATTTCGACCGGCTGCGATCGTGTGATTCGATCTCCCTCAAAGCTATAGAAGAAGAACGCGCGGTCCTTAAGTATCGGCCCGCCCAAAGCGCCGCCAAAGGTGTGGCGAATCAGGGCCGGTTTCTCGATACCCGACAGGTTGTTGAAAAAGTTATTCGCAGAAAACTTCTTTGTTCGATAGAACTCAAAGAGCGCCCCATGGAAATCGTTGCCACCGCTCTTGGTTACCAACGCCACCTGCGCGCCTCCGGAGCGGCCTTGATTAGCATTGGCATTCGTGGTGGTTACGCGAAATTCTTCAACCGCCTCGGCATTGAGCCGCAGCACCGTGCTACGGTCCGGGACGAGGTTCAGGGCATTCGTACTGTCGGCCGGATCAGTATTGGGATTCGAGGTCTGATTGGTCTCGGCCTCGTTGATGTCCACACCATCGAGCGTAATGTTCGACTGGTCGGCACGCGCTCCAGCAACGAAACCATCTCTGGTGGTGGCCGGTTGCAACGACAACAGGTTGGTAACGTTGCGACCTTCGAGCGGCAGCTGCGTGATTTGCTTACTGACAAAGTTGTTTCCGAGAGTTCCGTCATCCCGGTTCACCAACACTTCAGAAGCGCCCGCAGATACGGTTACCGTCTCAGTGACAGCACCAACTTCAAGCACGATGTCGACAGTTGCGGATTTGGCGACTAACGCATGGATGTCGGTTATTGCCTTTTTCTTGAAACCGGCGGCTTCAACTTCGACTTTATAATCCCCAATCGCAATAAAATCGAAAACGTACACTCCAGCGTCCGTAGTCGTGGTCGTGCGAGTGGCGCCAGTACCTAAGTTGGTTAGTGTCACGGCTGCGTTGGCGACCACGTTAGCCTTGCGGGTCTGTGACCGTACCGCGCACTGTGGAAGTACCCTGCTGTGCAAGAACTGAGACCGCAAAGAACGACAACAGAACAAAAGTGGTCCAACCCTGCACAATACCTCGTAGCAAGTTTTTACTTTTCATGAGATTCCTCCCGAGAGTGTTGACCTGGAATGCTGCGTCGGGAACAAACTGGCTTGAAACTCGCAGCAATCCTGTCGCGAACGTAAACGTTTTTGACTGCTGCTGCCGCTCCTCAGAGCGACAAACAAATCGGACTTCCTGCTCGAACGATTAGAACTTAACGATGATGAGAAAACTGTGTCTGAAACGGCGCCTAACTAGCTTTGGAACGAACTCTTGCAGGAACTATTCCGCGACGGCCGTTCGTCCAAAAAATCTCTACTAAGCCTCGCGTTTTCAGGATTAAGCCAGTATCGATGAAACTGAGGGCTGGAAGTATATCCAAATTTCCGGGAAGGTCTATAGAAATTTGAAAACAGCCCGCGTAGCGGGTGTAAGCAGTCTGCCATGAGCTGAGCGCGTGAACCTGCGAAGCAGGTGAAAGCATTTAGCCTAGGGTGGAGCGAGGCTTTGCGAGCGAAACCCTAGGTAGTCCATTAAAGAAAAATTATTCAGCCCGCGGAGCGGGCGACAGAAGGTGCGATCACCTAAACATCTGCCGCCCGCTTCCGCGGGCTCACAACTCTTGATTACCATCCGTCCTAGGGTTGCGCTCGCAAAGCTTCGCTCCACCCTAGGCTAGATGCTCTCGCCTGCTGCGCGGGCTGAGAAAATTTTCATCGACTTGTACCTAGGGTTTCGCTCGCAAAGCCTCACTCCACCCTAGGCTAGACGCTTTCCATGCCGCAGGTCACTCGCAAGCCTCGCTTCACCCTAGGCTAGACGCTTTCACCTGCTTCGCAGGTTCACCTCAAATAAAAAAGAGGGGCGGCCACGGAGGCCGCCCCAATAAATATTCTCTAGCGATTGCTCTAGAAAACGTACCGCAGACCGAACTGCATCAAGCGGCCGGCTTTGGTTTCACCGAGCGGCGCCTGCGTCGCGGTAAAGTTTCCGAATCCCGGAGGCGGCGCACCGCCGAAAATAAAGGGATCGGTGTTCAGACCGGTTCCATTGAATCCGGTCAGCCGCTGCGTGTTCGTGACGTTGAAGACTTCCCAACGGAAGGCTAATGCATGCCCTTCCCATGGCATCCTGAACGTCTTGTGCAGTCCGGCATCCAAACTGAAGTAACCCGGGAACCGCAGAGTGTTGCGATCACCGGCTTCACCTGGTTTCGGATCACGGAAGCTCTGGAACACTGCCGTCGGATCTGCGAAGAGGTTTGGCTCACCATTGACGTCGCCGAACGACGTGCTAACTGGACGAACCGCAACCATGCCGGAAGAGATCTGCCAGTTCGTGGCCCAACGCTGGAATGCGAAAGGACGCAATGCGCCGGTGGGCGCGCCTGAATTCCAGCGCAGGATTCCGGTCATGTCCCAACCGCCAAGAATGGCGTTGGTAACTTTGCCGGCGTCGCTCAGGAGCTTCTTGCCACGGCCAATGGGTAAACCAACGAGCCAGTTCGAAGTAATGTTGTGACGAATGTCGAAATCCGAATTTGCGTAGTTCAACATCGGATCCAACGGGTTGAAGATCAACGACGCCGTTCCGAAATTACCAGTGTTCTGAAGACCGGAAGCATTATCCAGCGAATGGGCCAACGTGTAGTTGAAGTCGAAAATGACATCGTTCGACAACCGCTGGCGAACGCTGAGTTGTGCTGAGTTGTAGTTTGACAGCGCAAACGTGGACCACGTGTTGAGGGCCGCGTATTGCGGATGTACGAAAGTGTTGTCGAAGATCGAGCGGGGCCTGTCGTCCCAGAACGAACCTGACTGAAGGAACGTGTAGTCAGTGATGTTCTGTCCGCCGACCGCAGGCAATGCAATTCGCCTGTAAGCGGCCTGTGTCGGGCTCAGTGTTCGAGGTCTGACCCAGGATCGAGAATGTGCCTGCGATTCCTGGCAACACATTCTGGAAGAAAGGAATTGGGGCAACCGTATGAATCGGCACTCCGGCATACCGCAGATCGATCAGGGCCTGCATTGCTTCGTAGAAACTCTGGCCCGAGATGCTATCGCGGATGTTGTTGAAGTGCATGATGTCGCGCTGTCCGAGCAGGTTTCGCGCGAAGCGACCGACGTAACTCGCTTCAACCGAAAGCCCCTTTCCAAACTCACGGGCATAAGAGAAGTTGAAGCTGTAGTTGACCGGAGTGATGATCGTGTCGTCGAGCGACGTTTCGATTCGTTCAGCACCGTTCGGGTTTTGTCTCAACGGGAAAGCGATCTGCGTTTGGAAGTTTCCGGCGATTCCCGGCAACGTACGCACATCCGGAATACCGCCTGTGAACGACGGCGCCAGGTTCGTGCTTACGTTGTACGTGTTGACCGGAATCGTGAGCGCAGACGCAAACCCGAGCTGATTGTTCAGGTCGAAGTTAACTGCGAGCTGGCTGCCGATGCGATCGTAGGTAGTACGGAATCCACCACGGAACACCGCTTTTCCGTTACGGCCGATGAGTTTGCCCCAGAAGTTATCCGGCAGATCCGGTTGCCATGCAACCGCTATCGAAGGCGCAAAGTTGTTCCAGTCCTGTTTGTAGAAACCAGGCCGGCCATTCGCCTTGCCAGACCGATCGAGCGTGATCAGTTCGTTGAAAGGAACTCCGTTGAACGCACTCTGTCTTCGTTGGTCGAAGAACCCGCCCAAACTCGTTGTCGGCTGAACCTGGAAACCATCTACTTCATACACAGGAGTTGAAGTACCCCAGCGCAGACCATAGGTAAGAGTCAGGTTGTGACGCATGCGCCACTGATCCTGCCAGTAGAGTTCGTACTCCTGAGTTGCAAAGGTTCGATCGGCGGATGACCCTGGATGGAAGGATGCTGCCGCCTTGATCGTAAGTGAAGTTTGCAGTGTATTGAGAGAAGCGACCGATCACCGCCGAAAGAATATTTCGCAGCGGCGTCAGTGAGCTACTCGCGACGTTCGGGAAGATCGCTGCACCCGTCGCATCTGCACCCGCGGACGTGAGCACTGCCGACGAGGCTGCATAGCCTGACGGGTTGGTCGTCAACGTGTCGAACGCATGCGGCAAACGACTGTCGCGTGTTCTTGATTAGACGAACATTACCGCCGAACTGCAGCGTGTGATTGCCTTTGACGAAAGTAACGTCGTCGACGAAGTTGTGGACCGGCGTAACGCGCGTCAGCGCAGTGGTCACAGCCGGCGCGAAAATGAAACGAAAATGAGACGTTGTTTCCGTTCTGATCGCCTTGCCTGGTGAAAGCAGCGCGAGTCAAACCGTATGTGAACCGGTTGACCATCCTGCTCGATGCGGTCCATGAATGGCCCAGCGCGAATCCCTTCGGGTGATACCAGATCGACGGCGCCGGAGTGTCAGGAAATGCAGGAAGCTGGCCAATGTTGTCCTCCTGATAATTGCCACGAACGAACAACGTCTGGCTGTTGGTTAAGTTGAAATCGAATTTGAGAACGTACGTGTCGAACGTTGTCGGCGTGGGTGCGTTGAAGCGAAAGCCACCAGTGTTGATGCCATCGCCGACTGTAGTGTCGTTCGCAACGTAGCGTTGCGTCTTGTCAGCTAGAAACGCGATTGCGTTCGGGTTCACACCGGGCGTAATGCCATTCGCCGCAAGATAAGCAGCGTTAATCTCGGCGGCAGTCAAACAACGGAAGCCCGCGTGGCGTGCCTGCCGGACATGCCGCATCGCTCGCACCGTTGGCAGTGCGATAACGGACGATCCCCTGACCCACGTGCGGCAATGGAACAATCTGCAAATCTCTGGGACGAGGTCGCTTCACGCAATCCTTCATAAGCAAAGAAGAAGAACGCGCGGTCCTTCTTGATTGGGCCACCGAGCGATCCACCAAAGAAATTTCTTAGTAGTGGAGGCCGCGGCAATTTCTGCTCGCCGGCTACTGCCGTACCACTCAGCACTTGCGGATCGTTTGGCTGAAAAACTCCAGCCTTGTTGCTGAAGAAATCGTTGGCGGTTGTGACTGTGTTTCGATGGAAATAAAACAATGATCCGTGAAGGTCGTTCGAGCCTGATTTGGTCGCGAGCGATACTTGCGCGCCAGATGAACGACCGGTGTCGGCATTGGGGTTGGTTGTGACGACGCGAAATTCCTGCGTGGCATCGCGCAACACGCGCAGCACGCTCGAGAAGGCCTGGTTAGTAACAACGTCCAGACCCTGCTGTTGCTCGTTAACGTCAACGCCGTCGAGCGTGATGTTTGCCTGGTCCGAGCGGCCTCCATTCACGAAACCCGTGCGCGTGACACCAGGTTGAAGTGAAAGAAGTCCGACGACGTTGTTTGCATTGAGTGGCAACTCCGTGATGCGACGCGATTCAAAAGTGTTTCCGATGGTGGCGTCGGAAGTATTGATCGGAGCATCGGCGCCGGCGACGACGCTGACTGTTTCCGCGACGTTGCCGACTTCCAACTGCACGTCGAACGTGCCCGGAGTGTCGATTTGAGCATGGACCTCAGACGCTGACGCCTTCTTGAAACCGGCGGCCTCTACGTCGAGACGGTAGATTCCCGGCGGGACGGCCGTAAAAACATAAGCGCCGTCGTCGTTGGTGGTCTGAGTGCGAGTGAAGTTTTTCTCTTCATTGGCGAGCGTAACATTGGCGCCTTTGACCGGACGACCCTGGGGGTCAGTCACGATTCCTCTAAGTGAGGATGAGCCGGCCTGGGCAAAAGCAATACTCGACATCAGCACCACAAAAACGAGCGCGCTGAAGATCGAGAGTCCCTTGGTTAAAGAGGGGCTGACTTTATTCATGTGTCCTCCACTGGAAGATGGTTTACCCAAAGATTGGGGAGTAAGTGTACGAAATTTCGGATGAAATGACGATTGCGTTTTTCAGTCTGGCGGAGTCGCAGCGGCCGCAACTCTCGGTGTACTTACGGGCCTCGACGCGTGACTTGCAGAAAGTATTCCAGAAACTTCCACAGCGGATCTACGAGGATTTAAGCAGATTTCTAAGAAATCAGATCCAAAAATCACGTAGAAGAGGTTTACGTTTTCGGATGGTGAGTGAAGTGATTAACAGAGTTTTAATTGCGAGTGAGGTATATGGGGATGATATTAGTGACCGAAATCTCGTACATTTACTTCTTGCCCAATCCCTCCGCGAGCACTTCAGATAGGCGCGATATCAATAAATAGGCTGGATTATCGACAGACCACATCGTTTCGGGCATTTCATCGCAGGAGATAGCCATCGCGATCTTTCCGTTCTTTGTATAAAGAATTCCGACCGCGCTACGCAGGCGATCGAGCGCGCCATACTTGCTCGCCATCGGAACGTTCCAAAGCGATCGTCCCAGGGCGTTGCGGCCTTGCTCACGCTTCATCAGATCGATCATCTCTTTCGAAACCGCGGTATTGATGACTTCCCCGCGCTCGAGTTTCTCCATCACGAGCACCATCTCGCGCGGTGTCGCCACGCCCAGTCCGAATTTCTTGTTTTCCGGATCTTTTCCCGCCGCGCTCTCACCACCGCTGCCCACTTTTCGGTTGATCTTGATCTGCTTGAAACCGAGTGATTCCATGCGCGCGTTAACCGCGTCGGTCGTGACGACGTCGAGTACGAGGTTCGTCGCAGTGTTGTCGCTCAGGATCATCATGAGGTTGACCGCGTCGCGGAGCGTGAGCTTGAGTCCATCGGAAAGCTCGCCGAGGATACCGGAGCCGGAAACTTTCTTTTCTTTCGTGAGGACCACTTCGTCCGTCCACTTAGCTTTCCCCTCAGTGACACGCGCAAACGCCTCGATCATAACTGCGATCTTGATCGTGCTCGCCGTGCGCACGCGTTCGTCGGCATTCAGCGCATAAGTCTGACCGGTGTCGAGGTTCTTTGCGAACAGACTCACCTTACCTTTAAAGGACGCAACTATCGGCTTCACCTGCTCGTCGAGACTTTGTGCTGCAACTGATCCGGCCAGCAACAGTAAGAGCAATCCTGAAAAAATCTTGCGCATCCTGTCTAACAGTATCCTCTCGCAACCAGCAACTCCGCATTGAGTATCGCCGCGCCGGCCGCGCCTCGGATCGTGTTATGACTCAACACCACAAATCGATAATCAAGCACTGAATCCGGCATCAATCTTCCCACTGTGATCGTCATCCCATTCCCCGCATCACGATCCAATCTTGGCTGCGGTCGATCCTGTTCATCACGAACAACTATCGGTCTCGCGGGCGCAGAGTATAAACCAAGCTCCTGCGGCAACGATCGAAACGACTCCAACGACTCCCGCAACTCTCGCAGCTCAGGCTTGCGCACAAACTTCACGCGCACCGCAGCCATGTGTCCATCGACCACATTCACGCGGTGACATTGCGCACTGACCGCCATTGGCGCGAGCTCGATCCGGTTATCGACAAACTTTCCGAGAATCTTCGTAGTCTCCGTTTCGATCTTCTCTTCTTCACCGCCGATGTAAGGCAACACGTTGTCGAGAATGTCGAGTGAAGCAACCCCGGGATATCCTGCCCCGGAGAGCGCTTGCAGAGTTGTAGCCACGGTTGAGGCAACACCAAACGAGGCGTGCAAGGGCGCGATTGCGAGCGCCAGCATGATCGTCGAGCAGTTTGGATTCGTAACGATGAAGCCGCCGGATGAATAACGTCGCTTCTGTTTTTCGATCAGGCCGAGATGATCGTGATTCACTTCCGGAATCAGTAACGGCACGTCTTCATCCATGCGATACGCTGACGAGTTGCTGATGACCGGATAACCGGCAGCCGCAAAACTTCCTTCCGTCTCACGCGCGATGTCACCCGGCAAACTCGAAAACACGAGATCACAATCGAGTGGCGGCGCCGGTGGCTGCACTGGCATCGATCGAATCGCAGCAGGCATTTCACCACCGATGCGCCACGTGCACGCTTCGCCATAAGTTTTGCCTTGCGATCGATCGGACGCAGCGACAGCAGTAACTTCGAATTGCGGATGATCGACGAGCAGTTGAATAAACCGCTGCCCCACCATCCCCGTCGCACCAAGTATTCCAACTCTGTATTTCGTGCTCATTTTTTGTGTAATTTGTGTACTGCCTTTTTTATTCTCCGCACACCTTCACTCAACGTTTCCTGGTCCGCACAAAACGAAACTCTCAGAAACCCTTCCGCTTCACTACCAAACCCCGCTCCCGGCACCGTTATCACTCTCTCCTCCAACAACGCATTCGCGACATCCATCGACGCGCCGTAATCACTCACATCCAACATCGTGTAGAAAGCGCCCTCAGGATTTACCGCCGGCAATCCCAACTCAGCATCGATCGTCGCGAGCAAGTGGTCCTTGCGCGCGCGAAACGTTTCCCGAAATCCTGCGCGCGCCTCTTCAGCTTCCGCACTCCACGCCACGAGCGCCGCTTTCTGCGAAACAGTCGACGCGCACGTAGTCACGTAACCATGCAGAACAAGCGCCGCCTTGACCACAGACTCGTCACCACACAACCATCCGAGACGCCACCCGGTCATGCTCATCGATTTCGAGAGTCCACTGATAATTATCGTGCGATCGTGAAACGACGATAACGACTCCGGCCGCTCAGGTGTGTAGTAAAGCTCTCGATAAATCTCATCACTGATCAAGTATGCGCCGTGATCTTTCAGCGCGTCAGTAATACTCACAAGATCGTCTCTCGAAAGCGTGCGCCCACTCGGATTCGACGGACTGGTGCAAACAACAACCCTGGTTCGCGGCGTCAGCGCGCGCCGAAATTCATCCGCATCAAATGCAAAACTCTTCTCGCTCGGCAGACGATAAAAGTTCGCCTTGCCACCCGCCATCTTCACAATCGTCGGATACGCGACAAACCCCGGATTCGGAAGCAGCACTTCGTCACCTTCCTCAACCAGGCTCATCAACGCAAGGTACATCGACTCCTGCGAACCTGCGGTGATGAGAACACGTTCCGGCTTGCCCTCGAGGTAAGGATACGCAGCAGCAACCTTTTCACGCAGGGCGAGCAGTCCCGCGTGCGTCGTGTATCCGTTCTGCTCTTCAACGATCGCTTTGACCGCGGCTTTGCGAATCACGTCGGGCGTCGGGAGATCCGGTTCACCCAATCCGAGATTGATACTGCCGGGCAGTGCGCGATCGAGAAGCTGGCGAATGACGCTCTTCTCGATCCCTTGTAGGCGTTTCGGTGGCGCAAACTCACTCAACGCAAATAGTCCTCGAGTTGCACCGCCGAATCAGTTTTCTCATCGCGATACTTCACGATGATCGCCGCGTAAAGTGAAAGACCCCAATTGCGGCCGCGCTCGGTCGTTACGGATCGAGAGCCGGGCACGACAACCGCGCCCGCGGGAATCTCGAGTGGCCCATCCTTGTCGCGCTGGTAAATCTCGCCACGCACCAGATCGTAAACGGGTGTTGAGCCAGTGAGGATGGTTCCCGAACCCAGGACAGCACGCTCGCGAACGATCGCGCCTTCATAAACCCCGCAGTTGCCGCCCACGAGAACATCATCCTCGATGATGACCGGCACTGCGCCAACCGGCTCGAGCACGCCGCCGATCTGCGCCGCAGCGGAGATATGAACTCGTTTACCGATCTGCGCGCAGGATCCGACGAGCGCGTGGCTGTCGATCATCGTTCCCTCGTCGACGTACGCGCCTGCATTCACAAACATCGGCGGCATGCAAACAACACCCGGAGCGATGTACACGCCATCTCTTATCGTCGAACCGCCCGGAACGATGCGCACGTTGTCTTCGATCTTTGTCGGACGAGCCGGGTAAGTATCTTTATCGAAGAACTTGAAGCTACCGCCGGCGGACATGTCGGTGATTGCACCCATCCGAAAACCGAGCAGCAACCCCTGTTTGACCCACGAGTTTACGATCCATTTGCCGTTCTCCGCTCTTTCAGCAGCGCGAACCTCGCCGCGATTGAGCGCGCGTTTCAGCTCGTCGAAAACAGCCCGGTCATCGCGAGTAAACTCATTGTTTGGACGTGCAGCCAGCGCCTCGATCTGTTCACGCAGCGGCATGCGAAGGTTCCTTCAATAGACCTGTTTCGATCAAAACTTCGCGCATGCGCGCGCGCGTTTTCTCCTGAACTGGAACAAGCGGAAGACGAAGATTCTCTTCGATCAGTCCCATCAGCGCCATCGCGGCTTTTACTGGACCAGGGCTCGACTCGATGAAGTTTGCTTCCATCAACGGCAACAAACGATAGTGCAGCGCGCGTGCTTCGTCCCAGTTGCCTGCAAGCGCGAGATCGTTCATTCGCGACATCATTTCTGGAGCTTCATTCGAGGCAACTGAGATCAGCCCGTCGGCTCCGAGCGCGATCATCGCCAGCGTTAGTGCGTCGTCGCCTGAGATCACGCGAAAGCCTTCGGGCCGCGCGCGCAGTATTTCCATGATTTGCGAGAGATTGCCTGAAGCTTCTTTAACCGCGACGATATTTTCGAGGTCGCGCGCGAGGCGTAGCGTTGTGTCGGCTGAAATGTTTGACGAAGTGCGTCCGGGAACGTTGTAAATGACAACCGGCAATCCGTCGATGGCTTCCGCGATTGCACGGAAGTGTGCGTACAGCCCTTCCTGGGTTGGCTTGTTGTAATAAGGAGCGACTGTCAACACGCCGTCGACGCCCAGCGCGCGTGCTGCCTGCGAACGCGCGATGGTTACTGCGGTTGAATTGCTCCCGGTTCCGGCGATCACTTTCGCGCGCCCGCGTGACAATTCAACAGTCGTGCGAATGACGAACTGGTTCTCTTCTTCAGTCATCGTGACGCTCTCGCCGGTCGTGCCGCACGGAACGAGCACGCGAACACCACCTGCGATCTGATATTCGATCAATTCGCGCAAGCGTTTCTCGTCAACCGCACCGTCAGACGTAAAAGGAGTGACTAAGAGCCGTCGCACATCCGCGTAGCCAGTCGAGTTGTAATGTCATAGTGACCTCCGTCTTCAAACGAATTTAGCCACAGAATGCACATAAAGCACGCAAAAGAACATTGCCGTTTTTGTGCTTTTTGTGGCTAATTCAATCATTGGTGATAATCTCATCGATTACATCCCTGAACTCAAACACGCCCGTTCGTCCCACAATCCAATGCGCCGCTAATAATGCGCCACTGGCAAACCCCTGTCGCGAACGCGCCGTGTGCGTCAGGAGAACCTGGTCCGCTTCGGAATCGAAGCCGACCCGATGCGTGCCGGGAATATGACCAGCGCGCGTGGATGAAGTCGGAATCTCTGGTCCAAGATGTTCCGACATCAGATCGCGTAGTTTCAGTGCCGTTCCCGAAGGCGCGTCGCGCTTCCGATTGTGATGAGCCTCTTCGATGAATGGTGAATAACCTTCCACTGCCGCGAACAGGGCTGAAGCTTGTTTGGCAATGCGGTAAAAGAGATTCACGCCGATCGAGAAGTTCGCGCCATAAACCATCGCGCCGGAATGTTCGTTCACGATCTGTTTTGCCTGCGCCTCGTGTTGTTTCCAACCAGTCGCTCCCTCGACAAGCGGCACTCTCGCTCGCGCGCAAGCTTCGACGTTCTTCAGCACTGCTCTCTCCGATCGAGAAGTCGATCGCAACATCATGCCCGCGTAGTTTTTCTGCTAGACTCCTCGACATCAAGCTCTCGATCTTTACTCGTGATCACAACCCCAACCTCGTCGCCTGCCTTGCGTGCTTCAGCAGCAACCAGTTGGCCCATCGCCCCAAATCCAATCAAAGCGACATTCATCAGGTTAATCCTGGAAAATCATGTAATCTGTCAAGGCTGACACCATCGCGCCGGAATGCTCGTTCACGATCTGTTTTGCCTGAGTCTCGTGTTGTTTCCAACCAGTCGCTCCCTCGACAAGCGGCACCCTCGCTCGCGCGCAAGCTTCGACGTTCTTCAGTACAGCCTCTCCGATCGAGAAGTCGATCGCAACATCATGCCCGCGTAGTTTTTCTGCCAGCCCCTCGACATCAAGCTCTCCATCTTTACTTGTGATCACAACGCCAACCTCGTCGCCTGCCTTGCGTGCTTCGGCAGCAACCAGTTGGCCCATCGCCCCAAATCCAATTAAACCGACCTTCATCAGTTAATCGTGAAAAATCATAGAAATCCTGTCACAAGGTTTACATAAAGCTGAACCGCACGCTCAAGCTCACGTTTCGCAATCTTCTCGTGCTCCGTATGCGCGTCGAGAATCGATCCTGGCCCAAGTAACAATGCCTTTCCCCAGTTCGACAAATACGGAACGTCCGTCGTGAATCGCACTACACATTTTTCAAAATCCGGGGCCTCAAAAAGCCGTACCGGATTATGCGCCGACAGATACTCGAGCTGCCCACGACCGCCAACCGCTTTTTCAAGTAATCTTTTGACGTGCTCTATATCGATCCCGAGCCGAATTTGCAATTCCGCGCGCGCTTTGTCCGGGATTACGTTCGGGCGCGTACCGCCGGACAGCACACCGATATTGCACGTCGTCGTCCCATAAAAACTATCCTCAGGCCACTCGACAACGCGAATGTCCTGCAAAATATCAAGTAGTTTTTCGATCGCCGAATCACCAGCTTCAGGATATGCGGAATGCGCCGCACGGCCTTCAGTGGTAATGAATACGCGCACAGCTCCTTTCGTGCCAATAGCTAATCGATTGTCCGTCGGCTCGCCATTGACCAAATAACGACATTCTCGCGCCTGCGGAAGTTTGTTTGCAGCTTGCGCTCCGATGCTCGACAGTTCTTCGTCAACTGTAAAGAGGAGCCCAACGGCATGCATCCCTTCAGCGCGCAGACGCTCGGCTGCGAAGATCTGCGCCGCGATGATTCCCTTCGCATCGCACGAGCCGCGGCCATAGATAAACTCTTCATCTTCGCTCGATTCGATGAAAGGAGGCACCGTGTCCATGTGAGTCGAGAAGAAGACTTTAGGATTGTGCGCGCTAGTTGCAATCACGTTGGAACGACCTTCGGCCACTTCCTGGTTCTCAACGCGATAGCCGAGTTCCAGGAGATACTCGGACAGGTAGTATCCAACGCGCGCTTCGTCTCCTGTGACCGACGGAATATCAATCAGCTCTCTCGTTAGTCGAAACAGGTCCATTCAAACCTTTTGCGCTTTCTCGTGGCTAAAGAACGCGGCGTGCAATCTCCTAACCGCTTCGTGCAAACGTTCCTCTTCGATCGCAAATGTAAAATTGATACTCGACGCGCCCTGCGAAATCAGTGTCACATTGATATCGCTGATCGTGCTGAATACTTGCGCCGCGACCCCCGGCGTTCCTCTCAAACCCTCTCCAACAACACAGATGATCGCGCGCCCTTTTTCGACTCGCACGGTTCCCAGTGCTTCAAGCTCCTCGACTATCTCCGGAAGCCTATCGGCATCATCGAGTGAAAGCGAGACGCTGACCTCCGATGTCGTGACGACGTCAACCACTGTGCGATGCCTTTCGAACACTTCAAACAGCGCGCGCAAAAATCCGTACGCGCCAAGCATGCGCGCGGAAGTGATCTGAACAGTCGTCACGCCAGACTTGTGTGCGATCGCCTTCAACGTTCGGGGCGACGTTTCCGTCTCTGGTCCAACGAGCGTGCTGCCGTCGTGAGGCGCCCGCGAATTACAGATCCGTACCGGAGTGCAACTCTCGATTGCCGGCTGAATTGTTTTTGGATGTAGGACCTTCGCTCCGAAATAAGCAAGCTCGGCAGCTTCACTGTACGACAGCCGCTCGATCGTCTGCGCTTCGGGGACGACACGCGGGTCCGCGGTAAGCACCCCTGTGACGTCGGTCCAGATCTGTATCTCGCTCGCTGCGAGCGCCGCTCCAACCAGGGCGGCGGTGTAATCCGAACCGCCGCGTCCGAGCGTCGTAGTTGCGCCCGAAAGAGTCGCGGCGATAAACCCTCCGAGAACCGGAACAATCTTCTCTTCGAGAAGTGGTCGCAATTCTTTCTGGCAACCGGCGAATGTCTCGTTGATCAACGGCGCGGCGGACGTGTATTCCTCATTAGTGATGATGCAGCGGCGCGCATCAACCTGCCGCGCTGCAACGCCGTGTTGATTGAGCACTGCCGCGAGCAGCGTGCTCGACAGTGCTTCGCCAAATGAAACGACAGCGTCCTGGATCGCTTGGTGATTTTCGTCAGTCTGGAATGATTGCAGCAGATTCGCGATACGATCTGCGGAGCTGTTGACCTCTGCTACGAAAGTCTCTGCTGCGCCGTCGGAAAGAAGCTCACTTGCAACCGCCTTGTGACGTTGGAATGTTTTCTCGAGCGATGCGATCGCGGCGTTGGCGTTAGTTTCGATCGCAGTGGTCGTTGCTGCGAGTAGACTGTCAGTCACACCACTCATCGCCGAAACTACGACGACGGGCGAGGCTTCACGCGCAGCCGCAACTATGCGCGCAACGTTTTCGAAAGCGGCGGCGTCGGCAACTGACGTCCCGCCAAATTTCATTACCAGTGCCATACTCGATCAAAAAAGCATCATAGCCACAAAAGGCACAAAAAGCATAAATGAAATAAATTCATTTGCGCATTTTGTGCCTTTTGTGGCGCAGAAAAGCGGTTGGGCTTACTTGATAACTTGCGGTGATATGTACCGTACGAACTTCAGCTTCGCGAGCGCCTCGAGCTTCTCAATCGGGATGCGACCGATCAAGAGTTTCGACGACTTCGGATCGAGCATCACTTCAAACCCAAGCTCCTTCAGTTGCGCCAGCGCTTCGTCTGATTTTTCAAGCAACCAGACTTGCACTTCCGCTTTGTCGTCACGAACAAACTTCACCTCGTCAGCAGTCGGAATAATTTGTTTCGCTCTCAGCCGCTCGACGAGATTGAAAACAGACACATGAAGTTTTTGCCCGACTTCATCGCGTCGCCGCGCATCGTCTGTGATTATAAAGGCGCCGTCAGCCACGCCACTCGCGGCAGGAAGCGTACCCGCAGACGGAGGCGCGGTAGCTGCTCGTCCGCCACCCGCCTGCACCGACCGACACCGGTCCCGATTCCTCACCAGTTCCCGCTCCGCTCCGAGACTTCTGTGCCCCCACTTTACCCATAACCGAAAGCTCTACGGAGAGTTACAGACGACGTAACTGCGTCAACATCGAGTTGGTTGAAGCCTTGGTTGACACCTTCGGGAACCTCAACCGGTACATCCACTCGTCGCGGCTGGCCACCATCCGTCACGATCATCTCCTCGACCGCCACGAAAGAAGTGAACTGCGTCATCAATCGATATTCGATTCCGAGTTGGGTAATGGTATCTTTCAACTCGGCCGGCATGGCGCCCGCTTGTGCGCCGGCGTAGTTCTGGGCCATCAAACTATCGATCCGCGCGCGTGCCCATAGCGATGGAAGCACATCGTGTGACGCCATTGTTTCTGGAAACTCAACTGGAATCTCACGTGTGAAATCGTTCCCTGCCACCTTTCCCTTCAGACGAATCATTGCTCGGCCCGCCGATGAGTAGCGTCCGGTTAGAACGACCGGCTTGGCGCTAAATAGATCCGGAATGCGTTGTGGATACACGTCTGCCACAGCCAGGCCATTCCAGTCGATCGAAATATCAGTCAAAAGCGGATTGCGAACACGTTCGTGAAAACGACGCGCCGCCGCTGATCCGTCGTCGTTCAATGCCACGTACTCCACTTCGCCTCGTCCAGCTTCCGCCATCTTGTCCAACAGAAATCGGTTCACTGATTGACCGATCCCAAACGCAAACACGCGCGCGTTCTGATGCTTCTGCACTTCGGAGACGATTTCCATATCGTTGCCGACGTAACCGTCGGTCATAAAACAAACGATGCGAACCTCGCCTTGATCGTCAGACGGTTCGAGTGCGGCCTTGATGGCTTTCATCATCTCCGTACCACCGCCGCCTGAGCGTGATTGCAGAAACGCTTGCGCCTTAGCCAGGTTCGCTTTCGTCGCACGCACAGGTTGTGGAAAAAGGATGTGAGTGTCGCCGGAAAACGTGATGAGGTTGAAGGTGTCGGACGGATAAAGGTTGTCGAGCGCCAACTTCATCGTCTCCTTCGCTTTCTCGATCGGAAATCCCTGCATCGAGCCAGACGTGTCGAGCACGAACACCAGCTCCTTCGGCGTCACGTCGTCCGGCGCGACACGCTCGGGCGGCTGAAGAATCATCGTGAAGAAGCCTCCCGTTCCAGAACGATGGGCCAGCACTGCATCCTGAATTGCCTGGCCCGCGACGTCGTAACGAAGAATGAAATCCTTGTTGGGAATGGTCGAGCTCTCTTTGAGCCGCAGGTGAGCACTGCGAGGATTCGGGCGGTTTATATTTACTGGATGTGATTTCGACGCGACGTTGTCGACGATCAGACCCGCATCCAATGTGACTTCGAGGGAAATGTCGTGACCACTTCGCATTCCGGCCGGCACTGCCCTTGGGGTGATCCGTGAAGCGTCTGGAACTCGATCCGTGTCGGGAGCAAAGCCGTTGCCTCGGCGTACCCCGGTGGACGCTCCGGGCACGTATCGTGGTCCAACAACCATTGGAAAAACAAATTCATACGAGCCGTTTTCGTAGCGTAGAGTTTCGACGTAACTAATCGTGATCTTGACCTGTTCGCCGGGAAGGATGTTTGCTACTGACTGCGTGAAAATGTTTGGCCGCTCCTGGTCCAACAACCCTGCCATCTGGCCGCTGGACTTAGCCGCTTCGTAAACGGCCTGTGCTTCCTCGCGTGGAAGAATCTTGCCTTTGATCGTTCGCTCACCCACGATCATCGTCATGTCGTCAACGGCAGCGTTTTGAGGCAGAGGAAACGTGTAGACCGCCTCGATCTTTTCCTTAAAAGGATTTTCGAACTGCTGTGTGACGACGACGCGAGAGATGAAACCAGTGATCTCTGCCTTTACTTCGGTGTGTTTTAGCGGACAAATCGATTTGGGATTTCCGCCGGAGTCGATGACGGTCAGCGAACCCGTAGTGTCGTCCGTTTGAGCAGCGACGGTGGTTTCTGAGCCGTACAGTTCGACTAGAAATAGGAGCGCGAGAACGCTCAGAATGAGGATCAGAAGCGACTTAGGCAAGAGTTCCTTGGACATGGTTTCCTCCTGGCAGTTTTAGAACCCGAATGTTAATCAGTGTTCCCGATGTTGGAGATAGAACGAAGCAAACGCCGCGACTTGCATGGAACCTGCGGAGCAGGTGAACCGCGCACCGTGGCTCGCTCTTTGAGCCTGCGATAGCAGGCGAAAGCGTATAGCCTGGGGTGGAGCGAGGCTATGCGAGCGCAACCCCAGGATCTTCGACGACGAGCGTCAAGCCCGTGAAACGGGCGACAGACGTTTGTGGAGATTCAGCCTTTCGCCCGCGTTGCGGGCTCCAATCTCTTATTGACTTCTTTCCTAGGGTTGCGCTCGCAAAGCCTCGCTCCACCCTAGGCTATATGCGGTCGCCCGCTACGCGGGCTCAGTACAAATTGAAGTTGTACTCCAATTGCATATGAACCGATACAGCCTGCCCGCCCTTCATCGCCGGCACAAACTTGATCTGCCTCGCAGCGGCAATCGCGCGTTCCGTAAGTCCAAATGGAAGCGTGCGCACCGCTTGTATATGGTCCACCTCACCCTCACTCGAAAACACTACACGCAACATCACCGTGCCGGTTACCTGATTGCGCCTGGCTTCCTCCGTGTATTGTGGCTCTGGCTTGATCAATAGCCGCGCTCTTTGATCAACTTCCGACTGGCGCAATGGAACGTAGTTACCGCCGCAGCCTCTACCTCCTCGACTAACGACCACCCTTCGGCACCCAGAGCCATTGCCAAGCCCTGAACCGAACCCTGGACCAATTCCCGTTCCGATCCCTCCGCCGGCGCCTGGCCCACTAGACGGAATATTCGATTTGGAATCCGGGTCGCCATATACCTTGGCTTCGATGTCCTTCCACTGCGAAGGATCGATATCAATGCCCGCAACCGGAAGCGCCGGTGGATTGACAGGCGGAGTCGTGGGGATTGCGGCGGGAATGATTGATGGTGGCGGCAGCTTCCCGAACTGCGGCGGCAGTGGATCGCGATCTCCTCCACCACCTCTCCCCTGAACAGGTTTTCGCGAAAGGCTTAAAACCCCCGGCTTTCCGACACCTTGCTCCTCCGGTGGGGGTGCGACCAGCATTACTAACTCCACCGGTGCCTCATTTGAATTCTCAGCCGCTTCTTCAACGGGCGTCCATGCGCTCTGAACCACAAACGCAATGATCACGACGCCTGTGATGGCCATCAACGCCGTCGCGCATGCATATCGAGTGTTTGGCGTCGAGAGAAAATTTTTCAAACTGGCATAGACGTTCTGAGTCGAACGTGTTGTAAACGCCAACGGACTTGTTCTGAAATCACCCCAGCTTCGTTTTAGTTCGTTCTCGAGAAAGACGAGCTGGACCACAAGTCGTTTGATCAGTAATCGACTCTCGATAATTGTTGGTTGATATTCATAGTTTTGTCTGGCAGAAGAGTGATCTGTATTCATCGTAGAACCTCATTCGGCTCGTAAGCACACTTCCGGCGGACGGCCAAACACAAGTTCGCCCAAAGTTTTTGACCAGACGTCTACTTACAGAAAGAAGTCGAAACGGTGATGCCGGTAGATGATGATTCTGCCGGCGTGGGGAGCCTCTAATGCTTTGTTACCGAAACGGATGAAAAGGTGACGCGCTGAGGAGACATTAATCGGCAGTTGTGATGAAGCGACGCGCCGTTGGGATGCTTTACTTAATGTGATTGAAGAGTTTTGTCGCGCGCGCCGCATCGATGCCTTGCAGAATCCGGTACTGCTGCAGTGCGGCGTTACGATTGTTCAACGCGAGGAACGACATGCCGAGATTGTAGTGTGCCGATGCGTAATTGGTCTTTTGCCGGATTGCGATCTGATATTGCTGCACGGCTTCGGCAAAACGGCCCAGTTGATGGAGCGAATACCCGATCTCGTTGTAAGCCTCGGGATAACTGGGTTGCAAGGCAACCGCTTTACGCAGCTCAGTGACGGCGTCGGCGTAACGCTCCATGTCGTTATAACACCAGCCGAGATTGTAGAGAGCGGTGACGTTGTTGGGCCGGTATTGCAGGCCTTGTTTGTAAGCGTTCGCCGCTTCGGCGTATTGCTTCGTGTTGTAGTAATAGACGTCGCCGAGTCCCATATATGCGAGACCAAACTGTGGGTTGAGTCGAACTGCTTCCCTGTACGCTTGAATTGCTTCAGCGTTGCGATTGAGGTACCGGAAAGCGTAACCGAGTTCATTCTGTGCGTCGGCGTAGTCGCTGCGATAACTGAGAGCGGATTTAAGGCTCTGGACGGCTGCGTTGTAATTCTTTTGTTCGTTATAAATCCATCCGAGCTCGTAATGCGCCGATGCATAGTCGGGTTTGAGCCGAACAGTTTGCTGAAACGAGGTTAAAGCTTCGTTATACCGTTCGAGTTTTTTATAGGCATAACCCAACTCGAAATGCGCAGCGGCGTAGGTTGGTTGGATTGCGACAACGCGCTTGATCGGATCGACCGCGGACTCGTACTCCCCGAGATCGTTGTAGATCCAGCCAATGCGATAGAGGGCCGAGGACATCGAGGGATTTATTTCAGTGGCCTTTAAATAAGTCTCAAGCGCTTCGCGATACTTTTTCGCGTTGTACAGGGCTTCGCCTTGCTGGTAGTAAGCGTCAGCGCTGACTGTGGATGTGGTTGGGCGCCTTACGGGTGCGGGAGTTGGCCGTTTGCGTGGGGTTGTAGTTGACGCCGGTTTGTTTGCAGGTTTTGTCGCAGGTTTGGACGAGCGTTCCGTGCTACCACCAATCATTCCGCCGCCCGTTACCGGACCGTGTTGGGCTAACGCGACACCACTCGTTATTAATAATAGGACTACGGACAGGGAAACGAATCGAAGTGGGGGCCGAATTGTCATGTTATCTCCTGCGACTAAAACCGGAATGGGTGCGCCGCAACGCGCACGGATGATTATAGTTCTTTGCAGCGGCTGAGCAACATGTTTATGTGTGCGTGTTATGGTTTGGAAGTTCCGCACTGGTTCAGTTTGAAAATACGCCGAAGGCGTTGGCTAATTTCAGCCCAGAGGTTGGAGCGCAGCGACAACCCTGGGATCATGTTATGTATTCCGTAACAACCCTGAAGAGTCTGTCGGGAAAAAAGGATCGACAGCGGTTCAGAAAAAAGTAAACTGCGAGCCATGGGAAAAACCTTTCGTGCCTATGACATGGGTCAGCTGTTGCTGCTGCCACCAGATCTACGGCAGTGGTTGCCTGACGATCATTTGGCGTTGTATCTCAGCGACATTGTCGAGCAATTGGATCTTTCCGCGATCTTGAAACCGTACGCAGAAGGCGACGCTCGCGGCCAACCGCCGTACCATCCGCAGATGATGGTCAAGCTGCTGCTCTACGGGTACTGCGTGGGCAAGATGTCGTCGCGCAAGATCGAGCAAGCCAGCTACGACGATGTGGGATTCCGAGTGTTGTCTGGCAACCAGCAACCCGATCATGCCAGCATCGCAGAATTTCGCAAGCGGCATCTGCCGGAACTGGCGCGCTTGTTCGTGCAAGTGTTGCAGTTGTGCGAGCGGGCTGGGTTGGTCAAGCTGGGCCACGTGGCCATCGATGGTACGAAGATCAAAGCCAATGCCTCGAAGTACCAGACCATGACCTACGCCGGTTTGACTGAAGCAGAACAAAAGTTGGCGGCCACCGTAGCGCGGTTGCTGGCCGAGGCCGAACGCGTAGACAAGGCTGAAGATCAGCTTTACGGTCCCGGCAAACGTGGTGATGAGTTGCCGGAAGAGTTGCGTGACCGCCAGAGTCGGCTGGCGCGGATTCGCGAATTGAAGGCGGATCTGGAGCGTGAAGCCAGAGAAGCTGCCGAGCAGCAAGCAGCCAAAGCAAAGCAAAAGAACGAAGCACGCTTGCGCCAAGCAAAAGAGAGCGGCAAGAAAGTTAGTGGTCGATTGGCACGGGTAGTCGATCCTGAACAAGCCACTCCAACGCCGAAAGCCAGACGAAACTTCACCGACATTGAATCGCGGATGATGAAGGATCATGCGTCTAACACTTTCGTCCAGGGCTACAACGCACAACTCGGAGTTGATGCGCAGGCGCAGATCATCGTGGCGGCGACCGTAGTACAAGCAGGCAACGATCAGGAGCAGTTGGTGCCGGTGCTGTTGCGGGTAAAACAAAACCTGGGCCAGTTGCCGGCCAGCGTTTCCGCTGATGCCGGATACTTCAGCAGCGCCGCCGTGACGGCGGAAGAAATCAAGACCGTTGCGGTTCATGTGCCGCCCAATGCCCGCGAGCCGCAAGCTGGGGAATGTGCCGCGTTGCTCCCAGAGAAGGCCACTGTGCAACAGCGCATGTGGCATAAGTTGAAGAGCAAAGAAGGAGCAGCGGTTTACAACCAACGCAAGGCGATCGTCGAACCGGTCTTTGCCTACCTCAAACATGTGCGCGGCTTTCGTCAATTTCTGTTGCGGGGCCAGGCCCGAGTCGAAGCGGAATGGTTGTTGATGTGTCTGACTCATAACCTATTGAAAATGTTCAGAGCCAGGCAACTGCAAAACGCTTAGAGCAAGGCAAGCGCGTCGACCAAAGATAGCGGCTAAATCCCCATTTTCGCCGCCCAAAACAGCGGTTGCGGCAGTTTCGAAACGAAGCACGACTTGTGAACAAAACTGCCCATCGATCGCACAATCGTTGCTGGGTCGCAACTGAGCTGAATAAACCGACGGACTCTGAAAGGGTTCGCCAACCACCTAACCCTTTCAGGGTTTAGCGTGGATTTGAATTGATACCCAGGGTTGTCGCTGCGCTCCAACCCTGGGCTGAAATTAGCGAACGCCTTCGGCGTATTTAGTCCTGCTCTTCAAAATGAACCAGTACTGGAAGTTCACGCGGTTTGACAGCCACAAACGCATTACGATAACGTAACCCGCTTGCGCCCACGCGCATGCAACTCACCTATGCGTCCCGTTCGTCTAGCGGCCTAGGACACCGCCCTTTCACGGCGGCGACACGGGTTCGATTCCCGTACGGGACGCCAAAGTTATCAAAGCCGCTGCATGCCGTTGTTAGGTGACGTCCAGTGACTTGCCGCGATTTTCTCGCACGTCGTAACGAAGCTCCACTATGCCGCTGTTGTAGGCCTTGACCTCCGCCAGATGGAGGATGACGTCCCTGCCGAGCCTCTCAAAAAATGGTACTCCGTCGCCGATCAAGATGGGTAGGATCGAATAACGAATCTCATCAGCCAGTCCACGCCGAAGACATTCGCCGGAGACGGCCCCACCTCCCACAAACCAGATGCTGCCGAACGCAGGCCGCAATTGCTCATTCACGAACTGCGAAAGATCGCCTGAGTAGAACTCAACGGTATCGCGGGTTCGCGGAAGATTGCGACTAGTGAGGACGAAGGTAGGCTTGTTGCCGTAGGACCAGCCCAAGCCCTTGGCCTCAAAACTTAACGCGGTCTCGTAAGTTCGCGATCCCATGACATAGCAATCGATCGTCTTGAGGAAAGCCTCGACATGGCTTTGGTCCAGGGAATCGCCACCAATGAACTCGTCTGATGTCTCGAGCCAGTCGACGCGTCCGTCCTTTCGAGCGATGAAGCCGTCAAGGCTCGCCGCCATGTGAATAGTTACACGCGAATCGAGGTTTGCCATAGAGATACGCAGAGGTCGCAGAGAAACACTGCTTGAACTTACAACTTTGAAAAAATCCATTTAACTCAATTACTGAGAATTGGTTTCGTAGGCGCGTTCCAGCCATGTTAATGCGTGAGTGATGTCATTCTCTGATTCAAGCTCGTATGATGCCCAGCCACTGCCCGGCCCGCTCGCACGTTTTAGTCGCTTGTCGTTCAGGTCAGGCACTTTGATGAGCAGTGACCTCGCCGTCTCTGCGGCCCTCGTGCGCGGTATCGCCGCAAAAATACTCTTGCCGTGGTAAAACCCGATCATGCCGAACATTGGCTTCGCGCTCACCTCAGGCCATGCTAAGAGTTCCTGCTCCAGCAGCGCGCACCACCGCTGCATCTCAGCGTCGATCTTAAAAAGTCTGGGTCGTTCAGCCATCACGCACGAACATCATTATAGGATTTCTACATACCCTTCTGTTCCATGCACGCGAATTCGTTGTCCATCCTTAATCAGCTTGGTAGCATGTTCTACTCCGACAACAGCTGGTAAGCCATATTCACGTGCGATAACTGCTCCATGGGTCATCAGTCCACCAACTTCGGTGACCAGGCCTCTTATGGATACAAATAATGGTGTCCAGCTAGGATCTGTAAAGGAGGTGACTAATATATCCCCATCTTCCAGGTCAGCGTCCTCCATGTTTAGGATCACACGTGCTCGTCCTTCTATAACTCCGGAGGAAACGGGTAGACCTACAATCGCTTCAGCTGGAAGATTTTCTCGTTTGTACTTACCTGCAATGATTTCCCCATCAGACGTGATAACACGTGGTGGAGTTAGTCTCTCAAAAACTTTGTACTCGTCTTTTCGTTTGCTGATGATCTGGTAATCCAGTTTATTTGTGCGCACCACTTCGCGAAGCTCTTCAAAAGTGAGGTAGTAAATATCTTCCTTTTCATGAATAACATTGGCTTGTACAAGTTGTTCGGCTTCTTTCAGTAAAGCCTGCTTATAAATGAAGTAGCGATTCACCATGCCGTATTTTGGATATTCACGATAACCGGCGAAGGTCCGGACGAGATCGATCATTCGTTTTGTTTCTTCCGCTTTTTGTTCACCATCCGGTAGTTGCTTCAATCGATCCAATAGCTCACGTTCCTTTTTCAAAGCTTCCTGTCGCCCTTGCTCGAATTTCCGTTTGCCGGCATCGGGCTCAAAGTTTTTGATGTTGCTGAGAATGATGGGAACAAGTGCAGTTGGCTTTTCGCTCCAGCGGGTTTTAGTAATATCGATTTCACCGGCACATCGCATTCCGTATTTGTCGAGGAAAGCATAGATAGCGTCGCGGGATTCCCGTCCACCTTTAAGATTAACGAGTTCATTAAAAAGTAATCATCTTTTACATGCTGCAAATACTCGATCACTTCCGGATAAGGGCGAATCACATCCGCGACATCCAATAACGCCAGACCCATTTCCGAAGTAACATTGTTGGGTACAGATTGAGATAGGGTGTCTGCTGCATTTTTCTCACCTAACCATTCGTTCACTTTTTCATTGATCCAGACGGAAGCATCCATAGCAGCCATGATTAATCTATGACTTTGTGGACCAAATAAGATCTCCTTTAATTGTTGAAGATCTTCGAGGATAAAATCAAATAAATCCGATCCTGGTTTCGTCTGGATGTTTTGTTTTAATTCTTCTATCGATTTTCGATTACTCTTAATCAACTCAGCAACGATTGCCGGATCGTTTTCGACTTGTGTCCGAAAACCCGCGGGCGATACAACTTTCGGTTCTGGTTTATCTTCTGGTAACGACTTAATAAAATCTCCCCGCTCCACGATGGTCATTAGTGCGTCTTTAATCAGCGGATCGTGTTGTCCGAGGGTATTGATTACCGTTTGTCTGCTAACCGGCGAAGCCAGCATAGGAGCAACATCAACAAATAACCTTCCACCGGCTGTACGCATGGGTGCACGGCTCGTTAACAGCCAAAAAGACAATCCCAATGGCTTCATGGGATCGGTCATCATTTGTTGATGACCGACAGATAGGTAAACGTGATTCTCCTGATCAGTCGCTTCAGGGATCGGGAATAAAGTCGTGATTGGCCGGCTCTGGACCACATAGAATGTGTCATCAACCAAACCCCATTCGATGTCCTGGGGACGGCCGAAATGTTCTTCGACTTTGCGGCCCATGCGCTCAAGCTGTAAAACCTGCTCATCCGTCAGCGCCTGCCTGGTCTGCCGATCAGGCTCAATCTCCTGTTCTTTCGTACCCCCATCTTTCAAGGCGTGAATAGCCAGTTTTTTGATTGCTATCTTCTTATCGATAACCCTGCCGTCACACACTTTATAGTTATCAGCATTCACCAGGCCCGAGACCAGGGCCTCACCAAGTCCGAAGCTGGCATCAATGGATAACACTCTTCTGTTAGAAGTGACGGGATCGGCAGTAAACAAAATTCCGGCAGTTTGCGGGAAGACCATCTTCTGAACAACCACAGCCAGTTGGACTTTGCGGTGGTCAAAGCCGTTTTGAAGACGGTAGGTTACTGCCCTCTCGGTAAACAGCGATGCCCAGCACTTGGAGATGTGCTTTATGATCGCCTCGTTTCCGATTATGTTCAGATACGTATCGTGTTGGCCCGCAAAGGAGGCCGCCGGCAGGTCTTCCGCCGTAGCACTGGACCGCACAGCAAAGGCATCTTTTTCACCAAGCCTGGAGAGGAAGTGGGTGATCTCTGCATTAATGTCTTCAGGGATGGCTATCCCTTCTATACTTCGGCGAATCTCGCTGCTAAGTTCACCGAGTTTCTCCCGGTCTTCCACTTTTAGAAGGGATAACTGATCAAGTAATTCGTTAATCCACGACGTTTCCCCAATGACTCTTTTAAAAGCTTCAGTAGAAACACAAAAGCCATCCGGTACGTGGATTCCTTCAATCCTGGCAAGTTCCCCGAGGTTCGCGCCTTTACCCCCGACAACGATGAGTTTTGTTTTGTCAATGTCGCGAAGACCAAGCACATATGACATAGCTCTGTCTCAGCTTTGCGCAAAAAGTCGATTGGTCAGGCAGTCATTCTCTGCGGCAGAGAAAACGAATCAGACTTCTGGTTTTGAGCAAAGCCTATCCTCAACTTCCTCGATTCATTCACTCCAGATGACATGCCATGCATGAAAATTCCGAATTGATCATGATTCGCGCGTTCGCTGTTTCGTTTGGCGAATTGAACAAAGCGACGTTGGCTTGCGCTTGCCTAATGCGCTCATCCAATACTGCCTGATACTTCCAGGTTGGATACTCTTTCATGTACCTGGCGTTCGCATAGATCTTTTGCGCGGTTTGCCAGTCGCCAGACTTGACCAGCATGTCACCCATATTCAGGAAAAAACCTTCGAGGTTATGAGGTGCTATCCAGGAATTCCAGCAGGCGCGCTTCGGGCCCTCTCTGGTTTCAAGCGACATATACCTGGCGTAATCCGGGTTGGCGCGGTCGATTTTTCCATCAATGCAAATGTCCAACGCACGCCACTGCCACTCCAGGGCTTCGCGAAACCTGGGCGAATCGGCGGGCAGCCGGCTCATTACAAAACCGGCGGTGAACAGATTGAATTCCGGCCATGCTTTGATCGCGTCGAGCAGCATGTAATACCCCTCACGCGTAAGCTTTTCATCCTTGTGTATTGCCCCTTCATTTACAGTATGACCAGCGAGAAAACCCAGAGTTCGAGCATCTGAAGGGTCAAGCCTCACCGCCTCCTGGAAATACCTTCGGGCAACTACCGTGTCATCTGTGATCGTGGCTGGTACCGAATTCATCCGGACACGTTCCGCGATTCGCCAGTTGTGCAGCCAGGCGATATGAGCTGCGGTCACTGCATCGTTTGGCGTTTCCAGGTAAGCAGCGGTTAAGACATCGAGCGGAGCGCTGAATATTTTCGTATTCGCCGCGATGAAACGTTTGCCAGAAGAGTTCGTCTGCCTTTTTAGCATTCTCACTGCGCGATTTTGCTGCTTGCTTCTTCGGGGCTAGCAGGATTGCGATGCGATCAGTATTGGTCAGAGCAACAATACCGAGTGCTGCTATGATCAATATGATTGCGATTATCAGGAGCGTTGTCGTGTTGATCTTTCTTTTCATGTCCCCGAATGAATGACGGAAAATCAGCCGGGAGCCAACAGCACTCTCTTGTGCGCAACTATCACTTGTTTAGAATCATTCTTACCGTTCCAGGGTTTTACGTTTTGCTTGCGATTTATTTATATAAGAGCGAAGACGGGGATTGACGAGCTAACAGCTTGTCCGACTCGCCCGCTTTTCGACACCTCTCAGCTAATTATATAGTTACATCCATGCGGGTTCTGCGCTTAATCGAAGAGCTGTTAGCGATTGAAGCAGAGGCAAAATATTTGTTAGCTGCGAGCGATCGCTCTTATGAACAAATTTTAATGCAGGAGTTGTTGCGAAATATTTAAAGAGGCTGAACGTCTGTTTGGTCCAAGAGATGCCTCTTTCCAGCTGTCTGCACCTCGGATTAGTGAGTGCGCAAGTTCGCGTACTTACATTTTACGGCCCTTGCGAATGGCCAGAATATATCTGTCTCGCGACTCGAGGACTAAGCCAGATGTTGCTTCATTGGAACTCGCTCATGAAGCCGTTCACTTGATGAGCCCGGTAGCGTTTGGTTCAGGTCCGACGATCCTGGAAGAGGGGCTTGCTGAATGGTTCGCTCAGAGATATGTGAATCGCGTTCATGGGCTTACGTTTGAAACTGGTTCTAATCCCAAGGCTGATGCTGTGATGCGGGCCGTCTCAACTCTTCTGGCTAAGAATCAATTGGTGATAAATCAATTGCGAACTAGTCAACCGGTAATCTCAAAAATTGATGAAAAACTGCTGGTTGAAGTGGCCGGCATTGAGCTTAGTCATGCAAAGTTTCTGTGTACAGACTTCAAGAGTTATTGGCGAACACCGTCTCCCTGGAGCGAATTCTCTGCCCCGGGGCGCTGAACGCCTCGCTGACTGCCTACGCTCTATTTGGAAATAGTTTGCCAAGCTAACGCCGCTTCTTCATGCGAAAGGCATTCGCACAAACTTTTTTAGTGAATAATCGTTTTCAACGATATGTTTTGCCCGAGGTGTGGAAAAGCCGACCAGATGCCAGAGACTTACTGCCGGCAGTGCGGACTTTTTCTGCCCGATTTGTCGAAACCCCTCAAACGTGAAAGTCCGCCCGAAGAACATCTAAAAGCGAACACCGTTCTGAGTGCAATGACCATAGTCGCGAGTTTCTCTCTAGCGCTTTTGCTCTTTCTCATTTTAGGATTTAGATCTTTTACGCATCCCCTGATTTATGTTACGGCGGGCATCTTAATGGCGATTGGCGGTTGGCATATTCAGACCCTGATCAGAACCCTAATGCTCAAGAAGCAGTGGAAGCGAAGGGCCCCGTTAAGCGAAATTCAGGCGGGTCCACCTGTGACACCCATGATTTCCAGATCCACTCCAACCGCAAAGTTGTTGGACCAGGCAAACTTTGCAGACACGATTCCGGCGAGCGTGACGGAACATACCACCAGACATCTGGCCGAAACTCTTCACCAAAATCACGATAGTAAGGACTTGTAAGCTGCAAAACGCTTTGGACGTAAAAAAGGGATTTCCGCTGAGGCTACGCAAGCACCGCAAACCGATTTCATTTAAAACAACCAAAGGCCCACATTGAATATGGGCCTTCAGTCTGCCTCACCCAAACGGCTAAGAAAGGGAGATGCGGATAGATTACACCACAGCTCACCTGAAGTTCTCAAACCAATGGGATACGGTACTGGTTCATTTTGAAGAGCAGGACTAAATACACCGAAGGCGTTCGCTATTTCAGCCCCGCGTTGAAGCGCAGCGAGGCTTTGAACAAAAGTCGTTTTGGGCGAAAGCCGCCTTTCAATGTATTTTTTCAAGTAGCACGATTGGAACGTCAATATGCCCGACCATTCAGAAGCAATATATCCATATTCGTGCAACTTGGACCGATCTATTTTGCCGTGTGGGCTGAGCAAGTGGCGCTTTACCTCGCTCTCCCAAAACTCATAGCACTTGTCGACAGAAATTGTTGCAAAGTAAACTTGCTAATCAATGTTCATCCCAATGCTCGCCCTCTATAGATACACACTCTGGGTATTGCTGACGAGCTGCCTGCTTGCCTCTGGCTGTAGTAAGGCCAAAGATCTTGGCAACACACTCGGCGCTCTGGCAAACGTTCGCGCTGAACTCATAAAGAAGTTTGGTGAGCAAGATGTCAATCTGCGCCTCAACACCTGGCAGAATCGGACAACTATTTCTGTAACGTTCGTCAACTCACTTTTGAACCAAAAGACCAGGGAAGAACGCGCAACGCGGGCGCAGGAAACCGCAGAAATTGTGAGGCAGCATTATCCTTCTATTAAGAACATCAGCGAGATCTGGGTCGGATTCGTGCGCGTCACGACTCGTCTGGCGATATTTCACTGGTCTGAGACACTCGACACCCATGGCTTTGACAATGGAGCGCGAGCGTTGCGTGATACCGCTAACGATCATTTGGATCCAAGTCAACCCGTAGTTCGTTACCTGGCAAGCCAAAATAAAACAGATATCTCAAGCAGTGGTATCCAGCTTGAGGGAACAGCGGAAAAAGGCGTGACTGTTGTTCCACACTTCTCAGTCGCGGGCAACGTCAACAAGGTAACGCCCAAGCCACCGGACGAAGTATCGCTGGATTTTGCCGCGTTTTCTGAGAAACCGAAGTTTCCGAATGTCACGAAAATCGTTTTTCTCTCGGATGAGAAGATTGCGTATGTAACCGAAGGTCAGTTCTCGACTTCAAAATTAGGGAATGACAGGTACAGTGAGTTTTTGTATCTCAAGGTTCCCACTGCGGTGTTTCTTAAAATTACGGCGGGCAATGCAATCAAGATTAGACTTAATGAACATGAGTACATGCTGACTGAGAGTCAGGTCCTGCAAATCAAGCGAATGTCTGATTACCTCAAGTGAAATGACTGTCGGGTCCTCGTGGGAGGCGTTTATGGGGCGGCGATCTTGATGAAGGCCTCGTTGCTGATTCGCTCTCTCACCGTAACCTTCAGCCACAGGTCTCGCGGCGCTCCAATCACGTTATCAGGCAATCGCACGATGACTTGTGTAACGTCACTACCCCCAGCAACGAGCTCACAAATTCCACCGGCAGATCGTAGCTCCTGCCTCCATCATCACGGCCAAGGACGCTGACAACGGAGATCGGGTCTCCAGGCAACAATCCCATGCGCATCACAAAGAGCGACACGCGCCGGCGTTGATCGTTGCCCATATTGAACAGACTTGTGAGCGAGGTCATAGGACAAACTGATGAAACGTTTTCCGACGAAACGCCATATGTAGGTGAATCACCGTCGTGATTTGGACTCTTGACCGCGTTTAAGACCTGCATATGTATCGCGCGTTGCGCAGCCAAGTCCTCGGACAGTGGATTGCTCTTCGGAACCAGGTTCCCGAGTCACATTCGTAAAGCTAACCTCTGTGTTTGTATCAGTCGCTGACACAGATCTCTTCAGGAGCGCCGTTATGCGATTCCCACGAATCCTTTTTTTGATTACCAGTCTCACCATTGCCGGCAGCATGCTAGTGGCCGACGCTTCGACTGCCCCGATAGGGTTTAGGGCAACTGCGCAAGCTCCGGCGCCGACACCAACCCCGGACGCAGAGACCGAAGCTCTCAATCGCGAAACCAGGATTGCGCAAGCAAAGAAAGCGAAAGCAGAGGCTGAAAAGGAGGCGGCTGAAGCCAGAAAGGCTCACGCTGAAGCCGATAAGGCTGCGCTCGAAGCGAGATTGGCTACCGAGAAAGCTCGTCTCGGAATAGGAGTTACCTCTCCCACCGCGACGGCGCCATCCGGTGACATCACTGGCGACAAAGACAAGTTCATTGAGGCCCAGCTTCTTGCAGAATTCAGCGCGCGCAAAGCAAGCCAATTAATGTTCAGTAATGTTTGTGGATCAAAGAATCCTGCATTCAAGAAGAAACCCATAAAGGTTCTGGTCGTCAGTAGCAGTAGCGAGAAATCGGCGGTTGTGACTTATACCGCCATCCTGGCACAACTCCAGTTTTTGCATGCGCGCTATGACGGACTGATTCAACAGGCGAGCGGAGCACGCAGCGGGCAGGAATTTGCGCCCGGTTTATTAATCCCCGCAGCCACCGAAGCCGTAAAGTCTGCCGCAGACTTGATCAACATGTTCCGCACGTCAACCGAGTTTAAGGATCAGACGGTCAACGTCGATGCGCGAATGGTGGTTACTTTCTTAACCAATGACTTGCTGAAGGAGCACTTTGGAGTGTGCGAAGTCGAGGCAATTTATTACCCATCCGTCTATACGTTGGGGATATCGCCAGACGTGTCCACCGGTCCGTTAATCACTACGTATCGTAATTTGCTGGATGACGTTTCTCGTGGTGATCAAGAAGTGGCTGCAAACAACGAGATGATTGCCAAATTGAAGAAAGCTGCAGAAGACACCGACAAAGAGATAGAGAGATTGCAGAAGGCGATCAAAGAACATGGAACTCCGGCGCCAAAAGAAGGACGCAAGGTTAAAGGCAAAACGAAACCGCCCGAAGCACCATTTGATTTAGAAAAAGCGAAACAGGAGTTGAGCACGGCGCTTACTAAAAAACAGTTCATCAACTCAAAAATCGACGAGCTCAAGCAAACTGCCGCAAATATTGAATCTTTCAAGAGCAGCCTCGCGGATCTGTTGAAATTTCTGACAGCCGTCGATTCCACTACAAACACGCCTGCCCTCGTCAGCTTGTTACGCGCGGAACGTTTGCACGACTTGCTGAAGCTAAACACTACCTACTCTCTTGAAATGCAAGTGACCGGAGCCGGGACGAACAAGATCAGTAAGAACGCATTCTTCAGCGCTAAAGTCTCTCACTCCGGCGGCGTGAGTATCGGTGTGAATCTTTTCAACAATCAGGACCAATTGGTTTTGGGCCAGCGCGAGCACTATTACATCGACTTCACGAACTCGAAGGAAATCCGACGGCTAACGGGATTTCAAAAACTCAATCCATCATTTGCAAAAGGCACACAAACGCAGAGCAACCAACAATCTGCTCATCATTAGAGGGCATATGCAATTTCATCTTTTGCGCATTCTTCTGCTGCTAGCGATCTGCGGCCTCGCTTCCCTTTCGTACGCAAAAAGCGGTGCTCAGGCTATCTCTGATTTCGTGGTGGCGTTTGACGACACAACAAACGAATCCACGATCTATGTTAGCGATGAGGTCTCGCGCGCAATCTACAGAATCGATGGCGCTCATGCGGACTTACGCGCTCCCAAAGAGACACGGTTAGCCGACCTGAAACCGTTTTTCAACGCTCCAGAGCTAATAGCGCCTACCGGCATCGCTTATTTCAATGGAAAACTCCTCGTCTGCGACAAGGGCTCTGATGCAGTCTTCGAGATAGACACTACAACCAAGATTTGGAATTTGCTGTTCAAAAAGGGAGTTATTTCAGCACCAATGCAAGTGGCCGTCTCTCAAGATGGCCGAGTCGCGGTAACAAATGCCGCCGGCGACATTGTCCTATACGAGCGTCTGACGCGGACCTTGAGTTCCAAGCGGCGTATCGAGAATAAGCGTATCGCCTTCGCGGGGGATGACTTGTTGATCCTCAACAGTGCCGGACAGGTTTCGCTGATTCAGGGAAAGACATTCGATGCAGGAGCGCCCTCTAAACCGCTGGAACTGTCAGCAGCGGTTGGTGATACTCACCGAATAGTCGACATCGCTTTTATTAATGGGATTTATTACATGGCCGGCGATGGCCAGGTATACGCGCACGTAAGAAATAAGAACGCAACTCTGCCACTCTTCAACCATCCGTTGCCTTCAGGTTCGCTGAGTAGCATCAGGGTGAACAGACAGCTCGTCGCTCTTCTTAACTCACTTAATCAATCCATTCTTCAGTTTGACAGGCCCATCGCGATGACGGCCGGCTTCAATGAAGATTCCGCAGCCGCTGTAATTCCTTTTTACGAGTATCTCCTCAATCAAAACGCGCTCCCAACGCGCACTTACTCTGCTACCCGAGACTACAAATCGGCTCGAGAGCTGCTGCGGGAAGAGAAGATAGTTTTTGACGCAGTTGCGGACGATCAAACACTATTGAGTCTTTTTTGTCGGCTGAATAAAGACCTCTGCCAGACCCGTTTGGACCAGACAAAAGTCATACCGATCAGGAAAGGAGAAATGGTAACACTCCCGGTTTTGAACTACATGGAAGTGATTGGCTACAACACCCGAAAACTCGAGAACGAGAGCGTCAACGACTATCTGGTAAGGACCTTTTCCTACAGCTCTAAACTAAAAGATCGCTTTACTGCGGATTTTCTCTGGTCGCTGAACGAATTAGGCAAGTCGGAAACGTTGGAGCTTCAGTTGCAAACAAAAGTTCCGGGCGCTCTCCTGGCAACGCCACCTCGCAGAAATCTACAGCCTGGAAGCGTCATTAAACTCGGCACAGTGCAGGACGCCGTCGAGGGGACGGTAACTAAGTGCGGCATACCGGTAAAATCGACTGTAAAAACTCTGAATCTTGCAAAGCTAGTCAAAAGCACAGTTAAAGGCCCTGATGCTTTCTTGCAACTACCACGAACATCCTTGTCGGCGGTGTTCACCAAACGGCTACAACAACTGGGGATTACAGAAGTTCAGTACGAACTCGAGAGTCCGACAGTCGAGCAGGGCGATCAGAAAGCCGTGAGCAACGCGCTGTCAACAACTTTTGAAGTAACCGGATCAACTGCCGTTGCTGCCACGACGTCGACGGAGTCTATAGCTCAACCTTCTCCAATAGCTCAGCCGTCACCGACAGCTCAGTCTTCGGCGACATCGAATCCAAAAACTTGCCTGGCCAACTTATTCGGTCCTTCCAACTATTTTATTGTCGACGCGGTGAAGGTGAATGCTGGCCGTTACAGGGTTCTTAAAAATGCATCGATGATTCGCTTCAGCAAAGTAGATCTGAACCGGCTCGGCGTACTCGGAGAACCAGATGATGGTGGTGAGTATTCCTTTATAGTGAGGACTTCATTTTACGTCGCCTATCGGTTATCTCCGTGGACAAGCGAAACAGTGCTTCAGAATCGAACGACTACTCCGATCACCAGCATCAGTTCAATCAAGTTGCGGGGCAATCAGGACATTATGAACCTGAAGAACGTGTCGCTCCTATTACCGTACGTGAAGCAATGGCAGTTCACGTTTCTTCTGAATGAAAAGGAATTATCCGACGAGGGTTCGGAGTTCAACAAACTAAAGAGTTCGCACAAGTTTACAACTCTGAGGGCTGAGGAAACTAGTCGAGCGGCGACAACCGCCTCCAGAGTATTTGCTCCGCTGTTCGAAGATCCGCCGTCGCTGGAGATGTTGACGAGTCTAAGAGAGGCGTTAAAGCGGGAGATAGATTTTCCCACCGATGATAAACGCGTGGACGTCAAGATAGGGATCGGCGAACACCCATGCAGCGTTGATAAGAACCATCCTGATTTCAAGAATCCGGACGGAACAAACGCGTGGATGAAGGAACCGGGAACGACCCTTCCTGCCCCCTGCCCCACCCCTTCAGTACATACGGCTAAGCTAGTAAAGCCACTCTCGGATGTGGCGGAAAGCGATCACGGAACTCACGTCGCCGGTTTAATCGGAGCGCGTGCGAATACTACTGCGCCCGGGCTCGTACCCAATGCTCAATTATTCCTGGTTGATGCGAGTTCTGCGAGCAACCTCTTTTCGTCAATCGAAAACGCGGTGAAGCGCGACGTTTTCATATTCAACTTCAGTTTTGGAAATCTCGATAACGATCAGGAACTTCAAAACGGACTAGCAAATGAATGGGCCAGAAGGCTGTTTGTGGTTGCGGTGGATAACGAAGGGGCCGACCTCACCACTACTAAGAAACCGCCGGTATCGTGGATGGACAATATAAAAAACAACATGATTGGAGTGGGTTCGTCCGGTTGCGGCCGCGGGATCACAATACGTCCTCGGCGATTGGCGAAGTCCGCGCGGTATAGCCCCCGGATCCAGTTACAGTAAGAGCTATGTGCACCTGATCGCGCCAGGACATTCCATCTACAGCACGCTTTCCGGCAATGCATATGGACCCGCAACCGGTGCTTCGCATGCTGCGCCTCAGGTGACGGCAGCCGCAGCCTTGTTATTCGGCGGCGCGGATATCAAGGACCCGCAGAGATCAAAGCACGATTGATTTACACGTCTGACTGGTACGAGCAACTGCGTGGCAAGGTCTGGGGCGGATCTCTAAATGTAAGGAGAGCCATTTGGGAGCCAAAGCGCAACCTGCTCGTCACTGAGTTTGCCTCTGACATCACTGACGCGATCAAACTGGACCCGGACACCTTAGCCGACCTAACGATAAAGAAGGGTGTTCTATACGAACCTGCCGGAGCGGATAGACCTTGGCAGAAAGTGGTGCCTTTTCAAAACATTCTTCGTCTAACAAGACGCCACAACCTTTTGTATCGAGTGATTTATCTTGATGAGGCAAGACGGGTGCGCATCGTCTCTGAATGCGGAAATCTCCGGTATTGTCCCCTGTCAATCCGTCGAACAATGGAACGGTCAAGTCTTTGCCACCTCAACTTGCGGAAAGTATGGAGGCAACTTGGATGCATCGCGACTTTTGGAATACGTAGCGAGCACTCCATCGGACATCAAATTTTGAAGACTTCGCAGCCCAGGAGAAAAGAGATGCAAAAGAACCTCATCGCCCCATTAGTAATAGTGTTATGCCTATTCTCAACCACAGTAGCGCAAAACGAAACGCCGATCTCAGTCGATCCCGACAGAGTTCTATCACGTTATGGCGAGCCTGAAACAGTGCAACTGCCCTTGCCCATCCAACCTGGAATAGGCATGGTTTCGAGCGCCGATATCAAACGCAGCGGCGCATCCGCATTGCGCCTGCATTTCGTCGTCTCTGCGCCTGCCGGCACTCAGAGCTGGGCCCTGCAAATCCTGGAAAAGAAGGACAAGAAGATCTGGTCCTACTCCTCGGTGACCGATCAAAATGCCGATTTCTGGTCAGACGAAATACCGGGCGATGTGGCGAAGGTCCAAGTCTTCGCTGTCGGGGAGATCCCAAACCTGAAGCTCTCGATCGATCGCATAATCGTCTCCCGAAAACCAACCGAAGTCAGGGCGCTCACGGTCAATAAATTAATGCCTATCGATAAGGCTTCGGCGACAATTCAGGGTTGGGGCAGGTCCGTTGCTCGTCTCGTGTTTGTCAGGGACGGCAGCGGTCAATTTCTTTGTACCGGGTTTCTGATCGCTGCCGATCTGTTCATGACAAATAATCATTGCATCAGGACGCCAACAGAGATGAGTTCCGGTTTGGCGGAATTCGATTTCGATCGTGAGAACGCAACGCCTGTGACGCTACGCTTTAAGCAGATACTCCAGACAAATCGTGATCTGGACTTCACTCTACTGCGTCTCGCCACTCCTTCTGATAGACCACCATTTACTTTCGATACTACCGTTAGCGATCAAAGAAACATGGTGATCATTCAACATCCTGCGGGTCGGCCCAAACAAGTCTCCATCGAAAACTGTAAGATCTTCGGGACACAGGTGGCCGGAGTGACTGTAGCCCTAACTGATTTCGGCCACGGCTGCGATACGCTAGGGGGCAGCTCGGGTTCGCCAGCTATCGACATTCAAACGGGGCAAGTTCTCGGTCTTCATCATTTGGGCTTTCTACCGACGGACCAACCAATAAATCGCGCGGTGCGTATTCAGCAGATTCTGGACTTCTTGCGAACCAATTTAAGTGACGCAGCAGCTCGGCAGGCGTTGGGTTTCCCTCAGCAGTGAGCGTTTGCTTTAACTTCCCGGAGATTCGATGGACCAGTTTCTCAACTCCAAATCGATGATAACGCCCGGCATAGCAGGTGGCGTGGTAACACTTATAGCGGCCACTCTTCGAGCCAGTTTGGTTTGCCCGCCAAATGGATCGCGCTCGTAGCGAGCCTTCTGATCGCACTCTTGATTTTTTTTGCTGATCAAGCTGAAAAGGGATTCGCGAGGCTCCTGATTCTCATTCTGAACACCTTGATTATCTTTTCGGTGTCAGTTGGAAGTAACGCTGCTGCAACGGCCGCAAGATCAGATTCCAAAACGCAGCCACCGTTTGAAAGCATGCCGGCACCAACGCCAACTCCGGTCTTTCATGAATGGTTCCAGTGATAACAGGATAACAGTTTCCAGCCATCGTTTCGATGATGTTTCCGAAGCTGAGTCGTGGATGGTCTTTAGAAGAAACCAACAACATCAAGGAACCTAAAGCTTCGGTTTGTCCAACACGCGCTCAGTGCCTCGCTGATTTTTGCAGGATCGTCCAACCATTCGCCACTATCGTCATACCGATAAGGGAATTATGTCCGGAGAGCACGATTCTGGAAGGCTTTGTCACTCGGGGCGGAGTGGAAAGAGATGGAGTGCTATTGGCTATCAAAGAAGGGAGGGCAAAGGCGGCGCAAGCTGAAGTCAAGAACTGGTTGCGGACAATAAAGCTGCTGCAGTAAACCTGATTTATTGTTTTTCCGTTCAGCTGTCTACTCGAAAACTTTCCATCTCCTTCAACTTTTTTTCTCATGGACAGCAAGGTACAACGTTGGGCCATCTGACGGGACGCGGTAGAACCCAACGGCTCCCAACTGATGAACGGCCAGCGCTGCGAAATCCTGGGCATCCGCCGAGGATGCTTCGATTCCAGGATCGATGAACACGCGGAAACCTGTCACCGTATGCAGCGACTGGAGCTGCCGCGACGCTACCCGGGCCGCCTCAGGGAAATCCTCGTTCGCCCATGCCCAGAGCCATGTTTGGTATTCGGGGCTGTGGGTACCCACCGGCGTCACCGGAAACCTCTCCTCGCCGATAGTAAGCGAGCAGTCCACCATCTCGTAGGTCCAGCTTCCCGCAACGGCGATTCGTTGCTGGAACCGCGGCTGCTTGTCGGCGAGTTCGTCCCGGCAGGCGGAGAGAAACGCGAAGAACTCCGCGTCGGACATCCTGCCGTCGATCGGCAATCCACGACAGGCCGGGCATGTCGACGAATCGTGCATCAGAGCCTCCTACCACGGGACACTAATTCTTAAAAAGGCGGATGATTAAACCTGATAAGCGGCCTCAATGAACATTAGGAAAGGCTTCTTCCGTGTCCGAAAGCATCCCCGAGTGGGACCCGCAGAGAAAACCAAAAAGTTTGGACTTTTTGTGCAAGCCTCGCGACAATCCAAATGAGTTGATTCATCAAGTGACTTACTTCTTGCGAACCCACTTTGAATCGAGGTTGGCGCCTTGATTGGGATTGGTGAATATCTCCGCGGGAATGACGTCGTCGTTGTACCAGGGCCCGCAAATCTCAAGGATTGTGATGTCAGGAAGTTCCAGCCAACCCCGTATGACGTACTTCCTCGTGTTCCGGTCGCTAATAATAAGGACCCGCCCGTTAACCGTGACCGTCCCGGCAGTATTTTCTTTGATCTTCCTGCCGTTCTGAATGGCGAAGAAGTCGTTGTAGTAGCGTCCTCCGGCGGTTATCGTCATCTTGTTAGTGAAATGAAGCGACTCGAATCCGGCATATGTGCCTGAGTAACGGTCGACGTATCTCGTGTTGATGCCGTCATTCTGGCCCCATTCGCCAACGAGATCAGCAATGGTGAGTTGTCGGCTAATCGGTGGGATGACTAGTTTGCCATCAACCATCGCTGGCGGTGCGGCTGTTACGACCCGATTCTCTTTCTCCATATCAAGGTGCTCAACAAACGCCTGTAGCTGAGGCAGGTAGGAATCATCGTTAAGGATCCCCAAAACGCTGATCGTCTTTCCGAACCCGCTCAAGACATTGAGAAACGCGAAGGCTTTGTTACCCTGAAAATCTATTTGAGAGCCACCCCCAATCACGGTCCATCCGTCGACCTTTTCAGTGGCCGTCTTTGGATTAACCTCCCCACTCCACGGATCCACGACCCGGCTCTTCCATTCTCTGGCAAAGTCGTTTTCGGGCGTGCCGCTGCTCGTGGTCGCGCCGTAAAGCGTGATGAAACAAAAGTTGCCCGACGCCTGGTCGATCACATTGAAGACGACGACGTTTTGCTTTTCGGTTTTAGTCCAACCTTTTGGCGGGGTGTACTTCACTGCGCCCAGCCTTGCGCTTTGCGCCAAAACGGTATGCGAGGCGAAGAGCGTAAAAACCGAAAAGACAACAATCAAAAGTGTCTTTGGGTGTTTCATCAGTTCTCCTGGGTCGTTACCGAATCGACTTGGAAACGTCATCTCGATGTCCATATATGGCGACACCGCAATCTAGTTTTAGACTTCTCGGCTTAGCCTCTACTGCTTTGGCTGAGAAGTCAATCGTTTCTTGCAGAGTGTTAGTTACGGCTTGACCTGCAGCACCAGCGGCATCGGCGTATCCGGCGCTGCGGTCGCGATCTCGCGGCTGAACCGCAGCGTTGTCCCGTCGAACATCCATCCGCCGTCGCTGCAGCGCGAGCCGGTTTCGATCGACTTTCCCACACGCACGCGTAGCGCGTTCGCCGTGGCCTCACGCTCGGCGCGGGCGCGGAACGCGCGACGCCAAACCGATGAAAGGTCCGTTCCAAGGTCATTCATTGGCGTGTTCACATCACACCGCGTCTCCTTGAACAACGCTTCAGCAATCCCGCGGTCCCGATCGACAGAGTCTGCCAGCCACTTCGTCGGAAACCACGCGCCGTCCTTCGAGTACCACGCCGCCTGATATTGAAACGCCTCAAGCAACGGCCGCACATTGTCGCGCTCCTGCAACTCGCCAAGCCACGCCGGCGCGGGCAGCGGCATTTTCCACGCGACCGCGTTGATCATCCGCGCCATGGTCAACACGGCCGTCTGCGCCATCATTTGTGGATACGCCTCCAGCGAGTGGGCGAGCTTCCACGCAGCGTGCAGATCCTCCCACGCCGCCGGATCGTGTCCGCGCGCTTTCGTCAGCGCGCTCGCCACGAGCGTTCTCGCCACCCGCATCTGCACCCCACGCATTTCCGCGACAACGGTGTCGTCAAACTCGACTCGGCGCTCCCAGACAATCGGCTCGCGCAGCAACAGCTCGCGAATCTTGGAGACGTCAGGAAGCTGCGGAGGATCGCCGATGGTGAGCTCGCCACGCGCGATCTCGCGCTCCACGAAATCGTCGACGACTTCGGTCTTAGGCAACTCTTTGGCGAGGCTCGTTAGCGCCACAGAGGCATCATTGGCATTCAGCGACGGCCATCGTTTGGCGACCACGTCGAGCGACCCCATCCCGCCGGGCCACGGCCGAGCGGCCGAGGTCGCAACGGCGCCTTCGTTTCGAAACCACAGGAAGAACCAGGCGACCAATGCGATCGCACAGACAACGACTATCAGCGCTTGCTTCATAGTTCACTTAATCAGCCTGTCTCGCTCGAGTCAGCAAATTCCTCACAAGTGATTCCAGCTCGATCAGGCACTTATCTATTGTGTCATTACTGGTGTCTATGATTGATAACTTCAACGCATCTGCCTGACCTCTCAAATACGCGGCCCAACAATCCATTTGGTGATTAGCCAGTTCCGGCTGTCCACGTTCCAGATGAAGACGCTCATTTCTTTTTACTGGATCGCAATCAACCAACACAATCTGCGCGTAGTTAATTGCCGCCTGACTCAACACTTCCTGCGCTCGATGAGGACGTATTTGAGTGTCAAGTACAGCTAATTCAATTCCTGTTTCCGCTTGACGCAAGTGCGAAATCCAATAAAGAAGTTTGTCTGCCTGCCGATCCGTAGACGCTTCTTCAATTTTCACACGATCACAGTTGAATCCCTTCACACCTGGAATTGCAAGCTCGTTTAACTTGAGTGTGAGAGTTGTTTTTCCGGCTCCGGAGGCACCGGTCAAAACGAGAATCGCTGGCGACCGCGATTTGTTCATAGAAGCGAAGCTTCGCACAAAAAATCGATTTAGACCGGAGAAAGAAACGTTAGCGCCGCCTCTTCATGCTATACGACGTGAACTCGATTGGCTCGCGTGTCCCGCCATTCTTGTACAGTTGTAACAGCTCCTTGCGGCGCTCGATCTCTGAATCGTCTACATCGGCTGCTTCAGTGAGCTGCCGTAGGTCTGCCTCGACCTGATCGCTCGTCTCGTTCTTGAGGCACAGGAGCGTCAAACCGGTGAACGGGAAGCGTTCGAAGTTCTCGAGGAGAAACTGACGTAACGCGGGGCTGCGACGGAGATGAAACATTATGATTCTATCGACGCCGCGAACGGGGTATTCCGGGAAGGCGGCTGAGTGCATCAACGCCGAGGCGAAGTTGTTGAGTATGAGCTCTGCCATCGCTTGAATCTCGTCTGACGAGACCTCATCGCCGTCGTGCCACTCGGCCTCGCTGTAAAAGTACGGTCGCAATTTTGGTCGCTCGACGAAGAGCCGTAGATGGTCCGAAGTCTCAGTGACAGCACGCTGGATCAGATATAGATCAGGCTGCTTCTGGGCGATCTCCAGTTGCCGCACCGCAGTATCGATTTGGTCCTTGGCAATCCGAAGCTGCTTCCGAAAGACAGAGAAGTTCAACAAGCCCACTAGCACCAGCAGCAGGGTGCCCATGAAACCAAGCACGCCGATCACCGTCTCGATCCCCATTCTTCTAACTGTCTCCTGGATATCGCAGAGAAAACAAATCAGATTTGGACTTTTTGCGCAAAGCCGTAGTGGATTAGGAGGATCTTTCAGCTCCAATCCACTACGAGAGAGATGATAACCCACCATCACGGCTGGCGGTCGAGGCAGTTGATCGTGTTTCCGTTTAGATCCGTGCAGCCCCAGTCCTAGTCGAGAAAACCGTTACGGTTTATGAATTCTCAGAATCGGCAGCGAGCTACGCTAACTTTAGCGGCTGGTCCATTTGAAGTTTTCGCGATTAAATGGTAATCAAATCCAACGTTCAGAGATCTTCACCCTAAACAGGTGCGCAGAGAAAATACGCACGCAGGAATCTTTTGCGCAAAAGGAAGCAACATGAGCAATCTCAGTAAAACTAAAGCTGTCTACGACGCGTTCGCTAAAGGCGACATTCCGAGCGTGCTGGAAATTTTGAGCGCTGACATTGACTGGACCGAAGCAGAGGGATTTCCCTACGGCGGCACTTATCATGGTCCAAAGGCCGTACTCGAGGGCGTGTTCATGCGTTTGGGCACGGAGTGGGAAGGATTTGCCGCCGTTCCACACGAGTTCATCGACGGTGGCGACACGATTGTGGTCTTAGGAAAATATAGCGGGATCTATAGAGCCACCAAGAAGAGTTTTCAGGCGGATTTCGCACACGTCTGGAAGCTTCGTGAAGGAAAAGCGGTGCGGTTTGCGCAGTACGTCGACACGCTCCTTGTTCACCGCGCAGTGGACGCGGCCTCTTAATGTGTATCCGTTAAAATGATGGCAGAAGGAATTCCCGGTCTAAGGATCCGTCGCGGCACAATTGAGGACGCTGGTTTGCTGTCCGAATTGGGTGCGCGTACCTTTTCCGAAACGTTCGCCGCTGATAACACCCCGGAAGACTTAGCTGCATATGTCGCCACGTCCTTCAACGTCGCGCAGCAGATCGTCGAGTTGGAAGATCCCGCCTCCACTTTTCTGATCGCGGAAGTTGACGGGCGCGCGGCAGGTTACGCCATGCTCCATGACGGTGAACCTGAGAAGGGCGTCGAAGGCGCTAACCCAGTCGAGTTGGTCCGTCTGTATGTGTCGCGTGACTGGCTTGGACGTGGCATCGGAGAACAATTGATGCGTGCGTGCATAGACGAAGCTCGGCAGGCCGGACACGAGACTATCTGGCTTGGCGTGTGGGAGCGGAATGGGCGGGCGCAGGCCTTTTACCGGAAATGGAACTTTCGCACAGTCGGCGAACACGTGTTTCGGTTGGGATCAGATCTACAAAGAGATCTTCTGATGGAGCGCGCGCTGTAGCGTTACTCTCTGCCGCAAAGAAAACATTGGCTCCTTTCAGTTTTTTTCCATCGAGGGCGCTTTCAGCAAACGTTCCATTTCACGCTTCATCCCTTCGAGTATTTTGGCTGCGCCAGGGCGGCGAATGATGTTCGTCATCTCATACGGGTCGGCTTTGAGATCGTAGAGTTCGTCCATGCCTTCGAGTTCGAAATAGTGAATGTATTTCCAGCGCTCGTTGCGGACAGCCTTGTAACCCATCTGACGGATTCGGGGGAAGACTCTGTCGGAGTAATACTCGATCAAGAATGATTTACGCCATTCGGTTTTTGCACCTTTCAGCAATGGCACAAGCGAACGTCCTTCCATCGTGGTTCGGAGCAGAGACGCCGGCCAGTTCAAGTAGAGTCGGAGCCAGATCAATGTTCAGTGCAAACTCGTCACGCGCCGTGCCGGCTTTGACGACTGCCGGATAGCGAATCAGAAGCGGCATACGGATAGATTCTTCATAAGCCAATCGCCGTTCGACGCTGAGGCCGTGTTCACCATAGAAGTAGCCGTTGTCGCTGGTGAAAACGATCACTGTGTTGTCTAGCTGATCTGTCTCTTTCAGAGCCTTCAGGATCTCGCCGACTCCTTCTTCAATTGCCATCAGTGAGCGCAGGCGGCCCAGCACGGCTTCGTCGCGCGTTGCCGTGTTGGCGCCCAATGGAGGCAGATCACCTATTTTTCGTTCGAGAGCAGGTTTGCCAACCGGAGGTCGCATAGCGCTGGCACGCCGTCGAGATCTTTTCTCCGGTAAACAAACTCCGATGCCGTTCAGCCGGAATGAACCGTTCGGCGTCGGCCAGGTTGACGCTCCCGTCATTATGCTGCATCACTTCCGGATGAATAGCCTTGTGCGCAAGATAGACCAGATAGGGTTTGTCGTGCCGCCGCTTGATGAATTCAATGGCATATCCGGTGAGAAGATCGGTAATGTACCCGACAGGCTTCACATCTTTGCCATCTTCATTGATCTCAGGATCAAGGTAAGATCCTTGTCCTTTGAAACTTACCCACCGATCAAAACCAGGGCGCTGGGAGTCGTCGTTTCCCATGTGCCACTTGCCTATGAAAGCGGTTGTGTAACCCGATTGTCGCAACAGTAAAGGAAAGGTAATGAGTTTGTGGCTTGCCGCCGAACGATCGACATTGTCAGTGATCCCGTGAGTGTGTGCATATTGGCCAGTCAGAAAACTGGCGCGTGAAGGCGAGCAAAGCGGCGCGGTGATGAACGCATTTCGAAAGAGTGCGCCTTCTCTGCCGATGCGATCGATATTGGGCGTTTTGACGAATGGATGACCGGCCACGCCCAAATCATCCCAACGCAAATCATCGACGAGAATAAAAATGATATTAGGCGGTCGTCGTTGTTGACGATCTGATTGCGCCGTACACACTAACGCAAAGATCATCAACAGCATTGCGCCTGGAGCAATTACAAGTTTTCGCATGCTTTTGTTGTTTAACTAGACGAAGCTTCGATCCCAATCCAGACTGAGTAGATATAATAACTCCACGGAAAAGTTACATCATCTTGCAAGTGTTAACGACTACCGCGTTCTTTTCTTGAATCTCATGGCTCAACGGCGAACGGTCGCTGCCAGGGTCAACGCGCGAAGCGCGTGTCAGCGTGTAGCCTAGGGTGGAGCGAGGCTTTGCGAGCGAAACCCTAGGTGGCGATTAAGAAAAGGATCGTGAGCCCGCGGAGCGGGCGACAGCCGCTGAGTGTCGCGCACGTCTGTCGCCCGTTTCACGGGCTGAGACCGTCGTGTTGAATTATCCTGGGGTTGCGCTCGCAAAGCCTCGCTCCACCCCAGGCTATATGCTTCCACGCGCTTCGCGCGTTGAACGTCAAGTATACGCTTCACGCGCTTCGCGCGTTGAACGTCAAGCTGTATGCGCTTCCACGCGCTTCGCGCGTTGAACGTCAGGCTATCTACAAGCAAGTGCTGAAAGGAACCGTCACTATGCAAAGTATTCTGGCTAAATCGTCGATCAAAGCTTTTTCTAAGAAAACTCTTGTAACCAGCCTCATTGCCTTGATCATGTGCTCAAACCTGGCTCTGACCAGCGACGGCGCCCGACGCCGATCAGAGAGCGACGCAACAGTAAAAGTGGTTGACGATCGATTGCGTGCGGCCACTTCCAGGTTCGCATTCAAGCTCTACGACCAGATCATAAAGCAACGTACCGGTAAAAACACATTTGTTTCTCCCGCGAGCGTGATGCTGGCTTTAGCAATGACTTACAACGGCGCCGACGGAACAACTCGCCAGGCGATGGCTCGAGCCCTCGAGCTTGAAGGCATGAGCGTCGAGGAGGTAAACCGTGCCTTTGCCGATCTGAAAACCGCGCTTAATCCAACAGATCCAAAGATACAACTCAAAATCGCGAATTCACTCTGGGCCCGAAACGGGTTCGCTCTAAAGCCTGCGTTCGTCAAGCGCAACAAAGATTATTACGAAGCTGAGATAGCAAGTCTCAATTTTGCGGATCCTGCAGCACCGAAGACGATCAATTCATGGGTCAACAGAAACACGGAAGGTAAGATTGAAAAAATCGTTGATCAGATTAGCCCAGACGCAGTTCTGTTCTCTAATCAACGCAATTTACTTCAAAGGCCAATGGCAGTTTGAGTTCAAAAAAGAAAACACGAAGCCTGACGTGTTTCGACTTCCCGGCGGCGAGCGAAAGGAAGTCCCTATGATGTCCCAATCGTCCTCAAGCTACTTCTACTATAAGGGCAAAGATTTTCAATCAGTCGCTCTGCCGTATGGTGAGGGCAGCGTGAGCATGTACGTTTTCTTACCTGACGAGCAAACAAGCCTGGATCAGTTTGAGCGAAACCTCACACCTGAGAATTGGGACACGTGGATGAAGAGTTTCCAGCCAACACCTGGTGACTTGATGTTGCCGCGTTTCAAGGTCGAGTGGGAGTCGAAGCTGAACGATGCGCTGAAGGCCTTGGGAATGGCAGAAGCTTTTGATCCGCTGCGTGCGGACTTTTCTCAAATAGCGGAACTGAACGCCGGCAACAACTCTACATCTCTGAGGTCAAGCACAAAAGCTGGGCCGAAGTGAACGAGGAAGGTACCGTAGCTGCCGCAGCCACATCGGTGGGAGTATTCACCACTTCGGTTCAGGTGCCCCGAGAGAAGTTCGTCATGAAGGTAGATCGTCCCTTTTTCTTCGCGATTCGCGATAACCGGACCGGGGTTGTGCTGTTTATGGGTTCCGTCGCAAACCCGGGATGACTATTCGTAAAACTTCGGCGCGCGGTTGATCTTGGCAGTGATGTCCTTGTCGTGGCCGATCCAGAGCTGCGCTTTGTGCTCGGCGACTAACTTGATCACGCGATCGATTGAGGCCAGCGACTGCTCTTTGTTGAAGTTGAAGGATGGGACGATCTTGTTATCCCACATGTACTGGAAATGCACGAGGTCGCCTGTGAGGATGAGAGCACCCGTCTTTGGCAGCTTTACGAGCAGCGACTGGTGTCCCGGTGTGTGGCCCGGCGTCGAAATGATCGTGACGCTGCCGTCGCCAAACACGTCGTGGTCACCCGAAAGTATCTGAACGTTCTGATCGTCGGTGAGCGGCTTCGGCGTCATATTCATCGCGAACTCGTGCTCGAGCTTCTGCATCAGGAACTTCGACTTCGCGAACAACTTCACGTTGCCGGTGTGGTCGGCGTGTGAGTGTGACATCGCGACGTAAGTGATGTCGTTGGGCTTCACGCGGAGGCTTTCGAGTTGGGTCACAAGCGTCTTGTCACGGAACCAGACAATCGCACCGTTGGGCGATGTGACGCCTCCCTTTTGATCGACGACCGAATCGGGCACACCTGTCTCCCACAGCAGCGTGCCTCGCTCATGCTGGAACAGGTAGCAGTTGTTCGACAGCTCCCGTGGCTGGCCGGCGTTGACACCCGGTGTCCAACGCGACTGGTCCTTCGCGATGAGGCGTCCACAATCGAGCACGTACATGCGCTTCAGGCCATTGGCGTCGGGCGCTGACGAGTGTCATAACCAGAACAGCAGCGGCGAAGCTGAGTATTCTTAGAATAACCGTCCCTCCTGTATGTGGCTCGCAACTAGCTAACGCCAGCAATTGTAGCAAGTGCCCTCGCGGATCTGGTCATTGGGTTAAGGACGCGAGCTTAGTAGAGTTTGACCGCATGATGTGCCTTGGATGTATCATCCCCACGTCAGTGGTGGAAAGAATCAGATCATGATCAAAATAATCCTCAAAGCTTTCCTGTTGACGACTCTTACCCTCGCGGCTGGGGCGTCGAGTGTCGGTCGCGCTCAGCCATCGACAACCACCTTGACTGGCGAGTGGGTGGGTAATAGCGAGCCGCCCGGCAGGACCGAGTTTTTGCGTCTGAGCCTTACTGAAAATGCAGGCGAGATGTTTCAAAACCAAAATTGTCATTGGTCCGACTCGAAGGTTCTCGCGTCCGGTTGGAGTTGGACTCGCTTAAACTCGTCATGACGGGAACTCTCACCGGCGATGTAATCGAAGGAGAGGCCGAGGTGCCGGGCATCAAGGCTCCGTTTCGTCTGGTGCGCATCGTGAAGGTCGCGCCGGAAATTTTGGCGCGCTATGTCGGCGCATATCGCTTCCGCAATGGCGACTATATAGTGATAGATAGATTTCCCAACACTCATGACACACTGTGGGTGACCGACGTGAAATCCGGCCAGGCCCGCACGATCATCCCACGATCTGAGACTCAATTCACCGGTGGACCGGCCTTGTATGTGGTGTCCCCCGCCAGACAAACACTTACCTTTCGCGAAGCCGGAGTTCACGTAGTTGATTTGGACCATGATGGTCGCTCCTCCGATAGAAAGCCCGGAGCATTCGCCGCGCGAGTTCCCATCCGCCACGAAGAAGTCACATTCAAAAACGGTGATGTCACGCTCGCGGGTACGTTGTTGCTCCCCGTGGCGAAGGGAAAAGGGGGAAAGTGTCCCACGCTCGTGTTTGTCCATGGCAGTGGCGCGCAATCGCGCGAAATGTATTGGGGCCTCGGGTACCTCTACGCCGCACGCGGGTTTGCCGTCCTCGCTTATGACAAGCGAGGCGTCGGCAAATCGACCGGTAACTGGCGCGAGGCGAGCTTTCAAGACCTCGCGGATGACGCGGTCGCGGGAGCCAAATTTCTACAGGCACGAAACGAAATTGCAGCAAATCAGATCGGCTTCTGGGGTCAAAGTCAGGGCGGGTGGATTGCTCCTCTGGCCGCTTCACGTTTTTCCGAGGCGGCTTTCGCTGTCGCTTTGTCAGGCGGCGGCCTGTCACCAGCTGACACGGAGTTGTTTGATACCGAGTTCGAGTTAACCAAGGCGGGCTACACCGCGAAAGAGGTCAGCGACGCGCTGACGTGGCAAAAGCTAAAGGACGAGATCATTGCTTCACCTTCTAACAACGATAAGTGGGACGAGTACACCAAAGCTCGAGCCATAGCCAAAGACAAAAAATGGTTTCGCCACCCGGGCATAGATATCTTTGGACCGGAGAAACCCGATCATCCTTTTTGGCCTCACATGCGGCTCTCTTATCTCTACAATCCGGCGCCAACGTTGCGCGCTTCCCCCGCTCCGCTGCTGGCGATATTTGGCGAGCTCGATTCGCCTGAGGGTGTCAAAGCGAATGTGCGTGCGATCAGCCAAATCTTGGATCAGGCGGGACGCCGGGATTACACCGTTAAGGTTTACCCAAACGGATCGCACAATCTGATGGAGGTTCCGCCAGACAATCCGAAGGAGTGGGTGCGCCTCAAACGATTCCCACCGGGTTTCTTCGAAACGATGGTCGACTGGACCACAACACAGGTTCGTCGGCGTGCACCAGTAAGGCGTTAGGCCACTGAGAGGTGGGTTCACGTTTGCGTGGAGGATCACCCCCTGTTCACGGCAAGCGTGCTAAGTGTCCTGCGCAAACGTTTCTGGGTATATCCCCATATTCCAACGATCAGCAGAAGGCCAACCACTGCAAGCAAAAGGTTCGATTGCCAGACAAAACCAGGATCTTTCAGGTAATGACAGCGAACTGCAGTGGCCAGAATAAAGCTCACACTCAAGGCCAACCACACAGTCGCGAAACCGTACCTTCGATAGAGATGAATAGCTAACAGACAAGTTACCAGGTTGCTCAGAAAGCTTAAGCCAATCAAAATCCAGCGCGGCTCAAGGTATGAAGTTATGGCAATTGCAATCAGCAGAGCCGGCACAATCGAGGCCAGCACTCCGTGCCCTAACGCTCTCTCGCTGAATTCAACCAAAAGAATTATTCCACCCGCGAAGATGAGTCCGATCATGAACGAAGAGGCAGGTCCGGTGATTATCGGCCAACCAGTGTTGACCATGTCGATCTCTGGGCCGACGGTAGGACCTGCGCCCGCTATTCGACTCGCCATAAATGCTGCGGCTTCGGAAATTCCCAGTAGCAGCGCCCCGCCGAGTACTCCGTGAACCAGCGCCGAAGATACGGAGGGAGAGAAGAAACGACGCTCGAGGATTTGCTCAAGGGCGAACAACCGGGCCGGATTGTAGACACGCAGCCATTCAAAAAAGCCGGCGCCGCTTGGGAAGAATGCGACGCTCAACATCAGCGCGACGACCAGCGAAAACAGAAATAAAACCAACTGCGAGTTCTGCGAGAAATATAGGATTGAAAAACTGCCCAACCCGACTAACAGGGTAGCGACGATCGAAATCTTTCGCCGAAAAGCCTGCCAGCGCTTGCTGTAAATCAGGAATACAACCCCGAAAACATACACACCGACGACAGCAACCACTGCCAAAACGGTGCGTGACTTGGAAACTGCGTCAGCAAACGTACTGGTCTCTGTTACTGACTGAGGCGCATTGAACTGCCGGCTGAGCCGGGTGACTTTGGTGCCCTGGATATCGGCGCGGACCGTTTCCTTGTGACCAAGGACTGGCGTGGGATTGCGCCACGTCACCTCTGTCAATCCGGGTGGAGTTGACCGCGAAACGACTTCGGCGTTATAGCCTACAGGTTCGAACGAAAGCCAACGTCGCGCCTGTTCGGTTGCCACCGCGACTGCGTGATTCTGATCGACCGCGGTGATATCGCCTGATTCCTGAGGCGCAGTGACGAAACTCATCAGCTGACCCTGCGGGCTAATCGTGACCAACGTTTGGCCGGGCCGCGGATTGCCAAAGAAAATCCCTCCCGATACATCGTCACTATTGCGCGAGAACATACACTGCCAGACCGATGTCTTACCTTCACGCACTGCCTGTCGAGCTGCACCCAGTCCTTCTTTGTTGGCCAGATATTTGAGGTCAAAAGCAGTTCCGATGAAACGCCCCCCTGCCTCCAGATCGTTCGCGCTATAGCCCAGACCGTTCACCACCTCGCGGGCCTTGCTCATGGCGGCCTCTTTCGAGTAGTCGAGTTTGAGCTCGGACCCAATGTCGCCGCGTTGATGCAGTGGCCACATTGCGATGGCTGCAATCAGCCCCAGAACGGCGAGCGCCACACTGGCTTTTGAGAAACGACTCATTTGCAGAACTGCCGGAGTAGACTCATCCAATTGAGTTTCAACCACCGGCGCGTCGAGCAGCATTTCACTACCGGGTTGAGACAGACTCGGCCTTCCTGAGTAAACGCCGGAATTTGAAACAGCTTTGCTCTCTTCTAAAAAATCACGAAGATCGATTGCGATGTCTTTCATTCGCTGATAACGGTCTTCGGGGTCCTTGGTCAGGCAGCGGCGAATAATCCGCTGAATCTCGTAGGGACAATTCGGATTGAAGTCCTTAACCGGAGCTGCCGCCATGTAAATGATCTTGTGCAGGCTGTCAATCATGGAATCGCCGGCAAATGGCTTTTGACCGGTGACCATTTCGTAAAGAATGCATCCGAACGCAAAAATGTCCGACCGCTGATCGACGGCGCGGCCTAGCGCCTGTTCGGGCGACATGTAACCGATGGTCCCCATGACCGCGCCGGGCTGGCTCCGGTTCAGGATCGCGGTGGCGACCTCATCCGAATCCTGGTCGGTGCTTGCGGGTGGCGGTTCAACCAACTTCGCCAGTCCGAAATCGAGGATCTTCGCGTAACCATCGCCAGTGATCATGACGTTGTCGGGTTTGAGATCGCGATGGACGATCCCGGCCGCATGCGCTTTGGTTAACCCATCAGCCGTTTGCACGAGATATTCGAGTAACTTTCGCAGACTGTTTTGATCCCGATGGATTTTCGCGGTAAGGGTTTCGCCTTCGATGAACTCCATCGCGATGTATTGAATCGGCGTTTCCCGGGCCAACGAAACAAGGTCACCGGTGTGGGCACTGGTATCTTTAGCTTCGGGCTTGGCTCCGACAAATTCGGCTCTCGCTTCGCCAACCTCATAGATGGTGATAATGTGCGGATGATTTAACGCCGAGGCTGATTTTGCTTCCAGAATAAAGCGCCGCAGTCGATCGGCATTTTCCACCAACTCGAGCGGGAGGATCTTCAAAGCCACCGGACGGTCGAGAATGGTGTCGTGAGCTTTGTAAACCTCGCCCATTCCGCCAGCGCCCAGCTTGGCGAGAATCGTGTAATGAGAGATCCGATACGCGTTCATGAGTACATGCCGGAGTGGCGCTGGCTGACTTGCACCTGGGTGCGACGATGGTTCCTGATGATACACAGGAACTTAATTACTTCTGTGACGTGCTCGTCTCCACGGGACCACCCTTGTTGCTGTGCTTCTCGAACCACGCCATGAGATAGAGCTGCTGTAGCAACTGATGCGAAGGCCGCCGCCAGCCGTGATACTCATCCGGCATTCGCACCAGCAGTGTTTCTTTCTTTAGCATCTTCAAAGCGCGATAGAACTCCTCGCTCTGTCGCATCGGTGTTCGCAGGTCCGCTTCGCCGGTCATTACCATCGTCGGTGTCTTCACGTTAGCCACATAGTGCAGAGGCGAGCGCACCGCATACTGCATCGGGTCTTCCCAGGGATACTTGTCGAACTGGTAGTACCAGTTCGGGCCATCCGTGGTCCCGACAAACGAGTGCCAGTTGATCACCGGTCTCATCGAAACAGCGGCCGCAAACCTGTCCGTTTTACCCACTATCCAGGCGGTCAGCACGCCGCCGCCGCTGCCGCCGCAGACAAACAGGTTCTTGTCGTCGATCCACCCTTTCGCTACCGAGGCGTCAACGCCGGCCATCAGGTCGTCATAGTCTTTTCCCGGGTACGAATATTGAATTCCGTTGACAAATTCCTGGCCGTAGCCGGTCGAGCCTCGCGGATTCATGTACAAAACTCCGTAGCCATTCGCTGAGAAGTTCTGGAACGCCCAATTGAATGCCACCGAGTACATCGACCACGGTCCGCCGTGAATCCACAAGACCATGGGATATTTTTTCGCCGGGTCGAAATCGACCGGCTTGATCAACCATCCCTGTACTTTCAAACCGTCTTTCGAGGTGACCCAGAGCTCTTCAGCGTCCCCTAGCCTGACACCGGCCAGAACATCCTCGTTAACATCGACGAGGTTCTTCATGTTCGCCGGATCCTTGACGTTGAAGGTTACCAGTGTGCCGGGCTCTTTGAAGCTCGTGCGAATTGCCGGCAACCTGTCCATTGTTCGCCATCGAGTAAGCATCGAGGATTTGAGTGCCCTTGGTTATCTGCCGCGTCTTTCCGTCAACCGAGATGAAATAGATGTGCGACGAGCCCTGCTCTTCCATCTCGTAGTAAACGCCCGACCCATCCGGCGCCCAGCGCACGCCTTGCGGAGAACTTGGAAGCTTTCCCGCCCAAAGCTTTTTGCTCCCACCCGCGTTGTCCATCAGGTAGAGACTAGCCACGTGATTGGTAAATTTCTGCTCGTCATATCCGGTATAGGCGATCCAGCGGCCATCGGGCGAGACTTGTGGGTTTCCGTCGGCGCCGCTGCGAGTGGTCAGAGCCTTTACCTCAAGAGTCTTCAAATCGATCGCATAGATCTCGCTGTCACCGCGCAGATATTCAGCATCCGGCTTTCGAATCGAGGACACATAGATCGTTTTTCCGTCGGCCGACCATTCGGGTGTGTTGTGATTGTATTTACCCGAGGTGATCTGGCGCGGCGTGCCTCCGAGCACCGAGTCGATCGTGTACACCTGGGTGAAGCCCTGCGGCAAAGGCCCTCTTCCATCCGCGGCCCATGCCAGACGGTTAACGATCACGGCAGGTTTCGCCCACTGCGCATTTTTCGGTTTCTCGGGCAGCTTGACCGCGAGGATTGGATCGTTGTCGGCTTCAAAAGCAGTGAAGGCGATTAATTTGCCGTCCGGCGACCAGTTGATTCCCGCCGGCGCTTGTTCGAGACGAGTAAGTTGAGCGGCCTCGCGCGTGTCCACCCAAAGGACGTGCAACTGGTTGGTGCCGTCGCGATCCGAAAGAAAGGCGATGCGCTTGGCGTCGGGTGACCAAACCGGCTGACTATCGCGCCAGGTCCCGCTGGTAAGCTCTCGCGTCCGAGAGCCGTCGATATCGACAATCCAGAGGTTACTCACGCGCTCATCTTTGACTTTATCAACCCAAGAGCGAGTGAAAACGATTTGTCGGCCGTCAGGAGAGATGGCCGGATTGCTGACGCTCTCCATGTCCATGAAAGTCTCTTTGTTGAGCGTGCCTTTGTCGGCGCCTCGCTCGGCTCCTCGTCGCGACTGAGCCAGCGCCATCACCGAGAGCGAAACCAGAAGAAACAACACCACCGAACTGGAACGAAGAAGCCTTGTCATCATCGTCGTACCTCCTGCGAGACTTGTCTTTAGAGGAAGCGAACGCGGAGCGTTCCTTTTAGTTTTGTGAGCGAGCGCCTTTGCCTTCAACGCGGCCGCCACAATATTGCGCCGCGAGACGAGAGTCAAGGATTGGTTTTGTTTCAATCGCAAGGATCGCAGGCCTGACCCTGGTTGTTCGATCACCGGTTGGGGCTATTACATGACGCGAGCAAGACGTTGAACTTCACCGGTGTTATTCGCGAGTCCAGCTATTCCAATCCGCATGGACTGATACGGATTCACGTAGACGATGGAAAAGGAAAGGTTTGGCTCGTTGTGCTGGCGCCGCCGTCGCGCATGAGCAGCCGGGGACTTTCGAAAGAGATGGTCAAGGTAGATACGACCGCGACGGTGGTGGGTTACCCGCACAAACAAAAAGCAGATGAGATGCGGGCCGAGCGCATCACCATCAACGGCAAGACAACAGAGTTGCGCTAATGCAAGTGGCGTCGAGCGACACTTTAGCCCAGGGATGGTTTCGGTGGTTGGAAACACTAGTCTTGCTTCAACGGTCCGCGAGTCGGCATATCTATATCTAGCCGTGGAAACGGTGCACATCATCGGCTTCGTCATACTCGCTGGCTCGGCAGCGATGTTTGATCTCAGGTTGCTCGGCACTTCGCGTGGTTTACCGGTCAGTGATACCGCGCGGCATCTACTAAGGTGGTCTCATGCTAGCCTGCTCGTTGTTGTGCCTTCTGGGCTGCTGTTGTTTATGAGCAACGCCACAACGTTGTCGATTAACCCTGCCTTTAGGTTGAAGCTGGTGCTCCTGGCCGCCGCCGGTGCGAATGCTTACATATTTCACCGTTGGCCATTCAAGACGGTGAAGGAGTGGAACTGCAACGTCGCAACACCGGCGGTCGCGAAAATCTCGGCCGCCGTCTCGCTTGTACTTTGGGCGGGCGTCATCACTTACGGACGCTTCATCGCGTACTTCTAAGCCTAAAAATTCTTCCAACCGTTTTTGACAAGACGCCGAAACTCTCAAGCGAGGCGTCGGCAAATCGAGCGGTAACTGACGCGAGGCGAGCTTTCAAGACCTCGCGGATGACGCGGTCGCGGGAGCCAAATTTCTACAGGCACGAAACGAAATTGCAGCAAATCAGATCGGCTTCTGGGGTCAAAGTCAGGGCGGGTGGATTGCTCCTCTGGCCGCTTCACGTTTTTCCGAGGCGGCTTTCGCTGTCGCTTTGTCAGGCGGCGGCCTGTCACCAGCTGACACGGAGTTGTTTGATACCGAGTTCGAGTTAACCAAGGCGGGCTACACCGCGAAAGAGGTCAGCGACGCGCTGACGTGGCAAAAGCTAAAGGACGAGATCATTGCTTCACCTTCTAACAACGATAAGTGGGACGAGTACACCAAAGCTCGAGCCATAGCCAAAGACAAAAAATGGTTTCGCCACCCGGGCATAGATATCTTTGGACCGGAGAAACCCGATCATCCTTTTTGGCCTCACATGCGGCTCTCTTATCTCTACGATCCGGCGCCAACCTTGCGCGCTTCCCCCGCTCCCCTGCTGGCGATATTCGGCGAGCTTGATTCGCCTGAAGGTGTCAAAGCGAATGTGAGTGCGATCAAGCAAATCCTGGATCAGGCGGGACGTCGGGATTACATCGTTAAGGTTTACCCAAACGGAAGCCATAACCTGATGGAGGTTCCGCCCGACGATCCGAAGGAGTGGGTGCGCCTCAAACGATTCCCACCGGGCTTCTTCGAGACGATGGTCGACTGGACGACAACACAAATTCGCCGGCGTGGACCAGCAAGGCGTTAGACCACTGACTGTGGCTGCGCGCGTAATGTCTGAAATCGATAGCGTCGGGCCTACGTCTTGCGATTCCTTTTGAGCACCCGCTCGGCTGGGACGGAAAAACCGGCCTCTTCTACTCACCATTTAACATTTGCAAAGCTTCGATGAAACGTTGCGTCAACTGCGCTTTCAACGCGGAGGTCTTCGTCGCGCCGCCACATGCGCTCGCGATGCAGTCGATCTGTTCGGGAGAGGCAGAGTGATCATTGGATTAAGGGGGGCCAAAGGGTCTTCTCGTTGGATAGCCCGCTCGAGAATCGCAAATCGAAGGCCTGACTTCCGATCAGGTCATATGCAGGAGGAATTTTGACCATCAAAAACCATTTCTTGTCAACGCCTAGCTAAATCGCTATAACTCTCTCCCAATGAAAGCTCTCGACTTTTTCTGTGGCGCAGGCGGACTTACTCGCGGTCTGCTCGATGCGGGAATCGAGGTATTAGCCGGCATCGATATCGATGACCGACTACAGGAAACGTACGAAAACAACAATGAACCCAGTCAATTTATCGCGCAAGACATTAATGAAATCGATATTCATCAGTTGCGCGCTGATCTGGGAATCACGGAACATGATGTCGTCTTATATGCGGCATGTTGTCCATGCCAACCATTCTCTACTCTCAACAGAACGAAGTATGATGAGGAACAACGAGCGTTACTGATTTCGTTTGGCAACCTTGTAGCTGAGGTGCCTCCGGACCTGATCTTGGTTGAGAATGTGCCGGGCCTCACCAACGCCTATGGCGACGAAATCTATGAAGCGTTTCTGAGACTGATAGAGGGAGTAGGTTTCAAGCGCGAAGACATATACGCAGAACTTTTGGACGCGCAAGACTACGGCGTGCCTCAAGTGCGAAAACGTTTCATACTGCTGGCCTCGCGTCACGGAAAGGTCGTTGCACCTCGTCGGTCGCCTTATAAGCCGACGGTGCGCGATGTGCTAAAGAAGTATCCTCGCATTGCAGACGGTGCAAGATCAAAGCTATTTCCGAATCATGAAACGCGACGCTTGCAAACGCATCACAAGGCGATCGTGAAGGCTGTTCCTAAGAATGGCGGTAGTAGGCGCGACATCGTAGACACTTCGATACTGCTGCCATGCCATCAGCGTCATCCGGCGGCACACAAGGACGTGTTCGGAAGGATGTCTTTGGACGAACCTGCTCCCACCCTTACGGGCAGATGCGTCGAGGTATATTGCGGTCGGTTTACACATCCTCGTCAGAATCGCGGCATTTCGTTGCGTGAAGCTGCAGCAATTCAAACCTTTCCTGACAATTACGAATTCTTCGGTACCTTCTTCCACATTGCGCAGCAGATCGGAAATGCTGTGCCAGTTAGATTCAGCAAGGCTTTAGGCGTTGCGATTCAGAAATCTGGAATACAAGCGCGGCCTCAACGCGTCATAGCAGTCAGATGACAAAACGATCTGCCAAGAAATCATCGAAGAGCGCACCACTTAATCGAGAACCCTTCAAGATGCGATTCGACATTGGAACCGTAAAGCATCTTGGCCTGCAGACGTACTCAACTTTGCCGCCCGTCATCGGCGAACTAGTGGCGAACGCATGGGACGCCGACGCCAAGCGAGTTGATATCGAAATTCCAATTGATGCTTTCACTGACTCATCTGAAATCGTCGTCCGAGATACCGGTATCGGCATGAGCGATGCGGATGTCCGAAATGCTTATCTGGTCGTAGGGCGCGATCGTCGCGCGGCCGATGGCGACAAGCCTACGGCCAAAGGCAGAAAGGTCATCGGGCGAAAAGGAATCGGCAAGTTCTCCGGGTTTGGCCTCGCAGGTGAGATAGAAGTAGAGACGGTTCATAAAGGCGAAAATTCACGGTTCCTCATGAACTACCAGGCACTTGAGAATAACGCGGCAAAGCGCGAAATAGAAATGCCTCCCCTACCTGCGACAGGCAATGTCGCCAAAGGTACACGAGTTACGCTTCGCAATATTACAAAGTTCAGAAATAGATCTGTTGACATTCAAGCGTTGCGAAGAGGCCTGGCGCGGCGATTCTCGATCATCGGCAACAAGCACGATTTTCAAGTGTTTGTGAACGGCATCGCCATCACCACCAAGGAGCGCGATCTAAAGCTATTACTCGATAAGGACTCAGATGGTCAAAGATATTTGTGGGAATACAAAAACGCGGAGATAAAACCTGACACAGGCTGGCTCGTTGAAGGATGGATCGGCGCGCTTGATAGAACTAGTCCACTTGCGGACGGTATCCAGCGAGGCATAACAATCATGGCTCGCGGAAAGCTGGTGCAGGAACCTTTCGTGTTCGATGCTACCGTGGGCCAGCAGTACGCATTATCTTACCTGGTTGGTGAATTAGACGCTGAATTCGTCGATGCGGTAGATGATGTGATTGGAACAACGCGCAACTCCTTGGTGTGGGATGTCGAGCCCAATGCGACGTTCAAGAAATGGGGACAACTCGAGGTCAATAGAATCGCGCGTGAATGGGCCGAGAAGAGAAAAAGAGACAATGAGAAGCAGTTGGCTAAGAATCCACTTTACAAGAACTTCCTTAAACGCGCGAGTAGATTTGAAAATCAACGCGTAAAGAAAGTTGCTGACAAGCTGATTAAAGAGGTCGTCAAGCAGAATCCAGTTGGGGATGAGGAGACCGTCAAACCAATTATCGAGATGTGCCTCGATTACATGGAGTTCGATGCATTTCAGGAAATGGCGCAGGAGGTGGCTGAGTCGCCAGTCGCCGATACGCAGCAACTCGTGAAGTTATTCCGTGAATGGGAAGTAGTCGAGGCGAAAGAGATGATGCGCGTTACCGAAGGCCGCATTAAGACAATAGAAAAGCTTCAAATTTTGATCGATGAGAACGCTCTCGAAGTTCCGATTCTGCACAAATTCCTGCGTGAATTCCCGTGGGTTCTTGACCCTCGCTGGACTTTAGTCGCCGACGAGGTTACCTACAGCAAACTGCTTCGCGAGAGATTCCCCGACGACGATCTCCCGGAAGATGAGCGTCGTATTGATTTTCTTTGCGTCAAAGAAAGCAATGATCTGATCGTAGTCGAGATCAAGAGGCCGCAATCAAGGGCGTCAGGAAAAGAACTTGATCAAATCGAAGAATATGTGAATTTCATGCGCGACTACAGCAAGAATACGACAGATAAGGAACTTAGAAATCGATACGTTGTCGGGTATTTACTCTGCGGAGATCTGACGAACACTTACGCGACACGAGGTCGAAGGGATAACCTAGAGAAAGCAGATATTTTCGTTCGTCGTTATTCTGATTTGCTTAGGATGGTACGGACTAACCATAAAGAGTTCCTTGCCCGCTATGCCGAGCTTCGTCGAGAAAGTAACAAACGAGACGCCAAGCGGAAACGTACACCCGCGAAGCGCAAACCGACCAAGAAAAAGTAACTCTAACAAGCCCGCCGAGTTATGCCTGACAATCTGACGCTGGAGCAACGAAGACGCGCGATGTCGAGCGTCAAACAAAAAGATACAGATATCGAAGTGGCGATTCGTTCAGCTCTGCATAAGAGAGGTTATCGTTTCAGAAAGCACGTAATCACGTTGCCTGGTAAGCCCGACATTGTCTTCCCATCGCAAAAGCTAGTTGTTTTCGTTGACGGTAACTTCTGGCATGGCTATCGATTTCCAGACTGGGCGCACAAGGTCTCGCCGTTCTGGCAGCAAAAGATTCTCAGGAACCGAATGCGAGATCAAAAGAATTTTAGATTGCTCCGGCGGCAGGGTTGGAGGGTAATGCGACTTTGGAAACATGAGATCAACGGTGACTTGGATCGATGTCTTGATCGGATCTGCACGCTCCTGGAGACTTCACGACAAGGTGACGACAGAACTGCAAGGCGGCCAGGCTTCCCGTAATCTCATTGTTTGATGTCTATCTCTGAAAAAGACGCTCCGGCTCGCTCCATACTGTACTTTGCCAATTCCAGCGGGTGCCCCTTTGTCCGCAGATCCACGTGGCGCCGTAGCCTTCGCGACGCGCCTTCTCTGGTCACGTCCGCGCCGGCAGCCGAGATTAGATCGCGCAAGTCACGCTCGGCAACGGCCTTGTTCGTTCTTCAGGCAGATTAGGGCCAGGCCGGCCAGCTGGAATCGGTCGAAGCTTCCATAAGGGAAATCCCGCAGGGCGGGCCTTCAGACGCAGATGAAATCTGATCGTGTCTGCAACGCGCGCACCTGATATTCCGCGAACACGGCTGAATGAATGATCGCGGAGGCGGCGGGCGCGGCCGCCGCGTCTCGGCGGTTATGCGCCGCAGAGACACGGAGCGGCGCGGAGAATTCTTAATCACTATCAAAGCGGATGTGGTCGATGCTCATTTCGCCAGCCTCAACACGATTCACTACTTGCTCAAGGTATTGGTCTTTGATCTCCAATCCATAACGGATCAGTGAGCGTGTTCTTGGATCGACTCTGCTGTCGGTTGCGAGTTTTCGAGCGCGTCGTTTTAGATTGGCGTCGAGTGTGCGAGATTTTTGTTTGCGCGGTGATGCGCTACCATGTTTTGCCATGGTCCTTATCCTTTCTATGGAAGGTTGAGGATCTAGGGTCGGCTTTGTGGTTCAAGCACAAGTCGGCCCGCTTCTTTTATTTTGATTAGGTGGGTGATCAGCAACCTAGCGCAAAAGTTTTCGTTTGTCACCAATCGATTTGACTCACACGATGACGCTGTTATTCGCATTTCTAATTGGACTCTTCGCCGGGTTGCGTTCGCTTACGCCTCCTGCGGCGGTCGCGTGGGCCGTGTACCTGGGTTGGCTCAAACTTGCGCGGCCACTGTCTCTCATCGGCTCGCTTCCTGCAGTAATAATTCTGAGCCTGTTAGCCATCACAGAACTCATTTTTGATAAGCTGCCGAATACTCCGAACCGCACTGCTCCTCCAGGACTTATCGCCCGCATCGTGACAGGTGGCTTCACGGGCGCATGCGTTTCTCTTGGCGGTGGACAGTCTGCTTTGGTTGGTGCTGGGCTGGGACTGATCGGCGGAATCGTCGGTTGTTTCGCCGGCTATCAGGCCCGCGTTCGGCTCGTAAGGTCCCTGCGCCAGCCAGATTTCAACGTTGCTTTGCTCGAGGACTTGGTTGCGATCGGTGGCAGTCTGTTCATCGTTTCGCGATTCTAGTGCGGCGGCCTCGGCAATGGGAGTAGTGCCATTCCAAAAGACATCTCTCTCTGTCAGAGACAGTAGTTGTTGGTTTGTTACACAAAGAATTGTAATTACGACAGCACCCTTCGGATTTTCCCCAATCATTGTCAAAGCCCCGATCGGAGTGATAAGTTTGGCGCATGGCAACGACCTCAGAGAGTCTGGCATTTGATCGCGGCGTCCGGCCGATGCTGGAAATTGTCTTGCCGGGAAAGGCCGACGCAGTAATTGGTTTTCAGGCCGATCCTGAACTGCAAGCCCGCATCGAAGAACTCGCCCGAAAATCGACGGAAGGCGAACTCACGGAAGACGAACGCGCCGAATACGCAGGTTATGTGCGGGCGAACAAGTTCGTCGCCATTCTCAAACGACAAGCGCAGCAGATCGCCAACTCACGTCATAGATGATCAGTGCACAGATCAGGACTCAGGTTCGCCAGCGTGCTATACAACGGTATGCGAAGTACTGTGGATCTGCATCAGGAAGATTCGCCGCTCGCTCAATAGCTGCTTCACGTTGGACACATCATTGGACTAAAATGCGTCACGAGCGGAAAGAATAGACGATGTCTGAAAATGCTTGCCCGATTGCCGTGTATCGCAGTTGCTCAATCTGTCACAAAGGAACAAATCTTACCGGGTTCGTATCCCGAGAGAGCACAAATGTGATTACTGAGTTATTTCATCCGGGACGGCATGCGTGGGAAGACCAGCAGTTTGCACTGAGCAAATTCTGCGATCTGAGTCGGCGAAGACAGCCATTGACAGAACTACTGATTCGAGTGCTGAGTATAAACTCGGAAGCGATCAGGTGGCGCTGCGATCCTCGTAAAGAGTCCGACCTCACTGGCAGGGTCTCTATCTAGTCGGAAAGACAGCCACTGGCAGGACTACTATTCGAGTGCTGAGTATAAACTCGGAAGATCAGGTGGCGCTGCGTTCCTCGTAAGAGGCTGAACTGATCGGCCATTCCGTCCGGAACCTGACTTACATCCCCGGCTCGTCAGCCGAAGGTCCATAAATCGAGGGCACCTTCCCTCCCATAGGTCGTAGATACGCACTCAACTGCCCACGATGATGGATCGCATCGAACATGAAGTCCCAAAGAAACTCTACCAATGGTTTCTCCATTACGACGTGGCCCTGGTAAAGAAACTGGGCGTTGCGCTCCTGGGAAGCATCATCCAGGTTGGCAACCTTGTCGAGTACCTCAGTCGACCACTTCTCATACATTCCGATCATCTCGTCCAAACCTGGTGGAGTAATGTTTTGCCATTCAGCATTTGCCAGTTTCGACTACATCAATCAACGCTTTCAATTCATAAGTGATGGTCCATACTAACTGTTCGGCCGAAGGTGAACGCTCGTCCGGTTTGTAGCTCAGGTCCGAGGGCAACGCCCTAAGTACCTTTAGAAAAACTGGAAACTCTGCCTTTGCACGTTTTAAATAGAAATCCCGAAGCGTCATTTTGTTTCCTCCTGAGTGCAGTCTAACACTACGACAGATACCCGCTCCCATTCGAGTTGGATTTCCGTCACCGGATCACCACCATCGTCCCTTCCGGGATTTGATCGTAAAGCTTTTGAATGTCGAACAGGTGCATCACGACGCAGCCCCAGGAAAGATGACGTGGGCCGCTATTGTCCCACTCTTTGATCCAGCCGTGAAAACCGATGCCCCCGCCGAGCTTCGTGGTTTCGAGTGTTGCGACTCGCTTTTCCCAGGCGGCCGTAATGGCGGATTGCTGCTGTCGCGAGATCATCTGTTGCGCTACGGCTCGGTCCGCATCGTATTTGTTTGGGTAGTTGATCTTGATCCAGTGCCCACCGTAATAGGCGCCGTATGGTCCGTCGAAATTGCCGCGATGTTTTTTAATCACGAAGTACATACCCTTCGGAGTCTTGTTGTCTCCTTCGACGAGCTTCTGCCCCTTGCCTTGACCAAAACTCACGTCGTACTCCTGATTCAAAACACCCGCCTGATAAAACCTCGCTTTGTAACTTTCCTGATCGACAACGATCAGCTTCGCTTCTTTCTGCGGCACGAAGAGTTTGCGATGATCGTTAATGAACGCGCTGGGCCAGGCATAATGTTCCTTGACCCATGCCTCGTTCTTGCCGTTTGACGACGGCCAGTAAGTTGGCGAGAGGCTGTCGTCCCAACGCAGCTCCAGGTGCAGGTGCGCAGCGAAGAGTTTGTCGGGATCCTGGCCAATAGTTGCGATTACCTGCCGGCGCTGTACGACGGCGCCTTCCTTTACCTTGATCTCGTTTAGGTGAGCGTAGAGTGAAATTATCTTGCGATGCTCGTGGTTTTCGTAGAAGTGATGTTCGATGGTTATGACATTGCCCCACAAGCGGCCGCAGTGTTGAGCAAACGTGACGCGACCATTCGCGACAGCATGAACGTCCTGGCCCAGATCGGTGTTGCCGCCGCCGTTGCCATTCCAGTCCTCGCCTGTGTGAATGCCGAGCTCATAGTTTTCTGCAAATTGAGTAGCGATGCGCCAGCCGTGATATCCGATCCCGGTCGCGATGTCGTTGTATGGACCACTGGCATTAGCGTCGCCCACGGGAAAATCGAAACCGTCAGCGGGTGGGATGTCAGTTTCAAGATAGGCGTCGAAGACGTTGGGCGAAGTTTGCTGCTGAGGTGGCGGGTTACTGGGAGTGGGGCGCTGGCACGCTTGAACGCAGACAATGACGACAATCAGAACGGCCGGTGACAAATGTTTGAATCTCGTCATTGATGAGACGCTTGATACTTGCGCAGTCCTGCTGATTATACTTCTTCAAATCCTCTCGCTTGGACCAAAAACACTGGTGTCCACAAAAAGTCGAAGCACGGGAGGCCACATAGGGCCACCCCTACAAAATAGCGACGATAGTTGTGTAACGCGGAAGATTTGTAGGGGCGGCCCTCCGTGGCCGCCCGTGGTGTGTGGCTGCAACCCGGCCTTCGCCATGGATTGAGGACTCAGTTGGCAAGTTCGAAACGCGAGTTGCGTAGTGGTCCAATGTACTCTTGAATGGCCGACAACGATCTCCTCGTGGGCCTCATCGCGAAGTATCCTTTCGCTGCCGCCGTTGCTCGCTCTCCTTTATCATTTCGCTTATATCCGCAACCGGACGTATCTCAACCGGTCCAAGTCCATACTTAAAGCCTGGAGCCTGTGAGATAAGCTGAACGGCATGATTGAGGTCTCGCGCCTCAAGGATGTGAATGCCGCCGAGCTGTTCCTTGGTTTCCGCATAGGGGCCGTCGGTCGTCGCGACTTTGCCGTTTTTCCAGTACAGGGTCAACGCGGTCTCCGGAGGCTGAAGAGGTACTTCGGCAACCAGATGTCCGTTGGCGCGCAGATGGTCGTTGTGCTCAAAGCATTCGTCGAGCACTGCGTGTCTCTTGTCCTCGGTCATCCCTTCGAATGTTCCTGGCTCGATGTATCCCAAACAGATGTATTTCATTGTTCTTCTCCTCTCGGTGGGAGCCGGCGGCACAGCTGTCGCAGATTTTTCTGTCACTGTTTCAAGTAACGAAGCGCAACACATCCTGATTTAAAAATCTTTGACTCAACAAGCTTTAATTGCAATCTCTCCTGCAGGCTAACATCGTCCAACAACCGTCTTCCTTCTCCGCAACGATTGGCCCAACGACAAAAAGATACTCATCAACAAGACCAAGCTCTATCAGTTGTGAAGGAATACTCACACCACCGAGCAAAATGCTTTTGCCTTGTTCTTGTTTCAATTTAAGTATTTCGTCGCGAAGGTTGTTACGAACAATTCTCGTATTCTTATCTTCAACGCTGTCTAGTGATCGTGAGAAGACAATTTTGTTGATGGAGTCAAATGTTCGAGCAAATTCGTTCGATGCTTTTGACATCGACTGGCTTTTTGCGACTTCAGGCCAAAAAGGGACCATCAATTGGTAGGTGATACGCCCAAAGACGAGCAGGTCAACCTCACGCAGGAGGTCCGTAAAATATTCATGTGTCTCGTCATCAGCAACTCCCTTGGTGTGGTCGACGCAGCCATCCAGGGTAATGTTGATTGCGAAGATTACATTTCTCATTTGAGTGTCCTGTTCCGTCAATGTACCAGCGCGCGGCGGCCTGACTAGTCCGTTGCTGCATTCGGAGCCGGGTAGAAAAGAAGCTCGCGCACCTCGCCCGCCGCATCGCATGAGATGGCACCCTTGCGCGCCCACGCTAGTGCCTCGTCCATATCGGCGGCTTCCAGTATCCAGAAACCACCCATGTGCTCCTTGGTCTCGGTGTATGGCCCATCGGTGACGAGCACCGTACCATCAGGTTGCTTCCGCACCGTCTTTGCGTTGCTGGCCGGGGAAATTCCGCAAGCGAACTTCCTCACGCCTGCAGCAATCATTTCGCGGTTGAGCGCGTGGATCTCCTCGATCATCGCTTCGGTTACGGTGGACGGGTCGAAGTCGTCGGGGAGGTAGTTAGCAACCAGATACTGTGGCATTACTTTTTTCTCCTTGGTTTCTGTGGTTTGTTCCTGATGACTCGTTTCCTGTTCATTCAGGAGCCGTAGCTCATCGTTCTTTTGTCCTATAGTCGTTGGGGAGACGGGAAAATCGACAGCTATTAACAAAATTTTTTATTTCAACTAATTCAATTGGCGAATCCGCTCCTGCAGGAATTGCCGCTCCGGTTCCTGTTGGGTCAGCGCCAGAGCTTTCTCATAGGAGGACCGGGCCTCAGCGGTCCTGCCGAGCCTGCGGTACATATCCGCGCGGGCTGAATGCGCCAGGTAATAATTTGCCAATTCGCCATGTTCCAACACCGCGTCGATATGCGTGAGACCGGCCTCTGGACCATCGCGCATTGCAATTGCCACGGCACGATTTAGCTGAACAACTGGCGAAGGCTGAATTCGTAACAACCGATCGTAAAGCTCAACAATCTGCCGCCAGTCGGTCGCAGCGACCGATTTCGCCTCCGCATGAACAGCCGCAATCGCAGCCTGCAATGTGTAAGAGCCGAAGCGATGGGACTTCAGGGCTTTCTCCAGCAACGCCAACCCTTCAGCGATCTGCTCTCGGTTCCAGAGCGAGCGATCCTGGTTCTCCAGCAAAATCAGCTCTCCGGTCGGCGATGTTCTGGCGGCGTGACGGGATTCCTGTAGCAACATCAGGGAAAGCAGCCCAATGACTTCCGGCTCTGGCTGGAGTTCGGTCAGCAACCGGCCCAGTCGTATCGCCTCGCCGGTTAGCTCGGCTCTCGTTACCTCCGCTCCCGCCGCAGCCGAATAACCCTCGTTAAAGACGAGATAGATGACGTGAAGCACGGCGCCCAATCGCTCCGGTAATTCCTCCGGCGACGGCACCTCGTACGGAATCCGTGTCTCTCGAATTTTTGCCTTTGCGCGCACAATGCGCTGCGCGAGGGTACGCGGAGTGATGAGGAAAGCCTTTGCTATCTCCTCGGTTGTCAGCCCGCACACCTCACGCAAGGTGAGCGCAACGCGCGCTTCCGGCGCTAAGGATGGATGACAGCACGTAAAAATCAGTCGAAGCCGATCATCCTCAAAGGCTGTCCTCTTCATCGGAACTTTCTGCAGAACTCCATTGCGCTTCGAGATGTCGCACGAGCTCGTCTTGAGACGCATCAAATCTTGCCTGTCGACGCAGAGTATCAATGGCTTTGAATCGGGCCGTCGAAATCAACCATGGTCGCGGGTTGCCGGGTACTCCACTCTTCGGCCACAGGCTCAGCGCAGCCGCAAAGGCTTCGTGCATCGCCTCCTCGGCAAGATCAAAATCACCGAGCAAGCGGATCAGAGTTGCCAGGATTCGTCTCGAATCCACGCGATAAAGGGAGTCGAGCAATTCGCGTATCTGTTCGGTGGAACGCTCAGACATGACGAACGACCTTAGCAAGCCAGCTACCCCGAATCAATTGGCAAACGGCGGATTGACGTTGACTATAAAAAAGACGTAGGTGATAGTAATCACTTGGTCAAGAATGCCTATGACTGTCCTCTAAAGATGAGTTACTCGCAGCAAAGTAAACCCGGGCATATTTGAACTTGATTTGCCTGATGGGTTTACTAGCAGCGCAGTCCGCTTGTTGCTCCCTGCAATGAGGTCAATCGGCCTGCGTTAGTACTTGTGTAGCTCATCCACCGCTACAAATCCTATTAACAAAACGCGCCTGGTAACGACCCTGTCGAAGTGAGCCTTATTGCTCCGGCAACCCGTCGATCCGGTAGAAGAGACGGAACCATCGCGCACGTTAATTCCAAAGCCTATTTGTATTTCCTGGAAATTGAAAAACATCATGAATCATCATCACTTGACGCCTTTCGGTTGGAATGAATTTTTTGAGGACCATTTCCAGTTTTATGCTGCGAGCGGTTACGCGGCAGGCCGCGTAATGCTCGAAGACAAACATCTCTACCATCTCTTCACTGAGCGAGGTGAGGTGTCCGCGCACATTACGGGAAAGCTCCGGCATCAGGCCGTGAATCGAGAAGTCCTGCCCGCTGTGGGAGACTGGGTCGTTATCCGGCCGCAGCCCAACGAAAACAAAGCGACCATTCATGCCGTCTTGCCGCGGAGCAGCAAGTTCACGCGCAAGGTGGCAGGCTCGCGAACGGAAGAACAGATCGTCGGCACAAACATCGAAACTGTGTTCGTAGTCACTTCACTCAACCAGGAATTCAACCTGCGCAGGATTGAACGTTACCTGATTATCGCCAGGTCAAGTGGCGCTGATCCCGTCATCGTCCTCAGCAAGTCAGACCTCTGCGAAGATGTCGAGGGTCGGATCGCCGAAACTCAAGCCGTGGCGAGCGGTGCGCACATTCACGCCATTAGTGTTATCAGCCAGGAAGGAATGCAGGCGTTGGCGCGATACTTCGCGCGAGGACAAACCGTGGCGTTGCTCGGCTCATCCGGAGTAGGCAAATCAACTCTCATCAACCACCTGATCGGCCGCGACGCTCAAAGAATACAAGAGGTGCGCGAGCACGATGGGCGGGGCCGGCACACGACGACACATCGTGAGTTGATCTTGTTGCCGCAAGGAGGACTCGTGCTCGATACGCCTGGCATGCGAGAGTTGCAACTTTGGGATGGAGAGGATGGAATGCATCTCATCTTTGATGACATCGAAGCATTAGTAAGCCAGTGCTACTTTGGTGATTGCCAGCATCAAGATGAGCCACGGTGCGCAGTCCGCGAGGCTCTGGCTGCGGGTGTGATCGACTCCACGAGGTATCGCAGCTATGAGAAGCTACAAAACGAGTTGGCTTATCTGGCGCGCAGGCAGGATCTTAACGCCCAGATTACCGAAAAGAAAAAGTGGAAAAAGCTCTCGCGCCAGGCTAGTCAAAGAGCTTGGAATAAGCGAAAGTGAGAAACGCTCAAGCATCTTTACCATGCGCATCTACTTGTCATCCGGACACAAATATCCAGCTTGGCGCTATGGAGTGACGGCACATGGTCCATCGGCGCCGATCCTACCCACGACGTTGCACTATCGGCCTGATCGCATTTTGACTCTGAAATCAATTCACCCCGCATCCCGGCGACAATGTCCTTAAAAATTCTATCGGAAGAAAATCGCGGCGTATTACTCGATATCGTCGTCTTCTTTCTAAATCTATTGCTGATGCAGTGGCTGACACGCTACGTCGTCGAACTGTTCCGACTGGCCGATGCCGGTGAGCCGTTGGCCCTGTTTTTTCTTTCGATGGCGTGCGTGGCGATGTGGGTCTTGCCCGTTGCGGGCGCGGTGCTGAAACGTTGGCACTTTCATCGGCGGTTGAAAGCTGAAGGGAAGAGTTTCGACATCGATTCTAAACTCTCAGGTTGTCTATTCAATCCTATCTTCTACTTCTGCCTGAACCTGGTCCTGATTTCAGCAATTCTCACCGGCGTGGGAAGATTCTTATTTGGTGATCGGTTGCTGCAGAACGGCGCCGTTTTTGTACCGCTGATCATTGCCGGACTGATTTGCACGATAGTGCAGACCTTTCTGATCTATCGCTACTTCTCTCCTCCTAAGCAACCGCCACGGCACCAGTTTCTGCGACATCCTGAAAGTGAAACACTTGGCGATATTTGCATATTCCTGAACATGATTCTCTTCCAAATTGTGTGGAACCTGACCGCTTTTGCTAACCTCGGTAGACCATCTGGTCCAGTCGAGTTTATCGGGCGCCTTTTCTTTCTGAGCTTTGTTGCGCTCCTGATCTATTTTCCACCGCGGATGTTCTACCTGGCCGAAGACATCAACCGTTCCCGCACGTGGCTGACGATGCTCCTGGCGAATTCACCGGTAATCGTGAGGGTTCTAATAGGCACGACGGAGTGGCGTTAGACAGTTAGCATCACCACTTGAATCCTCTGTTGACTCTTGTGCGTTTCTTCCATAATCAATTAGCATCAACTGCTCACTGACACAGGTAAACGGTTGCTTTCTCTCGCAATCGCCGCCACTCAAGATCATTCAGGAGGTAACTAGATGGACATCGGCGCACTCGCAAGTTCACTCACCACGGTACTCGTTCCACTTCTGCCCTATTTGCTCAAAGCGGGTGAGAAAGCAGCGGAAGAAACCGGCAAGACGGTCGCGGGACAGAGTTGGGAATTGGTCAAATCACTCTGGACGAAACTGAAGCCGAAAGTCGAAGCGAAAGAAGCGGCGCTTGAAGCTGCGCAGGATGCTGCGCAAGAGCCTGAAGACCAATACGCGCAGGCAGCGTTTCGACAGCAACTCAAGAAGCTGCTCACTGAGGATCAGTCGCTGGCGGAAGAAGTAAATCGTTGGTTGGAGAAGGGCAAAGCGGTTGGCATTAACGTGATCGCTGCGGGCGATGGCAGCGTGGCGATCGGCGGGAATGTCAAAGGCAGCACAATCAACGCCGGCGTTCATGGCAAGACGAAGCTTTAAGCATGTCTGACCGTTTAGTTCCCGATGAACCTACTCCTACCGTCGACGCGGGTGGTGGTGGTAGTGTGGGCGTCGGCGGTAATGTTACAAACTCCCACATCTCAACGACCAACATCAAGATCGAGGCGCCTACTGAACCTTTAACAACAGCACTGCATCAGCTTCGCGCGCCGGTGGGAGATTTCGTAGGTCGCGAACCGGAGATCGATACTCTGATCAATGCTCTGCGTCGTGAAAACCGCGCTTGCATCACCGGCATCAGTGGTATGGGCGGCATCGGCAAGACGGAGTTGGCCTTGCTCGTCGCAGAGCGGCTTCGCGACGATTATCCCGACGCACAGTTCTTCATCAACCTTCAAGGCACTGACGCCAACCCGCGTTCGCCACAGGAAGCGATCGCCATCTGCATCCGCGCTTTTCTTGGTCCAGAAGCACAACTGCCTGAAGAGCCCGAGCAACTGTCGCATCTCTATCGCAGTGAGTTGAGCGGCAAGCGCGTGCTGCTGTTGCTCGACAATGCTGCCGACAGCGTTCAAGTGCGCCCGCTGCTACCACCAAGCGGCTGCGCTGTCCTGGTTACTTCACGGCAGTCCGTCACTCTGCCGGGCATGACGCCACTGACGCTTTATCCTCTTACTGAGAAAGAAGCTCGACAACTATTGTTGGAGATCGCACCTCGCGCCGAACCAGCTGCGGAACAGATCTGTAAGCTCTGCGGATATTTGCCGCTAGCTCTCCGCGCGGCCGGAAGCCTGCTCGCGATCATGCCCGATCTGGATCCGCTAGACTACGCTGAGCAACTGCGAGACGAGCGTAGTAGACTCGAACGCATAGGTACGGAAGGTGTCGAGATCGATGTAGCGGCCTCCTTCAATCTCAGCTATGCGGGGCTGGCCTCTGAGGCCGCGGGCGTTTTTCGATTGTTATCAGTGTTCCCTGCAACTTTTGACGCAGCAGCGGAAGAGGTCGTTTGCGCTGATGCGGGGCATGTTCAACTCAGCGATTTAGTGCGACGCAGTTTGGTGCTCTACGACAAAAGCACGAAGCGGTATCGTCTGCACGACCTTGCGCGGCTGTTTGCGGACACAAAGTTAAGCGCAGAAAAGCGCGCGGTTGTTGAGAAACGTTTCGCAACGCATTACACGGATGTGCTAGCCACCGCAAACGAGCTATATAAGAAAGGCGGTGAGTCGCTGCTACGTGGTCTGGCGCTCTTTGATCTCGAGTGGGGCAACATTCAGTCGGGACATGCCTGGGTAGTAGCGCAGGCTGATGCGGTCGATGCAGATGTTGCTCAGTTAGGCATGATTTACCCTGATGCCGGTTTGTACATACTCGATCTGAGGCAACACTCGCGCGAGCGGATTTGCTGGCTGGAAATCGCCTTGGCGGCCGCCCGGCGATTGCATCATCGAGAGGGTGAAGGCGCAATGCTGTGTAACTTAGGAACTGCCTACGCCATAGTGGGCGAGATCCGACGCGCCATTCAGTCCTTTGAACAAGCATTGCTAATCCATCGCGAACTTGGCGCACGCACAAGCGAAGGTACTACGGTGGGTAACCTGGGTACTGCTTACGGCGCCTTAGGCGAGACCCGCCGCGCCATACAGTTCCATGAACAATACCTCGCTATCGCGCAAGAGATGGGCGACCGCAGAGGCGAAGGCATTGCGCTCGGCAATCTGGGCAACGCTTATTTCATACTAGGCGAAACACGCAGCGCCATCCAGTTCTATGAACAAGCATTGCTCATAGATCGCGAGATTGGCGACCGCAGAGGCGAAGGTGCTGATCTGGGCAACCTGGGCGCTGCCTACAGAAACCTAGGAGAGACCCGCCGCGCCATCCAGTTCCATGAACAATACCTCGCTATCGCCCGCAAGATTGGCGACCGCAGAGGCGAAGGCAATGCACTATTTAATATGAGCCTGGCGCAGGACCAACTGGGCGAGCGCGCTCAAGCCATCCAACACGCCGAACAGGCACTCACCATCTACGAACAGATCGAAGATCCCAACGCCGCGAAAGTGCGTGCGCAACTTGCCACCTGGCGCGAGCAAACGAACACGTGAAACTCACTTTTTCACTGACCGTGAACGGAACCCTATCTCTTTGCGACGTCGAGCTGGCGTTGCCATCAATTGTCGAATCGCGTCGAAGACAACTCTGAACTGTTTATCATACTTGCTTTCAAGCTTGTCCAACCGGCGCGAAAGTTCGGCGTTGGACTCTAGCATTTGTCGCAGCTTTACAAACGCGCGCATGATCTCGATGTTGACGGTTATCGCCCGCTTGCTTCGTAACACACTCGATAACATCGCAACGCCCTGTTCGGTGAAAGCATAGGGCCGATAACGGGGATCCCGATGCTTCTCTGAACCGATCACAATTTGTGATCGGTTCAGTTGAGCAACCTCGGCTGCCGTCAACTGGAACATAAAGTCTTCAGGAAAACGCTCGCGATTCCGCCGCACTGCCTGATTGAACGCCGCAGTAGACACATCATAGAGTCTTGCCAGATCGCGATCCAGCATCACCTTTTCGCCGCGAATCAGGTAAATGGTTTTTTCGATTCTTTCGATGGAGATGAGGTTTGTATTGCTCATGTGAGTTCCTTTCGTGAGGTTAGTTGTGCGCATTGTATTACGTTTCTGTATTCAGTTCTAATCCGAAATTAGTCGCCGGTGGTGGGACCAGCCACTGAGAATCGTTCAGGACACGAGCGTGTTATCTGCTAACAGCTCGCTCTCAAATACTGCAATCTGCGCCTCGACCATGCCGTTGAGGTTCAACTCACCACAGCGAGTAAAAGCAAAGTGCTTCGCAAGATTCGCGAGTGCTTTAGGGTGCGTCGCATTTTCCAAGGTCGACATGAGAACAAGCAGCGCAGCTGACTTCGTTCCGGCTTCATCACCAGCGCGACAGATCATTTCCGCTAACGCTGCAATCTTCTCTTCATCGGTGCTGGATGTCTTCAAGAAGCCCGCCGAATCGATGACCGTTTCGCCCGCATCTGCGCGACGCACAAGATCTGCGAGCCACGGATCGTTAGTCTCCAAAGCGTAACGAATAATCGCGCGACTCTGCGGATCGATCGATCTGTCGTTTAAAACGGACTGCGCTCTTTGGTTAAGAGCATTAATGATGGTTCTAGATGTTTGGTTTACGTGAGGAGTTTCGCGCACGCTTGCGCTACTATGATTAGCCATGATTGTCATCCTTTCTATGGAAGGTTGATAGTCAAGGGTCGGCGTTGTGTTCATAGCACAAAGTCGGCCCGCTTCGTTTTTGGTGGGTTGTCCGCACCATAGCACAAAAATTTTCGCTCTTGTGCGTTTCTTTTGAAATCAATTAGCATTCACGCGCTCACTCTCGTTTCCAACAACGGCAACTCCTCAACGTGAAATGACGTCTGGTCTAAACGAACTCGAAGCCGCACTGCAACGCCTGATTGACGGCAGCGCCAGCGAAGCTGATCGCGATGCAGTACGCACGGCGTTGAATACCGGTGTGCTAGTCACTGGCGAACGCGCAGTGGCTATCGGTGGCAACGCTTCAGACGTAATCATCACTACAGGCAATCAGAACGTCGTGTTGTCGCTCAAAGGCGCCGACGCGGCCGCTGTCCTGACTGCCCTCAACTCGATTGCTCCGACACGACTTCACCAAGTGCCACCACCACCTGCTGACTTTACCGGCCGTGAAGATGAGCTGAAAGAGTTGCTAGCCTCAATCGAAATTGGCGGCGTTACTATCTCCGGTTTGCAGGGAATGGGCGGCATCGGCAAAACCGCGCTGGCGCTCAAGCTCGTCGAACTGCTCAAGCCACGCTATCCCGACGCGCAGTTCTATCTCGATCTCAAAGGCGCCAGCACGCAACCGCTCACCGTGGCTGAAGCCTTGGCCCACGTCATTCGTGCTTATCATCCCGTCGCCAAACTTCCTGATAGTGAAAGCGAGTTGCGTGGACTCTATCTCTCCGCGCTCGAAGGCCAGCGCACGCTGCTGTTGATGGACAACGCCGCCAATGCTGAGCAAGTTGAACCGCTGATTCCACCTGCTGGTTGCCTGCTGCTAGTTACTTCGCGCCAACACTTCACGGTGCCAGGACTGGCTGCGAAAAACCTCGACACGTTGAGCGCCGCAAATGCGCGCGAGCTGTTGTTGACCATTGCGCCACGGATTGAAACGCAGGCCGATGAGATCGCCACACTGTGCGGGCATCTGCCACTGGCATTGCGACTGGCCGCCGCGGCGATGGTGAAGTACAGGAATCTGTCACCCGCGGATTACGTTCGGCGTTTAAGGGATCGGCAACAACGATTGCAATTGATCGACGCCTCGCTCAGTTTGAGTTACGAGTTGTTGAGCGATGGGCTGCGTGAGCGTTGGCGCTGGTTGGCGGTTTTCTCGGACACGTTTGCGAGCGATGCGGCAGCAGCGGTGTGGGATGCTGAAGCAAATCAGGCGCAGGACACGTTGGGTGAACTAATGGCCGTCAGCCTGGTGGAGTGGAACGAGACCAGCAACCGTTATCGTCTACACGACCTGGCGCGGTTGTTCGCGGACGCAAAGTTGAGCGCAGAAGAGCGTGCGGTTGGTGAGAAACATTTCGCAACGCATTACAGGGACGTGCTGGCCGCCGCCCAGAAGCTATATCTGGAAGGCGGCGAGTCGCTACTTCGCGGTCTGGCGCTCTTTGATCTCGAGTGGGTCAATATTCAGGCAGGACATGCCTGGGTGGCAGCACAGGCTGATGCGGCTGATGCAGATGTGGCTCGGTTAGGCATGACTTACCCTGATGCCGGGGCGTACATCCTTTTTCTGCGGCAGCACTCACGCGAGCGGATTCGCTGGCTGGAAATTGCCTTGGCTGCGGCTCAGCGATTGCAGGATCGAGTGAGCGAAGGCGTTACGCTGGGCAACCTGGGCATTGCCTACTCCAGGTTGGGCGAGACCCGCCGCGCCATCCAGTTCTATGAACAACAGTTGGCTAATTGCTCGCGAGATTGGCTGACCGCATAGGCGAAGGCGATGCACTGTGCAGCCTAGGCAATGCCTACGCCGACTTGGGCGAACCCGCCGTGCCATCCAGTTCTTTGAACAAGCAATGCTCATTGATCGCGAGATTGGCGACCGCAGAGGCGAAGGCGACTGATGCTGGGCAACCTGGGCAGTTGCCTACGCCGACCTGGGCGAGACCCGCCGCGCCATCCAGTTCTATGAACAAGCATTGGCTCATTGATCGCGAGATTGGCGACCTCAGAGCCGAAGGAGTTGACCTGGGCAACTTGGGCGTTGCCTACGCCGATCTGGGCGAGACCCACCGCGCCATCCAGTTCTCATGAACAACGCCTGATTATCGCACGCGAGATTGGCGACCGCGGAGGCGAAGGCAATGCGCTGGGCAACCTGGGCATTGCCTACGCCTATTTGGGCGAGACCCGCCGCGCCATCCAGTTCTATGAACAAGCATTGCTGATTTGTCCGCGAGAGTGGCGACCGCAGAGGCGAAGGCAATGCGCTGTGGAATATGAGTCTGGCGCTGGACCAACTCGGCGAGCGCGCTCAAGCCATCCAACACGCCGAACAGGCACTCAGCATCATTCGAGAGCAGATCGAAGATCCCAACGCCGCGAAAGTGCGCGCGCAACTTGCCGCCTGGCGCGAGCAAACTAACGCGTGAAACTCACTTCTTCATTGAGCGCGAAATAAAGTCACGTCAAGGTAAGCGACTCAACGCTTTCGCTCCGAGTGATTTCAGAGTATCTACCGAAACCGGAGGACTCGAAGCACTCACCCCAATAGCAACGTACATCTTGCCTTTTAATATTTGTATCGCCTTAGCACCCTCGTCCGGCGTATCTCTACTCATAAAGAGCACTGCTTTATCGCCAAGTCCAGAGACCGGCGTTGCCTCAGTACGCGGATCTTCGGTCACACCAAACTTTTCAAACTGTGGTGAATCGGAAGTGACGACCAACACGACGATACTCCCAAAGCGCCCTCCGTTTGGAGAGCCCAGCACCAAGTCGTAACTGCAGCCGTTTTGTCAGGATTTTCTGTGACCCCAACCTCACCGCCTAAGGCTGCTTCTGCTTCTTCTTTTGTTATGAGATTACAACGCTTCGTCGTCGAAGAAGTTTGTTCGTTAGCAGGCGAGGAGGTCCTCGACCCGCATCCCAAAAGGTAAAAGGAAGCAAGAATTAAAACAGTGATTTTGACCGCAGTAGATGGCAATTTGGTGTTCAAAAGTAACTCAACACGTACAGGACTCGCGACTTTCGTTCAAATGCTTTTCGGGCTTTGTCACCGGTGAATCTCATTTCGCCGCCTGCACCAGCTACCGAAACTTCCTCGATCGGAAAGTTCTTAACATCATTCGGATCTTTATCTCCGATGTAGTGAGGCATAGTCGTGACCCACAAGGCTTCATGCGGTGATAAGGTGACGGTTACAGTCCGATCCACCTGGTCAACGCAGAATCGATCTGGAGCGAGCTTCTTCCATTCACTTTTGTCTCTCGTCTCCAAATTGGAAGCGGAGACGACCATCGGCTCAATTGCGAGAGTCGGAGGACCCTGAGGTTTCACCTTATAAACAACTTGAATTGCATGATTGGCGTCATTCAGAACTACGAAGTCAGTTGAGTAAGAACACGAGGCCAAACTAATTGTGAGCAGCAGCAAGACGAGTATGAGCAACCATCGCATAAGACTTTCAGCGAACATCTCTGCGTAAGTCAGGAGTCTACTTTCAGTTCTGCTTCGCAGGCAGCACGTATCGTCCGATTACATCGAACTTGTAGGGGTCTGTCGGATGGCGTCTCTTCAGATAACCATTCTGCCAGATTACATCCGGCTCGTTGTCGAAGCACACTGTCTCAATGTAGTAAGGAGCTATATCAAAGCTGCGCGGAGCACCGGCCTGCGCAAGGACATAGTGGAACGACTGGTATCGTTCTTTCGTGAGTACCAGGTCAATACTTTCGCCAGGCCAAATCGCCGGCGGCGAAGATTCTCTCCTGGGTTCGCCTCGGAACAAGCCAACTCCATAGGGAAGACTGGAGACAACAAAACCGTTCGGAAGGTCGAACTTAAATCCGACATTCACATAGGCGATGGGCCGACCCGAGATATTCTTCAGTGTAAAGGAAACACCCTGTAACCAGTCGTCATTTCCTTTAATCTTCTGGTCCGGCTGAATCTCTTTTCCATTTAATTTAATGGAGACTATTTCAACAGGCATCTGAATCTTTGCGGAATCAAACGCCGGACTTAACTGCCGGTCCCGAATTTCTTGCGCAGCGATCGATATTGAAGCTGCAACGAGGACGATGAATACCAGCAGCAGCCGAGCGAAAGGTCGTGGGATACCAATCATGTGTGAAACCTCCGATTTTTTCTCCCAAGCATCATATCAAATAGATCCACAACTGCTCTTGGGCATTTGTGGCTGAACTGCTCTGCGTCAATCGCGAAGTATACCCTGCTTCTGTAACCACTCGACGGTGTCCTCATAGAATGGTAATCGTCTCCCGGTCGTCACACTGCGCAAACCATGGTTACCGTCAGGATATACCTTAATGGTGATGGGCACGCCCTGTTCTCTCAATTTCTCAAGTGCCTGCCTGCTGCGCTCAGACGGAATACTCAGATCTCTTGCGCCTAATAACCAGAGCGCCGGTGTTTTCGAGCGCGCAAGGACCGGCACAGGATCGAAACCGGTTGGACCATCATAAGATTGAAGCCTGCGGTCGATTTCTTCAGCGCTGAGCGGTTCAACGGGCCTGTGCCCATCACCTGTCAGAGCACTGTAATGCGTCTCGATGCCAGATGAGGTGGCCGCTCCCGCGAGGATCACATTAAATGCAACGTCTGTTTGACCATCAGAAGCGAGCGGAATGATCCAGCTTGCCTGGCTGCCACCGAAAAAACCGACTCTTTGCGGATCAACGCTCGGATGGCGTTTCAGGAATTCGAAACAAGCGCGAGCATCAGCCGCGAGAGTGCGAAGCTGTTCTTCGCTTGACGCTAATCGCACCTCTTGAAAATGTCCGGAAGATTCACCTACTCCACGCTTGTCGTAAGTTAGCACTACGATCCCGTGAGGTACTAAACGACGCCAGTCACCGCTAAGGTGCTCGCGGCGGACAAGTCCGGAGCCATGCGCACTCACAAGCGCGGGGAACGGACCTGATCCCCAACGCGGAACCGAAATAGTGGCGGCAAGCTCAACGTCCCCGGACTGAATTCGCACCTCTTCGTGACGAATGATCAGAACGCCCGTGTTGTAAACAGGCAGTCCGACAAGAACGATTAGGAGTATAGGAACTGCTACGATGACTACCCATTTTATGACGCGTCGCAGTTTCATGATTTGAGTGAGAATTGCGCCCGGTCTTTTGTTTAAGTGGAAAACCGTGGGGCGGCCACGGAGGGCCGCCCCTACAAAACATTCACCGTTCCAAGTGATTCTCGTCGCGTTGTTACTGGATCGCATACTCCAACGAAACGATACCTGTCTTATAGATCTTGTGATTGGTTAGCTTCAGTTTCGTTTGCTCGGCTGGAGGTGGAAGCAAGCGGAATTCCCCCACCCAGCAGGACCGGAATGATCGCAACCTCCACTGTATCGACCAGCTTCGCATCAAGAAGACTGTTAAAGAGAACTCCTCCACCGAACAGCCAGATATCCTTTCCGGGTTCGGCGCGTAGGCCGGCTATAACCTCTGGCGCATTCTCTGAAACAATCGTCACTCCCGGATAGTCCTGCTGCCGCAGCGTCCGCGAGAAGACCAGAGTCTTCGTGCCAGGCGCCTGGCCGCTACCTCCATGCGCGAACAGTTCGAACGTTCGGCGACCTACGAGAAAAGTGTCGAACTGCTCGAACAACGCGTTGAAGTCTATATCCGGATCCATAATGATCCAGTCAGCCTCACCGTTTGGACCAGCAATGTATCCATCCAGACTCATTGCAACACAGTATCGAATCCTTCTCATGAATCGCCTCCTTATTGATTCCGAGTGAGCGGAGGCTTCCCCTCACCGTGACCCATTAGCACCCACTCCTCTATCCATTTCCCCCTCACATGCTCGCCGATAATTATTTGACCGTCTTCAAAGGCCATCTTTGTTCTCTTGAGGGCACCGCCCCAAGTGCACACCTGAGGACTATATCGAACCTTTCCATCCTTCTTTTCTATGGTCACCAGAAACAGGTAGCTTCGACCTTTCTTATAACCCTGCGTCGAACAACTACTGCCGGCGTGAGCATCAAACAGTTCGATTTGCGATTCGATTTCGCCTTTCCAGACTCTGTCCACTTCAACCGTCCAATTGCTTTTACTGGCGCGAATCACCTTTCCGGTAAAGACGGCCTCCGCCTGATCAAATGCCTCATGCGGAAGAACCGCAGCGCATGTACAGGCTAGAACGGGGCTCGCAATCAACATGAACACAACCGTCGCCACGGATCTACCCAATTTCATCTCTGCTCTCCTTTGCCCTCAGTCGAATCTGGTCGGCAGTAGTGCGCAGCTCTGTCTCAGAAGGAGTTGGCCGTCTCCCTTCCAGAATAATCTTCGAGGTTATGTCGTGGTAATCGTGCATCGGCAACACGTGTATATGCGCGTGGGCCACGTCGAAGCCCGCGGCAAGCATGCCGACTTTCCGCGGCTCGAAGGTCGCGTTGAGCACCGCCGCGACGCGTCTAACCACCAGCATCAACTGAATAAAATTGTCCTCTTCCAATTCGTAGAATGATTGGACGTGAGATTTAGGGACAACCAGGACGTGGCCGGTGTTGATCGGATGCTTGTCCAGGAACACTACGGCATGAGAGTTTTCGTAGACGATGAACGCGCTCTCAAGTCTTTCAATGATCGCGCAAAATGGGCAGCCCTCATCACTCATGTTCAGTCGATAATATGCAAGCAACACTCGGCGTCGAATGTCCGCCGAAGCAGATGATGTAACCGTCGGGATCTTCTATGTAGAAGTCTTTTGTACCCCACGCGGTGGGCGTGAGCGGCTTCAGAATCGTTGCGCCGTTGTCGACGCACTGACGGAAGAAGGCTTCGATGCCATCCACGCCGGCGGCAGCGTCGAGGTGCTCGTTGTCGCGCCGGTGTCGACGCTCGTCCTGGTTCTTCGGCGCTTGCTTCAGGTGTAATTCTAGTCCGTCTAAATGGCCGATGGCGTAGAAGCCATCCCACGGCTCTCCGAATGTGAACCCAAGTTTCTTGTAATACACAATCGAGCGCTCAAGATCGTCGACAAGAAACTGTGGGGCAAAGGACGTGACGCGCGGCTTCATCTCGTTTTTTAGATGACTCCTTTGGTTTTTATCTGAGGCGCTTGAAATACACTAACTCTGGATCACCCTCATCAAGGTTATGGATGACGCCACTCAAAGCATAACCTAACTTAACGAGCAGCGACTGCATTGCCAGGTTCGAGAGATTGGTCGTGATAAACAATTTCGGCGTTTCGCATAGCGACTCAAGGTACCTTAACAAAACCTCGCCTGCACCTCGGCGTCTGTGGTTGGAGTGCACGTACAACATATCAATAGAGCCGTTGCCGAAAAAGGTGTAGTTCAGCACTCCGTAACCGATGACTTCGTTCTTAGCCACGGCGACATAACAGGTGTTTGAAGCCACCGAGCGACGGATAAACTCGCGGCGCTTTTCTTCGCGGACCGCGATCAGGTCGAGCGAGCAGAGGTCCTCAACATCACTCTCATTTGCCAGTCGAATCGAAATCATGTCCAACGCAGCGATTGTAGGGGTGGCCCTCCGTGGTCACCCCATGTTGTGATCTCGGGCGAATGGGGTGGCCACGGAGGGCCACCCCTACAAAGGATTATAGAGCAGGTTTGAAAAGCTTTGCTCATGGAACAAATGCTCTTTTCAAGGGTCTGAGTTCGCATAAGGCTTGGTATCCCTGAAAGGGCTTTGGTGGTTGCCGATGTCGGTGTGGCACGTGCTGAATGCGGCAAAGCTCGCGAGTCTTGCGAAATACGTTTCAGCGGCATTCGCCTGTAACGTCCTTTATGGCTCAGTAATTAATGCCTCGTCTCGACAATACGCTGAGCAATAAGCCTCGTTAGCGGGCGAGGTCTCACCCTGAGAGTCAGGTTGTTATACAATTCCTCCGGGACTCGCAACCCATTGACCGTCATCAACGTACTAAACCAAACCGCCGGCAATTTCGTCGATACCTGGAGGAATGCAATGAAAGTCAAAGCCTTAGTGCTCCTACTACAACTCCTAATCGTTTTTCCCGTATCCGCTTTGGCGCAGAAGAAACTTCAAACCAAAGAGGCAGCGGCGCCCATCATTCCGTTGAAGGATTTCTTTAGAAATCCCACCAAGGTGGCCTATACACTTTCCCCGAACGGAGAGTATCTGGCCTTCATGCAGCCTTGGGAAACTCGCCTTAATGTGTACGTTGAGAAGATCGGATCTGGTCAGGCTACTCGCGTTACCAGTGCAAAGGAGCGCGACATTGCCGGCTACGCCTGGAAAGGTGACAACCGCATCGTCTATATCCAGGACACCGGTGGCGATGAAAACTACCGGCTCTACGCAGTCGGGATCGACGGCTCAAATCCGAAGGACCTGACTCCATTTGAGAAAGTTCGAGCCCAAATCATCGACCGGCTCGAACAAAATCCGAATGAAATCCTCGTTAGCCTCAACAAACGAGTGCCGCAGGTCTTTGACGTCTATCGCATCAACGTTAACACCGGCGACATGCAGATGATTGCGGAGAATCCCGGCAACTACACAGGCTGGGGTACGGACTGGGACGGAAAACTCCGCATCGCGATCACCACGGATGGCGTCAATAGCTCGCTGATGTTTCGCAATACCGAAGCAGAGAAATTCGCGCCAGTTGTAACCACCAGCTTCAGAGAGACTATCGCGCCATTACTTTTCACTGCCGACAACAAGCACCTCTACGTCGCGACCAACATCGGGCGCGACAAGACCGCGATCGTCAAATACGACGTCGCAAACAAGAAGGAACTCGAGAAGATATACGAGCATCCCGAAGTGGACGTGACTAATCTTCTCAGCTCCCGCAAACGCCGCGCGATTACCGGTGTCTCTTACATGACAGACAAGAACAGCTACCACTTCATTGACAAGCAGCGTGCCGACTTGCAGAAAGATCTCGAGCGCCGCTTGCCCGGTTATGAAGTGCGTCTGGGAGGCTGCAATCTTGAAGAGGACAAGTGTCTGGTGCGAACGTTTAGCGATCGATCGTTCGGCGCTTACTACTTCTACGATCTGAAGTCGAAAGATTTCCGAAAGCTCGCGGATATAAGCCCATGGCTAAACGAGCAGGATCTGGCTTCAATGAGACCGATCAAGTATCAGAGTCGCGACGGTCTGACTATCCATGGCTACCTGACACTGCCCAAAGGTGTGCCGGCGCGAAATCTCCCCGTGGTCGTGAATCCGCATGGTGGTCCATGGTATCGCGACACGTGGACCTTTAATCCCGAAGTGCAGTTCCTGGCAAATCGCGGCTATGCAGTGTTGCAGGTCAACTTCCGTGGCTCAACCGGATATGGGCGCAAGTTTTGGGAGTCGAGCTTCAAACAATGGGGCAAGGCCATGCAAGACGACGTCACCGATGGTGTCCAATGGTTGATCAAACAAGGAATCGCCGATCCGAAGCGCATTGGCATTTACGGCGGCAGTTACGGCGGCTATGCCACGTTGGCGGGACTTGTTTACACGCCGGATCTCTACGCCGCCGGAGTTGACTATGTAGGAGTGTCAAACCTCTTTACATTCCTTCAGTCGATTCCGCCCTATTGGAAACCGTATCTGGAAATGCTCTACGAGATGATTGGACATCCGGAGAAAGATAAAGATTTGCTGACGGCGGCGTCTCCCGTTTTCCATAGTAAGAACATCAAGGTGCCGCTGTTGATTGCGCAGGGCGCGAACGATCCGCGCGTAAAGAAAGCGGAATCTGATCAAATGGTGGAGGCCCTCAAGGCCCGCGGCATCGAAGTGCCCTACATCGTAAAGACCAACGAAGGACACGGTTTTTCGAATGAAGAGAATCGCTTCGAGTTTTACCGCGCGATGGAAGAGTTCCTGGGCAAACATCTTGGCGGAAGAGTCGAGAAGGCCAGCGAGTAAAAGCTGAGGCCACAAAAAGCACAAAAGGCACGTTAGGTTTCGTGTGTTTTGTGCTTTTTTGTGGCTAAGGCTGGAATGGCCAGAACACCGGCACCAACCACATGACGATAGCAAAGACTGCAACCGTCAGGATCGATCCAACTTTCACGAAGTCCAAAAAACGATAATGTCCCGGTGTGTAGACCAGGACGCAGGCGGGCTCAAGCGGCGTCAGGAAAGAACACGAAGCGGCGTACGTAACCGTAATGGCAAACGTTCTCGGATTTAATCCGAGCGCGAGAGCAGTTTTGATCGATATCGGCAGCATGACGAGAGCGGCAGCCTGGTTTGACATTGGCTGCGTAAGAGCAACCGTCATTATAAAGAACCCCGCCAGTACTGCGGTTGGACCATACTGGCCGGTGCCTCTCACAATGAGATCTGCGAGGTATTGATCCGCGCCGGTCTTTTCCATTGCGACTCCGAAACCGATCATGCACGCAATCAGGATCAATAGTCGCCAATCGATAATCTCATAGACTTCCGACATGCGAACAGATTGACTGGCAAGCAGGATCATTACCCCAAACAGGACGGCGATCGGCAACGGAACAAGATGCGTGAGCGAGAAGAAAAGAAAAACTCCGAAAGCGAACAAAGCCCATCTACGTTTTTCCGGTCGCGCCTGCTTTTCAGAAATCTCTTCCAAAAGCAGTATCTGACCGTCGGCTGCGAGCCTTTCAACCTGTTCACGATTTGCCTGTATTAAAAGGACATCGCCGAATCGCATTCTTACTCTGCTGATCTTCGAAAGCAGGTTCACTCCATGGCGATCGATAGCTAATACAACGACGCCATACCGCCTTCGAAGGTCGAGGCGTTTTAATGTCCTGCCTAAGAAGTCAGAACCTCGCGGCACCATCGCCTCAAAGAGCTCGGTCTCTTTACTCTCCAAAACGGAATCGTTCAATTCAAAGTCCGGCTTAATCTCGATGCCGGCTTCAGCCTTCACTTTCAGAATATCTTCAACCCGACCCTGGACCAGCAACAGATCCTGCGCCTTTATCTGCTCGGCGGGGTTGGGCGCTATTCGGCGCTGCTCACCTCTCAGAATCCCCAGCACAGTGAGATCGAGATCGTCGCTTATGCGAGCCTCGGCTAGTGATTTGTCAATCAGTGGCGAATCGTCCAACACGATGACTTCAGTCATGTATTGCCTGACATGGTATTGCTCGGTGAGAGAGTCAGCCGACGTTCGCCTTGGCAACAGGGCGCGACCGAGGAACAACATATACAACATACCGACACCGACGATAATCAAACCAACCGGCGTGAGCTCGAACATCGTAAATGGCTGAATTCCGTAACGCGGCAGAGCGCCACTCACCGCAAGGTTCGTCGACGTCCCAATCAACGTGCACGTTCCGCCGAGGATTGCTCCAAACGCGAGCGGCATCAGTAGCTTTGAAGGACTAAGATTTCTGCGTGCGGCAATACCCAACACGACCGGCAGAAACATCGCAGTCGTAGTCGTGTTCTTCATCACGGCGGCGCAAAAAGCGGCGGCGAACATGATCAGTGCGACGATGCGAAACTCGCTGTCTCCTGCGGCTCGGTGTAGGCGACGTCCAACCAGATCGACTACGCCCGTTCTGGCAAGTCCTCCTGTCAGGATGAAGAGACCGGCGATAGTTATGACGATGTCATTGCCAAATCCCGCGAAGGCTTCCCCGGCGGTTAATGTGCCGGTGAGGACCAATGCCATCACCAGAAGAATAGACACAATCTCGATCGGTATGCGCTCCGTGCTAAATAAAACGAGAGCGACAACCATCAGTGTGAGAACGATTCCAATCTGCGGTGTCATGTCGAGTCTTGACTGCCTGCCCCTTTGCGCATAAATTCAATTCGCAAGCTTACCATCATGTCTAACTAACTAAGGACAACAAATCATGTACACACGATTGCTGGTTTGCGTTGTGCTGCTTGCGGTACTTAACGTTGCCGCACTGGCCCAACAAAAGCCTCCGAGCAAAACACACCTGAAGGTTGGTGACGCGGCTCCTGATTTCACCCTGCGTGCCACTGACGGAAAGGCCTACAAGCTTAGCGATTTCAAAGGTAAGAAAAATGTGGTGCTGGCAATATATGTGCTGGCATTCACCGGTGGTTGAACGAAGGAACTTAAAGCGTATCAGGCTGATATCGCAAAATTCGAATCAACAGAGACTCAGGTTTTCGGAATGAGTGTAGACAGTGTTCCCGCCAACCGAGAATTTGCAAAGCAGATTGGGATTACCTTTCCCGTCCTCAGCGATTTCAAACGCACTGTGGTCAAAGATTATGGAGTTTTCAATGAGGAGCAGGGGTTTGGAAACCGCGCCACTTTCCTGATCGATAAAGAAGGCATCATTCGCCACATTGACGAAGGAAACGTCGCCATCGATCCAACCACCGTTATAGAGGCGTGTAACGTGCTCCAACGAAAGAAGACGTCGCCTTAGGAACACCTTTGTTTGCAACCTCTGTGTCTCTGTGCCTCTGTGGTAAAAATGCTTACGGAAAAGTTCACCACAGAGGCACAGAGACACAGAGGGGCGTTTCTAAAACTTCTTCATTGACAACACAAACTCTTGCGTTATAGTCTGCCGCGCGTTCGTAGAACACCTTGCTAATCCGTGAAGCCGGAGACCTCCCGAAGCCTCCGACCTCTCTTCTACTCATACGAGTATGACCGTGGCACACGATCGTGCCCTTACCCTTTTTGACTCCCTTGGAAGGAGATGCCAAATGGACGTTGAGATACAAATAAACAATAACCCGAGTCCCAGTGCGCGATTCGTCACGTGGGCGCCCGCTCCCTGTCGTGTTCGTGTTACCAACCCGGCGGGTGCTCAGGGTGGTGGCTCACCCCCTGTTCGAATCAGCGCGCGCGTTACAGCAAGCGGCGGCGCCGTACGTCTTTCGCCGTGGAGCAACTGGAGCATTCGCGTCAACTTTGAATTTGAACGTACCAGTTAACGGAAACTGGGTTCAGTTTTTCACTGCGGGACGATTCGGGCGAGCCAGCGTCAATCTCGATGACGTGCGAATCGAAGCACGACAAGGTAACGGGAATAAGGTGATCGGTTCAGTCCCCTGCACTGTACGAATCCGTAAAAATGCAAACACACTGACTCCCGGTGAACGCGATCGCTTCATCGGCGCCTTTGCGCAACTAAATAATCAGGGACTCGGCCGTTTCTCCGACTTCCGCGACATGCACACCAACGTCAGTTCACCGCAGGCGCACGGCGCGCCAGGATTCTTGCCGTGGCATCGCGCTTACCTGCTCGATCTCGAGCGCGAACTGCAAGCGATCGATCCCAGCGTGGCGCTGCACTACTGGCGTTTCGATCGCGCGTCGCCAAACATTTTCACGCGCGACTTTCTCGGAGTATCGGATCCCGTCGGCACGGTAGAGTTCAGCGCGAGCAACCCGCTACAGTTCTGGGTAACTGACGGCGTACAGGGAATCACCCGGCGTCCATTTTTCAGCACCAGCTCGGCGCCACCGGGACTTCGCACCGAAGCACAAACGATCGCGCTTGGCACAACCTACCCGAACTTTCGCGTCATGGAAGGAAATCCACACGGTTCAGCTCATACGAGCTTCGGTGGGTCGATTTCCAGCATTGGCACTGCTGCTCGCGATCCGCTGTTCTTCCTTTTGCACTGTAATGTCGATCGCCTCTGGGCCAAGTGGCAACAACAGAACAATCGTTTCAATCAAGCGCAAGCGGCGTCATACGACAGCAATCCGGGAAACCCGATTGGTCACAATCTGCCTGACACGATGTGGCCGTGGAATCAGGTCACTGGACCACCCAGACCACCGACCGCGCCTGGCGGCACGATGGCGCCATCGACGGTTGTGAGCTGCGCCCGGCCTGAGTCCGCGCGTGCGGGACAGCCTGGATTTTCAGGGCAGGGTCAGCGCCGCAGCATGCATGGGATTTGATTACGACGATGTCCCCTTTTCCTAATGTGTAATACACGAGGAGATCGAAATCATGACTACAAAACGTAAGTCAACGAAGAAAACCACCGCGGCGAAGAAGAAGAGCCCGGCGAAGAGAACGTCGCGAGCCGCGTTCGCGGTGGCTACGAACGAAAAGAAAACCACGGCAGAACGCGCAAAAGCGTTTGTGGAGGCGCCGCTTGCCACAATCCAGTCGGACACAAACCTGCAAGCGTCGCTTAACGTTCTGCGCGATCGAACCCAACCGATAAAAGTTCGGTTGGCAGCACTGCAATCGCTGCAAGCCGCAACTTTTAGTGTGATCGAGTTTGAACCATATCGTGAGGACTACCTTGCCACTCTGCGTGAGTTAGTTGACGACCCTGATCCGGAATTACGCCAGCGGGTGCTTGGCATTCTTGCGCGTGAGAAAGATGGCTATACACAACAGAAACTACTCGAGGGATTGCAGGATCCTGCAAAAGCTCTCGTGCCACCAGAGAAGGCGTTGCAACTCCTCAGTTACGACGTACACGCAGAAGCCTATCCGGTGGCTCGCGATATCGTAAATCAACCGCCGAATCCGGAAGCGAAGCGCGAGGCTCTCCGGTTGCTCGCGGCCGATGCGAATTCAGCGCCGGTGTTTGAGAAGCTCATGCGCGACAAGGATGAGGACCGTGAAATCCGGCAGATTTCTGCGGCGTCACTCCAGGCAATGAAGCCGAAACAATTTCAGGAGCAAGCGCGCGAGTTATTGTTCGACAGTAAAGAGTACGACGACATTCAGGCGACCGCATTGACAGCGCTGGCGCAGTTTGGCGATGAAAAGGTAATGGAGAAGGATGAGAAGCTGCTGAAGAGAGTCAATGAACTTGGAAAAGGAAAATCCGCCAAGATGAAAAAGTCTGCGAAGGCTTTCATGAACAAGTACGGCAGCGACGAGAAATAATCTTCTCTGTGCAACCTCTGTGTCTCTGTGTCTCTGTGTTTAGAGACATTAATAGAGTCGTGTCTGAACTGAATACTCCACAAACTGAGAAAGCGTTTTGCTCGCTTGTCGAGGAACTTGCTCTCGATCCGGCTAAGCAAAACGACCTAATCGATCTGCTGCGGGAGGATCATCCGGCTTACGATCAACGCGGCACGGCTACGATCGCTCGGATGCGCGGTTGGGTCGTGCTCACGCTCGCCCGCACGAAACTACCCGAAACGGCCCTTCCGTTTGTGATCGAAGAACTCGACACGGGTGTTGACGCATATCTCGTCGCCACAGCGGCTTTCGCACTTCGTTCTCACCCGAATCCGAATCCTGCGTTTGCGCCTTTCGTTGTACGCGCAATCACCAACATTCGCTATCGCGACGAACGTGTGTCGCTTGAGAATTATGGCGGTTACGCGATTGGATCAACCGGAACAACGTCCGGTGCGGGAACTTCTCGCAACATTACTGTGGCTCGGTCCGCAAGCGCGCGCAGTCGTGTCTGAAGTTGAGTCGCTGCGTAATGGCCCAACGGCACTCAACAAAAAATACCATCCGAACGTAGACCAACTCCTTAGTGTCATTCGCTCCGGCGTGGAAACCGCTGACTGCTGTCAGTTGCCGGACGGCGTGAGAGATCTGTTTTCGTGGATGCGCGCTGATCGATCTAGTTCAGCGTCCATCGATGCGACAGTTCTCGAAGATCAAAACGGCGAGGCCATAACGTTCGGCGAGTTCTTCCACGGCCGGCCTTCAATCGTCGCCTTCTTCTACACTCGTTGTGACAACCCGCTTAAGTGTTCGCTGACGATCACCAAACTCGCGCGCATTCAACAACTGTTGGAGGCTGAAGGTGTAGGCGATCAGATCAACACAGCCGGAATAACTTACGATCCGGGTTTCGATCTACCTGAACGTCTTTTGAATTACGGCGCGCATCGAGGAGTGCGTTTTGCTTCGCAGCATCGTCTGTTGCGAGCACGCGACGGTATCGAATCCGTTCGTAAACACTTCAAGCTCGGCGTCAACTTCATTGAGTCCCTCGTCAATCGACATCGCATTGAGATCTACATTCTCGATGCGAAAGGTCGCGTTGCGGGATATTTCGGACGCATTCAGTGGAGCGAGAAAGACGTCGTACAGCGCGCGGTTGAAATTATGCGAGAGAATCTCAAGCCCAAAAGCAGTGAGCGCCTCAATTTCGCCTCGCCGGTTTTCGGGACCGCAGTTGCACTCGCGCTCGCGCTTTTCCCGAAGTGTCCGCTTTGCTGGGCGGCGTATCTGAGTCTGTTTGGCATCGTGGGCCTTGAATCGATTCCCTACTCTCCGTGGTTACAGCCTGTGCTGGCGATTTTGTTGCTTTCCAGCTTGACCAGCATCTGGTTCCGCGCCCGCAGCACGGGCCGGATGATGCCTTTCTATCTTGTGACTGCCGGCGCCATCGCGATCGTCGCCTCAAAAGCCTTCGCTGGACCAGACGCCGCCGGATTTCTCGGCGTAGCCCTGACCCTCGTCGGTTCAGTCTGGAGCACCGTCAACCGCTCCCTGCTCAGAAGTCGTAGAATCGCTTTGTTCTCTGCGTCTCTGTGTCTCTGTGGTTCAAGAATTCACGGGAGACGAAGCACCACAGAGGCACAGAGATGCAGAGATAGCCTTTGAAAACAAATTTCCTTTATACTCCAGCCAGTAAGAACCCGCCGGGAAGCGGTCCAGTTTTAGAAATTCAAACTCACCGATCATAGGTTACTGCCGTGAACATCAAGAGAGTTTTTCCAGTCGTCTTACTTGCAATCAGCCTGATTCTTTCCTCCCTGCCCATAAGCGCCCGGAGCGTGGTACCTGCGCCGCCCAGCACCGTACACACGGATACGGAAGAAAAATTCGTCTTTAGCAAGGTGGACCAGGAACTGCTCGAAGAGATCAAATTGCTCGACGAGCGTTTTGAGAAGGAAGGCGTTGTCTATCACCACCCCGGTTTGGATGCGTACCTGAACCGCGTCGGAATGGCGATCGTCGCCGACAAGAAGCTTGAGAACGTCGAGTGGAAGTTTCGTGCTTTGCGGGATCCGATTCCGAATGCTTTCGCACTTCCGAACGGCTCAATCTACATCAACACGGGACTCCTGGCGTTGCTGGATGATGAGAACCAGCTAGCCGCAGTACTGGCCCACGAAGTCACTCATGTTTCCGAGCGACATACCTATCTACGAAATCGCAGCATGAGAAAGAAAGTACTGGCCATCAACATCATAAGCACGATCGGGAATTGGCATCCGGTGGCAGGAACCGCAGGACTCGCAATCAGTTTGATCGCCAATATCTCTCCGTTCATGCTCGCACTCAGCATACTCGGCTACAGCCGCGATCAGGAGAAGGAAGCTGACCTCGAAGGGATGAAGATGGCGTCAACCGCCGGCTTTGTTCCTGCCGGAATGCCCAACTCCTTTAAATCAATGCAAAAGGACATCGAGGGAGAACAACTCAATTCCTTCTACAGCGATCACCCAAAACTTCAGGAACGGATCAACTACACCAGCAGCAGCCTCGCCGCGGACGCCAGAAAGTTAACTGATGACGAAGCAAAAACTGCGAAAGATGATTACCTCGCGGTGATGGAGCTTGTCGATCGGCATAACGTTGAGCTGGCAATTAACGAAGGGCGATTCCGATCGGCAGTGTTTGTTAGCCAGAAGCTTGTAAACCTGCGTCCGGAATCATCGGAGAACGTTTTCTACCTCGCGGAATCGTATCGCACGCTTGGTCCACGCAACGCAGAGCTCACAGACAAACAGCTCTCGTCCGGCGCAAAGAAGAAAGCTGCCAGGAACCGCGCCAAACGCACGCTCGAAGAACAAGATGCCGAGTTGTTGAAGACGCCTGCGGGCCAGGAAGCCTGGAAGGCAAACAGTGAAAAGTCGGAGCAGTTGTTCCTGCGCGCGATTGAGTTGAATCGATTCAACGCGAGCGCACGTCGCGGGTTGGGCATGCTTTACGAAAAGCTAAATCGAAAAGATGATGCGGCAAACCAGTACGCAGCGTACCTGGAGCTTGCGCCTAACGCGATCGACACCGAGAGAATTCGACGACGTCTTGTGGTTCTGAAAGAGTCGATGAAATAAGACATCGATTGGGAGACTGTAAATGAGATCATCGCTTCGTTTTGTTCTTATCATCCTGTGCTGCATGTTCGCGCACTCTCATGCAGCGGGCGTAAAAGCTCAGTATCTAAATCCGAAAGTCGTAAAAAAAGAAGTAACGATACGCAGTGCCGTCGTCCTTCCCGCCAAGGTTGAGATCACCAAGGAGAGCGCGAAAGGCGCGGAGATGATGGTGGCCGAGTCTGCCGATATAAGCGGAAAAGTGATGGAGGCCGTGCGCGACGCGCTACAGCAAAAGAAGATCACTATCGCAGCGAATTCATTTGAACCGGCCGCGATGGATGAGAGCCGAAAGTACACGCTGGCCGACATACAAACGCGTTATGACGCGCTGCTGCCGAAGCTCGTCGACAAATCAAAGGACGTCAAGAAGGCGCGTTTTACATTGGGCGACGAAGTGATGCTGCTGAACGTGCACAAGGAAGCCGACGCGTTGGTATTCATTCGTGGTCAAGGCAGAGTGTTCACCAAGGGCAAGACTGCTTTCTCGTTGATCAATATCTTCAGTTTTGACTTTCCATTCACCACGATCACGGTCGGGATCGTAGACTCTCGTACCGGCGAGGTGCTCGCATTCACAAAGCCAGTTTCGACGAGCGGTGTGCTGAAGAATCCGAAGGGTTTGAGTAAGATGATCCAGAAGTCGCTGAAAAAACTCCCCGCGACAACTGGGTGAAGTCGGATGAACGAGCTTGGGCCATACGAAAGCCGGATTCGCGAATTGTTTCCGGAACTGAAGGTTGAAAGCATCAGCATCAACCGCGAAGGTCTTTTGAATGATGCGGTAGTTGTGCGGGTTTGGGAGATCCTGCGATTGACCTGGGCGCAATCATTTATAACTATGGTGAGTCGTTTCTGGATCGGTTTTATCGCGTGTATCCCGAAGCGGAGGACTACGTGAAGCGCGCGCGCTTTTATGCCGGAGCACACGAGGCCCGGTGGCTGCTCACCGGGATTGAAAAAAATAATCCCTGGTGGTTCGCGGTCCACGTTGGTAGTGCAAAGGATATTAGGGTGCAAGCCTGGGAAGCAGGTGTAAGCATTTAGCCTGGGTGGAGCCCGCGAAGCAGGTATAAGCGTATAGCCCAGGGGCGGAACCTGCGAAGCGGGCGGAAGCATATAGCCTAGGGTGAAGCGAGGCTTTGCGAGCGCAACCCTAGGTAAGCATAAAAAAGGAATTTCAGCCCGCAAGCGGGCGACAGTAGCAGGATCGCAACGTCCTGCCGCCCGCTCCGCGGGCTACAATCTTAATTACGATTGATTCCTAGGGTTGCGCTCGCAAAGCCTCGCTCCACCCTAGGCTACATGCTTACACCTGCTTCGCAGGTTGCACTTGGGCTATATGCTTACACCTGCTTCGCGCAGGTTGACCCTAGGCTACATGCTCCAGCCCGCTACGCGGCAGTTGCACTTGGCCCATGGCCTGAGAGAAAACAGTGGTCTCTGTAGGGAAATTCCTTTTTGTGAGGGATGGCTAGAACTGAAGTGAGTCTTGACTTTACCCCAACCAGCGGACGTGTCGTTTTGGTCCAGACTTATCTTCTGTGCCGGGGCGTCGTTGGTGGCCGTGCTCCCAGCCCTCGTAACCACATACTCCGCTCTGGGTATAACGAACCTGTTCAGAAGCATGACCAACGCTGAAAACGCGGGCGCTGCGACCGTGCTGGGTGGCATCCATGTTTTCAATAGGCCGCTCGTCATCGCACTCGGAATCTCTGCGCTCCTGTCGTTTGTCACGGCTCTGAGTGCTGGCCACGAATGAGAAGTATAGATTGGCTGCGGTCGGTTTTCCTTTTTCGATTGGGGCGCCAATCATTGCCGCCACGCCTGCGCTGATTTTGTGGTTCGCCGAGACCACTGTCATCGATGTCATGACCGGTAAGATCACCGATGGTCCAATTTCGGTTGTTGCACAAAACATCAGCAACCTTCTCTTGCCGCCGCGGGTTTGGGCCTGCGGCGCAAGGCGAGCTTTCGTCTGCTCAATAATCTCCTTATGCATACCAGTCACAAAGCGAACGGACCCGTCTTCGTCAATGACGTGCATTCACATGGGCCGTTTCGGAACCGTCCTCCTCGTGTTCGCGGTCGCCAGTAACTTGTTCTGTTTCAAGTTCGACGGCATCAGGGTCAAATCTGCTGTAACACTTCGACCGTTCGCTCGCTCTTCACGTTGCCGGTGTTCAGGGTTGTCTTTGGTTCGATCAGAAGCACTTCGACTTCTTCATCTGCGACCGGCATGTGCTCTACGCCGTGCGGGATGATGATGAACTCCCCTTCCTCCAACTGGACGTCCCGATCTCTCAGCTTCATCACAAAGCGTCCCTTGATCACCATGAACATCTCATCTTCAACATCGTGATGATGCCAAACAAACTCACCTTTGAATTTCACTAGCTTCAAGTAACAATCATTGACCTCGCCAACGATCTTCGGACTCCAATGTTCCTGAAACACCTTGAACTTTTCAGCCAGGTTCACTTTCTCCATCGGTATGTCTCCTTAACAACCTCAACCTGCGCGGAGGAGATTCGCCAGATCCGCATGACCACCCTCGTTGGCCCAACCCTCCGGCGTTCCATCAAAACGCTCATCCCGAATCGTGAGGCTGGCGCCGCGAGCGATCAGAAGCTCGACTGTTTTTCGGTGACCGTTGATTGCGGCCCAGTGCAATCCCGTGCCGCCGAAAACACCTTTCGCATCGACCTGCGCACCACGGTCCAATAAATACTCAACCACTTCCGTGTGGCCGTTGCGAGCCGCGGCAAACACTGCGTCTGACAACACGTCGCCGCGGATGTGAGCAGAGTCAGCCGGCCAGTGATCGTCCGGAGCCTCGGGAGCACCGCGTCGCCGGTGCGCAGAAACATCGGCGCCTGATGCAATGATGCTCTTCACCGTGTCGAGCTTTCCGAGTCCGGCCGCAACGATCAACGTCAAGCCAGTGGCGCCTCGCGCGAGTAATAGATCTCCAACCCTAACGCTTCCCATCGCGGCTGCCCAGTCCAGTGGCGTGGCACCCCACGAGGTTAACGCTTCAATGTCAGCTCCTGCGTCGATCAGGAGTTGGGCCGTTTCAACCTGATCGGTTTCAGCCGCCAAGTGCAGACCGGTCTTGTCATATTCGTCCGCAGACCTTATCAACTCCGGTCGACTGCGCAGCAGATCCTCGACCGCCTGCGTCTCTCCGCGCTTTACTGCCTCCAGGAAATCTTTCTCTTGGGCCATGAGTCCAAACTGTTCCACAAAAGCACAAAAAAGTCAGTTCGTGCTCTTCACTTGCTCGATCATCTGCACGGCTTTTTTCATCCACTCCTCGCCATTGTTACTGAAGCCAATACCTTCAAACATTATTTTGCCTTCGGAATTAATGATCCAGTTTCGCGGAATACTGTTAACGCCCTGTCGCTCCGCGTATGCCTCTCCGAGAAGCACCGGGAACGTGTACTTGTTCTGTTTCATGAACGGCTCGACCATCCCGACTTCTTCGTCGGTGTTGAGCGTCAGAATCAGCACGTCCTTCTTGTCTTTCATCTGCTCGCGAAGCTTCTGCACGTAAGGCAATTCCAAACGGCACGGGCCACACCACGTCGCCCACAGATTGATGAAAGCCACTTTGCCTTTGAGATCGGCGAGTGACCATTTGCGGCCTTCGAGATCGGTTAAATCAAAAGCCGGCATGTCGGTCTTCTTCGTATCCCACGACGAAACTTCAGCAGTCCCCAACTTATTCTTCGGACTTTCAGTACGCGCCAGATAGGCTTGCCAACCCTGGTCGGTACCACCCAGCTCTTTCCACAACCGTTGCGTGTTTTCACTCAACTCATCTTTGACGTGGTTTTGTGACTCGAAACGAGAGCGCCGTCTGGTAAGCCGTCAACGCATCGAGTTTGCGCTGTTCAGCCTCGGCGACTTTACCCGCAGCTTGCCAGTAAACGAATTGGCCGTAAGCGAAGCTTCTGCGCTGCGCATCGTTGGTCTGTTCCTTTTGCTTTGTAACCTCAGCCAACTGCGCCAACACTTCGCGTGCTTTGTCAGGCTGTTTCAGACGCGCGTAAGCTTCAGCCAACACTGGCCACGCGTCCATACGCACGAACTTGAGATTACTCGAGTACTGAATCTCCCGCGCGGCGTGTACAGGTCCGACTCTCCCCTGCCCTTTTCAATTTCCTCAACTTCCGTGATGCCCTTCTGAATTACGCGCAGGCACGCTCTCCAAACGAAAACCACGCTTGAGATAAAAACGAGCTACTGTCATTTCGAGCGGTGGCATCGAGTACCAACCGCCTCCGTTCTCGCGAGCTTTCACATAACCGTTGTAGGCTGCTTCAACATCGGTGTTCGATGTTCCTTCCAACGCGGTCAACGAACGAACGCGATTGGACCACGTGCTGTCGTCGTAAGGCCACTGCTTGAGCCATTCGTCGGTGGCCTGGACCATTCCCTGGTTATAAGCCTGCCTCTTCGCGTCTGGTTCTTCAGGTTTCGGATATGGATGTTCTTCGTAGTAACGCGAGGTAATCAGGCGCCGCGCGGTTTCAGATTTCGGCATGAGCCGGATCAGTTCGTCTTCCGCCCAACGTTGCCCGGTTTTGTCTGCGACCTGTTTGTAACCTTCTGCCAGTGTCTCGAGCTGTTGTTTGCTGGTCGGATTGTTTTCGCGGATGCGCTTCAAGTCTGCGGCGATCACTTTGCGCAATTCCGGATGTTCGGGCACTGGCTTAACTTTGAATTCAAGCGCCCAGAGATCGTCCCAGTAGCTCAGGTCGTCGATGTCCTTCGACGCTTCCAATCGCGCGCGCACACGTGGTGCAGCGGCCGTCATCATCTCTTTGTCTCCGCTGCGTGTTATCTGGGCGATGCCGTGAATGGTCGAGGGACACTTCGCGATCCATTGTTTCAACTGCTCGTTCGATTTTGCCTCGTCGCGGAAATTGGCGTAGGTGTAAATCTCCGCCAACTGTATGTAGCGACCACGGAAAGTCCGGCGACTGCTGGGCCAGCTTCTGCAAAAGCTCGATCGACTGTTTGGTATCACGTCCGATTAGCAAGCGGGTGTAAAGGTAGGTCGCTTGTGGATCGTTGGCGTTCTTCTGCATCTGCTCGCGGTATTCGGCGATCAGGGCATCTCGATCGACAATGAGGCTACTCTGGCGATGATTCTGGTAACGACGCTGCACGTGGAAGTTGCCCGCATGTTTCTTCAGCAACTCTTGCAGCATCGCAAACTGGCGATCGCGCCGAGTCTTGTACGGCAAGGCTTCATCGTCGATGGCGTTGAGCTTCCTAAAGTCTTCTCTTACAACAGGCGAAGCCTCGCAGTAGTTCCCTGAACTCTGGGCTACGACGAATTTTGGCAGTAGCAAGACGCACACGACTGGAAGAAGTCGGAACGCAAAGCGGCGGAAAGACCTTAGCAGCTCAGCCATCGGAAGCTGACCTCCTTGTGGGGATCTATCAATTGCGGCTGTAAAGAATAGACCTGTCTTATGGGTTTCTCAACTTCCGTTGCAGTTAGGCAACACGTTTGTGAAACGCTGCTGCCAGCATGAGCAGCCGTATTGTCAGTAGATTCCGACTGTCTGTAAAAACAACGAGCATGGGGTAAAGGAAGGAGATTTAGATATGTCAACGAGATACGGGGATCGAGATTACGATCGCGGCGAACGGGATTACGGCCGTCGCTCAGACTCCGACTACGATCGCTCTTATGGCGAACGGTCTCAAGGCCGGTCCGGGTACGGTCGTGATGAGAACGAACGAGACAGGTATGCAAGGGAAAGTAGATGGGGCGGCGAATCCGGCAGCAGCCGGTATGGTCGCGGTCGCTCGGGCAGTGAATACGGCAGCGGTCGGTATGGCAGCGGTCGTTCCAGGGCGGAATACGACCGTGGCAGTGATACAGCGGCAGTAGTATGGTGGTAGTCAATACGGCGGCGGCTCCAGTTGAGATCGGGAAGTGAATATCGCGGTCGCGAAGGCTATCGTCCCGGCTCGGAGAACGATTGGGACTACACCGATGACCGCGAAAGCAGATACGGCAGCTTCGTCCGCGGTTACGACACGGGGAGTTACGATGACAGCAGCCGCTACGACACGAGGAGCGGTTCCTCGTCGTCACGTTACAACTATCCGACCGGCTTCCGTTCGGGTGAAACATACGGTGAACGTGATCGTGGCTATGATTACGACTATGGGCGCCGTGGCGAGGAACGTGGCTGGTTAGATCGTCTGGCGGACAAACTCGCTGCGTGGTTTGGTGATGAAGATGCCGAACGCAGATATCGCATGGACGAGCAGCGTGAGGGACGTCATGGCAAAGGACCGAAAAGTTACCGCCGTTCCGACGAACGCATTAGAGAAGACGTCAACGATCAGCTAAGCGAGGGTTACCTTGACGCGTCAGAAGTCGAGGTAATGGTTGTGGATGGTGTAGTCACGCTCAGCGGAACCGTCAACAGCCGATCCGACAAGCGTCGAGCAGAAGATATTGCTGAGGACGTGAGGGGAGTTAGGAACGTCGAGAATCGCCTGCGGGTCGAGCAGAGCGATATCGATCGATATCCCAGCTTGCACGGAACCAGCAGCTCCATGGGTACAACCGGAACGACTGGAACAACTGGTACGACAGGAACGACCGGAACACTGGTACACCGCGGCACGACAGAATCGACGAGCACAGCGCGCGGCAAAACAGCTGGCACTTATTCTGCCTTTTGTGTCCAACGGTTTGACAATTCGTGAGTGCACTCATATCTTTTCGTGAGCGCACTCACGGATTGTTTACATGGCCACAAAGAGCACAAAAAAGAGCACAAAGAAACGACTGGCTGGCAAACGCGCTCAAAACAAGCAAGCGATCCGCAAGCGCATCGTAAAGTCGGCCCTCACGCTGTTCCAAACGAAAGGCTTCGCCACCACCACTACCAAAGCAATCGCTCGAAAAGCCGGTATCGCGGAAGGCACTGTCTTTAACTACTTCCGCACCAAAGAAGAGATCGCGCTTTCCTTCTTTGAGGAAGAAGTGGACCACGCCATAGCGGCGGTTCGCGATAATCCTCGCCTGCGCAAGGCGCCGCTCGAGGAAAAACTCTTCACCCTCGTACACAGTCAACTGGAATACCTGGCGCCGTACGAACGCTTCATTGGCGCTGCATTGATTCACGCACTCAATCCGGCTTCGCACCTTGGCCCATTTAGTCACCGGGCACAACAACTTCGGCATCGATATCTCGCGTTCGTAACGGAACTCGTCGAAGAGTCGACTCCAAAACAACAGCATGGCGCGCTTTCGTGGTTGGTCCCGGAAGCTTTTTGGATCTACTACCTCGGCGTCCTGCTCTTCTGGCTTTACGATTCATCAGAAGACAAACAACACACGGTCGCATTTCTCGACCGCTCGCTACACGTCGGTGTTTCTTTCCTGACCAATGGTCGACGTTAATGGCTGCTGAAGAAAACACACCGGCACGTCGCGCGCTGCGAATGGCTTCGATGGGAGCAGGCGTCGCGGGCAGTTATCTCGGTTACATTCTGCAGCGAGCGTTTGTCGGAAAGGCTGAAGGAGAACGGAAACTAAAAAGCACACACACCCGCGCTGCTCGCAAAATGCGCGACGAGATGCTGTCGCTGCGTGGTCCAGCGATGAAGCTCGGTCAAACGCTGAGCCTTCAGGCCGGAATTCTTCCCGACGAGACACTTGCCGAGCTGGCGTCGCTGCAAATGGAAGCCCCCGGCATGCATCCGTCGCTCGTGCGCGTGCAGGTGAAGCGCGGCCTTGGTCGTGAGCCTGAAGAGATCTTCGAAAAGTTTACGCCGGAACCTTTTGCCGCAGCGTCGCTGGGACAGGTTCACGAAGCCACAACACGCGAGCACAAACGTGTCGCTGTGAAGATTCAATATCCCGGCATTCGCCAAACAGTTGAAAACGACTTCAAGTGGTTCCGCACGGTTACGAAGCCGGCGCAAGCTACACGTCACATCCCGAAAGAGCTCATCGACGAAATGCAGCAGCAGATGCTTGCGGAGACCGACTATCGTCTCGAGGCTGACAACATAGATTTCTTTCGTGAGAAGTTGTCGCCGCTTTCGTTTGTCGAAGTGCCGCGTGTCTTTCGTGAGTATTCATCAGACAAGGTGCTGACGATGTCGTTTGTGCGTGGACGTCACCTCGAACAGTTTTTGAAGCAGAAGCCCAGTCAGAAACTGCGCGACCAACTCGGGACGAATCTTTTTGAACTTTTCTATTTTCAACTACTGAAGCTCGGCGCTTTTCACGCTGACCCGCACTGGGGCAATTATCTTTTCAATGACGATGCGACGATCGGCCTGGTAGATTTCGGATGCGCGAAAAAACTTGCCCCTGCGGCGCTGAAGTATTTGAAGAGCGTTTATCTTTATCCGGGCGACCGACATTCACCCGAGTTTCGCCGGTTGCTCGAAACTAATTATCGCGCGCAGGGCATAAAACTCTCGACGCCGGCGTATCGCGCGCTTGTCAGTTTTTCAGAGAAGTTTTACCGAAACGTCTACCCACCGGAACGAGAACTACATGAACGTTTTGACTTCGCCGACAAGAAATTTCTCACCGATTACATACGCGAAGCGACTAAACTATTCCGCACCAAACACATCATGGCCGAATTTCTTTTCATGGCGCGCACCGAGATGGGCCTGTACCATACGCTACATGCCTTGAAGGCACGCGTTCCAACCAGCGACATCGTGCGTAAGTATTTGTAAACTCTGTGTCTCTGTGCCCCGGTGATGAAAAGAGATACATTCATGCAACTACTCGACGGCAAATACCAGATCGAGCAACTCCTTGGCGAAGGAGGCATGGGCGCCGTCTACCGCGCGACACACCTCGGAACAAAGCGAACCGTTGCCGTCAAAGTTATTCATCCACAACTCTCAACTCACGATCAGTTTGTAGCGCGCTTTCGACGTGAAGCAGAAGCTGCTGGACGACTGCGCCATCCGAACGTCGTCGACGTCACTGACTTCGGACTCGCGCAGACGACGAATGGTCCAGTGGCTTACCTTGTGATGGAGTATCTCGATGGCTGCACGTTAGCTGAAATCGTTGCAGAAGAGGGCGCGCTTCCGATCCGTTGGGTCGTCGATATTCTGGAACAGGTTTGTGCAGCGGTTGAGGAGGCGCATCGTGCGGGGATCATTCACAGGGATCTGAAGCCGGACAATATCTGGCTCGAGCCAAATGGTCGCGGCGGTTATACAGTGAAGGTGCTCGACTTCGGTTTAGTGAAACTGGGAAACGTCGAACCATCCACAGATTACACAGATTCTTTTCCGATTGAAGCGAAAACGCTTTTACGCGCAACATCCGAAGATAGCGCGACACTGATCCGGACAAACAGAACCACGAACAAGAGTACAAGTCAGGAAGGGCGGCTTGCCCCCGCTGTCCGAAAATCTCACGGTCGTCGGCTCCGTGATGGGCACTCCTTTTTATATGTCACCGGAATCAGCGCAGGTGTCGCCGCTTTGAAACGACGCTGGCGAGTCTTCGCGATCACGTCGCTGCTCGTGATGACGATGATTCTCACCGGCTCAACCCTCTTCATCATTCCCGGTTTGCTTGCCGCGGTTCTCTACGCACTTTATGCGCCTGTGGTAATCATGGAACCGCATGGAGTTCGCGGGACGTTGCGTCGCAGTCGAACGTTGAGTCGCAGGGCATTCGGCACCGCGCTGGCCATTACGATCGTGCAGTTTGCGTTGCCGGTTTTAGTTTGGCGCGCTGCTGTGACGACTAATTTTACTCTTCAATTTAACGATGACTTTTCTCCAAAGCAGTTCGGTTTCGACTTCGCGATGTCGGGAAGATCCGCGTTGTACCAGTTGCTTAATGTGTTCGTCACTCCCCTGACCGCAATCATGGCTGCGTTGCTTTACCTCAAGACACGAAAGGCCGGTGGCGAGTCGTTAAGAGACGCGAGCGACCAGTTTGAAGCGCTCGACATACCGCGGAGCAAGTGGCAACTCCGGATGAAGAGCCGCTTAAGCAGTCAGGACTTGCGCTGATAAAAGTCTTTTTGTGCCTTTTTGGCTTAGGTTCGTTGATCCCTAAAACGAGATGCTGTAACTGCCTCCGGGATTGCGGCCACGCTCGAGGATGAAGCCGAATTGATGTCTGCCGTGCGTGTAGTTCAAGAGAGGATGAACTCGCACGCCGTCAAAGAGAATCGTTGAACTCCAGCGCTCGCTGAAGTTGATGTTCAATCCTCCAATCGCTCTCGCGCGATCGTCGAAAGTTCCATACGCAACTCCAACATACGGTGCGACCGGCAAGCCGGTATGATGCTTCAGGCTCTTGCTCAGAGTTGCATAGAACGATTGTCCGGACGGTGTGCCGATGCGATCAGAACTTGTACCGAAGATCAGTGCCGGGCGCGTGTGAGTTTCAGTAAGGGCGACAAGGTTTGCGAGAGGGCTAACCTTCTTCGCGAGCGGGTTGTATTCAATGCCTGCGGTAAATCTTGGGTGAAACCTGTAGGTGAGCGTGTTGCGCCACTTAGCGCGGTCGATCTGGTTCGCGATCACCCGAACGCCGTACGTCCATTTAAAATCATTTACTCCTGCCCCGCTCACGGCGCGGCCTTCTCCCGGTCAAAGCGGTCAGCTCGGCACACGGAGACTTCAGAACGCGTTGGCTTTGCCCGCGCTTGCTCGGCAGTCGCAAGCATCGATTCGATCTGTTTTTTGACGGCAGCCTTATCGATCACGCCTGAGATTACTTTCGCAACGCGTCCTTCGCGATCGATGATGACCGTGCCCGGCAGCGCTGTACCGAGACCAAACCGAATCATGTCCGCACCGCTTGCACCCATCCAAACCGGAAAGTTGACTTTCGTTTCTTTGACGAACTGAAGAACCTTATCGCGATCCTCCGGCTCGTCTGCCGACGCGCCGATCACCTGCACGCCGAGCGCCGCATACTCATTCTGGATCGCCGCCAGGTCGGGCATCTCTTTGCGGCAGGGTATGCAGTAGGTGGCCCAGAAGTTGAGGACTACGATGCGACCTTTAAGCGAGCTGAGGCGCTGTTCAGTGCCAAATGGATCTTTTAGCGCTAGTTCAATTTCTTTGCCGATCGTTGTCGAAGCCTGACGTTCCGCCAGACTCGCCGCGAGCACTTCCAAACTATCGACTCGAATTACACTCGCGTTCTTTTTCTTCTGAACTGCGCCCGTAACAGCAACGCGTTTGCCGATAAACTCGAGCCAGTTCTTTCCCGGCAAGCGAAATTTGGCAGGCTGCAACTCGTACAGCGCGAACTTGTCGCCCTCGCGTACGGCAAGCAGAGTCGGATCACCACCCTCGACACACGACTTCGCCTTCAATAGATTTTCCGCCGTTCCAAACTCTACTTTCGTCCGATCGGCTTCAGCCCAACACTCCGCGCAACACACCACCTGGCCCTCAAACCGGGTGGCTTGTGCCATCGCGCTCACCGCTGCAAATAAAATTAGGAATACCGCAAAAACCGTCTTCTTCATTGCCACAATGAAGCACAAAAATCACAAACAATCCAGTGGCTTCACTCATATCGGAGGCTTATCGATGAAGTCGCACATCGATTTCATTACTGGCACAAATGAATCCCACTTTCGAGAATCTACGGTTGAGCTACAGCCGCTTGAAGCGTAAACTCCCACCACCCCTGATCCCCCGACTTGGATTCCACGCAACACAACTAATTCAAAGGAGCAATCATGAACGCATTAACACAGATCATTACTCAACAATTGTCGGGCAATGCGAGTCGCACCATCGCTCAACGGTTTGGAATATCTGAAGCGACGGCAAACACCGCCGTCCAGGTCGCCGTGCCGCTCATTCTCGCTGCATTGGCGCGCAACGCGAACCAACCTCAAGGTGCGGAAAGTCTGCACCAGGCGATCAACCAGGATCACGACGGTAGTATTTTCGACAACTTGATGGGCTACGTCTCAAACCCGCAAAGCGCAAATGGCGCCGGGATCCTCGGACACGTCTTCGGCGGTCAGAAACCGGTGATCGAAAACAACCTCGCACAAGCAACCGGCATCGACCAGGGTTCCGCCGGCGGTCTTCTGGAAACACTTGCTCCGCTCGTGATGGGCGCGGTGGGCCGTGCACAACAGCAGGAACAACTCGACCCTTCCGGTCTTTCAAGCCTTCTCAATCAACAGCAACAACAAGCACAAAATGAAGCACCCGGATGCCATGAGCATCCTCAACTCAATGCTGGACCAGAACAACGATGGCAGTGCGATCGATGACCTGAAGCGAATGGCCGGTGGTTTCTTCAAGTAGAAGCGACGTGGAACACAAAAATGCGCAACGACTCGGCTGAAGTCTTTGTGCTTTTTTCGCTTTGCTGTCAGTCAGACCGATAGCTCTCAGCCTGACTCACAAAGCCGTCAATCTGCCTGGACCAGCCTCAAACTTGCTGGTCCAACTTTCTACTTCCCTCAACAGAATCGACACAAATACCAAAATTCCCCATGTGGCACAGGGCTAGCACAGGGAGCCTGCTCGCATTTCGAGCATAGCTTTACGATTGAAGTCTTTTGGAGAAACTGAATGTCTCGCCCCCATGCCCTGAAACGCCTTGTGACCGCGGTCGTGCTGGTCTCTATCTGCTCCGCGGTGTTCATATCCACCAACACCAGAGCCCGCGCCGCTAATCCGAAACCGCCAACTCTCTCAAGCGGCAAGATCTCTCCTGACCTGCAAAAGCTAATTCTTTCCGGAAACGGCGACGCCCGCGTCAGAGTGATCGTGCAGACAAAACCTTCCTCATCAGGAGGAGGACTAATCGGCGGACTGCTCAATCTAGTCGGTGGACTACTCCAGACTGTCGGTGGAGTCCTCGTCGCGGTGCTTTCAAATCTGAACGTTACGATCGCCGATGTTCAGGCCAATTCTGTCGAGGTACTTGCTTCCAATCCTGATGTCACTTACATCTCCCTGGATAACCGTGTCAGCGGTGCGGGACACATCGTCACTACAACTGGCGCGCAGCAAGTTCGTTCTCAGAAGAGCTTGCTCGGATTAAACAGCACACTCGACGGCTCAGGCATAACGATCGCCGTAGTCGACTCAGGCATCGACAGCAAACACAAATCTTTCGCAACCTCCGGCAAGATCAAATTCAGCAAAGATTTCACTGGCGAGAACCGCACTGACGACCCATGGGGCCATGGAACACACGTCGCGGCAATCGCAGCCGGTGACGGCGCGCCGACGAGCGGCGCTTACGAAGGAATCGCGTCCGCTGCGAACCTCGTCAACCTCCGCGTATTGAACTCGCAGGGTGTCGGCAGAGTTTCAGGCGTGCTCGCCGCACTCGATTGGCTAATCGCAAACAAGAACAACTACAACGTGCGTGTTGTGAACATGAGTCTCGGCGCTCCAGCGATCAACTCTTATGAAGACGATCCGATCTGTAACGCAGTTCGGAAACTCGTAAACGCAGGTGTTGTCGTAGTTGCTGCCGCTGGAAACGACGGGAAAGACGATCAGGGACGCAAGATCTACGGTGGGATTCACTCTCCCGGCAACGAACCTTCGGCGATCACCGTCGGCGCCACCAACAGCTTTGGCAGCGACGCGCGTAACGAAGATTCAGTCACGAGCTACAGTTCACGTGGTCCAACACGCAGCTTCTCAGTCGATTCGTATGGACAAACTCGTTACGACAACCTCATCAAACCGGATCTCGTTGCCCCTGGAAACAAGATCATCGCCGCGCAAGCCGTGGGCAATGGTCTAATCAAGAAATATCCCCAACTCGAAACTAACAAATACTCCACCACCAACATGAAGCTGATGTACCTGAGTGGTACGTCAATGTCCACGCCAATGGTCGCGGGCACGGCGGCTCTCTTGTTGGAATCAAACACCCGCTTGACCCCGAACATGGTCAAGATGCTTTTGATGTACACCGCTCAACCACTCGCGGGCTTCAACACTTTCGATCAGGGTGCTGGTCAACTCAACGTTGCCGGCGCTGTTTCGATTGCTAAGATTGTCAAAGGCGATTTGTTGGGCCTTTTGAAACCCACTTTCGGATCCACACTGCTAACTCAGTCTGCTCCTGCCCCCCAAAACACAGTTGCAGGTTTCACTTTTCCCTGGACACAGGGAATCGTGCTCAAGCGCACGACCATCACCGGTAAGGATCTGATCAACAAGTATCAGGTCAGTTATGGCCTCGGTTATTTGTTGGGCGATGGCATCAATGAAGGGCTCACCAGTCAAATCTTGAACTTCAACATGTGGGCTAAGACTTTGACGACTGGAAGCTATCTGACGGAGAGCGACGGTTCGGCGATGTTTGGCGGATCGATCTTCTTCAGCAACGTCCTCCTACTCGGTAACGGCTACGTCCTCGGCGATGGCTACGTGCTTGGTGACGGTTACGTCCTGGGCGATGGCTATGTGCTCGGCGATGGGTACGTGCTCGGCGACGGCTACGTCCTGGGCGACTGCTCACTCGGCGACAACACGCCTGGAATGAAGTAAGCACAGTAAATTCTTCTCTGTGCACCTCTGCGTCTCTGTGTCTCTGTGGTAGGTTTATCCGTAAAGAGATTAAGAAACCACAGAGACACAGAGAACGCAGAGGTTGCACAGAGAAGCGAATTGAGAACTTCGTGCGGACATGAAGATACCTCGACAACATTCAATAGCCATCTACATGTGGCTGATCGCGGCGGCGGGCACCGCAAGTGTGCTCTACGCTGCGTTCACGCTGCCCAGAGGCGTCATCGATGGCTACTTCCTCCTCCTCACCCTCATCACCGCTGTGCTAGGGTCGCGCATTGCGATCCGCATTCCGCAGATTAGCGGCAACATCACGCTCGAAGATACGTTTGTATTCATCGCCCTTTTGCTTTACGGCGGTGAAGCCGCAGTGATGATCGGCGCCTTAGCCGGTATCTGCTCGGCGCTGAGAATCAGCCGTAAAGTAAGAACCGTGGCGTTCGGCAGTGCGTCACTCGCATGCTCCGTGTTCACAACGGCCACTGTTCTCAAAGTGATCTTTGGTTCCACAACCAACCTGATGAACAGTGGGGCCTCGCTAGCGATCATCGCTCTTTGCGTGATGGGCATGGCCCAATACCTGCTCCACACAGGAATCGGATCTATTGCCAGTGCGCTCAAGACAAACCAACCGCTCTGGTACATGTGGAGCCGAAACTTCCTTTGGATGTCGATCAGTTATTTTGCCGGTGCTGCAGGCGCGGGATTTATCGTAAGCAGTCTTGGCACGTTTCGGTTCTGGGCGTTCCTGGTCTGCATTCCGATCATCGTCATCGTTTACTTCAGCTACGACCGCTACATGCGTGAAGTGAAGTCTTCGGCGCGCTACGCTGAAGAAGCTGAACGCAGGCGCGCCGAACAAGCTGAGCGACACGTCCAGGAGTTGAACAATTACATCGCCGAACAGGAACGCATCAGCCGTGTGCTCGAAGAAACAAAAGACCACTTCCGCCACGCTGCATTTCACGATTCATTAACCGGCCTGCCGAATCGTGCGATGTTCACCGAACTGCTTAAAGCCGAGATCGAAAGCTCCCAACGACGCGACGGTCACATGTTTGCGGTTCTCTTCCTCGATCTGGATCGCTTTAAGAACATCAACGATAGTTTGGGCCATACGCACGGCGACCTGCTGCTCGTTGCTTTTGCCGAGCGCCTCGAACGAACGCTGCGTCCGGTCGATACTCTCGCGCGCTTCGGTGGCGACGAGTTCGCGATTCTCTTGAGCGGGATGGCGGATGCTACTGACGCAGTGCGCGTCGCACAAAGAATTCAGGATGAGCTAAGTCAACCATTTGTGCTCGACAAGAACTCCGCGTTTGCGACCGCGAGTATCGGAATCGCGCTGAGCTCGAGTGGTTACGACAGGGCCGACGACATCCTCCGCGACGCGGACATCGCGATGTATCGCGCCAAGGAAAACGGCAAAGCTCGTTACGAACTTTTCGATCAGGGCATGCACGCGCGCGCGGTTTCGCGTCTGCAATTGGAAAGCGACTTACGCCAGGCGATCGAACAGAAAGAATTCTGTGTTTACTACCAACCGATTGTTTGTTTGCAAACTGGTCGTCTCGCGGGCTTCGAGGCGCTCGTGCGTTGGAACCATCCACGCAGAGGCATTGTTTCGCCGGCTGACTTTATTCCCGTTGCTGAAGAGACTGGTTTGATCGTTCCGATTGGCGAATGGGTTTTGAATGAAGCCTGCATGCACGTGCGCCAGTGGCAGATTGATTCGCCGAGCCACCGATCGTTGAGCCTGAGCGTGAATCTTTCGGCGCGACAGGTTGCTCAACCCGACCTGCTGGAACGGATCAAAGAAGCGCTCGAAACCAGCAAGCTGAATCCGCACTGCCTGAAGCTCGAGATCACGGAAAGCGTGGTCATGGAGAACGCGGAAGCCGCGACGTTGATGTTCAAGCAACTGCGTTCGCTGGGTGTGCAGTTGAGTATCGACGACTTCGGCACCGGCTATTCTTCGCTCAGCTACCTGCATCGTTTCCCACTCAACTATCTCAAGATCGATCGCTCGTTTGTCATGCGCCTCACGACCGATAACGACAACGCGATCGTCCGCACCATCTCCACACTTGCGCGCAACCTCGGCATGGAAGTGATTGCCGAAGGAATCGAGACCGAGGAGCAGTATCAGCAATTGAAAATGCTGGGCTGCGAATATGGTCAGGGTTACCTGTTCTCGCGTCCGGTCAACAACGACGGTGTCGAGCACCTGCTCGCGCAGGATGCACGCCGGGACGCGGAGCCGGACATCAATCTCGCCGAGCGCACCGAAGACGAGCATCTACTCGCTTACTCGATGTAACTACTGCTTTTCTTTGTGTTTCTGTGTACACAGAGAGCACAAAAGGCGCAAAAGCACGCTACCATGCTGGGGCCTGTTCTGCTAAAGTTGCGTCCATGAGAATTGTTAGTCTGAAGCTAATTTTTGCCATTTTACTAGCAACCTTCGCGTTTCCCGTCGTTTCGCGCGCGTCAGGCGCAGAACCCGGCGACGGATGTAGTGATGGTTTTACCGTTCGAAAATACTTCGAATCGCGCCGAATACAACTGGGTTGGCGAGAGTTTCGCCGACGCGCTCGCCGAACTACTCAACAAACCCGGGTTGGTCGTAGTTTCCAGCGCGGAGCGTGAGCTGGCTTATCATCATCTCCGCTTGCCAGAAACCGTAATTCCCTCTCGCGCGACCGCTATCAAACTAGCGCGCCAGGCGAAAGCGTCGATTATTGTCATCGGCAGCTATTCAGTGACACCAGCCGCGACGGGCGACGCCAAATCCGCGAAGCCGGCTGCTGATGGTTACGTGCAGGTAACGTCGCGTGTGATCAAGGTCAACGAAGGCCGCAATTTCGGCGAAGTGAAGGACGGCGGTTGGGTCACGCGACAGTTTGACCGCGGCGACGTTTTGACCGCGCTTCAGGAGATTCACGGCTGGCTCGCCTATCAGATTCTTTATCAACGCGACAAAGCACTACCCTACTCGCAAAACCAGATCATTCAGGAAGCCACCAAGATCCCGCAGAAAGCTTTCGAGGCCTATGTGAAGGCGGTGCAGTTGGGGCTGCGCGAGGAGAAACGCGCCATCTATCTAAGGAATGCAATTCACTACTACGCCGAATCGCTGGGTGGCGCCGTTTATCCGCAGGCGGCGTTTGAGCTGGGCCGCACGTACATGAGCCTCGGCAATTGGAAAGACGCGACCGAGTATTTTTCAAGGATTCAGAAGAAGGAACCGCATTACGCGGAGGCGGCATTTTACGCGAGTCTGGGTTACACGAAGCTTGGTGACTATGGTCGCGCGCTGGCGACAGTGGTACCGCTTTCAAGTGATCTGCCACTGATCGCGGTTTACAACAACGCCGGCGCGGTCGCAGTGCAAGCCGCGAGGAACAACAAGAACGAGGCCGAGCGAACACGATTACTTACGCAGGGCACAGAGTTTCTGGCGCAGGCTTCGGCCTCAGCTCCATCGGACCAGATGGTCAATTTCAACTACGGATACGCGTTGTTCCTCTCGGGCAAGTTTTCAGAGGCTGCCGAGCATTTTCGGCCGGTGATCACTTCCGATCAGCAGGACGGGCAGGCGTATTTCCTGTTCTCCAAAGCGCTCGCCAAACTCGGGAAGACCGAGGCCGCAACGGCTGCTGACGACATGGCTCGCCGCTACTTGCGAACAGCGTATGCGAAATGGGAAACGGAGTGGCAGAAATCGCAAACAACAAGCGGCGTAACTCTGCGCATGCGCGACGTTCTCAACCGCGAGGAAGTTTTCGGACTCGATAGGCAAAATAAACTGACTGCCGAAGCGGGATCGCCGAGCTCGGCGACTCAGGATTTGCTCATCAAGGCCCGCGATCTTTACCAGGCCGGACGGGACGATGAAGCGCTACCCGAGCTTCATCGCGTGGTGATGATCGAACCGACGAATGCGGAGGCTTACCTCCTCAGCGGTCGCATCAATCTTCGCCGCAGCGATCAGGAGGCAGCGATTGCAGCCTTGAAGACGGCGATATTCTGGGATCCCAAGCTGATCGATGCGCATATCCTCTTGGGCAAAATCTTCCTCGAACGTGGCGACCGCGGTGAGGCGAGGAAGTATGCCCTGAGCGCGATCACGATCGATCCCAACAATCAGGAAGCGATCGCTCTGCAACGCCAGGTGACAATGGGGAATTGAGGATATTGCCGATTGCCAATTGCCGATTGCCAATTTGATTCCGGCAGCCCACGGCGATGACTTTTGCCATTTGGCAATCGGCAATTGGCAATCGGCAATGTTTCTGGCACAGCGTGTGCTCAAGAGATGACCGGCACGACACGGAATATACGGAAAAGTTGACCGTGCCCCCGCCGCCTACATCCCCTGAGCGCCGCCTGCCGCTGCGCCAGCTAACCTTCCGAGCGATCCTTCAGTGCTTCCCCCCAAAATGCGAGCCCAGTCAGTGATGACTGGGTTCTCCCGCTTTTAAATCCACATATCTTTAGCAATCCAACAGTTGTCCCGCGTTTTGCCAGAGCGACGAAATTTGTCACTTTGACAGTGACGATTTCTGTCTTTTTGCGTCAAAATTCCGCGAATTGACCTCGTTGAATCGACCTCACGACCTCGCCCAAAAAATTTTTTTTGATTAAACTCAAGCCGCGATGCAGCAAGTAGTTTCTTCGGCTGGAGCTATTCCAGGAGGCAGGTGGTTACGAGTTACCTCACGCGCACGTCTCGAAGTGCCAACTCGGGTTGAGTGGTTACTGGCGGCCGCCAGCACAAGTCTTCTTATATTCTCGTTTCCCAACTTCGAGTCATACCTGCTCGCCTGGATCGCTTTAGTTCCGCTCCTTGTGGCAATCGCACGACGTCCGTCGCCCGCTGCGCGCGCTGATCCTCGGATGGGCTACCGGAACGGTTTTCTTCTACGCCACCTGTTACTGGCTCACTCACTCGATGATTCATTACGGCGGGCTGCCAACTGTGCTGGCCTACCTCTTACTGATCCCGGGCGCAGTGGTAGTTGGCATCTTTCCAGGATTGTTCGCGCTTTTCGTGGCGCTGGGGATCCGGCGCTGGGGTCCGATGGCGATGCTTCTTGCGCCGCTGTTCTGGACAGCGCTCGAGTGGACCAGATTGGGAGTTACAGGTCAGCTTTGGAACGCGCTGGGTTACTCGCAGGCGTACAACTCATTCTTGATCCAGATTGCGGCTTTGGGTGGTGTCTATGCGGTGAGCTTTTTGATTCTGGCGATCAATTCGGCGATCGCACTTCTAGTCGTCAAGCGAACCATGTGGGCGCTAACTGCGACACTGATGACCGTGTTGTTAGTAGTGATAGTTATCGGCGCCGGTGGGATGCCGAGTGGTGTGTTCTCCGCACCGGATTCTTCTCTATCGGTGATCGCCGTTCAGCCTAACGTACCGATGAATCCGGTGAAGAGTGTTGCCGAAACGAAAGAACTACTCGATCGGCATCTGTCATTGAGCACGCAGGGGCTCAAGCAAGCACAAGCTGGATCTCGGAGACTCGTGGTCTGGCCCGAGTCGCCGATGAACTTCACATACACCGCCGACAAGACGTTTCAGGAGTTCGTGGCGAACTTCGCGAGAGAGAATAGAACGATGCTGCTCTTCAACTCGCTTGAACCAGCGCCGGACGGTGGCTCATACAATTCAGCGCTATTAATAAATGAAGAGGGCCGCCTGATTTCGCAGTATGATAAGATTCGCCTGATGCCGTTTGGCGAATATGTGCCGCTCCCGCAATGGTTACCGGGAGCTTCTTTGATATCTGGAATCGTTGGCGAGTTCACTCCCGGCAGCAAGTACACACGTGATGCCGGTTGGAGATCGTCGAGCCGGAGTTTTCATCTGCATCGAGGCGGCCTATCCATGGATCGCGCGCCGGTTAGCGAACGAAGGTGCGGACACTCTGATCAATATCTCGAACGATGGATACCTTGGACCAACCGCGGTGATGCGACAGCACCTGGCCAACGCGATTTTCCGGACTGTTGAAACCGGAACACCGATGTTACGCGTCACGAATACAGGTTTGTCGGCGGAGATCGCAGACGACGGCAGAGTGACAGATTTGACTAGAGGTTTTCAGCCAGACGTCCGAGTTTGGTCTGTGTGGCACTTCAACACAGGGAAAACCTTCTACACGAAGTATGGCGACCTTTTCGTTCAGGTTTGCGCCGCTATTACAGTGCTGGTTTTACTGGCAACCTTGTTGAGCCACCCGCGCCGTGGTGCCCGCGAAGCGGGCAGAAGCATATAGCCTAGGGTGGAGCGAGGCTTTGCGAGCGCAACCCTAGATCATTCGTAATAAGAATTTTGAGCCCGCGAAGCGGGCGTCAGCGCTAAAGGGAGTTTGAAAGACTGAAGATGAGCGACACTTTATCGATTCAGGAATTGAGACCTTTGTTCGACACCCTGCGTGGACGTGTAGACCAACTCGGGAGGTTTCTTTGATGTCCCGGCAAGTCGCGAGGAGTTGAACAGGATCGAGGCGCAGGCCTCAGCGCCAGATTTCTGGAACGATCAGGAAGCCGCGCAGAAGTTGCTTCAGGATCGCAGTCGTCTGGAAAAGAAAATAGATCGCCAGGAACATTTTCAATCGCAGATCGCTGACGCGGAAGTGCTCTTTGAGTTTGCGGAAGAAGACGAAACTTCAATCAAAGAACTTCATTCATTGATCGAACGTCTTGAACACGACCTAAGCCAGGCCGAGACTGAAATGCTGCTCGCCGGCGACAACGATCGCCGTAACGCTATTTGCACGATTCATCCGGGCGCTGGTGGAACTGAATCGCAGGACTGGGCCGAGATGCTCCTGCGCATGTATCTCAAGTGGGCCGAGCAGCGCGAATTCAAAGCCGAAGTGCTCGAGTATCAACCAGGTGAGGAAGCCGGACTGAAGAGTGTGACATTCAGAGTCGAAGGCGAATACGCCTACGGACTGCTGGCCGCAGAAGCCGGAGTACACCGCCTCGTCAGGATCTCGCCTTTTGATCAAGCTGCGAGGCGACACACGTCGTTCGCTTCTTTGTTTGTTTATCCCGAGATCGACGAGGACATCGAAGTCGACATTCAAGACAAAGACTTGCGCGTTGACACTTATCGCGCCACCGGCGCTGGCGGACAACACATCAACACCACCGATTCCGCGGTCCGCATCACACACATGCCTACCGGGATCGTCGTATCCTGTCAGAATCAGCGTTCACAACACCAGAACCGAGCAGTTGCCATGCAGGTGCTGCGCTCACGTCTTTATGAACTCGAGTTGGAACGGCGGCGGGCTGAAACTGCCGAACTCGAAGCCAACAAGGCCGACATCTCATTCGGGTCCCAGATCAGAAGTTATGTTCTGGCGCCCTATCAGTTGGTAAAAGACACACGCACAAAGCTCGAACGAGGTAACGTCGAAGCTGTGCTCAGCGGTGACATCGACGACTTCATCAAAGCCTTCTTGCTCGCCCGCAAGGCCGCGTAAGTCTTTTTTGAGTGGGAGTTTTCATGGCGACTACTACACACATCGAAGAGAAGCCGCGCATCATCGTTCCACGCGCTAGTCGTGGAAACGAGATTCTGGCGATACTTTTTGTCGCGCTCGGCTTGCTGCTCGCGCTTTGCCTCATCTCCGCGGCTTTCTATCCAAACGATCCTTCGTGGAACTCGGCCGGACAAAGCCAGACGCATAACTGGGCCGGGTCGATCGGCGCGAACGTCGCCGCGACCGGTTTTCAGTTTATCGGTCTCGCCGCGTACCTGCTTCCGTTGTTGCTATTCGCGGCAGCGTGGCGACGATTTCGCCCGAGCAGCGGTTTCAAGTCATGGATGCGAATCGTTGGGATCCTGGTGCTTGTGATCGCCGCGGCAGCGCTGCTCTCGATCTCACAGATGAGACCGTTGTTCGACGGAAGCGTGCAGCCGGGTGGTCTACTGGGTGCGGTCGTCGCGCAGGGACTCGCAAGCGGACTGAGTAACATCGGCGCGACGATTCTCCTCGTTGCAATCGCAGCAAGCGGCACTGCTTCTCGCGACAAACTTCTCGTTCGTTCGACTCTACGAAATCCTCGCGCATGCGATCGGTTCGAGGTTCGCTTTTGTCGGAAAACTGCCTGAACGATTCACAGCGTGGCGGCAAGCGCGCGTCGAGCAGGCGAGATTGCGGCAAGAAACGAAGGACGCGATTAAGGCCGAGCGCGAAGCTGCGAAGAGTGCGCTGAAGCAGACTTTAAACTTAAGTCCTGCTGAGCGCGTCGCGGATTTCATGAAGCAGCCTGTCGCACCTCCTGCGCCACCGGCCGCAGCCCGTGATTCGTACTGAGCCAACTCGCGCTCCCGAGCCACAAGCGACTGCGGTAGCGAGCGCAGCGGGTGCGGGTGTCGGAGTTAGTGTTCCGCCGGCAACCATCGTCACCGAACGATCTGGAAAACGATCGATCTTTCCTGGTCCGGCATCCGATGTCGCAGACGACGATCTGGAAGACATGGTTAAGGACGCTTCGATAGTTCGAGTCAAAACCGAAGCGCCCGCAACTGGCAAACTGCCTTTCGACGCTGGTCGACGTGTTGATTACAACGATTACGGTTTGCCACCGCTTCACTTCTTGAACGAAGCGCCACCGCACAGCGAGCAAGCTGAGGCTGAATTGCTTGGGCTCGCGACGCGGCTCGCCGAAAAGTGCAAAGAGTTTAATGTCACGGGCCAGATCAAACACATCTGTCCTGGTCCCGTCGTTACGACTTACGAATTCAAACCCGATCCGGGCGTGAAGTATTCGCGCGTCGTGTCTCTTGTTGACGATCTCTGTTTGGCCCTCAAAGCCGAATCGATCCGCATCGACCGCATGCCGGGCAAGCCGCACGTCGGTATCGAAGTGCCGAATCCGCGTCGTGAAACAATTTTCCTGCGCGAAGTGATCGAGTCGCGCCCGTTTCGCGAGTCGGGATCGAAACTGACGATCGCGCTGGGCAAAACGATCGACGGATTGAACTACGTCGCCGACCTCGCGAAGATGCCGCACCTGCTGATTGCGGGAACGACAGGCTCGGGTAAGTCAGTCGGTGTTAATTCTCTGATCGTGTCGATTCTTTATCGCGCGCGTCCGGATGAAGTGAAGTTTATTTTGATCGATCCGAAACGCCTCGAGCTCGGGCTTTACGAAGACATTCCACATCTTGCGACGCCGATCATTGTCGATCCGAAACTTGCATCGCGCTCGCTCAAATGGGCGGTCGCTGAGATGGAACGCCGGTATCGCGATCTCGCCGGATGGGGTGTGCGCAACATCGACGGCTACAACACCGAGATCATGCGCCGCAATCTCATTAAGGAGTACGACGATAAAGGCGAGCCATGGAAACCGCTGCCTTACATCGTGATCATCATCGATGAGCTTGCGGACCTGATGATGACTTCGGGCCGCGAGGTTGAAGAATCGATTACGCGACTCGCGCAGATGGCGCGCGCTGTTGGTATTCACCTCGTGCTGGCGACGCAGAGACCTTCAGTCGACGTAATCACGGGACTGATCAAAGCAAACTTCCCTTCTCGCATCTCGTTCCGCGTGTCTTCGAAGGTCGACTCACGCACGATCATCGACACGAACGGCGCCGAGCAATTGCTCGGTCGCGGCGATATGCTCTTCCTCCCGCCGGGCACGTCGCGATTGATTCGTGTTCACGGCGCGTACATCGACGAGACTGAAATCACTCGCATCGTCGCGCACATCAAAGCACAAGGCCCGCCCTCGTACGACGAGAGCATTACTCAATCAGACGAAGAAGCGCTCGGACTCGAAACCACTCAGAGGCGAACACGACGAGCTGTTTGAAGAGGCTTTGCGGATTTGCGTCGAAATGAAACGCGCATCGACGTCGGTGCTCCAACGCCGTTTGCGCATCGGCTACGGACGCGCGGCCGCGATCCTCGACATCATGGAACGCGAAGGCTTGATTGGGCAGGCAGACGGCTCGCGTCCCCGGCCCGTGCTGGGACGTGCATACGAGATGGTCGCGGATTGGGATGCGATGGCTGTGTCCGAAGATTAGCCACAAAAGGCACAAAAGACACAAAATGAGTTTTGACTACCAATTTTTATTTGTGACTTTTGTGCCTTTTTGTGGCTGACCTTGATTTACATCGTTGTGCGCGCGCGATTTTTGATCACGCGCTGTCGTCAGTAGATCCTCGCCAGGCCGTCATCGATATCAGCGAAACACAACTGAACGTTTCTTCTGGCCCGATCTACGCTGATTGCGATCGGGAAGGCCGCGACGTCCATGGCCGTTGGGCTCGAGGAAGCGTTGGGCGACAAGCTCACCGCAGGGCTGATCAGCTCTCCCGATCCACCACTACATTTAAAGCGGTGGAGGAGTTTCATCGGCGGGCATCCCTTGCCGAACCAAGCGAGCCTGGAAGCAGCTCGTGCTGCATTCGCGCTTTTGGGGCGAGCAAACGCCGAAGAGGCTCTCGTAATTTTTCTAATCTCCGGTGGCGGTTCGGCAATGCTTGAGTGGCCGGCCAACGATGAGATCTCCCTGGACGATCTCTGCAGTGCAAATCACGCACTTATCGGATGCGGCGCGACAATCGGCGAGATAAATTCCGTTCGCAGCGCGTTTTCGGCAGTGAAAGGCGGAGCATTAGCGCGTTGCGCACCCAAAGCGCAGATGATCACATTGATTGTCTCCGACACTAATCGCGGTGATGAAGCGAGTGTAGCTTCTGGTCCAACTCTGGCGCCGTCGCCCGATGCGCCGCCAGCCGGCGAAGTAATCGAACAATACGATCTGAAGCACAAGTTGCCTCCGTCGATCATCAAGGCAGTGCGGTTAAGTTCTGCTGGCAGGAAAAAAGAAACTTTCGGAACCCATCACGTCCTGCTCGGCAACTGGACCGCACTCGAAGCCGCGGCGCGCAAAGCAACCGACCTCGGGTTCAGCTGCGTCACGCGCACAGAAATTTGTGAACAACCAATCGAGGAAGGTTGCGACTTGTTACTCGCCGGCCTGGACGATGGACCAGGCGCCTGCGAGATTTCGGGTGGCGAGTTTTCATGTCCTGTGAAAGGTGATGGCCGCGGAGGTAGAAACCTCGAGACTGTGTTACGCTGCGCGATCAAACTCGATCAGAAAAATATCCGTAAGCACATTGCCGTGTTAAGCGCCGGCACAGATGGTGTCGACGGTAACAGTCCCTGCGCGGGAGCAATCGCAGACGAAACCACAATCAAGCGTGCTCGCGACATAAGCCTCAATCCTGAACACTATCTCGCGCGCAGTGATTCGTATGCCTTCTTCGATCCGCTCGACGATCTAATCCTCACCGGTCGGACCGGAACAAACGTTCGCGACCTCCGAGTCGTTCTTAAATCTGTGTAATCTGTGGATGGCTTCTTGACTCACAACTCCCTGAACGCATATAAAGATTGGCCGTGTCGACACTTGTAAATATCGAAAATTCCGGTACTCCCAGACCGCCCGACGCCAGTTCGATCACTTTTTCAGAGCTGATTGAACAACTGAACAGCCAGACGACTCCTCCGTCTCTCGAACAGATAAATTCGTGGCTTTCAAGCGTCGAGATCGTTGATTCGGATCTGGAGCCATACATCGGATTTAAGGAAGGTAACTACTGGCGTCATCGAGTTTGTCGCAACGAATCGATTGAAATGCTTGTGATCTGTTGGCGCCCAGGCCAGAAGACACCGATTCACGATCACAACGGCTCTCACGGCGTGGTCCGCGTTCATCATGGACTCATGGCCGAAACAATCTTCGCTTTCGACTGCGAGAAAGGCCTTTGTCACGACACCGATCGCGAATGTACGACGGGCACGGTGACAGGCGCCGCCGTGAACGATATCCACCAGCTCGGCAATCCCGAACTCAGCGGTCACGACCTCATCACGATCCATGTTTATGCGCCACCCCTCGGCGTGTTGAAGACTTACAAACTTGGTAGCGCCCAAATAGACCTTTACACTCCTAATGATTTCCCGACCTGAGTCGAGGCTCGCAGTCGTTGCGTTTCTCGTAGCGCTGCTCTGCGGCATCTCCGCGTGTAGAGACAAACCCACCAACACTAGTAGTTCACAGGAACTGACGGTTGCTGCTGCTTCCGATCTGATGCCGGCTTTTGAAGAGATCGGGCGCGAGTTTGAATCCGCGCACAAAACGAAAGTCGTTTTTGTTTTTGGCTCAACTGGTCTGCTCACCAAGCAGATTGAAAACGGCGCGCCGATGGATCTGTTCGCTGCTGCAAACGTGAGTTACGTCGAGCAGTTGGAACAGAAAGACCTGATCATTCCAGGAACGAAGGCTATTTACGCTCGCGGCCGGATCACGTTGTGGACACCGGGCGAGAGTAATCTGCGACTCGAAGGTATTGCCGACCTTGCGCGACCTGAGGTCCAGCGCATCGCGATCGCTAATCCCGATCACGCGCCGTACGGACTCGCCGCCCGCCAGGCACTCGAAACGTCCGGCCTTTGGGAGCGAGTGAAACCGAAACTGGTTTACGGCGACAACATCCGGCAGACATTGCAATACGCTGAGACAGGAAACGTCGAGGTGGCGATTGTGGCGTTGTCGTTGAGTGTGCAAAGTCGCGGCCGCTGGACGCTCATTCCGGAAGAGCTGCACAAGCCAATCGACCAGGGTTTGGGGATCATCAAGACCACCAACAACGAGCCCGCGGCGCGCGCCTTCGCCGCCTTCGTCAACGGCCCGCAAGGACGGGCGATCATGCAAAAGTACGGCTTCACTTTCCCGGCCACAAAGAGTGAATAGCCACATAAGGCACAAAAATCACAAAAAGTTTTTTTCATTTCATGGTTGTGCTTTTTGTGCCTTTTGTGGCTTTACAAAATGTTTTGAGATCTAGCTCTTTGCCATTTGTGGTGACGGTGATTGTGCCGTGGTTGCCGGTGGTGAGGACTGTGGCGCCGCTCGATTGCCAGCGTTGGACCACTTCTTCGTGAGGATGGCCATACATTGAGTTGCGGCCGACGGAGATGATCGCGAAGGTTGGTTTAGTTGCAAGCACGAAATTTTCTGTCGAAGATGTTTTGCTGCCGTGATGCGGAACTTTGACGACATCGGCTTTCAGGTGTTGTTGGGACAGAGACCTTTCCGCTGCCTTTTCGATGTCTCCAGTTAGCAGGATTGTCCGTTCGCCAAACTCAATACGCAGGACGACAGAGTTGTTGTTATCCGATCCCCCGCCCTCTGCGGGTGGCCATAAAACACTGACGCCTACCTCGCCAAACTGCATCACGTCTCCAGCCTGGATCGTCGCCAGGTGAGTGCGCGTTTCAAGACGCGTTTGCGGTCCTACAAGCGCAGCTCTAACCGAGAAATTTTTCAAAACGTCATTCAGCCCATCGATGTGATCGGCATCGCCGTGAGTAGCGATCACATAATCGATAGAACTCAATCCGCGCCACCACAAAAATTCCGAAACAACGGTCTCCCCAATTCTGCGAGCCGCGTCCGAAGAGACAGGAAACGACGGACGTCCGCCACCATCAACCAGCAGCGTCGTTCCATCGGGCATGGTTACAAGCGCCGCATCGCCCTGGCCCACATCGAGAAAATCGATGCGCAGCTCTCCGTTTGTACGGCCGCTGCTCAATGGATGAAAGATCAAAATAGCGAGTAAGAGTATTTGCGCAGCAGTCACCGGAATTACGAACTGGTGCAGCTTGCATCGCCTTTCCGATTGCGATGCAAGCGGACGCCAATGCGAAAGCGCGATAACCAGCAAGAGCAAAGGAAGATAGTAGAGTGCATAAATCAGCGCTGCCGGACCTGAATACTCCGGAAGTCGAATCGAAGCGAGGCCAAGATCCGAAAACGGATCGACGCTGTGGACCATAACCCAATCAATCGCATTCGAGAGTTTGAATAACGGCGCGGATATCGTCGCGCTGACCTGCGAGATCAACAGCGCCAGCATCGCAACAGCAACCAGTAGCGCGAGCAACACACTGACAACGATGTTCAGTAACAGCGAAGCTAACGACAGCCGGTGGAAGTAGACGACCATCAGCGGCAACAAAAGGAGTTGCACGCTCGCAGAAACCACGACGGCGCCAAACATGTATCGCATGAAGCGCTGTAAGTGATATCGCTCCAGCCACCCCGCCAGGCGCGACTTGAACAGTCGACAACTGTGTGACGAACGATCGAGCTCACGTAGCCATGTCCGCTGGCTCCAGAATAGGACTTCGCACAGGCTCTTAAGTCCTCGAGAACACGCGGGCGGGTAAGGTGTCGATCGTGTCGGATGCCATGCACCGATCGTTGAGAAGTTTAGAAGCAGCGGCCATGCGATCACCACGATCGCAAGCACCGACAGGAATGTTAGCTGGAAAGACGGATCGAAGATCTCCTTCGGACTTCGAATCAGAAGCACGAGGGCAGCACCTCCGAGCGCATTCAGCGATGAGGATTGACGAAAGATGATTGTAGCAATTCCCGCAAACGTGAACATCAAGGCTGCGCGAACAACTGATGCTTCAGCGCCAACCGCAAATGAATACGCCCACACCACCATCGCGGGCAGCAAAAATTGGATCAGCCTGCGTTGAGTCAAACGCCGCGCGACGAGAAACACCACGGCACCTATGAAGCTGATGTGTAGCCCGCTGATTACGAGTACGTGAAAAGTGCCCCCTTCGCGAAAACGTTCGGACGCATCACGCGAAAGGTTGTAACGATTACCAAGTAGCGCAGCGTCGAGCACGCCCGCTGTTTCTGGGGCAAACCGCGAGTCGATTGCGCGCTGTAACCGTTCTCGCCAGCCATACAACCAGGCTAACGGTGGGAAGACTCGCGCATCGTCGAGCCGCACGATCGACGCCGGACTCCTGACAATACCCGTCGCGTCGAAGTCTCGACGGTCCAGGTATTCGGAAAGCATGGATACGCCAGGGTTGCGATAGTTACCGGTGCGATCGAGAGTCGCCGCCACCTGAATCCGAGCACCATAACGAAGATCCAGCGCTTTAAAGGGCAACAACAACCACACGCGTCCAGAGGCATTAAGGTCTGAAATTTTCTCAACTCGCAACGACAAATAAACCCTGTCACGCGCGAACTCAGGTGGTCCATCCAGCACACCCGTCAGCACCCACGTCCTGCGCGCGTCCTCTTCAATCAATCTCTTAACATCGCTCGTCTGTTCGGATCTCTTCTCCAACACCGCCAGCACTTGGCCTGCAAAGAGCATGGACATCAACAGTCCCAACCCTGCCAGCACGACTTCTTCTTCACAACAAAGAGCAGCGAACCAATCGAACACACTACCGCAGCGATCAAGGAAAACGCGAGTCGTGTGGCAAATAGCTCGCTGACGCAGATCCCAATCGAGAGCGCTACAGCGAGTTGAGCAAGCGGATGCTGACTGAAAGACTTCGGTGAGGATTCATGGTGTTGTGAGCAACGTGATATTAGCCACAAAAGGCACAAAAAATACAAGTCATCTTTTGTGCCTTTTGTGTACTAATCTTACGATGGTCTCGACGTGATGAGTCTGTGGAAAGAGATCGAAGGCGGCGATGGACGCGATGGAATAACCGGCGGCCATCAATTTCTTCAGGTCGCGGGCGAGGGTGGCGGGGTCGCAGGAGACGTAGGAGATTTGTGCGGGGTGGAGATCCAGGATGCCTTTGATTACCGCTGATTCGGCGCCCGCGCGCGGCGGATCAAGCAGGACAAAGTCGATTGGGCCAGGCGTGGCAGCGGCGCGAAACCAGTCTGTCACAGTTGCAGTGATCACGCGCGCGTTGGTTAATCCCGCGTGTTGCAAGTTTCGACGTGCGAAGCGGGAGGCAATCGGATTTGATTCGACGCCGATCACTTTTTCAAATTGGCGGGCCAGAGGGAGTGTGAAGAGACCAACGCCACAATAAAGGTCCAGAACCGTCTTACCTACGGCATCTGCAATCGCAAAATCGATCAATGGGCCAAGCAGCGATGGATTAATCTGAAAAAACGCTTCCGCATTGAAGTGATAAACCTCGCCGCGAACCGTCAAAATCAATTCATTTGTCTGAAACTCCGCGAACGGCGGTGATAACGAAACCCCATTCTCGCCGGCAACAGCGTCCAAATGCTTCAACTCACGCGGAAACACGTTCCACTCAGTGGCCCTGACTCGCTCAAGTGTCTCCTGTAACTCCGGCAACAGCACCGCACAGTCTGCAACATCACAAACGCGTCTCGAACCGCGCTCGTAATAACCAACTTGTCGCTGCTCGCGATCGATCTGCCACGTCGCGCGCATGCGATAGCGCCAATCGCGCGGAGAACCCGTTACGACGATCTCCGGAACGTTCTCTAAACGCGCAATGCGATGAAGACAGTCGCGAATGATCTCCGCCTTCGCTGCGAGTTGTGCTTCGTATGTTAGTTGTTGAAAGTCGCAACCACCGCAACGACCGAAGTAAGGACACGGCGGCTCAATTCTTAAAGGCGACGGCGTGATGATCTCTTCGATCGAAGTAAACAGCAGATCTCCCTGTTGCCGATCGATCCGCACTCGAACACGATCTCCCGGTGCGGCAAGCGAAACGAAAACAGTCTTCCCGCCGGCATGGGCCAACCCCATACCGCCGGGAAGTATTCTTTCCACTTCAACTTCGAGATCTTCCACCCCTTGCATCCGTCAAATCTACTGCGCAGGATACTGGTTCGGCGCCCACTGATGCGGCGGTGGCGGCGGCATACTCCTGCTGCACACCTTCGAGTTCAAATTTGATCCCGCCCGCCATGCCGGCGAGGATGTTGTAAACCAACGCGGCGATCGCACCCATGATGAATCCGAGCATCCCGTAGAATACCGGCAGTCCGATCATCATTCCGAGTCCGATTACGACGGTACTGACTCCGCTGCGGCGGCAGTGTTAACGCCCTCCCCCGAAGCCGCAGTCAGCGCTGCGCCAAAGAGGATCAGGAACAATCCATAAATCACGCCGAAGATCAATCCGAAGATGAACGTGAGCAATCCGTACACCTTCGCTACCGACATCACGCCGAAGCGCTTAATCGTCATTTGAGCCATCGCGTTCTCCTTTGATGTTCACACGTAGAACAGGCTGAGGCGTGGCACGGCAAATTGCTCACGCAAACGCTTCAGCAGAAGGTTGTTGAAAGTTTGGTTGTAAACAGCAGTTTCCATCTGACTGCGATATGGTTTGAGTTGATCTTTAACTGCCGTCTTCAACTCGGCTAGCGCTGTGGGATTAACGACCGCCAGCATTGAGTCGTTCAACATTCTTTCGAGGCCGGTCAAAGAATCTTCGAGCTTGCGAGTGTCGGTCGTTGCGCCACTCGCAAAATCAGCTTCAATCTCGCCGAGCAAAGCGATCGCACGCATGAGTGCTTCCGCAAAGTCGTCCTGGGTTTCTCGCGTGGCGAGTAATTCCAGGAGGGCGATTCGACACCGCTTCAAATGTTCGCTGACCGCCGCAAATGAAAAGTGTGTTTCGTCAGAATCAGTTGCCTTCGCATCTGACGCTGGTGATGAACCGACGCGCGCTTCGAGCCACTCGGCAAACTGAGCTTCGATCTCTTCCTGACAGTACAACAACGACTTCACCGTTCGCTTTCGCGGCCGAGCGTCAAAGGAATCGAACGATTTCTCAACTCCACGCAACACGATGTGCAACGGAATGCCCTGCTGCTTCCAGGTTTCCATCAGCGCCCAATCCATCGGACTCAGAAAGAGATGCTTGCCGCGCCGCCTGACGAATGCATCTTCGATCTCGGTGAAATAGTTGAAGTAGTTCAAATGTGTGTTTCTTCTCCGCGTAATCTCTGCGTCCCTCTGCGCCTCTGCGGTTTATCGGCTCTTTACCGCAGAGACGCAGAGGAACGCAGAGATTACGCAGAGATACGCAGAGACTATTCTCGCTAATGCTGACTTCTTTCGTAGACAAACCGCAGGCCATCGAGCGTGAGCGTCTCGTCAACCTTCTCAATAAATCTCGACGCGTTCGCAATCACTGGAGCTAACCCACCCGTCGCAATCACACGCGGCTTTGATCCCATCTCCGCGATCATCTGCGCGAGCACGCGATCAACCAGGCCGGCATAGCCATAATAAAGACCCGACTGCATCGCGCCGACTGTCGATGTGCCGATCACTTTCTCGGGTTTCTTGATCTCAACTCGCGGCAATTTCGCCGCACGCGAAAACAGCGCTTCAGCGGCGACCATAACGCCCGGCGCAATCGCGCCACCGAGATACTCACGCGCCTCATTCACCGCATTGAACGTCGTCGCCGTGCCAAAGTCGACGACGATACACGGAGCGCCATACTTTGTTACCGCGGCTACTGCATCGACGATTCTGTCCGCGCCGAGCTCTGAAGGCGAATCGTAGAGAATCTTCAAACCGGTATCGGTCGTGTGATCGACAAACAGCGGCGTCAACCCAAAAAGCACTTCGACCATTCGCGTGAGCGACGGGTTTACAGGAGGTACGACTGACGCGATGGCAACCCCATCGATCTCTTTCAGATCGATACCGGTGATGTTCAAATAGGTTTCGTACTTGCTGCGCCGTACTCGTCGCTGCTGCGATCGTGATCGGTAGTTAATCGCCACTGGGCCAACAGATCCGATCCGCGAAAGACTCCTAGAGTAATGTTCGTGTTGCCGGCGTCAATTACGAGAAGCATACGCGAGTTCCTGCTGGGCTCTTCGGTCGCCGAGATAGGATTTCTTCTATTAGATCGGCTGCTCGTGTTGGTCCATTCTCCAGTTTCAGATTCTGGCTGACTTCGATCGCCCTGCGAGCGTACGCTGGTTGAGTGAGCAGTTCATGTAACTCACTCGCCACTCTTGGTCCGAGGTAGTTTTTGCGATAGAGCGTTCGACTCGTACCGAGCTTGCGGGCGTGTTCGGCATTGTCCGACTGATCGAACGCAAACGGCACGATCAAAGTCGGAATACCTGCCAGTAACCCCTGCGATGTCGTTCCGACTCCGCCGTGATGGACCACCGCGGAAGCCCTCGGCAGCAATGATTGATACGGAACGTAGTCGAGCACCATTACGCCTTCGGGAACTAAGCGTGGCAGGTTGCGCTCGTCACCAATGAGCAACACCGCACGCCGGCCCAGGCGCTTTGCGGCGTCGATACTTTCGCGAAAGAAGTCGCGCGCCACCCAGACTGCCGAGGTGCCCAGGGTGAAGACAACCGGAGGTGGGCCATTATCCAAAAAGCGATTAAATTCAGGCGGTATCTCAACCTCGCGATGGCCGTCGTAAAAACAGAATCCGGTGATTCTGGTTTGCCGAGGCCAGTCAGGCTGTGGCCTCGCAAACAGTTCTGAGAACAAAGCCAACACGCGCGTGGGCGAGTGTTGTCCTTCAAAGATGGGATTGCCCGTGTCGGGCAGCCCGAGTTCCTTCCGAAACTTCGTAAAGGCTTTTGCCTTGTGGGTACTCTTCGAAAGGTTTAGCAAAAACTTCATGACACCGGGGCCAAGGACGCGCAGGTTCCTGGTCCACTGCCAATACGGTGGCACCGGCGGATCGTAAGCCGAAATAAAGGAAAAAGGCGCGAGCACGGTCGAGATCCAGGGCATGCCCGTTTTGCGACCAACCAATGGACCAGCAGGCGCCGCTGGATGAGTGACAAGGAGATCGGCGCCGGTGACTATCTTCAGTAAATCCTCGTAACTATCGCGCACCGCCGGGAAGATCAGACCTTCAGTCAGAAACCGTGGTCCAGTTTTCGGTTCCATGATCTTCTTGATCAGTTCCTCGATCCTGTTCTTTGGGTTGCGGTATGTTTGGTCGAACAGGTGCGAACTCCAAACCGGCGCCTTCGATCTTTGCGCGATAGATCTCCATCGTCGCAATGACGGGCACGTGACCACGCCGCTGCAACTCCATGGCGATCGCCATGTAGGGGTGAATATCACCAAACGATCCGAATGTGTTCAGGATGATTCGCATGACTAGCAGAAAGCCATCCACAGATTACACAGATTAAAGTTCTTTCTGTGTAATCTGTGGATGGTTTGAAGATCTAACGCTGTAAACGTCCCCAGCTCTAACCAACTTCATTTCACCGTTCGCGGTTTCGAGACGCAGGGCGCCATCGTGTTCGACTCCGCAAGTAGTGCCCTGCCAAACCTCGTCGCCGTTGCTTACCTGGACCAACTTACCACGGGCGTAAGAAGACCTGCTGGACCATGCCGCGACAATCTTTTCACGGCCACCTGGCTCGTGCAGCAATGAATACCAGCGCGACAAAGCCACGCAACAAAGCCGCAATTATGGCTTCGCGTTCCGGCTCCCGGCCAGATGCCTGCGACACCGACGTGGCAACGTCCGACAACTCTGCCGGAAAGGCGGCAGGGGTCAGATTGATCCCGATTCCCACTATCACCGCGCGTCCCGACGGAGTCTCGATGGCTTCAGCCAGTATGCCGCAGATTTTTCGTTCACCTGAAAGAAGATCGTTGGGCCACTTGATGTCAGTCTCAACTCCGCCCGCCTCGTTCAAGGCGTCTCCAACGGCGAGGGCCGCCATAAAAGTGATAAGAGGCCAATGATCCAGAGGGATTGCGGGCCGCAAAAGAGTGCTGAAATACAGGCCGGCGCCCTTCGGAGATGACCACGCGCGTTGCAGTCGTCCTCGGCCCGCAGTTTGCTCGTCAGCCACAATCGAGAGGCCTTCCTCCGCGCCTTCGGATGCAAGACGCGCGAGTTCGGTGTTTGTCGAAGGCAACGACTCGAATCGCAGGATCCTGGGCTTGAGGAGCGGCATATGGACGAGGTTGATTATACAGAACCGAGCGCGGTAGCGCCGGGTCGACCTCGGACGAGGAGGCTCTTAACTAATGTTTACCCGGCGCTACCGCGCCCGGTTCTTTGCATCATGAACAAACAAACTCGAAATACCGCTCGTCATGCTTTCACTCCTGGCGGGCGCCGCCTTCCTCACCAAGATGTGCTACCTCTCGCTCGCCTTCAACACGATCTTTGTCCTCGTGTTTCTGACGCTGTTCTACTTGTACGTGCGTGCGCGTCTCGGCATCCATATTCCAGTTCTGTTGCTGGTGTTGGTGTTCATGGCATTGCAAGTCGATGCGCTGGGAAACTACTTTCGCATGTACGGGACGCAGTTTGGTCCAATGCAATACGACGAGTTCTCACACATGGCCGTGCAGGTGCTTATCAGTCCACTGATCGTTTGGCTTGTTCACCAGTTGCTGCGACGCTACCGGCTGCCGTTCGCGCTCAGTGCGATCTTCGCCGGAACGATCGTGTTTAGTTTGTCTGCTGCTTACGAGATCATCGAGCTTTGGGACGAAATCTATTTTGGCGGTAAGCGCATCTGGGGACCTTACGACACGGCCACTGACTTACAGTGGGACCTTTGCGGGATAATCGTCGGGACGCTGTTTTCTTGTATCATGCTGCGAGACACCCGTGATCAACTGGTTCCCCATTAGGCTCTCCTTCGCCGTGGCCACGGCGGCGACGCTGATTGCGTTGGTAGCCGGATCAGCTCTCGCATGGCTGCTGGCCCGCAAGCGTTTTCCCGGCCGCAATCTGTTGGACGCGCTCGTCACGTTGCCGCTCGTTCTGCCTCCGACCGTTTTGGGTTACTACCTGTTGGTCCTGCTCGGCACTCGCTCGCCCATCGGCGGTTTTCTTTATCGCACGTTTGGTATTCGACTGACGTTCACCGTGACTGCGGCGATCATTGCAGCGACGATTCACGCGCTTCCCCTCGTGACGAAGAGTTTGCGAGCTGCGTTTGAAAGTGTGAACACGGATCTCGAGGCTGCTGCGCGTACCTTGGGACTGAACAATCGACTGATCTTCTTTCGTGTGACGTTGCCGCTCGCGGCGAAAGGCGTGCTGGCGGCGACGGCGCTAGCGTTTGCGCGTGCGCTTGGCGATTTTGGAGTGACGATCATGATCGCGGGGAACATTCCCGGGAAGACGCAGACGGCTTCAGTTGCGATCTACGATGCAGTGCAGGCAGGGCGTGATAACGAAGCATTCGCGCTCGCGGTGACGGTGTCAGTGATCGCGGGCGTGATGTTGTATTTGATCAATCGCTTCGGGCGTGTGGGATGGTAGCAAGAAGAGTAGCAACAAAAGGCACAAAAGACACACAACTGATTTTACTGTTTTGTGTCTTTTGTGGCTATGCTAAGAAGTCCTTTGAAGTTCGAGGCGCTTAACGAATAGCGCGGGAAGATCGATTTGGAATCTTTGTTTCCGAGGTGGCGTGTGGCGATCTCTCCGAAGACGTCGCGGAAGTCTGTCGTCAGTGCAAGATCGCGACCCTCGTTAAGCTGATCGTCCTTAAGCCCGGGCCAGCGCCCGTAAACTTTTCCACCGCGCACACTGTTACCCATCACAAACATCGCATTCGCATGACCGTGGTCGGTGCCGCGATTTCCATTCTCGCGTACCGTCCGGCCAAACTCAGACATCGTCAACACAATCACGTCATCCATTCGCTGGCCCAGGTCCTGGTACAGCGCTGCGATTCCCGAGCTGAACTGCTGCAACAGATTCGCGAGCTGACCGCGCGAGTTTCCCTGGTTCACGTGCGTGTCCCAACCACCGATATCAGTAAAAGCAATTTCCAATCCGACGTCTGCTTTGATGAGCTGCGCGATCTGAAGCAACGAATTGCCAAACGGATTGCGCGGGTACTGCGCGCCGTTTTCAGGTTTATACTGCGCGGGATTGGCTTTCTTTAAATAGTTGACTGCTTCGAAAGTCTCTCGCCCTTTGTGCACTAACGCATCGTTGCTCTTCGCTGCGTAAATTGCTTCAAAGCCGCCCTGGATATTCGCCGACGACTTGCCTCCGCGAATCGAAAACTCTGACATGTTCGCCATCGCAACCGCGGGTGCGCTTCCCTGGAGCACGCGCGGCATGGTTCTCGTCATCGACACTGCGCGAAAAGATGACTGCTCCTTGTCCTGTTTGCTCTGAAGATAGCGATTCAACCAACCATCTCGCGTCGACTTCACTCCAGGCGTCGCCGACTCCATGTAGTCCTGCGCATCGAAGTGCGAACGAGTGTTGTCCGGCGATCCGGAAGCGTGAATGATCGCAAGACGCTTCGAATCCCAAAGAGGCTTGAACGAACTCATCGAAGGATGCAATCCGAAGAACCCGTCGAGATCGATCGCAGCCTCGGCATTACCCGATTGCGGTTTCGGTATGGAAATGGACGGGCGCGAAGCGTAGTAACTGGCTTCACCAAACGGCACGACCATGTTCAATCCATCAACCGCGCCACGCTGAAAAATCGCAATCAACGTCTTTCGTCTGAACCCGGCGCTACCGCGCTCGGTTCCGTTCACGACGCGCTCGAGAAATGCCGGCGCCGAAAGCGACACGCCCATACTCGCCAAAGCGATGCTGCCTGACTTGAGAAAAAATCTGCGATTCATGATTACTGCCTCTGAAACTCTGGCGTTCCCAAAATAAGTCCTACAACCTTCGTCACCGGATCCGACTGGTCCAACTGCTTCAACAACGTTTCTCTCGTCGTCGCCGAGATTTCTCCTGCGAGGATCGTTTTCAACGACTCATCCATCACTTTCGCCTGGTTCTTATCGGCGTTCGTGAATTTAGAAAGATCGACTTTCGTTCCCTGAACACGATTGCCGGCGAGGGCAAGTCCGAAGTTCATGCGTTCAAGCAAACCGCCGGTGTTGACCCAACTCTCCGCCGCATCGGAATAGCCATTTGGAGTTTGAAATCCGTAAAGCGGCTCGCCCATGCGCGCGATCCACTGGTGTGTTCCCGGACCACCGTTAGTCTCGGCGCCGAGCGTTCTGATCGCACTCACTACGAGTTCGAAAGGCCGCTTGATCTTCACGCGGTACGCTTCCGTCGAGTTGAACTCTTTTGAAAAGAAGATCGTCTTGAGCGACTCGCGAATATCGCCGTCGGTCTTTGTGAACGTCGCCGCAACACGATCGACTAAAGACTGCGGAGGATTGTCGGCGACAAAATGGCGCACAAGTTTTGTCGCGATGAACTTCGCGGTTGACGGATGACGGGCGAGGATGTCGAGCACCATCAGGCCGTCTTTGATTCCGCCTCCGGAGGGAATCTTGTGGCCCAACACGGTCTTTTCGCCGTCGTCGTGTGCGCGCGTGTTGAAGAAGAAAGTGCCGGCATTTCGACGCCCGGCTTCACCCCGCATCGCATTAACTGCCGCAGCACCACCGCGCGGCTGAAAGATGGTCCAACCAGTAAAACAACGAGCTACTTCCTGCACGTCTTTTTGTGTGTAGCCGCCGTCGACTCCGAGTGTGTGCAACTCCATCAACTCGCGCGCATAGTTTTCGTTGATGCCACGTCGCTGTTGCTGAGGCGCTCGTGGCCTTTGCGGCATGTTCGGATTCACGCTCTGAAAGTTGTCGAGATAAAACAGCATTGCAGGACTCTGAGCCGTGGCCTGCAACAACGTCGAGAACTTCGACATCGCGTGCGGGCGGATCGTGTCGCGATCGTAAGCGGGAAGTAACCAGCGATCGGCGCCCTTGCCGAAGAAGACGTTGAAATGGTTGGTCCAGAAATCGACCATCACTTCCTGAAGTTGTCGCTCGCTGTAGACAGCGCGCAGAATTCTGGAAGCTTGCAACTCAGCCATGATGCGTTGTGGGCGCTGCAAACCGTTCTCGCGGTAATAGTCCTCGACGATCTTGCGATACTTTTCGTTTTCGAGCGGGTTCGCTGGTGGCGGCGCAGTCATTGACTCATTCTTCGGCATCTCTGACGAAGAGTTCGCGCCACCTTTAACACGATTCTCACGCGCCTCGGCCAGATCGGCAGGCAACATGCCACGCTGTTGGAGTTGTCGCAGAAGTTGTCCTGGCTGCGGAAACTTTTCGTAAAGCTCCGCCGTGGTCATATTCAGGACCGACAAGTCTTTGACTTTGTTCTCGGCAACTGTGTCGGTGATCTTTTCGGGGGTGAGTTGCTGATTGATGTAGTTCTCGAGGCCCATCGCCTTTACGCGCTCGACGTCGCCCGGCCGCGCGCCGAAGCCGAGGCGGTTGAGGACGTGGAAAATGCGCTGTTCTTCACTCAGCGCGCGCGTTTTTGTGGGCTTCTGCGCGGCGGCTGGGACGAACGACTGCGCCACGATCGAGAGCGTTATGGTTATGGATAACAGGAATTTCATGACGGTTTAGACGCACTAACGTGGTTATTGGTTTAGAAAAATCAGGTTTCACAGGATCCGATATCCGTCCTTATTGCGTGACTTGACGTGGTCGCCGGTTGGGTCCTCGTTTGCGGCCGTGGATACGTTACCTGGCTGCGATTCCCTTCCTTATCAATCGCGCGGACGCCGAAGAAATAGTTGTCCTTCGACATACCTTTCATCGTAAAGGTCGTCACGTTGCCGACCGGTCTCGAATTCGTCCATGTCGCCGCGGTTGTTTCGCGCCAGACAATCTCATAGCCCGCAAGATCCGGTTCCTTGTTCGCATCCCACTTCAGATCCGTGTCGTGTGACAAACGCGTCGCGAGGATCGTCACGCCTTTCGGTCTCGATGGCGCCAGTGCCAGCGCTGCCAGCGAAGCCGCGTTCACGCGCGCCACATTCGCAACGTACGCGAAATCCACAAACTCCGGAAGGTCGCCGTACTGCACGCCATTCTCGACGCGAATGTTTTGATGCTGATGCCGGAAATCTTCGTGTACTTCCGTGAACCGCACGGCTGGATAACCGCGTTCAAGAAACGGAATGTGATCGCCGCCACGTCCGTATCGATCGCGCCGGTACACGAGCATCACTTTCATCTGAGGCACAAATGCCTCGCCCGTCTCTTTGATGAAGCGCGCGAGTTGTCTCGAAGCGAGAATCGTTTTCTCCACCAACACTGCGTCGCGTATTTGCCTCAGCCGGCGTTTCGTTCGATGGCACACCTTCCGAAAACACTCGTACGTTGCCGCGGTCTCGCACGCCGTTCCCGCCCAACGTATTCCCGATGATGTCGTTGGTGAACATCGCGTCGATGTTCCAGTTTTTCTGCTTCGCTTGTTCGGCGTAGTAAGTCGAGCCCAGCAGACTCTGCTCCTCGCCGGCAACAGCCATGAAGACAACCGTCGCGTCAAACTCATACTTCGCCATCACTCGCGCCATCTCGAGCACTGCGGCTGTTCCCGACGCATCGTCATTAGCTCCGGGCGCGTCGCACTTCGCATCAGTCGTACTGTTGCACATCGAATCGTAGTGACCACTGACGACGTAGATCCGATCAGTCGATTCAGGTTGCGAGCCCTTCAACGTTGCGACCACGTTCGTGATGATCGTCGGTTGTGGTATGCGTTGCGCTTTTTGCTGTTCGTACGACTGCTTCTCGACTGTCATGCGGCCCTTGGAAGCCTCCGCCGCTTTCAAGAACTCCGCATACAGCCAATCGCGCGCGGCGCCGATGCCACGCTTCGGATCGTTCTGCTCCGACAACGTGTTGCGGGTGCCAAACGAAACCAACTTTCTAATCGACGCCTCGATATTCCGCGCGTCGATCTCTCGGACGATACTGGAGATCGTGCGATTGCGCGCGACCGGAGATCTTCTTGGTGTTTGAGCAGTAACTACGTTCAGGCTGGCGAGGGCAAGGAGAAGAAACGTCAGACTTTTAAGCATGGTCTAACTTTAACTCATTTGTACTTTTTGTGTCTCTTCGCGACTATTGTATCCGGTAGGTGCGACCCTTCCACACAACGACGAACGGACCATCAAGCTGATCGGCAATTTGCTTGATCTCCGGTTCGTCTGCAACCAAAGATCGATACCGTTCTGAGCCGCGCGCGATGTTGGAGATCGCACTGCCGGAGTTGTACGCAGTATCAACCCAGACTCCGCCCTGCTTGCGAAAACGCCGGCCACCTACGGATCGAATTACACCATCGGCGCGGTCCTTTTCCGCCTCTGCCGCGACGCTAAAAGTCGACGAATCTGGTGTGGCACCTTGAGGACTCGCTGCACGACTTGCAGCCTTTGGCGATCTTTCGCGCGCAGCCTGCTGATCTTCAGCTTTCTTTTGCTGATCCTGAGCGCCTGCTCCTCCGGTTTTTACTTTACCCAGATCTCTGCCTGGCGCCGCGCCAGGTTGCTCGTTTCTTCGCCCCTGAACCTCAACGCGCATCTCGTCAACGGTCGCAGCAACGGTTGCAGTTGGTTGCGGTTGCGCGGGCGCCGCGTTCGCAACTGGCTGGCTGCTCGGTCCTCGGTGACGAGGCGTCTGTTTTTGCCGCAGCGAGATCACCAGACGACGCCGGAGCGCTTGGAGGCGGAGGTTCCTGGGCTGCACCGGTTACTGTCTTAGCATTAGAGGGACGCGCTGATGCTGGTGATGAAGATTCCTTTGCTGCGTCAGCAAAATCATAAAAACGTTGACGGCGCTGGTTGTGTACTTGGGTTCGGAGCAGGACTCTGCACCTGACGTTCCAATTGGGCCACTGTCGGCGCAGGAGATCGATTTGACCGGAAAACTACAAAACCAATCGCAGCAACGAGGATCAGTCCGAGCGCCGGCACCGCGTAACGTAAAACCATCGGCGAAAAGAAACTCGCGAGAAACTTTCGCAGCCCGGAAGGCTCTACAACCGTGACAGTCTCTCTCGCCGACCACAACGGGAACCGATCCGCTGAGCTGAACGACGATCTCTCGACACTTCGAGCAGTCAGCCACGTGTTCTGTGTAACGTGCGCGCGCTGCAGCGGGCAGTGCATTCTCTGCATAAGCGCTGAGCTCATCCGCATCGAGATGATCCGAATCGATGCGCAAATCCGCGTCAGACACGGGCACTTCCTGACGCCGGCTCAACCGTCGCAGCAATAGATCAATCTCGTTGTTTGTTTCCTGTTTCATTTCAAATCGGACGCTGCCTAGTAAAGAACGTATCCCGCGCCATACCTTGCAGGCAACTTCTTCAAACAGCCCCTTCTTTACTCAAAACCGCTTCTAAATCCGTGTCCAAGTGCTGCGCCAACTCCGCAAACGAGCGCTCCGTCTCAGACTGTGTCCAACCTCGTTCATCGATCAGGATCTTAGTGACTCGTTTTCGCAAGTCAGTCTGAATCCTCGTCAAACGGCGGCTCGCAGTTGCTTCGTGAACACCCAGCACAGCTCCCGCTTCACGCAGGCGCAGATTGTCAAAGTAATAAAGCTTCACGAGCAGACGATCTTCAGCCGCCAGTTCTTCCACTGACTTGCTCAACGCCTGTTGCATGTCATTTTCCGCAAATCGATTCGATATCGAATCTTCCGGATTCGGGATTCCGGCGAGCACCGGCTGTCCTTCAGTAATCCTTGCTGTCGCGAGCCAGTCTGTCAAGATCGGTATCTTCTTCCGTTTGGACCAACCTCGATTGCTTGCGAAATGTATCGACCGCGAGTTGGGCCACAACTGCGCGCAACCAACCTGCGAGCGAGCCGCGACCGGAGTAATAAGCCAGCTTGCTTGCAGGCAATCCGTCTTTGCGAGTGCGGAGACCGTAGAGCTCCGCCCAGATCGACTGCGCGAGATCTTCGGCGGCGTCTTCGTTTGAACTCGCAGATCGTGCCGCTGAGCGTACGGTCGGCGTGAATCGTTCGACGAGATCCGTCCACGCACTTTCATCACCACGCTCGCAAGCGATGATCAGACAGAGATCGTCAGCCTGCATGTCGTCGATGAATTTGGCAATCTCGTCGCGGGGCGTTTTCGGAGCATCTCGCAAGAGATACTTTTCAACCGCGGCGGAGATGCGAGGCGCCAGCGACTCCCGGCTCAACGAGCGGTTATCGCTCGCACGCGCCAGTAGCCGCCCCGCGCCTTCGTTTACCAATCTTTGGATCTCGGCTTCCACGGGATTCCAATAATTTCAGGCTAATCCTATCACGCCCTCGACGCCCGTTTGATGCATAAAACGAGCGTTTGGAGTTCAAGCTTTAGCTTGCACGCTCGGTTTTAACGATGCAAGCTAAAGCTTGAACTCCGAACGAGCGCCCAGTCCAATCGGCTTTTGACACGTTCCAGCGGCTAAGGCTAGATTCGAGATCTTCAAATGCTTCGCGTCACTGAAATTTTTCGCTCGATCCAGGGCGAGTCAACGCACGCAGGCCGGCCCTGCACGTTCGTGCGCCTAACCGGCTGCCCGATGCGTTGCGTTTGGTGCGACAGTGAGTACACCTTCACCGGCGGTGAACACTTCTCGATCGAGAGCATCATGGCGCAGGTCAATTCCTTCGGCTGCAACCTTGTCGAAGTAACGGGTGGTGAACCGCTTGCACAAAAGGAAGCGTTCAATCTGATCGAGCGACTCTGCAATGACGGCTTCGAAGTGCTCGTTGAAACCGGAAATTACGTCTCAACGGAAGGCCTCGATTCACGCGCGAAAGTGATTCTCGATATCAAGTGCCCGGCATCAGGAGAAGAACCCAGGAACTGCTGGTCAAACATCGATCGCCTGCGGCCTGATATGGACGAAGTGAAGTTTGTAATCGCCGGCGAGGGTGACTGGCACTACGCAAAGAGAATAATAAAGGAGCACGATCTCGAATCTCGCGCAAAAGCGATCTTGATCTCACCTGTCTGGGGACTAGCTGATCTACAAGATCTGGCCGAGTGGGTTGCCGGCAGCGGATTGAACGTGCGCATGCAGTTGCAACTACACAAATACATCTGGGGTCCTGACGTTCGAGGAGTGTGATGGGCGGCTCTCAGGAAATCGAAACAGAAGTGATCGAATCAGTCGAAAGCGATGGACCACAACTCGCGATCTGCCTCGTGTCCGGCGGCATGGACTCCTGCGTCACCGCAGCCATAGCTCACCAGGAAAACGATGAGCTTGCGTTTCTTCACGTTTCATACGGCCAGCGAACTGAACAGCGCGAGCGAGAATCGTTTGAAGCAGTGGCGGATCATTTCGAAGTTAAATCGCGCCTTGTGATCTCGCTGGAACAGCTTGCGAGAATCGGAGGCTCATCGTTAACAGACAAATCAATCGCGGTTACCACGGCGAATCTCAGTTCATCGAGTATTCCGTCAAGCTACGTTCCTTTTCGAAATGCGCACCTGCTGGCAGCGGCCGTGAGCTGGGGTGAAGTGATCAAAGCGTCCTCGATTTATATCGGCGCGGTGGCAGAAGATTCGTCCGGTTATCCCGACTGCCGCCCCGAGTTTTACGATGCATTTCAGAACGCGATCGATCTCGGCACAAAACCCGAAACGCGCCTCACGATCAGAACGCCCGTCATCCATCTGAAAAAGTCGGAGATTGTCCGAAAAGGTGTTGAATTAGGGCGCGCCTTTGCACCTGACGTGGTCTTGTTACCAGGAATCTGAATCGGCGTGCGGCAATTGCGATTCGTGCGCGCTTCGCTTGCGCGCTTTTCGTGAAGCTGGGGTGACCGATCCCATTCCGTACATGCTTGACAGTAGTCGTTTTGCTTATTAAGTTTAGGACACTTCAAAGCTATTACAACCAGAAAATCGTGTCGGCGCATCGTACGAGCGCCTTCGGTTTTGCAGGTCGACAGACGATGGAGGAATCTTATGATTGGCAAATACTTTTACGGAGCTCTCGCGGTCGCCGTTCTCATTGCGGCTTCGATGACCACTTTCGCGCAGGTCGGTGAACTCCGCGGCAGCGTAATGATGAAGCAGGCAGATGGCCAGACGGTTCCTCTGGCTGAAGCCCAAATCGATGTCTTTCGCACTGACATGAAGGGCGAGTACAAAACCAAGACAAACAAGAAAGGCGAATTTGTATTTGCCGGAATTCCGTTTGTCGGCACGTACACCGTCAGCGCCAGTCATCCAACAGCGACACCAAACTGGGTGGACGGCGCGAAGGCGGGCCGCGACATTCCCGTTGAAATAGTTGTCACGCCCGGAGATGGAAAGAGACCAACGCTGGAAGAGATCAAAGGTGCAGGCGGCGGCAGGGCCAGTGCACCCGCCGGTGGCGGCGGTGGCAGTAGCAGCGCACCAGCCGAGAACGCGGGAGACAAAGCGAAGGCCGAAGAGTTGAGAAAGAAGAATGCCGAAATCGAAGCGGCCAACAAAAAGATTACTGACGCAAACGAGGTAATCGCGCGAACTTTCAAGGCCGGAAACGAGTTTCTCACCGCCGCGGGTGCGGCCAGCAAGGCTAATGCGTCTGAAGACGCGATTGCGAAGTACACCCAGGCTGTGACGGCATACGATGAAGGTCTTGTTGCCGATCCAGAGCAGCCGGCGATTCTTACGAACAAAGCTGTTGCTTTAAAAGGACGCGGTGTCGAGCGCTTCAACTCAGCTGTCAGATCCAAGTCACTCGACGACGCCGCTCGAAACGCCGCACTTCAAACCGCGAAAGACGATTTCAAGGCAGCATCAGAAGCCGCCGGCAAAGCCGTCACGATGCTCAAAGCGCAGACTGCGCCTGCAGACGCAGCGGAAAGCGCAAGATACAACTCGAACAAGTACGCCGCCATGCTGACGCATGCAGAATCAATGCGGCTGTACGTGAGCAAGGCCGATCCGACGCAAGCTGACGCAGGGCTCGCAGCGTTCAAGGATTACATCGCAGTGGAGACTGACGCAGCGAAGAAAGCAAAAGCCCAACTCGATATGGCCCAGATGCTCCTCGACTCGGGACAGGCGGACAAGGCGCTCACAGAGTTTAAGACAATTCTTACGGCGCAGCCTGACAGTCCGGAAGCCAATCTGGGCGCTGGGTTAGCCGTTTACGCAACAGGTGATAAGGCGAAGTTTCAGGAAGCGGCAAACTACCTGCAGCGCTTTGTCGACGTGGCTCCCGACACCAATCCGATGAAGGATGACGCGAAGGCGATCTTGACGGAGTTGAAGAACAGCGAAAACGTAACTCCTGAAAAGAAAGCTCCACCCCGCAGGCCGCGTCCGTAGTTTTGCCCGCGAATGCGGCTGCGGCTTTTGCCCGCGAGTGCGGCTGGGGCTTTTGCCCGCGAGTGCGGCTGGGACTTTTGCCCGCGAGTGCGGCTGGGGGCTTTTGCCCGCGAAGCGGGCTGGAGCGTATAGCCTAGGGTGGAGCGAGGCTTTGCGAGCGAAACCCTAGGATCGATCGTAATTAAAAATTAGAGCCCGCGACGCGGGCGGCAGGGTTGCGGATGACCGCGCTGTCGCCCACTTCGCGGGCTTGTCGTTTTTAAATCTGCCTACCTAGGGTTTCGCTCGCAAAGCTCGCTCCACCCTAGGCTAGATGCTACCGCCCGCATTCGCGGGCTGGAACTCGGCCCTTCACGCATTCGCGGGCTGGAACTCGGCCCTTCACGCATTCGCGGGCTGGAACTCGGCCCTTCACGCATTCGCGGGCTGGAACTCGGCCCTTCACGCATTCGCGGGGTGGAACTCGGCCCTTCACGCATTCGCGGGCTGGAACTCGGCCCTTCACGCATTCGCGGGCTGAACCTCGACCGTCACGCTTTCGCGGCAGGCGCATTCTGCACCAACCGTTTCTGTAAAATTCTCCACCAAATCCTCTGGAATCAGAACCTTGACACCCTCAGCGTTCAAACTGTACTATGAACGCACAACGATGTTGGCCACATCGTTGAGTTGAGAACAGTTCGGTCATGCCTCGCGCCACATTCGGCGCCTTCAATCCACCCAGGTCTCGGGGATCTACCCAACTCCCGAAGTTTTAAGGCACAAATGTCAGCCAAATTAGGCGAAATTCTCGTACGCGAAAATCTTATCAGCCCTCAACACTTGAGAGAGGCACTCGACTACCAACGCGAACATGGTGGCCGGCTCGGCTTCAATCTCGTCAAACTCGGTCTCATAAGCGACGACATGATCACCGCCGTGCTGTCCAGACAGTACGGCATTCCATCCGTCAATCTCGATCTCTTCAGTATCGATGCATCCGTTCTCAGCCTCATCCCTCAAGAGGTCGCGCAAAAACATTCCGTTTTGCCCCTCTCGCGCGTTGGCGCAACTCTCACTCTCGCCATGGTCGATCCCACCAACGTCTTCGCCATGGACGACGTCAAGTTCATGACCGGCTTGAACGTCGAACCGGTAGTCGTAGCTGAAGGAAGTGTGCAGCAGGCGATTGCTAAATACTATGGCACCTCCCGCGAGATCGAACTCGCATCAATACCGGAAAAAGAGTCGGCCTATGAAGCCGCCGGTAAAAATGGGTCTGGCGCGATCACTCATGCCGACCTTGTTTCGTTAGACAGCATTGACTTCGAGACGGGTGCGGCGGAAGACGTCGAGGTTCTCGAAGACAACGAGGAGATCGATCTTTCAACGCTGTCGAAGATGAGCGAAGACGCGCCTGTCGTGCGTCTCGTCAACGTGCTTCTCGTAGACTCACTGCGCCGCGGCGCATCGGACATTCACGTCGAACCTTACGAAAAAGAGTTACGCATCAGGTTCCGTATCGACGGCGTGCTCTACGACGTGATGCACCCACCTTTAAAACTTCGCGATGCCTTGATCTCGCGCATCAAGATCATGTCGAAGCTCGACATATCTGAAAAACGTCTGCCTCAGGACGGCCGCATCAAGATCAAAGTCAAAGTCGATTCGCGTTCGCGCGAGCTCGACTTCCGCGTTTCAACTCTTCCCACTCTGTTTGGCGAAAAAGTAGTGCTCCGCTTACTGGACAAACAGAACCTCATGCTCGATATGACCAAACTAGGTTTCGAACCTGAGTCGTTGGTGAAGTTCAAAAGAAATATTTCGAAGCCGTACGGCATGGTGCTCGTCACTGGACCAACTGGAAGCGGTAAGACGAACACACTCTACTCCGCGCTTCAATCATTGAACACGATCCAGACGAACATCATGACGGCGGAAGACCCGGTTGAGTTCAACCTTCCCGGTATCAACCAGGTCCAGATGAAAGAGCAGATCGGATTGAACTTCGCCGCTGCGCTCAGATCTTTCCTTCGCCAGGATCCCAACATTGTTCTCGTCGGTGAGATTCGCGACTTCGAAACTGCTGAAATCGCGATCAAAGCCGCACTGACTGGTCACCTCGTTCTCTCTACGCTCCACACGAATGATGCTCCCTCAACTATTTCCCGCCTTATGAACATGGGCATCGAACCTTTCCTGGTCGCCACCAGCGTGAACCTCATCCAGGCACAACGACTGATTCGTCGCATCTGCAAGGATTGCAAACAGGAACATCAAAATCCGCCCGAGGCGCTGATCGAAGTGGGTTTCTCGATCGAGGAAGCCAAGACCATCAAGACCTACAAAGGCAAGGGATGTTCGACGTGCAATAACACAGGTTACAAGGGGCGAATCGGACTTTACGAGGTGTTGGAAATTACCGACGAGATTCGTGAATTGATCTTGATCGGAGCTTCCGCACTTGAATTGAGGAAGAAGGCGATCGACGACGGCATGATCACCTTGCGCGAATCAGGTCTGTACAAGATTCGTAGCGGCGTGACTACGCCTGAAGAAGTTGTTCGCGAAACGGTCGCCTAATCGAGGAGAACCCGAACATGCTAAGAACAATTGCAATATCGCTGATCCTGGTGCTTTCAGTGGGCATCATGATGCCTCTTACTCATGAGGCACACGGCGTGAGGCAGAGTGTACAAGTCGGATCCAAGAAGCGGCATTATCGTTATCGCTCAAAGGCGTGGTGGCGACGCTACCGCGCGCGTATGCGACAGCGACGACTCGCCGCCGAAATGGCCCATCGCAAAACGTTACTGACACTCCCCTCAAACATTACTGTTGGTGATCTGAGAGGACTCTCCGGTCCGGCGTTGCCGTCTCTGCCGACCACGTCGCCTGAAACCAGCGCACTGCCGCCGCCAGAGATGGTTGCGAGTGTACCGAGCGTTTCGAATGGAGCCAGCGTTTCAAACGCAGCGAGCGTTCCAAACGGCGCGACGCGTCCGAGAGTTGTGAATTCAGCTCATCCGGCGTTCAAAGCGTCAGTTGCGGCGCCGAAGCTGCCCGGACAAATGAACCTGGCCGTGGTTGCGTTGAGCCGTCCGAATCCAGCGTTCCTGACTTCTCGAGAAGAGAAAAAGATGCTGGGCGGAGTGGCGGTTGCCGATCTTCGCCGGATGGTGATCGACAAGATGGTTTCGTCGGGTGGTTGGGTCGTCAACGACTTCGTCCGCGATATCAACGGCAGTCGCGTTTTTGTGGTGACTGCGCGAACTCCGAAAGATGCGCTGACGCCCGAAAAGGCCTGGACGTTCTATTTCACGGAAGCTGGTGGTCGCATTTACGGACTCACCACTGATTCACCGGTTGAGCATGCGGATCGCATGACGGCCGAGGCGGAGCGTTTCATCGAATCGCTGCGCGCGAAGTCAGAATCCAGCAACCGCTAATTCTTCTTTGTGCCTCCTTTGTGTACACTAAACGACACAGAGGAGGCACACAGAAATACAAGAGAGGCCACTAAATGCGACTGAACGAAGCTGCGCCACAAATCTCACTCTCCGAACTACTGCGAAAGCTTTCTGAACTCGGAGGTTCGGATCTTCACATCACCACAGGCTCCCCGCCGCAGGTTAGAGTTGACGGACATCTGCGTCCGCTTGAACCGTACCGCGTGCTCACATCAGCGGACACCAAGCAACTCGCCTATTCAGTTTTGACCGACGCCCAGAAACACCGTTTCGAGGAGAACCTGGAACTCGACTTCTCGTTCGGCGTCAAGGGCTTGTCGCGCTTTCGCGCCAACTTATTCAACCAGCGTGGAGCAGTCGGCGCAGTGTTTCGCGCGATCCCTTATGAGATCAAGGCGTTTGAAGAGTTAGGTCTTCCGGCCGTCGTCAAACAACTTTGCGAAAAGCCTCGTGGCTTGATTCTCGTGACTGGTCCAACCGGATCAGGAAAGTCAACTACGCTCGCGGCCATGATCGACAAGATCAATCGCGATCGTCACGAACACATCCTGACGATCGAAGATCCGATCGAGTTTCTCCACAACCACAAAGGCTGTTTGATCAACCAGCGCGAGGTTAACGCCGACACACATGGATTTGCGGCCGCGCTGCGCACTGCGTTACGCCAGGATCCGGACGTGGTCCTCGTGGGTGAAATGCGTGACCTCGAGACGATCGAATCAGCGCTGCGTATCGCGGAAACCGGACACCTTACGCTCGCAACGCTGCACACAAACTCAGCCTCGTCCACGATCAACCGTATCATCGACGTGTTTCCCGCCGATCAGCAGGCACAGATTCGCGCACAGCTCTCGCTCGTGCTCGAAGGAATTCTCTGCCAGGCGTTGCTGCCACGCGCTGAAGGAAGCGGGCGCGCAATGGCACTCGAGATTCTCGTGCCCAACGGCGCTATTCGAAACCTGATTCGCGAAGACAAGGTCCATCAGATCTACTCGATGATGCAAACGGGTCAGGACAAGTATGGAATGCAGACCTTCAACCAGTCGCTGGCAACTCTCTATCACAAACGTCAGATAAGTTTGGATACTGCGCTGCAACGTTCGTCGAACGTTGACGAGTTGCGCGAGCTGATCGATCGCGGTTCGGGTGTGAATCCGGGCAACGCGGCGAAGCACGGGAGCCCGTATGCACAGGCGCGACCGATTGGGACCAGGCCAACCATAAATAGATAGGCCATCTGGAGCTTACAGCTATGCCTACGTATGTTTTCAAAGGTCGCAACAGACTGAACGAGATCGTTGTCGGTGAACGCGTTGCCGACAATCGCGAAGCTCTGCGTCAGATTCTGCGGCGCGAACAAGTGACGCTGACTTCCGTCAAGGAAAAGGGCCGCGAAATCGGCATCCCTAAAATCGGTGGACGCAAGAAAGTAAAGTCGAAAGACTTGTCGATCTTTACGCGCCAGTTTTCGGTGATGATCGACGCTGGTCTGCCGCTTGTTCAGTGTTTGGAAATATTGGCCCAACAGCAGGACAACAAGTACTTCCAGCAGGTCCTCTTGCAGGTGCGTCAGGACGTTGAAGAAGGCTCCACTCTCGCCGCTGCGATGGCTCGGCATCCGCGTGTGTTTGATCAGCTTTACACGAACATGGTTGAGGCGGGAGAAACGGGCGGTATTCTCGACATGATTCTGCAACGACTCTCGACCTTCATCGAGAAGATCGTGAAGTTAAAACGCGATATCATCTCCGCGATGATCTATCCGTCGGCGGTAATTCTGCTTGCGATCGGCGCGGTCGCAGTAATCATGATCGTCGTTATTCCGCAGTTCCAAAGTATCTTCCTGGGTCTGCTTGGACCAGGTGAGCAGTTGCCGTTACCGACTCGGATCGTCGTCGGTATCAGCAACTTTCTGGCCGGCTGGGGAGGACTGGTCATACTGGCTAGCTCTGATCGGCATCGGTGTCGCGATCAAGTTTTATTACCGGACGCCGGGTGGACGAAAAAATATCGATCGAGTGCTGCTCAAAGTTCCGATCCTCGGCGACATCTTCCGCAAGATCTCGGTCGCACGCTTTTCGCGAACGCTTTCGACGTTGCTTTCGTCAGGTGTGCCTATCTTGCAGTCGTTGGATATCACTGCGAAGACATCAGGTAACGTGATCATCGAAGCAGCGATCACTAAAGTGAGAGCGGGGGTCGAGCGCGGTGAAAGCTTTGTCGATCCGCTGAAAGCCACGGAAGTGTTTCCACACATGGTGGCGCAGATGATCGGCATCGGCGAACAGACCGGCGCCCTCGACGCCATGCTCGGCAAGATCGCTGACTTCTACGAATCGGAAGTCGACTCCGCCATCGCCAATCTATTGACCCTGATGGAACCCCTGCTGATCGGCTTCCTCGGTGTCACGATCGGTTCGATCGTCATCGCGATGTATTTGCCACTGTTCACGTTGATCGGAAAACTCTCACAGACCAGCTAAGACAAGCCACAAAGACACACAAAGAGCACATCAGGCAGGTTCCTGATGTGCTCCTTTGCATGTCTTGCTATAATCGTCACACCCCTGCCACCCCCTTAGTCACTCTCCTAAAACACGCACGAGAGTTTGCACACGAGTATGTTCAAAAAGCAGCCGGACGAACAGCCATCAAACGCCCGTCCGACGAAGAATCAGATCACTAACCTCAAGTCTCCGGAGCTCGCTCAGTACTGGCTCTCTGCGATCATTGAATCGGCTGAGGACGCCATCATTAGCAAGACGCTCGACGGCATCATTACCAGTTGGAACAAGGGTGCGGAACGAATCTTCGGTTACACAGCGGATGAGGTAATCGGAAAGCCAGTGACAATCCTGATTCCGGAAGGACATCTGGACGAAGAGCCCGCAATCCTTTCGCGACTCAGAGCCGGCGATCGCATCGAGCACTACGAAACCGTGCGTATGCGGAAAGACGGTAGTCCGATCGACATTTCGTTGACAGTCTCGCCAATAAAAGGCCCGAAAGGGGAGATCGTCGGTGCTTCCAAGATTGCGCGTGATATCACCGAACAGCGCCGGGCCCGCAGAGACCTGGACGACGCTACTGAACGGTTGAGACTCGCTCTGGAAGCCTCGCGACTCGGTGATTGGTCGTGGGACGCAAAAACCGACATCGTTACGATGTCGGAAATCGCTACGCGCATTTTTGGTATTCCGCCTGATCCACACCTTACGTGGACAAAAATGCGCAACCTTTTCCACGAAGACGATCGTGAACCTGCGAGAGTAGCAATTGAAAAGGCTCTTGCTGAACACATCGATTACGACGTGGAATATCGAGTCAATCACGAGAATGGTTCTGAAGTTTGGGTGTTGGCCAAAGGACGCGGAGTTTATGCCGACGACGGCACCGTGATCGGGATGTTGGGATTTGTACAGGACATAACCAACCGTAAGTCCGCTGAAATCGAAAACGAACGCTTGTATCGGCAAGCAGAAGAATCAGGCCGGCTTAAAGAGGAATTCCTGGCCACCATCTCGCACGAACTGCGAACGCCGTTGAGCGCAATTCTCGGTTGGGCGCGCATGTTGCGCCTGGGCCAACTGTCCGAAGAGCACACCGCGAAAGCTCTCGATACGATCGAACGCAACGCAAGAGCCCAGGCACAACTAGTTGACGATCTACTGGACGTTTCACGCATCATGACGGGCAAGTTGCGCATGGACGTGCGCCCGTCAGATCCGAATTCGTTCATTGACGCCGCAGTTGAAGCTGTGAGGCCGGCCGCCGACGCGAAGGGTGTGCGCGTTCAAAAGGTAATCGACACGGGAGCAGTCTCGATTCCCGGTGATCCAGTCAGACTCCAGCAGGTCGTATGGAACTTGCTCTCCAACGCCATTAAGTTCACACCGCGCGGCGGTCGCGTGCAGATTCGATCTGAGCGAGTGAATTCACATCTGGAGATCGTCGTCAGCGATACTGGCCAGGGTATTACTCCTGACTTCCTGCCGCATGTTTTCGATCGTTTTAGACAAGCGGATCAGAAAACAAGCCGTCAACACGGCGGCATGGGTCTGGGTCTGGCGATCGTGCGACATCTCGTCGAACTTCATGGCGGTACAGTGAGCGCAGCAAGCGAAGGCGAAGGGAAAGGCGCAACTTTTACAGTGAGTCTTCCGATCACGCCGCTTTATCAGATTGATGCATCGGGTGGCCGAGTACATCCGGCTGCGAGAGACCTACTACCTCCTGACGACGGCACTGATCGGTTAGACGGTCTGAACATTCTAGTAGTCGACGACGAACCGGATACTCGCGAACTACTGAAGCAGGGACTGGAGTATTGCGGAGCGAAAGTCAGGGTTGCGGGATCCGCGAGTGAAGCGGTGGACGCACTGGTTGAGTCCGTCCCGGACATTCTGATTAGCGACGTCGGAATGCCTGGAATAGATGGCTACGATTTAATACGACAGATTCGTGATCTACCGCGGGACCGTGGTGGGAAAGTAGCTGCGATCGCTTTGACAGCTTACACGCGAACCGAAGATCGACTGCAAGCATTGCGCGCGGGCTACGACATGCACGTGCCAAAACCAGTTGAGTTGGCGGAACTGGTGGCCGTTGCCGTGAGCGTCGCGCGCCGGAAGTAGCTTGTAATTTTTGTGGCTTTCGTGGCTACAGTTCTATCTTCTGATTCTCGCCGTGGTCCGCCTCTTTCCCCGTAACCAGCGACGAAACAAAATTCAACACGAATCCAATCGTGCTTGACGGACTATCCCAATACTCAGCCTTCTCGAGATTGACTCGCAACAACGCGACCTGCGGATCGTCTTTGCCCTCCGGAAACCACATCTTAAATTCCGGCCTCCAGAGCTCATCGATCTTGTTGCGATCGCGAACGAGCTGCGCCTTCCCGCTGATCGAGACATAATGCTGGTTGTCCGGATCAGCAAAACTCACATTTACTTTCGGTAACTTCGATATCTCGGCCACCTTGTGCGAAGACGCACTCGTGAAAAACCAAAGATCTCCGTCCGGATCGATGTCGCCGTTCACAGACATCGGACGGCTGTGCAGATCTCCGTTCTCATCAACCGTCGTCAACATACAAAAATCGATGTCTTTAACCATCTCTCGCAGTTTTTGCAAATTATCTTGTCGCCTTTGTGGTGTTGCCATGATTCCCTCCCTGATCCTTGAGTGTTCTTACTCTCGCGTGAGAACATCACGGATCAATGTCGTAGCAAAGGAAAAAAGTTTAAGAACTGGAAGATCTGCATGCCCGATAGTGTCAATTGTGATGATCACGGCGAGAGTGAGGCAGCATTCGTCTGCAGCCACCTGGCGGCAGGCGCGGCTGGACTTGGTTTCAATCCCGCTGGGCCGACCGAGGAAGATCCCTCTCTCGAAGCTTGGTGTGACGACTGCAATCTGATCTTTGAAGCGAATAACGGCTGGACCGAAGAAACGGAAAAGCTCATCGAAATTCGGCTGGTCTGTTCAAGATGTTACGAACTCTGTCGCATCCGCAATACACGCACGGGCGTGAGTTTTGAGGATCTATCGAGTCTTCGATGGAAGTGCGGCACTTGCGAGGAATGGCATTATGGGCCATGTCTTGATTTCGGCTACAACTCGCCCCTGTATTGGACCTCAGAAAATGATGAAGCTAATGAGATCGGGTTCTTCGATTCACCGAAAGAAGGACTTCCCGCCACGTTCCTTGACGAAGACATTTGTGTCATGGATGGTGAGCATTATTTCGTTCGCGGAATAATTCACTTGCCGATCATTGGAACTGATCAGACGTTGCGATGGGGAGTGTGGGGATCGCTCAGTCGGAGAATTTTGAAAAGGTGTTGTTGATGAACGATGATGCGAAGTGCGTCGAGCTGCCCCCGATGTTTTCCTGGTTAAGCACGCAGATTGACGGATATCCCGATACAGTGAATCTAAAGATGCATGCGTGCATCCAGGAAGTCGGAACTCGCCCCGTCTTCGAATTAGAAACGACCGACCATCCCCTAATCTCAGGAGTATCATCACGGCATAACGCCGGAACGCGTCCGCGAGATCATGAAGCGCTGGCCTCGACTGAGACCCCGATGTAGGTAGGCGAACCCGACTTTCAGCCGCTGACGTGAAGAGAAAACATTTCCGAGATCGGAACAACTCCGCGATTTCGTTCCGCGATTGGTGGTCCTTTGGCCGAAAGAAATGGATAGACCGAGATAGCCTGATCTCCATTTAGAGTACTGATCTCCTGCTCCCAACCTGGCCATCGCAGACTCTCGTAAAAACCTGCGACATTTCCTTGCAAGCACCAGAACAGGAATTGACTGTAACCGAAATCGAGACTCTCCCATTCGACGGTGTCCGGGGCGAAGTAAAATACTGAACCCATCTCCGGCCCGAGACTACCGCCATTGATTGCGAAGAACCCGCCCAGCACGTCATCAGCGACCAGCAAGTAACCCGGCTGTTGCCCTTCTCCGAACATCGTTCGTCCTTCGTTCCATGAGGCGAGTGAACGAGGAAGACGGCTGTGCCCGGAACCCAAAATGCGAAGCCAACCGTGATCGATCAAGAGTCCACCCGTCTCATAGACTATCGCGCCCATCGGTGAGCGCGTCGTGACTTGAATCGCCAAAAGCGCTGACCCACGATCAGCCTCGTTTACTGGTAGGACTTCGACGGCATTTGTCGCCCCGGCAATCCACTCCTGAACTTCCGGCCACGCGGGGTCTTCGGTATCGATGAGTTCACTAAGTGGTCGCATATTTCCCTCCTCCTTAGCGTGAGTTGTGAACTACTACAGGATGCCGCCGCCCTTCTGATCCACGAACTGTCCGAAGTCGCCTTCGAAGAGTTTGACGTCGGCGAAGATTCCCAGATACCGGGCGCGTGTTTCGTCACCACGACGACCAGTGACGATCGTGACGGGCGGAGGCTCTCTCCGAATATCCTTGCGCACGCAACGAGCCTTCAGCAGCAAGTGAGTAACATGAAGTATCTGGAAGCGCTCCGGCTGCGTCTTGCCTGACAACAAGTTGAAGTCGTCGCGGAAATCAGCGCTCAGATTAACTGTCTTCGGCGAAACGTGATAGAGATACGCCACGGTGTTTGGCGAGCGGTGCAAAACGCTTTGGCTGTCGACGGATGGACCACGCGATTCCATGCTTTAGCTCACTGGTGAGCGGAAACCGATCCTGCTTGGACGCACCCGCGCCAATAAAATGAGACCCTGCCGTCGTTCATACGGCCTCTTTTGAATCAAGTCATTAAGAACCCAACCTTGTACGTTCCGAGATAATTATCTCCGTCTTTATTCAACTGAAGCATGAAATCGGCTCCACCGAGCCGATAAATTCCGTCGCTCTCGTTGGTGGTGTCGCGCCTACCCTTTTGTGCGTATGGCGTCTGTGCATGAACTTGTTCCGTGACCGTCTCGTCAAATAGAGTTGAGAAATGGCTTTGCACAAAAGTCAGGACTTGTGCTTGGAGGAGGTCAGTACCACACCGCGGTAGCGGGTGGCTCAACCTTCCCTACTCAAAATCAAATAGCAAATACTGTATGCTCAGCATCGGCCACCCGCTACCGCGGTGTGGTACTGACCTCCTCCAAGCAGATGCCCGACTTTTGTGCAAAGCAGTTGAGAAGTATACTCATGGCCCACCCGGCCCTCGCGCACAGCCGAACAAGGAAGATCCGGCTGCAACGCCAAGAAGACCAAGCATCTCTCGCCGTGTAATCGCTTCGACACTCATAAGACGCGACGATGTTAGCTCCCGCGTTACACGAGAGCTTACCTTACGCGTGCATCACGATGCCGAATTGGTCGCGCAGCACGCGGTCGTATTCTTCCTGGTCCTGCAGAGTTCGTTCATCGCGTTGCTGGGGGTCGGTGGTTGTAATAAGTCGCATCTCGCTCAGGGATATGCGTCCGTCTTCAGTCGCGCGCGAACAGATGCGACCTTTGGTGAAATGTGAGTCGGGGGAAGTCTGGTGGAAATGGCACGTCTCTTCGTAATCGGCGAATGTGTGGGGTTGAAGGGTGAAACGATACTGTGGTTCCCAATCCGCGCCCAGGGTTACGACGCATCAGGATCAAATGATCGTTGTCGTCAACGATGCGAAAGGCGCGCGTTCCCTGCACCTGTTCCTCACGTGTATCAAGTAACAAAGGCTCCAGGAACGAATCGCCAAAGCCGACGTCAACTAACCAACGATCGGAGAGCGTGACCACCAGAGTCATGTGATCGAATTGTGGTCCGAACCCACCCTGAGACTTTGCCACGCCGGCGGCGAGCATCGCGACCTCAAAACCCAGCGCGCGTAAGAGTGCGGCAAACAAGCCGTTGGCTTCGTAACAAAAACCGCCGCGCCTCCGTTCCACGATCTTTGTAAATAACGCATTCTCTTCGAGGACGATTGGTTCACCGGCGTGAATACTCAGGTTCTCAAACGGGACCGTCAACAGATGTGCGACCTGGAGGTCGCGCAGGGTTTCGGCCGTCGGCTCAAGCGAGCCACTGTAGTTGATCCGTTTTAAGTAAGCGGCCGTGTCCATTGTGCGCATATTTAGCCAAAAAAAGCGCAAAAGACACACAAGAGGCCACACTTTGACATTCTAGGCATCGGTACGTATGATGCCTACCGTTTCTAGGTATCAGCCATCTTCAGGAGATCAACGTGGGAAAAGATAAAGCAGATCTGTTGCAGGGAACGCTCGACATGCTGATCCTCAAGTCGCTCTCGCTCGGAGAGTTGCATGGATATGGAATCATTCAACGCCTCAGGCAATTGTCAGACGAGATGCTCAACGTCGAGCAGGGCTCGCTCTACCCCGCGCTCTATCGCATTGAACAAAAAGGCTGGGTATCGGCGCGTTGGGACGTTCACGACACCGGACGCGAAGCGAAGTTTTACAAGTTGACACGTACCGGTCGAAAGCAACTCGAGACGCAGGAAGCGAGTTGGGACCGGCTCGTGCTCGCGATTGCTAAAGTTCGGCAGGCGACGTAAAGAGTTGCCCCAAAAGACACAAAGGAATTCAAGAAATGAAGTGGTTCAACATACTTCGCGATCGGCTGCGTGCATTGCGGCAGCGCGAAACTGTTATCGACGACATCGATCGTGAAATGCGGCTGCATCTCGAAATGCAGGTTGAAGAAAACATCAAGGCGGGTATGTCGCCGGAGGAAGCACGCGAGAAGGCGATGCGAAGTTTTGGAAACGTTAATCGCGCCGTCGATGCAGCCTACGACGTGAAAGGTGGCGGGCTGCTGGAAACGCTGTCGCAGGATGTTCGTTACGGCATTCGCATGCTCGCTAAACACAAAGCGTTCACGTCCGTCGCAGTGGTCACACTCGCGCTCGGCATCGGCGCTAACACCGCGATCTTTTCCGTCGTCAACGAGTTGCTGCTCCGCCCGCTTCCCTATCGCGACGCGGAACGCATCGCAATGTTGTGGGAAGTGGCGCCCGAAGGCCGGCGGCAGAACACAACTTCGCGCGCAAACTTTCGCGCCTGGCATAGTCAGAGCACGAGCTACGAGCACATGGCAGCGTTCTCAGATCAACGCTTCAACCTCACCGGCGACGGAGAACCGGAAGAACTTTCGATCCAGCTTGCCACGACAGACTTCTTTAAAGCGCTCGGCGTCGATCCGATTCTCGGTAGAACATTTTTGCCTGACGATGAGCCGGTAGGGAAACCTCCCGTCGCAGTGCTCAGCTATGGGCTCTGGCAACGGCGTTTTGGTGGACAGTCGAGTGTGATCGGTCAACCGATAACACTCAATGGCATTAAGTTCACAATGATCGGTGTGATGCCGCCGAGTTTTCAGTTTCACATCAAGCATCGATCCGGCACAGGCAGGCCCGCCGAACTTTGGACCGTGTTGCCAATGCCTACCGGCGGCAGTGCAAATGAACGAGGTCGATTTCTTTCAGTTGTCGCGCGCTTAAAACCCGGCGTGTCGGAAGAACAGGCTGCCGCAGAGTTGCGCACGATCGCAGCGCGACTGTCCGATGAGGTGCCGCAATACAATAAAAACTACTCCGCGGAAGTTGTGCCTCTGCGTGAACAGTTCTTCGGAAATGTGCGGCGTCCGCTTTGGTTGATGCTCGGAGCCGTCGCGTTCGTGTTGCTCATTGCGTGTGCCAATGTCGCAAATCTTCTGCTCTCGCTCGCGACGACGCGCGAGAAGGAGATTGCAATTCGCGCGGCACTCGGCGCGCGACGCGTGCGAATCGTGAGGCAGTTGTTGACCGAAAGTCTTCTGCTTGCATTGCTCGGGAGCGCGCTGGGACTTGGTTTCGCATGGTTGGGAATCAAGGCCCTCATAGCAATCAGCCCGCGCGATCTCGTCAGCCTGCAAACTGTTGGCTTGAATGTGACGGTCCTGCTGTGGACTCTCGGCGTGTCGCTGCTGACGGGAATTATCTTTGGAATGGCGCCCGCACTTCAGATTTCACGACTCAACCTCAACGACTCACTCAAAGAAGGCGGCAAGTCAGAGTCGAGCCAGGCGAGCGGAAGCCGTCGCCTGCGAAGCGCGCTGGTCGTTTCAGAAATAGCGCTCGCCGTCGTGTTGTTAGCGAGTGCGGGTCTGCTGATCAGGAGTTTCGTGCGTCTCCAGCAAGTGGACCGCGGGTTCGACACCGAGAACATTTTAACGATGGTGATTCGCTTGCCCGCTGCAAAATATCCGGAAGACCCTCACATCATTACCTTCTTTAATCAGGCGCTCGAGCGAGTAAGACAGTTACCAGGCGTTCGCTCGGTCGGCATGGTTAACTTTCTTCCGTTGTACGGCGGTCTCGGATCTAATACCGGTTTTAAGATTGAGGGACGGCCTGGGCCACCTCCGGGCCAGGGACCAGGCACTGACGTGAGAGTTGCTGACGCAGGGTACTTCCAGTCGATGGGTATTCCGTTACTGCGCGGCCGCAACTTCTCCGACGCCGAACAGCGAGAACCCAAGCGTGTGATCCTGATCAACGAAGCACTCGCTCGTAAACATTTTCCTGATGAAGATCCAATCGGACGGCGACTGGATGTCGCGATGTTTGAGAACCCGATGCCTGCTGAAATCATCGGCGTGGTAGGCAATGTCAGGTACGACAGTCTCATCGACGAAGCGCCATCGGCAGTTTACTTTCCGCTTCCGGATCTCGCTTATCCATTCATGTCGCTCGTCATCCGGACAGATGACTGATCCGGCGGCGCTTGCTCCGTCGGTCCAACGAGAAATAAGGGCCGTCGATCCCAGTCAACCTGTTTCAGACGTGCGAACGATGGATCAGGTCATGTCGGAATGGGTTAGCCGTTCGCGTTTCAACACGTTGCTGTTGGGCCTGTTCGCTGCACTCGCGACACTGCTGTCGGCTGTCGGGATCTTCGGTGTGATGAACTACTCCGTGGCCCTGCGCACGCGCGAGATCGGGCTCAGGCTCGCAGTCGGCGCGCAACCGCGACAGGTGCTGGTGTTGATCCTGAAACAGGGATTGGTGTTGACGATTTTCGGAGTCGTGCTTGGACTGGCGGCAGCGTTTGCACTGACGAGACTGTTGTCAGGACTCCTATTTGGCGTCGCGGCTGTTGATGCGACGACGTTTGCGACTATCTCGTTGCTGTTGGTGGTCGTGTCGTTGTTGGCTTGCTACCTTCCGGCACGACGGGCGATGCGCATCGACCCGTTGCAAGCGCTGCGTTACGAATAGCTGGACAGGATTACAGGATTTTCAGGATTTACAGGATAGTCCTGTGTTACGCTTTGAGCCCGTATGGCTGCGTTGGAACATACGGGCGAGTGGGATCGAAGCACTGGATCCAAGCTCGGGTGGCTCATCGCGGGCAGATTGGCTACCGCAATCGTGCTCAGCGTGCTGGGAACGTTTTGGACCAGCGCGGGCGACGCGTCGCGGACAATCAATAAAAGTCTCGGCTTGCTTACGATCGTCGCCTGCCTCACGATCTTCTACACACTAATCTTTCGTCTTTCCAAAAACATCCTCTTTCAGGCGCGCTTTCAGCTTGCCGTTGACGTGCTTCTCGTCACTTGGCTCGTTTGGAATTCGAACGTAATTCAATCACCTTACATCGCGCTCTACATTCTCATCATCGCCCTCTCGAGTCTGTTTCTTGCACCACGCGAAGCCATCGTGACGTCGGTCGGCTGTGCGGTTGCGTTCACAACCTGCGCGCTTCAGATCACTGGTCTCGCGGGACAGGCAGATCCAACGAAACTGGTCGGAGGGTCGCTGTCGCAGACGATTCAATGGGTCGGACTGTTTGACGTTGCGTTTTTCGTAGTCGGACTACTTTCCGCGCGTTTGGCGGAACGACAGGCTCGTTCCGATGTCCGTCTGATGGCGGCGACACAGTCGTTAGCCAACTTGCGTGCGCTGCACGAACGTATCATCGCGTCTATTCGGTCAGGATTAGTCACAACCGATCTTGACGGACGCATTTTTACTTTCAACGCTGCTGCGGAAGAGATCACCGGCTATCGAGAAGAGACTATACGAGGGCAGGATGCGTCGATTCTTTTTGGTGAGATGAAGGACCACATCGCCGACACTCTTCGAGCCGTAGAAGCAGGCGAAACAAGTCCTCGGTTCGAGACGAACTGCCTCACATCAGAAGGCATGCGTCTTCGTCTCGGGTACAGTCTCTCGCCTTTATCGTCGGAAGCCGGCGAAACCACCGGCATGGTAATCAGTTTTCAGGATCTCACTCAGGTGCGCAGTCTCGAAGAAACTTCGCGACGGCAGGATCGACTCGCCGCGATTGGTCGAATGGCGGCGTCGATCGCGCACGAAATTCGAAATCCACTTGCTGCGATGCGCGGGTCGATTCAGATGCTGCGTTCAGAGATGGACAGCGATTCATCGCAAACGGAGCTGATGGAGATCATCCTCCGTGAGTCAGACCGGCTAAATCGAATCATCACTGATTTTCTTAGTTACGCGCGGCCGCGCTCGCTTACTCAGGCGCGAGTAGACGTCGGCGACTTGCTGCATCAGACATTCGCGTTGATGCGACACAGTCCGGAGATTGCGGCCAATCAGAGCATTGTTGAAGAGTTGCCGAGCGAACCGCTCTTCGCCGAAGCGGATGAAGGTCAGTTGAAACAGGTGTTTTGGAACCTTGCGCGCAACGCGCTCCAGGCAATGCCCGACGGCGGAACTTTGCGCGCCACACTCAACCAAATTCAGAGAACCGGCTACGCATCGCGTTTTCAGATACCGGACGCGGCATGTCGCCCGATCAAGTGGAACATCTGTTCGAACCATTTTCCTCGACGACGGGCGGAACCGGATTGGGGCTTTCAATTGTTTATCAAATCATTCGCGATCATGGTGGTACAATCAACGTGCGTAGCCGCGTGGGACAGGGCACGACGATAACGGTCGAGTTACCTGTGGCGGCAAAGAACGGCGACCTCGCTTAAATCATTGCCGATTTCCAATTGCCGATTGCCGATTATTAATCTGCGAAAGATCTGCAATTGGCAATTGGCAATCGGCAATTGGAAATTACAAAATGGCGAATATTCTGGTTGTTGACGATGAACTCGGCATGCGCCAGTTCCTGACGCATCTACTTCAACGTGATGGACATGTTGTGCGCGTTGCTGAGAATGGGCGTGACGCACTGGTCCACATGCGCGGACTAGCTCCCGATCTGATCATCTCCGACATTCGGATGCCTGACATGAGCGGCGTCGATCTATTACGTGCTGCGCGTGAAATGCTTCCGGAAGTGGAAGTGATAATGATGACGGCTTTCGCAAACGTCGATACGGCGCGGGAAGCATTTCTTCTTGGCGCATACGACTTTGTTCAGAAACCATTCGACAACGATCTGCTGAAGGAAACAGTTACTCGCGCGCTGGAAAAGATCTCTCTCGTAAAAGAGAAAGAAGCGCTCCTTGAAGAGAACAAAGCGCTGATCCAGGGACAGCGAACCCGCGGCAAGCTTGGCAATATCATCGGGCAAAGCGGGCGAATGCTCTCTCTCTACCAGATGATCGAAACTGTCGCGCAGGTCCAGTCAACGGTTCTGGTTACGGGCGAGTCCGGTACTGGAAAGGAACTTGTGGCTCGCGCTATTCACGATCTCAGCCCGCGCGCCGAGAAGCCGTTCGTGTCAGTGAACTGCGGCGCTTTTACTGAAACGCTGCTCGAGTCGGAGTTGTTTGGTTACGTAAAAGGCTCGTTCACGGGCGCAAGTGCAAATCGCAAAGGGCTTTTTGAAGCAGCTAACAGCGGCACGATCTTTCTCGACGAGATCGGCGAGATGTCGCCGGCGATGCAAGTGAAACTGCTGCGCGTGTTGCAGGAACGGAAAGTCAGGCCAGTCGGCGCGACCGAGGAGACCACGGTAGACACAAGAGTGATTGCCGCTACTAACCGTGACCTGGCGAGCATGGTCTCAGCCAGCACCTTTCGCGAGGATCTGTACTACAGGATCTCTGTGATCCCGATCGAGCTTCCGCCGCTGCGCGAGCGCGCTGAGGACATCTCCGAGCTGGCAAATCATTTTGCGAAGAAGTTTTGTGGATCGACCGGACGCACGCTGGCGATCAGTGAGAATGCGATGCGACTGCTCGAGCGATACTCCTGGCCCGGTAACGTTCGAGAACTGGAACACACGATCGAAAGAGCAGTCGCCCTCGAACGCACCGATTCTATCGAGCCCGAACGTTTACCCGAAAAGATCTCCAACTACAATCCATTCCGCGTTGCGGAAGCAATGGAGTTTCCCGAGGAAGGGATCAATCTCACGGCCCACCTGGACCAACTCGAAAAGACTTACGTCCTCGAAGCACTGCGTCGCACGGGGGGTAATCAAACGAACGCCGCCGAGCTGTTGCATCTCTCCGTGCGTTCTTTGAGGCACTTGCTCGACAAGCACGGCGCTCGTGGTCTAACTGCGCAGATGCGTGACGAGCGACGTGGGCCAGATTCCACTCCGCGCCGCCGAGCTACGGACCCGGAGCCCCGTCGTCGCGACGAGGACGAGGGCGAGTTTGCCGCCGGTGTGGGCGACGGGAATTAGTCAAAGCCATCCACAGATTACAGATTCCTTATAAAAAATCTGTGTAATCTGTGGATAGGTTTTGGATCTGCCGTAAACCGTCATTTAGTCCCTGCCAGAAATTGTCAGGTACTTTGCGCGCCTCGCCCCAATCGCCGAATTTCGATCAAAAACGATCTAAATTTCCTCGTTTTTAGCCAGATTCCCCTTGGCACACCTGTTGTTTAGCAGACCATCGACACATCGCGCTCTGCGCGGCTCACAAGGGAACGAAAGCCGGTGGCGCGAAATTTTGAAAAACCCCCTAATCTTTTTAAGGAGCACAGAATTAGAATGAATACCAAACGCCAAGAAGGCTTTTCGTTGATCGAACTTCTCATCGTCGTTGCGATTATCGGCATCATCGCCGCGATCGCTATCCCCAATCTTCTCGCTTCACGCCGTGCGGCGAACGAGAGCTCATCTATCGCTACCATGCGCGTTATCTTCAGTGCTGAAGCCACCTACCAGTCAACCACTGGCGCCGGCGCTTACGGCAGCTTGAACACCTTGAATACCAATGGACTGATTGACAGTGTTGTGTCGGGCGCCGTCGCAGGCGGCACGGCCAAGAGCGGTTATTTCTACGCACTCACCACTCCAGTTGTTGGCGCTACAGGCGCGGCTTTTGATTGCAGCTCCACGCCTTCGTCTGCCACTGGCATCGGTGCCACTGGCACGCGCAGCTTCGCCGTGAACGAAACAGGCGTTCTGTACGGTCTCGCGGGCGGCACTGCACCAGCGTTTGACGCAACAACCCGCGCAGCCACCACCGGCGCCCCGCTTAACAACTAATCTCGCCTCGGCAAGATTGTCCCCCAGTTGCAGAGGCGGAGAGATTCGCCTCTGCAATTTCACTTAAAGAGCCGATAATCTCAGTTTCCAAGAAATTAGCCATGACGAAACAACAGCGACAACTCGGGTTTTCTCTGATCGAGCTTCTAGTGGTCGTGGCGATAGTCGGCATCATTAGCGCTATTGCGATTCCAAATTTCGTCTCATCAAAACGAAGCGCAAACGAAGCGTCAGCCGTGTCAACGATGCGGGTAATCTTCAGCGCCGAGTCAACCTATCGAGTCACCACAGGCTCAGGCTCATACGGAGATCTTGCCGGTTTGCAGACAGCAGGACTGATTGATTCCGTTGTCGGCGCAAGTGACACGACACCGAAGAGTGGTTACCTCTTTACTGTCGATCAGGTAACTGGTCCAAATTTTCCCGCTTTCGATGCGACGGCAGAGCCCACGGCAGCCTCAGGCCCTCTGGCCACTGGCACGCGCAGCTACTTCGTGAACGAGACCGGAGTTCTTCACTTCGCCGTGAGTGCAACCGCACCTACATGCGCGCCAGACGACACCAGACTCGTCACTGGCGGCACTCCAGTGAACTGATAGTCACTGCCACAAGTAAGCCCAAAAGGCATAAGTGAGTTCGTTAGAACCTTGTGCCTTTGTACTTATTTGTGGCTGCCTAATTAGTTCTCGACAATAAATGGTTTGGGCGGTTTATAATCATCGGCTTTCGTGGTTAATGAATTACTCGGAGCGAGTTCGAGTGGACACCACTGCGGCAATCACGCAAACAACTACTCAGAAAGAGATCAAACCAGGCAGGCGCCGGCGAATAGCTGCGATTGCACGTAATGCCTTTCGTGAAGCCGTTCGCGATCGCGTGCTTTACAACCTCGTTCTATTTGTTCTCCTCCTCACTGCGGCTTCGATTTTTATCGGCGAATTATCAGGTGGCCAGGAACGCAAGATCATCGTCGATCTCGGACTGAGCGCGATGTTGCTGTTTGGCATGTTCATCGCGATCTTCGTCGGCGTTGGCCTCGTTTACAAAGAGATCGAACGAAGGACAATTTACGCTGTCTTTTCAAAGCCGGTAGGGCGTGGCGAATTTCTGGTTGGCAAATATCTTGGTCTCTGTCTCACGCTGTTGGTCAATGTGCTGGTAATGGCTGTGGGAGTTTCGCTGGCGCTGTTGTATGTCAGTCGCGGTTGGGATCCGCTTATTCCAACGATCTGGCCGGCCGTGCTGTTGATCTACCTGGAGCTGATGCTTTTAACGGCAATTGCTCTGCTCTTTTCCTCATTCTCATCGCCAGCGCTCTCTGCGCTGCTGACATTTTTGATTTTCATTATTGGTCACTTCAGTGCTGACTTAAAGAGTCTCGCCTTTTCGCTGGGAAGCACCAGTGCGCGCTGGTTCTTTAATGGTCTGTATTACCTGTTGCCGAACCTTTCTAATTACAGTTTTATTACGCCAGCAGCTCATGGTCGCACTCCCTCGGCCGGATTGGTGTTTGCCGCCGCGTTGTACACGCTGGTGTACGTCACTGTAATTCTCGCCGCAGCCACCATCATTTTCAATCGGCGAAATTTCAAATAGAGATGCGTACCGGTTCAAAAGAATCGAACAACGAACGCCTGAAAACCATGACACTTGGCCTGGTGGTCGTGGTGGGGATTGCCTGCGCCGCCCTACTTGTTCGTTGGACCGACACACTGCGACCACCAATTGATCCGAATGTGGTGGACGAGAGTCTCTATCTCAATGGGAAGACCGCGCGCAGGATTAGTTTGGGTTTCAACGGTCTCGTTCGCCGACTGGTACTGGATGCGTTCGTTGCAATACGTCGGCAGGAAGATCCTCAACTACCAAGGCTGATATTTCTCTGGACGATCTCAGTCGGTCTCGATATGAAGTTGCTCGCTCCGCTATTGGATACAGCGACGACCTTGGATCCGGAGTTTATTGAGCCTTACGAATTCGCCGCTGTCGTGTTGCCTGCAGATAGACGTGCAACAAGCCATTCGTCTTACTCAAAAAGGCATCGATGCAAATCCAAACGCCTGGAGGCTCTATCACCACCTCGGATACATCTACTGGCGTCAAGGCGAATATCACTCTGCCAGCGAGATCTACGGCCGCGGCGCACAAATTTCCGGCGCTCCGGCATGGATGGAGGCGATGCAAGCAAGGATGATCGCTGATGGAGGCAGTCGCTCAACTGCGCGCGAGATCTATACGCGCATTTATGAGCAATCGGCCGAAGACCAGGTGCAGGAGATGGCGCGCAAGCGTCTGTTACAACTTGGATTCACTGGACCAACGAGACGGTCTGCGAAAGTTATTCACAGCGTATAAAACGCGGACCGGCAAGTGTCCTGATTCCTGGCGCGAACTCGAACCGATCTTTCGTGCGAGTCCGCATTCCGGTGGACCAAGCAGGTGCGCCTTTGGATCCTTCAGGAGCGCCTTACGTCTTGCAAGCAGGTCAGTGCGAAGTCGAGTTGGATCTGACGAGGTCGCAAGTTCCATACAAATAAATATGCCCGTTATTGAAATCACAAACCTGACCAAAGATTACGAAGTAGGTTTCTTCCGCAAACGGAAAGTGCGCGCGCTGGATGGTCTTTCGCTGTCGATCGACAGTGGACAGATCTTCGGTTTTCTTGGCGCCAACGGGGCCGGCAAAACGACCACACTAAAACTACTCATGCGCCTGATCTTTCCTACGACCGGCAGTGCGCGAATTCTCGGTCACGACATTCAGGACGTGAGTATGCACCAACGCATTGGATACCTGCCTGAGAATCCGTATTTCTACGACTATCTCACGGCGCGTGAATTCCTCGATTACTGCGCAGAGATCTTTGGTTTGCCCGGGGCTTTGCGTAGAAAGCGCACCGCAGATCTGCTGGCCCGAGTCAAACTCGACGAAAAGCGCTGGGACACGCAACTGAGAAAGTATTCGAAAGGAATGCTTCAGCGCGTCGGGCTGGCCCAGTCGTTAATCAACGATCCGGAAATAGTTTTTCTTGACGAGCCGATGAGTGGTCTTGATCCGGTTGGCCGTCGTGAAGTGCGCGATCTCATTGCCGCGCTGCGAGAGGAAGGCAAAACTGTCTTCATGTGCTCGCATATTCTTTCAGACATCGAGGTGCTTTGCGATCAAGTGGCTATTTTGAAACGCGGCCGCCTCTCGCAGGTTGGATATTTGGACGAGCTGCGCGGGACAAATGATGGTCCAGGTCGAATGGAAGTCATGGCTACCGGCACGGATGCCGCGACTCTGCAGCAACACCTTCCTGAAGCCGAAATTGCACCAACGCCGCGGGGTTTGCGCATCGAGATCGCTTCTGAAGATGAAATTGAGGTAGTACTGGCTGCGTTGAGGAAGACCGGCGGGAAGGTGGTTTCAGTTCAACCGATCAAGCAGTCGCTAGAAGAACTCTTCCTGTGAAGGCGATTACTTGAACTGCTAAGCCTGCGAAGCAGGCGTGAGCATATAGCCTAGGGTGGAGCGAGGCTTTGCGAGCGCAACCCTAGGTAGCCCGATTAAAAAAGAGTTTGAGCCCGTGGAGCGGGCGACAGCGTAGGATCCGCAACGTCTGTCGCCCATTTCATGGGCTGACGCCGTTGTCGTTGACGATCCTGGGGTTACGCTCGCAAAGCCTCGCTCCACCCCAGGCTATACGCTTCCACCTGCTTCGCAGGTTTGCAGTCCAGGCTTTACGCTTCCACCTGCTTCGCAGGTTTCTGCAACACCGCATCCAAGTAAACTCTCGACAATAAGCAATCTGGGCGGTTTAATAGTTATCGGCATAATGAGAGCAGACCAGGCAAAACAAAGCCCCGATTTACCTGCCGGCAATTTTACGTGGCAGACCCAGCTTGGTCAGTCTGAACGGCAACAGCAGGAGCACTACGACCACATCGCCGCCGATTACGAAGCTCACTACAGCGATGAGTGGAGCATCGAGTACCGTCGCAGATTTATTTACGAACCGATGCTCGAGGGCCTGAATCTTGCCGGAATGAACGTGCTCGATGCGATGTGCGGGAGCGGTCAAACTACCGAATACCTCCTGGCCCGTGGCGCGACCGTTACCGGACTCGATATTTCAAACCAGGTCGTCGAAACGTTCCGCGCGCGCTGGAGCGAAGCGAAAGTAGTGAATAGATCGCTGCTTGATTCAGGCCTGCCGGAGAATGCTTTTGACTGTGTTGTAATAATTGGTGGGCTGCACCACATTCATCCCAACGTGAAGCAGGCAATTCGGGAATTACATCGTGTGCTGAAACCTGGCGGTTATCTCTGTTTCATGGAACCACACAGCGGTTCGATTGCAGACGTTGTGCGACGTGTTTGGTACCGCTTCGATACGCTTATTTGCCGACAATGAAGCCTCGATCGATATCGCTCGACTGCAAAATGATTTTGGTGATCTTTTCGAACTGAGGAAAGCGAAGTACCACGGTAACTTCGCTTTTCTGCTGGTCTTGAACTCGTTGGTCTTCCGTATACCGCCGGGCGCTAAGAAATTTTATGCGCCGGCGTTGATGAAAGTTGAAGGGCTAGTCAACAAACTGCAAAGCAAGCTCACATCCTGCTTCGTCGTAGCTCAATGGCAGAAGCGCTAACGGCGGAAGGGCTCCTACTCCTTAAACTTAAACGCTGCTATTCCATCTGGATATTCGCGCGCGGGTCTGTGTCTTTGAATCCGTCAAGCATCACGTTCACTTGCATAAGCTTGTTAGGCAGCAATTCCTGTTGCTGGCTCGTCGGGACAACGACGACGGTTCTTTGTTTAATTGGCTTTCCTTCGTAATCGACTACTGCCGCGCGCATCTCAAGACCACTTAAAGTCTTTCCCGTCAGGTTCCGCACCGTCGTTGTTAACGTCATAACGGTATCGCCGAGTGCTCGTTTGGCTTCCGTCGCCTCCGGTTCATCGCGATAGATTTTCGACTTGTACTCTTCGAACTGCGGTGAGCCTTCACGAATCGCGTTCTCAAGCCTTGGCTCGCCCCCGCCGCCACCGCTGCTTGCACGCATCAAGACGTAAAAGAAGATCGCCACGAGCACAGCTGACGCGATCGCTACGACGATGATCAGCGTTCGATTAGTCTCGCTTGTTTCGGCCCGTCGTTCAGGAGCAGACATGATGGAAGGAATTGTAGAGACGTGAAATCGGATTTGCAATTAAATCAAGCCATCCACAGATTACACAGATTTCATTTCACGTAATCTGTGTAATCTGTGGACTGCCTTCACCTTTGAGCCAGCAATTCCGCGATCAACTGTTCCAATTCGTTGAAATCGATCGGCTTTGTAATGTAACGATTGCAACCCGCCTGTATCGCTTCCGACTGAAAGTCAGATGTATCGTGCGCCGAAACCGCGATGATCGGCGTCGCCTCAAAATCCGGCAGTTTGCGTATCAAACGTGTGGCTGCGAGCCCGTCAATCACCGGCAGGCTAAGGTCCATCAGAATAAGCTCGGGCATTTCGGTTCGCGCAAGGTTCACCGCTTCCTCGCCGTTCATCGCTTCGACCACTCGATACCCAGTCATCTCGAGCAGCCGCCGCATCATGAAGCGGTTATCTTCAGTGTCTTCCACGAGTAAGACGGTGAATGATTTGTTCGACTCTGTCATCTGGTCCCTGGCGGAAACCGCATCTCCGAGACCCGCGGATCGGCTCCAAGTTGTTGATTTCACTGTATCACTAGAATACGCGCGCCTTTTTTGGTAACATCCCGCATGGAAACACAACACTAAAGGATCTTAGGCCAGAGTTTAATTCATACACTCTGATTGCTGTGAGGTTCCCCCTCCCCTACAGCCCCTTTTAAGAGCTTAAAGAGATTCGCATACGATGAAGACTGCAATGTCGAGGCCCGAAGAGACTGACCGGCTCCAGGATCTCGGGCGAGCTTCAATGCAAATAGTCCACGACCTCAAGAATCAGCTCAATGGTCTCAAACTCTATGCCACGTTCCTCCGGCGCAGGATCGAGAAGAGTGATCGGCCCGGCGATGAGCAGGAAACTATCGTCAAGCTCATCGGCGGACTCGACCGTGCCGCCGAGGATCTGGCCATGATTGTGCGATACGGGCAGCCGGTAGAGTTGAAAAAGCAGTCGGGAGTTGAAGTCGATAAGGTTCTGCGTTCGGCTTGTTCGAGTGTGGATGAGTCAATAGTTTGGAAGACTGATTCAGATGCAGTTCAGGGCACTGTCGATCACTTCAAGCTTACTGATGCGTTCAAATGGTTGTGTTCAGGAGCACTAAAACACCGGCAGCCGGATGACGGGGCCGAGATTACGGTAATGTCGAAAATAGACGGGAATAATTCAGGACAGGCTGTGATCGAGTGGGCCGGGTTGCGACAGTTGGATCACGATCCGTTTCGTTCGTTCGCGGGAAGCGACGAGATCAAACTGGCACTCGCGGCAAAAATAATCGAGGCCCACGGCGGGTCGGCAAAATTCATAGATAAAAAGTTTGTGGTGGAGCTGCCGCTGACATGAATTGCCAATTTGCCGATTGCCAATTGCCGATTTATTCTCCCGCTGCCTTTTCAATCGGCAATTGGCAATTGACAATCGGCAATAAACGAAACGGAGAATGAATCATGCCTCAGGGCGCAGCGATTTCGAGAGAGGAGAAAAAGGTGGAGAACAAAGAAGTGCGGATTCTTGTGGTAGACGATGAACCAACGATGGCCGATTCCCTGCGGCAAAATTTCGTTGAGGAAGGATACTCCGTCGATACCGCCGCTACGGGAGCGGCCGCCATCGAACTGTTTGATCAGGGTGGGCATCATCTGTCGATTTGCGATTTGCAATTGCCGGACATGGACGGCCTGGAAGTTTTGCGTCACATGAAAGACGCGCGGCCGACAACAGAGGTGATCGTGGTCACTGGTTACGGCTCAGTACAAAAAGCTGTCGAAGCGACAAAGGCCGGCGCTTTCTATTTCGTCGAGAAGCCGTTTGACTTTGAAGAGCTCCAGCCGCTTGTGGAAAAAGCGCTCGAACGTCGTGAGCTTGTCGCAGAAACTGCGAACATGCGGCGCCAGCTCTCCACGCGCGCCGAGTATTTCAACATCATCGGCTCATCGAAGCCGATGCAGCAGATCTACGAAACGATCGAATCAGTGGCGAAGTCGGATGCAAACGTGCTGATCGTTGGTGAATCGGGAACAGGCAAGGAACTGATCGCGAACGCCATTCACTACCAGTCACTGCGTTCGAAGAAACCGTTTATCAAAGTAAACTGCGCCGCCCTTCCGAAAGAACTGATCGAGTCGGAACTCTTTGGTCATACGAAAGGCGCGTTCACAGGCGCGCACGCGGATAAAGAGGGTCTGGTCCAACACGCTGCTGGTGGTTCGTTGATGCTCGATGAAATCGCCGAGATGCCGATCGAGTTGCAGCCGAAGCTGCTGCGTGTATTGCAGGAACGAAGTTACCGGAAGATTGGATCTGAGAAGACGTACGCGGTGGATTTCCGTTTGGTGTGCTCCACCAATCGTCCGCCGGCTGATGCGATCCGAGATGGGCTGCTGCGCGACGATCTCTTCTATCGCATTTCGACGATCACCATTCACGTTCCGCCTCTGCGTGAACGAAATGAAGATATCCAACTCCTAACTGAACACTTCCTGCACATGTATGCGCAAAAGTATGAGCGGGCCATCACGGGCGTTTCCCAGGCCGCTTATCAGAGGCTGTTTGGGCACGCGTGGCCGGGTAACGTGCGTGAGTTGCAAAACGTGATCGAGCGCGCAGTGCTATTGGCTAAAGACAAACAGATCGAGCCTATCGATCTGCCATTCGATAACGGCACCCTTCCGGAAGGGACGGCGTCGAACGTCACCTGGGACGTCCCGCCGAACATGACGCTGGAAGATATTGAGCGTCTTGTGATAGAACGAACACTGCAACGCACCGGGGGGAACAAGCAGGCAGCGGCGAATCTTCTAGGGATCTACCGGCCGCGTCTTTACAGCAAGATCAGAAAATACAATATTGATGTTCCGTCGTTAGTTTCCGCGTGATCAACTGTAGGGGCGGCCACAGAGGGCCGCCCCTACAAAAAACTCATCAACTGGCTTGCTCTATCCTCGAGCAGCTTTTTCCATTTCAGCCTTATCCAGTTTCTTCATTTTCAGGACGGCCCGCATCACGCGATCTGTCTGTTGAACATCGCCTCCGAATAGCTCAATCAGATTACTCGGTACCACCTGCCACGACAATCCATACTTGTCTTTCACCCAGCCGCATTCGACCTGCTGACCACCTTCTGAAAGTTTCTCCCAGAAGTAGTCGATCTCTTCCTGCGTGTCGCAATGAACGACGAGGGATATCGCTTCAGTGAATTTGAATTGTGGTCCACCGTTCAATGCCGTGAACCTTTGCCCGTCGAGTTCAAAATCGACGGTCAGCGCACTTCCCTTTGGATCAGGTACTGATTCGGGACGCGGTGCGATGTTCAAGATCCTGGAGTTCTTGAACACCGAGCAATAAAATTTCGCGGCTTCTTCGCCGTTATTATTGAACCATAGGAACGTCGTCACTTTTTGCGGGGAGGCTTGAGTTTTTGATTGCATCGGATTAGTTGCAGCCATATTAAGATCTCCTTTCAATGATCAGTCACAGGGGGCATTTGATCGACAGCTTGACAGAGTTTTTTTCGGAAAGTTTGTCATGCAGCACAGGTTTCCATTGGCCCGAAATTCCTTCCCTGGGCTAAACTGACTAACGTCTTTACCTGCTATCTCAATCGTTCGAACACTGGTCCACGGAGGAATTTCTGCGCTTGCGTCTCATAACTTTGTTTGCACTCGGCTTCATAGTGATTTGCGTTAACGCTTTCGCTTCACAAGAACCAGCTCAACCACAACGGCAGGGCGGCTTCTCACAGGCATCTCCGACCCCAACACCGACTCCCCTTCCGCCACCAACTGTCAAGATCGACGGTTATCGATCCGCCGCAGCCCGCATCATCGGCGCAGCTCTAACAAGCGATCGCGCCTATTCACGACTTGCGCACCTGACGGACCATATCGGACACCGGCTGAGCGGATCAAAAGGTCTCGAGCGCGCGATCGAATGGGCCATCGCCGAGATGAAACGCGACGGGTTGGACAACGTGCGCACTGAAAAAGTGATGGTGCCGCACTGGGTGCGCGGCGATGAAAGTCTCGAAATGCTGACGCCGCTTCCGAGAAGGTTGACGATGCTCGGACTGGGTAACAGCATCGGGACACCGGCTGAAGGCCTTTCCGCGGAGGCCGTTGTCGTACGCAACTTTGCCGAGCTCGATCAGCTCGGCGACGGCGCGCGCGGAAAGATCGTTGTCTACAACGTACCGTTTACGACTTACGGAGCAACCGTTGCTTATCGTGGCCAGGGTGCTTCACGCGCCGCCCGCTATGGCGCGGTTGCAGCGCTTGTGCGATCGATCACGCCAGTGAGTTTGAACACGCCGCACACCGGAGGGATGCAGTATGATCCTGCGCAACCTCGGATTCCCGTTGCAGCGATCACGATCGAAGCAGCTGAGCTTTTGCAACGTATGCATAATCGCGGCGATCGAGCGACGCTTCGACTCAAGATGGAAGCGAAGTTTTTGCCGGACGCTGAATCGGCGAACGTAATCGCCGAATTGAAGGGCACCGAAAGACCTGACGAGATCGTTCTCATCAGTGGCCACTATGATTCGTGGGACGTGGGCCAGGGCGCGCACGATGACGGCGGTGGTTGCATCGTCGCATGGGAAGCGGTTCGGCTGCTCAAGGAACTTGGACTTCGGCCACGACGAACGATCCGTGTCGTGCTTTATACAAACGAAGAGAATGGATTGCGCGGTGGTAATGCTTATCGAGACGCACACCGCGCCGAGCTTTCGAAACACGTTCTCGCTGTGGAATCAGATTCAGGGGTTTATCGACCGGAAGGATTAGGACTCGCCGCTACCGCTCCTTTGCAACTGCGATCCAACCTTCAGGAGATCGCGAAACTCCTGTCGGGCATCGGTGCTGATCGGATCGCGGCAACCGGCGGCGGAGCGGATATTGGTCCAATCATGCGTGAAGGCGTTCCCGGCGCAGCTCTCAACGTCGAAGGCTCACGCTATTTCGACATCCATCACACCCCTGCGGACACTCTCGACAAAGTCAATCCGCGGGAACTTGCGCTCTGCGTCGCCACGATGGCCGTGATGGCCTACGTCGTCGCAGACATGTAGCCACAAAAAGCACAAAACACACAAAATGATTATTCAACAACAGCGCTCAGCAGATAATCATTTTGTGTGTTTTGTGCTTTTTGTGGCTAGTCTAATTGGTAAGTGGCGACACTCGTCGGAGTTTCGAAACAACGCACTTTGTAGATCTGCACGCGATCGTCGCCGACGCGCCCCGCGACTCGTTCAAGCACGTATTTCGCGAGGTTCTCGGCCGAAGGCTGCAATTCGTCAAACGGAGGCAGCTCGTTGATGTTTCGATGGTCCAGGTAAGCCACCACTTCATCCGCCGCCGCTTTCAGCTCGACAAAATCGACTAGCAAACCGATATTGTCCAACTCACGTCCACGCGCGTAGATCTCGATCTTGTAGTTGTGACCGTGCAGGTTCTCACACTTGCCCTTGTAGCCGCGCAGTTGGTGCGCGCTGGAGAAATTCCGCTCGATCATGACTTCAAATTGTCCAGGCATAATTAGTCTGTAGACAGGATACTCGTGAGATCCGAAATTCGCGAAGTGACGCGGCAGGGCGGCAGACTCTGAAGAAACGTCCGGCCATAGCCCTTTGTTCGCAAACGCGGGTCGAGTATCGCGAGCACACCTCGATCCGTTGTGCTGCGAATCAAACGCCCCAGCCCTTGTTTTAACGTAATGATCGCCTGCGGGACACTGTACTGGTAAAAACTCGAGCCACCCGTGTCTTCAATGTACCTCTGTCTCGCGGCAACGATCGGATCGGTAGGAACCGCAAACGGCAACTTGTCGATGATCACACACGACAATTGTTCGCCACGCACGTCAACGCCCTGCCAAAAACTCGACGTCGCAAACAGCACCGCATTCGGCGTCTCGCGAAATCGTTTGAGCAGTTGACTCTTCGAAGCACTGCCCTGGACCAGGCATGGATAATCAATCTCAGCCCAAACATTATCAAACAGCGACTGCATGCCCGAGAGACTCGTCGACAAGACAAATGCACGGCCCTCGGTGGCGTTAAGTATTCTCGTCACTTCAGCCGCCGCGGCGTGCGCCCATTCACGATCGCGAGGATCGGGCATCTTCGCCGGCAGGTAAAGAATCGCCTGGCTTTCGTAATCAAAACTCGACTCGGCGATCAAGATCGTCTGCTGTATCCAACCCGAGCCGGTCGCGAATGAATGCGAAGTTTCCACCGCTCGAAAGTGTCGCCGAAGTTAAAACGACCGTCGGCACTTCTTCGAACAACTTGTCTTGCAACAGTCCCGCGACGTCGATTGGCGAAGCGCGCAGGAAGATGCCGCGATTGCGCCGTTCAAGCCAGTAGACAAATTTCTTGTCATCACCGGTGACGATAAATTGGAGTTCAAAACGAATCTGCCGCAGGCGTCGAATGAGACTATCGATGTCGGGAGTTTTTTCCTTGAACGCGTCGAGCGTCGTTTCAGCGCGTTCGATCGCGCCTTCAAAGACGATGTACAACTCGCCAAGTCGCGTCGCTTCTAATTCACCGGCGGAGTTTTTCTTCGCGAACGTTCCGGGGATGATCGGATAACGCCCATCCTCGCCACGACCCTCGCGAAACCCCATCCAGAAGTCTTCCGAAAAGCGCGACATGCGCGCGAGGCTCTTCGTCAGCTCCTGATCGATTCCGGCATCCTCGATCGTCAGCATTCCAAGGTCGCGCACGAGGTCGTCGATCTGGTAGTTCGAAACCTGTGCGCCGAAATACTCAGACGCAACTTCTTCGATGAGGTGCGCCTCGTCCAGAATCACTGCCGTGTAATCCGGCAGCACTGAACCGTACGTGCTGTTGCGCAAACTTAGATCGGCGAAGAAGAGGTGATGATTGACGACCACGATGTCTGCTTCCACAGCGCGATCGCGCATTCGCGTGATGAAGCATGGATCGAAGTCAGGACATTTCTGGCCCAGGCACGACTCTGAGCGCGCGTCGATGTGACGCCAAAAAGAGAGTGACTCCGGCAGGTTCGCAAGCTCCGCGCGGTCGCCGGTCTCACTTTCTTTCGCCCAGTCACAAACCTCTTCGAAGTAATCGACTTCATCAAGGCCTTCGAGCACCGGCGCCGATTGCGCGCGCGCGAGCCGGTTCAAACAAAGATAGTTATTACGACCTTTCATGTAGGTCGCCTTGAACGGTTTGGGCAGGACGCCCTGGAGAAAGGGGATGTCTTTCTCCATCAACTGTTCTTGCAGGTTCTTTGTTCCGGTGGAGACGATGATGCGGCCATTGCCACCGAGAGCGGCCGCGACTGCGGGAACGAGATAAGCGAGCGTCTTACCCGTGCCCGTTCCAGCCTCGACGATCAGGTGTCGCTTCTCTTCAAACGCTCGCATCACCGCCTGCGCCATCTCGATCTGGCCAGGTCGGTATTCATATTCCGGATGCGCCTTTGCGATCAGTCCCTCAGGACCAAATACTTCGAGCATGGATTCACTTGCGAACAACTCTGTGTCTCTGTGCACACAATGATGGCTATCCAATCGTGCAGGCTCACGATTGTTCATTGTTCATGAGTGCACTTAGATGACATAAAGCGCGAATACGCCGAGCTGGTTTTCTACATCCGTTTCGCATATAACGGAAACCTGGCCGTGAGATCAGCAACGTCTCGCTTTACTTTATTCCTCACCTCTTCCGACTCAGGAGCGTGAATGACTTCTGCGATCAGGCGCCCGATCTGCTGCATCTCCGGTTCTTTCATGCCGCGCGTGGTGACGGCAGGTGTGCCGATGCGCAGGCCTGAAGCGATGAAGGGCTTGTTTTGATCGAATGGAATCGTGTTCTTGTTGACCGTAATCAACGCCGCTTCGAGAGCCTTCTCGGCGTCTTTTCCGGTGATCCCTTTGCCGTCCATCCAAACGTCGACGAGCATCAGGTGATTGTCGGTTCCACCAGATACGACTCGCAGTCCCTGTTCCTGTAATTCGCTCGCTAAGGCTTTCGCATTCTTCAGCACCTGACGCTGATACTCTTTGAAGTCTTCGCGCAACGCTTCGCCGAGCGCGACGGCTTTGGCAGCGATGATGTGGACCAGCGGTCCGCCCTGCACACCCGGAAAGAGTCTGCGATCGATCTCTTTAGCGTGCTCTTCGCGGCAGAGAATCAAACCGCCACGCGGACCGCGCAGTGTCTTGTGAGTCGTGGTCGTTACGTAATCAGCGTGAGGCACTGGCGAAGGATGAAGGCCCGCTGCGATCGGTCCAGCGATGTGCGCAATGTCGGCAAACATGCGCGCACCGACACTGCGCGCGATCTGTCCGATACGTTCAAAGTCGATCGTGCGCGGATATGCCGACGCTCCACACACGAGAAGCTTTGGTTTGTGCTCTTCGGCGATCTTCTGTAACTCGTCGTAATCGATCTGTTCGGTGTCGCGCGACACTCCATAATCGGCAACTTTGTAACTGAGTCCGGAGAAATTCAACGGATGCCCGTGCGTGAGATGTCCACCGTGAGACAGGTTCATGCCGAGAATCTGGTCGCCATACTGGATCGCCGCGAGGTAAACAGTCATGTTCGCCTGCGCGCCGCTGTGCGGTTGCACGTTCGCATGCTCCGCGCCGAATAATTCTTTCGCGCGGTCTATCGCCGTTTGCTCGACGACGTCGGTCCATTCGCATCCGCCGTAGTAACGTTTGCCCGGATAACCTTCAGCGTACTTGTTCGTGAATACTGAGCCGGCAGCTTCGAGCACTGCCTCGCTGACGAAATTCTCCGAAGCAATAAGTTCCAGGCCATTGGCCTGGCGTGCTACTTCATTGTTAATTGCGCCGGCAATGATTGGATCGACTTCGGCGAGTGGTGAGTTTCTGTCCATTTAGCTCCTTACGCTGTTTCTTTCTACCTCTGAAATTTTGTTAACACGTGCGGCGTGTCGTCCACCTTCGAATTCCGTCGAAAACCATGCCTGTACGATCTTTGGAATGTCTGCAGGAGGCGTGGTGCGAGCGCCGATTGCCAGCACGTTCGCATCGTTATGTTGTCGCGCGAGTCGAGCTGTCTCCTCGGACCATGCCACGGCCGCGCGCACGCCTGGAACTTTGTTCGCAGTGATCGCCATTCCGGTGCCTGAGCCGCAAACTAACAGTCCTTGTTCAACTCGACCATCGGCAACCTGCTCCGCAACGGCGCGCGCGTAGTCAGGATAATCGACTGACTCCTCGGAGCGTGTGCCGAGATCGTCAAACTCGACACCGAGATCGGAAAGCACTGTCTTCAAACGCTCCTTCTCGGCGTACCCAGCATGATCGCTTGCGAGTGCAATTCGCATCTTGGGAAACCTTTTTTGAAGTGATGTTAAAAGAAGCGTGATGTTAACTCAGTGGATAAGGCACAGCAAACTGTCGCACGCAAGTCTTTCAACGCAAAGGCGCTACGGCGCAAAGGGACTCTTCTAGCTTTGCGTGCTTTGCGCCTTTGCGTTGAAGAGTCGCAGAGTTTACGCAGAGATAAGTTGCCTAAGTTGCAGTTGCTAAGCGAGAATGCCAAGTCTATGCGCTGGTCACGATACTTTATCCCTACTCTGCGCGAAGACCCCGCCGATGCGGAGGTCATTTCGCACAAGCTGCTTTTACGCGCCGGGGTCGTCCGGCAACTGTCTGCGGGAATTTATTCATACCTGCCGCTGGGCCAACGGATCGCGCGGAAGGTCATGGACATCCTTCGCGAAGAGATGAACGCTATCGGCGGTCAGGAGTTTTTTCTGCCTGCACTTCATGCAGCCGAGATCTGGCAGGAATCGGGCCGCTGGTTCGCAATCGGCGACGAGATGTTTCGGCTGAAAGATCGTAAGGGAACTGACATGTGTCTGGGCATGACACATGAAGAAGTGTTCACGACCATCGCGCGCAACGAATTACGCTCTTACAAACAACTGCCACAGGTCTGGTACCAGATTCAAACCAAATTTCGCGATGAAGCGCGGCCCAAATCCGGCTTGATACGTGTCCGCGAGTTCATCATGAAAGACGCATACTCGTTTGACGTCGATCGGGCCGGCCTTGATAAGTCGTTCAACGATCAGCGCGAAGCTTACAAAACGATCTTCACGCGCTGCGGTATCAAGTTCCTGATCGTCGAAGCTTCCTCGGGCGCAATGGGCGGTTCGGAATCGAATGAGTTTATGGCGCGCACTCCGGCTGGCGAAGATCTGATTGTGAGTTGTGAAAACTGCGGTTACGCGGCAAACCTTGAGAAAGCGATCTCACGACTGCCGGAGATCGCGGATGAAGCTGGACCAGATGCGCCGGAAGAATTTCCGACTCCCGGTGTCCGCACGATCGAGGATCTGACCACGTTTCCCGGCGGTGCGGAAGCGTCACGTCAGATCAAGTCGCTTGTGTTCTTCGCCACGATCGACGGCGAACAGCGCCCGGTGCTGGTCTTACTGCGCGGCGATCATCAACTGCACGAAACCAAACTGGCCGATAGTTTGCGCTCGACTGCGGTACGGCCGGCGCAGCCGGAAGAGATCCGCAACCTTCTCGGCGCGAGCGCCGGAAGTCTCGGAGGCGTCGGCGCAAAAGCAAAATCACACACCGCTAAGATTGACTTGCGCATCGTTGCCGATTCCACGTTGAAGAATCGTCGCAACATGACCACGGGCGCAAACAAAGACGATCACCACCTCAGGGGCGTCGATATCGGCAGAGACATTCCCGTAGACGACTGGTTCGAACTCCGCACCGTAGAGTCAGGCGAGGGATGTCCGCGCTGCGAAACAGGCGTGCTCGATGTGTTCAAAGGTATGGAGATCGGGCACATCTTCAAACTCGGCACGAAGTATTCCGAATCGATGGGCGCGACCGTGCTGAACCAGGAGGGCAAAGAAGTACCAATCGTCATGGGTAGCTATGGCATCGGCGTGGGGCGAATACTCACCGCAGTCGTCGAACAACAACACGACGATGACGGGATCGTATGGCCACGCGCGCTTGCGCCTTTTGATGTTGTAGTGACAATCACAAACATGAAACAGGACGATGTGCGTCGAACCGGCGAGAAGCTTTACGAAGAACTGCAAAGCGCGGGTCTCGACCCATTGCTCGACGATCGCGACGAACGCGCGGGTGTTAAATTCAAAGATGCGGATCTGATCGGCATCCCGTATCGCATCACGATTGGAAAAAAAGTTGCCGAAGGCGTGGTTGAGCTATTCGATCGCCGCGAAAAAAGGAGCGAAGATGTTAAGATTGGCGATGTCGTGAAGCACGTCCAGCGACTAGCATTCGCACAACAATGAAATCGCTCTGGCTCTTGTTATTTCTACTCATCCCGACGCCTTTACGGGCCTCACAGGATATTCTTCCCGAACTCGTTCGCCGGATTAAGCCATCGGCTGTCGCCATTGAAACTTTCGACTCGCGTGGCGAGAAGCTGTCGCGTGGCAGCGGCTTCTTTGTTGACGTTGATCGCATCGTGACGAACCGCCACGTCCTTGAAAACGCTCATCGGGCGGAAGTTCATTCATCGTCGGGAGCGATCTATCCGGTGAAGGGCGTGCTCGCAGTAGATGCCGAAGGCGATCTCGCTTTGCTGAAGATTGAGGTTCCGCCGGCGGCTCAGATCAAACCATTACAACTCGACAAGACTTCACCACAGGAAGGCGAGAGCATAGTAGTCATCGGCAACCCGCTGGGACTGGAGGGCAGCGTTACGAACGGCATAGTCTCGGCCGTGCGTGACATTCCCACGTTCGGGCGGATCATTCAAATCACTGCGCCGATTTCATCGGGGTCGAGCGGCAGTCCGGTCGTGAACATGCAAGGACAGGTGATCGGCATTGCGACTATGCAGATCACGGGTGGCCAAAGCGTGAATTTCGCGATTCCCTCGGAACGCATTTCACAACTGCAAGTCGCGGCGGTGATGTCGTTGGCGGATCTCGTCGCAAGCACTGGTCGCAACAAACGCGCGAAGGCAGTCCAGCATTTCCGTGATGGATTGAGTTTTCTTTCGAAGGACGATTGCGAGAAGGCGCTGACTTATTTCGAGAAGGCGGTTGAGTCAGACAGTAACTACGCAGAAGCGTGGGCGCAGGCTGGTTTCTGCAATGAGAAACTCGGGAAGCATGCGGAGGCACTCGAGGCTTCGAAGAAAGCGGTGAACCTCAGGCCGTCTGCTGAGTCGTATTTCAACATCGGGCTCGCGAGTTTTTATCTCAAGCAATACAAAGAAGCGGCGGAAGCGTATCGACAGTCGATCAAACTCGATCCGTACAATTCAGCCGACGCATATTTCGCGCTCGGATTGGTGTATCGCGACTGGGGCAAGGCCGACGAAGAGATTCAGGCGTACAAGCAAGCGATTCGATTGCGGCCTGATTACACGGTCGCGTATGAGCGTTTGGGTTCGAGGTATTTGAAGTCGAAGAAGTTTAATGAAGCAGTGGAAGTGTTTCGGCAGCTCGCGGCGTTGAAGCCTGGAGATGCGATGGCGCCCAACAACATGGGTGAGGCGTATCTGGAGTTGAACAAGCTTAACGAAGCTGCGGAATCTTTTCGGCAATCAATCCGTCTGAAACCCGATTACGGGAGAGCCTACTACAATCTCGGCAAAGCTCTCCTCGCCCTGGGCAACCGCGACGCCGCCCTCGAGCAGTACACAATACTCACAAACATCGACCCCGATTGGGCCGAGAAGCTCAACGCATTAATCAATCCTTAGCCACAAAAGGCACAAAGAATACACAATGAATTTTGGATGAGGAATTCATTTTGGGTTCTTTGTGCCTTTTGTGGCTAAAAATTTACTGAACGACTTCACCGACGATGGCTGTTAGGGCGTTGTCTTGCAAAGTTTTGTTGCGTTGTAGTTGTCCGTGAAGATCGCAGCCGAAGACAGCGTAGCGTGAGAGAGTGAAGCCTGTGACGGCGTCGCGGGCCTTGAAGAGATTCTCGCCGAGCAGTGATGAACGGGTGACACGCCCGTCGCCGGGGACGTACATCGCTGCGGTGGCCTGCTTCCTGGAAATCTTCTGCCCGCTCGAGGTGCGGTATTCGCGCGGCCGAGTGAGTGTTATCCAGCGATTTTGTTTTTCATCTCGAAGGATCACGGGCGAGTTCAACGTCTCCTCACAATCACCACCAATGGCCAGTAGCACAACCGGCGAGTTTGTATTCTCGACTGAATCGAGCGACTGCTGAAACCGGCGCGCACGTTTTAGAGTTGCCGCGAGATAGGCGTCAAGCTCGTCACCGCTTCCATTTGTCCCCACCGCCTGAGCATGACGACGCCTGAAATCCGGCGATGAGTAGATCACGCTCCACCCATATCGTTTCCAAACTTCAACGTCGTAAAGATCGATCTCGATCGCTTGCAGGTTCTCATCAAGAAACTTGATCGCGTTTCGATGAGGCAAGAGCTGGAACACAGACGGCGTCGTCACGACATCTTCAGCCGTGAGTTTATTCAGTAGCGGAACGCGCCGCCGCAATCCTTCAGTAACTGAATAGCCCTCGAGTAACGTTGCGAACGCGTCCGTGGATCCTTCGTTCGGCACGCCAATCATGACGATCTTGCTGACGTGCGCCGCGCCTGCCCACGTCGGCTGAATCGGTCCATCGCCTTCCGGCAAATCGGTGTCGCCATACATCGCCGCATAACGAGCAATCAACCCACCCATCGAGTGCGCCACGATATTGAATTTCAGATCCGGACGTTGCAGCCTGCTCTTCAATCGGTCCATGCGTCTGACAAGCTCGCGCGCGTTCGCGACGTTGTCTTTCCGCCAGTCGTATGGAAAGAGGTAAAACGTATCCTGGTGACCATTAGCGCCGGGGTTCTCCCAGTCGCCGTCGCGATAGCCTGCGTAGCGACGGAGTGCTTCGAGCAGATCTCGATAGACGTAGATCTCCGGCAGCACACGTGCAAGTCGAACCGTTTCGAGAATCTTTCCGGGCACGAGATGATCGCGATTAGTAGCGAGATCAGGACTTATTGGCAGTCCCTCCTGCTCGGTGCGAAAGGCTGACGGCCAGACAGTCTCACCCGTCTTCGAGTTGATCAGTTCGGTTCCCAGGATTCCCGGGATGACGATCACCGGACGTTTTCCGGAGCGTAAGCGAGCAGAAGCGAAGATGTGTTCGAGATTGGGAGTGCGTTTCGCAGAAATGCAGCCACTTGAAACAAGCGAGAGTGCGAGTAGAGTGATTACCAGGCGATGGGAGTTCGCAACTCGTGGTCTATTCAACTGGCACCGTCCAACGACGATTGATGAGGCTCGCAACGAACCCCGCGCCAAAACCGTTGTCGATGTTCACCACGGTCACGTTTGAAGCGCACGAGTTCAACATACCGAGCAACGCCGCAACACCTCCAAATGATGCTCCATAACCGATGCTGGTTGGCACAGCAACGACCGGCACGCCCACCAGGCCTCCAACCACTGACGGCAACGCCCCTTCCATTCCCGCGGCCACGATCACCACGCGCGAGCGCTGCAACAGACTTCGTTCGGAAAGCACTCGATGAATTCCAGCGACTCCCACATCCCAGATGCGATCGACAGTGTTACCCATCGTTTCCGCCGTCAGTGCGGCTTCCTCGGCGATTGGGATATCGCTCGTTCCTGCGGTTACGACCGCGATCGCTCCGACTCCGAGGTTTGTCTTGTCGCGCCGAATTCTCACTAGACGCGCCGACTCGTGCCATTCGGCCTCAGTCACGATGTTGCGTATCTCGCCAAACGTGCCTTCGTCCGTGCGTGTGACGATGACGTTTGGCGAGCGCTGCACCAGCTTTTCTACGATTCTGACAACTTGCGCGCGCGTCTTGCCACCGCCAAAGACGACTTCCGGAAAACCCTGGCGCGAAGCGCGGGCATGGTCAACACGCGCGAAACCGATGTCTTCAAAGTGAAGATTCTTAATACGGTCCAACGCGTCGCTGGTTTCCAATTCGCCCGACTTGTACGCCGACAAAAGCCTTTCGAGCTCTTTCAGATCCATCGCGCTCAGCATGCCACAAAATCCTGGGTAAAGCACATGGGTCTTCTCTCTGCGGCAGAGAAAGATACATTGATCCTTGACGTCGAAAAGATCGTTTGTCACTTGTGTGGCCTTTTATGGCTTAGTAGGATTAAACCCACCGTGTCGACCGTACTCAAAAACACCCGCCTGACGCTGGAAATGATCAAGATCGAGCACACGCTTTTTGCTTTGCCGTTTGCTTTCCTCGGCGCGGTGCTCGCAGCCAACGGACTCCCGTCGGCCAGGCAGGTCTTGTGGATCGTATTGGCGATGGTCGGGGCAAGATCCGCGGCAATGGCATTCAATCGCATCGCCGATCGCCATTTCGACGCGCGAAATCCACGAACGGCTTCGCGTGCACTGCCGGCAGGTATGTTATCGGTTGGTTTTGTATGGGTTTTTACGGTTGGTTCGGCGGCGCTGTTTGTCTTGGCTGCCGCGATGCTGAATCGTTTGACACTGATTCTGTCGCCCGTCGCGCTCGGCTGCGTTCTGCTTTACTCTTTCACCAAGCGCTGGACCCAACTCTCGCATCTCGTGCTTGGAGCGTGTCTTTCCATCGCTCCGACGGGCGCCTGGATCGCGGTGCGCGGTGAGATTGGAAGCGCCGTGCCTTTGCTGCTGTCCCTCGTGGTCCTGTTGTGGACTGCGGGGTTTGACATCCTTTATGCCTGCCAGGATTATGATTTCGATCGCCGCGAGGGTTTGAGATCGATTCCGGCTCGCTTCGGAATCAGTCGTGCGCTGTGGATTGCGCGCGGGCTTCACGCGGCGGCTTTTCTGGCGTTGATATGGTTATTCCTGGTTACCGAACTTGGACCAGTTGCGCTTGCAGGTGTGCTGGCGACAGGCTCACTGCTGATTTACCAGCATCGACTTGTTCGCGCAGACGATCTCGGCCGCTTGAATGCCGCGTTCTTTACCACAAACGCTTTTGTTAGCGTCATACTACTGGTGACTTTTGGAAGTGCTGTTTTCCTGCATCGTTGAGACACTGAAATGACTTTTTCACATGACGAAAAACTAAACGAGATAGCCAGCCGCGCCTCGAAAGGAGAACGACTCACTTTCGAAGACGGCGTCGCGCTTTATGCGACCAGCGATCTCCCCGCACTCGGCAAACTCGCCGATACCGAACGACGGCGAAGACACGGTCGCACGACGTACTTCAACGTCAATCGCCATCTCAACCCGACGAATATCTGCTACGCCGACTGCAAGTTTTGCGGTTTCTTCCGTACGCCGCGGCAGCCAGATGCTTACACACACAACATCGACGATAGCTTGAAAGTCGCAGGTCAGGCGGTGGCCGAGGGCGCGACCGAGTTGCACATCACTGGCGGGTTAAATACGAAACTGCCTTTCAGTTACTTTACCGATCTGCTTTCGTCTTTGAAGCGTGAGTATCCGCAGTTGCACCTGAAGGCTTTTACGATGGTGGAGTTTGATCACTTCGCGCATTTCTACAAGATGAGTGACGAAGACGTGATTCAACAACTGATCGACGCGGGTCTGGACTCATGCCCCGGCGGCGGCGCTGAGATCTTTCGAGAACCCACGCGGTCGATGATCTGCGCACACAAGTGCGATGCGGATCGCTGGCTCGAATTGCAGGGAAAAATTCATGCTGCGGGCCTGAAAACGAATGCGACGATGCTATACGGCCACATTGAATCGATCGAAGATCGCGTCGATCATTTCGTCAAACTGCGTGAACAACAGGAAAAGTCCGGCGGTTTTCAATGCTTCATACCGCTCGCGTTCTATCCACCCGAAACTCAACTGTCGCACCTGCCCGGTCCATCCGGTGTCGATTCGCTGAAGACGATGGCCGTCTCGCGTTTGATGCTGGATAACTTCGATCACATCAAAGCCTACTGGGTAATGCTGGGCAAACGTCTGGCCCAGGTTGCGCTGCACTACGGCGCGAACGATATCGACGGCACGATCACAGAGGGCGGCGAGTTGACGACCAGTTACTCGGTCGAAGCCAACAACGAAGTGAAGATGAACAAGACCGAGCTCATCGGGCTTATTGAAGAGGCAGGATTCGAAGCCGTCGAACGCGATACCGTTTACAACCGTATCGAACGCAACAGAGTAAGCATGGTTTAAGTGAGCATTTATGTCAGACACTATTACACTCGCGCATTCACCAGACTCCGATGACGCATTCATGTTTTACGGCCTGGCGACGAACAAACTCGACACCGGCGATCTCAACTTCCAACACCTTTTGAAAGACATTCAAACGCTGAACGAGGAAGCGATGCGCGGAACCTATGACGTGACCGCGATCAGCTTTCACGCTTACGCGTACATTCACGACAAGTATGCGCTGCTGCCTCACGGCGCCTCGATTGGCGATAACTATGGTCCAATCCTCGTTTCGCGCGAGCCCCACACGCCGGAAGACATACCGAATCTGAAGATTGCGATTCCAGGAAAGCTAACGAGTGCGTTTCTGGCGCTGCGGATCTTCAATTCTGAGTTTCAGATATGAAGTGGTCGCGTTCGACAAGATCATCGACGCGGTGCTGGATGGTAGTTGTGATGCCGGATTGTTGATTCACGAAGGACAACTCTTTTACGAGTCGAAGGGCCTGCATAAAGTTCTGGATCTCGGAGAGTGGTGGCACAAGGAGCACGGGCTGCCGCTGCCGATGGGCGGGAACGCCATCCGCCGGGATCTCGGGACCGAGAGGATTAAGGAGGTCTCGCAACTGCTGCGCGAGAGTATTAATTACTCGCTGACCCATCGAGACGATGCGCTCCAGTACGCGATGCAGTTCGCACGGGATATGGATCCGGCGCTGGCGGATAGATTTGTCGCGATGTGGGTAAACGAGTTGACCCTGGACTACACTGACCGAGGTCGCGAAGCGGTCAAACGGTTGCTGGACGAGGGGCACAAGAAGCAGATCATTCCGCACGCAGTAAAGGTCGACTTCGTGGACTCCTAAAGGAGCCCTTTTAACAGGATTACAGGATTTGAAGGATTTACAGAATTAAGCTGGGGTGTGCGCGGTGATTTTATTAAGCCACCCCGCCCAGAAGGGGCAGCTAATCACCGCGCACATCATCGGCCTCAGACCACGTAAAACCAAGCTCCTCCCAAAGCCTGGTTTATCGCCCGCGCCCGTGTAAGCAACGCCGCCGCTCGGCGTCACGTCTGCGCTCCCGCGCCGTAAAGCTCCACGGTTTTTGGACGAGTGCCTGTTGCCGACATGAGGACCTTGAGAAATCTTACTTTCAAACTGGCTGAGCCGCGATTTTTCGAGGTCAATCGGGCTCTTTTCAAATTAACTAACGGGCCGCGAGTCAATATAACTTATTCTAGTATGGGCACCTTACACTAGTTGCATGAAATTTTGCAACAGGAAAATGGAGTTCTCGGCCGTGCGGCGGCCGGAGACCCGCGACCCCGCTGGCAACAGGAAACTTTCCGGCCAGCATCTGAGGACAGTCAGATTTCAAATAACCAAGCGCGCTTACGCCGGGTTAGAATTGAAGCTCGGGACACCTAAACCCACTAAGGTCAAAAGATGAACGAACGTATGAGGATTTCTGCGACGATTGCTGCCCTGGCCCTCGTGGTCCTTACTGCTCTTACCACCTCGGCCCAGACCGCCGTGAATGGACCAATGGATTCGGCCGAAATCGACCGGATCATAAAATCTTTCACTGCCAAGGAAATTCAGTTTCGCGAGGCGCTAACCAGCTACTCGTTCAAACGCGATGTGTTGGTCCAAAAAATCGGCATGGGCGGGCAAGTCACCGGTGAATACCATCGAGTCTCGACGTTCACCTTCGACGATCAGGGAAATCGATTCGAGAAGATCAGCTTCTTTCCGATGTCGACAATGCCGGAAATAACACAGGCAGACATCGAGGATATGGGCGGCATTAAGCCATTTGCACTCGAACCTGGCAAGATCGATCAATACAACATTCGTTACGTCGGAAAAGAGAAGATCGACGAGCTCGAACTGTACGTTTTTGACGTGGCGCCGAAGATCCTTCCCAAGTTCTCAAAGACGCAGGAGCGATTTTTTTCCGGCCGCATCTGGGTCGACGATAAGGACCTTCAGATCGTGAAAACGAAGGGCAAAGGTGTTCCCGAGGATAAGAACAATAAATTTCCTACAGTCGAAACATATCGCGAACACATCGACGGCCGTTACTGGTTTCCGACGTATTCATACGCAGACGAAGAGCTGATTTTTGAAAACGGCTTCTCACTGCACGTTCGTATGAAGATTCGCTACACGGACTTCACGCCGACAAGGGCAACGCTCCGGGTTACGGAGATTGGTGAAAACGAAGACTCAAAGTCGACGGGCGTTGCGAAGCCGATCGAAAGTCGGCGTGTTGAATTCGAAAGCGACTTCGTTGCCGAAGCCGGTCGTTTCAGAAGAGGCAAAGAGACTCAAAGCTATAGGCCGGGTCACGGTACGTATAGTAATCGATGAAAACGGGAAGGTGGTTTCCGCAGAAGCGCATTGATGGACACAGGTATTGCGTCCCGCGGCGGAAGCTGCTGCTCTCAAGGCGACGTTTGAACCAACGGTTAAGGACGGCATTACGGTGAAAGTGATGGGAGTTCTAACGTACGACTTTTACTTGTAAGCCTGCGAAAGCTCCGCAGCGATCCTGGCGCGAACAACGGCTATCAATTCATTCACTATCTTCATCGGTCGAGACACCCACAGTCTCGACCGGTGACATCATCACCATCTCGATCGTTCCCGCTCTCGCTTCTCCAGTTCCCTTTCCCATCAGCACATCTGAATTCTTGATCGCGACAGGCACAACCGGCACACCCGCTTGCCTTGCCATGTAGAACGCGCCCTTCTTGAACGGCAATAGCTCACCCGGTTTCGCGCGCGTCCCCTCCACGAAAACCGCGAACGACACACCCGATTGAATGCGCTTCGCAGCCGCTTCCGTCGTGCGTATCGCACTCTCGCGATTCGTGCGATCGATCGCCATTACATTCACGAAGCCCATGCCCACACCGAGAACAGGTACTTTCAACAGCTCTTTCTTAGCGAGCACTCCGATTCGGCGTCCTGTGTAAACGAAGATTGCAGCAGTGTCGAGATACGAACGATGATTCGAGACGAATACGTAAGGCTGTTTCGGATCGAGTAACTCCAGCCCTCTTACTTTTATTCGCACTCCACTGAGCCGGAGCCACGCGCGCGCGCCAAAGGACGCCCACGGATAAACCAGGTCGTGCTTATTCACCAGCCACGAAAACAACAGAATGGGCGGACCCAAAACTCCGAGAAGCGCGCCCGCAACAAACAACGACCACCAGTAGTGCAAACGGCGCGTAAAACTGCGACGCCCGGTTGTGCTAGACTCCTCCGAATGATTAGCCATCGATCACTAGTGGCCTGCGTGGCGGTCATACTTGCCGCGCTCTCTACCTCCTCTTTTGCACAACGACCCGCTACGCAATCAGTCGCGATTCCTTCACCGAAATCAGTTCTCGGATTCACGCCCGGAGACGATCGCACCGTAGCAGACTGGTCCCAGATCACTAACTACTTCGAACGATTGGACCGTGCTTCCGATCGTGTCGTAGTTCAGACGTTGGGCCAATCGACTTTGAAGCGACCACTGATCGTAGCGATTATCAGCGCGCGAGAGAATATACTGGCTCTGCCCAAATACAAAGAGATTCAGCAACAGCTCGCAGATCCTCGCAAGGTCACGCAGACCGTCCAGCGCGATCAATTGATCGCAGACGGCAAAGTTGTCGTAACGATCTCCTGTTCCATTCACTCGACTGAGATCGTCGCTTCGCAGATGTCGATGCAGCTCGCGTATGAGCTGGCGACTGCGCAGGATCCCGAGACTCGCGCGATCCTCCAAAACACGATCGTACTGCTGATTCCGTCGCCCAATCCTGACGGCGTCGACATCGTCGCAAATTGGTATCGGAAAACGCTGGGCACGCCTTACGAAGGAAGAGAACCGCCCGAGCTCTATCATCACTATGCCGGTCACGATAACAATCGCGACTGGTTCATGCTCAACCTTAAAGAGACCCAGCTCATCACGCGCCTGTTCTGGCAAGAATGGTTTCCACAGATCGTTTACGACGTCCACCAGCAAGGAGCGAACGGATCGAGATTCTTCATTCCGCCTTTTTACGATCCACCGAATCCAAACATATCTCCGTTGCTGCTTCGTCAGGTGGGTCTGATGGGACACAAGATCGCCGCCGATCTTCAAGCCGCCGGATTCAAAGGCGTGATCACAAACGCGCTTTACGATACGTGGTGGCACGGTGGCTTCCGAACTGCGCCATACTTCCATAACTCAATCGGCATCCTGTCCGAAGCCGCGAGTGCGAGGCTCATGACGCCAAACACAGTCACTCCGGAACAACTCGCGCGCGCCACCTCGCGCGGCATGCGCAACGCGACTGAGGCCATGACCAACTTTCCGGATCCGTGGCCGGCAGGGACATGGTATCCGCGCGACATCATGGCGATGGAAATGATCGCATCCCGATCGATTCTTTCGATGGCGTCGAAATTCCGCGCGGACTACCTGCGCAACTTCTACGAAATCGGTCGAAAGAATCTTGAACTGCCTGCCAACAAGGGTGAGACGCTCGCGTACCTGGTTCCGGCGGGACAGGCGCGCGATGAATCAGTCGCGAAGTTGATCGGCACTTTGGTCGAGCAGGGCGTTGAAGTTTATCGCCTCGATCAGGAGCTGCACGTGGTTTTGAGTCCACGCGTGTTGCAGAGAACGAATCCGGTCAGCGAGAAACTCGGAACGTACAAAGTCGGTGGCCCGTTGACCGCGATGCAGGAGTTTCCACTCGGCAGTTACATCGTGTTTCTCAATCAGCCGCAGCGATCGAATGTCGTCGCTCTCTTTGAGCCGCAGGTGTATCCAAACAGGTTGACCGGACAAGGTGAGGCCGAACGTCCGTACGACGTTGCTGGATGGACTCTGCCGATGCAATTGGGCGTCGAAGCACCCGCAGTCATTGCCATCAGAGAAACGTCGAACGAACGAAAGCTGACTCTCGTCAAAGATTCAAACCAGGTCAGGGCTGATCTCGCGCTGCCGTTGAAAAAAGGTGACGAGTCGCCGATCAGGAATCCGCTGAAACACCCGGTGCGCGTCGGGATTTACAAAGGTTCGATGAGCAACATGGACGAAGGCTGGACGCGCTTCGTTTTCGACACCTTCAACGTTCCTTACACCTCGATCCGCGACGCCAACATCAGGCAGGGCTCGCTGAACGACAAGTTCGATGCTGTCATTCTGCCGTCGCAACAGAGTAATCAGATCATCAATGGCAATGCCGCGGGCACAGTGCCGGCCGAGTACACGGGTGGCATCACCGAAGCCGGAGTCAAGAACCTGAAAGAGTTTGTAAACAACGGTGGGATGCTGATCTGTTTCGACAACGCGTGCGATCTTGCGATCAAGCAGTTCAATTTGCCGATTCGCAACACGCTCGAAGGCGTGAGGTCATCGGAGTTTTACTGTCCCGGATCGATCGTCGCGCTCGAATTGGACAACAAGCATTCAATTGCATCAGCGTTGCCCGCGACGCTTCCTGCTTATTTCATCAACAGCTCCGCGTATGCTGCGGCGGCCGACGCGAACGTGCGCGTCATCGCGCGCTATGCGAAGGACAACGTGCTGATGAGCGGGTGGTTGCTCGGTGAAGAGAAATTGCGCGGGCAAATCGCGCTCGCCGAGGTCAGCATGGGAAAGGGGCGCGTCGTGCTCTTTGGTTTTCGCCCACAGCACCGCGGCCAGGCATGGGCAACACTGCCGCTGATCTGGAACGCCCTTTCAAGCGCCACCGCCACTTCTACAGAATAATAAGCCATGGGCGCGCATTCAGAGTTAAGCTTTAGCTTGCATCTGTGATTCAAATCTGTAAGCTAGAGCTTGAATTTTGAACGCACGACCATCTCTCTTGCCTTTTTCGTGCACAGCCCGAAGGGGTATGCTTGTCTCTTGCAAAAACGGTTTCTCTCCCTGAAATCATTCCAAACCGCAAACATTATCGCTGTCAGAACGCATCAAACCGAGGTTTGGCGCTGTGTGCCAATTTAAGTTGGGGCTAACTATGAAAAAGTTTTTTGTTTTCCTGTCGCTCCTCTCCCTGCTTTCAACATCGATCAGTGTCGTCTTTGGACAAGGCCGTCCGCGACGCGTCGGTAATAGCGCTCAAACAAGCATCACGCAGACGACAGAGCCCGCTCCGCCGTCCAAACCTCCGGTACTCGGTGGTGCGAATTATCCGAATAATCGTCGACCCGAATCGCAACAGGAACAACAACCAACCGGACCGGAAGAAGTTGATGCCGGCGACATCATTCGTGTTAACACGACGCTGATTACCCTTCCTGTGAGCGCGATGGATCGCGACGGCAGGTATGTTCCAAACCTTCAGAAGGAAGACTTCCGGATCTGGGAAGATGGCGTCGAACAGGACGTGGCGTTCTTTCAGTCAGTCGATAAGCCGTTCTCGGTGGTGTTAATGCTCGACACGAGTCCCTCGACTAAGTTTCGACTCGAAGATATTCAGGACGCGGCGATCAGTTTCGTCAATCAGTTGCGTTCGGACGACAAGGTGATGGTCGTCTCTTTCGATGGAGAGATTAGGATACTGAGCGAGTTCACCACCGATCGCAGACAACTTCATTACGCAATTCAGCGCTCCAGGACACGATAACGGCACACGACTTTATGACGCCGTCGATATGGTCATCAATCAGCAATTGAGTCGCGTAACAGGGAGAAAGGCAATCGTTCTTTTCACTGATGGAGTCGACACAGCGAGCGGGTTCGCGGATTACTACAGCAACATCACAGACGCACAGGAACTTGATGCATTGATCTATCCGGTGCAGTACAACACCAGAGCGGACATGAACGTCGGCAATTCTTCGCAGGGAAAAATCTGGGGAACAATTCTGGGTGGAATTTTCGGCGGCGGCGGAGGTACCAGCAGCGGCACCGCGCGAGACGACTATGAGATCGCAGACCAGTATCTGCAAGAACTCGCAAACAGCACTGGAGGACGCGAGTACAAGGCTGACTCGCTGCAAAACATGTCGCAGGCCTTCGCGAATGTCGCGGAGGAACTGAGGCGACAGTACAGCATCGGATACTATCCGAAGCGTCCACCTCAAGTGGGACAGCGACGCTACATCCGAGTGCGCGCGCGCCAGCCAAACCTTGCGGTGCGTGCTCGCGACAGTTACATCTTCAATCCGTCAGGCACGACGGACGTCGTCGATACCCAACAGCGCAACCGGCCCAACTTGCGAACTCAGCGATAGCGCACAAAGTGCGCAAAACAATTCATTTCTGAATCGTTTGTGGTTTTTGTGCACTTTTGTGACTCAGCATTGCGGGCAGGCGAACAGTCAACACGGCGCCACCTTCACTGCGGTTCGTCGCCGAGACCGTTCCACCGTGAAGCTCAACCAGGTGCCTGACAATCGCAAGCCCTAACCCCAAACCGCCGTGCTTGCGCGTGCTCGATCCATCTGCCTGGCTAAACCTGTCGAAAATCCGTGGCAGAAAATCCGATGGTATTCCTGGGCCTGAATCCTCAATCCTGATCTCTGCGAGCGAATCGTGTCGTTCCAGGTAAACGTCAACCGCGCCACCTGCCGGGGTAAACTTAACTGCATTGGAAAGCAGGTTCCAGAGCACTTGTTGCAGTCGTTCAGTATCTGCCCGAACGATCGCATCCGGCGCTTCGACGTGTGTGCGTATGGCGATCTGCTTTGCTTCGGCTGCAGGTCGAACGGCATCGATGGCCGCGTGAATCATCAACAAAACGTCGACCGGCTGCGTATTGATGCGCAACTTGCCGGTGACGATCCTCGACACGTCGAGCAAGTCTTCGATGATCTGCCTTTGCGCAGCAGCGTTTCGTTCAATGACTTCGACTGCGTGCGCCATGCCGTCCTTGTCGAGTTGTCCCGTCCGAAGCAATCGCGACCATCCCACGACCGCATTCAGAGGCGTTCGTAGTTCGTGTGAAACAGTTGCGAGAAACTCTTCCTTCAAGCCGACTTGCTTCTTCCGCCTCTTGTCGCGCGTGGCTCTCACTCTCCAGCAACTGCGCGCGTTCTTTCTCTGCTTCGACCGCAGCAGTGATGTCCATCGTCACACCACGCATGCCGACGGGACCACTCTCATCGCAAACAACGATCGACTGAGCCTCGACCCAAACTTCACGGCCATCCTTGCGCATCCAACGAAACCGGCTGGCGCCGCCCTTACCCGAAGCAAAGATCGCGGCAGCTTCTTGAGCAGCGCGCTCCTTGTCGTCGGGATGAACAACTGACAGCCAGAAGTTAGGAGTCGATAACCATTCCTCCACGCTATAACCGAGCATCTTCTCGACGTGATTGCTGACGAAATCTATTCGCTGATGACTAGCGTCGGGTTTTCCCCACGCTTCCCAAACGACGCCTGGTACGTGTGCGACGATGTCCTCAATGCGGCGCCGGTTATGCTCCACCTCCGAGCCGAGTTTTGATTTCGCTGCTTCCGCTTCTCTTCGTTCGTTTGTGACCGCGGCCACGATTAACGTCATCAACGAGCTGGTGCCTACAAACGAGATCAAAAGCAACAGCGAAACATTCGCACTAGGTTGAACAAATGGACCATGACCCTGTTTCGCTCCCCAGACTGCGACCCCAGCCATCAACACAATCGCACTCGTGACGACTCGCTGTTGAAACTTCATAGCCGCCCATAACAAACATGGAAGCGCCAGGAAAGCGAGCGGATATGTTTTGACCGGTCCCGGAAACCAACCCCCAAAAACAATCAGCACCACGATTATCAACAGCACGAACAGGCTCGTGATCTCGGGCATGTCGCGCGAGTCGATCTTCCGGCGCGAACTCCACGCGAGCAGTAAAGGCGTTACGATCAGTGCGCCAAAACCGTCTCCCATCCACCACGTCAACCAAAGCGATAAAAACCTGTTCCATTGACTCGGCTCACCCAGACACAAACTCACGCTTCCGATGGTTGCACTGACCAGCGGAGCCAACACCGCAGCATACACAACAAACATCATCACACTGGAAACAGATTCAAAAGATCCTTTCCACCGTCTGGATCTTTGCAGGAGCCAATACGCAACGAGCGGCTCGAGTGTGTTTCCAATGGCGATTCCAAATGAGGAAAAAACCGGAATGTTCGTCAGTAAATTTGCGGCGAGCGCACCGACGAAGATCCCTGGCCACACCTGACGACCGAAGATCAGCAATGATGCGATTGCGATGCCTGTAGGTGGCCAGACAGGCGTGACGTTTGAATGTACTGAGGCGAGAGAAAGCCCTAGTTCCGCGCCGGCAAAATAGACGATCGCGACGAGTAAACTCCGGCCGATCTGGGCAAGGAGACTCCGTTTCATTGAATTGTAAGGAGTCTAAATCATTTGTGCTTTTTGTGCTTTAGGTTTGCGAGAGACACAAAAAAGCGCGGCGGTTTTTGCCGTCCGCCGCGCCAACTATACCCACAGGAGGAAAGGGGTATTCAACGGGCAAAAGTATAGAGGATCTGAATGTGGGAGGCAATGTGCGGTATCGGACTGATGTTATTACCAAATCCACACTAAAACATGGCAAACAGCAACATTTGCGGGCGGGGAGATTTCCTTGTGTTAGGATGATTTTCCCCTATTTGAATCACCATCTTCGGGTTTCTAACGATATGGCAACGCGTGACATAATCGTGATCGGCGCCTCCGCGGGCGGCGTACAAGCGCTGTCAAAATTAGTGTCGCAGCTTCCGGCAGACTTACCCTCCGCTGTCTTTATCGTTCTCCACATTCCTTCAGACGCGCCCAGTCAATTACCCGCAATACTCGCGCGCGAATCCAATCTTATTGTGTCGCATGCCATCAACGGTGAGGAAATAACACCCGGCCGAGTCAACGTAGCACCGCCCGATCATCATTTGTTGATCGAAGAGAACCATGTGAAACTGGTCCATGGACCAAAAGAGAACCGGCATCGCCCGTCAATCGACGCGCTCTTTCGTTCTGCGGCACGCTGGGCCGGTCCGAGAGTGATTGGAGTAGTACTAACCGGCGCCCGCGATGACGGCAAGGCAGGAATGCGACATATAAAACAGCGTGGCGGCATTACTATTGTCCAGGATCCTCAAGAAGCCCTTTTTCCGAGCATGCCTCTTAGTGTTATGCAGGACATCAAAGTGGACCACTCACTCCCTTTGCGCGACATTGCGCCGCTTTTGGACAAACTCTCACACCAGACGGCTTACGAGGAAGGAAATTATCCCGTGCCTGATGAACTCGAAATCGAAGTGAGAATAGCGAAGCAGGAGATGGACAGTGGCGAGCTCATCGCAAGTGTTGAAAAACTTGGAAAGGTTTCGAAGCTTACCTGTCCGGATTGTCACGGGGCACTGTGGGAGATTAACGATCCGGATCTGCTTCGTTATCGTTGCCACGTCGGACATGCGTATTCGGCAGACAGCTTGAGCGACGGCCAGTCGCAAGTGCTCGAGGTTGCTTTGTGGTCGGCAATCCGGGCTCTTGAAGAGAAGATGATACTGGCCAGGCGAATCGCTGAACGTGCGCGCAAAGCGAACAATACCAGGGCCATAAGCGCATTCGAACAACGAGCGCAGGAAGCGGAAAGGCAAAGTTCTGCACTCCGCCAATTGTTGCTGCGCGGTGAAAAAGGTGATATAGCAAGGCCTGTAATTCAAGAAGCAGACGAACTGACGGTTTCCTGAAATTTTCAGGCCCCGCTCAGCGTGAAGTTCTCCCAAACTTGGTTCGTTTTGGATCCCACCAAAAGACGCCAGGATTAGCTAAAGAAAACAATGAGCACCATCAAATCGGGCAGTGCAGGTAACGATCTCGTCGTTGTGGGTGCCTCTGCCGGCGGTGTCGGTGCCCTCTCAACATTGGTAAGCACGCTCGACAAGAGTTTTCCGGCTCCAGTCGTTCTCGCACAACATCTGGACCCGCAACGTCCCAGTCAACTCGCCACAATTCTCCAGCGGCGCACCACCCTTCCCATAGTGATAGTGAGTGATGCCTCACCGACGCCTCTGAAAGCCGGCACGGTTTATGTAGTTCCTGCAAACAGGCACGTAAAGATCGCCGACGGTCATGTGCACCTCGAAGCCGACCATGCCGAACGTCCCAAGCCTTCAGTTGATATGCTGCTGTCGAGTGCCGCTCGGTCGTATGGAGAACATTTGATTGCCGTCATCCTTACTGGATCGGGCTCTGATGGGGCCGCAGGCGCGGTAGACGTCAAGAATGCCGGAGGCGTAGTAATCATTCAGAATCCTGAAACGGCCGCGTACCCTTCGATGCCTCTTTCGTTACCGCCGACTGCCGTGGACCACGTGGTGGATATGGAACGGATTGGTCCGTTGCTTTTCGATCTTTTGAAGGGATTCGAACTTCCTGCAGCGGAAAACGTTGAAGACCCGTTACGCGATCTACTCATTCACATCAGCGCACAAACAAACGTCGATTTTCGAAATTACAAGTCGCCCACGATCATTCGTCGGATTGGTCGACGAATGGCCATTACGCATACCTCCAACCTTCGCGACTACACAGAGTATCTTCGTACTCATCCGGACGAAGTGAGCGAACTGCTCAAGGTGTTTCTGATAAAAGTAACCGGCTTCTTTCGCGATCGCGAGGCTTTCGACCTTCTTAACGGCACGATAATTTCGGAACTCGTCGAAAGAGGTAAGCAAAATGGTCATACGCTGAGAATCTGGTCTGCGGGTTGCGCTACCGGTGAAGAGGCTTACTCGCTGGCAATGCTCGTCGCGGATCATTTAGGTTCTGAGTTAGAGCAGTGGAACGTAAAAATTTTCGCTACCGACCTGGCCGCCGATGCGATTGCTTTTGCCCGTCGTGGGCTTTATCCGGAAAACGTTCTCGCAGAGTTACCTGAAGATTACCGCGAACGCTTTTTTGACCGCGTGGAGCATGGCTACAGTGTTTCCAAAAGTCTGCGTCAAACAGTCATATTTGGGCAACAAGACCTCAGCCGCGGAGTTCCTTTCCCTCGAATTGACCTTATTTCCTGTCGTAATCTACTGATTTATCTCAAGCCGGATTTACAGCAGGTCGTGCTCGATCTCTTTGCGTATTCACTGTACCAGACTCGTGGCTATCTATTTCTCGGTAAAGCTGAGACAGCCCGTCCCACCAGGGCAAGCTTCGAACTCGTAGATCGGAAGTGGAAAATTTATCGTTGCCTGGCGGGTCCGCTTACTTTCCCTGTCCACGATTCATCCCTTCCAACCAGCACCGCCGCTATGAATGCGTTGCGCGAACCGCACCGGCGCCACTTAGTACCGCCGCACACTCCGCATTCGCTCGATGTCGCCCCGGCAGAAACCGAAACGCCGTATCTGCGTCGCATTAACGAGACGGTGCTTCGCCATACAGCGGTTGCGATTGTGATCATAGATCGCTCCTATCGAATTCTGACCATCAATGCGGCCGCGAGACGGCTGCTTGGTGTTCGCGATCTTGCTTACGACCAGGACTTTCTTCATACAGTGCGAGGGTTGCCATACCATGAAGTGCGCAAGATGATTGATGTCGCATTTCGGGAGCATTCCACTATGGTGCTTCCCGAGCTGGAACTAGACCGCACATCGGAAGGTTCGGGAAAATACCTGACTCTTACTACGATGGCTATGCAGGTTGAGCAGGGTGCGCCAGAACTTGCAGTAATCACGGCAGTGGACGTGACCGAACAGGCACAGATCAAAAAGCGACTTGAAGCGGTCGAGCATGAACACACTGAACTGGTAAGCGAACTGAGTGCTACAAACAAACGAGTCAGCACGATGAACAAAGAACTGCAAGACGCGAATGAAGAGTTGCAGGCGGCAAATGAAGAGCTGATGCTGACCCAGGAAGAATTGCAGGCGACTAACGAGGAGATCGAATCCACCAACGAAGAGTTGCAGGCGACTAACGAAGAGCTTGAAACCAATAACGAGGAACTGCAAGCTACCAATGAGGAGCTGCAAACGACTAACGACGAACTGGGCGCGCGTACCTCGGAACTACAGGAAGTGTCAAAGCAACGCGTGCTCGAGCAGCAGCAACTTTCTGCCCTTTTAGAACGATTTCCACACTACGTTATGGTCCTGGATGCCAGCGACTTCACTGTGCTAAGGGTCAATCAAGGTTATCTTGAGTTGCTGCATGGTCGCTCCGTGATTGGTCGTCCAATCACCGAGGTCTTTAGCGGCAACCATCTTGATCAATTAATCGATTTCGTTAATACCGCCGTGCAGGAAGTCCAATCGATTACGACGCCCCCCTTACGCGCCAATGCGGTTGGAGGCGAGCATTTCGAGGGCAGCCTGTTTACCCACAGCATCGTGCCGATTACTGACGAATCAGGCGCAGTCGTCGAGCGTCTCTTTGTTTACAGTGAAAGAGTTGTTGAATGAACTCAGGTCGGGGGGGGGGGAAATACACATAGTCGCGTAGCATTCGCAGGCGGCCTGCTCCAGTACTTCCCTGTTCTTAATGTAAAGACTGCCTCGTCGATATTCGATTCCATGCATCTGCTGTAACAGACCAGCTGCAACAGTGATTCCCGCTCGGCGCGCACCAACGCGACTGGCAATCATCTCCTGAGTCAGCCTTAAATTTTCTCCACCGACTCGGTCGTGGATCATCAGCAACCAGCAACAAAGTCGTTCCACTATGGTGTGACGCGTATTGCAAACGCAGCGCTGCGACACTTGCGTGATCAAGGCCCGGTAAGTCTTAAGTAATAGCTTCAGCGCCGTTTCGTTTTGGACGAACACCTTATCCAGGAGTTTTGCTTCAAGCTGAATCGCACTTCCCCCAACAGTGATCCAAATCCACTGCCTCGAGCGTCCACTCCCGAGAACAGTGGAAACTCCTATCAGCCCTTCACGGCCAACCATCGACGTTTCAACAGTGGTGCCATCCTCCATGATTGCCAGGCTGGACGCTACACAATCGAGTGGAAAGTAGACGACGTTAATTTGATCTCCCTGTTCATAGAGAACCTGATTAACGGCGAGTGGCACGACTCTCAGTTGTGGTCGCAGAGAATGCTCGATCTCCGGGGCACTCAGAAGACCATTAAGAAGCTCGTTTCGGGTGTAGAGACTCGAAGTGAGCGGTTCCTTATCTAACAAAAAGGTTTGGAGTTTGATACTCATCCCGCATACTCCATAAAGGTACTAGAGAAGTTGGGTGGTTTGTTAACCCAGGGGGCCTCAGTCCGAGTTTATGGGTGCATTTTACGCTCTTTGTTCGCAGTCGTACAGTGCTGAGGTTCCCCCACCCTTAAATACTGGTTACAAGTGGTTTTTTACCATAGAGAATTTGTTCGCCATCGTACCGACAGTACCGTTGTATAGGCATACAGTTCGCGCTACACAACAAGCAGGGTGGCTGTGCCGGCATATCCTTCCCGACTGACCTTGAGAATTATGTGCCGGCACAGCCTTTCATCGAAGTTGTAATCACCCGATATTCCCGTAAACAGAGTTAAGCCGGTCCTTGATAACGAGCGTAGCCTATGCGACCTAACGACACCCCCCGTGTCCTCTATATTGAGGATCATGAAGACACGCGCGAGCTTGTTACACTTGTGCTTGAACAAAAGCGCTATGAGGTGGTGACTGGCACGACCATTGAGAGTGCCGTTTCACTCGCCGCCTCGCAGCACTTCGATCTTTTTGTCCTGGATTCATGGCTGCCGGATGGATCCGGGCTGGATCTCTGCCGGCATATACGCGAGTTCGATAAGATCACGCCGATTCTCTTCTACTCCGCTGCGGCATACGAAATCGATCGCGAAGAGGCAATAAAGTCGGGTGCGCAAGCTTATCTGGTCAAACCCAGTCAGCCTTCCGAGTTGTGTAATCTCGTCACCTCATTAATCGATTCGAAAAGGCGCGCCGACATCGCTGCGGTCTGCACTACTTGCGGGCCAAATACTCCACAGTAGAAGTCCCGATGACCAGAGCACTACAACACCTATCAGCGTCAACGTAATCCAGAAGATCCAGTAAGAGTCGAACGTTCGCTCCCACCCGGGTTGCATGGAGTGCGCGAGATTCACGTTTAGCTCGGGCGGTGTGACGAAGCGCGAAAACAGTTGGACCATGAGATACCAACCAAAGGCCCAGCGCCACGCAATGCCGTCCATGCGATACTTGCGCAAGGCAATCATCGCTACGGCGAGGCCTCCGACGTGAGCGAGTGTCGATGTGAGAAAAACACCCCAGGCGAGAACCACGTAGATAAACCAAACTAACAAACCCGGGATCATCCAGATCGCGGCGAGCCTGACCACGCGGGCCTTCTCTAAAAAGAGACCCATCGCGAGCAGCAGGTTGCCGATGTTGCACATCCAGAGCATGTGCCCGAGCTGGTCGATTCTCCAGTAATGGATTCCCTGCGCCAGGAAGAAGAACAGCGGAAGCAAACCCAGCAGGCGCATTTGTGTTCGGGGGGAGATATTCATGGACCTTCTCTATGCATCTTTGTGTTCTCTGTGTACACAAAGAACACAAAGAAGATAAAAAACAAAGTCTGTCTTGACAACTGACGACGCTGAACACAGACTACGCCCATCGAGTTATGAGTTCTCTGGAAGACCTCCTCAATAGATCAATACCAGAACTGAGTGAGCTGTTCGTGCGGCGTCAACGGCGCGTACCTAAAGGTTTACTTGAAGCTCTGGAAGTCGATAAGCGCCAGGGTGCGCACCAGCTCGCGAAACGAATTCGCGAACGTTATCGGGAGAATCGTTCCGAAGGTCAGCGCCTGCACTTTCTGCTGCGCTTCGAGATCGAGTTGTGGAGCCAGGGTTATGGAGCCGTGGCGGGCGTGGACGAAGCAGGCATGGCTCCCCTCGCCGGACCCGTAGTCGCGGGCGCGGTCATCTTGCCGCAGAATTACAAACTGCGCGGACTTAACGACTCAAAGAAAATTCTCGATCCTGAGAAACGAGATGAACTCGCCGTGCAGATCAAACAGGATGCTGTCTGCTGGTCGGTCGGGTTTGCAGAGGTCGAGGAGATCGACAAGATCAACATCTATCACGCCGGGCTACTGGCGATGCAGCGAGCAGTTCAGGGTTTGAGTTGTGCGCCCGAGTTCATCCTCGTTGATGCGCGCAGGATTCCGAATTGCCAGACGCCGCAGCGTGGCATCATCCGCGGCGATGCACTCTCGGCCAGCATCGCAGCCGCTTCGATCATCGCGAAGACGACTCGCGACGCGCACATGCGCGAGTTGGACCAGATGTATTCGGGATACGGGCTCGCAACGCACAAAGGTTATCCAACCCCTGAGCACTGTCGCGCGTTGCAGGACCTCGGAGCACTGCCGATTCATCGTCGCAGCTTCGCGAGGGTTCGACAGGCATTGGGACTCGACCCGATCCAACCGGATCTCTTCGCGGTTGAAGAAGAGATCTCCTCTGCATCCTCTGCTTAACGCAGAGAAATTCCACCGTTCCTCTACACTTAAAGAATCACTTTAGCGTTTACTGTCCCCGATGGGCTTAACCGAATACAAGAAAAAGCGGAAGTTTGATAAGACACCGGAGCCTGGGCCGACTAAAAAGCGCACCAGGTCGGGCCGGATGTTCGTGATCCAGAAACATCGCGCGACTCAACTCCACTACGATTTTCGACTCGAAGTTGATGGAGTGTTGAAGTCGTGGGCCGTTCCGAAAGGCCCGTCACTCGATCCGAAGGTTAAGCGACTCGCGATGGAGGTTGAAGATCATCCTGTTGACTATGCGAAGTTTGAAGGAGTGATACCGGAAGGCGAGTATGGCGGCGGAACGGTGATGGTCTGGGACTATGGAACGTATAAGCCGGAAGAGACCGATGATGTCGAGGCAGCTCTGCGCAAAGGTGAACTTAAGTTTGAGCTTGAAGGCGAGAAGTTAAAAGGATCCTGGGTGCTTATCCGCACAAGAGGTCGTCAGTGGTTGTTACTAAAGCATCGAGATTACTACACGACTGAAGAGGAAGTGACTGAGATTGCGCCCGTTTCGATCATGACGCGACGCTCACTCGCGGAGATTGCGGAAGACGAAGGCGGGAACGTTGCGAAAGCTAAGACTGGCGATCCGAAAAAGATTCCGCGCCGCACCGGTGTGAAGCGCCGGAAGAAAGGCGCGAAAGCAAAAGTGTGGCACAGCAACCGTACGAGCTAGTTCCAACAGCGGGGGCAAGCCCCATCTTCCTGACCTTGAGAACAATTCCAGGACCTGAAGAATAGAACAAGTCAGGAAGCGTGGCTTGCCCCCGCTGCTACCTACAATAGTCCTCTGTAAGACAACTCTCCATCGACAAGCCGCGCTGCTGAAGTGAATGGATGCTCTTCCGTTTTCTTTTCATCGATGATATGGACGACTGTGTGGCCGGCGGCTTTCAAGTAATCGGCGATCAGGCTTCGATGACAGCGCCACCACAATGCTTCCGCGCACATCACCGCCGCACGCGCGCCGCTTGCGAGTTGAAGTAATTCCTTAACCGCATTTCTGAACTCTTCGGTTTCCATGTGATCCGCATAAGCACGAAACTGCGCGTTCTTCCAGGCAGTGTTGTGCGAATCAGCGCGTGGTGCTCTTCGCCCGCCTAGCCTTGGTTCGTGTTTGTATTCAATTCCTAACTGCATCAACGATTCTGAAAGCGCAGGTTTATTGAATTGCGGATATCGTCGCGAGCCTGGAAACATTCGCACATCAACGAGTACTTGAATTCCATGCGCTGCGAGGATCTGCCCAAACTCTTCAGCGCTGCGTGTTGAATGACCTACTGTCCAAACCGTAAACATAATCATCAACTTCAACTGTAGGCCCGCCGACCGTTAAAGATAAGCTTCAAGTCGAAACCTGCCCTTCGCCTCATACATCGGCTTCCAAAGATCGCCAAGCTTGCGAACGCGTGCGGGCACGTTGTCGATGCGGAAGTCTTCAATCGCGACTCCGCGTTCCAACTCCTTCCACGTAACCGGCGTCGAGACAGTCGGCAGTTTGTTTGGTCGCACAGAGTAGATCGAAGCGAGGGTGCGGCCCCACGCATTCTGATTGTAGTCAACCAACACTCTTCCCTTCGGCCTCTTCGAAATCTGGTAGACAGCGGTCAAAAGCTCTGGCGCCTGTGACGCAACGGCGTAAGCAAACTCTTTCGCAAACGTCCATACCTGCTTCTGAGTTGGCCCACGCTTGATCGGAATGTAAATGTGAATTCCCTTTGAGCCTGTCGTCTTTGCGAAGCTCGGTATCTTCAGTGAGTCGAGCGCCATCTTCAGAAACAGCGCCGCTTCACACACCTTTTCAAACGTTGCATTTGGCACCGGATCGAGATCGAAATGCAGGTAATCCGGGCGATCGACGTCGTCGCAGCGTGCATACCATTGGTTGAGATCGATGCAGCCGAGGTTGATTACCCACATCAACGATGCGATGTCCTGAATCATCGGGAAGTTGATGATGTTCCCCGACTCGTGCTCGATATGGCAGATCTCAATCCATGGTGGTCGCGGCGACGGCGCGCGTTTCATGAAGAAGAATTCACCGGCAGCGCCGTTCGGATAGCGCTTCATCACCATTGCGCGATCGAAGAGGTGAGGGAGCAGGACGTGGGCGACGTCGAGATAGTACTGAATGAGATCTCGCTTGGTGACTTTCGGTTTCGGCCAGAACGGTTTGTTGAGGTTGGTGAGTTTTACGATTCGATCTTCGATCTGAACGTCGAGAGTCGTTTTGTCCTTCGGCAGTTTGATGTGAGGGATTGAAGACTTGCGGCGCTTCTTTAAGGTTGATGCTCGTTCTACGACCGCCGGGTGGTAATCGGTCGTCGGGAAGCTAAACTTCGGCATTAAGTTAAAGTAAAACCTTAAACTTGAGCATTCCGTTGCCGTCCTCTAAACGACTGTCTCCATCCAGGAGATCGTCGCATTCTTCGGCACGATGATGATGCTGTCGCGAATAAAGTACGCGCCGCCTGGTCCATCAGCTTCAACCACACCAGCTTCATTCAACAGTCGCGCGTTCTGTCCGATGCGCGCATTCTTATCGATGATGGCGTGCTTGATGACAGTTCCCTCCCCTATCCCGACTCGCGGCACACCTTTACTTAAATCACTGCGCATGTCGTCGAAAGTCTGATAGAAGTCGGCGCCCATCATGAACGAAGCCTCGATCTGCACGCCCTTTGAAATCCTGCTGCGCAAACCGATCACGCAGTTCGTTACCTTCGCGCCGTTGATGATGCAACCATCGCTGATGATCGAATCGTTGATCACAGTGTCTTCGATCTTCGACGGCGGCAGGTAACGAGCGCGTGTGAAGACCGGAGCTTCGGCGTCAAACAAATTGAACTTCGGAATCTTGCTCGTCAGATCGAGATTCGCGCGATAGAAAGCGCCGATCGTTCCGATGTCTTCCCAGTAGCCGTCGAACATGTGCGCCTGCACGTGGCTCGACTTTATCGCCGCCGGAATTACGTGCTTGCCGAAATCCATCCACGGCAGGATCAGCCGCGAGTAATTCTTCCAACTTCTCGTACTTGAAAACGTAGATGCCCATCGATGCGAGAAACGGGCGGCGCTGTGCTTCCTTCGGATCGAGTCCGAGTTGCGTGGTATCAACCTGCATTGAAAGCAACTCTTCACCTTTGGGTTTCTCTTTAAATTCGACGATGCGTCCCGTCTCGTCCGTCTTCAACAAACCAAACTCACTCGCAGAACGCGCTTCACATGGAATCACCGAAACAGTCACGTCAGCATTCGTTTGATGATGCCGCTCGAGAAACTCGCGATAGTCCATGTGATAAAGATGATCGCCGGAGAGGATCAGCAGCGTGTCGATGCCCCAGTCTCTGATGTGCGGTAACACTTGTCGCACCGCGTCGGCAGTTCCCTGGAACCACTGCGGGCTCTCAGGTGTTTGTTCGGCAGCGAGGATCTCGACAAAGCCGTTTGAGAACTGCGAGAAGCGATACGTTTGTGCGATGTGCCTGTTGAGCGACGCAGAGTTGTATTGCGTCAGAACGAATGTGCGCAGGATGTCGGAGTTAATGCAGTTTGAAAGCGCGATATCGACGAGCCGGTATTTGCCGCCGAGTGGAACTGCTGGTTTGGATCGTTGTTGCGTGAGCGGAAAGAGACGATTACCGGCGCCTCCGCCAAGAATCACTGCCAACAGTTTTGGACTTGCCGGCATTACTTTTCACCGTTCCTAATAAGCGGAGGCTCTTGTGGTAGTAGAAGTTTGACCCGCGGCTTCTTGCGCGATCTTCACGCCAACGCTCGCGCCGATGCGTGTTGCGCCTGCTTCAACCATCTTGCGTGCATCGTCGAGGTCTTTCACGCCGCCCGAGGCTTTCACGCCTAGCTCGCTTCCGACTGTGCGTCGCATCAGTGCTACATCGGCAACGGTCGCGCCGCCTTTTGAGAATCCAGTTGAGGTCTTGACGAAATCGGCGCCTGCGTTTTTCGCAGCCGTGCAGGCGCGCACCTTTTCATCGTCTGTCAACAACGCGGTCTCGATGATCACTTTGCAGATCGCATCGTACTCGTGCGCCACTTGCGCAACAGAACGAATGTCATGTTCGACAAGACAATCGTCACCACTCTTTAACGCACCGATGTTGATCACCATATCGACTTCTTTCGCGCCGTCGAAGATCGCGCGGCGCGCTTCGTAGGCCTTAACGTCAGGCAGTGTGGCGCCCAGCGGAAAGCCGATCACGGTGCAAACAGGAATGCCACTGGAAATTAAATTGCACGCTGCGACGCGCACCCACGTCGGGTTCACGCAAACAGATGCAAAGCGATAAGTCGCCGCCTCCTGGCAAAGCTTTTTGATGTCGTCGTCGGTCGCCTCAGGCTTGAGCAAAGTGTGATCTATGAGGCTTGCCCATTCCCTTGCCGATGCAGTTTCACCGAGGATGAGGCCGATGCGAGCGGCGCCGGCATCGACGATGCGGTGCATTCGTTCCGGGCAGCGATGGAAACACTCAGACGTGCAGCCGCACATCGCGGCCTGCTCAACGCCGTCGCCATTCAGACGAGCCACGATCACGTCCGTGATCTGCTCGATCAAAGCCTCATAATCACCGTTTTTCCCGAATGGCATGGCGAGCATTCTAGCATGCGAAGGAATTTGACCCTCGTGCAAAAAGCAAGTCAGGAAGGGTGGCTTGCCCCCGCTTGTCTGACCTCTTCTGCGAGCGGGGGCAAGCCACCCTTCCTGACTTGCCCAGTTCTGGAGAGTCAGAAACCTAAGTCTATCGCTGGTACTGGCGCTGGATCGCGTCGATCTTGGCGACGCGCTTGCGGTGGCGATCTTCGCTAATTTCGGTTGAGAGCCAGGTTGTCACGATGTCGCGCATCTGTGCGCTTGTGATTGTTTTGCTTCCTAGCGTGAGGACGTTCGCGTCGTTGTGTTCACGAGAGTTGCGCGCCACCTCGACGGAATAACAGGCCGCAGCACGCACGCCGGGGACCTTGTTCGCAGTCATCGCACTGCCGACGCCTGCGCCGTCGATCACGATCCCAAGGTCAGCAGTTCTGTTCGCGACCGCGCGCGCAACTGCGTGCGCAAAATCAGGATAGTCAACAGCCTCTTCCGAATAAGCTCCAAAGTCCTGCACCTTGTGACCAAGATCACCGAGCACGCCCTTGAGCTCTTCCTTCATCTTGAATCCGCCGTGGTCCGCTCCGACTGCAACGATCTTCGACGCCTTCGATCCACGTCGCGACGCACGCCGCACAATCTCGATCTTCTTTTCATTGACGATGTCTGCTGCGAGCGGCGTCAATCGCGCATCTTCACCGATCCTGAGAACCGCGCCTGCTTCGAGACCACGCACGTCGTCCTCCGTGATGATACTCTTCGACGACTCATCACGCGCGACTCCGGGTTGCGCAGAAGGTTCTGAGATTGTGTTTACGAAGCGAGTAGGAGTTGAAGCGGGAACTTCTTCGGGCGCAGCCTTCGCCAACACCTCGCGCACGAGCGCGCGAACTCGATCGCGGGTCGAATCATCAGCCATCAAACATTCCTCAGATCCAACAACCGCCCTGAAGCCGACGTCCAGTTTGCCGCCACGAAAAGTGAAGTCAACGCGGCCCACATAAATCCCGCTCTTGCCGACTTCAAAGATCAACGTCTTGGCGCCGCAAGGTTGAGTTTGCGTAACGGGCTTCTCCATGAAGAGGTGCGTATGACCGCTGGCGATGAAGTCGATGCCGTCCACCTGCGATGCAAGCAAGGAGTTCCCTCGTTGATTATTCTCGTTGTACCCAAGGTGCGACATGCAGACGACGAGCGCGCAGCGCTCTTCTTCGCGCAGTTTCTTAACAACGTCACGAGCCGCAAGCGCAGGATCGATGAAAGTCACGCCCTTGAAGTTCGCAGGAGTGATCAGTGCAGTCGGACTAATACCGAGCCCGAATAACCCGACTCGAATTCCGCCGACGGTTTTGACGACATAACGTTTGACTCGGTCTTCGAGAACAGTTCCTTTGACGTCGTAGTTGGCAGAGACAATGTCGAAGCTGGCAAACTTCAAAGCCGCGGCGAGCGCCTCGACGCCGTTATCGAACTCGTGATTGCCTAGCGTGCCGGCGTCGTATCCAATCGCCGACATCGCTTTGTACTCGACTTCACCTTTGTAGAAATTGAAATAAGGTGTGCCTTGCAACACATCGCCCGCGTCCACGAGCAACGTGTTCGGGTTCTGTTTCCGGATTCTCTTAACGAGCGTGGCGCGTCGTGCAACGCCTCCCATCCCCGCGTTCCTGTCGTTGGCCGGCAACGGATCGATCTGCGAGTGTGTATCGTTGGTGTGAAGAATCGTGATTACGGTGTCTGCTGCACTGAGCACGTCTCGCGGAAAGGCGATGGCTGCTCCACCGAACGCAGCGGAAGTTTTCAAAAATGTTCGTCGATTGATCATCGAGGGACCTCTGTTGTCTTTGGGCCTGGACCAACCTGAACAAAGCGATCGTCAACCGTGCCGCGAATCGGTCGACCCGCCGCTGTTTCCGATTTGACGTATTCGAGGATCGCGTCGCGCAAAGTGATGTTTAGTGGCGCGGTGCTCTTTGCTTCCTGAAGGATTGCATAAGAGCCGCCGCCGAGTCGCAAAAGATAATCGATGGTGACGATCGTGTAGATCTTTTGCGGATCGATCTCCTGCTCTTTTCCATTCTCGTCGACGAGCTTCCCGCTGATGAATTCCGCGCGGCTTTGATCGTTCCACTTGAAGTGAATACGCGCGCCGGATTGAGCATCGCGCGGCACGATCTGAAGCAATCTCGCGAGTTGCGCGCCGGTTAAGTCCACGGCGATCAGCGCATTTTCAAACGGCAATAACTCGAAGATATCGCTGGCGCGCACTTCGCCCGCGGCGATTTCGTTTTTACGCAGGCCACCTGCATTCACGAACGCGAGCACCACGGGCTTTCCGAGCTTCGCCTGCGCCTGTGCTCTTACCCCATCAGTTACAAACTGTCCGAGTGAGCCCGCACCAACTCCGGTTTTCTTCAGGCCAGCTTCAAGCCGTCCGATCACTTTGCTCAACTCACGAACTTTTTCGGTGTAAGGAGCCATGATCTTTTCGACTTCCGGATCGTTGGGAATGCTGGCGTCGACAGGCAACCGCTTCCAGCTCGTGCCAACCTTCTGTGGAGTGCGCGGCCGGGCAGGGTTCAATCGCAGTTCCCTGTCCAAATGCAGGAACAGCGAGGAGTAGCAACAGAACCGAGCGCGGTAGCGCCGGGTGGATCTTGATTCTTCGTGCGCGCATCTATTCTGAAGACGGAGACCCGGCGCTACCGCGCTCGGTTCTGTTTGACTTATAGATAGAGCTTGCATAGTATGTCGCACCACGCGGCACATAGGCAAACGTCTTGCTCTTCAATCCTGCAACACTGAAGGAGAAACAAGTTGGCTACATCGTCCTCCCAGATTACTTCGGAGTTCTCTAATCCAAATCTTCAGGTCCTCTTGTCGGAGGAACAGATCCAGGCTCGCATCAAAGAGCTCGGCAAGCAGATCACGCGCGACTACGCGGGCCTCAATCCGTTGCTGATCGGCGTACTCAAAGGCGCGTGTTTCTTTCTGAGTGACCTGCTCCGCGCGATCGATACACGTCTGGGCATCGAGTTCATGGCGATCTCGAGTTACGGATCGTCGACGCGTACTTCCGGCGAAGTTCGCATCATGAAGGATCTGGATGTGCCGATCGAAGGACGGCACATACTCGTCGTTGAAGACATTGTTGACACGGGCTTGACGCTTTCATACCTGCTCGCGAACCTCGCGTCGCGCGGAGCGGCGAGTGTGAAGCTCGCGGCGCTGCTCGACAAGTACGAGCGGCGGCAGAAAGAAGTGAAGATCGACTATCTTGGCTTTCAGATACCGGATGAATTTGTGGTCGGGTATGGTTTGGATTTCGCCGAGCGTTACCGGAACTTGCCGTTTATAGCAGTGCTGAAGAATCCAGAGGCTTAGGAGGAAGCTCACGTGAAGAAAGTCTTGGTGTCGTTCGTTTTGTTTCTGTTTGCTGTTTCCGTTCAGGCGCAACAGACAGACTGGTCGAAAGTCCAGATGAAGGCCACGAAAGTTGCCGGCAACGTGTACATGCTCGAAGGCGCTGGCGGAAATATCGGAGTGTCGGTTGGTGATGACGGAATTCTGATCGTCGATGATCAGTACGCACCCATTGCTGACAAAATCAGAGCATCGCTCAAAGAAATTGGAGCGGACAAGAAGTTGCGCTTCATTCTCAACACTCACTGGCACGGCGATCACACCGGTGGCAACGTTGTGTTTGGACCAGAGGCGCCAATCATTGCTCACGACAACGTGCGCAAACGAATGTCGACCGAACAGAAGTCTGAGATCTTCAAGAGAACTACGCCGGCGGCTCCGAAGGAAGCACTGCCAGTTGTCACTTTCAATCAGAATCTGACTGTTCACTTCAACGGCGAAGAGATCCGGGCAATTCACTATCCACACGGCCACACCGACGGCGACAGCGTCATCTTCTTCACCTCGTCGAACGTGGTCCACCTTGGTGACAATTTCTTCGCCGGGAGGTTTCCGTTTGTGGATCTCGACAGTGGCGGCAACGTCGAGGGATTGACGAAGAACATCGGCGAGATCATCGAGAAGATACCAGCGGGCGCGAAACTCATCCCCGGTCATGGTCCACTCTCGACAATCGACGACCTCAAGACCTACCACAGCATGCTAATCAAAACGACCGACATCGTTCGTCAAAAGATCGCCGCCGGAAAGACATTGGAACAGATAAAGAGCGAGGGCCTGCCGGACGAATGGAAGTCGTGGGGCACCGGCTTCATCAAAACCGATATGTGGCTCCAGCTCGTCCACACGAGTTTGACGGCAAAGAAGTGAGTACACAAAAGGCACAAAAGTTTTCTTTGAGCTTTTGTGCCTTTTGTGGCTAAGGTTTTAGTTCGGTTAGAAAGCTCTTACCAGCGCTCAAACGCAAACCAAAATTGTCTGCAATTGTCTGGCCGATGTCGGCGAGTGAGTCGCGCGTGCCGAGGTTTACACCGGCGCGGGCGGATTTGCCGTAGACGAGTAGGGGCGCGTATTCGCGGGTGTGATCGGTGCCGTGGAAGGTGGGATCGTTTCCGTGATCCGCGGTGATCATCATGACGTCGTCATCGCGCATCGCCGACTCGATTTCGGGAAGACGTGTATCGAAGTGCTCAAGTGCTTTGGCGTAGCCCTCGGTGTCGCGGCGATGACCGTAAAGCATGTCGAAGTCGACGAGGTTTGAGAAGATCAAACCACGCGTGGAATCTTCGAGGGCTTTGATCGTCTGATCGATCGACTGTTCGTTGTTCTTAGCTGTGACGTCTTTCGTCACGCCCATCGAATCGTAAATCGAAGCGATCTTTCCGATACAAACGACGTCGAGATCTTCGTCAGCAAGCGCCGGAAGAAGATTTTCACGTGGCGGCGGAACGGCATAATCGTGACGGTTCTCTGTGCGATAAAACGCTCCCGGCTCGCCTAAGAAAGGACGCGCGATTACACGGCCAACTTTGTGCTCGCCGTCGAGTATGCGTCGCGCGATCTCACAGATCTCGTACAACCTTTCGAGCGGAATCACTTCTTCATGCGCCGCGATCTGGAAAACGGAATCAGCGGACGTGTACACGATCGGCTTGCGCGTCTTCACGTGCTCTTCGCCAAGCACCTTGATGATCTCGGTGCCCGAGGCGGGAATGTTCCCAAGTATGCCCGGCACAGAAGTCTCGCGAACGAACTTGTCGATCACCGCAGCAGGAAACCCATTTGGATACGTCGGAAACGCCTGGTCCAAAATGATTCCAGCCATCTCCCAATGACCGGTCGTGGTGTCTTTGCCGTTTGAACGAAGCGCACAGCGACCGTATGAACCAGTTAGTTGGTCCAATGGTGGTATTCCCTGCAGCGGTCGAATATTCCCGAGACCGTATCGTTGCAGGTTAGGAAGGCGCACCGTGCGCGACTCGAGTATGTGACCGAAGGTATCGGCGCCCGCGTCACCCCATTCGGGCGCGTCAGGCATCGCGCCAATACCTGCACCATCGAGAACGATTAATAGAACGCGGTGGAAGGACATGTTTAGATTGCCAATTGGCAAATTGCCGCCGATTTAGAACTCTTGAATGCGACTTTGTCGTCCTCCAATCGGCAATCGGCAATTGGCAATTGGCAATGATTTCATTGTTTCGGAGCGTAATAACCGTCGCGCGCACGGACCTGCGCTTTGTCTTTCGTTCCGCGCACTTCAAGTTTGATCGAGCGAAACTTTCCGTCGCGAACTTTATTGGTCGGGTAATAACCCAAACTGTACATTGTGCCGATGTCCGCCGCCACGCGTGCGAATGCCGCTTTCGCATCCGCAAGGGTTGCAGCCGCAAAATTCCTGCCACCAGATACACGAGCCAGGTCGTTCATCTCGCGCCGCGCGAGATTGTACAACTCGCGGCTGATCGACATTCTTTCAAACGGACCCATCGAGCAAAAGTCATTGAAGTCTTCGGCCTTAGCCTTCGGCATAAACAGTTCGCGGAATCGTTGCAACTGCTTTTGCGAAAGCGCGAGTCGACCATCGTCGCGGCAATCTCGCATGAGGCGCTCCTCGACGAAGTCTTCGGTGTTCACTTGAATGAAGTAACTGGCAATCCCGGCACGCACTAATTTCATTCTCGCGGTGGCGAAATCTGAGTTGCTCGACGAATCGACACCGTCAGTAAGTGCAACCACCGCGCGACGTCCACGCACGTCATCTCGCGCCGGCTCGCGAAAGATACTGTCCGCAACTTTTTCTAGCGCGTCGTAATAAGGCGTGCCCTGGCTCGCCCCAAGGTTCTCAATTGCTGCTCGCAAGTGCTCGCGATCGTCCGTCAAAGGCGAAAGCACTTCAACCGCTGCAATCGGTTGAGACACTGTTTGTGCTTGATTGAATGCGATAACTCCAACGCGATCGCCTGGGCGCAGTGCTTCGATAAAACTGTTCGCCGCCGCGCGAATCAAAGCCACGTCATCGCGTGTCGAGCCCGAGGTGTCGAGCAGCAGCGCGATTTCAAACGGAGTCTCGGCGGTGCCAAAGTTGGCGATCGCTTGCGGCTGCCCATCTTCGATCAACCGAAAGTTTTCAGGACGCAGGCCTGAGAGCGGACGGCCGGCGCTATCGGTGACAACAGCGGCAACTGAAACGAGTTGTGTATCAACCCTGACGACGTCGCCTTCATCGACCTCATCTCCGGGCGACACTGGCTTCTTCGGATCGGTTGTTTGACCCGTGCCGTTAACGCGACGCGGCCTCTGCGCAGGCTGTTGCGGAGGTTCCTGTGCGCGACTGCGTTCAATAATCATGACGCACACGACGGCAGCACAAGCGATGGTTAAGAGAAAGATCCGGGCGCGCAAACGACGACTGAGCTTTATAAGTATTGGCATAGCGATACTACGGATGGGCTCTCGTGGAAAGAATATAAACCGCCAGCGGTAGAACTGTAAAACGCAGAGTAAGGAGGCTTGACACTCCTGCTGCGTTCTCATAGCATGACCACTCGCTCAGAGCCCGGACTGACGACAGGGTCGGTCCGAACGAAGGCACGTACGTCAATGGTAGACGGCTTCCCTTACAAGGAAGAGGTTGGGGGTTCGAGTCCCTCCGTGCCTACCAAATGACGTTTGAATTTGCGGAGTCGTAGTTCAGTTGGTTAGAACGCCGGCCTGTCACGTCGGAGGTCGCGGGTTCGAGTCCCGTCGGCTCCGCCACTTATCTTCGTAGCGCGCAGAGACTTGTCTCCCGGCAGGTCTCAACATACACACCACCCGCTCCCGAAATCTTTCCCTTTGACCCACTACGCCGACCCAGTGAACGTGCTGTTTGTGCTCTTTGTGGCTAAATACGAAAAAATGTACTGAGACAATTGATCTAAAATGCGAACTATCCAAATTCTTCGATGCTTCAGGATCAAATCTTCAAAACTTTGAAGATGTCCTCTTTTGCCCTCTAACTCACTCCGCATCGTGCCTTCAGTTTTCCAGTCAAAAGTTATTTCTTCGAACGTTGCGTGTCGCTGTCGAAGTGTGATCGAGTCGGCATGTACTTTGCTTAATCGATGTCTAACGCAACGTCTACTTATCCAAGTTTTTGAATACCATCAGGCGTAGTTCCGAGTTTTCTCTCTTCGAGCAACGCCTGTTCATCGCCAGGAGGAACCCATGTACAGCAATCTCTCTTCAGGAAGTGAGTGTGTGAAAAAGGTAGTTGCTGCCTTCATCCTCATGATTCTTGCCTCGCTCGTTTTTACTCTCTCTGCATCGACTGCATCTGCTCAAACATCCCAAAGCACTGTGAGCGGAACAGTCAAGGATCAAAACGACGCTCTGGTTGCCGGAGCCACCATCACTCTGATTGACGCCAGGACAAAATCTGAAAGAACAGCCACCACCAACGATGAGGGCTTTTACCTCTTCGCCAACGTTCTAGCCGGTGATTATCGAATGACGGCTGAGGGTGGAGGGTTCAAGAAAACGGAAGTTACGAGTGTCAAGGTTGACGTGAGTATTCCAGCCACTGTCAATCTCGTTCTGGAAACGGGACAGATCTCCGAAACAGTTCAGACGACTGCTTCCGACTCACAGGCCGTCATCAACACTGAGAATGCCGAGTTATCGACAGTCGTAACAGAGAAGCAGATTAATGATCTGCCGCTAAACGGACGCAATCCCGTTCAACTCGCAGCCCTGCAAGCGGGAGTTGCGACCAACTCGAGTATCAGAAATGCCAATGTTAATGGTATGCGAGGTAGCTATAACAACATCACCTGGGATGGGATCAACATTCAGGAGAATTATCTCCGCGGCAATGCTAGCAGCGGTTTGTTTGCGCAGGCCGCACCAAGCGTTGCGGGCGTCGGTGAGTTTACGATAACCACCCAGAATGCGAGTGCAGCGGACGGTACTGGCGCGGCACAGGTTAAAATCATCACACCGCGCGGCAGCAGTAATTACCACGGTTCACTCTTTGAGTTCTGGCGAAATTCCGCACTCAACGCCAACACTTTCTTCAACAATGCCGCCGGTCAGCCAAAGCCGTACCTGAATCAGCATCAATTCGGTGGCAACGTTGGCGGACCTTTCGCGCTGCCCCGTTTTGGCGAAGGCGGCGATGTTTTCACGCAGAAAAACAAACTGTTCTTTTACACCTACTACGAGGAAACCAGGGAAGCACAACAAACCCTGCTTACGCGAACAGTGCTTAGCCAACCAGCACGCGCAGGCAGTTTCACTTACCGTCGCGTCGACAACGGTCAACTACAAACAATCAACGTGTTGAATTTGACTGGAAGAAATATCGATCCGCGGATCAACAAGTTGATAGGTCAAACGCCTCTGCCGAATGACCTTGCCGGCGATCGCATAAACACAAACGGCTTCAGCTTCAACTCTCCGTCGGGCAGCACGGAAAAACTCTTCGGCTTCCGTATAAATTACGATCCTTCCCAGACGCACCGCTTTGACGTGGTCTACAGCAGGGATTCGGTGGCTGTTCCCAACGACACCTTCAACAACACTGGAGAACCTTTTCCAGGACTTCCGGGCAAGGGACAGTTTCCGAAACGCAGTCGCGGCGCCGCCGCCTGGAACTGGGCGCCGACGCAGACGATAACCAACGAGTTGCGCGCGGGCTATTACCACCAGCGGTCACTGTTCATCGGCGAGGAAATTGCGCATGAGGGGAATGCCAGACTGACGTTCCCGCTCAGCCTGACCAATCCTGTCCAGAACTCCTTGACGAGTGGTCGCAACGGCAGGATCCACGAGTTGATCGATAATGCATCATGGGTCCGCGGCAATCACTTGTTCCGGTTCGGTGGCAACTTCCGAAAAACCCACCTTGAACCCTTCAGTTTTGCCGGCGTTATTCCGCAGTACACGATCGGCTTCGGGACAAACAATCCCAATCCGCTCAGCGCCACCAATCTCGCGCAGTTCCCCGGCAGAATCAGCACGACTGAATTCAATAACGCAAGCAATCTGCTGGCTTTCTTAAGCGGAGCTGTTTTTTCAGGCACGCAAACCTTTAACGTAACCAGCGCGACGTCGGGCTTTGTCGAGGGAGCGGAGCAACGACGCAACCTGATCTTTGACCTTTACGCAGCTTATGCCACTGACACCTGGCGGATGCGACCAAACTTAACGCTCAATTTTGGTCTGCGTTATGAATACATCAGCCCCGTTCGCGAGCGAGACGGAATTGGTCTGCTGCCGGTTGGTGGACTGGAAGCTCTGACAAATCCGAACGTCCAAATAGATTTGGCGGGAGGCGGAGCGGGCACGCGTCCTTTCTACAACCCGGACAAAAACAACTTTGCTCCGAACTTCAGTTTTTCATGGGATCCGTTTAGAGAAGGCAAAACCGCAGTTCGTGGCGGTTATTCACTGTCGTTTGTGATCGACAGCGTGATCCAGATGGCAGAAAATGCCGCCATCGACGGTAACCAGGGCCTAACGTCTTCTCCGATTGTGAACACTCTTTCGGGTACTGTCAGCGGCGGAGGGCTGCGCCCGATCGATGAGCCGAACTTCATCGTGCCGCGCACGCTAACTGATCAGTTAGCCCTTAGCCAGTTTCCAACGATATTCACGATAGATCCCGCGCTCAAGACCCCTTATGTTCAGCAATGGAACTTCGGAATTGAGCACGAGATCCTTCCGAACACCGCGGTTGAGATAAGGTACGTTGGAAACCGAGGAGTCAAGCTGCTTCGCGGCATTGACATCAACCAGGTGAAGATCTTCGAGAATGGTTTTCTCCAGGACTTCCTGCGAGCTCAACAAAACCTCGCGCTGTCGACCGCTTTGAATGCTACAAATTCAGCTATTGCGGCAAGTCCGGCTTTCAATCCGTTAGTGCCGGGTAGTCAGCAACTTACGATTTTCCCGCTTATAGGCAGAAGGGGTTTCTTCACAACCGCAACCGGCACTGCGCTCGACTCGGCCATTGTCAACCTCATCAGTCAGGGACAAGTCGGTGAGTTGGTGAACACCTACGTCGCTTCGCGAAATACTTACCTCTCCAGTCCAAACGCACTGCAGGTGTAAACGGCGCGACGCTGGGTCCCGCATTCTTCCTGCCCGCGAATCCTAGAGCAGGTGCGGTCGACTTCATCGGAAACGGCTCATGGTCAAGTTACAACGCCTTACAGGCTGAAATTCGTAGACGTCTGAGCCACGGACTGTACTTCCAGGCAAACTACACCTACAGCAAGGCCTACACTGACTTTGAAGGAAGCGACGCGAATTTCTCGGCACTCCTCGATCTGGCTCAAGGAGGAGTTGTTGAGAAGAAACGCCAGACAAACGATGTCACGCACATCTTCAAGGCAAACGCAGTGTGGGAACTGCCAATCGGACCGGGCAAACGTCTGTTCAACTTTGACGGTTTTCTCGGCCATTTGTTTGGCGGCTGGCAGATGAACGGTATCTTCGAGAAGCGTACCGGGCGTCCGATCTCGTTCATCTCCGGAAGAGGAACTCTTAACCGAAACGCTCGGTCAGGTAAGAACACTGCGACTACCACGTTGAGTGTCGAGGAGTTGAAGGACAGCATGGGTATTTTCTTCGACCCAGTTACCGGCCGTCCGCTCATCATCGATCCACGGCTGATTGGTCCCGACGGGCGTGCCAATGCTGCGTTCTTTGGTCATCCCCTGCCGGGCACCACGGGTACTCTGCATCTGACGCCGGTAAGCGGGCCGGGCTTCTGGAATTTCGATTTCAGCATGATTAAGAGAACCCGGATTTCCGAACGCACCAACATCGAATTTCGTGCGGAGTTCTTCAATGTTTTGAACCACACGAACTTCTTCACGGGAGAAAACCAGACGATCACCAGCGCCACCTTCGGACAGGTCACTGACACGTTTGATCCCCGGATCATTCAATTTGCGGTGAAGTTCAACTTCTAAGTGACCTATTTCAAACGTGGAGATGCCGGAGATTTTGCATAAAATCTCCGGCATTTTCATTAGTAGCCCGAAAACATAAATTATGCGGATGTGCTATTGACCGAACGCGCTTTTTGAATAAAATCAGTGTCCAACGGTGAATGTGGTTGCCGGGGTGAGGACGGTAACCAATCGAGGCTGAATGCCTCCGCCAACCTTGAGAGGCCGGTCCAAAGCCGGCCTTTCGGTTTTTGCCACAAAAGGCGCAAAAATGATTTCTGTAGCGGAAGCCATTCAAATCGTCAGACAACAAACGCGCACGCTGCCGGCCGAGCAGGTGGAGCTGCAATACGCGCTGGGTCGAGTGCTGGCCCAGGATGTCGTTGCTGATTCAGATCTTCCACCGTTCGATCGATCGCAAATGGATGGTTATGCGGTGCGCGCGGAAGACGTGAAAGAGGCTCCTGCTCGATTGAAAATTGTCGGGGAGTCGGCGGCTGGAAGAGGTTGGCACCACCAGTTGGAAGAAGGGCAGGCAGTGCGGATCATGACTGGCGCGCCCGTTCCCGCAGGCGCCGACAGCGTGCAGCAGGTTGAGCTCACCACCGAGCTGAAAGATCGAACAGTGGTGGAACTGCTCGAGAGTGTCGAAACGGGAAAATCGATCGTTCCACGCGGGGCGGAGATCAAAGCTGGTGAAATGGTTTTGAGTGCGGGGACGGCAATCAACGCTGCGATGATGGCGGTGCTCGCTGCCTTTGGTTATGCACGGGTGGAAGTGTTTCGCAAACCGCGCGTTGCAGTGCTTGCTACTGGAACCGAGCTTGTCGCCGTCGATCAAAAACCCGGCCAGGATCAGATTCGAGATTCGAACAACTACTCCATCGGCGCTTACGCTGAACTCGCGGGCGCGATCGTCGAACGACTGCCTGTCGCCGGCGATGAAACGTCCGTCTTAAAAAGACAAATAGCAAAGGCTGCTAAGCATTCTGATGTGATTGTGACTTCGGGTGGCGTGTCGATGGGCGTTTACGATGTGACGAAGTCTGCGCTCAAGGAGCTTGAAGCGGAATTATTCTTCGAACGCGTCGCGCTTCGTCCCGGTAAGCCGACAGTGTTCGCGCGACTTCCGAACGGCACGCTCGTTTTCGGTCTTCCGGGTAACCCGGTCTCTGTCTCAGTAACGTTCAATCTGTTCGCGCGCACAGCCTTGCTCGCAATGCAAGGCGCAACGGAACCTGCGTTGAAACAGGAAACCGCGGCTCTTGCTAAAAGTGTAAAGGGAACAGTCGAGCGGGAAAGTTATCTACCTGTGCAACTCACTACCAACGACGACGGCCAACTGATCGCATTTCCGCTGAAGTGGGGAGGCTCTTCAGACTTCGTCGCTTTTGCCGTCGCAACCGCACTCGTGATCGTGCCCGCAAACGTAAAAACGATCGAAGCCGGTTCTCTACTGAGTATAGTCCGCTTGCCTGGTTAAAGCTCTTGTGCTTCTTGTGGCTTTGTTTGTGCTCTTTGTGGCGAGACTTCAGATCTGCACGATCGGCGCCACTCGTTCGGTCAATCCCTTGAAACCAACGAAGCCGGGTAATCGCTCGATGCGAGTGCCAATCTTTTGATCAAACAGATCCAAACCTTCTTTACCGGGCCACAGCGTCGCCATCACGTAGTTTGCTTCGCCTTCGGGCTTGGCTCCCTGCCCCACCGGCTTCCAGAATTTCCCGATGATGAACCTCGCAAGGTTTCTCGAAAACGCCGTCTCGCGAAGCTTCACGCGCGCCACGTTCCAATAGAAACTCGAGTGGATCGACTCTTCCTGAACTATTCCGATCAGCAGTTGTTCCAGGACCGGATGGTTAGCAAGATCCGACAGTCGCCGGTACGCGTTCATCGCAGTGATCTCGTTGATCGCGCCCCAAACCATGTGCGCGCCGTGGAAATATTTCCCGAACGGCCGCGATGCGTGGTCCACCAGGTAACTTCCGATGAGATACAGTCGCGGGATCTTGCGCGTCGCTTCCACCTGCCAGTTTTTTCCAGTCGGAATTCCCGCCTCTTCCAGGAACCGATTCAAGAGGTTTCCGTGATGGAGCTCTTCAATACTCCAACGGTCCATAAACTTTTTGATTATCGGATCCTTACCGGTCGGCGTGCGCCGCAGCTCCTGGTAATACATGTCAGTGAAGTACTCGATGTCGCGCATGTATATCAGCACGGGCACAAACGCGGGATTGAGCGGATAGTTTTTAATGTCCTTCCAGCGAATGCTATTGACGTACTCTTTTGATAGTGCTCGCGGCTGCCGCTCATACCAATCAAGCACTTCTTTATCCGTATCGAACACAGCTAACCTCCGAGGGTTTCAAATAATCAAATAAATACGGCTACTAATACCAAACTGGATTTTTACTGCTGAAATCTTACCCCAGGCTCGAGATTGGCAGAAGCGCTTGAGACCAACCCCTATGAGGCTTGTCCCGGTCGCCGCAGCATAGTCGCAAACGTGGTCGAATGTCGAGAACTACTTGCTTGCAAAGATGTTTTTGTTATCTACTTTTCGCCATGTCACAGCTCTCTCACGTTGACGATCAGGGCCGGGTTCGGATGGTCGATACCGGCGGTAAAGATTCAACCGCGCGCCGGGCGGTGGCTTCTGCAAAGGTTCTGATGAGCGGAGCGACTGTATCGGCACTGCGCGATCATCAGACTCCGAAGGGAGATCCGCTCGAAGCGGCGCGGCTTGCTGGGATTATGGCAGCAAAGAAGACGGCGGATCTGATCCCGCTTTGTCATCCGCTTCCATTGACGCATATCGACGTTCGGGCGAGGGTCGAGGAAACGGGAGTCTCACTCGAAGCCGAGGTTTCGACGAACGCACAGACGGGCGTGGAAATGGAGGCGCTGACGGCTGTTTCAGTCGCGGCGCTGACGATCTACGACATGTGCAAAGCGCTCGAGAAGGGGATCACGATCACGGACATCCGGCTGGAGAGCAAGACGGGCGGGAAGTCCGGGGACTACCAGCGGGGGCAAGCCCCTCTTCCTGACTTGTACTAGCTAGGGTCAAAAGTGAGAACAAGTCAGGAAGAGGGGCTTGCCCCCGCTTTGCTGATGGCGTTCGGAACCTCCCGCGTCCATTGTGCGTTAATCCCGGTGGCACTAGAATAGGGGCCAAATTTCCGCCGAAGTACCGGAGAGTTCAAGATGAGATTAAGGCTTTCACAAGACGCGCGTCCCCAGGCAATGACACTCCTTATCGCGGCCACTATTTCAGTGCTGCTCTGGTTCATTCCGTTCGCCGAATTTCTGACTTATCCTTTCCGAATTTTTGTAACGTTCATACACGAGGGCGGACACGCGCTTGCGGCCTTGCTCACCGGTAATTCAGTCGCGAGCCTTAGCGTCGCGATGAACGCGAGCGGCGAAACTTACACGACTCAGGGTGGACGTCATCTCGCAAACCTTTATCTCGAGTGCAGGCTATCTCGGTTCGATGGCCTTCGGCGCGTTATTGCTCGTACTGATTCGCAAGGCAGTTGCCGCACGCTTCGTGCTGCTCGGCTGTTCGATCTTTGTTTTCACACTCACGATGATTTACGGTTTGATTAAACCGATCTTTTCGATGAACGCGTGGTCAGGAATACCCTTCACGCTGTTGGCGGGAACGGCGATCTCAATTGGACTGGTTTTGATAGCGAAGTTTGCTACCGCGCGCGTCGCAGCATTTTTTACGAGCTTTCTCGCAGTGCAGTGCGTGCTGAATGCGCTCTTTGATCTGAAGACAGTTTTCTTCCTCTCGTCACCGTTCGGCCCCACGGTTCCTACCGACGCCATAAACATGGCCCATGCGACTGGGGTACCCGCAATGTTCTGGACAGTTATCTGGATCGCGATGGCTTTGGGAATTCTCTGGTTTGCGATGAGGCTATACGTCGCAGGACGCGACAAGGGCTACCAACCGGATCTTCCGTTTGAAGATACTCCGCCCGTTTAAAGCTTGGTACTTGTACTTGGTACATTGTAATTTGCATCGATCCGAGAACAGGTAGCAAAGCCAAAGCACTAAAACTCATACCGATAGCGCACGGTCACGCCGCGCCCTGCGCCGTCTATTCCCCAACTGATTCCGCGATACGATTTGTCGAACACGTTTTCGAAATCCACAAACACTTCCGAGTCTTCCCTGAACTTGAACGACGTTCGGACTCCAACCAAACCATAACCCGGAAGATACGGGAACAGCGGCACGAGCGTATTGCGGCCGGTCACGAGTGACGCCGTTAATCGTCGCACCAAGCGGCAGCACACGGTTTTGAACCTGGGCCAGGGTCTCGCCTGTAGCCAGGAGGATTCCTCCCGGATTGCCACAGCCTCCAGCCGGAATCGTCGTCAACCCACGCACGCAGGCTCCGCGACGGAAGAAGTTTTGAATGTTCGTCCGCGAACGCGCTGCGCCGGTTCTTCGATCTCCGAGATCAAGTGTTGACAAACGATTCTGCCGCGCGGCGAGGATCGAATAGCCCTCGACGTAAAAACGGGAGCGCGGTTGATAACGCAAACTCACAAAACCAGTCGCCGGCGGAACACCACCTTCAACGTTCGGCGGTAATCCATTGAACAGACTGTGGGCTCTGATGTAAGTGAAGTTCGCTGTTCCGCTGAATTGGTCAGTGAAGCGCGCCCGGCTATTAAACTCGACGCCATTGAAACGCGCATCGTCGAAATTCACGCGCACGAGCACCGGAGTCGTGGGTGCAGCTTGCACAAAAACGAGGCCATTATCATTCTGATCAGTAATTAACTCCGAGCCGAGGAAGGTGCCTTCGGCGCCCGGCGGGAGCACCAGTGCCTGATCAAAATAGACATCTTTCAATTTTGTAGTGAAGCCGGTTAGTTCAGCACCAAAGCGACGGCTCGTGTAACGGAAACTCAGGTCAAAGCTGTCGCTGTACTCTGGTGTAAGTGGGGTCACCGCTATGCCCGTGGAAACAGCATCTCCGAGTGCTGTTGTTCCGATGAAGCCACCGCGGCTGATCGCCGTACCGGTGTCAATCTCAAAACCTGTTCCTACCAGGCCGAGAATGCCAAGGTCCGTCGTGTTCGGCGCACGGAACCCGCGCGTGTATTTGCCGGCGATATCGAAGCCACCGTATACGCGGACGACCCCACCAATGCGTCCGGAGAAGGCACTGAACCGCTGGCTGTCGTCCGGGAACAATGGCAGTCCGTCTGGTCCAATCTCAGCATTGCTCGCGCGCGAAAGGTACGAGGCAACGCTGTAACGAATAGCTCCGTTGATCTGCAAACGATCGGGAATGGCTTTGAAGTTGTTCTGCGCGAAGAAGCCATACGAAAGATAACGGGCGCCATGCGGTACGCGTGGGCGTGATGCTGTTACAGCTCGTGTTCCCGGATCGGTAGTGAACGCGGGAGTATTGATCTTGTCGCGATAAACGTCGGCGCCGAATAAGAACGTGTTGCGGTCGCCAAACTGCTTATCGAGATAAAAGTTGAAACCTAAAACGTTGGTGCGCTCGCGCTGATTTGTGATCGCGCCGGCGGGATTTCCCTGGCCGCCCTGGTTAATTCTTTCTTCGCGTTGTCCGTTGTAAGAAAACGTAAACGAGCCGTTGTCAAAGATCCATAGCCTCTGCCGGAACAGCCTTGCGTAGAAAGTATCGGTCATCAAATTACGCAGGTCGGCGATGTTGTTGCCGTCGCCGCCGAGCAACTGATCGTAGCGTTTGCCGTTATCTTGCTGATTGCGCGAATAGCTGAAAAGCAGTTGGGTGTTGGTGTCGAGATTAAAGTTTGAACGGACCAGACCGCCATATTGAGTGAAGCCCGTGTCAGGGAGTCTGGTGCCAAAGATGTCGGAAGGGAGTCCGAGGAAACGCGTGACTGCGGCGTGGTAATCAAGACCGTCTGCTGGTCGCAGCGTGCTGATCCGGCGCGCATTCAGGTTGAGCAACAATCCGTATTTTGCGGTTCCGTAACTCAACAACGCATTACCACCGGCGCCGTTTGTTGGCGAGGTGTAGAAAATGTTCGCGTGTCCGTGAATCTCGTTGTCTGGTCCACCATACTTCGGCGCCTGAGAGATAAAGTTGACCACTCCGCCGTGAACATCCGAACCGTATTGTGAGCTGTTTGGACCACGCAGAATCTCAACAGTTTCCAAACTCGATGGTTCGATCAAACTGAAGAACGTGCCGACACCGCCGCGCTGCGCACTCGTCGTGTAACGCACGCCATCGACGTAGACGGCAACGTTTCGTCCTGTTAATCCCCGCACGAAGACCGCGCTCAAGGAAGGACTGGTGCGCTGCAAATTAACGCCCGGTTCTTCGTCAACAACCTGCGCCACGACTTCGGCTGCGCGTTCCAGGATCTTCCGTTCACTGATGACGTTTACCTGGGTGTCGACCTGGCGAGTATCGGCGACCAGTCCTGCTTCCGCTGTGATGGTGACTTGTTCGGCGATCGGAGTCACCTCGAGAACTATGCCGACGTCCTGCGTGTTTCCTTCCGTGACCTGGACCGCCGCGCGATGTCGTATAAAGCCACTACGCTCGACGGTGAGCTGATAATTGCCCGGCGCGATATTGTCGAGACTGAAGCGGCCTTCTGCGTCGGTGACGGTTGCACGCAGCACAGCCTGGTTTGTGTTGACCAGCGAGACGTCAGCGCCGCTCACAACCGCGCCATCCGCATCTTTGACAGTCCCGTTGATCTTGCCGTTGGAGTTCTGGCCGTATGCGAGGACGCACGCGAGGATGGTGCAAAGCAGAGATGTAATTGTTTTCATAAGGAACGAGGAATTTATCCTTCGCCCGAAATTACTACCAGTTGTCGTAATCCGAGTTTACCTGTGGACTAAATCCAGGTCGTGGACGACGTTTTCGACGAAGTGGTGCACTGCGGCGAGTACTTGTGGGCGGCTCTCAATCGTCACGCCAATCACGACAACGAGCGTGAGCACAAACCATGGCAAGAAACGAACGAGTGAGGCATTGCTCGCGAGCAGGTGAGGATCGATGGCAGACAGTTCCACCAATCTCCTTACTCGAACCTTCACACCCGGAGCGTTTTCACTTCCGATCAGAAACGCAGATACAGCCGCGGGCATTACCTGACGTTGTCCCTTTGGAATCATTCGCGCGATCCGCACTAAGGCCGACGCGAGGTTGAGGGCCACAAACGAACTCTGTTGCGCCGCATGTTCGTCAGCCGCAGACTCTGAAGCTTCACTCCAGGCACGGTCCAACGATCTTCCGCAAGGAATTATCAATAGCGCCGCACGACTGATCCGCATGACTGAGCGCTTGAAGTTGTCGCCGGCGGCGAGGTGACCATACTCGTGCGCGATCGCAGCCGCGAGTTCTTCCTCACTCAGCGACTCGAGCACGTGCGTGGCAATAAACAATCGCGGGCGAATCGCACCAACGACGGCGATGATCGGGAACGAATGTTTCAGAACGTAGGTTGGGACGCGAATGCCTTCTAATTCAATTCGCTTCGACGCGGCCAGCCAGTCTCGCAACAGCGAACGCGTGGCCAGCCATGAACGAAAACCTCTCCATGCAGCTAGACCCACACCGATCGCAGAAAGCGCAGCCAGTGCGAAGAGTTTCCAACTCACAAATTCATTAGTGTTGTGAGGTTCATACCTTAGATACGACGGGATCAGGAAAGCGGCGATCGCTACAATCGCGATCACTGGCGGCCCGATGCGCATGACGAAAAGTATTTCAGCGCGCGTGCGTGCCGAACATTTCCAGAGCAACGGTTTGCACAGGCGCCCGAAACCCGCGGCGACCATCGTCGCAGTCGCATTGATGGTGAGCAGTAAAGCAAGGACTAAAGTGATGCCAAGAAACTCGTACATTAGCGGTTCCGCAATTCTCTTTTCTTTTCCTGGACCAGGCGATCGAGTTCGTCGAGGAGCTCGCGATCCCTTTCACTGATGGTGTCGACGATGCATGCGAGCACTGGCTCGACTTCGTCTGCGCCTTGCCCCAGCAGTCCATCGACAACGTCTTCTTTGATTCCACGATCCAGCTCGTCGCGTGAGACGACGGCGGAATAGAGAAAAGCGCGGCCGTCCTTGCGACGTTCGAGCAGGTTCTTTTTGAAGAGCCGATCGAGCGTGGTCATGAGCGTTGTGTAGGCAATTCGCTCCTCGAATGCACGATAAACATCGCGCACAGTGACTTCACCGAGGCGCCAGATCTCTTCCATGACCTGTCGTTCCAGTTTGCCGAGTGCGAAGCAGGCTATTTCACGAGGGCGGCGAAATCCGCGCAGCAGAAATCGAGATGTTTTCATGTCGAGGCTATTGTGCCTTTTTGTGCTTTATTGTGGCAATGGTATCATTCCGGGTTTGCGATTACGCTCGGATTCGTGTCTGTATGCCGGAAGATGCTATTCAAGTTAAGGGAGCCCGCGTTAACAACCTCAAGAACGTCTCCTTTTCGATACCGATAAACCAGATGACCGTAGTCACGGGCGTCAGCGGCTCGGGTAAGTCGTCGCTCGCCTTCGACACGATCTACGCCGAAGGGCAGCGGCGTTACGTCGAATCGTTGTCGGCTTACGCGCGGCAGTTTCTCGAGCGCATGGACAAGCCTGATGTCGATGAGATTCACGGCATCGCTCCGGCAATCGCAATTCGTCAAAAGAACTCGACCCGCAATCCCCGCTCGACCGTCGGAACCCAGACGGAGATCTACGACTACCTGCGTCTTCTCTTCGCGCGTGTCGGGGAGACTTACTGCCGAGTTTGCGGTCGACTCGTCACCCGCGACTCGCCTGATTCAATCGCCGATGAGGTGCTTAGCACCCTGCCGGAGGGAACGCAGGTTTTATGTGCTCTTTCCCGCTTCGGACGGGTTAACTGACGAAGGCAGACGGGGAGACGGGGAGACGGGGAGACGGGGAGAAAAGGCAAAGTCGCCCCGTCGCCGCGTCTCCCCTTCACCCCGTCATTTAATAACTGCCCACTTGATGAGCCTGATGCAACGCGGGTTCACGCGTCTCTTCGCCAACGGGCAAACAATCGACCTGCAATCACCTGACGATTACACGCGCGACGACTTCAAAGACGTCTTTGTGCTCATCGATCGTCTGACCGCGCGTTCTGACATTCGCCAGCGTCTCGTCGATTCGTTGGAGATCTGTTTTCAAGAAGGCCACGGAACGACGCTTATCCAAACCGCCGATTCAGACGCAAAGCAACTCTGGTTTTCGGAACGATTCGAGTGCAAATACGATCACACGGTCTACGCTACTCCCGAACCGCGATTGTTTAGTTTCAATAACCCATTTGGCGCTTGTCCGACGTGTCAGGGGTTTGGAAACACGATCGGGCTCGATCTCGATCTTGTAATTCCCAATCCCGGGTTGTCACTCAAAGACGGGGCGATCGAACCATGGACCAAGCCACAACACGAGTGGGCCATGGCTGAGTTGAAACAGTTCTGCCGCGCTGAAAAGATTCCGATGAACGTCCCGTTCAATCAACTCTCCCGCTCGGACCAGAACGCGATCATCGAAGGTCGAGGCGACTGGGCGGGAGTGCGCGGTTTCTTCGAATGGATGGAGACGAAGAAGTACAAGCTTCACGTGCGCGTCTTCCTCTCGAAGTATCGCGGTTACACTTTGTGTCCGGATTGCGGCGGTGGCCGGCTCCGTCAGGAAGCACGCGACGTACGAGTGGGTGGAAAAACCCTGCCGGAGATCTGCGCCCTGTCGATCAAGGATGCCGCCGATTTTTTCGACACGTTGCAACTCTCGACCGAGCAGGCGGCGATCGCCGACAGAATACTTTTCGAAGTCCGCCGCAGGCTGCGATTTTTGGTTGAGGTCGGACTCGACTATCTGACTCTCAATCGCCTTGCATCGACACTCTCAGGGGGCGAAGCACAACGAATTCAACTCGCGACAAACCTCGGCTCTTCGCTTGTCGGCGCGCTTTATGTGCTCGACGAACCATCCATCGGCTTGCACCCGCGTGACAACGACCGGCTCATCCGTTTGCTGAAGAACCTGCGCGACATCGGCAACACCGTGCTCGTAGTCGAACATGATGCCGAGATGATGCGATCCGCTGATCACATTCTGGACATTGGTCCGGCGGCAGGCGAACTAGGCGGGCGCGTGATGTACGAAGGCGACTTCAAAGGACTGCTCGAGGATGAGACTTCACTCACCGCGCGTTACCTGCGAGGCGATGCTGAAATTAAAGAACCGAAGCAGCGCCGCACGATGCAAAAGCGGCGACTGGTGATTCAAGGCGCTGCCGAACACAATCTGAAGTCGATCGACGTTGAAATACCGCTCGACATGCTCGTCTGCATTACAGGCGTCAGCGGCTCCGGCAAGTCAACATTGATTCACGACTGTCTCTACGCCGGACTCAAAAAGCAACGCGGCGATTGGCAGGGACACGTCGGAGCGTTTCAAAAACTCGAAGGTGGGCAGTTTATCGACGACGTGATCCTCGTCGATCAGTCGCCGATTGGTCGAACGCCACGCTCGAATCCGGTCACGTACATCAAGGTGTACGATGCGATCCGCGAAGTCTTTGCAAACACGCGTGAAGCCCAGGCGCGCGGATTTGATCCTTCGCACTTCTCTTTCAATCTTCCCGGCGGGCGTTGTGAAGTCTGCCAGGGCGACGGCACGGTCACCGTTGAAATGCAGTTTCTCGCGGATGTCGAACTGGTTTGCGAGGAGTGCAAGGGGACAAGATTCAAACAACAGATCCTCGACATTCGTTATCGCGGCAAGAACGTTCACGAAGTGCTCAACATGACGGTGCGCGAGGCGATCACCTTCTTTCGTGAAGTGCAGAAGATTACGAACCGCCTGCGCGTGCTTGACGATGTCGGACTCGGTTATCTACGGTTGGGCCAATCGGCAACTACTTTGTCTGGCGGTGAAGCACAGCGGATCAAACTCGCGGCTCACCTGTTGAAGAGAACGGGGGCAAAGACGCTCTACATCTTCGACGAGCCGACCACAGGTCTACACTTCGACGATATAAACAAGCTGCTCGCGGCGTTTCGTGCGCTAATGGATGCCGGCGGATCGTTGCTCGTGATCGAACACAACCTCGACGTGATCAAAACCGCCGATCACGTCATCGATCTCGGCGCTGAAGGCGGCGATGCAGGCGGTTACGTGGTTGGTGTCGGAACTCCTGAAGAGATAATGAACATTCCGCAGTCGTACACCGGTCGATTTCTCCACGACTACCTTGCAAGATCAAACGGCCACATCAAGTAGGATTCCGCTTCGACGGCGTTTCCTCTATGTAGGGGTGATCTACGTCGTATTTCTGCTGCTGCTTCTGTCGATCGAACTCATAACTCGCTGGACGCTGCCTCACCTCGAGAGCCTGGATCTGTTCGTCAACACTCCTCAGCAGAAAATGCAGGTTGCAGATCCGAAGCAATCAGCAATCTTCGAAGGCGATCCTTTGCTGTTGTGGCGTTTGAAACCAAATCTGGACCGCACCGTTTGGGATTACACAGTGCTTTCGACAAACGCGCAGAGCTTTCGCGCGGATTATCCGATTGGTGCAAAGGCGTCCGGGGCCATTCGGATTCTATGTCTTGGCGACTCGGTAACGTTTGGTTATCGCGTCCCTGCTGTCTGGCCCGAAAAGCCAAACGAGTACGACCGTGACTGGCTTCCGTTTCCGATGCTGCTCGAAAAGGAACTTCGGAACGCGAATCCGAATCGACGCATTGAAGTTTTTCCGATGGCCGTTCCGGGATATACGACGCATCAGGGACTCGCGTGGCTGCGGCGAGATATCGCGCTGCTTCAGCCTGACATGGTGATTGCGAGTTTTGGTTGGAACGATGCGAGTGCGAGCGATGTTCCTGACCGTGAATCGATCAAGACGGGATGGTTGCCGTTTGCGAATCGCTGGATGATCGATCACAGCCAGGCGTTTGCGCATGCGACGCGGTGGTTTCATTCAGGCGGTGGACCAGCGCAGGGACCGAATAGGCCGATGGCGCGCGTAGGGCAGATCGAATACGTCGACAACTTCAATTCGATGGTGAACCTCGCGCGCGATCGTGGAGCGAGCGTAATCGTGATCGGAGCGCCGTATCGCGACAGCACGACGAATCCGCCTGAGGCGCAATTGATGACGCAATATCGCATGGCGTTGAAGTCGGCGATGCAGCAGAGCCAGACACCGTACCTCGAAATTCTCGAACTCACGGAGGCGGCAGGGAGCGTGAACCAGGGCTTCTTCGGCGAACTGATCCACCCAAACCACATGGGTCACCGGTTGATGGCGTCAGAACTCCTGAAGCTCATGGCCCAACAACACCTCCTGGGTGATCTTAAAATTCCCGAGTTTGTTCCTTAGGCACAAAAGGCACAGTTGATGTTTTTATGCATTTTGTGCTTTTTTGTGGCTGAGGAGAATTCCGATGAGTCTCAGTAAACAGATCATTTCCGATCTAACAGCTTCGATGAAGGCCCAGGACGCAAGCCGCACGTCCACGCTGCGAATGGTCAAAGCAGCGATGATGAACCGCCAGATCGAGAAAGGCTCCGACCTCGATGACGAGGAACTCCAAAAGCTTCTGCGCTCGTTAGTTAAGCAAAGACGGGATTCCATCGAACAGTACGAGAAAGCCGGACGCTCGGAACTAGTCGCCAAGGAAAAGGCCGAAATCGAGGTCATCGAAGCCTACCTGCCCCAAGCCGCCTCACAGGAAGAGATAGAACAAGCAGTCACGGCCGCTATCTCCGAAACCGGCGCCAGCTCAATAAAAGACATGGGTAAAGTGATGAAGGCCGCACAGGCCACCTTGGCCGGAAAAAACGCCGATGGGCGGATCGTCAGTGAGGTCGTAAAAGCCCGGTTGGCAGGCTCGTAGGCGCGGTTGCCTCAAGTGCATCGTTTCCGTATAATTCACAGCTTGCTCGAAGGCACGGGTTCTCGTCCGGTGGGTTTCGCGCCCACTTTTTCTTTTGTGCGAGAAACCGCAGAGGGTGTCAATGGGAAACGATTCGATTGCAGCCAGGGTTCAGGAGCTAGCTGAACGAGTCGCAATCGACCACGGCCTCGAGTTGGTTCACGCCGAAGTTGCCGGCCCCGAGAACAAGCCGATTGTTCGTATATTCATTGACAAGCAGCAGGGTGTGACCCACGAGGATTGCTCGGAAGTCAGTACCCACCTCGGGACGATTCTCGATGTGGAAGACTTCATTCATGCGTCCTACACGCTTGAGGTATCGTCGCCGGGTCTCGAGCGGGGTCTGTACAAACGCGCTGACTTCGAACGATTCGCAGGCAGCAATGCCAGGTTGAAGACGCGCCAGCCCATCGACGGACAGCGCAACTTCCGCGGGCGTTTGCTGGGGGTAGAAGGCGACGACGTTCTTTTTGAAGATCGGACTAACGGGCAAGTACGAATTCCCTTGGATTGGATTACGAAGGCGAATCTGGAAGTGGATGTTACCGAAGAATTGCGGAGTAGAGGTTAATAGGTCCTATACGACCTATATGTCCTAAAAAGACTGATTATGAGTTCATCGATTGCACAAAACATCGAGGCCCTTTGCCAGGAGCAGGGTATCGAACGCGATCTAGTCATAGAAGCAATGAAGGAGGCCGTTAGGGCGGCCGCCAAAAAACAGTTTCGATCGGGTGAGGACATTCAAGTGGACTGGAATCCGGAGACCGGAATAGAGCTGTCTGCTTCGAAGGTGGTAGTGGACGACGTTGAAAACCCCGCAACGGAACTCTCTATCACTGAAGCGCGCGAACTTGCCGGCGACGAAGTTGAGTTAGGCGACGCATTGTTGCTGCCGCTCCCGATGGAAGAGTTGGGTCGCATCGCCGCGCAAACTGCGAAGCAGATACTATTTCAAAAAGTTCGAGACGCGGTTCGCAGCAACGTTTACGAGCAGTACATCGACAAGATCGGCGACCTCGTCAACGGATACGTCAAGCGATTCGAGCGCGGCAATATCATTGTCGATCTGGGGAACCTCGAAGCGATTCTTCCGCGTTCACAGCAATCGCGCGGTGAACAGTGGAACCAGGGCGAGAGAATTCGTGTTGTCATAAACAACGTGTCAAAGGAATCAAAAGGACCGCAGGTCGAAGTATCACGTACATCTCCAGAGCTTCTTTTGCGATTGTTCGAGATGGAAGTTCCGGAGATCTACGACGGCACTGTCGTGATCAAGTCGGCTGTGCGCGAGCCAGGCGAACGAGCGAAGATCGCGGTCATGTCGAACGAACGTGACGTCGATCCGGTCGGCGCGTGCGTCGGTATGAAAGGTTCACGCGTGCAGGCGATTATTCGCGAGCTGCGCGGCGAGAAGATCGACATCATCGAGTGGTCCGACGAGCCTTCGGTATTCGCCGCGAACGCGCTTTCACCCGCGAAAGTCAATCAGGTCAGAATCACCGACATCGAAAACCGCCAGATGGAAGTTATCGTCAACGAAGATCAGCTTTCGCTGGCGATCGGCAAGCGCGGCCAGAACGTTCGACTCGCCACCAAACTGGTCGGTTGGAACATCGACATTCGCAGCGAGGAAGAGATCAAACGCGAAGTCACCGAGCAGATGGGTGCGCTCATTGCTTCGGGCGAAGCAGTTCCGCTGTCGGCAATCGAAGGCGTCACTGCTCAGCAGGCTGAAGCACTCGCGGAGCATGGCATTAACGACATCGACGCACTCGCGCAGACGACAGTTGACGATCTCGTCGAGTTCCTCGATCTGAGTTTGGACGAAGCGGAAGTGATCCTGACCGCGGCGCAAGCGGTGATCGCGTTACGCAACCGCAGTTTAAGTGAAGGTGAAGAAGAGAAGTGCCGGAAGAGGCGCACGCAGTTTCAGTAGAGTTCGACGAAACGGTTGAAGAAGAAGTCGAGCCTGCTCCGGAAACGACGGCTGAAGGTTACGACGAAGCAGTTGAACGCGGCGTTCCTTTCTCGGCCGAGCCTGAAATCAATGCCTGGGACTCAGCGGATCCGGTTCCAGTAACCGAAGCCGAGGCAATTCCAGCCGACGAACTGGTGCTGCTGGAATCCGGTCGCGACCTGCGCCCCGACACAATTACCCCAGCGCCTGACATCACGTCTTCTGCGGTCGAAGCATACGAATCGCTCGACGAAGTTGTGGAAGAAGTGCTGGAAGAAGAAGAAAACGAAGAGATTGCTTTGGACGCTATGGCCGAAGAAGCAGAAACATCAACTCCCGCAGTTTCGGAAGATGCTGCATCACGCGGGAGTGTGGACGATGATGATGAGAACCAGTGATGCAGCCAATTAGTAACAACACAAATGCGGTCTATTCGGGCCGTTTGTGTTGCCCGCTTAGCCCCTGAAGCCACGCGCCGAACTTCTGATCGACGCTGATAGTGGTTGGGGCTAAGGTCCCAATCACTTTAGGTCGTAAGACGCTGAATAAGCGTCGAGAAGGAGTTCATGACAGTTTCCTCGAAAGTTCGTATTTACGATCTCGCCAAAGAATTAAAGCTCGACACCAAGCGACTCATCGAAGAGGTGCGTCGTGAGGGTGTGGACGTCAGCGTTCCCTCAAACTCGGTTTCCAAGGAACTGGCCGAGAAGATTCGGAACAAGTACTTTCCGAAGAAGGAAATGACAGCTAAGCGCGCGGTCAAAGTCGTGAAGCGCGCGGCGCTGCCGACTCCGGAAGCACCCGTCGTCGAAGCTGCTGAACCTGAGGTTCACGAACCGGAACCGGTGCACGTGCCTGACACGCCCGCTCCATTCGAGGCGCCTCCCACTCCGCAACCTGTTAAGCCACCAATCAGCCGGCTCGTTAAGAAGTTGTCTCCTCCGCCCGCGCGCGCCGAAGCGCCCGTGGTTGAGGAGGTAGATCGTTGCGGCGCCGCCTGTTGTCGAAGCGGAGCCAGTGCCTGAACCGCCAGTGGTCGAAGAACCAGTGAAAGCTCCGGAAGTGGTGGTGCCTACGAACGGCGCCGAACAGAGAACTGTTGTGCCTATTCCGCCTTCGCGACAAGTCAGAGTTTTGCGACCGACTGCGGCCGCGCTCAATGCCGGCATTCGACCGGGCGAACGCGCTCCGGTTCCGACGCCGCCACCGACGATCACGCCGAAGGAGCGCGTCGATAACCGCTCTTCGCGAGTCAGAGAGAGGCCTTCCCTGCCTCGCTCGGAACGTTTGGGAACGCCGGGCGAAACGGCAACTCCGCAGACTACCTACATTCCACCTCCGGATTCCGGTCGCCGGCGTTCGCGTCGCAGCAGTCCGCGCGGAGGTCGAAAGATTGAAGGCAAAGCCGGGAGGTTCGACAGGGGCGATTTCATTCCACCGCCAAGGGCGTTGTCGCTTGAAGATCGCATCGCGGGGCGAATGGAAATACCTGGGTCAGGTGAATTGAAGTCGGTTCGCCTTATCGAAGGATCGACGGTTAAAGAGTTTGCAGAAAAACTCGGAATCAAACCGAAGGACGTTGTGACGTTGCTGTTGCAGCGCGGTGTGTTTGCAACCATCAATCAACCGCTGATGGACGACGTTGCGACGGATCTCGGCAAACGATTCGGTTACGACGTTTCGTTTGTGCCGTTTGAAGAGATGGTCGCCGAGGAAGAGTTTGAAGAACTCATCGCTACTGACGCTGACGACGTTGAACTGCCGCGCGCTCCAGTGGTCACTGTCATGGGCCACGTAGACCACGGTAAGACGTCGCTGCTTGACGGCATTCGAACGACCGACGTAGCTGCGGGTGAAGCAGGTGGAATCACGCAACACATCGGCGCGTACAGCGTGCAGGTTCCGAGTCCGGATAATCCGGAAGAAACTCGTCGCGTCGTATTTCTCGATACGCCTGGTCACGAAGCGTTCACGATGATGCGCGCTCGCGGTGCGAAGGCGACGGACATCGTCGTGCTCGTCGTCGCTGCTGACGACGGCGTGATGCCGCAGACTATCGAAGCGATCGAGCACTCGCGAGCGGCCAACGTTCCGATCATCGTCGCTATCAACAAGATCGACAAACCCGATGCGAATCCGGATCGGGTGAGACAGGAACTGGCCCAACAAGGCCTGTCGCCACTCGACTGGGGCGGCGAGACTGAGATGGTCCAGGTCTCTGCGAAGAAACGTCAGAACCTCGACACGCTGCTCGAAACGATTCTGCTCACGTCAGACATTCTCAACTTGCGCGCCAGTCCAACAAGGTTGGCGTCCGGAGTTGTGCTGGAAGCAAAACTCGACCGCGGCCGTGGCGCTGTGGCGACTGTGCTGGTCCAGCAGGGAACGCTCAAGGTTCACGAACCATTTATTGTCGGACAGATCTCAGGCAAGGTCCGAGCGATGTTCAATGATCGCGGCGAACCAATTACCGAGGCCGGACCCGCAACGCCGGTCGAAGTGCTTGGTTTGCAGGGCGTGCCGCAAGCGGGCGAGAGTTTCCAGGTGGTTTCTGACATCACGAAAGCAAACTCGATATCGCAACACCGCCAGATGTTGAGCCGCCAGGCGACACTCTTGCAGACGACGAAGCGTGGTATCGAAGCGCTGGGCGAAAGCGAAGTCAAGGAACTGCTGGTCATCATCAAGGCCGACGTTCAGGGTTCGGTGGAAGTGTTGAAGTCAACACTGCAAAAACTCTCGACGGATCGCGTGAAGGTAAAAGTGATTCGATCGGGCGTGGGAGCAATCACCGAATCGGACGTTTTGCTTGGCACGGCGACGCAGGCCGGCTCGTCTTCATCAGCCGTCGTGATTATCGGTTTCAACGTGCGACCGGAGGCACGCGCTGCTGACGTTGCAAAACAGGAAAGCGTCGATATTCGTCTCCACTCGATCATCTACAAGGTTGAGGAAGAGATTCGCGCCGCGATGATCGGAATGCTCGAGGCGATCGAGAAAGAGAAGATCCTCGGCAAGGCTGCCGTCCGCGAAGTATTCCGCGTTCCGAAAGCCGGAACGGTCGCGGGTTGTATGGTCATCGATGGCACGATCCGTCGCAACGCACGCGCGCGACTCATTCGCGATGGCATCGTGTCGTGGGAAGGCAACATTGCATCGCTGCGCCGGTTCAAGGATGACGTCTCCGAAGTTCGCGAAGGCTTCGAGTGTGGCATCAGTTTGGAAAACTTCAACGACGTGAAAGTTGGAGACCAGATTGAGGCTTACATTGTCGAGCGCGTCGCGGCCACGGAGTTGTAAGGACGCTTGGGTTATGCGTCGGACGGAACGAACTGCCGACACTCTGAAGGAAGAGATTGCTCAGATTGTCGGGTATGAACTGGAAGACCCACGTTTGACGAGCAGTCACCGTTACTGACGTTCGTCTCTCGGCTGACAAGCGAGCAGCGCGGGTTTACGTCACGGTGGCAGGTGACGAGGAGGAGCACAAGGCAGCGCTCGCAGCTTTGAAGCACGCGGCGCCATACGTGCGAAAGCAGCTTGGACTCTCGTTGAATCTTCCACGCACGCCCGAGATTTACTTCGTGCGCGATAAGATTGAAGAGCAAGGCGAACGAGTAGATCAGTTGCTCCAGGAGATCGAGCGGGAATGGGAAAGTAAAGGAAAGGAAGAAGGATAGTTAGCGGATGATTAGTTGGAGCTTTGTACAAAGGCCTTCATCCGTTGTCACACCATGCTTAGTCAAGTAGTCGAGTTGATCGAGGCAAAGCGTCGTTTCGCGATCACCTCGCACATCCGTCCCGACGGCGATAGCCTCGGATCGTCACTCGGTCTTTACTGGTTGCTGCGCGCGCTTGATAAAGATGTCGAGGTGATCATGCGCGATCCGGTTCCACACGCTTACCAGCAACTGCCAGGCGCCGATGATGTGCGCGTTATGCCAGTTGTCGATCCTTCATATCACGCCGTTTTCGTTATCGAGTGCTCTGACATCACGCGCCCCGGTCTGGCGGATCTCGAAAAACAATTTGTCGTCAACATCGATCACCACTCGACGACCGCGCTCTTCGGCAACATCAACTGGATCGACTCAACCGCTTCCGCAGTTGGCGAAATGATCTACAACCTCTGCAAAGCGACAGGAGTACGCGTTACGAAAGAGATCGCGGAGTGTGTCTACACTGCACTGATCACCGACACTGGATCGTTCCACTACTCCAACACGACCGAACGCACGTTCAAAGTTGCTTCAGAACTCGTGCGCACGGGCGTCAAGCCTGCGAAGACCGCCGAGGCAGTGTTTGCGAGTTACCCATGGAGCAGAATTCGCTTGATGGGTGCGGTTTTGTCGACTGCGCGTCGAGATGAAAGCGGACGCGTAGCTTGCATGCGGCAATCGCTCGAGATGCAGCAGCAGGCGGGTGCTTCGGATGAAGACGCGGACGGTTTTGTTAATTATCCTTTGACAGTCGGCGAGGTCGAGGCAGTCGCGATGCTTAAGGAGTCCGAGCCTGGAATCTATCGCACGAGCCTGAGATCGAAAGGCGACGTCAACGTTGCCAAGGTCGCGGAGAAATTCGGCGGCGGCGGACATCGGAATGCAGCCGGTTGCACGTTGAAAGGAAGCTGGGAAGAAGCAGAGACGACGATCGTTGCGTTGTTACAGGACGCGGTGAAGCGTGCAAACGGTTATCGCGATATCACTGACGACGCGTTGAAGGATTCGGAAGTGTTATCGCAGTAATGTCCGAAAAGGAAAAGAAATATAAATGGCGCCGCGCGGATTACCAGGAGAAAACGCGCGGCCTTTTAATGGTCCATACCGGCAACGGCAAAGGCAAAACCACTTGCGCACTGGGTTTGCTGATGCGTGCTGCCGGACGCGGTTTGAAGTGCTGCATGATCCAGTTCATGAAGTCGCGCAACGATCGTTACGGCGAACACGATTCGGCTGAGAAGCTCGGCATCGAGGTCCATACGATGGGCGACGGGTTTACGTGGGACACGAAGAACCCGGAGCAGGACATCAAGACTGCGCGCGAGACGTGGGCCCTCTGTGTTGAGAAACTGCGGTCAGGCGAGTACGACATGCTGGTCTTCGATGAGCTCGTTTATGTGCTCAGTTACAAGATGTTGCCGGTAAGTGAAGTCTTGGAAGAGTTTCGCGCGATTCGCGCCGCGCAGCCTGCTCTGCACATCGTCGTAACCGGCAGAGACGCGCCACCGGAGTTGATCGAAGCTGCCGATCTCGTAACCGAAATGACGGAGATAAAACATCCCTTTACTGAGGGAATTCGCGCGCAGCAAGGAATCGAGTTTTAAAAGCGTCAGCGCTCTAATTATTTATTCTGCGTAACCTCTGAGGGTCTCCAACTGCGCCTACTGCGTTTAATTTGTTTGATACGCAAATTTATCTTCGCATGGACTCAAAGAGGAACGCATGGGTATATGTTCCAGAAGATTTTCCAATGAGGTAATGCCAGTTTTAAGAGACCACGTTTAAGAAAGTGGCGTGATGTGCTAACCTTCCGTGCGTTCCGATGCCCTGGTTCAGTAAGAAAAGCAAGCGAATAGAGGCCGTTCCGCCCGAAGAACGCGTGGTGAAGACGGAAAATGTCTTCGTCAAATGCGACGGCTGTGAGGCCCACCTGTTCAAGGGCGAACTGGAAGATGGGCAGCAGGTTTGCAAACACTGCGGCTACCATTTCCGCATAGGCGCGCGCGAACGACTGTCATACCTTTTCGACGACGGTAAGTTCGAAGAACTCGACGCCGAAGTCATCTCGATCGATCCACTCGAATTTGTCGACAGTAAGCCTTACACAGAACGACTAACTCAGGCTCGCGACGCTTCCGGTTTGCCCGAAGCGATCATCAGCGGGCGCGGCACGGTTGGCGATCATCCGGTCGTTGCCGGCGCGATGGATATGACGTTCATTGGCGGCTCGATGGGATCGGCAGTCGGCGAGAAGGTTACGAGGTTGATCGAGCGCGCGATGAGCGAGCATTGCGCGGTGGTGATTTTTTCGGCGTCAGGCGGAGCGCGCATGCAGGAAGGAACGCTGTCGCTGATGCAGATGGCGAAGATCTCCGCGGCGCTCGCGGCACTCGACGAAGCACGCTTGCCGTTTGTCTCCGTTCTGACTGATCCGACCACTGGCGGCGTCACTGCAAGCTTTGCGATGCTCGGCGACGTGATCATCGCTGAACCGAAGGCGTTGATCGGATTTGCTGGTCCGCGAGTGATCGAGCAAACCATCCGGCAAAAGCTGCCGAAAGACTTTCAAAGATCCGAGTTCCTGCTCGACCACGGTATGATCGACGACATAATCGATCGACGCGAAATGCGCGACTACCTGACGAAGTTGTTGAACTTCATGATGAACCCCGAGATCGTCGAACCGCAAGGCTTTAAGACCAGCCACAAAAAAGCACAAAAGTAACAAGAAGATGACCTTCGAGGGGGCGGTGCAGTATTTACTCGGCCTGGGCCACGAGACCCTCACGATGAAGCTCGGCCTCCGCAACACCGAACTTCTGCTTGACGCTCTCGACAACCCGGAACGCGCGTTCCCTTCTGTCCAAATCGCAGGGACAAATGGCAAGGGTTCGACGGCGGTGATGCTCGATTCGATCTGTCGCGCTGCGGGAATCAAGTGTGGCCTCTACACTTCGCCTCATCTTGTTTCGATCACCGAACGGATCAGAGTATCCGGCGAAGCGATCGCGCCCGAAGAGTTTGCAGCGTGCGCCACAACGGTTCGCGAAGTCTCAGAGCAACTGCTTCGAGACAAACAGATCGAAGCGCTTCCCACTTTTTTCGAGCAACTAACTGCCATTGCTCTCCTCGCTTTTCGAAACGCCGGCATTGAACTGGCGATCCTCGAAACGGGATTGGGTGGCCGGCTCGATTCCACCACAGCCGCAAACGCTCGCATCGTGGCCATCACACAGATCGCGATGGACCACGAAGAATACCTGGGCCATACGCTCGAAAGTATCGCAAGTGAAAAGGCCGCGATTATTCGCCCCGGTGTGAAGGCTGTCATCGCCAGGCAGGAACCCGAAGCCATGGCAGTATTGCTCAAACGCTGTGAGGAGACTGGTGTAGTTCCGATTCTGGCTGATGGCGTTAAGGGCGTACGAGAAAGTTCGCCTCGGCCTGCGTGGACGACATCAGATCGATAACGCTGCCGTCGCGATTCGTCTCGCCGAGTTACTACGCGTTCCAGACTCCGCAATAACGTCTGGCCTTGAAAGCGCGCAACATCCGGGCAGGCTCGAACTGATCGACCACAAACCGGCCTTGCTTTTAGACGGCGCGCACAATCCTGCCGGCTGCCGATCGCTCCGCGAGTATCTGGACGAATTTGCGCCACGCCCGCTCACGTTGGTTTTTGGCGCGATGCGTGATAAGCAACTCGATCAAATAGGCGAGATCCTGTTTCCAGTTGCAGACGTTCTTGTTCTGACTCCGGTTGAGAACCCGAGAAGTGCATCGACGGAGATGCTTCGATCAATCGCCGATCGCTTTGCTCGAGGCGCCGTAATCGAAACCAGCTCGAGCGCTGAAGCGCTGCAAGTGGCTATCGCGAGAACGCCTCCAGATGGTCTAATCTGCATCGCGGGATCGCTCTATCTTATCGGCGAGGTGCGGCCGTCGATCTTGAAAATGCGTTTGGAACAACCAACATGACTACACCACACGAACTACCAAAGATAATCAGCAGCGAGAAAGTTTTTGACGGCCGTGTATTCAACGTCACAGTTGACACCATCAGCGAAGGTGAGCTGACTTATAAACGCGAGGTTGTTCACCACTCCGGAAGCGCCGTGATCATTCCCGTGTTCGATGACGGCACCGTTGTGCTCGTTAGACAGTATCGTCATCCCGCAGTGCGCTATCTTCTCGAGGCTCCGGCCGGAACGCTTGAAGATCGTGAACGTCCCGAAACCGGCGCCGCTCGCGAACTCGAAGAAGAGCTCGGCCTCGTTGCGGAACGGCTCGAGAAGCTTTCGGAGTTTTTCGTATCGCCTGGTTTTCTCGAAGAAAAAATGTGGGTCTACCTCGCAACCGGACTGACTGAAGGAAAACAGTTACTCGACGACGACGAGATTCTTGACGTCGTTCGCCTGCCAATTGCTGAAGCGCTCGAGATGATCACGAGCGGCGAGATCCAGGACGCCAAGACGATCATCGGTCTAATGCTCGCGGCGCCGCGAGTTGGTTCGCCGATGTTGGAAATTGAGTATCCCGCTGTTTGAAGTTCGCGGCTTAAGTTGACCGGGTCGATAGCAACCCCCTAAACTCGTCAGGGTGTACACCGAGAATTCTCCTCAGCAAGCAACACCGCTCAACGAAGAGTGGGCACCTCCGCCAACTCCAACTCCCGGCCAAAACATTCAGCCAACTCCGACTTCAGATCCGCGCGGAACATTCGTCGCGTGGATGGAAGTTGCTAAGGCTGTGGTGCTGTGGGTCACAAGCTTTCTCCTGCTGGCTTCGATTCCGGTGATCACCGCGCTGCCGTATGCTGTTTACCGCATCGTCAACCCTCGGAGCAGAAGCCGCGAAGACACTGCCCACAGACAAGATGCTGCTCTTTTTCTCAGTTATTGGCATCTTGCCCGCACACCTGCTTACTCTTGCTGTCGTCTGGATGGTAATCAGTGAAGGAGGGCGCAAGCCTTTCTGGAAGACAATCGGCTTCGAGTGGCCGAAGGGTTTTAGTCCGGCAGCTACAACGATCGTGCTGTGTCGTGCTGGCGCTGGCTCTTTTCGGACTCGCACAACTGGTCACCTACATCTACGGAGAGAGAAAGACAGATATCGACTTACTCATCGAAAGCTCGCTTTATACGCGCCTTGCGATGGCGTTCATGGCAACGGCTACCGCGCCGCTTGTTGAAGAGGTGATTTATCGAGGCGTGCTCTACCGGGCGCTCGAAAAAGCGGCTGGAGCGGCGGTCGCTGTCCCCGTTGTATCGCTGATGTTTGCCGGCGTACACGTCTGGCAATACCGAAACAATATCGCCGTGATTATAGTGATCACGCTTCTGAGTGTCGTGCTGACAGTTTCCCGAGCAGTGTCCGGTAAGATGCTTCCTGCCTTCATTATCCATCTCGCCTTCAACGGAATTCAGTCGATACTTATTGTGCTTGGCGGCTTCATAGATACTGACCCGACCCGCTGAAGTGAATGTCATACGATATCGTCGTTGTGGGTGGTGGCATCGGTGGTCTAACCGTGGCGGCGCTGTTGTCCGCTCGCGGCATGAACACATGCCTGCTTGAACGACAGTCACAGGTTGGCGGCTGTATCGCGCGTGTAGAGTTTGCGGGTTATGACTTCGAACCGGGGATGGGACTCTACACTTCCTTCGGTCCGGGCGGGGTCTATGAAAAGCTTTTTTCCAAATTGCCTGTAGCGGCTCCTTCAGTTTCTTTACTCACGTCACCTCACGTCACACGCCTGGCAGACGGGACTGACGTTCAATCAAATAAAGACGAGCTTTACGCGATCGCGGGTGGTCCAGCGAGTTTGGCTGAGCGACTTGCGGAGTCGATCAAACGCAGTGGCGGCAGTGTGCGGTTGAATAGTCCTGTGTTGCGACTTTCGTATGACGAGGCAGGGCGCGCGAGTGGGGTCGATCTGTTGAGTGGCGAGAGAGTTTTCGCGAAGAAAGCGATCGTCAGCAATCTGACTGTTTGGGACACGTATGGAAAACTTGTTGGACTGAACCGAACGCCTCCTGAAATCAAGAAGCAGTTGAATGCAGTTCACGGAACCGGTGTTTATGTGGTGTACGCGAGCATCGAAGAGGCGGCTGTCGGACGGTTACCTTCAGAGCGATTGCTGGTTAAAGACAGCGAGGGTGAGTTTACAGTCGCGATTGCGACACATCACGCGGCGCCTCCCGGCAAACGCGCGGTGACAATGACCACGCGTACGGAGGTGGAGCCGTGGTTTTCGTATCAGTCGAGTGAAGAAGAATATGAAGAGTGGGATCAGGAGGCGCTGGAACATTTCTGGAAGAGATTGCACGCGGCGGTGCCTGAACTCGGTGGTGATATCGAGATCATCGAGACTGCCAATCCGCGAACTTATTACGACCTCACACGGCGCAAGTTGGGGATGGTGATGGGGGTCGAATCAAACGGACCGACTATTGGGGCGCAAACATTTCTGCCGAATCTTTTCATGGTCGGGTGATACGGTTAGCTCGGCGCCGAGCCTCGATGCTGTTGTTGAATCTGCGGTCGCACTGGCGGAGAAAACTTACTTAGACAGGTAGGACTAAAATTTGTCGACAACCCCGCATTGTCTAGTGTATATATGCAATAGACAATTATGTTTGTTACTGTCGATGAACGAGACGCGCGGCCGCTCTACCAGCAGCTGGTCGATGAGATTAAGACCCTGATTGCGCGGGGGGAGCTGGAGGAAGGGACATTGTTGCCCCCGGTTCGCCAGGTCGCGTCAGACCTGGGCGTTAACCTGAATACGGTGGCGTTCGCTTATAGACGCCTTCAGAAGGAAGGCCTGATTCGCGTGAGGCACGGGTCGGGAGCGGTCGTCATATCCCAAACTCTGAAAGACAAACCCGACGACCGTCTCAGAGCCCAGCTCCGCACCGCCCTGACACAGTTAATCCTCTCCGGGCTTAAACCTCCGGAAATAAAGACACTCATCAACGAAGAGCTGGATGAACTGCTGAAGACGCCCTGATTATTGGTTGTTTGGACGCGAGATTTCCATGCTCTTGCGCGGCATGCGCTCTGGCGCCTCTCTCGGTTGGGACCGCATTCCACCATCGTTCCCGAAACCACCTGAAGGTGGTGCGGGCCTGGGCGGAGGCGCGGGTCTGTAACCGCCAGTGGAGCCACCGCCGCCACCAGTCGAACCACCAGAACCGCCTGAAGAGTAGCCCCCGCCGGTGTTCCCGTTATTCGGACCAGTCCGAGGATAATTGCTGTAGGTTGGATTGTAGTAGACGGAATTCGAATAAGAATTGCCGTACGGTGAGCGCCAGCCGTAATAGAACGGCAGGAAGGTGTAACACCGTGCGTGAGTGTTGAAGAACCAAAAACCGAGCCGGCCTCTCGAGAACGGATCGTTGTCAATGAAAGAAGCAAACGCTGAGTTGAGCATCCGTTCGCTGATGCGACGGTTCGCCTTGGCGAGTGTTTCAGCTCGCTCCTTGCTCCAAACGTCGACTTCCTCTTTGTCCTGGAGCTTCTTCTCTTCCTTGGTGAGTTTGGCAACCGAGACGTTGGTAGCGCTGAAAACGACCTTGTTGCCGCCTTTGACCTTCGTATGCGAATCGCTCAGGATTACACGCCCTTTTCTCACGATCAGCTCCGTCCCGTCACCCGGAACGACGCTGAGACGGTAAAGTCCCTGCCGCACGATCGCCAGCTTCGTGTGGGGCGTGCTGATGCCGATATTCAGCTCGAGTCCGTCAGCCCCGGTGGCTTCGACAATGGCGGTGCCCCGCAACAAGCGAACCTCGAGGTTCTCGAGCGAGTTGTCCAGCAACTCGACTTCCGAATTGCCACCAACCCGCAGATACGAACCCGGATTCAGCAGAATCTCGATGCGGCCATCGAAGTCGGTGCGCACCCTGTCGCCGGCATTCAAGTCGTCGGTAATGGACAGTTGCTGCCAGTCGCCATTACCCCGCGAGTGAACGCTGGCATGGCCGGTAATGGCGTTAATCCCGCCCGCTTTGGCAGAAATCACGAATTTTTCGCGGTTTTGCGCAAGGTTGACGACAGAACAGCAAAGAATGAACGCCGTCGAAAGAAGTAGCAGCGCTGGGAGGCTGAAAGCTTTTCTCATCGAAATACCCTCCGATTCGCGATTCGGCAATTGTGGGCTTGGTTGAAGCTATCGAGCATTATAGTCGGGCCGGAAACATTTACAACACACCATTTCGGGAGGGGGCTTCACGAACCCGATTTCTCGATGAGCTTCGCGTAGTAACCGCGCTTCGTACGGGCAAACAGGTCAGAGCGCTTGGTCAACTGGACTTGAACCGATCGCCACTTTCCGTCGAGCGTCTTGTTTGTCGGTCGATAACCGATGCTGTAGACGGTGCTGAGGTCGCGCACAACTTGCGCATAAACTTCTTCGAGATCACTCAGTCGTGCGGCCCGGTACATCGGAGTCCCACACGCACCGGCAATTAGCCCAAGGTGCTCGCGTGCCTGCACGTACGCCGCACGAGGAACGTGGAAACGTTTGACGTTGTCCTCTTCGTTATCGAGATAGATCGGAAAGACGATCGTTTCGGAATTCCTGATCTTTCCGAGTAGTGCTTCAAAAGGAAGTCTCGAACCGTCGCCGGGAATATCAGGAAGCGCGTTGTCGATTCCGTCTGTCATCACGACTATCGCGCTGCGACGCAGTCCGGCTCCCTGCGGGATCAGATCCGACAATACATAATCCATCGCGTCCCAGAAGTTCGTGCCTCCGACCGCTTCGTCCATCTCGTCGATCGTCTTTTTCAACTTCTTTCGGTCCAAACTAAAAGACGAATACAGCGCCGGTTGATTGTGTGAACGTAACCAACGCGATGCGATCGATGTCGCGCGCCGCATCGACAAACTTCTTTGCCGAGTTTCGAATCATTTTCAGGTTCTTTGAATTCGAACCGGAGAGGTCGAGCAGCAACACGAGATCAAACGGCGTATCTGCGGCGGCGAAGAATGAGATCTCCTGCGGTACGCCATCCTCGAGCACAAGGAAATCTTTCGAGTCGAGCAAAGGTACTGGAACGTTCGGCGCAAACCCGAGCACGCTCACTTTTAAATCGACCAGATCCGAATCGATGCGAACAGTGTCGATTGGATCCTGGCTCGCCGCAATGCCGGCAAGAAGAATGCAGGACCAGCGCTGTGCTCGTAAAGAAAGTAAAACTAGTTTGCATAATACCCACGTTTGCCGCGCGGCACTGCGTTAGTGCGGCTCACGCCTATGCGGATTGCTCGCCATTTTCCATCACGCACGTTGTTTGACGGACGATACGCCAAACTATACATCGTTCCAAGATCGGCTACGACTTGCTCGTAAGCTCCCGCAAGATCTGTCAACCGTTCCACCCGATAAAAGACGCCACCACCCACGTCCGCCATCTCCTTCATGCGTTCGCGTCCCATATCGAATGCTTCAGGCTGCGTATCAAGCGGACTCATCGCCTCGTATTCCGTATTCAGCCATAACGTATAAAGAACGCCGTCAAACTCCTGGATATTTCGAAGCATTTCTTTGTACGGAGTGCGTGAACCTTGTTGTCCGCTGATACCGGGGATTGTCCCATCAAGTCCGTCGCTCATCAGTACGATAGCAGTCCTTCTCGACTTCTTCGCCTCTTTGAGCACCTCTTCCATCGCGAAGTTTGTCGCGTCGTAGAGTTTTGTGTCGCCGCGAGCGGTGTCGATCGTTTCGATTCTTTGTCGCAGTAAATCACGATCGGCTGTTAAGGTCGAGACTACGGACGGTTGTCCGGCAAAAGTGATTATTCCGATGCGATCTGCTGGTCTTGCGGCTTCGACAAAGCGCACAGCCGCGGCGCGAATCAATTTGACGACGTCTCGTGTCGATCCGGACAAGTCGATCAGGAGGACCAGATCGAACGGCGCATTCGAGGATTCAAACTGGACGATGCGCTGTTCCTGACCGTCTTCGAAAAGACTGAAATCAGATTGGCCCAGGCCGACTAGTCCACGATTCGTGCCACGATCGATCACGCTGATGTTTAGTGTCACTAATTGCGAATCGACGCGTATAACGTCACCTTCGCTGATGTCGTCGCCGGGAACTGGTCCAGTGGGTGTGCCTGCCTTACGGCTCGAGTTGTCGACACCGATTAGCTCAGGTTGTTGTTTGGCAGTTGACTCGCTCGTGGTTTGAGCTTCCGGCGCATAAGCTAAACGTATCTCGCCCGCTTCGGTCTGAATCTCGACTTTGCTGCCACCATTTCCGAGACGTGTTTGAAACTTCGGGTTTTCGACCGCCGGCGTTCCGCCGAGAAACGATTTGACCGTTCCTCGAATTGACCGTGCGTCGATATCGACATCAGCAGGAATCTTGATCTTGAGATGAACAGGAACAACCGGATCGATCGGGCGTCGCACAACAGAAATTGATATCAGCGAACCGCGATTATCGATGATGATTGGAGAGCGTGAGAACCTTGTTGAGCCATCTCCGCCGATAATTGCCGAAACTGCGACAAACTTCTGGTTCCAAACTTCTGCCGAGACGTCACCGAAGTCGTTACGAACCTTTAGCTGTCCACCGGCAGGCAGGTCGATGCGAATTTCATCGTCGGCGTGGGCTGTGGCAGGGGAGAAGGCCGCTAGAAATATAAGGCCGCACAGGACCTTTTGAACCTTCGAAAACATCATCACTAGTCGGGACGGTATGATAACAAAACCAGCCACAGATTACACGGATGAGCATTAGATTGCGATCATCTGTGTAATCTGTGGCTGATTTCAAGGCTCAATCAAATCCAGCATCGAGGTCTCATCGCGCGCGGGTTCAGGCGACTCTTTGGGCGGTGGCGCGCCGGCCAGGTCCGAAATCTTCAGCAGCAGATTGTTCTGGTTCGTCGCGTATGGTAGCGCGCCCTCAATGCTCACCAGGCCTTGCCTGATAAAGTTTTCAATGACCGTATCAAACGTCTGCATTCCGTCCTGATCGCCCTGCTCCATCGCGTCGATCAGCGACTTGCCTTCAGCTTCACCCTTCTCGACATACTCCCGCGTTCGCATGGTGGATTTCAGTATCTCAATCGCCGCGACTCTTCCCTTCCCGTCGCTCAGCGGAATCAGCCGCTGCGAAACGATGAATCGAAACGACTGCGCAATGCGCGTCCTGATAACTTTCTCTTCGTTCTTAGGAAACACACCAATGATTCGATCGACTGTTTTCGACGCATCGATCGTGTGTAGCGTCGACAACACCAGGTGCCCTGTTTCCGCTGCTTCGAGTGCCACCTCGATCGTCTCACGGTCGCGCATCTCGCCGACCAGGATCACTTTCGGCGCTTGACGGAGCGCGGCGCGAAGAGCAATGGAAAAGCTCGGCGTGTCAGAGTGAAGCTCGCGCTGGTGGATCGTCGAGTTCTTGTGCGTGTGAAGAAACTCGATCGGATCCTCGATCGTGACGATGTGGTAGTAGTGCGTCTCGTTGATCAGGTCGATAATCGCAGCCAGCGTGGAACTCTTGCCGCTCCCCGTTGGTCCAGTGACCAGGACGATTCCATTCTTGATGTCTACTATCTCTTTCAGTTGTTCAGGAAGATTGAAATCGCTGAACTTGGGCGGCCGCATGGGGATCACGCGCATGATGATCGCGTGGGTGCCGCGCTGTTTGAAGATATTCACGCGGAACCGCGCGTCGCCCGGTGCGCTGAACGAAAGATCGGCAGAACCCGTCTTTTCGAGGCTTTCCACCGCGGTTTGCTGATTCCCGATGATCAATTTCGCAATTCCGCCGGTATGGGCCGGAGTCAACTTTTCCAATCCCGCGATCCGAATTGGAACGAGTTTGCCGGCGAGTTCGACCTGCGGAGGCCTTCCGGGGCTGAAAATCAGGTCGCTCACTTTGTCTGAAGCCCGCAGCATTTCTCGCAGGACAGCTATGAAGTTTGGAGGCGGAGGTTGAGTGTTTGAGGTAGTTGAGTGTTCGGTGGTCATTGTAAGTTTAGGAACTTTTTACGCGGGTTGCGCGTCAAATCAAGTGACAAGTTTCGCCAATGAATATTTGTCGTGTGAGAACAAACTAGTTACCGCTTGCGTACATCAAAGTGGTCGCTCTAAGAAAGCACGGTGAGACGAAAAATTGGACCGTGCTCATGAAATTAAGAAAGGCGCTAAGGAACATGGCAACGTACAGAGATCCTGTTACCTGCTTTGCACCACTTGAAGTAATCGAGCGCCTGCTGGAAATTCGTGTTGAAGCGGGTCACTCGCCTGCCGTATATCTTCTTTCCCCCGATGATTTGGCAGACTATCTCGACGCATATGGCTTCGATGTGTATGCATTGTCGGAGGAAGCTGAGTTTCACTTCGGCGATTATCGTGCTCCACTAGCACCGGGCGGCGACCATGCCCACTGCTCGCTGACCGCACACTAGCATCACAAATACTACTCGGAGTTCAAGCTTTAGCTTGCGTTGAGACGCAGTCTAAAGACTAACTCTCCGCGTTTGTTATTTGTTCTTAAGCGCTTTGATGATGAAGAAAGTGACGTCGTCGTTAGCGCCGGCGTTCGCGGTCCACTCCAAAACCGCCATCTGCAAACTCGCAATTATCTCGCGCGCTGGTTTGTCTACGTTTTCCTTCACAGCTTGCACGAGACGCTCACGTCCAAATTCCTCACCAGTGGGGCTGTTTGCTTCAGTCGCGCCGTCGGTGTAGAGCACAAGCACCTCGCCAGGCTCCAGCATCATGTGATACTCGTGATAACGCGTCTGCGGAAACATTCCCAACGGCTGTTCACCGAAAGTCGATGAATCGGGTCTCGCCATTCGCATTTATGAGAAGCGGCGGGTTGTGACCGGCGTTTGAGTAAGACAAAGTTCTGTTCGACGCATCCAGAATTCCGTGGAACGCAGTCACAAACTGATTGCGCTCGATCGACTCCCACAGCAAGTAATTCACCTTCGACATGGAGATGTTCGTCGCGTAGCCGATGTGCGTCGCGGCCCGCAGGCTCGCGCGGAGAAACGCCATCAAGATTGCAGCCGGAACACCTTTGCCTGACACGTCCGCAATTACGATTCCGATCTGATCGTCGTAGATTTTGACCCAGTCGTAATAGTCGCCGGAAACTTCTTCGGTAGGAAAGTTGTAGGCGCTGATGTCGTAACCCGGCAACTCCGGATCATTTGGCGGCAGCAACTCCAACTGGACCTGGCGCGCAACTTCCAACTGGCCCTGTAATCTCTTCTTCTCGATCAACTGCTCGTGCAGCATCGACTTTTCGATGATGATTGCCACTTGTGAAGCGAGCAGCATCAGGACTTCCAAATCATCGTCTGAGTAAGCGTTGAGCTCGTCGCTTTCGAGATCAAACACACCGATCACTTCATCGTTCGAAATGATCGGCGCCACCATTTCCGAGCGCGTCCGATCGCGAGCGTTTATGTAAACAGGATCGTTGCGGACGTCATGAGAAATGATGGGCTGGCCACTCAGAGCAACGCTGCCGATAAATCCTTCGCCGAGCTTCAGGTGCAAATCGGAGAGTTCATCGATGTCGTAACCGCGGACGGCTTCGGATTTGAATTCGCAGGGCTCTTCACCGGGAGGAACCAAGGCGGGATCTTTGCACTGCAAGACGAAGATTCCGGCAGCGTCGTAAGGGATCAGCGAGTCGAGGGTGTCCATTACCAGGTTGAGCACTTCCTGGAGGTCGAGTGAACGGCTGATCTTCTTCGTGATGTCGAGCAGCATGCGCAACTTGTCGATCGTGCTCAGGCCGTGCGATGCCGCTTCTTTCACTCGTTCACTCATAGTTCAATGGTCTTATGCTACTTCTTTGCGCCTTTGCGCGACAAATCCTTGTATTCACGCCAAAGGTGCGTCACCTTCATCCGATATTCAATCAGCTCCGTACTGACCCGAAAGTGTAGAGCAATGTCGGTCGAAGTCTTTCCCTGCAACAGCAATTTCTTCAACGACGCGTAAGGAACAAGAGCCGCCGCGCCGACTCCATACGCCTCCTCTTCGTCGGCCTTGCGGTAATCGCGATTCATCACCTTTCCACGTTCATCCTTCGTCACAACCGAAAGCCGGTTTGGCTGGTGGCCCAAAAACACGTGACAGATCTCTTCCATCAACGTTGCATTTGTTCGCGATCGACCATGAGTTGGATTGAGTATGACGAGTTTCATACCGTTCGGCAGCGTAACAGCACCGCCGGACCAGTTTTCGGATGCAGAACCCAACAGATGTGCGCGCGCATTCTCGCTCAGTCCCGCCACTTCATCGAAGCGGACCACAAGTAGATTTGCAAAGCGTGCGAGTTCGAAGGGATTGAGCGGCTGGTCAATGCGGACGCGTGCGAAGTCGCGCAAGCCGAGAGCTTTCATCTCGAAGTTTCGCCACTTTTCACCAGGAGGTAGATCGCCGAGCAGCACTCGAAGAGTATAACCGTTTCGCTATGGTCTAACGCCGCTTCTTCGAACTCTTTTCGCCGGCGCTTTTACTAAACTGAGTATAGGCCACGCGAAACAGCTCGGAGAGGGCAGCGGCAGTTTCCGGTGTGAGATTGCGATCGGCACGCAGGTGAGCTTCGACGATTTCAGGCGTTGGCTCCTGCGGGTAATAGACCACGGCCTGCGAAGCTTCCGCGTGTGGATCTCGACCGCTCAGAATGCGTTCCATCGGAACGTCGAGCCATGCAGTCAGCCTTGCGATGTTGTCGGCGTCTGGTTTTCCGGTGCCGTTTTCGATTCTTGAGAGTGTTGAAGCGGAAACGGAGGTTTTGACTGCGACATCACGGAGGCTGAGTCCAAGCTCCTCACGTCTGCGGCGCACGGCGCGTCCGAGTTCTTCGGTGTTGACGAGAGCTTTGGCTGATCGATTCGTGCGTTTCATGCCTCCCCAACCTATCACACCGCGGGTTTTAGACGCAAGACTCTGTTTAATGCCTGAAACATCAGAGCACGGGATTTCGCTGACGGCCGCTCTGAAGTATCTCTGCGGCTCTGCGTAGATCGATTCAAACGCAGTGCCGCAGAGCTACGCAGAGGGCCGCACTCCTGAATGCGTTTTCAAGATTTATCGTTGGCTGAGCTCGCGGGCGCGGGGAAGAACGTCCACGGCCTTTGCAATCTGAGGATCGCTGCTCATGATGAAGACCCTGTCGCCAATCACGCGACCATGGGCTGCCATCACGAGGTTTGTTCGCATTTCGAGCTCGATGAAAGCGCGGTTTCGATCGACCATCGCTGTGGTGACTTTGAACGCCGGATCGGTGGCGACGAAATCACGAAACGCTTTGATCATCGCATCGGTGACTTTGAAATCGTCCGCCGTGAGGTCATGCCTGAATTTTAAGGCGCCGGTGAGCCGCATCGATTCGAGACCGCGAATTCGACCGTTAACCAACTCGCGCGAGAACGCAAAAATCGGACTCAGCAGGCGTCGCTGCGTCAGGTTCACGGTTCGCTGATTCACAGCTTCGTCAGGTGCGATTCCACCACCGCCATAAACCGCGCGGCCAGTGTCAGTTTTCTTTTCCGGACCCGCGGGCTTCGCTGGTTCCGGCTTTGGCTCTCGAGCTATACCCTGGCCATGAGTGTAGTAGTCGTAAAATCCGCCATGCGAATAATCGCGTTGAATGAGACGTCCGGACGGCGTGAAATACTTCGCCGAAGTCAGCGTTAGGCCCGCGCCCTGTTCAAGCGGAATGATGCTTTGCACAAGACCCTTACCGAAACTCGTCTGGCCCACGATCAAGGCACGATCGTGGTCCTGCATCGCTCCAGCAACAATCTCGGAGGCTGAAGCGGTGTTCTCGTTAATCAGTATGACTAACGGCGTCGCGTTAGGTGCATTGTTTCGCGATTCGTAGGTATTGTCGCGAAAACCGTTACGTCCCTTCTGCGTCAGAATCAGTTGTCCACTGCGCAGGAAAACCTCGGCTACGTGAATCGCCTGGTCCAGGAATCCGCCGGGATTGTTTCGCAGATCGAGCACCAGCGAGTTCATTCCTTTTGCCTGCAAATCATCGAGCGCGTCGAGCAACTCGTCCGTCGTCGTGTAGTTGAATCCTCTGGTCATGTCGATATAACCGACACCTGGTTTCAACATGTATGCATCAGGAATCGAAGGCTGCGGTACGGCGTCGCGCACAATCTCGACTTTCTCCATGCGCTTGTCAGCAGAACGCTCCAACATGATTTTGACGGTAGAGCCGCGCGGGCCGCGAATCTTGTCGCGAACTTCCAGCGACGTCTTGCCGGTCATCTTCACGCCATCAACTTCGACAATGCGATCGCCATAACGCAAGCCGGCTCTTGCTGCCGGTGATCCGTCGAACGTAGCAGTGACGTACGTGTCGGCCTGATCGCCACGAATGTAGTTTTGAATCGAAGCGCCGATGCCGAAATACTCCGAACGCTGATCGGTCTTCAGTTCTTCAAACTCTTCTCGGTCGTAATAGTTTGAATGCGGATCGAGTGAACGAAGCATGCCGATGATCGACGACTTGTATACGTCGTTGTAGTTGAGCTTTTTGCCGTCGACGTACTGCTCCTGGATCATCTTCAATGCTTCATCGAAATCACGTTCGATAGCGATTGTTTCGGGGCTCGCAGCTCTAAGAGGTTTTCTGTTGGGGCCCCGGGGAATCTGAGTTTGACCTACAACAAGACCGGGAACAACAAGAGTAAAAGCGAGAAGGATGAGAGCGATGTGAGCCGTAATTCTTTTCACGCGAGACCTCGATTTAACCAGACTTCCGCGACGCAAACCTGTTGGTCGCGTCGTGTTGCAATATAACGGATGCTGACTACACGGGCAAGGTTGTGCTCTCGATGTTCTATTGGTCTTGCTTGACCGTGTTTCCCGCCCTCCGTAGAATGAACTTACACATGAAAACAAACGTAAAAGACGGACAGGTAGAATTCGGTAGTCCGTAAAAGGAGTCTGTACCAAATGAGCAGTCCGTACCATAAAGAAGAACACCCGGCACCTGAAAGAATTGACGATCTCATGCTGCGTGACGACGATCCGGAATCTGTCGGAAGAACACAATAGAGCGGCGTCGTCAGTGCGCGATATTGCTTCGCGTATCCCCGAATCGCTGAGCGCGATCGGACGTGACATTAGTAGAACCATAGAGAAAGCTATTTCAGCGAAAGATGATTACGTCGTAGCGGTAAAGATCTCGCCCGAGGCGCAGGAAAAGTTAGAGGCGTTGGTCCAGGCAGGCGTTTTTCGTAATCGTGCTGAAGCGGCCGGCTTTCTGATCGACGAAGGCATTAAGACGCAGTCAGCTTTGTTTGAGCGCGTCAGGCAGAAGCTCGCCGAAATTGAACGACTTCGCGCAGAACTTCGCGGCTTAATCGCCGACAATAAGATCTGAGGCTCACGAACCGCGCGCTGTTCACTGGCGCGCCCGACAATTAACTATCCCCCCAAAGCAGTGCTTTACCTTCCTCGCGAACGGTAAAGCACGCCTTGTTTTCCGGCAGAGAAAATTTCGTGGCAGAGACATTCCAATTACCGCCAACTCCACTCGAAGAGTTTACGCTGGCAAATGGTTTACGTGTGGTGCTGAGTCCGGACCGCGCAATTCCGGTGGTTTCAATCGCCGTTTACTACGACGTCGGTTCGCGCAACGAGAAAGAAGGCCGCACCGGCTTTGCTCACTTGTTTGAGCACATGATGTTTCAGGGTTCGGAAAACGTTCCGAAAGCGGCGCATTTCCAATACATCTTCAACGCCGGCGGCACGATGAACGGGACAACGTCCACCGAGCGCACCAATTATTTCGAGACTCTTCCTTCAAACTATCTACCACTTGCGTTCTGGCTCGAGAGCGATCGCATGCGGTCGCTGAAAGTGACTCAGGAAAATCTCGACAACCAGCGCAACGCCGTTCAGGAAGAGAAGCGACTTCGTTACGACAATCAACCATACGTCAACGCGTTTCTCCGGATGAACGAACTGATCTTTACCAATCCGGCAAATGCGCATTCGACGATCGGATCGATGGAAGATCTCGACGCCGCCACGATTGACGACGTGCAGGAGTTTTTCCGCATCTATTACGCACCGAACAACGCGGTGATAACCGTCGTCGGCGACTTTGACAACGACGAAGCACGAGCACTCGTCGAGAAATACTTCAGCAACATCCCCGCGCAACCAAAACCGCCGGGCGTGGACGTGTCAGAGCCTGAAGAGGTAACGATTCGTGAAGAAACATTTCACGATCCACTCGCGCCGGCGCCGGCATTTGTGCTCGGATGGAAAATACCGGAGAGACGTACACCTGAGTTTTATGCGTTGTCGCTCGCCGGAACGCTGCTTTTCGAAGGTGATAGTTCTCGTCTTTATCAGAAGCTGGTGAAGGGCGATGAGTCGGTAGTCTCGATTGAAGGCGGCATCGACGAACGTCGTGGTCCATCGGCGCTCTACATCTTTGCACTGCCAAAACCTGGCGAGGAAGTCAGCAAGATTCGCGATCAGATCTTTGAAGAGATCAAGCGAATCTCGACTGATGGTCCAACTGAAGCGGAGATGGAGAAATTGCGAAACTCACTCTGCAACGATGCGGTGCGTGGTCGCCAGTCGACCATGTATCGAGCGCAGCGCCTCGCCGAGTTTGCTCTTTACGATTCAGATCCGCGGCTCATCGATTCGGAGTTGGACCACTATTTGAGCGTAACTGCCGAAGACATCAAGCAGAACGTCGCTCGTTACCTCGATGTCTCAAACCGAGTTGTGCTCGACATTATTCCAGCGGCGGGTGCTGAAGAAGCCGAAGCCGCGACGGCGCCTGCGTCGGCACAACCGCCAAGCGATCCGAATCAACCTGCTTCACCGGCGCCGCAGGTACCGCAAGTACCGGGAGCCGAGCCGGAGTCGCCCGTACATTTGGAACTCCCTGAAATAAAGCCGCCCTCTGCGTCCCCGGATAAGCCGCAAGATCCGGCGGACGTGCCGTCGCAAACTAAACCAGGTTCAGGTCCGTTGCATCCTTAACATGAGTCAACCCGAAATCATTCGTAGCCAGGCGCCTGCGCCGCTACCAGCAAGACCGATTGCGATACCCACGCGTAAAGAAACAGTTCTGCCAAATGGGCTCAGGCTGGTGGTGGTTGAAGACAGCCGCTTGCCGTTAGTCAGTTATCGTTTGGCATTTCCCGTCGGTGGCGCGTTTGATCCTCCGGATCTTCCCGGTCTAACTGATCTGCTCGCAGGTTTATTGCCTGAAGGAACTGCTTCGAGAACGAGTAAAGAGATCGCGGATGAAGTTGCGCGGATGGGCGCAAGTATATCAGCCGGAGCAAATTCCGACTCCACGATCGTTGCTGCATCAGCGCTTGCACGCTTCAACGATCCGATTCTCGATTTGATGGCTGAGATTGTGCTCGAGCCTTCGTTTCCTGAGAACGAAGTAGAACTGGCGAAGCAGAATACGAAAGAGAGTTTGCGGCAACAGCGAGCGCAGCCGTCGTTTCTCGCGAGCGAGATGGTGTCGAGAGTGATGTTTGGCGATCATCCGTATTCCCTCGTTGCGCCAACGCCCGAGTCGATCGATCGTTCGTCGCGCGACGAGTTCGTGAAGTTTCATCGCGCCAAGCTCGTTCCGAATAATGCTGTCTTCATCGTTGTCGGCGATGTTCGGTATGAGCAGATCCTGAAACGGATCGAGTCGCTGTTTTCGACGTGGGAAAGAGGCGAGGAACTGGTCGCTAACTTTCCTGCGCCGCCCGTGCGAACGAAAAGAACAGCGTATTTTATCGATCGGCCAGGTTCGGCGCAGTCGAATATCGTGATTGCTAACAGCGGCATCACGCGGACGAGTCCCGATTACTTTCCGCTGATGCTAATGCACACTGTGCTGGGCGCGAACGCGTCGTCGCGGTTGTTTATGAATCTGCGCGAGGAGAAGGGTTACACCTACGGCGCTTATTCAAATCTCGATGCGCGTCGCAGCGCCGGAACGTTCCGCGCGACAGCAGAGGTGCGCTCGCCAGTTACGGGTGATTCACTGAAAGAGTTTTTCTACGAGCTCGAGCGAATCCGCAGCACGCCGGTTTCAGAGAAAGAGATTGCCGACGCGAAGTCGTATCTGACGGGCGTCTTTCCGATTCGACTGGAGACACAGGAAGGACTGACGGATCAGTTAGTTCAGATCAAGATGATGAACCTGGCGGACGATCATTTGGAGAGGTATCGCGATCGCGTGCAGGCCGTCACGATCGAAGACATTCAAAGAGTGGCGGAGAAGTACGTGAAGCCTGATGAGGCTGCATTAGTCGTGGTTGGTGACGGCGCATCGGTGCTTGAACAGATAAAACCTTATTCGGAAGACATCGAGATCTACAACACTGCCGGCAAGCGAAAGACGGCGGGAAGTTCTGCCGCAACGGATCCTGTCGGTTCCTGGTCGATCGAGGTTGAAACACCGCTTGGACAAACGATTCCCGCAACACTCACGATTTCACGCGCAGGTTCAGAATACACCGCGGTGATTCATTCAGAGATGGGTGATGCGGATCTGGGGACGATTCAGATAAACGATAATTCGTTCAACGCAACCACATCGCTGGAGATGGATGGGCACGCTGTCGAAGCTGAGGTTTCAGCGAGATTTGATGGCGACCAGACGGAAGGGTTTCTAAAGCTCCAGAACTCACCCGCGCTGCCGTTTAGTGGCAGCAAAGATCTAAGGTCCTATAAGTCATTTAGGTCCTATTCTTCCAGAAAATAAAAGCGCCCGGCATGGCCGACATGCCGGGCGAAATCACAGGAGGAACCGAGTGTTATGGTCGTCGCTATTCCTGCGGCGATCCGTTAACCTCGCCGACTGAGATGTCCTCGCGGTCGTTACGGGTTGCTTTCACACACTAGCTGCGCTCATACCGCAACACAATGCCTTCAGCACCAACTGCCCATCCGATCTTCTTGTTGAAATTCAGCGAGTAAAGGTTTTGCTTGGTTGTCGAATCTTGTTGCACCCACGTCCTGCCTTCATCGCTGCTGCGCAGAATCACACCGCCACGACCGATTGCCCAACCTTCATCATCGCTCGGAAACTTAATGCTCAAAAGCGTTGCATTCACATTCGTCGGGATCTCAGTCCACGTCTCTCCACCATCAGTCGTTCGCAAGAGTGTTCCACGTTCGCCGACAGTCCAACCTTTTTTGTCGTCGCGAAAATCGACGTGATACAGCGTGCGGGTTGTTTTGACGTTTTGCTTTGTCCAACTTGCGCCGCCATCGCGCGTGAACAGAATCGTGCCGCCTTCACCGACGATCCAACCGCGTTTGTCGCTGACAAAATCGATATGGATTAATTCAGTGCGAACCGGTGCGCGCTGCCTGCGCCAGGTTTCGCCGCCGTCGTCTGTGTAGACGAGGATGCTGTCCACCACTCGCTCGCGTTTGCTGATCGACCCAACGACCCAGCCTTTCTTCTTGCTCGAGAAACGCACGCTGTACAACTCGACGTCGGCGCCCTCGAATTCTTCCGGCAGGAAGATTCGCGATTGTGTCCAGCCGTTTCCGTTATCGCGCGTGACGAAGATCGAGTTTCCGGCGAGCAGGAAGCCTGCTTCTTTGTCGCGAAAATAGATGTCGTTGATGGCGGCGGTCGTGCCTACAGTCTGGCGCACCCACGATTGTCCGCCATCGTCCGTGCGACTCAGGTGTCCGCTGTCACCACCAACCCATCCTCGCTTGCTGTCGAGAAAGTAAACAGTGTTCAGATCAGCTCCGCCGGTGCTGAGCTTGAAAGGCACCCAACCACTCTGCGCGCTCGCAGAACCGGCGAGAGCCACAAACAAAAAGACGGAAGCCAACCGCATCAACTTTCGGGTTCGGATATTCATAACTGGATTTTGTCTTTGCATTTTGCCACAAAGAGGCACAAAAATCACAAACGAGTTGAATACTCATTTGTAATTCTTGTGCCTCTTTGTGTCCTGCGCGCTGTTTTACGGAGCGGGCGCGTTCACTCTGTAAACACGTCCTTCGAAAACAACGACTACTCGCTCTCCCAACGAGAAGTAACTTCCGAGTTTCGGATTCTGCTTCAACAACGCAAAGTATTCGTCGCTGCCGAACGTGACCGCCGTTTCCGCCAGCTTCGATTCCGCTTTGAATTCAGAATCAATCCAAACACCGTCGACAAGGTAGAAAGTCTTTCCGCCCGCGCGCCGCATTGAGGTCAACTGTCGTCGGCTTTCACTCGCGACGCGTCCTGCTGCTCGCGTGTGCTCTTACTTAATTTGATCGCCTGCTCGCCAGTGACAACGGTCGCCGGCGCCTGATTCAACGTAGGACCTGGCGTAGTAACAGCGCCTGCTGGCGCCTGAACTGACATTGCCCAGTGGAGCGAGCACGGGCGCGCGTTTCGCCGCCGAGCGCCGCCCGTATAATAATTCGTCGACGCTGACATCCTCCAAAGCGAGGTAAGACGTGTACGGCGTCACGATTCCATAACGCGTTCCAAGGTCTACGATCTCATCGCGCAATTCCTGGTTCTCTCCGTTCGTTCGCACTTGTTCCATCAACCAGCCAACGCGACGAGTGGCCCATAAGCGCGGCAGATAGTCATTTTTTTCAGTGCGCAATGGGAATCGAAGGTTTTCGTAGTTATAGGTTCGACTCATGCCTGCCGATATACCGGTCAGCGTGAGGTTTACTTGATCGAGATCAGTGTCGTTGCTGTAACGTCCGATCATCGTCACCTGTGAACCTTTGAATATGTCCGGAATAGCACGAGGATAAACCAGATCCGTTTGCACTCCGCCCATATCGAGTTGCACATCGTTGAGCACCGGATGATTGACCCTCGCAAAGAAATTGGAAACTTTGACTTCGAGATTCTCTTTCGGCTCGATGTAGTCGGCAACACCACCGTTCTCAGCCGCAAGCTTATCGAGCAATGCTGTGTTGACGTCGTAACCAACACCAAACGTAAACAATCTCACGCCCGGTTTCGCCGCGCGGCGAACGTTTTCAATGATTCTGGCTGGATTAGTTACGCCGACGGTGGGCAGTCCGTCAGTCAGGAACACGAGGATCTTCGCCCGCTCTCGATCCACGTCCGCAAACTGCCCAGCGCCGTCAGCAGCGACTGGTTGATGTTCGTCCCACCAACGGCTTTCAAGTCTTTCACGAATGCCTCGCCGCGCGCAGTGCCCTTCTGATCCGCGTAGATCATGCCGACTTCCATCAAACGCTCTTCGCCGGCAAACGAGACGATGTTGAAGCGATCCTGAGGACGAAGAATTCTCACGCCATAAAGCAATGCGGCCCGGGCTTTTTCAATCTTCGCTTCACCCGCCATCGAGCCCGAGGTATCGACCACGAATACGACGTCCTTGGCTGTGTATTCCTGTGTTGCCCAATCTTCTTTGGGCGAGATCATCAGCAGAAAGTAGCCCTGTTTTCCCGGCTCGCGATGCGTTAGAAGTGTGAGACCAAAGTCTTCCTTCGAGACGGTGTAGAACAACTGAAAATCCTGCGGCTCTTTACCGCCTTCACTTTCAAACGAAACCACCGATCGCCGATAGTTGCTGCGGTTGACGTCGATCGCGTGTGTGGGCGAGTAGATGTTGCGCAGCGCTTCTCTGGCTTTCGATTTCAATGCGACCTGCAACAGACTCGATTTGAGTTAACTGTCTGCCGAGTCCCAGCGGATAGCGATACGAAACAGTGCCGCTTTCAGCACGCATGACTTGCGTGTACTTGATCTCGAGTTTCTTTTCGGAACGCGGCGGGATCGGATAAATGCTCGCCTGGAAAAGATTCAAACCGGCGTATTCCAACAATCCCGGATCGCGCTGCCGGCGGACGATCTCATCATAGATGCGACGCGCCTCTTCGCGTGGCCTCACTTCGCCCACAAGCCTTACGGCTCCGTCCCAGATCGCAAACTCGGTTATCGAAGCCGACTCCGGAATCGGAAAGAAGTAAGTGCCTTCGAGAGTCAAGTCGGTGTTATTCCGAAATACCTGTTCGACGTGAGTGGTGGCCACTTGCGAGCTGATGCTCGTGGTGAGCTTGATCGATTTGATCGGTAACGCACGCGGCAAGCCGGCATTGGACGCGGCAGGTCAGGACATCGCTGGCAAGGACCGGGGACGATAATTCCCTGTCCGCTCGCGAGTGTGGCTAGTCCGAAAACTATCGAAAAGAGGAGCAAAATCCGCATGAGTTTGTTGTCGCATAAATAGGTCTCCAATCTCGGAGGTGCTGGGAGTTAGAACGGTGACCTGGCTTGTTCTTGCGTCGTTTGCGGCGATTCTAATGCAATTCGCGCAGCCGCTTGTTGAAAATCGCTACGCCGGTGGCGGCGACGGTGACGATAAAGCCGCCGACAGCGAGCGTGTACTGAGGTCCGAATTCGTTGGATGCGGTGCCCGCAATAATGTTGCCGATGGGCATTGTCCCCATGAAGGAAAGTAGAAACATGCTCATGACCCGGCCGCGCATCCGGTCAGTGACGAGCTTTTGAAGCAGCGTGTTCGTGAGGGCAACTGAAACGACGAGTGCGAAACCAAGACCGAACAAGAAAATGAGCGACAGAGTCAGCTTCGAGGAAAGTGCGAAACCCGATTATGCGACAGACCAAAGAGAATCGCTCCACCAAGCACAAACCAGCCCTTGCGTCGGAAGTCACCAAGATAAGCGACCAGCAACGCGCCGAGAAATGCTCCGGCACCGGACGTGCCCATCATCACTGCCAAACCTGTCTCCCCGAGGCGAAAGATGTCGCGCGCATAGATCGGAACCATACTGAAGTATGGCGCGCCAAAGAGACTGTTGACACCAGAAAGGGTCAGTAACGCCGACACTCTTGGTCTGTTCCTTACATACCGAAATCCCTCGATTAGATCGCTCCACAAGGCACGTCGATCACTGACCGAATGCGCAGCCGGAGTTGAATGACCTTCAGTTCGCACCATCCAAAGCGCAACGATCACTGCGATAAATGAAAGACCATTCGCAAAGAAACATCCGGCAAGCCCCAGCGTTCGAAACGCAACGCCGGCCAGCGCTGGTCCAACTACGCGCGACAGTTGGAATTGCGTTGAATTCATCGCGATCGCGTTGGTAAGGTCTTCACGACCAACCAGGTCGTATGTCATCGCGAGATACGAAGGACTTGCCAGCGCCATGCAACAACCGGTGACAAACGAAAACCCCAACACCATCCAACGATTAATTGCGCCAGTCGCGACCAGTGCCGCGAGCCCAAGTGCAGCAATTCCCGCAACGACCTGCGTGTAGAGCAGCAGGCGTCGTCGATCGATCAGATCTGCAAAGACACCTCCGACGAGAGTAAAAACAAAACCCGGAGCGGTTGCCATGAACGCGTCGAGTCCCAACCAGAACGCGGAGTTCGTCAACTGCAACACAAGCCAGCCCTGCGCGACCGCCTGCATCCACGTCCCCACATTCGAAAGAAACGCCCCAATCCAAAACAGCCGAAAGTTACGATGAGAAAGCGCACGGAACATCCCCCTGCGCCGCGCTGTGGAAGGCTTGAGAACTAATTACAGGAGCAATCTCAGTGGGCATTTTGATCTTGCGGCTTTAAGCTTTGGACGGCGCCAGGCGGAGAGGGGCGCGCCGGTGCCGCCGCGACGCTCGGCAACGATTTCGGCCATGATTGCGAGCGCTACTTCTTCCGGGCTTACTGCACCGATGTCCAGGCCGATGGGCGCGCGGATGTTTTTGAGTTGTTCGTTCGGAACACCGGCTTCGCGGAGACGATCGATCACTATCGACGTGCGACGCTTGCTTCCAATCAGCCCAACGTAATCAGGGTTGGCACGCACGACTGCCTGCATGCATCGTTCATCTTCGTTGTGACCTCGCGTCACGACCGCGACTGAAACCCCACGACCATTTCCGATCGCTTCACTTACTGCCGAACTCCAATCGTCAGCCACAACCAGATCAATCTCACTTTCGGGAAAACGATCGCGTTTCAAAAAGTCAGCACGATCGTCGATCAACGTCGTGTGATAACCAGTGAAGGCAGCAAGCCTCGCCAGTGATGCACCAACGTGTCCTGCGCCACAAACCACGAGCCGCGGTGGCGGTTGAAGCCGTTCAAACAACAACAGAGTTTCGTGTGCGGATGAGAACTCGGGAGCAAACTCACTCACACTCAACATCCGCGTCTCGTCACGTGAACCGAGAAAACGCTCTGCGTCTGACTCACGACAATCGAATCCAACTCCGCATCGCCAAGACTCCCGATCGTCCCGTCTTGCTCGAGAATCAGAAGTTTCGAGCCGGCGATCCCGGACCAGCGACTTTAGTAACGATAAGCGCAGTTTCGCCACGTTCCAACACTTGCTCAATCATCTTCGTTATGGATTGCGAAGACGTTTGATCGAGGTTGTCGGTCATCGATGTGGTTTAGCCCGGAGGGATCTTATTTCAACTCTTTTGGCTTGCCCAAGCCCACGACGGACGCGGCTCGTCGCAGCAGCCAGAGTGGTCCAACTAACAGATAAACAGGGTTCTTGAAGAAGGCGGGTTGATTTCCTTCGATGGCGTGTCCAACAAACTGCAAAATCCAACCGACGATGAAAAGCACCAATGCCCAGCGCCAGTTGAAAAGGAAAAGCGGCAACGACACGACAATCATCGGTATGCCAATGCTGTGCGAAAGCTTATTAAGCGGGTGTTGATGCTTGGCTTTGTAGTTGGCTATGAAGTCCTGAATCATTGTTTCTAAGGGGTTTCTTGATTTTGGGAAGGGGAGGAGGACGAAAAAAGATGTATAGGAAAAAGAAAAAAATATCACTTCAACGAATATGTCCATCGTACCGCCGCAAACCATTCCTTCCTCGCTTGCCTCGTCGGCAGTAAGCGAGAAGTGGTGCAACCTGGATTCGCCGGTGCGCATGGCTGCCTGGGCCTCGGCCCAGACTTCAGCCTCGATACAGCCGCCACCGACCGTTCCCGCCACTTCTCCGTTTTGGAAGAAGAGCATTTTCGCACCGCGCCGCTGTGGCGTCGAGCCACGAGTATGCGCGACCGTGGCCACCACCACCCGCTCGCTGCGGCTAGCCGCTTCATTGATGAGGCGATACACGTCGCGCTGGGAAATGCCTGACATAGAATCTGTTACTTGGAACTTTGTGCCGGGTACTACGTGTCTAAGATACCTGTGCGACAGTCTACGTCAGCCAGATCAAAGTACAAAGCACACAGTACAGAGGCGCATTTTAAAGTTGCCATAAATTACTTTGTATTGTAAAGTTCCGCATTTACCTGCTGCCACGAGAGGACGCGATGGACGAATACCAGCCAAAGCCGGTACCGCGCACCGGGATTCAAAAATTCACCTTGTTTGCGGGCGTGATAATGCCGGTGATCTCCATCACCGTCGAAGCCACGACCCACGTTTGTGCCGAAACGTTCTTCGATCCGATCCCCACAATGTGGCATTTGCTGCTCGTGATTTTCGTGCCGCTTGCTCAACTTCACGTTTGGTTTGTTGTCCGCCGGGGAGCCAATCCAAGACCTGTCCTCACTGGTTTGGTTAATGCTGTTGCGATCGGAATCTCGCTGTTCTATTCGGTTGTGTACATTCCACTCCTGCCCTCGCAGCACTCACCCTTCTCTTCGTCGTCGGCATCTTGCCACTCGCACCGTTGCTTTCATTTGTGGCCAGCATCGTCATGCGCGTTCAACT
>CAWCZP010000016.1:0-68918 GCA_963800055.1 uncultured Acidobacteriota bacterium
CCGGGCGCTCAGGAACTGTTGACTTATCTCACAAAGGCAGACGTGCCATGGGCCATCGCGACGAGTGGCCGGATGGGAAAGCGCCAGTCTATCGCTGCGTCTTTTGGGAATTGGAGATGATGTTCCGATCGTACCCGCGATCTGGTGCGTCATGCTAAACCTGATCCGGATCTTTTTCCTCGCCGCTGCTGAAAAACTCGGAGTGGATATCAGTAATTCGGTAGTGGTTGGGGATAGCATTTGGGATCTGCTCGCGGCCAGACGTGCGCGAGCGCTTGGCGTTGGGTTGCTGTCAGGTGGTTACGGCCGCGAAGAGCTTGAACGAGCCGGCGCATACAGGGTTTACAACGATCCCGCCGATCTGTTGCGACACCTGAGCGAGAGTTGGCGTCCGCAGTGCTGAGTAAATTTTTAGCCACAAAAAGCACAAAACATCAACATCCTACGATTGACCGCAGTAGCGCCCTAAATCGCTTCTTTGCGATACGCAGAGGATGCCTTGCCATCTTAGGCATGGTGCGGTAGCATGCCTAAAACGTTTAGGTGTGGCACGCATGACGAACCCAAAAGCCGATCTCCTGCAAGGCACGCTGGACATGCTCATTCTCAAAGCACTCTCCCTGGGGCCTCTGCACGGCTACGGCATCATTCAACGCATTCGAAGGATGTCTGACGAGATGCTCACCGTGGAGCAGGGAGCGCTCTACCCGGCCCTCTATCGTATCGAACTAAAGGTTGGGTCAGTGCTAAGTGGGGAAACAATGAAACAGGCCGTAAAGCGAAGTTTTACAAATTGACCCGCGCGGGACAGAAGCAACTGCGAATAGAAGAAGAGAGTTGGGATCGCCTGGCACTCGTCGTCGCAAAGATGCGCGAGGCTACATAACAAGGAATAAGCAATGAAGTGGTTGAATGTTTTGATCGCGCGGCTCCGCGCACTTTTCCGCCGAGACGCCAGTGTTGCACGACATCGATGAAGAGTTGCGCGCTCACATCGAAATGGAAATCGAGGCAAATCGTGAATCAGGCATGACGCCGGAAGAAGCGCGGCTCTCCGCAACGAAGAGTTTTGGAAATGTAGCCAGCATCAGAGATTTGGCTTAGAGGTTAGGGGAGGCGGATTCATGGAGACACTCTGGCAAGACCTGCGTTACAGCGGACGCCTGCTCCTCAAACATCCCGGCTTCACGCTTATCGCCGTGCTCACGCTCGCTTTGGGAATCGGGGCGAACACCGCAATCTTCAGCATCGTCAATGCCGTTCTCCTGCGTCCATTTCCATATCACGCGCCAGAACAATTGGTGACACTCGGCGAGTTTGTTCCTCGCGGGTCCGTGTCGTATCCAAATTTTGTCGATTGGCGCGCTCAAAGCACGGTCTTCGATTCAGTTTCGGCAGTGCGTTCAAACGAGAGCTACAACTTCACGGGCGCCGGCGAACCGGAACGCTTGCAAGGACGACTTGTCTCCGCAGGTTTCTTCTCAATGCTTGGAACTCAGCCGCTCCTGGGCCGCGACTTTGTCGCCGAAGACGATCATCCCGGTGCGAATCCAGCCGTCGTGCTGAGTTATTCGCTTTGGAGCCGCAGGTTCGGCAACGATCCAACCATCATAGGTAAACAGATCTCGCTTAATAACCGGAGTTACACAGTCGTCGGTGTTGCGCCGCAGAATTTCGGTCGAGGACCGGACGCAGACATCTCTATTCCAATCGGTCTCTCGGCTGAACGTTTCAAAGCACGCGGTTCAGATCCGGGCATCGCAGTAGTCGCGCGCTTGAAACCAAACGTGTCGCAACAGCAAGCGCAAGCGGAAACTGAGATGGTCTATGCGCGGATGGAACAACAGTACCCCGACACTAACACCGGGCGTCGTGGGGTTCTATTGTCGCTGCACGAAACATTTGTTGGTGATGTGCGGTTGCCGTTGTTAATCTTGCTCGGCGCAGTCGTGTGGCCCTGTTAATTGCCTGCGCTAACGTCGCCAACCTCTTGCTCGTTCGCGCGTCCACGCGGAGGCGAGAAATGTCGGTACGCGTGGCATTAGGTGCGAATCGATCGCGGATTATTCGACAGTTGCTTACCGAGAGTTTTCTATTAGCGTTGGTAGGGGCTGCGCTGGGAATACTAATCGCACTTTGGGGGATCAGCTTTATTGCGAACCAATTACCGGACGGCATACCGCGACTCGCTGAAGCGAGTGTAGATGTGCGCGTCCTCGCTTTCACACTCGGCGTATCACTGTTCACCGGATTGTTCTGCGGGTTATCTCCAGCGCTGCAAGCTTCACGACTGAATCTGACTGAAGCACTGAAAGAAGGAGATCGTCGTTCAGCGGGGGGACGGGGGCGTCTGCGTAGTGTGTTGGTCGTCGCAGAAGTTGCTCTGACGCTCACGTTGCTAGTCGGTGCGGGTCTACTCATTCAGAGTTTCCGCAGAGTGCTACAGGTTGATCCAGGATTTAACCCGGAAAACCTGCTCACGATGCAAGTGTCGGTTAACAACCCTGATGGTCAGCAAGTGGCCGCCTTCTTCGATCAGTTGCAGGAGAATGTGCGAAAGCTCCCGGGTGTCAGATCAGTTGCGATTTCAAATGGACTTCCGCTCGTCACAGCTAATCATCCGACGTTCTTTATCGAAGGCCGGCCACTTCCAGAGAAGGGCAAGGAATCAGGCTCTATTCGTTACACAGTCAGTGCGGATTACTTTCAGACGATGGGCATCGAGTTGCTAAAAGGCCGCGTCTTCACCGCGCACGATAACGCAGCGACTCCGTTGGTTGTCGTTATCGACGAAGCACTCGCGAGGCATTTTGGGAATGAAGATCCAATCGGACGACGGATATCGCAGTCTTCATCCGGCACGCCGGCTTACGAAGTTGTTGGTGTGGTAAGGCACGTCGAACAATATAACCTGGACGGACAAGAGGTTCAGACTCCGCAGTTCTATCTGAACTTCAATCAGATTCCCGTTGATCGACTGCCAGGATCTACACGTCGCATCAATTTGCTGACGCGCACTGATGTCGAGCCGATGAGTCTCACCTCGGCAGTACGCGGCCAGATCGCGGCGTTGAATAAAGATCAGCCTGTGTTCAACGTGAGGACGATGGACCAGATCGTGGACCAATCGATCGCGCCTCGGCGTTTCTCGATGATGTTGCTCGCTGTGTTCGCGGTCGTGGCTTTGGCGCTCGCAAGTATTGGCTTGTACGGCATGATGTCTTACTCAATCACGCAGCGCACGCGCGAGATCGGACTCCGCATGACGCTCGGCGCGCAGCGTGGAAACGTGCTCAGACTCGTAATTGGTCACGGAATGAAACTCGCTCTTGCCGGCGTCGCGCTCGGTTTGATTGCCGCGTTCGCGTTGACCCGAACGATGAAGAACCTCCTCTTTGGAGTGAGTGCTACTGATCCGCTGACGTTTGTCGCGATTGCCTTGCTGCTTGCGCTCGTTGCGTTACTTGCGTGCTGGGTTCCTGCGCGAAGGGCTACGAAAGTGGATCCGATGATCGCGCTCAGGTACGAATAGTCACTTGAACGGGTTTCGTTCCGGAGCCTCTTCGTGATCGTCGAGCGCGTGAAGGAGGCCGTGCACGATCACATTCAGCATCGGAATGCGGTGACGAATCCAGACGCGCATCGGGTCCGGGCGAGCGCCGAGACGTGCTTTGGGTTCGAGTGCGGTGCGGCCCAAGAGAGTCGCTTGCAACCGAGCGCGAGCGCGTGACCGACCACGGATTGAAGTAGTCGAAAATAGATAGGAATGTCAGCGTTGGCCTTGCGATCGAAGCCGATGTAATAACCGACCGCGGTGTCGCCGTCCTTTACAGTCGTTACAAAGCCCAGCAACTGATCGTCTTTTCTCAGAACGGTGAAGCGCATGTCGTCGCCGAGTTCCCTGGCGAGTGTTGGCAGAAAGGCGACGGGTAGTGTGACGAGTCGTAAACGCGCGTTCTTGTGAGTTTGAAGATAGAGCGCGTGCAACAGTTCTGCATTGCGAGCTATCTCATCCGTCTCGATGTCTTCGACTGCGCACCCCGCTGCCGTCACTTCCTTTTCAATCTGTCTTGCCTGTTTGCGATATCTCGAAGTGAGACTCGCGAGATAGTCGTCGTAACTTTTCCACTGCGGAGAGATGTCAAGAACCATGTTTGGTTCCGTTTCGAGCTCGCGATAAGAGAAACGCGAGAGCGCCGTGGCTGCAGAAGCGTGCGGGTCAGTAATGTCCTTGACCATCACAAAAGCGGTGTCGCCGAACAACTTGTTGACGCGACGCAGGCGATACAGAGCTTCGGCAACCGCGGGCCAAAGCGGCTGATGGTCCACGTTTGGGGCGAACGAGATACCGTGCATGCCCCACGAAAGCAGGTTGCCGCACACCAACATCTTCTCTTCGAGCCGATCCAGACGGCCGTTTGACGACACCTTTTTCCGCAGGCGTGCAAGTGAAACTGTAACGCTCTGAGCCGCGACCGCAGCCACAGGTTCTTTCTCACGAAAGATGAGCGCGTAACACGGTCGCAGGTTATCCGGCCCAGCCTCTTCAAGCACGCGCAAATACCGTCGCGATAGAAAGAGTGAATCGTGCGACGTCACCTCGTCCCAATGTGCCTTATCGAGAAACTCGATACTATCTGCCACTGCGAACGCATACCCACTGGGCCGGTGACGTTCCCGATGATGCTCACGCAGGTCGCGTGCTTTGGTGACGAGTTTGTTGAGAGGTTTTATATTCGGCATAGTCAGGATGGGCGGGGAATGTTTGACAGGATGTCAGGATTTGTCGGAATTATCAGGATGCTTCTCCTTAAGTCTTGCGGCGAGGATAAGATTCTCCAGTTTGCGAATCCGCTCTTCTGGCGTAAGTCGGAGGTTTTCCACGGTGGCCCTAAGGTTTATTCTAACTTAGCGGCACGTTCCGCTGCCGAACCCGGTGGTGGATTGAGGAAATAATCTTCGTTGACAGCGCCCATGCCGCCGTCAGTATATCATCTGGGCTATTGGTTTCGCCTTTGTGCTTTTGTGGCATTCAAACTTCGAGCAAGCACTCATGAACCAACTCTCCAATTGGCGGCCGCCTGAACACTGGACGCGCGTCACCACTATCGATATGCACACTGGTGGCGAGCCATTGCGCGTCATCGTCGAAGGTCTGCCGCCAGTAGAGGGGCGAACGGTGGTCGAAAAACGGCGGTATTTTCGTGAGCACTACGATCATTTGCGCACCGGCCTGATGTGGGAACCGCGCGGTCATGCGGATATGTACGGCGCCGTCATCACTTCTTCCGCTGATGCCGATTTCGATGTGTTCTTTTTACACAATGAAGGCTACAGCACGATGTGCGGCCACGCGATCATTGCGCTCACAAAACTCGCGGTCGAAGCAAAACTCGTCAACAAGGACGAGATAACTTTCAACGTACCCGCCGGCAGAATCTACGCGAGGGCGACCGTCGCGGATGGACGCGTCATCGAGTCGTCGTTTCGCAACGTGCCTTCGTTTCTTTACCTTCGCGACCAACACGTTGATGTGCCTGGAATCGGTCGTGTGAGGTTCGACATTGCTTTCGGTGGGGCATTCTATGCGTTTGTCGAAGCGGAAGCAGTCGGACTCACCCTTACACCTGAACATTTCAATCGCCTGATTGACTACGGTCGACGGATCAAACACGCGGCGGTGCCCCAGTTTCCAATTAAACATCCCTTCGAAGAAGACCTGAGTTTTCTCTACGGGACGATCTTCACTGGACCACCGCACGACGCGAAACACCACAGCCGCAACGTTTGCATCTTCGCCGAAGGTGAACTCGATAGATCGGCGACCGGCAGCGGTGTGAGTGCGCGAGCCGCGTTGCACTTTGCTAAGGGCGAGCTCGAGTTGAACGAACCGATCACTATCGAAAGTATTTTGGGCAGCACGATGACGGTGAATGTCGTGGAGGTCACGAAGTTTGGACCATATGACGCGGTCACACCGGAGGTCAGTGGGACCGCGTCATTTACAGGTCGCAATGAGTTCTATTTCGATCCGGAAGATCCGTTTCGAAACGGATTTATTTTTAGATGAAACTGCGCAACCAGCTTTTGCGTTCGCTCTTGATCACAAAAGCACAAAAAAGCACTAGAATGAATCTTGTGCAGTGTCCGAGATGCAAAAGTGAGCGGATTCAGAGGGATTACGACGATGCGGTCCTGTTGCTGCGTGTGGTCGGAATGCACAAGCTCCTCTGTAATAATTGTGGGCTCGTGTTCAAAGGGTTCGACCCGCTGGGCTCACGTCAGCGCGCACCGACCAGCCAGAAAAAAGAGTTTCGCAATCGCCGTCGTGGCCCACGTTTTTATGCTCATCTGCCCAGCGCGATCTCGTTGATCGACGGAAACGTAAAGGTCGGCAAAGTGTCGTATTCCCAACCCTCGCGCGGGCATTGCGAGACGATCGGCAAATTTGGCATGAGGCTTTCGCTCGCCGGCACGCGTTTCTCCGAAACTGATTTGTCAACGATGGGGCGGCTTCTGTTTGTCCGGGTTGACCTGCCTGACGGATCGATTGAAGCGGTGGTCAAGATCGTGAGCTCCGAGCGCCTGGGGGAGGATGCGAAGAAAAAATGGCTACTCGGCGCCACTATTCACCAGATGACCGAAGCAGATATCGAGCGTCTGAATGATTACCTCGAAAAACGCTTCAAGGACGACCCGGTCATCATTTCCGAGTGATGCTGCCCTGCTTTGTCTTTTCGCCTCCCGTCGCGCAAAATGCCTCGTATGCCTGCTGCGAAACAGACCCGACTACCGTCAAAAAATACCTTCCACATCGCGGGAATCGGCGCGTTTTTGCTGTTGATTCTGTGCCTTTCATGTGGGAACGGCGCCAACAGCAATGTCACGAAAGTTGAAAATACGCCGGCATCAAACGGACCAGTCCCTACATACGGTTATCAGATACTGAACATCTTCCCGCACGACAGCAACGCTTTCACGCAAGGCTTAATCCTAGTTGACGGAAAACTTCTGGAAAGCACAGGGCAGGAAGGCAGCTCGAGCCTGCGAAGTGTCGAGCTCGATACCGGGAAAGTCTTGAAAAAAGTTGATGTGCCGCCGCCTTACTTTGCTGAAGGCGCTGCTGTGTTGAATGGAAAAGTGTACCAACTCACGTGGCAGCACAGCGTGGGCTTCATCTACGATTTGCAGACTCTCGAACGGGCCGGGCAGTTTGATTACGAGGGCGAGGGTTGGGGACTCACTACTGACGGGCAGTCGTTAATCATGAGCGACGGATCGAGCCGGCTTAAGTTTCTCGACCCGTCGAGTTTTCGAGTTAGCAGGACGATCTCTGTGACTGATGGCGCGACGCCGGTTAATAAGTTGAATGAACTGGAAGTTGTCAAAGGAGAGATTTACGCGAATGTCTGGCACTCTGACCGGATCGCGGTGATCGACCCGCAGACGGGGCGCGTGAAAGCGTGGATTGATTTGACGGGGTTGATGCCGGAAGACGAGGCACGCGATGAAGAAGCCGTGTTGAATGGTATCGCGTATGACCAGGCGAATGACAAGCTTTACGTAACAGGCAAGCTCTGGCCGAGACTGTTTGAGATCAAGGTGAAACGGTAACTGCCACAACAGGCACAAAAGATTCGGGAAAAATTTGTGCCTCTTTGTGGCAAATAATAAGGTGAACTTTCTAACGTACTTCCGAGGATTCTCGTACGCCATGATTGGCGTGGCGATGCTGGCGCTCGTGTTGGCTGGCGGGCTCAGCTCTGGTCTCGCGCTGGTGTTCCTGATCGTGATGATCGTGAGCTGGATGCTCGAGAACACGAAGTGGCAATTGCCTGAGCGTTATGGTTTGGGAATTGTCCTTCTCTCGATCCCGCTGTTCTACCTCGACTGGCAATATCAAAAAGCAATGGGCGAACCCGCGGAGAGACTGGGAGTCACCGCGCTCGCGCACCTGATCGTTTTCCTGTCGGCAGTGAAGCTGCTACAGGTGAAGAAAGATCGCGATTGGGTTTTTCTTTACCTGATCTCATTCTTCGAAGTTTTGTTAGCGGCGGGATTGAGTTTCAGCCCCGTGTTTCTCGGCACGCTCACACTTTATTTGCTCTGTGGACTCTGTGCCGTCACCGCATTCGAGATCCAGAAGGCAAGACGTTCACTTGTTTATACCGAAACACGTTTACTCGTACCGCCAGATTCGCGCGTTTTTAAAAAGGTCGGGCGACGCTCGTGGCGTAATCCTGAAGCTGCACGCCTGCCTTATGTCGCCGTAGGACTGCTGCTCTTCATCTTCGTGCTGGCCCTGCCGTTATTTCTGATCGCACCACGATCGGGAGCCGCGGCACTCACGCGCAGTGGCAGTGGACTGTCAAACTTTATCGGCTTTTCCGAAAACGTAACCCTCGGACAGATTGGCACACTCAAGCAGGACGACGGACTCGTGATGCGCGTGCGCATCATGGACGAAACTCCGCGCGATTTACGCTGGCGTGGCGTCGCCCTCGACGAGTTCACCGGCAAAGCATGGAAGAAATCGGTCCAGGCACGTCAGAACGAACTCATAAACGACCGGGGCGGCGGCCTCTTTCAATTCGGCACCGCGCAATCGATAAATCGTCTAACGAGGCAAACATTCTTTCTGGAGCCGTTGGAGTCGGCGGTGCTGTTCGCCGCCCCTCGAGTTGTTGCTGTCCAGGGCGATCTTCCGTTTGTTCGTGTCGATGAAGAAGGATCGGTTCAGTCGCGTCGTCGCGACTTCGAACGCATCATGTACACGGCCATCTCTGACACGAATGAGCCGCGCATGGATGAGTTGCGCGAGGATCGTCACCCATACCCCATATCCTATTATCGTTACCTTCAACTGCCCGACGATCTCGATCTTCGCATCGATACGCTTGCGACGGCGATCGTTCTCCGCGCGAATGCGAGCAACCGTTACGACACCGCCAAGGCGATTGAAGCGCACCTGCAAACAGAGTATGCCTACTCACTCGAAATGAAAGCCGGCGGACCTGATCCGCTCGCCGATTTCCTTTTCAACGTCAAGGCAGGTCATTGCGAATACTACTCGACTGCGATGGCGGTGTTACTGAGATCGCGCGGTATCGCAGCGCGTGTCGTGAATGGTTTTCTCCCCGGTGAATACAACGAAGCAGCCGGCGCTTACACTGTCAGACAGAGCGACGCACATTCATGGGTTGAAGTTTATTTTCCGGAGACTCGTTCATGGGTGACGTTTGATCCGACGCCTTCCGCCGGACGAACTGAACCCGTGCGTACCGGCCTGACAGCTCAATTGCACAAGTACGCCGAAGCGCTCGAGCTGCTGTGGTTCCAATACGTAGTCGGTTACGACAAGCAGGAGCAGCGCTCGCTCGCAACGTCTCTGCACAACCAGGTGTTTGATTACGCGCGCACACTTTCAAACGTGTTAGAGACTGTTAAGAGTTATCTCACCGGCAATGTGCTGGTGCTTGGGATAGTCGTGCTTGGCCTGGCGTTTATTGGCTTTGTCATTCTGTTTGGCAAACGAGTTTGGCGTTGGGTTCGCACGGGAGAGATTCGTACGTACGAAGAGGGAAGGACTTACTCGAACGTTCAGTTTTACGAGCGGTTGATCTCATCGATGGAGCAACGCGGCCTGTCACGCGATCGGCATCTGACGCCGCTCGAGTTTGCGAACAATTTGAATTCAAGCGAGGCTCTGGTAATCACGCGCGCTTACAACCGTGTCAGATTTGGTGGGCAGCGGCTTTCTGCGAGCGAAAAACGGGAAGTGGAGCGTGCCCTCCGCGCAATTGAGATTACGGAAAGAAACGGATGAAGAAGGTTGGATTTGTAAGTCTGGGCTGCCCCAAAAACCTCGTCGATAGCGAGGTGATGATGGGCCAACTCAAGCAGAACGGTTATCAAATCACTGCTGATGCAGCAGACGCCGATACGGTCGTCGTAAATACCTGCGGTTTTATCGACTCAGCCAAGCAGGAATCGATCGATACGATCCTCGAAGCCGTGCGATTAAAAACCGACGGAAACGCCAAACGGTTAATCGTCGCAGGTTGTCTAGTCGAGCGTTATCGCGATGAGTTAAAGGCCGAAATACCTGAGGTCGACGCGTTTATCGGCACCAGTCAAATCAACGACATCCTCGCGGTTTGCGATCCGAAAACCAACACGCGCACGCTGCCTGTCGTGCCGCTCGGGAATCAAAGCGCGACTTATCTATACGACGAGTCGACGCCGCGCGTGCTCGCGACACCTTCGCACTATGCGTTTGTAAAAATTGCCGAAGGTTGCGATCGGCCGTGCGCATTCTGTTTCATTCCGCAGATGCGAGGTCACTTTCGCAGTCGTCGCTTCGGATCGATCATCGCGGAAGCTCATCAACTCGCGGAAGAAGGAGTCAAAGAGATCATTCTGGTGGCCCAGGATTCGTCTCGTTATGGTGAAGACCTCGGCAAACAGGACGCACTCGCGCGTCTGCTCCGAGAACTATCACATGTCGATGGGATCGAGTGGGTGCGAGTGATGTACACCTATCCGACGCACATCAGCGACGGTTTTCTCGACGTGCTCGCTGAAGAGCCGAAGGCTGTGAAGTATTTGGATATGCCTTTGCAGCACGCTTCGCAGAATGTTTTGAAGCTGATGAAACGCGGCGGCAATCGAAAGAGCCTCGAGCGTTTGATCGAACGTGTGCGAAAGAAAGTTCCCGGCATCGCAGTGCGTACGACGTTCATCTCCGGATTTCCGGGAGAGACTGAAGATGATTTTGACGAGTTGATGAGTTTCATCAAGAACGTCGAGTTTGATCGTGTGGGCGTTTTTACTTACTCGGATGAAGAGGGCACACCGGCGTTCGACCTGCCCGACAAAGTTCCACATCGAACCGCGGCCCGCCGGCGCACGGCGCTGATGAAAGAGCAGGCTAAGATTTCGCGACGGAAGAACCGATCGCGAGTTGGAGACGTGGTCCAGGTGCTGTTTGAAGGTGAATCGAAAGAGAGTGAGTTGTTGTGGCAGGGAAGAATGGAGACGCAGGCGCCTGACATTGATGGGTGTGTGCTGATCAATGATGTTCCCGATGGCGTTGTGCCTGAGGGAGGGCAATTTGTCCAGGTCGAGATCACTGAAGCGCACGAGTACGATCTGATCGGAAGAATCTGCGCCTGAATGACAATGTCAGTTAAAGAATCCAGCGACGAGTTAAACCCATCGGTTGTTGTTCCGCAGCGCACGGCGCCAGCTACTACAGTGCCGTGGCGTGCGAGTGATTATCTGGCGCTCTCGATCGCGACGTTCGGAGTTGGATACTTGCCGCTGATTCCCGGGACGTTTGGATCGCTTGTGAGCGTGGGAATCTTTTTGCTGTTTACGCAGATCCTGACAGGAACTGCGCTCGTTGCGGTGGTCCTACTATTTATACTTGCGGTCACGTTCTCGGGAATCTGGGCAGCTTCAAGGACCGAGGAGTTGGCGGGACGAAAGGATCCAGGCAAAGTTGTCGTTGATGAAGTTGCCGGCCAAATGATTGCGTTGCTGCCGTTAACGCTCTTCAATCTTCAGCCGCTCACGCGTGGAGTCATCGTTTCGTTTATTCTTTTCCGCCTTTTCGACATTTTTAAGCCCTACCCTGCGGGGAGATTTGAGCGGCTCAAAGGCGGTTACGGAATAATGTGCGACGATCTTGTCGCGGGAGGTTATGCGGCTGTTATTACGTCGACGATCATAATGGTCTTTGGAAAATCAGTCTTGGGGGGCGAATGATGGAACGCGAGGAAGCGATCAAAAAGGATGCGACGAGTAAAGAGACGTTAGAAGATTTGGAAGAGAATGAAAAAGTAACTGACGAGCCTGAGGAGTCTACGTTACCGAGTCCGGATGGGGCCTTTGATCAACCAAAGGAGAAGAGCGAAGCCGATCCGATGTAGCTTACAGAACCGAGCGCGGTAGCGCCGGGTCAATCTGCAATGGAAGTGCTATTAGGAGGAGATTGACCCGGCGCTACCGCGCTCGGTTCTGTTTCCTTCTCGGCGCCACCAATCCAGCCGCGGCGCTTGAAGAACAATAACATTCCTATCGCCACGAAAATCATAATAGCCAGCACTGCGAAATAGCCGTACCTCGATCGTAGCTCAGGCATGTTGTCGAAATTCATCCCGTAAACGCCGGCGATGAACGTCAACGGCAGCATGATCGCGGAGAAGATCGTCAACACTTTCATGATCTCATTGAGCCGGTTGGAAACTACCGACAGGTACGCCTCCAACGATCCGCTAATCAAGTCGCGATAGCTTTCCGAGAGATCAACTACTCGAACCAGGTGATCGTAAACGTCGCGATAGAACGGACGCATGTCGACGGTTATTAACGAAAACTCGCCGCGGCTCATGCGATGAAGAATGTCCATCTGCTTGATCGAGATGCGTCGCAAGCGCAGCACACTGCGCTTGAGCTCCATGATCTCCGAAAGAATTAAGTTATTGGGCCGCCTGAGGTTGAAGATATCGTCCTCGAGCTTATCGATCCTGTCATCGAAATCGTCCAAAACCGGCGAATAGTAATCGACAACCTGGTCCAATATTTGGTGCAGCAGGAAAGGGGTGCCGCGCTGGCAAGCGACTGGGGTCGTGCGCAGCAGTTGTTTCACGTTGGCGATGCTGCGGAAGTAGTCGTGATGATAGGTGATCACATAGTTACTGCCGAGAAAGCCGTCCAACTCGATCGTGTTGAATCTTTCGGGGCTCGTATCGGCACGCACGCCGTGAACGATGAAATAGAGATAACCCTCAAACTCTTCGATCTTTGGATAGTGGCGATTCTCGCGGCAGTCTTCCACCGTCAACGGATGAAAATGAAAGACGTCGAGTAGTACCTGCTCGTCAGCCGTGGTCGGCGATTCCATGTCGACCCAGATCACGGCTGAAGAGTCTTTCAGGAGCTCCGGCAGATCCTGCGCGGTCCAATGATCCTCAATACGATTACTACCTTTGCGATAAACAAGAATCTCCATCTGTATGCGCCTCTTTGTGGGCTACTCGACCAATTCCGGCAGCACTGTTACCATACCGAGTTTTTAGTAGCAAGCAAGAGAAAAACTTAAATGACGGCGAAAGTTTTTGTAGCAGATGATGTGAGCGAGAGTGGTCTGGGACCACTGCGATCGTCCGGTTTCATCGTAGAGAAACGTCCCGGACTCGCTCCATCCGAGTTACGCGAAGCGTTGAAAGATTGCGAAGGCCTGATCGTTCGAAGCGAAACCAAGGTTACTTCAGAGCTGCTGGACGGCGCCAGCAGCTTGCGCGTAATCGGGCGCGCCGGCGTTGGCGTCGACAACATCGACGTTTCCGCAGCAACAATTCGCGGGATCGTCGTGATGAATGCGCCGGACGGCAACACGATCACGACCGCTGAGCACACAATCGCCCTGCTTATCTCACTCGCGCGTTCCATTCCGCAAGCCAGCAGCAGCCTCAAGGCCGGACGCTGGGACCGCAAAAAGTTCATTGGAGTCGAACTGCAAGGCAAAACGCTCGGCATCGTCGGCCTGGGCCGGATCGGACGTGTCGTCGCTTCGCGTGCGCGAGCAATGGGTATGTTGATCGTCGCTTACGATCCGTTTATCTCGCCGGAGCATGCCCGCGATCTCGAGGTCGAGTTGGCTTCGCTCGATGAGGTTTACGCTCGTGCTGACTTTCTGACGGTCCATACTCCTTTGACTCCCGAAACGCGCAGCCTGATCGATCGCGAAGCCCTCGGCAAAATGAAAAAGGGTGCGCACATCATCAATTGCGCGCGAGGTGGCCTGGTCGACGAGCAAGCGCTCTATGACGCGATCATGGACGGCTCAATTGCCGGCGCGGCGCTGGATGTTTTTAGCGAGGAGCCACCGCCCGCGGATCACAAGTTATTACAGTTGGACCAGGTGATCGTAACTCCACATCTCGGCGCCTCGACGAAGGAGGCGCAGGAAGGAGTGGCGTTCACAGTCGCCGAGCAGATGCGCGACTTTCTGTTGACGGGGGCGTTGCGCGGAGCAGTTAATGTGCCCGCTATCAGTATCAAAGAGTTCAACCTGGTCCAACCTTATGTTGCGCTCGCCGAGAGTTTGGGAAGATTTCAGGCGCAGCTTGTCGATCGACCGGTCAGCGAAGTCAGAATTGAATTCGCAGGCGAGATAGTGGAATTGGATGCGGCCCCGGTGACCCGCGCGTTTTTAGCAGGTCTGCTGCGCGATGTCAGCGCTCGCGTAAACGTCGTCAACGCCTTTCTGATCGCGGAAGAGCGCGGCATCAAGGTGACTACCACTTACATTCGCAGTGGCGCCGAGATGGCGCCGGCTATCCGCACCGAGATCAGCACGGGCCAGTCAACAATAAGTTTGGCCGGCACGCTCTTTGGATATGGCGGATCACGGCGTGAAGGGCGTATAACGGAGATCGACGGGTTCTATCTCGAAGCGACACCTCATGGGCATATGCTTGTGACGCGCAATCACGACGTCCCCGGCGTGATTGGCAGTATCGGCACAACGCTCGGAGCGGGCGGTGTGAATATCAGTCGCTTTCATCTCGGACGCCGTGAGCGCGGCGGTGATGCGATGGCGGTGATCGAGGTGGACCAACCTTTAAGTAGACAGACGCTGGAATCGCTGCGTGCGCTCGAACAGGTGATATCCGCGCAACCGATCGAATTATAAGGACCAGCCACAAAACGGCACAAAAAAGCACAAAAGTTAATTGAATGTATGGCAGAGAGACGCATTGATTCGATCGATCTGTTGCGAGGCATCGTGATGATCATCATGATGCTCGACCACACCCGAGACTTTGTTCATAACGCCGCTTTGCAGTTTGACCCCACGGATCCGACTCGCACCAACGTTGCCTTGTTCTTCACACGCTGGATCACACATTTTTGCGCCCCCGTCTTCGTGTTTCTTGCGGGCACCAGCGTTTATTTGCAGTTCTTGCGCGGCAAGACCAGGGGCGAGTTGTCGAAGTTTCTCATCACACGCGGATTGTGGTTGATAGTGCTCGAAGTCACGGTGGTTAAGTTGGGTGTCTTTTTCAGTTTCGATTACAGGTTTCTCGGATTCCTCCAGGTGATCTGGGTCATCGGCGTTTCGATGATCGTGCTTGCGGGATTGATTCATTTGCCGTTGAAAGTTGTCGCGGCTTTTGGGTTGTTGATGATTATCTTTCATAACCTGCTTGACCGCTTTAGAGTTGAAAGCTGGGGTGGACCAGAGGCGCCGATCCCGAACATTTTCCAGAAGCTTTGGATGTTGCTGCACCAGCCGTTCGAAGCGTTTCCCGTTCTCCCCAGTTCTCAGTCCGGTAGTTTTTGTGGTTTATCCGCTGGTCCCGTGGATTGGTGTGATGGCGGCGGGTTATGCGTTTGGAGAACTTTATAAACTTGACGCTCAGCGCCGGAGACGTTTGCTTCTGATCATCGGGGGTGTTGCGACTGGACTGTTTATCGTACTACGCAGAATCGACGTGTATGGTGATCCGAGCGAGTGGATGGAGCAGAAGAATCTCGTCTATACAGTGCTTTCGTTTTTGAATACGACCAAGTATCCGCCGTCATTGTTGTTTTTGTTGATGACGCTTGGTCCATCGATCCTCGCGCTGGCATTTTTCGAGTCACGACCTGCTTTCGGTCGAATAGGTCAGTTCTTTGTTACTTTTGGTCGCGTGCCGTTGTTCTTCTATGTGCTTCAGTGGTACACGGCACATCTCATCTCTGTTTTGTTGCACCTTGCTTTTCGGAAGCCGGTTGAGTCGCTGTTTATGTCGCCGATTGAATTTTTTGGGACGCCGCACGAACGAGGGTTTAATCTCGCGGTCGTTTATCTCGCGTGGATCATCGGGGTGGTGCTGTTGTATCCGTTGTGTAAGTGGTTCGCGGGTGTGAAGCAGAGACGAAAAGACTGGTGGTTGTCGTATTTGTGAATTGTAGGGGCGGCCCTCCGTAGCCGCCCGCGCGTGAGTCCCGGAACGGGCGGCCACGGAGGGCCGCCCCTACAGATACTCCCTCAGTTCACGAAACAATCGTGCGAGATCGGCGGGCTGGTAGTTGGCGTTCAGGCCACTCGGGTTTGGTAGTACCCAGAGCATGGTGTCACCGATCCGATCTTCCTGCCGTCCGACGGTCGCCTTGGGCTGGTTAAACGCAACGCGGTAAGTACTGATCCCAAGCACCGCCAACACCTTCGGACAATAACGTAGTACCTTCGCTCTTAACTTCTTTCCACCCGCAACAATCTCTTCCTTCGTTAGCTGATCTGCCGAGGCTGTTGCTCGCATCACTACGTTCGTGATGCCGTATCCACTCTTCAACAGTTCGCGTTCGTCAAACGGCGATAACACGCGGTCAGTAAATCCCGCAGCGTACAACGCCGGCCAAAAGCGATTTCCCGGACGCGCGAAATGGTGGCCCACCGCCGCCGTGTAAAGTCCCGGATTGATTCCGGAAAAGAGAACGCGCAGGTTCGGAGCGATAACATCGCGAACCGTCTTGCCGGTCGCGGCGAAGAGTTGCTCCTTTGTCGGTTTCCACGGCTTAGGCACGGATGAGGTTAATAGACGTCGAAGTGAGTTTGACGCGTCGTACTCTGTTTCGACACTCGATCGATCAAAGTCACTTGCAACAGATAACGGCCGGACAATAGATCACTCAACGGGATCTCTGCGGCGTAAGGGAGTCGCGCGAGATCGAGAACCCCGTCAGTGCTGATTTTTCTGAGCGCAGTTGTGATAACAGGTTGATTGTCGCGTATCACCTGCACCTGCACGGCAACATCCGGCTTTTGATCCGCCGGTGAGACAGTCGTGTTGTAGGCGAAGATCAGGAAACGAAGCGTCGATGCACGGCCGAAGCGATGGCTGGCGCTCAGTGCCACCGGGTTCACGCCTCCCGGATCCGAGACGTTCTTCATCATCGCCTGTGTGCGCTCGCCTAACAGCAGCGTGCTCATCGTCAACTTCTTCTTCGCGAGATCCGGTATATCGATCCAGGCGTGAGCGCTTCCGATTCGCCCGCTCTTGTCGTCACGCGCTGCGACACGCACTTGATAGAGTCCGGGTGGTAGTTTCGCGGGATACGTGAACGTCATGTCGTTGCTGTAGCTTTTTGCGCGTTCAAGATCTGGAGCTGTGGTCACAATCCTTTCGATGAAACTCGATCTTGCAACGCCCTTCTCGTCGTAAAAAACGCCGCTGACATCGATGGTAGCTTGAACCTTTCCGTCGGGTTGTTCCCCAAACACCAGAAACTCGCCGGGCACCTGGATAGCAGTCGAAAGGATCGGTCCTTTGTCCGCGATGTCGTAATAGTCGGCGCTCAAAAGTATCGGCAGTCCTCTTTCAGGGTAAGGCGCCATAATCGACTCGCGCAGCTTGGCGGGCGCGGATGTTGGTTTCTTAGGTTGTGCGGCGTCTTTCGCATCCTTCGCAACCGGCGTCGCAGGAGGATCGACGTCGAAATAACCTTTTCGCACGCGCAAATTGAGATCGGGGCGATCGACGAGTCTGACCTCGAGATTTCTGAACCTTCGTTGCTTCTGCGCTTCAGCGTCCGGCTTCCATGCGAGAAGGTAGTAGGTGGAAGTCTCCTTGATCGCAGGCGCGAGTCCCTTTTTCAAATCATTCGTGTTGAAGATCGCCTTGCCGCCGGTATCGACTGCGAGTGCATTCATGCCGTCCTGCGTTGCCGCGAGTTCACCATGGGTTGAACGGCTTAGCTGGCCGAAAGGATCAAAGGGCTTTTCGACACTGATGTCGTGCAGGGAGGCGACGAGCCCGCGCGTATCCATTGAATAGATAACCACGCCGCTCTTACCCGACGCGTTTGTGATGTCACGCAGTTTAGAAACGGAATCGCCACGGCGGTTCTCCATCAGAAAACCTCCGGAAAGGAAGAAGAGAAGTTTTCGTCCTGGAAGATCTTTGGCGGTCTTCACCAAACGCTGGAGACCATTCAATGTATTGTCGTTTATGCGCGCGGCTTGAGATTGAACTGCCTGGGCCCGCGCACGCACCATATGCCCCGCGGAATCACGACTCATACCGGGGTTCAATCGTAAGGTTTCAGTTACAAAGAACTCGAAGACTTCACGATCGAGCCGATCGATTAACAATGCTTCGTATTCGCTCATCGGCGGGCGATCGAAATCGCGGACGGAATAAGATCTCGGGGACAGCCGATCGACGGCGCGCATTAGTATTGTTCGATCGCCCGTCAGTTGTTGTAGAAAACCGATCTGTCCGCTGGCTGAGGCAATCGCTGCCTGATCGTTTTGGCCCATCTCTTTTTCGATGAAAGTCATAATGACTTTCTTCGCAGCGACCATGCCCGACAGGTCCATGTGATAGTCGTCGAGGTAAAAGAAAACGATTCGACCGCGATCCAAAGGAACGGGACGCTTGAGATTTAAAGTAGTTGCGCCGCGTGCGGCGGCGAGCTGGCTTTCTTCGTCGCTGCCGGCAGTGATTATTTCAAAACCTTCGATCGGGCGTGGTTTGCCGTCGATGCGCAGCTCGAAGTTTTGTTTTGTTAACCCGTCAACAAAGCGTCCTCCTTTGTCAAAAACCATGACGTCGGTCTGGACGAGTTCGGTGTAAACACGTACAACATCATCCTGCGACTTTGGAGGTGGATTCGTGGTTTGGGCGTATGCCACTGGCCACAGAGCCAGCAGACACAACAACGACGCGAACATTAGAGAATTGCGACGGGCGAGCATAGACGAGTTCGAAACCGTTAAACCTGCGGGGTGACGTAGTGTAAATATGTATCAGATGTGGTACTTGTGGCAAACCAAAACCTTCATCTGTTAGGCTTGCGACAGCCCGCTAGGCGGTCGAAAGCATATAGCCTGGGGTGCAGCGAGGCTTTGCGAGCGCAACCCCAGGTCGGGTGTGTTAGTGATCTCAGCCCGCGAATGCGGGCGGTAGCACTAGGTCCGCCACGGTCTGCCGCCCGCTACGCGGGCTACAATTCTTAACCACGATTGGTCCTAGGGTTCCGCGAGCAAGCTCGCTCCACCCTAGGCTACAGGCTCTAGCCCGCTACGCGGGCTGCAAACATTGGATTACAAGAACGGTTGAATGGCAAACGACGTAACGGTAAAGCTCGACGGCGTGACTAAGAGTTTTGGAGAGTTCACGGCGGTTAAGGAGCTTAGCCTGACGGTGCGGGCCGGGAGAGTGTTTGGGCTTCTGGGCCCAAATGGCGCCGGCAAGACTACGACGATCCGAATGATCGTCAACATCACCGTCCCTGATTCGGGAACCATCTCCGTTTTTGGCCGCAAAATCGATTCGCAACTTCAGGATCGCATTGGCTATCTTCCAGAAGAACGCGGGCTCTATCGCCGCATGAAGATCGTGGACCAACTGCGATTTTTCGCCGAGTTGAAAAACGTCCGCGGCAAGACAATCGAAGCGAAGATCGACGAGTGGCTCGCGCGCGTTAAACTAACCGAGTGGAAGAACAAACGGTCGATGGAGCTTTCGAAAGGAATGCAGCAGAAGATCCAGTTCATCACTTCTGTCATTCACGATCCCGATCTGCTGATTCTCGACGAACCATTCTCCGGCCTCGACCCGATCAACGTGGAACTACTGAAAGAGATCGTCCTCGATCTCAAGCGCGCCGGAAAGACCATCATCTTTTCAACTCATCAGATGGAAATCGCAGAAAAGATTTGCGACGACATTTGTTTGCTCAATCGATCGCAAAAGCTGTTTGAAGGCAGCTTGCGCGATATCAAGAGCAGCTTCGGACGCAATTCTGTTGCGGTGCGGTGTGAAGGTGGCGACGGCGTGTTGGATGATCCGGCGCTTGTCAGCAAGCTCGTGCGTCATGCAGACGAGGCGCAGGCGCTTCTCGCACAGGGCGCCGACGCGCAGGTACTGTTGAAGCGATTGATTGCTTCGGGTGCGGTAATCGGAAGGTTTGAGATGGTTGAACCGAGTCTCAACGATATCTTCATTACGAAAGTGACTGAATCCGCATGATAAAGTTTCTGGCAGTAGTGAAACGGGAATATCTCCAGCGTGTCCGGGCGAAGATGTTCATTGTTACGACCATCGTGCTGCCGCTCATCATGTCGCTTTTTGGCGTCGTGCCGATCGTGATCGTTAACATCGATGCCGGTTCGGCGATGAAGGTGGCGGTCATCGACGAGACTGGCAAGATGTATGAGCATCTGAATCAGGGGATGGCCAGTGATTCATCACGGCAGGAAGGAAACGCCAACGACCAACGCAGGAGACCTTTCGGAAATTTTGTTCTCGAGCCGGTAGACACTAATCAGTCCGCTGAACAAATAAGGGCTGACCTCGAGCAGCGTTTGCACGCGAGAGAGCTCGACGGTTTCCTGATCCTTCCCAGGGACTTTCTGGATCGCGGCCAGGCGGAATATTTCAATCGCAATCCGGGCGATCTCTTTTCAATGAGAACGCTGGAGTCGGCCTTGAATCGTGCCGTGCGCGAACAGCGATTGATCGACGCCAATGTCGATACCAGGACCAGAGTAGAGCTTTTCAAGCCCGTAAAGGTACAGGCAATTAAAGTCGGCGCTGCGGGCCGGGAGCGCGATTCGGGTGGAGCCTTTGGGCTCGTATTTGGCATCGGGTTCGTCATGTATCTTTCGATTTTGATGTACGGGCAAGTGATCCTTGGCGCAGTGATCGAAGAAAAGGAAACGCGCATCGCGGAGATTCTGTTCTCGTCAGTAAAGCCGTTCACCTTGATGATGGGCAAACTCGTCGGCATTTCGTTAGTGGCGTTGACTCAGTTGACGATCTGGGGACTCGCATTCAGCGCGTTTGCTCTGTACGGCGTGAATCTGCTCGCATCGAGAGGCGTCAATTTAAGCATTCCGAGTATTCCGTTTTCGCATTACATTTACTTTGGCCTGTTCTTCCTGCTTGGTTACTTCATCTACGCGACGATCTACGCGCTTGTCGGATCGATGGTGACGACGGCACAGGAAGGCGGGCAGTTGGCTATGCCGATAATTCTTCTTCTTGTAATGAGTTTCTACCTGTTTTTCCCGGTAAGCCGTAGTCCTGATTCGACGTTCTCGTTTTGGGTGTCGATGATTCCGTTCTCGGCGCCGGTGGCGATGCTGGTCCGGATCGTCACGCAAACTCCGCCGTTCTGGCAGATTGCGCTATCGCTATTCATTGGTTTTAGTAGTGTGCTTGTGATCATGTGGATTGCTTCGCGCGTCTATCGCGTCGGTATGTTGATGTATGGCAAGCGCGCGTCGCTTCCGGAAGCGTGGCGGTGGGCTCGGCAGGCATGATCGAGACTGAGAAAAAATTCCGGCTTACGAAGCGGCAGCGCGATGCTGTGTTGCGGCGTTTGCCGGAAATAGGTGCGACTCTTCAGAGGGAAGAGTTTGAGGAGAACACGCTTTACATGGGTGGGCCATTGCGTAGTGGATCTGCGGTTTTGCGTTTGCGGCGAGTCGATGGACGCGCGACGCTGACTTTTAAAAAACGTATTCCTGGTGATAGCGCGATCAAGCATCAGCGTGAGGATGAGACAGCTGTAGCCGATCCGGAGGCGATGGAGGCGATTCTCGATGCGCTCGGTTTCGCGCCCGCGCTAGTTTACGAAAAACGGCGGCAGACCTGGGTGCTCGGGAAGACGGAGATCGTGGTTGATGTCTTGCCCTTCGGGTTGTTCATGGAGATTGAGGGACGGGCAAACGCGATTCGGGCCGTTGAGCGCAAACTTGCATTGAAGGGACTCCGCGCAGAGCATGCGACATATCCGCAACTCGCGGAAAAGCATGGGAAAGTTTATGACGGCCTGATCGAAGCGCGGTTCTAACAGATTGTTCTAACGCAAAGGCGCAAAGGCGCGAAGGAAAACTTTATTCTTCCTTCGCGCCTTTGCGCCTTTGCGCGAGAACATAACGCCCAACCTTTTGGCCATCTCGCTCGTTCACGTAAAACTCTTCAACAACATATCCCGAGCCAATTGCACTCGTGAACGCCTGGCGCGTCGCTTCCCGCCAACGCTCGTGATTCCTCGTGATCTCAGTGGGAATCTCAATCACCAAGTGCGGCTCCTCGCGAAATTCATCACTAACCGGTTCAACGTTTTCTCCGACGCGAACCAGGTGTAAAAGCTGTTCCAAGTCTCCGGGCGGCGTTGGCTTCATCCCTTCGATTCGCGACTTGACCCGCTCACTATTCAACAACCACGTAACCCATAACCTATCCGTCCCAAACCGGTGAAGAAAACTCGACGTCACTCCGTAGTAATCAACATAGTATCGATCAGCAATCACGCCGAGCTTGCTGAAATTAAAGTGCGCGTTGCGCGACTGCAACGGATCAAACGTCCACGTGATGCGTTCGATCCGGCGCTGTAGCGTCGCTTCGCCTTGCGCGAGTTTCAACGAGTAGCCGAGATTGTGTGAACGATAGCCCTCGCTAATCCCGAGCATGTCTGAATGAATGATCGTTTCACCGTCCAGAATTCCCGGAAACCCGAACACAAAACCCACCATCCGGCCTTCATCAAACGCCCCAAGCAATATTCCACCGACCTCTGTTTGCGGCTTTAATGCCAGCGCCGGGTACACTTCGAGATCCTCAACTCCCCAGATCTCTCTCTGCAATCGTTCGACCTCGCGCATCTCCGCGAGACTCTCAATCTTTCGAATTTCCATTAGATCAGAAGGCCGGCGATCAGTTCCTTGAGCCAATTCACGTCGATCGGTTTAGTGACGTACGCGTCGAAGCCGGACGCCTTCGCGTCGGAACGGAAGTCGTGCTCCTGGTGCGCAGTGACGGCGATGATCGGAACGTCTTTTAGTGCTTCATTCTGGCGAATCAACTTCGTCGCTTCAAAACCGTCCATGAGTGGAAGCGTGAGGTCCATCAGAATCACGTCGGGATTTTCGCGGATCGCGATTTCCACCGCGGCCTGACCGTTTTCCGCTTCAAACACGATGAAACCCTGCTCTTCGAGTTCGAGGCGCATGAACAGGCGAGTGTCTTCAAAGTCTTCGACCAGAAGCACTTTCAAATCCTTTCGATCGCGTTCTGACATAGTTGGGCGACTCTATGTCTCGGCTTAACTGAATGTCAAGACAAGTCCAATTGCTGCAATTCAGCCGAAACAAAATGTGGCTCGCTGTCGTTAATGACCCCGAGTGTCGATTTTCTAACCTTTTGAGGCCCCAAATATGAAACGCATATTGATATTCGTTCTCCTCGTGGTCCTTGCAGCCATCGCCGGCATCGTGGTCCGTTCTTCTTCGAGCGCTGAGCTACGTGGGCTCGTTTCGCACAGTAATGCGAGCGATGTGCGGGAGGAAATTCGAAAAACCTACGAACTTTCGCCGGGCGCGCGGGTCGAACTGATCGGCTTGAACGGTCCCGTAAAGATTGAGACTTCAGATACTAAGACCGCCGAGGTTTATATCGAGCGCACCGCATCGACGCAGGAAGCTCTGGACCGACGCAAAGTTACGGTTGAGGCTGACGCGAACAGTTTACGGATTCGCGGGGAAAAAGAGGGCGGGATCTTTTCTCGGTTGTTTGGCGGATCAGCCAGTGAACGCGTGACTTTGAAGCTGCCACGACAGATCACGCTTTTTGGGAAGGGTGTAAACGGATCGTTTACCAGCAGCGATATTGATGGTCCGGTTGAAATCGCGGGCATCAACGGCAAGGTTCAGATCGCGAACGCTTCGGGACGAGCAAGCTTCAAAGGCGTGAATGGCAGCATCGTTGTTGGTCTGACGAAGATCGATGTCGATGGGGTTACGCTGAAGGGAATTAATGGAAATATTGAATTACAGCTCGCTTCGGACGTAAATGCGGACTTCGACGCGCGTGGAATGAATGGACGCGTGATCTCCGACTTGCCGAATGTGTCGGTTGATAAGAGTAAGAAGGGCAACTACTGGGCACGTATTGGCAACGGCGGCACCGGAATCACTGCGAAGGGAATTAACGGCAACATCAGACTGACGCGCAGCAGCACCGCGGTGCCTGTGACGACCAACGATAATTAAGATTTTTTTCAACGCAAAGCCGCAAAGGCGCAAAGAAGAAGGCGCTACTAGTGAAGGCCTACTTCTTTGCGCCTTTGCGGCTTTGCGTTGAAAAACCTTTTACGGCTCCAAAGATTTCTTCGTCGTTAGTGTCGGAGCCCCCCAGCCGCGCAGCCTTTCATTCCACTGCGGCAACGTCTCACGCAAAAACTTATTGACCTCGTCGGCGCGAACTCGATACGCGGGTTCGATCTCGCCAAAATACTGCCGCTGCCCCAACGTTGGTCCAAAGTTCGTATCGAGCGAGAAGTACAGATTCCCAATATCGTCTGACACCTGCGCTTTGCCCGCGAAACCCAAACCCTCATCACGCGCCGAGAGTCGATCGGTCAGCGTATCGATTTCCTTGATGTAGTCATCGAGCGCCTTCGTCATGTCTTTATCGGGTTCTTTGTGCAAGTTCTTCATCGTCGTCTGCGTGTGCTTCAGTTGCTCCTTCACACTGTCGAGAAAGCGCAGCGAACTGTTGAGCGTCGACTGCATGTCGCGCAGCTTGACCATCATTGTTTGTGTCTCTTGAAGCTCCGACACGGGCGTCGTGATGCTCGGGTCCAGCTTCACCTCAAGTCGTTCCTCGAATGTCTTGTCGTTGACCGTGAGCTTCACCGTGTAAGTGCCGGGCAGCACTTGTGGGCCACGCGACCCGCCACCAAATGCAAGCTGCTCCTCCGTCGGCGGGCGGCGAACTTCCGGCCCACCAAGTCGAAGGTTCCACGAGATCCTGTTCAAACCCTTCTCACGTGACGGACGCTCGAGATCCTGCACGAGCTTCCCAGCGCTATCGAAGATCTGAGCTTTAAGGGTCGCTTTGTCGTCGAGTTTCTCTTTGAGGTAGTAAGTTATCAATGCTCCGTTTGGCGGATTTGGTCCAGTAAAGACTTTGTCGCCGATGCCGTAACGAGTGAAGCGACTCGTGTATCTCAGCGCCGGCCGAACTGAGAACAGGTGCGCGTTGTTGTTGAGGATCTGCTGATTCATCTGTTGAATCACACTCGCATCGTCAAAAATCCAGAGGCTGCGGCCATGTGTCGCCAGGATCAGATCGTTCTCGCGCGGGTGGACCACGATGTCATGAACCGAAACGTTCGGAAGATTCTTCAGATTCAAGGCCAGCCAGTTCTTGCCGCCGTCATACGAAGCAAAGAGGCCCAGCTCGGTCCCGGCGTACAGCAGATTCCTGTTTTTAGGATCCTCACGAACGATCTGAACGTATGCATTCGCCGGACAGATTGCCGGAAATGTTGGTCCATGTGCGGCCGTTGTCCGTGGTCTTGAAGATGTAGGGCTTAAAGTCGTCGAACATGTGTCGTTCGAACGACACGTACGCCGTGCCGGAGGTTCGCGAAGGTTCGACGTGCGACACAGGTGAGTTTGCCGCAATCCCATTTACGTTTTTGACCAGGTTGGTCCAGTTCTTCCCACCGTCCGTCGTCAGTTGGAGGTTGCCGTCATCAGTGCCAACCCAGATGTGACCTTTCTGCGCAGGCGACTCGGCGATCGTGATGATTGTCGAGTGATACTCGGCAGTCGTATTCTCGATCGCAACTGGTCCACCAGCGTCCTTCAGTTTCTCGGGACTGTTTGTTGTTAGATCCGGACTGATCTGTTCCCATGTTTTACCGAAGTCTGGTGTCTTGAACAAGACGTTACCGCCGAAGTACACAGTCGTCTTTTCATGAGGTGAGAACACCATCGGCGCGTTCCAGTTAAAGCGAAACTTCTGTCCCGCCGCCGGCCCACCACCGCTGCCGCGTCCCCACGGATTTATCGATTGCTGTTCGCGACTGCGAAAATCAGTCCAGACAATGTCGCCACCCTGCGATTCGGAAAGATACAGGTCCGGATGGTCCGGATGATTGATCACGAAAAAACCGTCTCCGAAACTGACCATACGCCAATCGTCGTTCATGATGCCGGCGGGCTCGCGGGTGCGGCTCGGCCCCGACCACGAACCATTGTCCTGAAGACCGCCCATCACGTAATAGAAGGGCAGGCGATTGTCGGCGTGGACCTGATAGAATTGGCCCAGGGGAATGTTGTAAACAGCTTCCCACGATTCGCCGCCGTCGTAAGTGACGCCGATGCCGCCGTCCTGACCGTGCCACATACGTTTCGGATTCTTCGGATCGATCCAAAGTGCGTGAAAGTCGATGTGACTGCGGCTCGTGATTGAACGAAACGTCTTGCCGCCGTCAACCGACGTGAACAGTGTAGACGCCACTGCGAAAATACGGTTCTCGTTTGTCGGATCGACGCGCACGGTCGTGTAGTAAAAGCCGCGTGAAACAATCGACTCCTGCTTTGACACCATGCGAAAGTTTTCACCGCGATCGTCGGAGCGATAGAGAGTTCCGTCTTTCGCTTCGACAATTACATAAACGACGTTGGGATTACTCGGCGCGACGCGAACTCCGATTCGTCCCATTAGCTTCGGCAAGCCGTTCGTGAGTTTGTTCCAGGTGCGACCACCGTCGACTGATTTGTAAACGCCACCCTTCTCGCTGCCGCTGCGATGCGTCCACGGCTTGCGTTCGAAACTCCACATGCCGGCGTAAAGAATGTTTGGGTTGGTGGGATCGATGTCGAGATCTGCTACGCCGTGCTGGTTATCGATGTAAAGGGTTTTCGTCCACGTCTTGCCGCCGTCAGTCGTCATGAACACACCGCGCTCGTCATTTGGACCAAAAGCGTGCCCGAGCGCGCCGATGTAAACGATGTCAGGGTTTTGAGGATTGATGGCTATTGCTGAAATGCGCTCGGTGTCTTTGAGACCCATGTGCTGCCATGACTTCCCGCCGTCAGTCGATTTGTAAACACCATCGCCGAACGAAACGCTGTTGCGAACGTTCGATTCGCCTGTTCCGACCCAGACAACATCGTGATTACTCGGAGCGAGCGCGATGTCGCCGATCGAGAGCGTGCCCTGTCGCTCGAAGATTGGTGTCCACTTGACGCCGCCGTTCGTCGTCTTCCACAAACCGCCGGATGCGCTTGCCACATACACCACGTTGGGATCTCCAGGCACGCCTTCGACGTCGGCTATGCGGCCGCCCATGATCGCTGGGCCAATGCTGCGGTATTCGAGTCGCGAGAACGCTTCTTCAATTGGCGATTTCGTCGGGCCTTTTCCGTTTTGAGCGGACGCACCCGAGACAAACGCCGCGAGCAGAGAGATAACGAGCAGGGGCAGCCGGAAACGCATAAAATTCTCCTTGAGACGGTTAAGGTTCGAGCCGCAGATTATGGCATATTTAGTGTCATGACACTTCTCCAAACTGAAAAAACGAAGCTCAAGCGACTCCCCAAGCGTGGTCATTTCGATCACGAAACTGTCTACGGAATTTTGGATGAGGGATTTATCTGCCACGTCGGTTTTGCTCCCGAAGGGCAGCCGTTTGTAATCCCGACTGGATACGCGCGCGTTGATGACAAGCTTTACATTCACGGTTCGCAGGCGAGCCGGATGTTGAAGACGTTGTCAGGTGGAGTGGATGCGTGTGTGACCGTGACGATCATCGATGGATTGGTCCTCGCGCGTTCTGCGTTTCATCATTCGATGAACTATCGTTCGGTAGTGATATTCGGGCGGGCGACACTGATTGAAGATCGCGAGGAGAAGATGGCAGCGCTCGTTGCGTTGTCGGAGCACATCGTTAGGGGAAGATGGGCTGAAGTGCGCGAACCGACCGAGCAGGAGATGAGAGCGACGACGGTGCTTTCACTGCCGCTGGTGGAAGCGTCGGCGAAGATCCGTACTGGTCCACCGCTGGATGATGAAGAGGATTATGCGATGACGGTTTGGGCGGGGGTGATTCCGTTGAAGCTAGAGGCCGGAGAGCCGATCAAGGATCCGCGACTACCGGACGATATTGAAGCTCCGCATTACGCGCGGAATTACAAACGATAATTAGCCACAAAAGGCACAAAAAAGCACAATAAACATTTTGTGTAATTTGTGCTTTTTGTGGCTTCATTTCTTGATTGCCTCGATTAAGACGCGGCCGGTTGCGTTGGTTGGCGGTGTCACGCGAAGTAAGGCAGACAACGTGGGTGCGATGTCCGCGGGTGTTGCGGAGTTATAGTAGCGGCCGGCGATAATACCTGGTCCCATGATGATCGTCGGCACGTGCGTATCGTATGAATATGCTGAGCCGTGCGTTGCGGTAATTCCTTCGCCCAGGTACTTGAAAGGCTCTGCAACGATTACGATGTCGCCGCTGCGCGCGGGATAAAATCCGTGAAGCACACGTCGTTCGATCGGATCCGTAACCGATGTTGCGCCGCGCAGCAGTTGCGCACGAGAAAAGCAGCGAGCCACGCCTGGAAAGGTAAGCGCCGCAGCGACCACTACCTGCGAGAACTCTTCGAGATTCACGCCATCGCGTCTTAGCGCGTCGTAATCAAAATACAGATTGCCATTGATGAAATGCTCGCGACTCGTACCGCTCTGAGCCGACTTCAATAGGTAATCGTCGGACGGATCCGGCGACTTGCCTTGCGGGTTGTACCGTGCGCTGATGGCCTTGTTGATCGTTGCGAATAAATCGACGAGCTTCAATCGACCCCCACCTAAACCAAGCTCTTGCGCCTGTTCCGGAATCGGAGAAACGCCGTGATCGGCAGTGAAAGCGATCAAGGTATTTGAGAGTCCAACTCGCGTGTGTACAAAGTCGAGCAATGCCGCGATCTGTCGATCGGTCCTGAGCGTTACGTCCATCGCTTCCTGGCTGTATGGTCCAAAACGGTGGCCAACGTAGTCGTTCCCGGAGAAACTGACGGTCAGAACGTCTGTATCGTCGTCCTGCCCCAGTCGCTCGTTGATTATTGCCTGCTGTGTAAACGACAGGAGTAAGTCGTTCACGAAAGGAGAATGATCGAGGTGGGTGTAGAAAGGTCCTGCGGGGGATTTAACACCACCCGTGATCGTGTGAGGAAATTCGTTGGTGTCGCCTGTTGAGCTGGCCACGGTTTCCCACGAAGGAGTGTCTGGTCCAGCGCGTTTCACATATTCATTTTCCGGCAACAAACGTTCCCATTTTGCGCCGAAATATTTGTCTGCTGGTTTCGCGTTGTTAAAAGCGGTGACCCAGGCCGGCAATTCTTTGAAGTAGTAAGTTGACGAAACCATGTGGCCGGTCGCGGTGCTCAACCAGTAGGCGGCGTTGGCATTGCGGCCCGCGGGAAGAATTGCTGAGCGATCCTTGATTGAAACACCAATGACTTTGGAGCGGCCGTTGGTTGCGAGTCGCAGCTCGTCGCCGACAGTTGAACCCATGAGACGGTGTGGACTGGACCCGTTCGCGTTTGGATTATCGCCGAGAAGTTTTGTCGTGCCGTCAGCAACACTTGTGATCCTGAAACCGCTGGCGCGGTCCAGCCACTCGTTGCCGATGATTCCCGATTCAGCCGGATAAGCGCCGGTCATCATCGTCGCATGACCAGGCGCCGTGTAAGTGGGCACGTGATCGTAGTTTGATTGCGTCCACGACGCGCCCTCGCGCAACAATCGTCGCAAGCCGTTTTCAACAAACAGATCCCCGAAACGCTCGAGATAGTCGTACCGGAATTGATCGACGACGATCAGCAGGACCAGGCGCGGCCGCTTTGGTTCTGCTGTTGGAGGCCGTCTCTGGCCCACTGAAACCACAGCGAGAACCAGAAGCAGAGAAGTAGCGAGTGTTCGGCGAGAGCGGGATCGCAGATTCATGCGCCGCATGTTAACCGAAGCGAAAAAAAATGCGTAGAGGCCGCAAAATGGTTATTGACGCCGAGCCGGACTGAGTTTACTATATCGTTGCTCGATATAGTGTGAGGCGATAGAGTTGGCTAAAGAGAAACCTGAGGCATGGTTGCCGCTAACGCCGGCAATGTTTCACATCCTGTTGGCGCTCGCCGACAAAGAACGGCACGGTTACGACATCATGCGCGAGATTGAGGAGCGCAGCGCAGGAAAGATGCGTCTCGGACCAGGCACGCTCTACGGATCAATCAAACGGATGTTGAGTGACGGTTTGATTGAGGAGTTGGATGAACGTCCGGATCCGGAGCTCGACGACGAGCGAAGGCGCTATTACCGCCTCACTGACTTGGGTCGTCGTGTAGCGGTGGCCGAGGCTGAGCGACTCGAGCGATTAGTCAAGAGCGCACGGTCTAAAAAACTTCTTTCCGCCCGCGGCGCCTAGATCATGAACATTTCCTGCCGACTTTATGGTTTTTTGTTGTTTGCGTACCCGGCGGAGTTTCGGCGTGAGTTTGGAAACCAAATGCTCCAGGTGTTCCGTGACTGTTACCGGACTGAAGCAAGCGCTGGATCGTTGCCCGGTTTCTGGTTACGAATCCTGCTGGATCTGGCGTGCACGGCAATAAAAGAACGCACTGATGGAAGGAAAGGTGTTTTTATGAATCGACGAACAGATGTAATGGCATTACTCGGTTGTGTTGGGATTATCGTCATCGCCATTTTGCTGCTCTAATTACGGCAGAAGAAACGATGTCTCCTCCATTCTTCTGTTTGGTTATGTCCTTGACGCTTTGGTGATAACAGGCGTTATCGGCAACTTCATCGTTTTCCTCCTGCTGAAAACAACTAAACTCAATGCGCTTCGCACCGCGCTTACAACTCTTGCGATCGTCCATGCCGTTCTACTGCTGTTTATTGTGCTCGTTATGAGCAGAGCTGATCCGGCGTTCAACCTTGGTGGAGTAGTGATTGGTTACCTCGTGAGTTTTGTAATCTGGGCGGGTCTGCATTTCGCGTGGCATTCGACTAAAAATAATCAAGCTCTAAACATTCAGCAGTAAAAAGAAAGCAGGAGCAGGCCGATCCAGGGATCGAACCTGCTCCTGCCACGTGCGGCACCGCTCGCCCGCTTTACTCGTACCTTAGCGCCTCAATCGGATCCAACGACGCGGCTTTGCGTGCCGGGTAGTAACCGAAGAAGATACCAACCGCAGCGGAGAAGAGAACTGAGCCGACGACGGCCATCATCGAAACCAGTGTGGGCCAGCCCAGGAACGCCGGGATTGCCAACGAAAGAGCGATGCCCAAAATGATGCCGATCGTCCCGCCTGTCAGACTCAACACAATCGACTCGATCAGGAATTGACTGCGCACTGCCGATGAGCGCGCGCCGATCGCCATGCGAATGCCGATTTCGCGTGTGCGTTCAGTGACTGACACGAGCATGATGTTCATGATGCCGATGCCGCCCACGAGCAGTGAAACACCTGCGATACACGCGAGCAGGATCGTCATCGTCTTGCTCGTTTCGTTTGCAGCTTCTGCAACGTCAGTCATGTTACGGACTGTAAAATCGTTCGGCTCGTTTGCGGTGAGCTTGTGACGTTGCCGCAGTAAGTCAGTGATCTGCGATTGAGCTGTGTAAGTGGCGTCCTGCGAAATCGCCGACACGAAAGCAATTTGCACGCGATCTCTTCCGAGGATCTTCTTTTGCACGGTCGTGTACGGGGCAAAAGCCACGTCATCCTGATCGCGACCTTGCGGGTCCTGTCCCTTTTTCGCCATCACACCGACGATGCGGAACGGCAGGTTCAGCACGCGTATATCCTGGCCCACCGGATCGGCGCCGGGATACAGACTGTCGGCCAGTGTTTGGCCAATGACGATCACGCGCGCAGCCGCGCGCACGTCGGAATCAGAGAAGAATGAACCACTCGCGACCGGCCATTTGCGAATTTCGGGATACTCCTCGCTGACGCCCGTCACGGAGGTGTTCCAGTTCATGTTGCCGGCGACGAGTTGAGAGCGCGCATTGACGTTTGGCGTGACCATCGAGACGCTCGGCACTTCGCGTTTGATCGCCTGGAGATCATCGACGGTGAGCGTGTTGGTGCCGGTGTCGCCAGTGCCGCTACGCACGCCGCCGACGTTCTGCGCCCCCGCGCTGACAAAGAGAAGATTGGTGCCGATGCTTTCGATTTGTGCCTGGACGGACGCTGACGCACCCTGGCCGATGCTCACCATGGCGATCACGGCGGAGACGCCGATGATGATGCCGAGCATGGTTAGGGCCGCGCGCATCTTGTTGCGAATAAGAGCGCGAAAGGCGACGCGAATGATCATTAAAAGGGTCAAGTTCGTTTTTGAGCTGTCGCCCGTTTCACGGGCTTCCAAGCCTCTTCCTTATTCCGTCCTGGGGTTGCGCTCGCAAAGCCTCGCTCCACCCCAGGCTATATGCTGTCGCCTGCGAAGCAGGCTGATTACTCGTCGTCCTCGTCGTCCTCTTCTATAACGGGCAGATTCTTTAGTTCTTCCGCGGCGTCGCGGCGTTCTTCGATCTGGTAGTCGCTCTTGATCTTTCCGTCTTTGAAGACCACGACTCGGTCCGCGTACTGCGCGATGTCATGTTCGTGCGTGACCAGCACGAGGGTGATTCCTCGTTCGCGATTCAAACGTTGAAAGATTTCCATCACTTCAACTGAAGTGCGTGAATCGAGGTTACCCGTCGGCTCGTCAGCCAGAATCAGAGCCGGATGGTTGACCAGCGAACGCGCGACGGCCACGCGCTGCTGCTGTCCGCCTGACAACTGGTTCGGATGGTTCTGCTCGCGACCTGCCAGCCCTACGGCCGCGAGCGCTTCCAACGCACGTTGATGACGTTGGGCTGAATCAACGCCGAGATAAAGCATCGGCAACTCAACGTTTTCCAGCGCTGAGGTGCGTGAAAGCAAATTGAACCCCTGAAACACAAACCCGATCTTCTTGCAACGAATATCTGCGCGTTCGTCCTTCGACATTTCCGAGACATCCTCGCCGTCAAGAATGTAAGTGCCGCGCGTCGGACGATCTAAACAACCAATAATGTTCATGGTCGTCGATTTCCCTGATCCGGACGCACCCATGATCGCCACAAACTCGCCTTCTCGAATCGTCAGCGAAACTCCACGGAGCGCGTGTACTTCAACGTCGCCCATCGTGTAAGTCTTGTGAATGTGGTCCAACTGGATCACCGGAGGCGCTTCAGGCACGGGCGTCGGAAGCGCGACTGCCGGATGTATTCCCTGTGACTCAACTGCAAAATTAGTAGCCATTTCGTTCAACTCTTTCTCCGTGTCTCTGTGTCTCTGTGTTTCATTAACCACAGAGACACAGAGTCACAGAGTTAATGCATTAGCGCCGGCCGCCGCGGCCTCCTGCTCCTGTTCGTGGCGCGTTACCGAATCCTGGCGGTGTCTGCGTGTTTGCGGACGAGGTTGCGCTGGTAATGGTTTGGCCGGTGATAACCATGTCGCCTTCATTCAAGTCGCCGTCGACAACTTCCGTTGCTGAACCATCGCTCAGTCCAACAGTGACCCTGCGTCGCTCTGGTTTGCCATCCTGGCCCACCACCCACACGACGCGTCTCTGGCCCGGAAGAACTGGCGCTGACGCTGGCGCAAACCTGTTCTCACCGTCACCGCTGCCTTGCGCTCCATCAGCCTGTTGCTGCTGTCGCCTGCGTCCTTGTCCCTGACCTGCTGCACCTGCACCTGCGCCGGTCCGCTGCTGTCTATTCGCGTCCGGTGGCGTAAACCGAAGCGCGGAGTTTGGAACCTTCAACACGTTGTTCCGCTCGTCGATCGTGATCGTCAGATTCGCTGTCATGCCCGGTTTCAATTTCTGTTCCGGATTCTCGACATTGATTACAACGTTATAAGTGACGACGTTCTGCACGTTCACCGGGTTAAGGCGCATCTCCGCTATCTTTCCGTCAAACTCTTTGCCCGGAAATGCGTCAACCGAAAACCTCACTGACTTCGCCTGCTCGACGAGACCGATGTCAGCCTGGTCGATGTTTGCGATCACCTGCATCTGCGTCAGGTCGTTTGCGATCGTGAACAGCGTTGGAGCTGAAAGACTTGCGGCCACTGTCTGACCGACATTTACATCACGCGATACGACCACGCCGTCGATCGGCGAAGTGATAGTCGTATGACTCAGATTTAGTTCCGACAAACTCAAAGCCGCCTGTGCCTGCTGAACTTGAGCACTGGTCTGCTGCACTTGCGCTTGCGCTTGTTCCACCTGCGCCTTCGACTGTTCAACTACTGCCTGCGACTGCGCAATGCCGGCACTTGCCGATGACTGCTCAGACAATTTCGCCTGGTTCAGTTGGGACACAGCCTGGTTGTAACGCGCTTGGGCGGTTTTGTAACCGGTCTGCGCAATCTCATATTCTCTTTGTGAAATCACACCCGCTTTGAGCAGCGATTCCTGCTGTTTCAAAAGACTAAGCGCGTCGTCCTGTTGTGCTTTCAACACGGCAACGTTGGCTTCGGCTCCGGAGACGCCGGCCTGATTGTTTTGCACTGTCGACTTGGCTGCGAGATTCCGTGCCTGCGCATCGGTGATTCCCGCGCGCGCGTTCACCACAGCAGCACGGGCCTGTGCAAGACTCGCACGTGCTTGCTCGAGGTTCGCGCGAGCCTGATCCACCTGCGCTTTAGCGACGGCCGGATCCAGTTGCGCTACCACCTGGCCTTTCTTAACTACTGAATTAAAGTCAGCATAGAGCGCTGCGATCGTTCCTGAAGACTGACTACCGACTTGTACGGTCGTCACAGCCTGAAGGGCGCCCGTTGCGGTAACAGTGTTACGCAGGTTCCCCTTCTCGATGCGCGCAGTCATGTATTGCGGAGTGCTCGACTCGTTACCCCAAAAATAAAAGCCGGCTAACACCACGGCCGCCATGAAGCCGCCGCCGAGCATCAATTTTTTCTTGCCGGCGAGCAATCGGGCCCAAAAATGTTTCAACCAGGCAACGTTCCGGGCGTTGCTGATTCCTGTGACAATTGGTGGATTCTTAATGATTTGTGTCGACATGCAATTTTCCTCTTCTGGGTAGACACATGCTCGGCCCATTCGGTTACGGGTCTTTTTTCTGTGTTATTTGTGTCCCTGTAACCGTCTCCGCGCTCGAGGTGTCTGTGTTTTCGTGAGGCTCCCCGAATTTAACGAACACTTAGGAGTTGGAAAAACGGAATGAACAAATTGGGACGTTTTAAGACACTGGCAATAGCTACTCTCTCGGCGATTGCTTTGGCTGCTTCGATTGCTGTTGCGCAGACGGTTACACCCGATCAGGGCAACACCCAGGGACAACGCGCTGAACGGCGTGGTGGCCGCGGTCGAGGCGAACACAAACAAGGCTGGGGAGGAATGCGCCGCGGTGGATTCTTCAGACAGCTCAATTTAACTGAGGACCAGAAGACTAAGATGAAGCAGATCCGTGAAAGCTTCGCCCAAACAAACAAACCCCTGCGCGATCAGCTTCGTGCCAAGCGTCAGGAGTTGCGTCAGGCGAGCGAAGGCGGTACGTTCAACGAAGCGCTGGCTACTCAGAAACTGACGGAAATGGCGAGCCTTGAAGCGAAAGTGATGGGCGAGCGACACAAGTTGCACCAGGAGATGCTTTCCGTCCTAACTGCTGAGCAGAAAGCCCAGCTGGAACAGTCGAAAGCGCAGTTCAAGAGCCGACGTGGCAAAATGCGCGGAACCGACAATCAGTAAGCGTCCCCCCACGGAGTTGGCGGATTCCGGTTATTAGAAGGAATCCGCCTTCCGTTAAACCGATGAGGAACGCAACTGGCGAGTGGACTGGAACAGGCATTGGACCTGGACCTTGTGCGGCAAGCGCGGGATGGCGACGAGTCTGCCTTTGCGGAGATTGTGCGACGTTATAGCCCGCGAGTATTCAGCGTAGCGAGCAGGTTTTTCCGGCAACGGCCATTGGTTGAAGAAGCGGCGCAGGAAGTTTTTTTGAAAGCATTTACACAGCTCGGGAGTTTTGAAGGTCGCGGCTCTCTTGAAGGCTGGTTAACACGAATCGCGACCAACACGTGTTTGAATATGGTGAGGAGTTCGAAACGGCGACCAGAGTTTACCGTTTCCGATCTCACCGATGATGAGCAGGGCTGGTTGGAACAGCATTCGAGCGACGGTTTTGAACAACCTTCCGTCGAGAACAGTGTGGTTGCTGCCGACCTTGCGGATCGATTGCTTGGCGTGCTGCCGCTGGAAGATCAACAGGCATTGTTGATGATCGACGGTGAAGACGCGTCGATCAAGGAAGTGGCTGAAGCGACCGGATGGTCGGAATCGAAAGTTAAGGTAAGAGCGTTTCGTGCGCGACGTAAGCTTCGAGAAGCGATGGAGAAGTTGTTGGATCATAAAGGTAAGAAAGTGCTTTGAATTTTGAACTTGGTGCTTTGTTCTTGTTTCTACAAAGCACAAAGCACTAAGTACCAAGCACAAATGAGCAGGTGAGCAATGAAAGATAAGCACATCACTGAAATCTTGGACAACGCGTCGATTGCGGATCTTTCGGAGTTTGAGCTGAATGAGGTTCGAATTCACGTGAAGGATTGTGCGTCGTGTCGCAATGCTTACGAGGCTGCACGACTTTCGGCCCTGGTCATCAAGAGCCGAACGCAAGTGACGATTGAGCCGTCGCCATTTTTTCAGACGAGGGTTATGGCTGCGTTGAGAGAGCAGCAGGCGGTGGATAGCGTTCCTGCTATGTTTCGGCTGTGGAGGTCGGCGAGAGCACTCGTTTCTTCCATGGCCGTTACCACCGCAGCACTCGCCGTGTTGAGTTTTGTACTCCCCGGACCGGCAGTAGCTGACGATCAAACGGTATCGGCATATTCGGTGGAGTCAGTGGTCATGGAGCAGGGTAGCGATGAGTTGTCGTACGAGCAGGTGCTCAGCGCAATTTATGCGGAAGAGGATGAGGCAAATTAGTTATGGATAATGCTTCTAAAAACAGGTGGCAAGTGCGGGGCGCGGCGATGATCATCTTCGTGCTTGGATTTGCCGCAGGCATCCTCGCGCTGAATGTTTACCGAGGCTTTGCGCACGGTGGCGATCGACGCGACAGGTTTGAGCAGATGGCAGATAAACTGCAACTAACTGCCGATCAGAAGACTAAGGTCCAGGAGATCTTCGCCGACACGCGCGAGCAATTACGAGCGGTACGCAGGGAGTCGGAGCCAAAGGTGAACGAGATTCGGCGTCAGGCCGATGGTCGTTTGCAGACGGTGTTGACGCCCGAGCAGTGGCAGAAGTTTCAAAGCGTCCGCGACGAAACGCGACACCGGCGTGGTGGTCGTGGTGGCCCAAGACGCGATCGACCATAAGAAATCCACAGATTACACAGATTTGTTTAATGAGAATCTGTGTAATCTGTGGATGGTTTTATAAGAGCCTTCAATACTCGACCTTCTTTTACATCACTCAGCGCTTCATTCGCTTCACTCAATCCATACGCATTCAATTTCATTCGCGACCACACTTCCGGTCTGTGCGCAACAATCTGAGCACTGCGATAGAAGTGTGAAAACTCAGATCCCCAGCAACCACGAACGTCAAGATGTTTCTTATTGAGATCCAAATGGGGATTGAATGAAGCATCGCCGTGATCGGTGTACTGTCCAACGACGACGACCGTGCCTGCATCACGCGTAAAGCGCATCGCTTGAACGACAGCATCGGGAACTCCCGTCGCTTCAATCGTCACGTCCGCGCCGCGTCCTGACGTTTCTGCGAGAACCCAATCAAATCGTTCGGCTTCGTTGTGCGTTTCGATGTTGAGCGTGTTTGCGGCGCCGGCAGCGAGGGCTGAATCGAGCCTGGGTTGCGGTGCGCCGATGCAGAGCACACGCAACGCACCACGCATCAGCGACATCACGACCGCGTTGATTCCGACGGGTCCCGAGCCGAGCACCAGAACCGTGTCGCCGATCTTGATGTCTCCGCGTTCGACAGCATGAAGTGAAGTCGGCAACGCACAACCACCTGCCATAAAACTTTCCGGTACTGCATCGAGCCTGATGCAACGCGTTCCTGGTTTGATGTAAATGTGCGTGGCCCATCCGCCGCAGAGTCCATCATCAAGACCGTATGTGATGCCATAAACTTTTCGTTGCGGGCAGCGCGTTCCGGCTTTTGCTACGAGACAGTACCAGCAGGCATTGCAAGTGCGATGAACGTCGAGAAAGGTGACGCGGTCGCCTTCACTAAAGCGTTTGCCTTCGACGTCGAACAGTTCGCCGCGGATCTTTTGCAAGCGTCCGACCGAAACGTGTCCGGGAACTAACGGGTAAGGCACGCCGGCGAGCCGGCCTTGTTGCAAGTACACGTCAGTTCCACAAACTTCCGATAGTTCGACTTCGAGAAGTGCGGAGTTAAGTTCGAGATCGGGTTCAGCAACTTCACGCACTTCGACTGGACTGTTTGGTTTCGGGATCAGAGCTACGAGGGCCATGTTCGAAAGAATAGGTGTTTATCGCGCAAAGGCGCAAAGGCGCGAAGAAGGATCAAGGTTTTCTTTGCGCCTTTGCGCGTGTGCGCGCAGATACTGTATAAAACCCCGCATGCCCGTAAGCCGAAACCGAAAAATAAACAAAGCACGAAAAAGACCGCGGGTTCCGCATTCGACGGAGACTCCAAACCCGCTGCATTCTCCGACAGGAAACAACCGCAACCTCAGAATCGCGGCAGCGATCGTGCTGATTCTGCTCGCTGGCGGGGTCGTTGCGTTCCTCATGTACCGCAGTGAAACTCCTCCGGCGAACGCCGAGGTGACCACCCCATCGGGTTTGAAGATGCAGGATTTCAAGGTCGGCGACGGGCCAAGTCCGAAGATGGGCCAGACGGTATCGGTCCACTACATCGGGAAACTGGAGAACGGAACCGAATTCAACAACTCCTACAACATGGGACGACCCGCAGAGTTCAAGCTCGGCGAGGTAATCCCGGGATGGAATGAAGGTCTGTCGACGATGAAAGTAGGCGGCAAACGCAGACTGTTCATTCCGAGTAACCTTGCCTACGGGCCCCGTGGCCGGCCACCCAGCATTCCGCCTAACTCCAACCTTATCTTCGAGATCGAGTTGCTGGGCATTAAGTAGACTTTGTGAGCTCTCCGTAGTCAGTTGTCCGTGGTTAATCGCAGACTGATTACGAACAACTGATCACTGACAGAACGGTCTAAGTCTGGTAACCTTGACGCCTCTCCTCCTCTTGTTCCATCCCTCATTATCAGCCTAAGGAGGGCGTGCAAATATGAGTAACCTCGTTCAGAAAATAGTCCAGACAGGACTTTTGTGCTTACTTGTCTCGGCGCTGGCCGTTGGAGCCTTTGCGCAAGGCAAAGGTAGAGGAGGAGGCGGGAGTAAAGGCGGCGGTGGCGGAAGCAGCAATCGCGGTGGTGGTCCACCGCCGGGCACTGGCGTTGACCGTGGATTGGGCAATGCTTCAGAGCGTTCGGGCGGACGATCGGACGACGGGTTGAGCAATGCCTCGACGAAATCCAAAGGCCGTTCGGCCGAAGGGATCGAGCGTGCGCGCAGTAATAATCTCCGTCGCGCGGATGACGACCTGAGAGATCATCCGAGACTTCCAAGAGCGTTGCACACCAACGCTAACGATCTTCGCGGTGGCTATCAGGCTGCGTTGGCAACGAATCCGGATCTGACGTTTGGCAACTACGTATCAGCAACGAGATTGGGCCAGAATCTGAATCCAAGATTCCCCAACGTGACTCGTGATGCGATTCTCAACGGCTTGAATTCTGGTCGGAGTTTGGGACAGACATTACAAGATCTCGGTTTGAACGAGCGCGAAGCGAAAGAAGCTCGCAGACGCGCCGACGACGAGATCAAAGCTGCGAAGAAGAACAGATAGGTCAGAACTAGAACAAGTCAGGAAGGGTGGCTTGCCCCCGCTCATCGAACAGCGGGGGCAAGCCACCCTTCCTGACTTGCGCTTTTTTTATCGCGCCCTCGTATCTTTGCGTTCATCTCATCACGGCGTTAAGCTGCTCTCCATGAGCGAAGATACGCTGACGATCACCGATAACCGCACCGGCAAACAGTATCAACTACCCATCCAGGACGGCACGATCCGCGCCATGGACCTGCGCCAGATCAAAGTTTCTGACGACGACTTCGGCTTGATGACGTACGACCCGGCGTTCATGAACACCGCCTCGTGCAAGAGTCGCATAACGTTCATCGACGGCGACAAGGGAATTCTTGAATACCGCGGTTACCCGATCGATCAGCTTGCGGAGAAGAGCAGTTATCTCGAAGTCGCGTATCTCTTGCTCAACGGCGAACTCCCGACACAGTCACAGCTCAAAGAATGGACCGGGAACATCACCTATCACACGTTCATCAACGAGAACATCAAGAAGGTGATCGACGGGTTTCACTACAACGCCCATCCAATGGGCATGTTTGAAGCTACGCTCGGCGCTCTTTCGACTTTTTATCCAGACGCAAAAGATATCTTCAACGTCGAGCTGCGACAGAAACAGATCTTCCGCCTGATTGCCAAGGTGCCGACGATTGCGGCGTTCGCTTACCGCCATCGGATCGGAATGCAGTATTCATATCCCGACAACGATCTGAGTTACGAAGGTAACTTCCTCAACATGATGTTCAAGACGACGGAGCTGAAGTACGCGCCGAACCCTGTGCTTGAAAGAGCGCTGACGGTGCTTTACATACTTCACGCCGATCACGAACAGAACTGTAGTACCAACGCGATGCGAAGTATCGGCAGCGCGCACACCGATCCGTTTTCATCGCTCGCCGGTGCGGCCGCGGCGCTCTATGGTCCACTGCACGGCGGCGCAAACGAGATGGTGCTGCGGATGTTGAAGGAGATTGGTTCAGTTGCGAAGGTGCCCGAGTACATTAAGCGCGTGAAAGCGGGTGAGTTTCGTTTGATGGGGTTTGGTCACCGCGTCTATAAGAATTACGATCCGCGCGCACGTATCATCAAGCAGGTCGCGGATGAAGTATTTGAAGTGACTGGAAAAGATCCGTTGCTCGACATCGCCCTCGAGCTCGAGCGGATCGCATTGGAAGATGATTACTTCGTCAAGCGCCGCCTCTATCCAAACGTCGACTTCTATTCCGGCATCATCTACCAGGCGATGCGCTTCCCGGTGGACACGTTTCCCGTGATGTTTGCGATTCCACGAACATCGGGCTGGCTGGCACAGTGGGTGGAACTACTCGAAGACGAGGAACAAAAGATCGCGCGCCCCCGACAGATTTATCTCGGCCATAGAACGCGCGACTACGTTCCCCTCGCTCAAAGAAAGTAACTCATTTTGCGCTCTTTGTGCCTTTTGTGTGCCTACTCGAGCATGCGTGCGGCGATCTCCTTGAAGATCTTCGCGCAAACAGTGCCGGTGATGTGAAGCGGATCCATGCGCGGATTAAACTCCACGATATCCGCGCCGACCACTCGCCCCTTCAAACGCTGAATCAGGTCTATGGCCTGCCGCGTTGAAAGACCACCCGGCTCGCGGTGCGACACACCCGGCGCAAACGCAGGATCCAACGCATCAACGTCAAACGAAATGTACACCGGCGAATCAAACTCCAGTTGAACGTTCTGGTTTAGATCGCGCATCTCCAGCGACTCCACACCAAACTTCCGCACCTGTGCTCGCTGGTCCGCAGTCGCCGTTCTGATCCCGACCTGAACAAGTCGCTTCACCAGTTTCTGCTCCATGATGCGTGCGAATGGAGACGCGTGTGAATTTCGATTGCCCTGGTAGTTGTCGTAAATATCCGGATGGGCGTCGAAATGCAGGATGCTGAGATTGTTGTACTTTCTCGCGAAGGCCCTCACGATCGGATAGGTGATCGAATGATCACCACCGAGTGAGATCGGCATCAAACCGTCTGCGATCAGCGTATAGATCGAATTCTCGATGAGCGCCGACATCTCACTGCCTGGTACAGGCTCGATGTCACCGGCGTCGAAGAAGGTCGAATCGCCGGAAAGATCTGTGCCGTTTTCAGTCGTCAGGTTCCACGCATCTGAACGCAGAGCCGCGCGAATTTGTGGCGGCGCGTCGGCTGCGCCTTTTGTGAACGACGAGTTTTCGTCGTAACGGATTCCGATGATTGCAAGTTTTGGGCGTTGTTCGTCAGCATTAGCTGAACTGTCAGGCATGCTTTAGTCCTTCGATGGATTCAAGGAAAGGGGCGATAGAATGACCTTGTACGGAACTTTGGGATTTGTTGGTGCACCCGGCAGGGCTCGAACCTGCGACCTTCTGATTCGAAGTCAGACGCTCTATCCAACTGAGCTACGAGTGCATGGTGGGAATGGTAAATCGGATCGTCAGAATAGTAAATCGGAAAGGGGCGTCAAGCCGGGGGAGGTAGCTTTGACGCCCTTGTGAGGCACTGCGAAAGGCCCGTTGCTTGACCTATCGCTAAAAACACTTCACATCATTGGTTACAAGAAGCCGGGTTGGCGAGACAACTGTTAACCCAATCAACGTATCTTGACACACGGGTGTAGACCCCGACTTTTTCAGCCCGTCCGCAACCTTCTCCCCAACTTACTATCCCGGCTAGTTGTGGAGATGTTTTCGTTTGCGCAGCCAGTGGTCCACCGCTGTCACCCTGACACGAATCCAGGCCACCGGTGACACGCTTCCCGGCGCAGATCATGTTGTCAGTAATATCACCGCCATAGGCTTCGGGCCGGTTGCAGATAGCCGTCGTGACGAACGGTAAATTGTCAATGAAACGCAGATCGCGAACTGGATGGCCTCCTTCTTGAGTGGCTCCCCAGCCGGTCACGGCAAGCAGTGCATTTTCGAAAAGCACACTACTCTCTGCTGCGGCCGTGAGAAGCGGTATCGGTGTGATAAAAAGACTTGTTGGCAATGGATCCAGTAGTTCCATCAGTGCGATGTCGTTATCGGGCGGATCGGCGTCGTTGTAATTCTTATGCACAATGATGCGCTTCACGTTTCTGCGCGTGGTATCTGCTACTAACCTATTCGTGCCGGCGGTGATAATTACCTTCGCGGGAGTGAGTCTGATTGCGCAGTGCGCGGCTGTTATGATCCAGCGTTCAGTCAGTACGGAGCCGCCACAGAAATGCGCACTATATGGATCTGCGATCAAAGACACACCAAGCGATACTTGCCATGGGTATGCCCCAACCGGAGCCGGTTGCCCGCCTATGATCTTCGGTTGTCTTTTCTTGAGATAGTCGTCGACAGCCTTCTCGTAAGGTTTCGAGCCCTTCAACGCGTCGTCCTGAGCGATCTCCTTTCCTTGTGCCCGAACTGAGTACGAGCAAATTGCTATCAGGCTGAATACGCTCAAGCCGTACATGAAAAGATTTGCGGGTAATTTCTTCATTGCAGTCCTCCTATTTACGAATTCCAAAGATTCGAACGCGAACTCCATCGTTTTTGAAATCACTTACTGCCGTTACAGAAGTCATTCGAACGCCAGGAATTCCCATTTGCTTAAGTACGTATTGGGCATGGTCCAGGCGCGCGTCTCGTGTGGCTTGCTCTTCCTCTTTGTTGATGGCGCCAGTGGCAAGTGAGACCCAAGTAATTTCCCAACCTTGATTTTTCAGTTCGTTTACAGCCGCCCGTAACGGTTCAGGATCGACCAGATCCGGATGACGGTTGGGACGGGCGTTGACGACAAGTTCTTTAAGCGATTCTCCGAGTTCAATAACTGAACGGCGCGCTAAGAACGACGGGTCGATTTTTACAAAAAGAGGTGACAGGATTGATTCGGTAACAGCTCGAAGCCAGACGCTGTTATCCGCGCCTTCTGCAAGACCCTGGACCTGTAACTGCGTACCTTTGGCAATCCGGCTCACGAGTGGAGCGTTAGCGTTGGGTTCTGCGCGTCCGACTAAGTTAATCGTCGTGACTACGGTTTCATGGAGATCGATGCTCGCGATCGAGAATGCAAGCTTTCGGTCGGACGCTGTGGTTGAATCGATACCCCACGTGGTTGCCAGGTAATTCTCGCCCACCTTTTGTTCGAAGAGGTGTTTTTGCGTTGTTCCAGCCTCGACAACTCCCAGGTTGGTGTTAGTAGCTGTCGCCACGCTGTTTTCCCAACTGCCGTCTATCGATCTGGGAAATGCAAATGCGGATGTTTCGAGTCTTCTGATCGCCACCTGGTCGGTAAGCGACTGCCACGCTCGTTCAACTGCTACCGGTGAAACGAACGTGTAACCTCTGGTTCCTGATACAACTTGCTCCTTTAGCCATCTACGCGCCGCAGCGCTGTGCAGTGTCACTGAATGACGTGAGGTGTAACGTTTGATTTTCTCTGCTTGGCTTGTATTTAGCGCAACGCACCACGCTTGTTTGTCTTCGTTGAGGTTATGAATCGTAGGTCGCAGAAAAGGATTCGTATACGAGAATGAAGAAAAGTTTGGGTTTTGATCACCAGCTGTGTTTTGAGAAACATCGGCGCCCGTCTCATCGAGGACTGTTTTGAAGTTCTGGCCTTCGTTTGCAATGTGAGTTGTCAACCAGCGGGTATAAATGCTCAATTCGTCGGTGGTGTTATTTCCGTCTGCTGGGTCTCCTTGTCCTGCAGCGAAAGCTACGATCGTATTTACCGAACCATTACCACGGCGCGGTTGTGCCAAGCCGCGCCTCGCGAGGTTTACTTTGCTAGCGGATGATGAACCGTTACCGTTAGTTCCTGAATCAGAGCTGGAAGCCGGCGTAATTATCGTCGACGAATGAATAACAAACTCACCGATGGTCCTACATGCATCCAGGATCATGATCACCATGCCAGGTTTTCTTGACTCAAGCAGATACCGAACCGAGTCAACTGCCATGGCGGCGTCAGGAAGTTCTTGTTCGGTCACTGATTTGGGTAAGTTGGTCGGGGCGAGAAAACCGTCGGCGCCATATGAGAACCCATGTCCGGAGTAATAAAAAACTACGAGATCACCCTCTCCGATGGTGCCACGAAAATCTGTAAGGGCTCTTGAAAATTCCTCTCTTGTGGTTACTGTCAAAGGTCCTTGAACTTCAAAGTGAAGGTCGTCCTTTAAGCGGTCTCGCACCCGCGAGGCGTCCGTCGCTGCACTGGTAACACGGGCGTGATGGGCGTAAACGGCGTTACCGATTACAAGCGCTCGTCGTTGAGGTTTATGCTCATCCAGGTATTGCACCGGACACTCCAGTGACTGAGCCAATGCGCTCGTCATGCAAAGAACAAAAATGATGAACACATACAGAAAGAGAACTGATACAAGTCTGGGCTTGTTTTTGATCTTGTTCATATGGTCACCCAATTCTTGGGAGTAGCGACTGAGTGTCTTGAACTCACTACGAATGGCAGTTGGGGAGTGAAACATTACAGCTCGAATCATTCTTTTTTCTCTGGTCACCCGTGACTCAATGTTTTGGAGACTTGTGCGCATGTCTTTAAGTAGAGAAGCTTGTTTGCGCATAGGTATTGAGGTAACGTATCGCCGTTTTTCCAGCTGCTGAGGGCCCGCCGCTCGGGGGAACCTTGACCCTTACCCAGGAAAATTTTGATCAACTATTGGGCTGGTTAGATCGCGACCGTGAGGTAGCTGGTCAGAGGTATGAGGCCATCCGAGTGGCCTTGATCAGAATGTTCAATTTTAAGGGGTTTAACGATCCTGAAGACCTGGCTGACGAGACGATTAATCGGGTCGCGACCAAAGTCCCGCAAATCCAACACTGTTACGAGGGCAATCCCGAAAATTATTTTCACGGGGTTGCTCGAAATGTCTCCAAAGAGGCAAGCAGGCGAAAGGAGATTGCGACCGACACATTTCCACCACCCTCATTTAAGCTCCCGGAGTTTAGTGAGGAGTACGATTGCTTACTCGGTTGTCTGAAATTCTTAGACGCAGATACGCGTGATCTGGTCCTCGATTATCACGTTTACAAAGGCGAGGACAAGATCGCGATTCACCGGGTCATGGCGTCCGAAAGAGGAATTACTGAAAATGCGCTGCGTGTACACGTATACCGTCTGAGGGTCCGTTTGGAGCGTTGTGTTGACGATTGCATGAGGCGAAAGAAACGATGAAATAAAATCGTCGCTTTCACCATTAAGCTTGTGGGACCTTACAGGTTCCCGATTAACCGGAGTTAAAGCATTAACCAACACGATCAAGATTTAACGCGTCGGTATCTTTTAGGTCAACTCAGCCAAGACGACGAGTTGTCAGTAGAACTGCGACTGCTCAGCGATGCGGATTACGGTGAAGAGATGGATATCGTCGCCGCTAACCTCATAGATGACTACCTCGAAAACCGCCTCTCAGAGGATGAACGGGCGCGGCTTGAAGAGCATTTCCGTGAGTCGGAAAAGTGGCAGACCAAACTCAAATTCGCACTCGCTTTAAGAAAGGCCACCGAGGTTAAAGCGCGAAAGCCGAAGCTGCCGCGACTCTACCTGGCGATCGCAGCGACGGTGTTGGTTGCTCTGGGATTGAGCTTTGGAATCTGGCGCTTCTACTTTCAACGTTCTGAAGTTGCGCAAGGATTAACGGCGCTTGCCTCGGCCTACCGTGAGCAACGGCCGATCGAACCGCGAGTGACGACCTTGGGATACGCACCTTTTCTGATGGTACGCGGCCAGGTACAGTCAACACCTACAGTGGCCGGTCGTCAGGCTGAACGTCTTCTTCTTGATGCAGTGGTTGAAAAGCCTGACTCCGAATCTCACCATGCGCTCGGTCAACTGTACCTGGCTCGGCGGCAATACTCAGAAGCCATTCAGCAATTCGAAGCTGCGATCAAAGATAACGATAACGCTCAGATTCAGAGCGACCTTGGGGCTGCTCTCCTGGAATCGGGAAAACTTGCGCGCGCAGATGCAGATCATGCTCGCAGCGTCGAACTTCTTGCGCGCAGTCTCGAACATCTCGATCGTGCCCTGCAACTCCAGCCTGATTTACCCGCAGCGCTCTTCAATCGCGCCCTCTGTTTGGAAGCGATGGTCGTTCCGAACCAGGCTCGCGACGCCTGGCGCAAGTATCTCGAGGTTGATTCACAATCGGGCTGGGCCGACGAAGCCAGACGCCATCTTCAAGCACTCGAGACACAGGGCGTGCGCTCTCCCCAGCCGGACGAGCTGCTTCAGGAGTTCATGACTTCTTACCGCGATGACAACCTGGATCGCGCCTGGCAACTCCTTTCACAAAACAGAGAAATGATTTCCGGCAAGCTGGTGCTCCGCTCGCTCGCCACTGAATTTCTCAAGCTCTCCAACAAGGGCCATACGGAAGAGGCCAATAAGGTTTTGCTCGCGATGCGTTTCGCAGGTGGTTTGGAAAGAGAGCGCTCTAAGGACCCCTTCTTTGCTGAAGTGGCCAATTTCTACGCGACGTCCAACTCAAACAAACGTGTGGCCTTACTCGAGGCGCAGGAACTTCTGTCAAATGGTCTTCGACTTTGCCTGCAGGCGAAGTACTCAGACGCACTGAACCAGTTTCTAGCTGCTAGTGAGAGGATGAAGAGCACCGGCAACTTTTGGGAAGCAAAGATTGCTGATTACTGGATCGCTTATTCCTACTATAAAACAGATCTAATTCAACAAAGCCTCGAGCTACTCACCACCTTATCTCAGTCATGCGAAGCCGCAGGATACCGGTGGTTGCGGTCCCAGGCGATCAGCCAGACGGCCAATATAGAAACTGATACCAACAATCTCTCACAGGCGATCGAATCTTACAGTAAGGCACTCGCCATCTCGGAGGACCTGTCAGATGTGTACAGCACGCAGAAAGCATTGTCGCAGTTGGGCGGTGTTTACAGGCTTCTGGCGGACTATCGTCAATCGTTCGCATATCTCGATCGAGCTGTTCTGCAGGGAGGACTTCATCCAATTTTCCCGCGACAGGCATGGCGCAACTATCACTTTTTTGCCCAGACGCTTTATGCGGCTCAGGCCTACGTTGCGGCCGAAATCTACGGGCGCGAAGCGTTGCGTTTAAGCATTGACGAACTTAAGGATCCAGCAACGACGTACATCACGCAGTTGAATCTCGGACTCATTGCCAGACGCACTCGCGGCGAGGCCGAGGCCATGAACCTCGCCAGGAAAAGTTTTGAAGTCATAGGCGGACTGCCGGACGATAACGCCAAGCGGGGGATGGTCGCTAAAGCTCTTCTGCACACAGCCCACTTAAATCGGTACGCCGGTAGTTGCACTGACGCTTTGAGCGATTACGACAAAGCGGTTGCGATTTACGATGAGTTGGCGACAGTGTACGAGAAGTACGAAGTGTACAAAGGCCGACTGTTATGTCATTTATCAATGCGGAATGATTCGGTAGTACGGGCCCAACTACCAGTCGTGCTTCAACTGTACGAAACGTACAGGCGAACGATACTGGAAGAAAGGAATCGAAATAGCTTCTTCGAAGCTGAGCAGGATGTTTATGACATCGCAATCGATTATGCGATAGAACAGGAGCGCGATCCTCAACTAGCGTTTGAATATTCGGAAAAATCTCGTTCGCGATCGCTTCTCGACGCGATGAAATCTCGCGGGCACATCTCAGAGCGACAAGGGATACCTGAACTTGTTCTTACCCAACTTTCAGAACCATTACCCCTTCGTGTTCTTCGATCACGTATGCCAGACAACGTCCAGATTGTTCAATACGCTGTGCTGGACGACCGGGTGCTGATTTGGCTTATTTCGCGAAATGACTTTAAGGCATTCGAAAAAAAGATCGTGGCAGCGGACCTAAAAGCTCAGGTCTTCAATTTTCGACAGAAGATAATGAAACCCAGCTCTAAACTGGAGGACGCGTTCGGTGAGGCCTCGGCGTTATACACAACTCTCCTCTCTCCAGTGGCCGCTTCTCTGGCGACTGACAAGATTCTTTGCATTGTCCCAGACAAATTTCTGAATTACTTACCGTTTGCGGCGCTAACCTCTCCCGACATTGGCCGACCGATCATTGCTGATTACCCTCTCATGTTTGCCCCAAGTTCGAATGTTTTTCTGGTTTGTTCCGAGAACGCGCAGTCGAGATCTGATAGACCGAACGAACGTTTACTCAGCATCGGCAACCCATCGTTCAATCGAAAGATTTACCCGCAACTATCCGACCTCCCATCGGCTGAGCGTGAAGCGAATAACGTAGCGCAACTATACAAGTCGCCAACAGTGCTGACGCGAGAAAAGGCATTGAAAGGCGCCGTAGTCAGCGCGTTGGCTGAGTCGGATGTGGTGCACTACGCGGGACACTATCTTGCGGATCATTATTCGCCGATGCGCTCAAAGCTGCTGCTAAGCTCAAAAAGCGCTGAAGCAGCCGAGTCTCTCGAGATGCATGAGGTCTTCAGCCGGCATCTATCTCGCACCAGACTTTTAATTCTCTCCGCTTGTGGGACGGCAATTGAGCGCAGTCACGACGGCGAAGGGATGATCGGAGTTGCTCGAGCCTTTATCGCTGCCGGCGTACCTTCGATTGTAGCAACCCAGTGGGAAATCGACTCTGAACCCACTTTATCCCTGATGACAGCTTTCCATCGGTATCGACAGCTTGAAAAGTTGACGACAGTTCAAGCCTTGCACCGCGCGCAGTTCGACATGCTTTATGGTCCAGACGAACATTATCGCGCGCCTTACTACTGGGCTGGTTTTATCCTTATCGGCGGATACGCCAGCTACTAACTTCACCTCCAGGTGAACAGCCTGGACTCCAGTAACCAAAGAAAGGAATTCTTATGACGGACTTGAAACGCAGAAGTTTCATAGCGGCACTCGGCGCGGCGGCTCCCTTAGCTTTACCGCTGCTGTCGCAAGCGGAATCACTTCTTTCAAGATCAAATGACAATCAGACGCCTGCTAACCCTCATTTCACTGCCACGACTGATCTCAACACCCATAACCCCACGGCAATCGTCTCTCTCCGTGGCCTTGGTGTAGCTTGCTTTGGCCCAGAGGGGTACGAGAGCGGTTTCATTCCTCACGGCACTCACGCGTATTGGCTCGAAATAAAAGAAAGCGGCCCCGGGACAAAGATATTGCTAAGAGCTCGGCAACGTGTAACTGGAGATATTCGAATTGAGGTTGATAAACCCGTACGACGTGGAGTTTTTACTTACGAGAGGGGACCGTTTTCGCGCCCGAACGGCAGTACTGACGACAGGCATTTTCGATGGCTTCTTGATATCGAGGGAGACGAGATGCATCAGGCGAAGCTGACCTTCAAACCAACTGGGTCCGGAGTGCTTCGGATGCAAAGGGTTATTATTCCCCATGCTACTTTCTACACGAAAACACTAGGCAGTACTGTGTATGCTCGGGTTGACGCACAAAACCCCGATCAAAGCTCTGGTCCAATACTGGGTCGAGTAGCGCAGGACATAGGTGCAGTAATCGAGTGTACGCCTGAGACTGGAAGTGGCATTCGTATCCTGCGCCCGCCGCAAGACCCCATACCGCTGCCCAGGGTAGAAGGACTTAAATACGAAATCAATCTTTATAACCTCCGGGAGCGGCCTCATCCCCATAGTGATTTTCGTCTCTACTATTCGGTCCTCCAGGACACTACCGGAAACCGTCAGTTTGACCTTACGCACGTTAATGCGAGCAGATCCCCCGACGGAAGAATCGAAGAGGCAGCAAAAAGATTGATGACTTCCTGTATCGGAAGGGCTGCTGTGGCGCGGCCTGCGATAAGGTTCTTTTAGGCAGGGCAACGAGTTTTGACCAACCGTCTCCACCTCCACCTCGATCGCGGAGGCGACGGCCGTAACCAAACTCATTTCCCCTGGAATTCTTTTCGGATAAACCTGACGAGGTCTTGAATCTCGGCCTGTGTCATCTTGTCTTTGAACGCGGGCATCGCTTCTTCGCCGCCGGTAATCACTTTGGCGAGTTGCTCGTCTGTGTGTTTGATCACGCCCGGTGCCTTTAATGATGCGACTTTGATCTGCTTGTCCTCGACCTTCACGAGTCCGCCGACTCCTTCGGGGCCGTGGCACGCTTCGCAGTGCTTTGCGTAGTTCTCCCTGGCGACGGCCAGGGGATCTGGCGGCGCTGTTGGAGCCGGTGTTGCGGGCGATGTAGTCGCAGTCGGTGTATTAGTTGGCGTTACTGTTTCAGTGCAAGCAGCGGCGACGAGGGCGGTGGCGACACAAGCTAGAGCAAGCGCGATTAGTTTCATGAGAAAGTTTCTCCGGTTGTGTTGTTTTAACGGGGCAGTGAGTATAGCCGAACAAAGTGCGAAGAACGAAAACCAGTCTCATTTCAACTTCACTACCCACTCTGCGATCTCTCTCATGTGCGGCTCTGAGAGTTTATTGGAGAACGAGGTCATCGGTGGTTTGAGATCGTAGGCGAGCGGATCTTTCATCAAACCGACGATGTCGTCCACTGTTCGGCGTGGTTTGGAAGAAACGTTTCGCAAAGGTGGAAAACGAAACGGACCCTCGCGTCCACCTTCACCGGATTCGCCGTGACACTGCATGCACCACTTGCGGTACATGACAGGCGGCTCTCCGGCAACTGCGTCAGGTATAGCTGAATTTGCAGCCACAGTAATCAATGCGGGTTTGAATGGCTCGCGTCGTGCGGCTTCCTCCGCAGCGGCTTGCCGCGTTAGTTGTGTCCATGTTTGTTGGTCTCTTCGGTCACCGAGATAGGCAGCGGTCGTCATCCCGCCGACCAGAACAACGCCGCCGGCCAGGATGACGCGACCTATCAGTCTTTGAGCTTTGAGCCAAGGCAACAAGAGAAGAACCAGAAGAGCAAGGCCAGGCAGGACCATGCCTGCCAGTGATCCGAGGCCGCCGGGAATGTATTTCAAAGACTGATAGAGCCAGAGAAACTGCGAGCCGGGACGAGGCAGGTATTCCGCTGTCATCTCCGCCACCGATGGTCCAAGCGGGGCAGGATATTTCAACGACCACAAACCCAACGCAATAAACACGAGACCAGCGGCAATGGCGTTTCGCGAGTTGAAGAACGCTATCACGCTGCTCGATCGAAACATCTTCCAAACTACGACAGTTACAAGAAAAGCCGGTATCAGCAGGACATGAAGCGCAAAGAAGCGCGAAAGTGTGAGAGTTGAGATTTCACTGCCTCCGAGCAACCAGAAGCGTGCGTTGCGACCTGCAAACGGAAGACCCGCCATCAGTCCTTCAGCGACACGCGTACTGAAGAACGCGCGTGCGTCCCAGGGGAGGGAATAACCCGTGCCACCCGCGGCCATGACCAGCCCGAGGATCAGGACGGCCGCGATCCATTGAGTCCTATTGAAAACGTATGCGTTGTTGAGGAAGAGTTGAATCACGTGCAGGAAAACAAAAAGGCTGAGCCATTGCGATCCGTAGTGATGCAACGAGCGAATCCATGAGCCTGAGGCAACCACTTTGTCGATGTAGGAAACGGTTGTGTATGCGTGGTCCACGGAAGGTACGTAATAGAACGCGAGGAGGACTCCGGTGAGGAATTGGACCAGAAGCAAGACGCCGACGATCCCGCCTGTTGTTTGGAAATAGTTCTGCCAGGATTTCAAAATTGAAGAGAGGATTTTCATGCGCGGACCTGTAGACTCCCGTCCTGAACGCGCGTTGGCAAGGGATCGAGACCGCGTGTGGCGGGCCCACTAATCCGCGAGCCGTCGGCGGCGAAAAAACTCTCGTGGCAGGGGCATGAGAATCGATTCATGTTTTGTTCCCAGGCGACTTCGCAGCCTTCGTGGGGACAGATCGCTGAGAGCACCTGATTACCCTTCGCAGGCAATACAAACACGTTGCGCTCCTCGGTAGTCACAGCCCATCCGGTGATGTTTTCGGTAGCAATCTTCTTTCCGACAGGAGTCTGAACCACTCAGCTCTGACACTCTTGCCACGTCGAGCCATCTATCGCTCGCTGCTGCCGCCAGTCTAGGTCGCAGAAAACGAAACGCAGCACTGCCAATGGATGTGAACACGCCAGCGACCACACCCAGTGGCAGAATCTGCAAGAAAGCACGGCGCGATTTGTTCGATTCGTCCATATCAACCCTTTGACGCAGAAGCGCCAGCCTTTCTTCCCCGGTTGCATTCAGACGTGAGACTGGGCAGAATAACTTTCCATCGCTGAATCTTCCAGGTCAGTCAATTCTTGGTCCGGCCAGAGGTAAAATAAAATGAGTAGCGATAACGACTCAGCAAACGCCACCCGAGGCTCCCTTCGTCTCGCACCCTCTCATACTGAGGTGGAAATCGAAAAGGCAAGGCTCCCAAGACAGTTCGTTAATTTCACTTTCTATCACGCGCGACCCGAATGGCGGTTGCTCTCAGCCAGCGATAAACAGCAGTGCCGCGATGAGTTTGTAAAGACCGTCGACGAATTTCGCCCTTCATTACTAATGCATTCTTACTCGACTGTCGGACTTCGCACGAACGTGGATTTCATGATCTGGCGCATCGGTTACGAGCTCGAGCCAATTCAGGAGATGACCTCGCGCTTGAACAAAACTGCAGATGGCAAAGTACATCGAACCGGCGCAGTCTTTTCTGTCGATGACGAAGCGATCGATGTACATCGACAAAGACAATCCGGAACACGTGGAGGATCGTTTACACATAGTCCCGGGCAAGTCGCAGTATCTCTTTGTTTACCCGTTCGTGAAAACACGGGAGTGGTATTCGCGAACCGCCGAGCAGCGCCAGGAGATGATGGACGAGCACATCCGCATCGGTTCGAAGTACCGCTCAGTAAAACTGCACACGACCTACTCGTTTGGACTCGACGACCAGGAGTTTGTTGTCGCTTTTGAAACAGACTACCCCGCTGACTTCCTCGACCTGGTCCAGGAACTTCGGGAAACAAAGGCAAGCTCCTTCACGTTGCGCGACACTCCGATGTTCACGTGCCGTCAACGAACGCTCGGTGAGTGCTTGGAAGCACTTGGTTAATCCACAGATTACACAGATTACACAGATATGAAGATCAATGTGAATCTGCGTAATCTGTGGATTGTTTTAATCCTCGCCACTCCCGTTTATTCACAAACTGAATACCTCTGGTACGAAGCGGAGAACATGCGTGGTTTCTCGACCGGCAAACTCGGTGAACCGCTTCTCAATCCGTCCCATCAAAATCTTCCCCGTCAAAAGGCTCCCGGTTGGGGGATGAATGGACCAGGCGTTTCGGCCGAGTGGACGCAGGGTGGCGAGAGCGAATGGAACTCCGCCGCCGCAAGTGCTGATGAAACCCGTGCGACGCTATACCAGGATTTTGAAATACCGCGGGGTGGTGAATACACCTTGTGGATTCGTTACGCGGATTGGGCCAGGAAGGGTGAGAACTTCACTGTAACCGTGGCTCAGGACGGCGCCGAGATCTTTCGTCGTGAGTTTGGTGCGAAAGACGTCATCGATCCTCATGATGAAGTGAGCATGTACTGGGGATGGGCGTTTACGTGGGATAGCGTAACCACTACGCTGAAAAAGGGGCCGGTGCGTCTGTCACTCGTGATCGAGAAAGCTGCTGAAGCGCGCCGGCATGTTGACTGTTTTCTCCTCACAAACGATCTCGCTTTCAAACCATCAGGACGACAAAAACCGGACTTCGCCGCGATGCGTCATTTGCGAACGTGGTCAACGTCTCGCAAACCGCTATTGTCGTTACTCCGGAGCGACGAACCGGCGCGCGTTCCTGAATCGTGGGCGTTGCCGAAAGTTGCGGGACGCGACTTCCTGATGCCCTGGAACATCGCGAAGGAGTTCTGGCCGCTCTACGACAAACCAGCAGCGGAGCGGCCGTTATATCCGTTCAACGCCGAAGCGATCGATCAGTTTGTTGCGGCTTATAAAGGCGCTCCCGAAGTGCCGCTCTTTCAGTCGAAGCTGGTTGTTCCTGTCGTCTACATCAACGACGTTCAGGAACTTTTCAAAGAAGGCAGTCCCTTTCTTCGTTATGTTCGCGAGACCAAAGCGCCCTTCGCCATTCTCATCAACTACGGCGCACCCCAATTCAACGACGCAGACGGGCAGGCCGCGTGGCGACTGCTCAGCGGCGAGCTCAAGGATCAATTCCTCGGTTGGGTTTCGGGTGAGAGCGTTGGATACGTGTGGGATCATGCGCCGGCAGAGTTGAAGATCTCACCTTCGATGTCGCGAAGAGAATTGCTCGAGGCGCACCGTCAGTTTTATACGAATGCCCTCGCGCGCAAGTGGCGCGAAACGTTCAAAACTGAAACTGGACCAATGTGGGACAAGTTGATCCCGGCGCAATCAACGTCAAGCATTTCGTTTGCGCACGCGCTGAGCCAGTGGGGCGTTAATTTGCTCGGGATGGAGACCGCGGCGGTGATGCCGATGACTGGTTTGCGCATTGCATTCACGCGCGGTGCTGTGCGGCAGTTTGGCGGCGCATTCCTTTACTACCACGCACCAAACTTCGGCGACACGGCGACGACGTTCACCAAGACACAAAACTTTGCGGGCCCTGATAACTTTTACCACTCGCGGTATGGCGTAACCATGGGACCTTCGCTCTCCTGGTATCGGAAGAGTTATTACCTGTACTACATGTCAGGAGCGTCGGCGATCTATCTCGAGCAGGGGTACGACCAGTTCTTCAAACCTGGCCCAGGCGAACATCCTTTTCAACTGAATCCACTTGGCCGGATCACCGATGAATTTGTGCGCTTCGCCGAGAAGCATCCTGACCGAGGCACGCCATACACGCCAGTTGCGTTCCTGCTTGATCCTGCGCATGGGTTCGAGATGACGGACTATCCGCACTGGCCGTTTGAAGTGTCGCAGATCGACCGAGGCGATCGTGCGTTGAGAGAGTTGTTCGGCGTCGCGTATTACCCGGGTTTGGTTGTTGAAGGTGAACCTGCGATCGCGGATAGACAGCCGTTTGTTCCCGGGGTCTTCGGCGACATATTTGATGTGCTGACTGCCGCCGATGAACCGCGTTCTAAGATCCAAAACTTGCTGCCGGCGTACCGCGCGGTCGTCGCCGGCGGACGGATTGACTTCTCGGCAGAGTGGATCAAGAGACTTGATGACTACGTTCGCAACGGCGGTACGCTCGTGATTAATGCAGCGCAGATCAAAAAAGTGCCCGAGCAGTTTTCAGGCGTGCGACTGCTCAACAGCGCGGGCGAGGCGCACAATGCGCGTTGTCTTGCGCCCAATGAAGAGGCGCAAGATCTGAAGGGCCAGATATTCCGGTATGAAAAGATCGAGCTCAAAGGCGCGACGGCTTTTATGACGACTCTCAGCGGCGAGCCGATCGTGACGGTGAACAAAGTCGGGAAGGGAAGCGTCGTCTTCGCCGGAGTGCCAGATCTTCTGGGGGAAGACGAACGCGTTACGCCGTTTGCTGCGCACATGCTGGCCCACGTCTTTGCGGATGCTGTACCGGTGAAGGTCAACGGCGATGTCGAGTATCTAATCAATCGCACTGCGAATGGTTGGGTCGTGACGATGCTGAATAACAACGGTGTGTTCAAGCCCCAGCAGGGAATGGCGCAGGTCGATCGCAGTGCTTATGTAAACGTGAGTATCACCTTAACGGGTCAACAGATTCGCAGCGCGAACGAGTGGACCAGCGACACGCCGCTGAAAGTCGACGGAGGAACTGTCGCCGTTCGCATCGCCCCGGGCAGCCTCGCCATCGTCGAACTGCGTTAGACAGGATTTACAGGATTTTTCAAGATTAATCCTGAGAAATCCTGTAATCCTGTCTAAGGATTTATGGCTTCTTGCCTCGGCCCTTTCCGCCACTTTGTGTCGGCTGAGCCTTAGCCGGACGCTCCTGTTTTTTTGGCTGAGCTTGTGCCGGCCGCTCCTGTTTTTGCTGCGGTTGCGGCTTAGCGCTCCTGACCGGACCAGGATCCCTGCGCATCTGCGGTCGTTGCTTCTGTGGTGCTGCGACACGTTCGCCTTGTGCTTGCTGTCGCGCTGGTCTTGCTGCACGTTCAGCCTGCGGCGCACTTGGACGGCGCTCGATCCGCTGCTGTTGCGGCGCTTGCTGTCGTCGCTGCTCCTGCTCAACACGTCGCTGCTCGCGGCGCGTATCCGCCTGTTGTCGTCGATCAACAGCAGGCTGCTGCTGCGGCTGTTCAACCCGGCCAGGCGCTTGCGATGTTTGTTGCGGCGCTCCTCTACCCTGGCCCTGGCCCTGACGCTCGTCCCGAACCTTGAACTTCTGACCCTTAGCTCGGTCAGAAACTGTTTCGACGCGCATCGATTTCGCGATGTCACGACGGAACCGAGGTTCGATCGGAGCCCGGCTCGTAATCACTTGAGTGTCGTCGAGCTTCCTCGCAATACCCGGAGGAATGTCCTTCTTACCTCGACCCCATGCTGAGTTCACAACCGCATTTCGCAGTGGCGTGAGCAGCAGTGGATCCAGCACCGGATTCACCGACGCAAGCATGTTCCTGTCAGCCTTACGTGCACGTCTCCAATCGAAGTCACGTCCGAACTCATCGAACGTAACCACTGTGACTGCGCCCGGCACGTCGAGATTCACAACGCGTTGATACAGATTGTCACGCGTCAAGTAAAACGGCTGCCAACTGGCGTCGTAATAATGCGGTACGTAAACGTCGCCTGGTCCCAGTGGCACCCAGCCAATTTGGTCGTTCCCGAATGGCATAAACGCGACCAATGCCGGCGAGTAAACGGGTGCGACGTTTGTCCTGTCAGGCACCCAGTACCAGCGGTCGCCGACGAAAGCCCAGCGTCCGTAGTGGTAGGGCGCATAGCCCCACGGCTCAGCCGATACCCACGTTGGACCATACGGATAGTCTGTGTACCAGTAACCCGACTGATACGGCATCCATCCCGCATCCACGCGCGGCGCCCAAACGTGTCCGTAACCGTCCATGTTCCGCCAGTCGCCGTAGTAATCGAGATCATACAGGCCGGGGATGTATGAATTCGCATACTGATAACTGACGTTCCGGCGGTAAGGATCAAAGTAATACGGATCGTTTTGATAGACGTTGTAGTCGCGATAGCGACCATCGTAGTACTGCGGATATTGGTAACCGTAATAATCGTCCACCAGATAGCCCGCGTTGTTACCATCGATCTGTGAAAGCACAACATCAGCCGCTGTCGTGCCGAGTAACGTCAGCATTTCGCCTTTGCTGATTTGTCCACTTCCGCCAAGACCGACGACTTGCGCCAGACCACTCAACACCGAAACCAGCACCTGACCTTTGTCGATGCCGACGTTGTAGAGACCTGGTTGCTCAAAGTCGACCGCTCCGTACGGCGTCGCTACTTCAAACAGATCGCCGTCGTCGAGATAACCCACGTCGAACACGGCAGATCCGTCACGCAGCGCCAACTGCGTCTGATCATCGCTCAACGAAAGCACGTCGAGAGACGTGTTTGGGTTAAGTCGCGCGAAGTTTCGACCTGTAAATGCAAGACTCGCGCGCGAATTGTCTCGCGTGTAGATGCGGTCACCGACTGAAAAAGGCTGATTGTCGGTTGCCGCGATCCATTGATCAGTTTGCGCATTTGCAGCGTCGGTATTGTTAAGTGCTACGTCGCCTTCGACACGTTGAATACGTGCTGCATTCGGCACCGCTTCCGCCGAGGCGACACGATCGTTTCTCATCCATAACGCCACTCCCACGCCTGCCAAAACGGCAACCACCACCGCGACAATCGTGAGGTGTGGCCACACTTTCAGATTATTCATAAGCGCCCCCTCAAGTTGTTTTCACGGATGATTTTGGCAAGGACCATGCCCGTACGGGCAAGAAGCTGCTTTGTTGCGGAATTGCCATCGAATCGCACAAAAGCCCGTCACGAATGACGCGGATTGACGCTGATTTACACGGATCCTCGTTTTTTCGCGTAATTCGCCCCTAATTCTCTTATCCCATATGGTTTGTCCCTCCATCCAAATCGTCCCTTAAACCTACAGTCGGACGTACTTTACGCCTGAATCCCGCGTGGAATGACACTTGCTAAAAGTGACACTTGCTAAATTGGCGCACTGTCGACCTCTCTCCGCTTGTCAGTACTGAAAGGAACTAAGGACGTGAACAACTTTAGGAAGATTGGATTGTCTTTGGCGGTGTCGGCTGCGCTCCTGGGCGCGAGTGACCTCGCCAATGCCCAGGGACGGCGCGGCCGTGGCGAGGAGCGGAGGCAGGAAAACCAGGCCGAGCGCGAGCAGCGCCAACAGCAACGACAACAAGAACGAGATACCCGCAGGCAACAGCGCGAAGCGTCTCAGCCACAACAGCGAGTTGAACAGCAGCAACGCTCGGAACAACGCCGCCAGGAGCAGCAGCAGAACAGCCAGGAGCGGCAGCAGCGTTGGGAACAGCAACGCCAGCAACAACAGCAGAACAGCCAGGAACGGCAGCAGCGTTGGGAACAGCGTCGCCAGGAACAGGTCCAGCAGCAGCGCAACGACCAGCAGCGCCAGGATCAGATCCGTCAGTCGCAGGAGCGCGAACAACGCTGGCAGCGTCAGCGTCAGGATCAGATACGCCAATCACAGGAACGTGAGGGCCGTTGGCAACAGCAGCGACAGCAACAACAGAATAATCGCGACTGGGAACGACAACGTCAGCAGCAGAACAACCGCGAGTCGGAACGACAACGCCAACAACAGAATAATCGCGATTGGGAACGACAACGTCAGCAGCAGAGCAACCGCGATTGGGATCGAAACCGGGACGGCCGTAACGATCGCGACCGCGACAACAACTGGCGACAGCGTAACTGGCAGCGCGAACAGCAAGACCGAGCCAGCCGTTATCGCCAGGATTGGCAGCGACGCCAGAGCTTCCTGCACCAGCGACAGCGCTTGCTCGAACAGCAGCGTCGACTGAACCAGTTGCGCTACCAGCAACGATACATCGAGCGTTTGCGACGCGATCAGTTGCGATTACAGCAGTGGCGTTACCAGGACTACGGTCCGTACAACTATCGCTATCGCCGCGGCGGCAGCTATTACGAAACCAACAGGTATGGCGCGGAGATGTTGCAGCGCGCGATCAATGATGGTTATAGCGAAGGCTTCCAAGCGGGGCGGGCAGACCGTGAAGATGGCTACGGCTTCAATCCGCAAGAGGCTTATGCCTACGAGGACGCGAGCTACGGCTACGATGCTTACTACGTTGACCTCAACGAGTATCAGCATTACTTCCGTGAAGGTTTTCGGCGTGGTTACGAGGACGGTTACTACAGCCGTTCACAATACGGCCGCTACCAGAACGGTGGCTACAGCATCCTCGGCACAATCCTCGAGCAGATTCTTGGATTGCAGTTGTTGAACTAAACTGACGGGCGAAACCTCTGTGTCCTGTGCCTCTGTGGTGAAAAATTTCTTCGGATAATCACCACAGAGGCACAGAGACACAGAGGTTGAACGCACACCCTACTTCCTCGTGAACGACCACTGATATTCGAAACCCAGCGAACCACCCATTGCGTCTTTACCGGTGCCGCTGATCCTGCGGCTGTCGTCCGAAAGTTTCCCGCTATCTTCGCCGAGGCTCCATCCTTCGCCGCTCAAAACATCCGTCTGTTTCAGCTTCAGCGATTTTGATCCCGCATCGTAGGTTCCACTGAACGCGACGCGCACCGGGCCTTGTTCCAATGTGCCATCGAGCTTATCGCCGTTGTGGTTATTTATGATCAGTTTCGCGGCAACACCCATCGGACCGTAAGTGCCATTCCAGGTGCCTCGAAGATCCACATCTGAACTAGCGACTGTTTCCACCGATCGAGGTGATGAAGTGATCGTTGGGCTTGTGACCGGTGGCGACGTGGCGGGTGGCGACTTGAACTGGTCCATCCCAAACTTGATTGCAAAGCCCGCTGCGATTATCACAATGAGACCAACGGACAGTCCGAAAGCAGCAATGAGCCACTTCAACGGACTGCGTTGTGATTGAGGTGCAACCTTAGCCGGTTGAAACCCAATGGCCGGCGCAGTCAATGCATTTTGTAGCTCGCGTCCCAGCGCAATCGCATCGGGCTGGCGTTGATTGGGATCCTTCGCCAGCGCGCGGAAGCACACCGCTTCAAGCGCCTTCGGTATCCCAAGCTGTTCCGGAAAAGGCGGCGGAGGCTCGTGCAAATGCTTTCCGATCAACCCGGCGAGATTCCTCGATCGGAATGGTGGACCACCGGTCAACATCTCGTAAAACATCGCACCAAGACTGTACACATCAGCGCGCGCATCGAGTTCCTCACCACTGCACTGTTCCGGCGACATGTAATACAACGTGCCGATGACAGCTCCCGTATGCGTCAACGCCGTCGATCCTGCGACATCGCGCACTTTCGCTAACCCAAAATCGACGACCTTCGCCGTCTCTTCATCGCCTTCGTGAATCGGCGGCACGACAATCACGTTGTCGGGCTTTAGATCGCGATGCAGCAGTCCCTGTCTATGAGCCACGCCGACACCCGTGCAGACGCCGTGCATCAATCGAACCGCACGTTCCGGCATCATGCGTCCTTCACGACGAAGAAGATCGCCGAGAGACATACCCCGAACCAGCTCCATCACGATGTACGGTTGCGCCGCATCGCTGCTGCCGTCGCTGAAGTCGTGAATACTGACCACGTTCGGATGCCGGATCATCGCGGCCGCGCGCGCTTCTCGTCGAAACCGTTCGAGCGCTTTTTGCTCGCGGACGAGATCGTGATGCAGCAGTTTGACCGCAACTTCGTCGCCGATGTGCAGGCGTTGCGCACGAAAGATCGAACCCATGCCGCCCTGGCCAAGGCTCTCTAGCAACTTGTACTTGGAATCGAGGATGAGACCTACGCGTGGATCTGGTCGCCGCGCGTACTGTTCGTCTGTCGATCGAAGGTCATCGATCTGGGTGGGGGCTTCACTTGGGTCGGTCTCTCGCATTTACAACTTCAATACAAATCCTTTGCGCCGGACGTTCTTCACGCATGAAGTATCCATGCCTTTAGTTGTTCCTCGCGCGACGAACTCCGTCATTAAGCCAAGGATACAGTCAGTTCCCTCGAGTCCGCCAAGGCCATGTGCTCCTTGCGGCACGACGATGTGAAGACTGTTAGGCAACGTCTTCGACGTGCGTTCGCCGTGAGACGGAGGTGTTACCGGATCCCATTCACCCGTCAGGATCAAAACAGGGACGTCGACTTTAGTCGGTTCAGAGTAACCACGCTCAACCTCCGCACGCGGCCAAAGCGCGCATGCTTCTCGTTGTTGCCGGAAGCGGTAATCGCCGAGAAAGGTGTTAGCGGCCAGTCGTTCAGCCTCGTCCTTTTTAACCCACGGCAAATCCTCGGCACACGTAACGGAGAGATACATTCCATTGCTCCCGGTGCCGACGAGATTCCGCCGGTACGAGAGTGCTGTCTGCGTCAACGGAACAAAATTGCCTTGCGCGGCAAGGTGCAGAATTACAGGAACTCGTGTAGCCGGCCTCGGGTTGTAAAGCATGTAACGGATCGCTTCGGCTGCGAGATCGCGAGAGAGCTTTACTTTCACGCGCTCGCTCGAGTTCGGCTTTTCCACCTCGACTTCGATTGGTCCTTTGATAAGTTGCGCAAGAACCGCTTTGGTTTCTTCTTTCAGATCTGGAAAAGCTTTGTTGCACGCTTCGTCGGCCGCGCACTCGCCGAGAATGCCTTGCAGCGCTCGTTCGTTAGCAACTGGAAAATCCACAGGCATGTATTGATTTGTTGGTGCAACGCCTTGCAACGTCGCCGTTCGCACGCGCTGCGGGTAGCGTTTGAGATAAGTGAGTGCGGCGCGCGTTCCGTAAGATCCCCCGAACAGGTTTATTCGTTCGTATCCAAGCGCGGCTCTTACTTCGTCTATATCGTCCATCGCGATGGTGGTCGTGTAGAGCTTCAGATCTGCTTTGGGTTCGAGTTCAGCGCGGCACTTACGAACGTCTTCAAGGGGAAAGAAGTAACCAAGGTAGCTTTGTGGATCGTCGGGATTGTAAAACTTGCAGTCGAGAGGATGCGACTTGCCAGTGCCGCGCTGGTCGACGAAAACGAGATCGCGATGCTCGCGGATTTTTGAAAACTCCGGCGCGAAGCCGAGGGCATCTTCCGTAGCGGCTGAACCTGGTCCACCGGCGAAGTAGAAAACCGGATCGGGCTCACGTTTCTCACCGGTTGCCGGGTAGACGACAATGTTCAGGCTGATCTTGCGGCCGGCTTTGGTGGCGCGATTCTCGTAGACTTCGTGCGTTCCGCACTTTTGTTTCCCCGGAATACCCTGGACCTCACAATCGGTTAAGGTGATTGTTTTCGGTGGAATTTGGCGCACCGCGCTTGCGCTGTGAAGACCAAGAATAAACACGCCAAACAGGAGCACTACTCGATTCATTGATTTCTCCGTTTAACTTAATTCTCTGTGTCTCTGTGCCTCTGTGGTAAAAGTTCACCACAGAGGCACAGAGACACAGAGTAAATTCTATCTCGACGCCCAGCGCCACATTGGTATGTCGAGCGCGCCGGCATCGACGAGCTTAGTTTCGCCGAACTCTTTTTCCAGTCGTATCGAATTGCAGTCACGGTGCTCTTCGAGTGCCGCGATCAGTTTTGGCGCATGAGTGACGACCAACACTTGCGATCGTTCCGCCGCGTTTGCGATGAGCCGCCCCAGCGCCGGCAACAGATCCGGATGAAGACTTGTCTCCGGTTCATTCAACACCAGCAGTCCTGGTGGACGGGGCGTCAGCAGCGCTGCGATCCAGAGCAAGTAACGCAGCGTTCCGTCAGAGAGTTCCGTCGCGCGCAACGGTCGCAACAGCCCCTGCTGGTGCATCGCGATCTCAAAACGACCCTCGATATTTAATACCGAGATCGAAGATCCTGGAAAGGCGTCGGCGACGGCCTCCGCCATCTCGTCGGGATCTCCAATTTCCTGAATCGTTTGCAACGCGGCCGCCATGTCAGCGCCGTCGTTACTGAGCACCGGCGTGTGCGTCCCAATCTGCGGCAGACGCGCAGGCGCATCGACGTCTGTGCGGAAATGATCGTAGAAACGCCACGATCGGATCTGCTCGCGCAGCTTGAGCATCTCGGGCGCGTTTCGCGGATCGGCGAACTGCGTCATCATGCTGTCGAAACTCGAGAGCTCGTAGGCGAGAACGTTCCATTCGCCTTCGCCGTCGCGTGATCGCACCACCGCGCCATGTCTCTCGACCAGCAACGCCGCGGGGCGAAGGATTGGTCCAGCCCAAATAGTTTCGGTCTTGATCTCAGGATCCAGAGCAAACGCTGATCGGCTTGGTACCGGAAGTCCGAGATCGATCGCATAACCGAATTCATCGCCGGCAAAACCGAGTCTCAAGTTTGTGCGTTCTTTGCGCACGGTGCCTTCGACCTGGTGTTCGCCACGCTTAACCGCGCGTCCGAACCTCTCTGGTCCAGCCCAGAGAGTTGACTGCAATCCTCCTTCGCGTGCCAAAGTGGGGATCACACCACCCTGCGCAGTATCGGCCAACAAACGCAGCGCGCGATACACGTTTGACTTGCCGCTGCCATTCGGACCGGTGATCAGGTTGAGTCGCTGAAGCGGCACGATGAGATTACGGAGTGACCGGTAATTTGCGATGGCCAGCGTTCCCAGCATTGGGCGTAGGCTAACACTTTTGTGTTTTTTGCGCGTCTTTGTGTACCTCGGCAGTGAAGCTTTGCGCGTTTTAAGTAGAACGACATATCATGCCCTGACTCAGAACAACCGGGAGGCTTATGAGTTCTGCTGATCCAGAACGTGCGCTGCTGCATTACCGCATCCTCAACAAACTTGGCGAGGGTGGGATGGGGCAGGTTTATAAAGCCGAAGACACGAAACTGGGTCGTCACGTCGCTCTCAAACTGCTTGCGCCCGACGCAACGCGCGACCAGCTGGCCAAACGCCGGCTTCTCGCAGAAGCGCAGTCGGCCTCGGTCTTGAACCATCCAAACATTGTTACGGTCTACGCGATCGAAGAAGTCGACGGCGTCGACTTCATCGTGATGGAGTTGGTTGAAGGTGAGACTCTGACCGCTCACCTCGCGGCGCATGGTGCTTTGCCGCTGAAGTCTCTGCTGGACATCGGCATTCAGATCGCTGAGGCGCTTCATGCGGCGCACTCAATCGGGCTCATACACCGTGATATCAAGCCGGCCAACATCCTGATCACGCCAAAGGGTGTCGCGAAGGTCGCCGATTTTGGTCTGGCGAAAATGGTCCGGCTCAGCAGCGAGGAGATCGATCGCGAAGCATTGACACTGGCAGCGAACCTGACTGGACCCGGCATTGTTATCGGCACCGCAGCCTACATGTCTCCGGAGCAAACGCGTGGGGAGACTCTCGACGTTCGCTCCGAAATATTCTCGCTGGGCAGCGTGCTTTACGAGGCCGCGACGAGGACACGCGCGTTTAGTGGTCCAAGTGTGCTCGCGATCATGCACGCGATTGCGACTTCCGAGCCGCCGGCACCGAGTAAATTGCGGCCCGAGCTTCCGCGCGAATTCGATCTGATCATCGAACGCGCTCTCGCTAAAGAAAAAGAGAGAAGATACGAATCGACAAACGAGATGGCGGACGCTCTGCGCAGCCTCCGCTCATCGATAACGGGCTCGTGGACAGGTTTGCCAATTGTTTACGATTCCGACTTGATCGATCGCTCGTCGCCGTCGTTTGTCGGACGCGAACAGGAAATGCGAAAGCTCGAGAACTTGCTCCAGCACACGATCGACGGGACAGGTCGCGTCGTTTTTATAACTGGCGAACCGGGCATCGGAAAAACGTCGCTCTCCGACGAATTCCTGCGCCGCGCACGAAAGCAACAACAGCGGCTCTTGATCTCTCGCGGTCGTTGCGTCGAACAATACGGCACGGGTGAAGCGTACCTGCCGTTCCTCGATGCGATGAGCGAACTGCTGTTACAAGCGCCAGGTCGCGAGCGTATCGCCGCCGTCATGCGCACTTACGCGCCAACGTGGTGCATGGAACTGCCAACCGCATTTGTCTCAACGGGATCGTTGGAGAAGTTGCAGCAGGAAACAATCGGCGCCACGAAGGAACGCATGATGCGCGAAATGGGCGACGCACTCGGCGTGCTTGCAAATGCGTCGCCAATCGTCTTGCTGCTGGAAGATCTGCACTGGGCCGATCCGTCGAGCGTGGATCTTCTGCGTCATCTCTCCCAACGCATCGGCTCGCAGCGTCTCCTGATCGCCGGCACTTTCCGGCCTGAGGACGTGGAACGCAGCGGCCATCCACTCAAGAGTTACAAAGCGGAAATGCAGGCGCATCACCTTTGTGAAGAGATCGCGCTTGGTTCGTGGAATCGAGAGCACGTTGCCGAGTATCTCGATGCAACGTTCTCACCAAACGACTTTCCTGCTGAATTGACTTCACTAATCCACGACAAGACCGAAGGACATCCACTTTTCGCCGCGAATCTGTTGCAGTATCTCGGTGAACGCGGTGACTTAACGAAGGAAAACGCGCGCTGGTCGCTTGTTAGACCACTGTCAGAACTGGATCTCGCTATGCCTGAAAGCGTGCGCGCGATGATCGGCAAGAAGATCGACGCACTCGACACTGAAGAGCGGCGGACGATGCAATACGCGAGCATTGAAGGCACTGAATTTCTTTCTACAGTCACTGCAAAACTTCTGGAAGTCGACGAAATCGATCTCGAGGAATCCCTCGCCCGCATCGGTAAAACACACAGGCTCATCGACACGATCGGTGACGAAGAGTTACCAGACGGTTCGCTGGCTACGCGATACAGGTTCTCGCACGCTCTTTATCAAAACTTTCTTTACGGCGATCTGGTCAACAAGCGACGCGTAATGCTTCATCAAAAAGCCGGCGAGCAGTTGCTCAGCCACTACGGAAAACGCGCGCCGCAGATTGCGACTCAACTCGCGCTGCACTTCGAGCAGGGAAGAGACTTTCCCCGCGCAGTCGAATACCTGATTCACGCCGGCGATCACGCTGCAAAACTCTACGGATACGCCGAAGCAGAACGACACTACACACATGCTCTCAACCTGGTTGAGAAACTCCCCGACGCATCTCAGGCCGAGCAGTTGTCGACGCTGTATCACAAGCGCGGCACCGTGAATCATGCATTGAGCGACTTCAAGCAGGCTGCTAAAGACTTCACCAGCATGCTCGAACAAGCGCGGGTGCTGGATTCGCTCGAGCTTCAGTCAACTGCGCTCAATGCGCTCACGATGTCGCTCTTTTTCTCGCATCGTCTTGACGAGACTGTTGCGCGCGCGGGCGAAGCGCTCGAGGTTGCGGAACGAGCCGGAAATGAAAAGCTGCGCGTCGACACGATGTTCCTGATCTCGTTGAAGCATCTTTGTTACGGAGAACTGAAGGACGCGAAGGTACTGTTGGACGATATCGTCGCTACGTCGCGCAAGCTCAACCACAAACCGGGCCTGGTTAGTGGCCTGACGTGGCGTGCGTGTCTTCACTTCTTCCAGTCCGAGTATGAACAAGCCATTGAGCTGACCAAAGATTCTCTAAAATTGGCAGCCGAGCTGCGCGATGGATTTCTGTTGTTGACCTCGTACTTCTTTCTCGGCCTGTCGCAGGGAAACCAGGGCAAGATGTCTGCATCACTCGCGACACTCAACGAAGCGCTGGAAAAAGCACGTCGCAACGGAGACTTATTCTGGTATCCGCGCTTTCCAAACTGTATCGGATGGATTTACCGCGAGCTCTACGACTTTGAATCAGCCAGCAAGTACAACGAGGAAGGAATCGACGTTGCGCGGCGCTGTCACGTGCTGGAGGCCGAAGCGAACTCGCTAATCAATCGCGGTATCGACGCCACTCGTGACGGAGACAGCGAGAAAACCGCCGCCTCGTTTCACGAAGTGAAAGACATCTTTGCGCGCGACGCATGGTTCCGCTGGCGTTATAACATCCGGTTCGAAGCAGCCACGGCCGAACACTGGCTGCACATAGGTGACGTCGAAAAGGCTCGCGAGCATGTTAACCGGCTGATGGACACTGCGACTGAACACGAAGTGCGCAAGTACATCGCAGTGGCGCATCAACTGATGGCGAAGGTGTGTGTCGCGAGTGGTGACCTGGCCGCGGCGGAGCAGCACTTTGATGCTGCATTGGCGGAGTTGGAGAAGTACCCGGCGCCGCTGGTGACATGGAAAGTCCATGCAGGCCGCGCGCAACTCAAGCGACAGATGGGTGATGCGGATGAAGCGCAGAAATCAGCCGCGCTCGCATCGGAGCTTGTCCAAGCCATTGCAGCAAATGTCTCCGACGAGAATCTCCGCAACACATTCCTCAGCGCTACTGCGAAGATTATCTAGGCCACAAAAGCACAAAAGGCACACTTGTTTGTGTGCCTTTTGTGCTTTTGTGGTTAAGTGTTTTTAGAATTCTCTGATCCCGGAGACGTTCGTACCTGATCCGAGCGCGTTCCTCAGCGCCGCGGAATCGTATTGCACCGTCGAGTTGCCGCCGCCGTTTGTATTAAACGTCGGCGCAGTGAAACCACCAGCCGTACGGCCGAACGCCGCAATCGTAATTCCACCGAGGATATCGCCGTTACCACCACCGTTACGGATCAACACGCCTTTGCCGAGGACGAGTATCGAACCTTTGAAATCTGTGTTTCCGCGCATCGTCAGAGTGCCGGTGACAACCAGAACCCCGGAACCACTGTGTAACGTGCAATCCCCATCAACGAATGTGAACATTGGAGTGTCCACGGAATCGTTAACCGTCGTGCCTGTTGCGAAGTGGCGATTGAGCGTACGTGCTTTTGACTGCAACCCGTCTAGATAAGCGCGCGCGTCGGCGGCTGAATCGAGGAACGAAGGCGTTTCGACAGTTCCTGGAATTGTGTCGTCATCTCCAAGAAGACCGATTTTCGGATCGGAAATCGTGTCAGGTTTTTCAAGACCCTTTTCAGCCGCTTCCTCATCGCATGGGGTGACTGCGAAAGCCGGACGCTGCGGTTCTGCCTTTGCTGCGTCCTCACCGGAATACGTTTTTGCACCGCTGTTGCCCGTAGCGAGCGTCAAAGGCGTAC
>CAWCZP010000017.1:0-48419 GCA_963800055.1 uncultured Acidobacteriota bacterium
CGCTATGCCGAGCTGGACCACTTCAACCCAGATCACCGCTTCCATCCCACCAAAATAGGTGAAGATGATCATTGCCAGGCCGATCAGGACAATGGATCCGATGATTATCGGTTCAGGGTTTGTGGCAGGTTGAAAAGCAGCATAGACAGCCGTTAACACGATCGCGGTCAGAAGTAGCCGTATGCCGTCGGCGATGTTCCGCATCACGACAAACAACGAAGCAGCCAGCATCTTTATCTTGCCGCCGAAGCGTCGATCGAGAAGCTGATAGACCGTGAGCAACTCACCGCGGAAATAAGAGGGAATGAACAGGATCGAGATTACGATCCGTCCGAGCAGATACCCAAAGACCAGTTGGAGAAATTGAAAGTTTCCGCCGCGGGCAAACGCGATTCCCGGAACGGAGATGAACGTGATCGTCGAGGTTTCGGTCGCGACGATCGAAAACGCCACCGCCCACCAGGGGACTGAGCGGCCTCCAAGAAAATAATCGCGTGTGGTCTTTTGTTTACGGCTAAACCAGGTGCCGAACAGAACGATCCCGACCAAATATCCAATGATGATGATCAGATCGAGAGCTTTCATTCTTTAGCCACAAAAGGGCACAAAAGACATAAAAGAATTAACTCTTTAAGAGGTGCTTCTTTGCCTGATCGACTGACCAGTTGCATGCTTCGAGGGCTTTCTGAGCCGCTTCCTGATCCACGCCGGTTTCTGCACTAACGATTCGCACCGCTCGCTCACGCAGCTTTGCGTTGCGCGCTTGCAGGTTCGACATGCGGTTGCCGTTCACGTATCCCAGACGGACCATCGTTGCCGTCGAGATCATGTTAAGAACCATCTTTTGCGCCGTGCCTGCCTTGAGCCTGCTCGATCCGGTAAGTACCTCTGGTCCAACAACGGGAACTATGCTCAACTCCGCTGCCTGTGTGATCGGCGATCCCGGAACACACGTCAGGCCGATCGTGAATGCTCCAATCGAGCGCGCCCAGGTAACAGCGCCGACAGTATAAGGAGTTCGACCCGACGCCGCGATTCCAACCAAAACATCTTCGCCCGTAAACCCGTGCTGCTTCAGATCATCGCTACCCGCGTTCGCATCATCCTCCGAAGCTTCGACGGCCCGGTGACAAGCATCGTATCCACCGGCGATCACACCCTGGACCAACTCAGGCGGAACACCAAAAGTCGGCGGACATTCGGAAGCATCGAGCACGCCCAAGCGCCCCGAAGTTCCAGTGCCCGTGTAAAAAAGTCGTCCGCCCTTCGCGAGTCTCGCGACCGTTTCATCGACCGCTTTCGCGACGTCTCCGAGAACGAGTTTGACAGCTCCTGCGACGAGCGCGTCCTCCTCGTTCATCAGTGCGACTATCTCTGCTGGCGACTTTGAACTGAGATCTTCTGAGCGCGGATTCGATTGTTCAGTTACTGGAAGCGCGGCTTCAGTAGTCATCTTATGGCTACGGATCAAACTGCGAGAGCGATATGATTGAAACGTTCACGCGCCATTCTAGCGGCAGCGACGGCCGGAGCGAAGTGAGGCGGCTCGAAAAATGCCCGCGGAGCAACTTGCCTGACTTCTTCACGAAGCGTGTGGAGCATCAGTTCACCCGCTGCTCTGAAGACACCGCCAACGTAAGCAATCTGAAAACGATCGCGCTCCATCTGCAAATTACGAATCACTGCCACTGCCGCACGTCCAAGCTCAGTGCCGCCATCCGCGACGATCTGCAACGCCACCTGATCCTGGTCTTTCGCGGCGTTCACAACGTCGCGGCCAAATCCCGCCAGGCGTTCATTCGTGATTGTCGGCGCATAAATCGCCGTTGTCAGATCGTCCGGACTGGTCACGTGAAAATACGCGCAGGCCAGATCGTTTAGCGCCGTTTGTGGACCACGTCCGTCAAATGCGTGGGCCACTGCGCGCAGTGCGCGGCGTGCGAGCCACGCGCCTCCGCCTTCATCTCCCGCGATCGGTCCCCAACCGCCTGCGCAGAAACGCTTGCGTCGTGCATTGATGCCGCAGCAGATCGATCCGGTTCCGGCAATAACAACTAATCCGGGCGCTCCTCCGGTCGCTCCGTACAACGCGATACTCGCGTCAGTAACGACCTCGATTTCGCCGATATCGAGCGGAGTAAGTGTTTCTCGCATGCGCTCGCGCAGTTCCCTGCGACGGGCGCCTGCGAGGCCGATTTGCGCGGCGACAAGATCTCCGCGCCGGATCTTCGCCGAGGCGCAAGCATTATCGATCGCCTCACGGATGGACGCGGCGGCGCCGGCAATTCCTACTCGCAAAGGATTGGATGGACCAGCCAGACCTTCGCCAATCACTAGTTGATTGGCGTTCATGATCACGGCTTCGGTCTTGGTCCCACCACCGTCGACACCTACAACCGAGTTCTGCGTGTGCAAGCGTCTAGCCGGAGAAAGATCTGCTGTTAGTCGTTCAGTGGTCACAGTTGGGGGTCGATCCGACTAGAAAACAGTTCCATTAACATTAATTGATTATTCTAGGGGTCGCTGATTTATAATGGAAACTAAAAGATTTTATTATTACGATAACCCATCTTGATATCTGGAGCTTGTTGTGGAAATTCGACAATTAAGGGCCTTCGTGGCCATCGCCGAGTCCGGGACATTCACTGCCGGGGCGATGCGAGTACACGTAACACAGGCGGCAATCAGCATGCAGATCCGGCAATTGGAGACCGAAATTGGAGCGAAAGTGTTTGTGCGCGCGCCGCGTCACGTGATTTTGACGGAAGCGGGTGAACAGCTTTTACGGCGCGCCAGGCACATTCTGCGCGAGCATGATGCGGCGCTCGACGAGATTGCCGAGCTTGCCGGCGCGGAGCGCGGACGGCTCAGGATCGGAAGTGCGTCGGCGATGGTCCTGACTGAACAGTTGCCGATGATTCTCAAGGAGTTGCGCAAGCAGCATCCGGCTGCGGAGATCGCCGTGACGTCTGGCACGAGCGAGGTGCTGGTGGACCAAATTCTTGCGGGCGAAGTTGATATAGCCTTCGTTTCCCTTCCCGTGGACGAGCGTGGCATCAAGACTGAGAGATTGAGCGACGATCAACTCGTGGCGATCGCTTCGCCGCGACACAAGCTTGCGAAGCAACGGACGATCAGCGCGTACACACTGGCAGGCGAGCGACTGATTCTCGGCGAACGCGGTGGAAACACGCGGCGCTTGATCGATCAGTTTTTCGCGCAAGCGGGAGTTACGCTGCGCGTCGCGATGGAGCTCAGCCGGCAGCAGGCGATCAAGCGAATGGTTGAAGAAGATATGGGTGTGGGGATCGTGCCGTTGCAGTCGGTCAGGGACGAAGTCGAAAAGGGAAAGTTGATCCGTTGGTGGATCGAAGGCGCGCAGATCAATTGGGAGTTAGGGATCGCGCAATTGAGCAACGGTTACGATTCGCCCATCATGCAGAAGTTCGTGGCGCTTTCGCGAAAAAACTTTGCAGACTCGACCGCGCCGAGCAGCTCGAAAAAAGGAAAGAAAGCGGTACACAGATTACACAAATGATTTAGTGAAATTTGTGTAATTTGTGTACCAGGCTTTCTATATCTTCCTCGTTGTTGAAGAAATCAGTGGCGACGCGAAAGCCTTCGGGTTTCTCCGTAACGAAGATTTTTTGTTGCGCCAAGTCGATTCACAACCTGCGCCGGATTCTCGGCCGCCACAAGCGTCTCGGCGGAACGAAAGCTCTCATCGCCGAGCGGTGATAAAACTTTCCATCCGATCTCATCCAGTCGTGAAGTCAACTTCCGGTTGAGCTCGAGCGCGCGCGCTTCAATGTTCGCGATCCCGATCGACTGCATCAATTCGATCGACGCACCCAACGCAAACATTCCCGCAAAGTTCGGACACCCGAGTTCCGCCCTTGCCGATGCGTCATGTCTCAGGTGGACCTCGTTGTTAGCGCCGCCATAAGGATCCTGAACGCTCAACCATCCAATCGCTCGCGGCACCGACGCTGCCTGAAGTTCTTTGCTGATGTAAACAAACCCGGAACCGTACCCCGACAACATCCACTTGTGCCCTGTCGAGCATAGCGCATCGATCTTCATCCGCTTCACATCGATCTCGAAAGCACCTGCCGCCTGGCTCGCGTTCACAACGAGCGCATGAGCGCCTTTGATGCTTCCCAACTCTTCGAGATTCGATCGAAAGCCATTCGAATACTGAACATAGCTGATCGAAATAATCCCCGTTCGCGTGTTCATCGCGGCGCGCAGATCTTCCGGTCGCACAACGCCCTCAACCGACTTAACGAGGTGGACAGGAATACGCCGTTGCATCCACGCAATCGTCGTCACTGGAAACTCGAGATCGCACGAGATCACCTCACCATGTTTCTCGAGCGCATCGACGATCAGGTTCATCCCGCTCGAGGTATTGATCGTTAACCCGATCTCCTCCGGCTCTGCATTTATGAAAGACGCAACTCTCGCACGCACTTCTTCGCGACGCGCGAACCATTCATCCCAATGAACGTCGCCGTCGTTCATCATCTGCTCGAAATAGAGCGCGCCGGCTTTCGCGGTCGAGTCTGCCAGTGGACCAGCCGCGGCGGTGTTGAGGTAAACACTTTTCTTCGTGACTGGAAACTTCGCGCGAACGTCAGCCCAATTGATCATTAAATCGATTCCTTGTAGGTCTCCAGGTTCTGCTGGATCTTCTGTAGCAACTGCGACTTGAGGGTGTTTGACTTCAGTTTCTCAGGCGGAACGGGTTGCCATTTACCGGGAATCAGGATTTGAGAGTCGATGAAGGCGTCGATTGCTTCCTGCAGTCCGTCAGTTCTGATTTTGCCTTTCATGGCGATGACTTCTTCGATGATCCACGTAACGGCGTCGCCCGTGATGCGGTGACGATGATTTATGACCGCGGATCTCTCCTGCAACGTCTTCAAAACCATGTCGATTGGACCACCAAGCGCGACCACCAGCCGCAGGTAACACTCCTGAAATTCTTTTATGTGCGCAGCGCGCCCGGGTGTCGCCGCTAAATCCCGCTTGCCAACGTATGACGCAGCCATGATACGGCAGAAAATTTCGTCGGGCATGTACGCGCTCGTATCGTCTACGCGGCTGATCGTCTGCGCGACGAAGTACGACGGCAACAGTCGCAGCAGATTTCGAATCAGGAAGACCGGGTTGTGAGTAAAACCATCGGGGAGTTTTTCAATTCCCTTTCTGACTTTTCGATCTTCGAAGTAGCTCAGGCTCCTGTCGAAGTCTCTGATCTCTTTTTGCGCATTCTGCATGAGGTGGCTGATCTGTTCCGGAGTGAACCCGATTCGCCAGAGCATTCGCTGATCTCTTTGCATCGCGAAAGCTTCATCAAACACGCGTAGACAGCCGGCATTCTTGAACGCGGTGAGTTTTTCTTTCTTTCCCGACTCGATAAACGCTATCGCTTGCGCAAAAACCTGGACCAGCGTTCTCGCCCAACCGCGTTGTTCGGCGAGCGAAGCCGAATAACGATCGACATCTTTGAAGCGATACTTGTCGTGCTTGGCGGCAAACTGCCGGATCGATCCGTAATCGAGTATCGCGCCGCTTGCGAGCATGTTGTCGCCGTCCCACGAGAGCCAGTTGAAGATGTACTCCTCTTCGAGCAGCGCTGCGAGTTTTGCGTACGAGCGCGCGAAGTAGTCGAGCGCTTTTGCGTAGCGCTCCTTCGGTTCGGAAGGAATCTCCCAGAAACCATTCTCGATTTCGCGATCGATGAAATAGTCGATTGAAGCTTTGACTTCCTCGTGACGTCCCTGCTTCAGGTAGCGAAAGATGTGCGCCGGTCTGATTAGATTGGGCGCGCTTCTGACGCCGATGGCTGTTGCGTCAGGAAATCCGATCACGGTGAGGCATCGTTCGGTCGGAATACCCTGGCGATAAAAGATCTCCGACATCACTGCGCTGCCAAGCATCTCGTCGAGATCAGCGAGGCCCGACGAATAACCGTATGAGTGATCACCCGTTGCAACGACCCCGTCAGCTTGCTGAGCGCCCGGGCTCAGTATCGTTGCGCCCGTGCCACGACTCGAAATATCGAAGGTGAGATTCTCACTCTTCAAATACCCGTTCCAGATACTTCTGCCGTCACCAGATGTCTTGCCTTGTCGATTGCGATGCTGAGTTTGCAGATATCGAGTCGCCATGAACGGGTGAGGCTTGATCGTTTCAGGCGGAAACTTGCGTCCTTTTTGCAGATCGTATTCGTTGATGATCTGAAGCGAGAACGTGTCGAGGATTACTTGTTCGAGATCTTTATTGATGCTTGAAGGATGGTCCGGCGCGATCAGCCCCATCTCTTTCGCGAGCGCAAAATTGAAAAAGAGGACACGACCGTGCGGCCGGTAACGAGCCTGATAATCAACATAACCATCAGGGCTAACGTCCCGCCAGGGGTGTCTGCCGTCTATCTCCTTGAACTTCTCATACATATTTGCCACAAAAGGCACAAAAGGATTTTAAGCTAAATCGAGCTTTTTCTTTCGACCTTTTGTGCTTTTTGTGCCTTTTGCGTACTGCATAAGCCAGATTGTGGTTAGCGGAGGTAGGTCGATCACGTCATCAACAAGTTCGGCGGTTTCGCCATTGCCGCCGTAAATTTCGGCGTCAGTATTAATAACAACTTTATACTTTTGTGGCAGCGTGAGGTGGTAGCCTTTTTTCGGGACGGCGGAGAAGTTACACACGCAGACGATCTCGCGGGCGGTTTGGGGGGAGCGGCGAATGAAGGCGACGATATTTTCCGCGGCGTTGTCTACGTCGAGCCATTCAAAGCCGGCGGGTTCGCCGTCAACTTCCCAGAGCGCGGGCTCTGGTCCATAAACTCGATTCAGATCCTGGACCAGCCTCTGAACGCCGCCGTGCAAAGAATCCTCGATGAGATGCCAGTCCAAACTTTCTTTTTCGGTCCACTCGCGCCACTGCCCAAACTCGCCACCCATAAACAACAACTTCTTCCCCGGATGGGCCCACATGTAAGCGTAGAGCGCGCGCAAGTTTGCGAACTTCTGCTCGGTGGTGCCGGGCATTTTATTCAACAGCGAGCCTTTCATGTGGACCACTTCATCGTGTGAAAACGGCAGGATGAAGTTCTCGCTCCATGCGTAGACCAAGCCAAACGTCAGTGCATTGTGATTCCCGGCGCGAAACAACGGATCGGTTTGAAAATATTTTAGAGTGTCGTGCATCCATCCCATGTTCCATTTGAAATCGAAACCAAGTCCGCCGGCGTAGATCGGATGACTAACCGCGGGCCACGCAGTCGACTCTTCGGCGATCATCATGATGCCGGGAAAAGCACGATGAGTTACTTCATTCAACTCTTTCAGAAACGCGATTGCTTCGAGGTTCTCGCGCCCGCCAAACTGATTTGGTTCCCACTGCCCTTCCTCGCGGCTGTAGTCGAGATAAAGCATCGACGCGACAGCATCGACACGCAATCCGTCGATATGAAACTCCTTAAACCAGTAGAGCGCATTCGCAACGAGAAAATTGCGCACTTCGTTGCGGCCGTAGTTGAAGATGTACGTGCCCCAGTCGGGATGTTCGCCTTTGCGCGGATCGAGATGCTCGTAGAGTGCTGAACCATCAAATCGCCCGAGCGCCCATGCGTCTTTCGGAAAGTGCGCCGGCACCCAATCCATGATCACGCCGATGCCCTGCTGATGGAGGTAATCGATCAGGTAACGAAAATCGTCCGGTTCGCCGTAACGTGCCGAAGGCGCGTAGTAATAAGTGACCTGATAGCCCCACGATGGTCCATACGGGTGTTCTTTGAGTGGCAGAAACTCCACGTGAGTGAAGCCCATCTGCCCCACGTAGTTGGCGAGCGGCTCCGCCATTTCACGATAAGTGAACGGGCGACTATCTTCTTCCATCTTTCGCCGCCACGAGCCGAAGTGGACTTCGTAGATCGAGAGCGGGTTGCGAAAGTGTTCTTTGCTCGCGCGTTTCTTCAGCCACCTCGCATCACGAAATTTGTACTTCGAGGAATAGACGATTGAAGAAGTGTCGGGCGGGACTTCCGTGTGTTGCGCGTACGGATCGGCCTTGAAAAGAGATCCGTTGTGCGTGTGTATTTGAAACTTGTAGAGAATTCCCTCGGTGAGTTTGGGGATGAATAGTTCCCAGACGCCGGAGTTCGCCAAACTTCGCATCTGGTGCGCGCTTCCGTCCCAGCCGTTGAAATCACCGACGACGCTGACAGCCGAAGCCTGAGGCGCCCAAACAGCGAAGGCGACTCCTTTGGTTCGACCTACTTTGGTAACGTGCGCGCCGAGTTTTTTGTAGATCTCTTCGTGGCGCCCTTCGCCAAAGAGATGAAGATCGATGTCGCCAAGAATTGGTTTCATTTATGTCGACCACAAAAAAGCACAAAAAGCTCAAAACAAATCCGCGAAAATATCGGCGCCGTTTCCTTTTTCAGCTTTGTTACTCTTCGCCTCGGCCATCATCTCGAGAAATTTTTTCTGCGGGGGTTCCAACCCCAACTGATGTTGAAGATCGATTACTCGAGCCGCATAACGCATCACCTGCATCGTTTCAATCCCCGCAAGATCCGAAAAGAACCAGCCGCAACTCGTGAACATCAACAACGCGCCGCGCTGCATCTCGAGCAAGTTCCACACTCGCGACTGTTCGACGCCACTCAAAACCCGCACGGCGTGGCGTGACAAAAACCGTTCGCGCGCGTGTGGATCGAGGATCACATCGATGTAATCGTTTCGCGCCGCCCACGGATCGCGTAACAATTCACGTCCAACACTCTCGAAATTCACAGCCGCATCATCACGCAGAAAATTCAACGCCGCCCGCAGTGGCGCGCGCCACGACTGGTTGTACCCACGGTCGCCGCCCGTCTGGCAACCGCAGTCCCTGGTCCAACGGCTCACGCCGTGCGCACAACTCCACGAACTTCCCTCCCCCTCGGGCCCGTTATCGATCTCGACCTCGAGTTCCGGTGGATGCCGATCCAGATACTCACCATAGTTCGTGATCCAGAAACCGGCCTGCTTTGCTTCAACTTCGAGCGCATGGGCCAGGCAGAGATCGCCAAACTTGAAATGGTGGCCGTAGGTCTCGCCATCAGTCGCAACGTTCACCAGATCACCTGATTGCGCAGCGCGAACGAATTGCGCCACGAGGCCTCGACTCGACGTAAGCGCCTTCTCGAATGCGATCGCCCGTGCGAGTGGTCCATTGTAGAAAAAGACTGCGAGCGAGCGCGCCGATCCGTCCCGGTGTCGAAAGAGGTAAGGCTTCGAGCTATCAACTTTGCCCTTCGCCTGGCCGGGCGCGAGAATCACATAACGCATTCCCTGCTCGATCAGTAACGAGAGAACCTCGTCGTTCGCAGCAGTCTCGGGCAACCAAAGGGCCTCCGCTTCACGACCGAAACGGAAGCGAAAGTCGGCAAGGCCCCAGACAACTTGCGTCAAACGATCGCGTTCATTGCAAAGGGGCAGAATGGCGTGACCGTAAGCCTGTGCAATCGCGTTTCCATGACCACCTCGCCTCGCGGCGCTCACACGATCGGATTCTAAGATTTTTTGATACGTGTCGGCTGTGGTGACTCTCGAGCCACGACAGCAGCGTTGGGCCAAAGTTGAAGCTTATGTGCGGATAATTATTGATGTTCGGAGCGTAACACTCGGCGTGAATTCGTTCATTCCAGTCGTGGAAAGGCGCGGCACTCGGCTCGGCGTCGATCTCGCCAGTCCAGGGATTCTCACGCGGTGGTTGATAAAAGTGACCATGAATCACCAGAGCAGTCATATCTTGTCAATCATGCAAATCTTGTAAATCCTGTAAAGCAATTCTAGCAGCACCTAGCAAGCCCGCATTATCGCCGCACTCTGCTCTCGCAATCTTCACCTGCTGCGCCGTTGCGCGGAACGCGCGCTCGCCAACTTGCCGGTACATCTCATTCGCGAAAAGATCCCAACCGTTCACCGCTCCCCCCGTGATCACAATGATCTGCGGGTCAATCAGATTCATCAGGTTCGCGAGGCCAATCCCCAGATACATCCCGAAACGCTTAAAAACCGAAAGCGCCCGCTCATCACCCTCTCGCCCAGCCTCATAGACTTCTTCGGCGGTCAACTCCTTCATTCCAAGCTCACGCGCCATTCGCACGATCGCTGTCGCTGAAGCGAAGAGCTCCAAACAACCGGTGTTGCCACACTTGCACTTCAACCCGCTGAACGGATCCACTGTCGTGTGTCCAATCTCGCCCGCGGACCCATGACTGCCCCGCCACAACTTCCCATTCAAGATCACGCCACCACCAACACCCGTACCGAGCGTGACACTGATGACGTCCTTACAACCTCGCGCAGCACCGAGCCACATTTCACCAACCGCCGCGGCGTTCGCGTCGTTTTCGAGAAACACGGGCCAGCCCAGCCGCCGTTGCAATTCTGTTTTGAGTGGGAAGTTGATTAACGAAGGAAGGTTCGGCGCCTGGACCACTACAGCTTTATCGCAATCCACCGCGCCCGGCACCATAATCGACGCGGCCACTACCGGCTGCTCGTCGCAATGCCATTCGCTTGCGGCGCTCGCAAGCGCATCGAGGATACCATCAGGAGAATCTCCCTTCGGAGTTTCCTGCTTCAGATGTCGAAGAATGTTTCCAGTATCATCAACGAGCGCTACTCGTAGATGTGTGCCTCCCAGATCGACGGCAAAAATAATTTGCGGTCTTACCGCATTCGATGAGTCGCTCATTAGCGTAGCCGAGCGGAGTGTATCGCGTTCCGCGTTAATCAGCTCCCTCTGCTACGACGTCACCGGCCGGTTCTTCAGTTTCAGATAGTCCTGCCCATCTCGGTGCGATTAAGATTCCATTTCATCAACACGCCCGAACTGACAACGATTACCATGAATGGTACTGCCCTGGACCAATTACCAAAAATTACTTCTCCAATACCAAACAATGTCGAATAGACGAGAACGATGCCGAGAAACCAGTTTAGAATATTTGGTCCAATTTCCCCTCTGCGCTCAGGAATTCCCGCTTCCTGCGCGACTGGCCGCCACCACGTCCCAGCCGGGTGAACGGCGCGATAGAAACTGATTAGTTTTTCCATCGGCTCTGGCGCGGTCGCAAAAGTCACAGCCAGCCACACTAGAGTGGTGAGACCGACAGTAACCAGTATTTGTTGCGCAAAACCCTCCGGCGTTCCAGAGTCGAAGATTCCAAATCCGCAGAATGCTCAGTGACACCACTAGCGCGCATGCCATCGCTGCAATTTCCGACCATGCGTTAATGCGCCACCAGTACCATCTAAGGATGTAAACCAAACCTGTACCAGCTCCCAAAGCGAGTACCAGTTCCCATCCACTCGTGATGCGATTCATAAAATAGGTCACCACGATTGAAAGCAGCACTATGATCAGAGTCGCCATTCGGGAAGCGAACACGTAGTGTTTCTCGCTCGCATCAGTCTTCACAAAACGGCGATAGAAATCGTTGATGATGTAACTTGCGCCCCAGTTCATTTGCGTCGCGATCGTGCTCATGTAAGCAGCGGCAAATGATGCCAACAGCAATCCTCGAAATCCGATCGGCAGATAGTCGTTCATAACCTGAACGTAACCAAACGCGGGATCGGGTTTTCCTGTTTCAGGATTAGGAGTGGTTCCGTTGTAAAGAACGAGTGAACAAAGGGCCACGATGATCCACGGCCAGGGACGCAGCGCATAATGAGCGATGTTGAACCAGAGCGTGGCGAGCAGTCCGTGCTTTTCGTTTTTTGCTGAGAAAATGCGTTGGGCGATGTATCCTCCGCCGCCCGGTTCCGCGCCTGGATACCATGAGGCCCACCAGTTCACTCCCAGATAGACCACGAGTGTCAGCAGAGGCAGCATCCACATCGCGGTTCCGTCTGGCAACAACTGTATTGCGCCATTCGGGCCGAAAGGCTCAGTCGAACCAACGGGAGTGACACCAGCAAGACGCGCCTTCAAAGCATCCATTCCACCGACAGCCCTAACTGCAAAGAAAGCCAGCGCAATCGAGCCGGCCATTGCAATCACAAACTGCACCGCGTCAGTTACAACAACTCCCCAGAAGCCCGACAGGATTGAATAGAGGAAAGTAATTCCCAGACACAGTCCCAGTGCCTGCCATTTCGCCAGCCCAAGCGTTCCGCTCAACACTTTTGCCATGCCGAGGTTCACCCAACCCATAATGATTAAGTTAATCGGCAGGCCGAGATAGAGCGCACGAAATCCGCGCAGAAATGCAGCAGGCTTGCCCGAGTAACGTAGCTCGACGAACTCCACGTCAGTCATCACGCGAGCGCGTCGCCACAATCGCGCAAAAAAGAACACCGTCAACATTCCACTCGCGAGCATGGCCCACCAAAGCCAGTTGCCGGCGACTCCATTACGAGCAACCATCTCGGTAACGGCAAGCGGTGTGTCGGCAGCGAAAGTGGTGGCGACCATCGACGTGCCGGCCAGCCACCAGGGCATCGATCGATCAGATAAGAAGTACTCTTCAGTGGATCGGCCCGCGCGGCTTTGCGTAGTAAAGGCCAATGGCCAGCGACAGCGCAAAGTACGCGGCAATGATTACCCAGTCGATTGTAACCAGCTTCATAGTGTCTTTTTCTCCAGTCTTTCGACAGCCACTAAAGTAGAAGAGCACACTCCGACGTGTGAATCAGCAGGTAGGTAACTCACGGAACGGCTGTTATCTCAAGGCATGAACGCTTTTCTGTCAAGTTGAAAAGCTGCCTGTAGCGGTCCTCTGGCTAAAATCTCGCCTCAACCGTTACGATGAGCCACAAATGGGCGCGGAAAATCTAATCGCATCGCTGGCGATTATTGGCATCGTCATTATCGTTTCAGCGCTGCTTTCAGGGTTCGTCGACAAGAGTGGTCTGCCGCAAGTAGCCGTTTTTCTTTTTATCGGAGCAGCACTCGGACCGTTTGGACTGGGCGTCTTTGACACGACACTCGACTCGCCAGTGCTGAGAGTTGTCGCCACACTAAGTCTCACGCTCGTTCTCTTCACCGACGCCGTCACACTTAATATCGCTGAAGTTAAGCGCAATGCGGGCCTTGCCTTTCGAATGCTTGGACCAGGCACGATGGTGTGCGCCGCACTAACGGCCCTCGCCGCCTGGTGGTTGCTGGAATTGCCACCTGCGCCGGCAGCAATTCTCGGCGCCGCACTCGCTTCAACCGATCCGGTTCTGCTTCGCGGATTGCTGCATCGACCGGATCTTTCACCCGAAACTCGTCACGCCCTGCGGCTTGAAAGCGGACTCAACGACGCAGTTTTGCTTCCGATCGTGGTGGTAGCGATCGCGTTGACCGGTCACCACTACCAGGACGTCAGTAGCTTCACGAGGATGGGCTTCGGACTCTTCATTCTCGGCCCGGGAGCCGGTGTCGCGATCGGATTGATCGGCGTTTCAGCACTCGACTTGATCCGCAAACGCCTCGGCGTGCGACGTGACTACGAATCACTCTACTCGCTCGGCATCGCATTCACCGCGTTTGCGGCGGCGGAGGCTGTTCACGGCAGCGGCTTTCTCGCAGCGTTCGCGGCAGGTCTGACGATTGCGGCGCTCGACGTCGAGCTCTGCGACTGTTTCATCGAGTACGGCGGAGTCACGGCGGAGATGTTGCTGCTCCTGACGTTTGTGATCTTCGGGAGCTTCACTCATCTGGACCGGGTTCTCCGATCTCAATGCAGCAACCATCATCTTCGCCGCGTTCACATTGCTAATCCGAGTGCCCATTTATCTGATTTCACTGCTCGGCTCAAAAGTGAATCGTCGTGGACGATTACTGATCGCATGGTTTGGGCCAAGAGGACTTAGCTCGTTGTTGTTGATCATGCTGGCCGTGTTTGCAGGGATGCCGGGCAGCGAACGACTCTTTCAACTCTGTTCTCTGATAGTTCTGATCTCGGTTGTGATCCACGGTGCTTCACCAATGTTACTGACGCGGTTCAGTAAAAAAGTTGAGACTGAAGAACCGCCGCAACCACCGGAGCCCCCGAGAGAGTCGAGAACACTGCCGGTCATCGACGTCGGCGCCGGCGGTCGGCAATCAAAGCATCACGCTCGAAGAATTGGACCAACTCCAGAAATCCGGAGACGAGGTCATCATCGTCGACTCGCGAACCGAGCGAAGCCGCGATACGAGCGAGTCGCAGGCAGAAGGATCGGTGCGCCTGGTCCCGGAGAACGTAGTCGTCCAAGCTCAGAAATTGAATCTTCCAAAGGAGGCGTGGCTCATTGTCTACTGCGCTTGACCAAACGAAGCGACGAGCGCCCGGGTGGCGCAGGAACTTCGACAAGCAGGATGGACCAGAGCCCGCGCGCTGATTGGCGGTTGGGAGGCCTGGCAAAACTCAAACTTACCCATCGAGGCGATCTCAAGGTGATTATTCTAAACCTCTGTGCCTCTGTGTCTCTGTGGTAAAAATGATCTGTCAACCACAGAGACACGGAGGCACAGAGATAAATATGAAGATCCTGATCTTAGTTCTGATGATGGCTTCTTTATTTGGACAGTCCGCCAACACACAAAACCGCCCACGCGCGCGCGACCTCGGAATCACCGTCGGCGTGCTTCCAACTGGTCCACTCAACGCGATCACGGACGTCGAAGGAGTGCTTGTCGGTCACACGACACTGATCCGCGGTGACAACATTCGCACCGGCGTCACTGCCATCCTTCCTCACAACGGAAATCTGTTTCGCGAAAAGGTGCCCGGCGCAGTCTTCGTTGGAAACGGTTTCGGCAAACTTGCCGGTTCAACCCAGGTCAACGAATTAGGCGAGATCGAAACACCCATTCTTCTGACTTCAACATTGAACGTTCCGCGCGTCGCCGACTTCCTGCTGGATTACATGCTCGCACTCCCCGGAAACGAAGAAGTTCAGTCAATCAACCCACTCGTTGCTGAGACAAATGACGGTTATCTCAACGACATTCGCGGCCGGCATGTCTCCCGTGACGACGTTTTCAACGCGATCAAAGGCGCAAAAAGCGGTGCGGTTCCGGAAGGCTCCGTCGGCGCTGGAACCGGAACTGTGGCTTTCGGATTTAAGGGCGGCATCGGGACGGCATCGCGCAAACTTCCGCCCCGCCTTGGTGGTTTTACAGTGGGAGTTCTGGTGCAAACGAATTACGGCGGCGTCTTGACCATCAACGGAGCCCCGGTCGGACGCGAACTCGGCCGGTATTATTTAAAGGACGAGCTGACCTCACCGGCCCCTCCACAGGATGGCGCTGATGGCTCCGTCATCATCGTGATTGCGACTGACGCTCCGCTTGATGCGAGGAACCTCTCGCGCATGGGCGCCCGCGCGATGATGGGCCTTGCGAGGACCGGAGCCGCCGCGACAAACGGCAGTGGCGACTACGCCATCGCTTTCTCAACCGCCGCCGACGTTCGTATCAGACCCGTTAACCAGAACGAGCGACACGTTCCGCGCAATCTGAAAACACTTGTAAACGATGCCACCTCGCCACTCTTTCTGGCCGTCATCGAAGCCACAGAAGAAGCGATCTACAACTCTCTTTTCAGGGCCACCACCGTCACCGGGAAGGGACGAACGGTCGAATCCCTGCCATTGGACCGTACCGTAGAAATACTTAGAAGGCATGGTCTAATCGCGCCTTCTCGCTAGCCGTACTATCACAACAAGTTCACGGTGGTCTAACCTTTTCATACGCGCTGGAAAACTGTTTGACACTCTTATAAGCACTGCATAGAATCCTCACGAACCCCCATACATTTCAAACTTGAAGGGAGTTAACGATGGCTACGAAACTTAATGTTCGTGTCAACCGAAAACGACCGGAGTCAATGACCCGGCAGATTCGCGAGCAACTAAACGATCTGATTGAAAGAGGTGAGTTGATCGCGGGAACTATACTTCCAAGCGAACGTGAGCTTGCCAATACACTGAACGTCGCGCGCAATGTTGTTCGCGGGGCTTACGAACAACTCATGGACGTTGGAAGACTAACGAGCGAAGGCCGCAAGGGTAGGTCGGTGAGCTCTGGTGGTCGTGGCGGCACTAAAAAGAAGTCGTCAGGCAAGAAGTCGTCCGGTAAGACGTCTAAGAGCAAGTCGCGGAAGAAGTAAGTTGCGGTGTCCTTCGCGCTGCTTGATTCCCCCTTTCTAATCCGCGCTTGCTCACACGATCGACTACTCACTGGCAATCGGGGTTTCTTTGCCGAGCGCGATAATCTCATTCCGAATCGCCTTTCGTTCAGCCAGTAGCCGGACAAAGAACCGTCTTCTCACCAGGAAGAACGTTAACACTCGAACTCCGGCCACTGACTTGTCCAGCGCTTCAAAGAAAACGATCGCGACGTAACCACAGACCGGAATCACTACCAAAGCGAGCAGCGCGGCGATCCAGCCGAAGGCTAAGTAGCCCCAAACAGCGATGACGATCCACGTGAGTGGAAACAGCAGCATCGCTGAAATGATCTTGACCGTGGAGATCACGTCGTCAGAGTCGCGCGAGTACGTCGTCGCAAGGAAGCCTCCGAGTTTGTAAGCCGGATAGTGCGCGATCGTGCCGAGGAGTGCCGGCCCAAGCATCAGCAAAAACAGAATTGACCTTCGTACGATGCTGCTGAGCACGCGCATCGTCGAACGAGGTGGCGACAACTCATCAGGATCGACGCCCGCCTGGTTCAATTCTTCTTCAAATCTCATCATCCGGAGCTCGAGCTTGCGTAATCGCTCCGGTTGGCGTGCCTGCAAAACCGAATATGCCTTAATGAACCTTTGCTGGAGGCGCAGCTCGTCTTTCAAGCTGTCGGCTGAGTCGTCGCCTAATTCATAGTCCGCCGCGGAGGAGAAGATGCGTTCCGCGCGAGCTGTTGTTTGCAACTCTTCTTCGTGTTTCGCGTCGAGGATCACTTCGCGCAGCGCTTTTTCAATTTTGCTCGACAACTGGCGCACGGCTTCGCGTGGTGGCGTGCCGTCAGGTTCGAGTGCTACCGGCTCTACGTCGATTGGATTTCCGAAATAGAGTAAGGCGTCGCTGCGAAAACTTGTTTTCGACGTGTAATAGAGTCCGGCTGGAACGATCTTCAGGTTCGAGACTTCGCCTGTCGCCACTGCCGCGATCGAGATTCGCGCGGCGCCGGTCTTGATCGGACGCAGGCCCGGTTCGTCGTGCGAAACGCCTTCGGGGCAGATACCGATCGTTCCACCGCCGGCCAGAAGCTTGCGAGCGGCGACGAAAGTCTCTTCGTTTTTCGTTACGTCTTGCCCTTCGTCCTGTCGCCGGTACACGGGCAACGAGTCGAGCGCCTTAACGAAGTAACCGATCACCGGCATCCGAAAAAGTGGTGCTTTGGCGAGGAACGAAACCTGTCGCGGCGCGAGACAAAGCAGGAACACCGGATCGACCAGCGCGTTCGGGTGATTGAGTACAAAGATGACCGGAGTGTCGCGCGGGACGTGTTCGAGGCCGGTGACTTCGATGCGCTGGAAGTAGATTCTGCAGCGCAAACCTAAGAGCGCGACAATGATGTGGCGAATCATATTATTAGCCACAAAGAGTGCACTTAAAAATCACAAAGTGCGCTCCTGATCATTTGCCGCTTTTGATGCTTCTTTGTGGATGCAATAATACTCACGCTTTCCCAACTGATTCTAAATCCATTTGCTCGAGGAAGATCATGAAGCGTTTTGTTGCACTCTTCGCTGTTTTGCTGGTTGGGCTATGTTCGCTCGCCGCGGCTCAAACTCGCACCTACGAGATCGAAGATCTGCTTAAGGTCCGCCGGGTTGGAGATCCACAAGTCTCTCCTGACGGTAAGCAGGTCGCCTTCACCATCGGTGATGTCAATTTCGATGCTAACCGTATCGTGACGCAGATCTACGTCACTTCGCTCGAAGGCGGCGGCATGAAGCAGTTGACCACGGGCGATCGTTCATCCAGCTCGCCTCGCTTCTCGCCTGACGGCAAGAAGATCGCCTACACGACCGGCAGCCAGGTCTGGGTGATGGATAACGACGGTGATAACAAAGAACAAGTCACGAAAATCTCGACGGGCGCCGCTGGTCCGGTCTGGTCTCCTGATGGGAAGTGGATCGCGTTCACGTCAGAAGTCTACCCGGATTGCAAAGACGACGAATGCAACAAGAAACGAGACGAGCAGGCCGAAGCCAGCAAGGTCAAAGCGCACATCGTCACACGCCTACTCTACAAACACTGGGATGAATGGCGCGATGTCAAACGCACGCAGGTTTTTGTCGTATCGAGCAAAGGCGGCACTGCGCGACAGTTAACAACAGGCGACTTCGACTCACCTCCGTACGCCGCAGCCACCGGTGTCGATTACGCGTTCTCTCCTGACTCAACTGAGATCGCGTTCATCCAGAACCCGGATAAAGTCGAAGCGATTTCAACCAACAGCGACATCTTTGTCATGCCGCTTTCCGGCGGCGCGGCGAAAAACATCACGGTTCGAAACCGTGGCTACGACGCTGGTCCAGTTTACACTCGCGACGGCAAGTTTATCCTCTATCGTTCGCAGGCGACTCCCGGTTTCGAAGCCGATCGCTGGCGCTTGATGGCCTACAACCGTGCCACCGGAACCAGTGTTGAGTTGACGAAGGGATTCGATCTTCAAGTTGAAGATGTTCTCCTTTCGCCTGACGGAAACAATATCTACTTCACTGCCGGCGATCGCGGCAAGCATCCTATCTTTCGTGTTTCGTCCGGTGGAGGTGTGCCGCAGAAAATCCTCGCAAATGTATTCGCGACGAACGTTCGCATTACGCCCGACGGCAAGGCGCTCGTGTTCGCTTCGAGTTCCATGCATTCACCGGCGGAAATTTACACGTCGAATGTTGACGGCAGTGGATTGCGAGCTTTGACTTCCGCGAATGCGCAGTTGATGAGCAGCGCGAATCTCAAACCCGCCGAGGAGATTGAATGGACGGGCGCGCTTGGCAAGAAGATTCACGGTTACATCATCAAACCGAACAACTTCGACGCAAGCAAGAAGTATCCCCTCGTGGTGCTGATTCATGGTGGACCACAAAGCGCGTGGAACGACAACTGGGGATATCGGTGGAACCCGCAAGTGTTCGCCAACGCCGGTTACGTCGTCTTTGCGCCAAACCCGCGCGGGTCGACTGGCTATGGGCAACAGTTTGTAAATGAGATCAGCGGCGACTGGGGCGGAAAAGTTTACGTCGACCTTATGAACGGCGTCGCCGATGTGCTACGTCGCAATACCTATATCGATCGGAGCCGAGTCGGAGCGGCTGGTGCGAGTTATGGCGGTTACATGGTCAACTGGATCCTGGGCCACAACAACGATCCACGTTTCCGGTACAAGGTGCTCGTTTCGCACGACGGTGTTTACAACCTCGATAGCATGTACGCGACGACTGAAGAGCTGTGGTTTCCGGAGTGGGAGTTTAAAGGAACACCCTGGACCAATCCGGCGATGTACAGTCGCTGGTCGCCGCACAAGTTCGTAAACAACTTCAACACACCGATACTGATCATCCACGGCGAACTCGACTACCGCGTCCCCATCGGTGAAGGAATGCAACTCTTCACCGCCGTGCAGCGCAAAGGTATCGACTCGAAGATGCTGATCTTCCCCGACGAGGGCCACTGGGTCCTGAAACCCCAAAACTCCCGACTCTGGTTCCACACGGTGCTCGATTGGCTGGATAAGTATCTCCAGCCGTCCTCGGCCACGACCAAACTTTAGCCACAAAAGGCACAAATGCTTTTTGTGCTTTTGTGCTTTTTGTGTACTACTCCGGCCGTTCGGGGGGTGGGGCGACGGCGACGAAGTCTTCGACGAAGCGGTGACTGTAGTCGTCGAGCAATTCGTTGACGCGTTCGAGGCGTGGGGCGCGCACGATGAGGCCTGCGTGGTGTCGTTTCTTTACGCGATAGATGATCTCCTGGTCCACGTAGGCTGACGTGTCTGGTTGCTCCTGCTTGGCGAGTGAAAGAATTATTCCCGCGTACTCTTTTCGCAGTGGCGTGATCTTCGCCGGCGCTTTTCCATCGGCGATTTCCAACCTCGCCCACTCGCGCCACAAATTGACGCCCGATGATGCTTCAAGAACTTCTGCGATGTACGCGCCACCCACGCGCGCGGCAATTTCAAGAAAATAGAACTTCCCATCCGCGTCGCTCTTGATGAACTCGGCGTGCGTGGCTCCACGCTCCAATCCGAGCGCTTTAATTAACTTCTTATTCGTGGCCAGCAGTGTCTTCTCTTCTGCCGCATCCTCGCTCCAGCGTCCGTGAAACATAAGCGCCGCCTTGATGGGCCACCTGCATCGGCGGGCGCCCGTATTGATTCGTTCCTGCAAACACAACCTTGCCGTCGTTAACCACTGAATCGACGTGAAACACTTCACCCGGAATGAAACGCGCCAGCAGATAATAAGACGCACGCTCGCGCAGGTTCTCGCGCTCGTTCATTTCGTCGATGGCGCGCCAAACCTCCTGAGGTTCGTTCACTTTTCGAATTCCTATCGCCGACACGTCAGAACGCGGTTTGATGATCCATGGTCCAGGTACACGTTCCATAAACTCCCGCACTTCATCCGCGTTTATGAGCGGAACAAAGTCCGGCACGTTGATCCCAGCTCGTTGACTGTGGACCGCCATCGACAACTTATCGCGAAACACCTTCGCCCCGAACTGCTCAATCCCGGCAAACACAAGTGCTCGCGCATGAGGGCCGCGGTAACAACGTCAAACTCTTCAAGCGCAATCACGCGATCGATTCTTGCTTTGCGCGCCAGAAACGCCAGTAGATCGATGAACAACGGTGGTCCAGCATCGTTTGGGACGGCGATGAGATCGTTCAGACTCTCGCGCGGCCAGTCTTCTTGCAGCATTTTTTCTTTCGTGATCAGAACGACATTGCAACCATGTTCTTTGCATTCACGAATGAAATCAGCGCCCTTGAAATAGGTTGCGAGACAGACAATATTGAGGGGGCGATCCGAAGTTTGAGCCATTTCTTTCTCTCTTTGTATGCTATCCTGAAAAACCTGTTAAATCCTGAAATCCTGAAAAATAGATGATCCTAAAAGGCCCCTATCCAGATGTCACAATTCCAACAACCGCGCTAACTCCTTTCGTTCTCCATCGCGCAGCAGACCTCGCTAATAAGCCGGCACTAATCGAAGGCCCAACTGGCCAAACACTGACTTACCAGCAACTCGCGGATTCGATCAGCATCGCCGCCCACAATCTCGCGCAGCGTGGTTTTAAGAAAGGCGAAGTGTTTGGCATCCTGAGTCCAAACTGTCCGGAGTATGCCATCGCGTTTCACGCCGTTGCGACTTTAGGTGGAATCGTCACTCCAATCAACCCGCTTTACACCAGATATGAAATTGCTCATCAACTTAAAGACTCAGGCGCGCGCTTTCTCGTGACTGTGCCTGGTTGCTGCGACAAGGTCGATGAAGCCGCGCAGGACGCCGGTATCGAAGAGCTTTTCGTGTTTGGCTCAGCGCCCGGTGCGACGCCTTTCGACACGCTGCTCGTCGACAACGGTCGCGCGGAACAGGTCGAGGTCGATCCACTCGAAGATCTCATCGCTCTTCCATACTCAAGCGGCACTACAGGATTGCCAAAAGGCGTGATGCTCACGCACCACAATCTCGTCGCGAACATCTGCCAGATGGAAGGACTCCACTACTTCTACGAGACAGACACTTTGATCTGCGTGTTGCCGATGTTTCACATCTACGGACTCGTAGTGATCCTGAACATGGGCCTTTACACCGGCGCAACGATCGTGACGATGCCGCGCTTTGATTTGGAATCGTTCTTACAAGCAGTGCAGGATTACAACGTTAGCCTCGCGCACCTTGTGCCACCGATCGTACTGGCTTTGAGTAAACACCCGATCGTCGACAACTACAAACTTCCTACTCTCAAAACCATCTTCTCCGGCGCCGCGCCACTTGGCGAAGAACTAACGCGCACGTGCATGGACCGGCTTGGCTGTACGATCCGTCAGGGTTATGGAATGACTGAGACGAGCCCAGTCACTCATTCATCGCCGGCGCCACCGGCAGTGCTTAAGTTTGGCTCGGTTGGCGTGCCGGCGCCAAACACTGAGTGCAAGATCATCGATCTCGAAAATGGTACGCCGCTTGGTCCAGGAGAACGCGGCGAAGTTTGCGTGCGTGGTCCACAGATCATGAAGGGTTATCTCAACAATCCCGAAGCCACGGCACAAACCATCGATCCACACGGCTGGCTTCATACGGGCGACATCGGATACGCGGATGAAGACGGGCACTTCTTCATCGTTGATCGCGCGAAAGAGTTGATCAAGTACAAAGGTTTCCAGGTTCCGCCGGCAGAACTCGAAGCAGTGTTGCTCACGCATCCATCTGTCGCCGACGCGGCCGTCATTCCATATCCTGACGATGAAGCTGGAGAAGTGCCAAAAGGAATTGTTGTTTTGAAGGAGCCGACGGAACCGGAAGCGATTCTTGAATTTCGTCGCGGGGCGAGTCGCGCCGCACAAGCGGATCCGCTATCTGGAGTTTGTCGACAAGATACCGAAGTCGCCGTCCGGAAAGATTCTCCGCCGCGTTTTAGTGGACACGGAAAAAGCGAAAGCTAACGCTGAAGGCGTTCGCTAATTTCAGCCCAGGGTTGGAGCGCCAGCGACAACCCTGGGGTAAATGAAATAGAAAAGCGCATCAACGCTGAAAGCGTTACTGTCAATTGAGACCCTGAAAGAGTCTGTCGGGAAAAAAAGATAGACAGCGGTTCAGAAATAGGTAAACTGCGAGCCATGGGAAAAACATTTCGAGCCTATGACATGAGCCAGTTGTTGCTGTTGCCACCCGATCTGCGAAAGTGGTTGCGTGAGGATCATTTGGCGTTGTATGTCAGCGACCTTGTCGAGCAATTGGATCTTTGCGCGATCCTGAAAGCGTACGAAGAAGGCGACGCTCGCGGCCGACCGCCTTACCATCCGCAGATGATGGTTAAGCTGCTGATCTATGGATACTGCGTGGGGAAGCTGTCGTCGCGGAAGATGGAACAAGCTAGCTACGAGGATGTGGGCTTCCGAGTGTTGTGCGCTAATCAGCAACCGGATCATGCCAGCATCGCAGAGTTTCGTAAGCGGCATCTGCGGAACTGGGGCGCTTGTTTGTGCAGGTGTTGCAGTTGTGCGAGCGCGCTGGGTTGGTCAAGCTGGGACACGTGGCCATCGATGGTACGAAGATCAAAGCCAATGCCTCGAAGTACCAGAGCATGAGCTACGCCGGATTGAGTGAAGCGGAACAGAGATTGACGGCTAAGGTAACGCGGTTGCTGGCTGAGGCCGAACGCGTAGACAGGCGGAAGATGAGCTTTATGGCCCAGACAAACGTGGTGATGAGTTGCCGGAAGAGTTGCGTGATAGAGAGAGTCGGCTGGGGCGGATCCGTGAATTGAAGGCGGATCTGGAGCGTGAAGCCAGAGAAGCAGCGGAGCAGCAAGCAGGCGAAGCAAAGCAAGAAAACGAAGCGCGCTGGCGCAACGCAAAGAGAGCGGCAAGAAAGCAAGTGGACGACTGAAACGGGTAGTCGACCCTGAGCAAGCTAAGCCAACGCCGAAAGCAAGACGAAACTTCACCGACATGGAATCGCGGATGATGAAGGATCATGCGTCGAACACATTTGTGCAGGGCTATAACGCGCAACTCGGAGTGGATGCGCAGGCGCAGATCATCGTGGCGGCGACCGTAGTGCAAGCAGGCAACGATCAGAAACAGTTGGTGCCGGTGCTGCAGGGGGTAAAGCAAAATCTGGGCCAGTTGCCGGAGAGAGTTTCCGCTGATGCCGGATACTTCAGCAGCGCCGCGGTGACGGTGGAAGAGATCGAGACAGTAGCGGTTCATGTGCCGCCCAATGCGCGCGAGCCGCAAGCTGGGGCATATGCCACGCTGCCCCGGAGAAGGCCACTGTGCAACAACGAATGTGGCATAAGCTGAAGAGCAAAGAAGGAGCGGCGGTTTACAAGCAACGGAAGGCGATCGTCGAACCGGTCTTTGCTTACCTGAAACATGTGCGTGGCTTTCGTCAATTTCTGCTGCGGGGCCAGGCCTGAGTGGAAGCGGAATGGTTGTTGATGTGTCTGACGCATAACGTATTGAAAATGTTCAGAGCCAGGCAACTGCAAAACGCTTAGAGCAAGGCAAGCGCGTCGACTAAAGATAGCGGCGGAATCCCGCAATTTCGCTGCCGAAAACAGCGGTTGCGGCAGTTTCGAAACGAAGCACGACTTGTGCGAACAAAACTGCCCATCGATCGCACAATCGTTGCTGGGTCGCAACTGAGCCGAATAAACCACGCTTTCAGGGTTGGAAATCATTGTGGGATGTGATCCCAGGGTTGTCGCTACCGCTCCAACCCTGGGCTTGAATTAGCGAACGCCTTCGGCGTAAACCCGAGCGCTTGAACTTTAGCCCACACCTTTGGCGTAGCTCGCTTGACAGTCTCCCAGCGTGCGGAATAGAGTCGCGACAACTAACTGATTCCCCGATCCGGCACGGCTGAATCAGAACCCCTCGTGGTCAACGCAAAACGGAGGTAATGACATGTATTTTCGTCGTTTACATTTGGCGCTCGGGATTCTTCTGCTAATCGCGCTGCCGCTCTCGGCGCAAGCCCAAAAAACTGCTGAAGCATTCACGGAATGGGAAACAATTAGCCCCGAGGGCGAAGAGTTTACTGTTTCAATGCCGAAAAACGCGGCCACGGAGTCGACCACGTTTCCTTATCACAAGATGGAGTTGAACGCGCGGTTATATCTCGCGAAATCATCCGCTGGTCCAGTTCTCGCGATCGCTTCTTTGAGCGGTATCAAATCGAATCCGGCAGCGTACTCCGACTTTTCAAGATTCAATTCGTACGTCGGCGCATTCAAAGACTTCTTTCCATCCAAAGTTCGACCGAAAGAGGCGGTAGCCAAACTGACGCTGGTTAGCAGTCGTCCATTTCAAGGTCATGCAGGCAGGTCTTTCAAGCTGACGATCGGCGACCTCAGTGGATCGGTCCATGCTTTTGTGACTCGAAAGCGCTTCTACGCGATCGTTTCACTCAACACGAAAAAAGACGAAGCGCTCGAAGAGAAGTTTCTGAGCTCGTTCGTCTTGCCCGAGCGACAGATCGAGCAACCGAAGGTGGACGTTTCCGGTGCTAACGCCAACACCGCTGCTAACGAACAAGTGCTCCCGGACACTCCAAACGCGCAGCAGCAAAATCAGCCGGCGAGCGATCCTAATCAGGCCCCGGGGACGGAGCCAGGTGCGACCAACGCCGCCAACAACCAGCAAAACCCAGGTCAGCAAAATCAGGGTGAGAAGAAAAAGGGACCAATCAATGGCGGCATGCTGAACAGCAAAGCGATCTACTTGCCGGTACCTGAGGCTCCCTCGAGCGAAGCAAGCGGCGTCGTGCTGGTCGCGGTCGTCGTCGACGAACAAGGAAGCGTTATCGAAGCGCGCGCGGTTTCTGGTCCAGCCGCATTGCACCCTGCGGCTGTTAGCGCGGCTCGTTTGGCCAGGTTTACGCCAACAGTGCTCATGGGCGAGCCAGTGAGGGTTAGCGGCACGCTCAGTTACAATTTCGTTAAGTCAAACTAGAGATCGACTGACCACAACTTCTCTCCGAATGAAGGGCACACTAAAGCGCCTCGATACAGTTCATGACAAACTGTCGACGGCGATTAGGACCACTAATCCCGATCTGTTCTTCAAGCGCCCGAGCGATGATGAATGGAGTATCGCGGAGGTGGTCCAACACCTGTGCCTCGCTGAACAACACGTCTTAAAGGACCTGAGAAAGAGTCTTCAAACCGGGCCGGCGAAGGTTGGGTTTCTCAAAAAGCTCATCCCGATGCGGATCATTTCGCTTCGACTGGTACGAGTGAAAGCACCGAGGGCAGTGACGCCAAATAATCCGCCCGCAATGGAAGAGTTGCTCAAGACTTACGATCAGGTGCGAGTGGATCTCAAACAGTTGTGTGTTGATTCCGGTACTGATCGTCTGAGAGGAATTCGATTTAAGCATCCGTTCCTCGGTGATATCGATGGGATGGCCGCGATCTCAATGGTCGGCTTTCACGAGGAGCGGCATTACAAACAGATCCGGGAGATACGCAAAAAGTTGGGAAGTTAGCCACAAAAAGCACAAAAGCTCAAAACCGTTTTTGTGCTTCTTGTGGCATAAAGACTCTTGAATCGGAGCAGCAACCAAAAATGTCATCTGGAATAGCTACATTGTGTCCGGCATGGTCCATTCCGGGTTACCTCGAGGTGAGGGACGACCATCTGACCGTGAATGGCGCGGATACGATCGAGCTGGTAAAAGAATTCAACTCGCCATTATTCGTATTTTCTGAAAGTCGCATACTCGACAACATCCGTCCGTTTGCAACGTGCCGCTGAGGCAGTCGATCGCCCGATCAAGTTTTGTTACGCGTCGAAAGCAAACTCAAACATGGCGATCCTGAGGGTTGTGCTGGATTCAGGGATCGACATCGAGGTCAACAGCGGCGGCGAACTCTTCAAAGCACTGCGTGTTGGTTTCCGGCCGGATCAAATCATTTTCAACGGCACAAGCAAGTCGAATGAAGAGCTTGACCAGGCAGTACGCGCAGGGATTTACGCGATCAACGTCGATTCGATTTACGAGATCGAGCTGGTTGAGCAGTCGGTCGAACGGCTGCGCGCGCGGGGCGAAGATGTTGGACCAGCTCGCGTTACGCTGCGTCTGGTACCGGAGATCGGAACGCGATCGCATCTCGGTTTACAAACCGCGCTGCTCACTTCGAAGTTTGGCATCTCATCGTCTGAGGTACTCGATGCGTTTCGTCGTGGCCTGCAACAGCCTGATTTAGTGAAGGTATGCGGCATTCACATTCACGTCGGATCGCAGACACCCGACGTCGAGCCATTCGCCGAAGCATTCCGGAGCATGTGGGAGCACCTCGTCACGATTCATCGTGAGACCGGGCACACACTGGAACACATCAATCTTGGTGGCGGCATTCCAGTGAACTACCTGCGCGATCGATCGCAAGCAGATCAACTTCCGGAGCATGAGCGCGATATGTTGGGCGCGGAGCTCGAACCCGCGACTGTCCTCAGCGAGGCTTTGCGTGTGGCGCGGGAATCCGCTCGCGCTGCCGATGCCGAACACCTGCTCGATCAAGTGACGATCTTGTTGGAGCCAGGCCGCAGCATCATCGCCGATGCGGGTTTAGTGCTGACGACGGTACGCAACATCAAGAGCCGTCCTGAAACGGGCGATGTATGGCTGTTGACCGACGCCGGTTACAACATCATGCTCTCGATGAATAATTACAAGTGGTACTACCACTTGATCTCAGCTTCGCGAGCCGGCGCTCCGTATCATCACGAATACAAAGTGGCTGGTCCACTATGCGATTCAGGCGACGTCTATTTCGATATCGAGCGCGAAGGTCGTTTGCCGGATTACCGGAAACTTCCGGAAGATGTTGGCCCAGGCGAGGTGCTGGCGTTGCTCAACTGTGGCGCTTATTCACTGGCCCAAATGTTTCACTACAACGGCAGGCCTCTGCCCGCAGCCGTCCTCGTTCGCACAGACGGTACTGCTGATCTGATCCGACGTCGTGACACTTATGAAGACTTGATCACGCACGACCTCGGATACTGAACCAGGAAGCAGGAGCAGGCGGCAGGAGCAGCACAAACGCTCTGCCTGCTCCTGCCACCTGCACCTGCTCCTACACTATGACAACTGAGCACACGCAACTCATCCGCGGCCTGGGATTGATCGCGGCAATCTCGGTCAACGTCGGCAACATCATCGGTACCGGCGTCTTTTTGAAAACGCGGGTTATGACGTGCAACGTAGGCAGTCCCGCCAAGGTGCTGATCGTCTGGGTTGTGGCTGGACTTCTTGCGATGGCCGGCGCATTGACGTATGCGGAACTCCTTGCGATGAAGCCTCGCGCCGCCGGTGAATATGGCATTGTGCGCGACGCTTATGGAAGGCCTTTGGGTTTTATTTATGGCTGGACCCAATTTCTGATCGCACGTACGGCTTCGGCAGCCGCGCTCGCCGCGGGTCTTGCGATTTTTCTGAATGACCTGGTTGGCGGAGCTTTAAGTCACCGGTATTTTGAATACACACTTCCCGGCGGGCACGTTTTGTCATTTGGTCGCCTCCAAATGGTCGCACTCACAGCAATCATCGTTACCACCCTCATCAATTGCGCAGCAGTACGTGTCAGCGGCGGTGTTGCCAGCGTGCTCACCGGTTTAAAGATACTCGTGCTGGTTGCTGTAGGTTCGGGCGCATTCTTCTACAGCAGCGGCGATTGGGGAAACCTTGCCCTGGCGAACACGGGTGGCGCTTGTAAAGACGTGGCGATCACCACCGGCGGAGTCGCCGGCTTTGCCGCAGCAATGATCGGCGCACTCTGGGCTTATGACGGTTGGAACAACATCACCTTTCTCGCTGGTGAAGTGAAGAACCCAGGTCGCAACCTGCCGCTCGCGCTGATCGGTGGTGGCCTCGTGGTGATGGCGCTCTACTTGTTTGTAAACGTCAATTACTTTCACGTGTTGAGTCCGACTGAGATTGCAAACGTGTCTGCATCTTCGTCCGTTGCCGCGGAGGTGATAAGAAGGTTACTCGGTTCTGTTGCAGTCACGCTCATGGCCGGCGCAATGATGACTTCGTCTTTCGGCGCGCTGCACGCGTCGATCCTTGCAACAGCGCGCATTCCGTATGCGCTGGCGAAGGATGGTCTGGTAATCCAAAGCCTGGCCCATGTTTCTCCGCGCACGCACGTGCCAATCAGATCGCTGGTAGTGCAAGGATTCTGGGCGTGTGTGATCGCGCTCTCCGGCGAGTACGACACGCTGACTGACTATGCGATCTTCGCCCTCACGATGTTCTATGCACTCGTAACCGCATCGATTTTTATCTTTCGGCGGCGCGAACCGGACGCGGAACGTCCGTACCGGACCTGGGGATATCCGGTCGTGCCGGTGTTGTTTTTGCTGGTTACGGGTTGGCTTATCTTTGAGACTATTCGAAGCCAACCCAGGACGATCGGGCGTTGGACTGTTTCTGATTCTCCTCGGATTACCGGTTTACTGGATCATCGAAGGCCGCCGACGAAGAGCACTTGAATGAGTGGTGATGGTGCCCCTTCGCTGGTGGCCAAAAATGCTTTCCCGTCATGTCGATAGGCGATCGCCTCACCCTGCTTGCGCTTGCCCAGATCGAAGCCTGTCATCCTCTGTTTCCAGATGTCGTTGAAGTCGGAACTCTTCGCCGGCAACACCAACTCGTAACCCTGAAAATAATCGCAGAACGCAACGCGGCGTCCGTCGGGCGAGATGCTGCCACCTGTTAGCACACCTCCAAACAAACTCGGAACTCGAACCTCACCTATTCGTTTCATCGTGATCACTTTGCCCGGAGTCGGCGCCACCGCTTCATAAACGACCGCATTAAGAAGCGGAACTTTATTCACGATGTAGAGGTTGCCACTTACCGGATGCACGATCAGGCTCTCAGCATCGTACTTACCGTCGGGATATCGCAGACGAATGGCGTCGGCTGATTCAGTGTTTCCAGGACGCGCCTTGGTTAACTTCGCGCTTTCGGTTGACAGTGCTGGTTCAGCAACGCGATACACGACGACCTCTGAACGCGTGGCGTTGTTGTCGCCGATATCGCCGATGTACAGGTACGACTTACCACGTTCTGGTCCGGGTCCGATCGAGATGTCTTCCCAATCGTGTGCCTGCGCGCCGGTCACGCGAAACACACCGAGAGACACACCACGTGCGTTGAAGGCATAAATGAATGGTCCATCACCGGAATCGTTGTGCGTCCAGTAGGCGCCGGGTGTTGCGCGTGAAGCGACGAGACCACTGCTCTCCTTGATCGAGCTGTTTTTTAATGTGGTGATTGTTGTTGGAGGGCCGAAGGGTGCTTGCTGAGCTGCGACTTTCGCAAAACACATCGACGCAAAGACGCAAAGACGCAAAGAAAAATTAAAAAACTTTGCGCTTTTGCGCCTTTGCGTCAAAATTCAACCTCTCGCGGCCAGTGCTGCTCGCGCCACTTCTTTATCGTCGAAGTGAAACGTCTCGCGCCCGATGATCTGATAATCTTCGTGGCCCTTGCCCGCGATCAAAACGAGATCGCCCACTTGAGCTTCGGAGATCGCCTGGTGAATTGCTTCGGTGCGGTCCGCGATCTTCCGGTAAGGCTTGCCTGTTTTCTGAATTCCCTCTTCCGCGTCGCAAAGGATCTGCTCCGGATCTTCCGTGCGTGGATTGTCGGAGGTGAGAATCACAACGTCGCTCAAACTTCCGGCTGCCTCGCCCATCGGGGCGCGTTTCGAACGATCGCGATCGCCGCCGCAGCCAAACACGGTGATGATCTTTCCTTTCACAACCTGCCGCGCCGTTCGCAGCACATTCAAGAGCGCGTCGTCGCTGTGCGCGTAATCAACGACGACCGAGAAGCCGGCATCATGCGCGACTCGCTCAAAACGACCCGGCGCGCCGGTGCATTTCTCGAGCGCAGCCGCTATGACGTCGAGATCGTAACCGAGCGCGAGTCCACTCGCGACTGCGGCCAGTGTGTTGTAGATGTGAGGTGGACCAACCAGCGGTGAATGAAAGTCACGCTCGCCCGCCGGTGTCGATAATCGAAATTTCATTCCCGTTAAAGAAAACTCCGGATTTCGAGCAGTCACATCAGCGTCTCCATTAACCGCGTAACGAATGACGCGCAAACCATCCTTCTCGAGTGACGCCGCGAGCTCGACACCGTACGGATCGTCGATGTTGATAATTGAATTCCGTGGACGCGTTCCCAGGCGGCCGTCGAACAGTCGCTGCTTCGCGTACCAGTAGTTCTCCATCGTTTTATGGTAATCGAGATGATCGCGCGTGAGGTTTGAGAAAACAGCGACCGCGTATTCCAGTTCGTCACAACGATGAAAATCCATTGCCTGTGACGAACATTCCATCACCGCCGTGCGACACCCGATCTCGACGGCGCGTCGCAATAGCCGCTGCATGTCAGGAGCTTCAGGCGTGGTGCGATCTGCTTTGAAACGTTCTTTGCCGAGGCGGTACTCGACGGTGCCGGTCATCGCCACCAGCTCGCCGGCTTCTTCCGGAATTGAGGCAATTAGATACGCGGTCGTCGTTTTGCCGTTTGTTCCGGTGATGCCGACGAGTTGAAGCTCGCGCGAGGGATGGTTTTGGACCTCGGCAGCCGCAAGCGCCATTGCACGACGAACGTCTTCCACTTGCAGCCATGCACCGCCGAAATTTTCCGGCGCCGGGCGCTCTGATAACACACCAGCCGCCCCCTGCTCCATGACTTGCGGTACAAACTTGTGCGCGTCGAACAACGCTCCCGCCACGGCGACAAAGAGACCTCCCTCCCCCACGCGGCGCGAATCGTGACTCACCTCCGTAATGACAATCGATTCATCACCCGTGAGCGTCGCGTTCGTTTTCGCAGCAAGTTGTTTGACGGTTACTGGTTGAATCATTTCATCCTGAAAAATCCTGTAAATCCTGTCTAAGGTTTTACCACAACCGCAGGAATATTTTGCTCGCGCACGAGTTGATTGAACGCAGGCACGTCCGTTCGCATGATCTGAGCCAACTTCTGCAACTCCGCGTCAATCTGCGTGACGATTTCATCATAGACCGCGTATGACTGCGCCGTTGGCGCCGCTTCAGCGCTGCCGACCACACCTCCGAGCGCTGCGAGTTTGTTGTTGAGCCGGATCGGGTAGTTCAACGGATCCTGATTGCTCTGGTTCTTAGTTTGGTAAAGCGTCTCTTCGACCGCGGTCAGGTTTTTATTCAACGCGGTGCCGGCGTCGTTCACGGCTTTCAAGTTCGCTTGACCAGCGACACGTTTCAACAGATCTTCAACCTGCCTCCGAACTTCACGAATCTGAAGGATCGCATTGTGCGTCTCGCTCAGCTTGTCGCGAATCTTCAGCGACAGCTCGAGTTGTTTTGCGTAATCAGCCGGCGTTGTACTCACCCGCGGATCGGCTTTGATCTCGAAGTTCTGAGTCAGTGGTTTGCCGTCAACCGTGAGTTTGACCTGGTAAGTTCCCGGCGCCATCTTGGGCCCACGAACTTCTCCGGCCCAAAGAATCATCCCCGGAAAACGCACTGCGTCCGCATGTCGCGTGTCCCAGACAAACCGATTAAGCCCGACTTCCATCGGCACACTCGGCTGTGGAGGTCCTCCAAAACCGGAGCCTTCACCAGGTGCTGGTGTCGGCGGAGCATCAGCCCTGCGCACACGACCCGTGAACTTTCGAATCGACTTGCCAGCCGAATCGAGAAAATCGAGCTCAACCTCCGAAGTAGGTTTCTCTTTCAACGAATAGTAGACCACCACACCGTTAGCGGGATTTCTACCAACAGTCGCAGTCGCTCCGGGTGGCGCTCCTCCTCCGCCCGGCATGCGATAACTCTCCTTTGGTTTGAAGAGTCGTGTTTCTCCAGCAGCGTTGAAACCGCCGGCATCCATCAGTTGATGCAGCACCGTCAAGTCATCAAGGATCCAGAACGAACGTCCCTGGGTTGCGACCACCAATTCCTTATCGCGCTTCTGAACTGCGAGGTCGGTTATCGGCACCACCGGCAGGTTCAATTGCAACGACTGCCATCGCTCACCGTTATCAAACGAGACGTACATTCCTGTTTCCGTACCGGCATAGAGCAATCCGCGTTTATTTGGATCCTCTCGAATGACGCGTGTGAAGGCAGTGTCCGGGATTCCAGTCGTAATCTTCTTCCACGTCTTCCCATAGTCGCTCGTCCTGTAACAGGTAAGGTCGATTGTCGTCCCACTTGTACATCGTTCCGGCAACATAAAGCGTCCCGGCATCGTGCGCTGACGCATCGATCGAATTGATCTGAATCCATTCCGGCATGATGCTTTTCGGTGGAGTAACGTTGGACCAGTTCTTTCCCCCATCGCGCGAGAGGTGGATGAGCCCGTCATCGCTTCCGGCCCAGATCGTTCCGGCCTGAACAGGCGACTCCATCAACGCAAAGATCGTCGCGTAGTATTCGACGCTGGTGTTGTCCTTCGTAATTGGACCACCTGATGGTCCCTGCTTTGTTTTGTCGTTGCGCGTCAGATCCGGACTGATAATTTGCCAACTGCTGCCTTCGTCGGTTGACTTGAATAGAACGTTTGCGCCGGCGTACAGCGTGTTCGCGTCGTGTGGTGAGAAGACAATCGGGAAGTTCCATTGAAACCTGTACTTCAAGACGTCGGCGCCGGCGCCCATCGGATTATTTGGGTAGGGACTGATATTGCGTTCCTGGCCCGTGCGGTGATCGTAACGTGTCGTTAGTCCACCGTAAGAACCTGCGTAAACGATATTCGAGTCTTTCGGAGACGGCGCGATCCAGCCTGACTCGCCACCGCCAACGTCGAACCAGTGGCTCACATCGATATTGTTTCCGGTCGTGCGACTTGGGATGCGCATCGTGGAGTTGTCTTGCTGGGCGCCATAGACGTTGTAAGGAAAGTCGTTGTCGAGTACGACGCGATAAAACTGCGCGGTGGGCTGGTCCTGCTCGGTCCAGCTTCGTCCGCCGTTATAAGAAACGTTCGCGCCGCCGTCGTTGCTTTGAATCATCCGGTTCGGATCGTCCGGAGCGATCCAGAGATCGTGGTTGTCACTGTGCGGAACACCGATGGTGTTGTAAGTGCGGCCGCCGTCGTTCGATTTAAAGAATGCGACGTTCAAAACATAAACCGAATCGACATTCTTCGGATCGGCATAAATGCGCGTGTAGTACCATGCGCGCTGTCGCAAGGCGCGCTGTTCGTTGACCTTGGTCCATGTTTGTCCACCGTTGTCCGAACGAAACACTCCGCCATCTTCAGCTTCGACGAGCGCCCACACGCGTTCGGGATTAGCAGGCGAAACAGTAATGCCGACTTTGCCGATCATTCCCCGCGGCAGACCCTGATTTCGCGTTAACTCATTCCACGTATCGCCACCATCGGTTGATTTGAAAATGCCGCTGCCTGGACCACCGCTCTCGAGTGTCCACGGCTTGCGATAAACTTCCCAGAAAGCCCGCATAGATCGTGTTTGGATTTGAGGGATCGAGAATTAGATCGATCGCGCCTGCCTTGTTGCCGCGATTAAAAACTCTTTCCCACGTCTTGCCGCCATCCCTGGAACGAAAAACTCCACGCTGATCGTTTGGTCCAAAAACATGGCCCAACGCCGCCACGTAAACGAGATCCGGATTTTTCGGATGTATTCTAATGCGCGGGATCTGCCGTGTATCTTCAAGTCCTATGTGCTTCCACGTCTTCCCGGCATCAGTGGATTTGTAAACACCGTCTCCGTGCGACGTGTTGCCGCGAATTGGCGACTCACCCATACCAACGTAAACTACGTTTGGATCGGAATCCGAAACCGCGATCGCGCCGACTGATCCAGTGCCAAACACTGACCCGTCGCTGACTGATTCCCAGTTAATTCCGCCGTCAGTAGACTTCCAAACACCGCCACCGGTCGCGCCGTAGTAATAAACATTTGGCTGGGAAGCGACGCCTGCGACTGCCGCCGAACGGCCGCCGCGATACGGGCCAATGCTGCGATACTGCAATGCTTTGAGCAGCTCCGCTTCTTTCGGCGCTGGGGGACGTTGCGCGTGGATCGCGTGGTGCGGAAAAAGTGAACGCGATGGCCAGGCAGAGAAGTAGGCTCTTACGAGACGCACGACACGTCTTGAACATTTGGATGGGCTCCTTTACTTTTGACACTGAAGAAGACGACGGCTTGCGGCTGCGAATTTTAACACATTAGAAGACGATGCGAATCGGCACTGTCAAACAGATTTGGCGTTACGCGGTGAAGTCGATGGCGGGTGAGCAGCTCGAGGCTTGCGCGGTTGGGATGAATGGAATTCCCGGCGATCGTGGTTGGGCGATACGAGACGAAACTAATGGCGAGATCACGAATGGCAAGCATTATCCCTTGTTGATGCGGAGCTCAGCGCGTTACCGTGAGGCGCCTGCAAACGGTTTCATACCGCATGTCGAGATGCTGTTTCCAGGCGGTCAAACAGCCGGCAGCGATCAGCCTGACATCAATGCGCGATTAACGGAACTGCTTGGAAAACCGGTTTCGTTATGGCCCCTGCAACCGGCGAGGAATACCGAACACTACCGGCGAAGTTCGAAGATGGCGCGGGTGTTTGGGCGACTTGCGCGCTACCGCCTGTTTCGTGCTGCGCTTCCCACGCTAACAAGTTTCGGCCGCGTGAACGCCGACCTTCGCGAAGCGTTCGATCGCGAACCGGGCGAGCCGATTCCCGATCTCTCGACCGTACCGCCGGAAATTCTCGAGTTCACATCACCGCTCGGCACTTACTTCGATGCGTTTCCGATTCACGTGCTGACGACCGCTTCGCTCGAACTGATGGCGCGTTTGAATCCTGCGGCGACGTGGGACGTGCGCCGTTTTCGACCGAACTTTTTAATCGAGACCGATGCGGGAATTAAGGGTCTTGTTGACGCTGAGTGGAGTGGACAAAAAATTCGGTTAGGGAATGTTGAGCTGCGATGTGAGATTCCGACCGTGCGTTGCGGGATGACGATCCAGGCGCAGGCGGATTTTCCGAAAGACCCAACCATCCTGCGCACGATCGTGAAAGACGCGGATCAAAATCTCGGTGCGTATGCGAGCGTAATCAGCCCGGGTGAAATCCGGATCGGCGATATTGTAGAAGTACTTTGAGTTCAGCCCGCGAAGCGGGCGGCAGCATGTAGCCTGGGGTGGAGCAAGGCTTTGCGAGCGCAACCCTAGGTCGCCATCAAAAAAAGAATGTGAGCCCGCGAAGCGGGCGGCAGACATCGCCGGATCGCCGCGCTGCCGCCCGCTACGCGGGCTCACAATTCTTTCTAAACCTAACCTAGGGTTGCGCTCGCAAAGCCTCGCTCCACCCTAGGCTACATGCTGACACCCGCTTCGCGGGCTCGGCGCCTCGCTCCGCCAGGCTTCCTGCTTTCTCGGTTTGCAATCCTCGTGTTCTAATTTATTTCCTCCCGTAGCGGGCGACTCATCAACTCCACAACAGCATCGCGAGCGGGCTTGCCGTCGTAAAGCACTGCGTTGACTTCATTCGTGATCGGCATCTCAAGCCCCGCTCGGTCAGCGAGTTTTTTGACAGCACGCGCGGTATTGATCCCTTCCGCAACCTCGTTCATCTCCGCGGCGATCTCGTCGAGCGTTCTTCCCTTCCCGAGCTCTTCGCCAACAAATCGATTCCGCGAAAGGCTGCCAGTACACGTCAACACCAGATCTCCGAGCCCAGCAAGACCCATCAACGTATCAACCTGTGCTCCTTCGCGCCGCGCGAGACGTGTTATCTCCGCCAACCCGCGCGTGATCAGTGCTGCCACACTATTCGCACCGAAACCCAACCCGGCCGTCATCCCAGCCGCGATCGCCATCACGTTCTTCACCGAGCCACCCAGCTCAGTTCCAATCACGTCAGCGTTCGTGTAGATCCTCAAATTCTCAAAACTCAAATCGTTCTGAACCATGCGCGCCGCCGCACTATCTTTACTTGAGGCGACGATGGCCGTCGGATATCGCTCAACGACTTCTTTCGCGAACGATGGCCCCGAAAGACAAACGTACGGGTGCGAACCTTCTACGACCTCTTTCGCGATCTCCGAAACTCGCTTTCCGCTTTCAATCTCGATTCCTTTTGAAACGCCAACAATGATCGCCTGCTTGGTCCAACAGCGGCGACATCGCAGTCAACAGTTCTCGCGCCGCGTGCGAGGGCGCGGCGAGGAGAACCATCGAAGTCTCATGCAATGCGGCACCGAGATCGCCGGTTGCGGTGACATTCGCTGGAATCGAAGTCGAGACGAGATAACGGGAGTTAATCCGCCGTTCGTTAATCGAACTTACGACTTCAACATTTCGCGACCACAGGGACACCGCGTGACCCGCACGTGCGGCAACGACTGCGAGCGCAGTCCCCCAACTTCCTGCTCCGATAATCGCAATGCGTTTCACTGTCTCAATCGAAACTTAGGTTCCGTGCCCTCGGCCAGTCGCCTGATGTTTCCACGGTGCGCAAATATGATCAGCATCGCTCCCGAAGCGGCTGCAACAAGCAATGGCTGAAGGTTGCTGATTGGCTTGAGAAAGATCATATCCATAAAGACAAACAGCGGAATCATCGCCGCAGCCACCATCGAACCCAACGACACGTATTTAGTTATCCGCACGACTACTGCGAATATGATCGCGGCGCAGAACAACGCGATTGGCGCGAGCATCAGGAACACGCCAACTCCTGTCGCCACACCTTTCCCGCCGCGAAATCTTAACCACACAGGAAAAATATGTCCGGCGATCGCTGCGATTGCTGCCGCCGCAGTCAGCCAGTCGATGGATGGTCCACCTTCGCCGATGATGAGTCTGCGCGACGACGATCGCGAGGACACCCTTCAGCGCATCGAGCACTAAAGTGAAGACTCCCGCTGCCTTTCCTGCACGCCTTGAAACGTTCGTCGCCCCAGTCCCTCCCGATCCACTCTCGCGAATATCGTCACCTATTTTGTGCCGCACGATCAGGTATCCGAACGGAATCGAACCGATCAGGTAGCCACAAAAAGGCGCCAAAAAATACTAAAAAACTTACAGCAATCTTCGCCGCAGAAGATCCAGCGCAGCCTGCGACGCCCTCCAGCGAATCAAGTGGCGATCGCCAGGCAAGTTGAGCTGGCGATGCTCAGTCTTCACATCGCTTGCGAGGGCAATGAAAACAGTGCCAACGGGTTTCTCTTCCGTACCTCCACCCGGCCCCGCAACTCCCGTGATCGACAATCCAAAATCCGTTCCGGCTCGCTTGCGAATGCCTTCAGCCATCGCCTCCGCGACAGGCGCGCTAACTGCACCGTGCTCCAACAACAACATCGGTTCCACACCGAGCGTGCGCGTCTTCGCATCATTCGCGTAAGCCACCACGCCTTCGATGAAATACTTCGACGAACCAGGAACATCCGTGATCCGCTGCGCAAGTAAACCTCCGGTACAACTCTCCGCAACCGACAACGTGTATCCACCGAGCGCCAGTTTCAGTCCAACAACCTCTTCCATCGTCTCGCCCGCAAACGAAAAGACTGCATTGCCTAGTCGCTCTTCGATCTGTCCTGACAAACGATCGAGCAAATCAGTCGCGTCTTTTTCCGTTCGCCCGCGCGCGGTGAAATGAATTTCAATCTCGCTTTGATTAAACAGTATCGTCGTTACCGGATTGTCGTACTGCGTATAGATCGGCGCGATCCTTTCATCCACTGCCGACTCACCCATGCCCGCGACACGCAACATCCTGCGCACCACGCGCAAACTCCCCGCACGTCCTGCGAGCCTGTCCGCAACGTGATTTTCAAACATCGGCCGCATCTCACGCGGTGGACCAGGCAACAGCACGATCGCGGTGCCGTGATGATCGATGAACATCCCTGGCGCCGTGCCATTCGGATTCGGCAGCACTTCCGCATCCTCGATTACCATTGCCTGACGTGAATTTCTTTCAGGCATCGTTACGCCGAAGCTTTGAAACCGCTGTCGAATCTCAGCCAGCACGTTTTCGTCAAGCAAAAGTCTGCGGCCAAGCGCACGCGCCGTGATCTTTCGCGTGATGTCGTCTTCAGTTGGACCAAGCCCTCCGGTAGTGATTACCACTTTCGATCTGCGAACGGCATCTTTGATTGCTTCTTCGAGGCGGGCGTCGTCGTCGCCGACGATCGTTTTGAGTTTTACTTCGATACCGAGACGGTTGAGTTTTTCAGTGAGCCAGAGACTGTTGGTGTCAGTGCGATCGGGCGCAAGGAGTTCCGACCCGATCGCAATGATTTCTGCTGAGAGGGTTTCAAACAAGGGGAAAGTTAATTACTGGCTCTTGTTTCATCCTGGTAAACGTCGTGCAGCACTTTCGTAATTGACGGTGGAGCGGAAATTTCGCTCAGCGGCATCGATGATGAAAACATTACTTCTTTGTGCGTCTCATTCACATCCGGAGACGGCTTTTCCGTTTGCGCTTTCAGCTTCTCCGCATCGAGCATACTGCGACTTTCAAGCAGCATCTTTCCCGCACGACGCTGACGCGCTCGTTCCAAACTCCTGATCGCTGCAAGCGTTTGCGGCGCGGCCGAAGGGTGATATTCGATCCTTCGCAACATCATCACGTAACGACGCAACTGAGTTGACGGCGTGATGCGATGTGTTTCGTCGCAAGTATCGTCTTCAGTCAAGCGAGAGAGATACTCAACCGTCGCCTGGTTATTTCCGAGCCGTTGATAAAGCGCTGCGAGCGCGTAATAACTGAGTGGTGGTGGATCGGGCATGATCTCGAGCAGGTTCTCACCGTGCTCGATCACTTCGGCAATCTCGAAGCCATACCAGCGTCGTTCCTCTTCGCGGAGTATCGCGTCGGCGGCGATGTAGAACTCGAATATTCGCTCGACCTCACGCGTTTGCGCACGGCGATCGAATAACCAGACAACAAGAACTACGCCCGTGACAAACACCATAATCACGGGTGAAAGCCCCACCGCCTGAAGCATCGCCACAATAATAATAATCGCGATCACCTTAGTTGTGAGTTTTCCTCCCGGACTCATACGACCTCCACTTCTAATCCCCGCCAGGTTCATTTTAGCCGCGCCCTTATTGCCGACGCTGCCTGTTCTGTAGATAGTTGTCCGCCGAGATCTCTCGTTGTTTCATTTGCAGAGATCGCGCCGCGGACAGCGCCTTCAATTTCTTTACTCAGCGTTTGGGAACCCAGGTATTCTAGCATCATCGCCGAGGTCAGAATAGCTCCAATCGGATTAGCGATTCCCTTGCCCGCGAGCGGCGGCGCGCTGCCGTGAACAGGTTCAAACAACGAGACTCTTCCCGGATGAATATTTCCTGACGCAGCCAAACCGAGTCCACCCTGAATCGCGGCTCCGAGATCCGTCAGAATATCGCCGAACAAATTGTTACTGACTATCACGTCGTACTGCGACGGATCGAGCACCATGTGCATCGCCATCGCATCCACGTACTGATGATTCGCAGTGATCTCCGGATAACCTTCGGCGACTTCCTTAAAAGTGCGTTGCCAGAGATCGCCGCCGAAACGTTGCACGTTCGACTTATCAGCCATCGTCACTCGTTTGCGCCCGTTTGCACGCGCGTACTCAAACGCAGCGAGGATGATTCGTTCCACGCCGCGACGAGTGTTGACCTCGTCCTGAAGTGCGATCTCGTCTGCAGTTCCGTGTTTCAAAAAACCGCCGGCGCCGCAGTATGCGCCTTCTGTGTTTTCACGAAAGACGACGAAATCGATGTCAGACGTTTTGCGATTTACGAGCGGGGTGAGGCGATCGTGTAGCAGTCGAACCGGACGCAGGTTAATGTAGAGATCGAGACCGCGCCGCATTCCGAGCAAGATGTCTTCCGCGTGCTTGTTGGTCGGCACTCTCGGATCGCCGAACGCTCCTGCAAGGATCGCATCGAAGTCTGTGCTCAACATTTCGAGTGCGTCCGGAGGCAACGTCACTCCGTCGCGCAGAAACTTCTCGGCGCCCCAATCGAAATCGACAAATTCGAGTTGAACCGCTTTTGTATCGTGGAAGTGTTTCAGCACGCGCACAGCTTCGCGCACGACTTCCGGACCAATTCCATCTCCAGGAATGACTGCGATACGTTTCATAGCAGCAGATTAGAACGGCACGCAAAGCACTGGCACGCGCGTTCCTCGCAAAACTTTCTCAGCAGTTGAGCCGAAGAGAAGTTCTTCCGCAGGAGTTGACAGGCCTCTTGTTCCCATCACGATCATCGGCAAATCGAGATCACGCGCAATTTTCAGAATCTCTACAAACGGAAGACCAACGACGATCATTTTTTCCATGCTGACCTGACCGGCATCGAGTCCTTCCAGCACGGAAGTGAAGTTGATCTCGGCCTGTTCCTTGAGACGTTGTCGCACATCTTCGGCGCTGCCCAATCCCGCCACTACGGCTCCGTCCACAAACTCCTCATCGATCACATGAAGCAACGTTAGATCACCTTCAGGCGCAGCCATTCCCACCGCCACTCGCAGTGCGTTGACCGAGCAAGGTGAAAAATCCATCGGAACAAGTATTTCAGGTGATGTCAGCATTTTCTACTCTTACTTTTTCGTGCCTTATGTGCTTTTTGTGGCTACTCTTTTTTTTCTTCTTGCGTCACCTTCATGGCGATCTTCGGCAAACTCGCCAGCACAGTCTCGCCAACAATCTTCATGCTCTGCGCCGACACCTTATCGATCGTGTCGTCTGCTTTGTGCCAGTGCGGGTAACCGTTGAGCTGAATCAGATCAACTGCCGGCACGCCCGCGCGTAGAAACGGTTCGTGATCATCTCCGCCAATGCCTTCTTCACGTTCGACGAAGATCTTGTTGTGTCCGAGCTCCCGTCCGGTTTGCCAGATCATGTCTTGCAGCCAGCGCGTACTCAAACTGTCGCGACCAAGCTCAAGATTCTTGTAACCCATCAGATCGAGCAGAATGAGCGCGCCTGCATTGTCAATTTCATTTCTCTCTTGCAGCAACGAAACATAGTGACGGCTGCCGTAAGTGTTGTCAGGACCATCAGGGTTCTGACAGTCGCTCCAACCTTCACAAAAAGCTTCTTCACCATCGAAGAACACGAGCCTGTAAGTGACCTTCGGTTTTTCTTTGCTGCCGCCGAGCACTCTTCCGATCTCGAGCAGCGTAGCAACTGACGTGGCCGGATCGTTCGCGCCAACGAAGAGCATGTCTTTGTAATACTTCGTGTCGTAATGACTGCCGAGCAGGATCATTGTTTTAGATTCGCCGGCAATCTCGCCGATGATGTTTGCCATCTTCTTCTCGCCTTGGGGCGTGACGGCGACGAACTCGTCAAAAGAGACTTTCAATCCATACGATTTCAATTCGTCTGCGATGTAAGCGCGGGTCTTAGCGAGTTGCGGAGTATCAGGTGGCCGAGGTCCAAAATCGATCTGCTTCTTCACATGGTCCATCGCCCGCGTGCCGTTGAATACAACGACGGGCGTTGGCGTGGGCACAACCGACCGCGTGCCCGTTGACATGCCTGCGCGCGGTCGGGGCGGAGGTTCGTTTTTCGGGCAGGCAGCTAAAAGCAGCGGCACTGTGATCACAACCGCAAGCAGACCGATGCGATGAGTTGTGCCGTTACCCTTGTCCACGTTTATTTCTTTTCACTGCTTTGCGCACGAGCTGCACGTGCGCGGTTTACGATCGAGTCGAACGTTTTCGATCCGAACGCGAGTGGCTTCTCGATCGCGGAGTCGAATGCTTCTGACATGGTGATGGCTTCGAATGCCAGAAGCGTCGCGATCTTTTTGCCGAGTGGCAACCCACCGAACTTTGTTCGCAACTCTGCTTCTGTGTCGGCAGGATCCGTGGGACGCACCTGCGGGCGCGCAGCAACCATTACCACTACTTCACCCGGATATTCAATCTTCACCTGGCAGGCGAGTCGCAGTGACTGATTCAGGTGCTCAAAACCAAGCTGCTTCTCCTCGGCAACGCTCGGCTGCGAAAGTAAGTGAGCGCCACTCTTAACCGAAACAACGCACGCGGGGCATTCGCCTTTTCCCACGGTACATCCGGCTCCAAGTGACGTGCCCATGCGGCGCGCGGCGTCGATAATATAGGTGCCTTCGGCGACGAGACCGCTAATTCCGGAGGGTTCAAAAGTAATCGTAACGCTCATTCCAACCTCCAACCTTTGCTGTGATGTTTGGTTAGTGTAGATCCGCGGCGGGTTTCTGCAAAACTAAGGAGTGGCTGTGAGGTTCTTGCGGGCGCGGCGGCAATCGACGCAGATGCCGATGATGCGCAGCAAATGTTGAGTGATTTCAAACTTATGCTTGGCCGCCATTGCGTCCTGGATAGCTTCGAGTTCGGCTGAGAAGAACTCGATGATCTTGCCGCACTCCGAACAGATCATGTGATCGTGATGTTGATGTTTGTAGTTGTGTTCGTAGTGTGTGCGTCCATCGCCAAAGCGGACTTCGCGTGCGAGCCCGGCTTCAGTCAAAATCTTTAGTGTTCGATAAACAGTGGTTTGCCCGACAGTTGGATCTTCCTTTTTTACCAGTTGATAAAGATCTTCGTTAGAGACGTGATCTTCAGTGCGCAGGAAAATGTCGAGGATGAGGTCTCGTTGGGAGGTGCGCTTCAACCCGTGTTTTTGAATGTGTTTGAGGAAGACTTCCTGCTCTTCGGATGTTTGCTCTGTCGCGGTCATTGGTGAGAGAGATTTTAACACTAGGGTGGAGGTGAGTGAAGAGTACCGTCGCTTTGTTCGCCAAACACTCGCGTGCTATGTTTGGCGCACGTGCCGGGGTGGCGGAATGGCAGACGCTGCGGACTTAAAATCCGTTGTCCGCAAGGACGTGCGGGTTCGACTCCCGCCCTCGGCACCACGACAGAATCAATAGTTTACAAGCAAGTCACCGATTACCCTCTAAACCCGCCGTTTTCTCCGTTGTGTGCCATAGTGTGCCAACTTTTTTTATTCCAACTATTCTCGAACAATGGCTGTCATTGGCAAAGGCACTGAAACCTATCTCCTGCTAACAGGAATCCAGACGGATACTCCTGTAAAGCTTGGCCCAAACACGGAACTACTACCAGCCACCTGCCACCTGGATTACGATGAATTCGCTAGTATGATGAAGCACTCGTACATCGATTTCGCAGTGGGTCTGCTCGTCATTCCGTCCGTCCGAAGTCAACTTCATGTGACTGCCGATAACGCTAACGAACTTGCTGTGCAAGCGTGGAACGCACAATGGGATTGTCTGTTGCTAAGTGCTCTTTTCGACCAGATTGTGTTGTGGAATGTTCAGTCTGATATTCCGGCAGAAGAGATCGACGCGAGCACTAGTCTCAATATAACGAATTACCACCTTACTGGCTTCCACTCCTTAAGCGACCACCAACTGACAGCTTCCGACAAGGAATGGTTGGAAAGATACTTTGAGACAGCGCGCAAGCTACTATCTAATCCGGCCTTTCAAACCGCAGCGCATTCCCTCGCGAGTTTTAGATGGCATTCTCACCCGAGGTCGCGACTGGCTTTGATTTGGTCGGGGATTGAAGCGCTATTCGGGGTAGACTCCGAAATTGTATTCCGGGTAAGTCTTTATATCGCTCGGTTTCTTGCGCCAGATGATCAGACCGAACGTTCACAACTATTCGCTAAAGTAAAACAGTTATACAAACAGCGCTCAAAGGCTGTTCACGGCTCAAAGATGAAGGGCGACATTCAGAGTGCGGTAAAAGAATCCGCTGACTTACTCGGCCGCTTAATTCGCAGGTGTGCTGAACTGAATGAACTCCCCAATACAGAGTCTTTAGCGCCTTAACTAACGGCTGTCCTGTCGTACCTCAACCCGCAGAAAATAGGAGTTGTTCAATTCGCTCTGCTGCTCGTTGCTGCATGTCAGGCAGGACGTGAGAGTAAGTGTCGAGCGTGAGCACGATAGTTGAGTGTCCTAGCCGTTCACTTGCAACCTTCGCGTTCTCACCGTTCGCGAGCAACAGCGTGGCGTGAGTGTGCCGCAGACTGTATAGATTGAATCCGGCAAGTTGAGCTTTGATGGATGCTGGCTTGAACCATTTGTTTGTAAGCGCGGACAGTGTATAGGGCGTTCCGATGGTAGTAGGAAACACCAAGCCGTGAACCGTTCTATCGCCTTCTCAGGACGCTACGACATTTGTGGCATATCAACAGGGGCGACAAGCAATACAACCCAAACGGTTGTGATGGCTGTAAGGAGATCCATCACTACTTAACCGATCCAAACTGTCGTGGCGACGAACACCATGTTCAATAACCGTCAGACGCTCTGTTGCTGAAAACTAAGTTCGTTGCTCGCACAAAGTGCAGGCAACGTTTGAGTCGGCGAATTTCTTGACTTTGCGGTGTAAGTGTAGTTTAAGAACGCTGTGTAATCGGCTCCTTGCCGTAACAAGCGCCGTAAAACCACTCATGAAACCGTCCTTCTACATAAGGAGTGATCTCATGAATACCTCAGCAAACAACCCCAACGCATTAGCAAAAAGTCTGGCTGCCGCACTCGTCCTTGCGGTTGCTGGTGTTTTAATCATAGCCTCCCGTCTAACACCAAGTAGTGCCGCATTGCAGGAAAGAAACTTTGAGAACAAGATACCGGCTCATATTCCCATCAAGATAAAAATCAAGAAAGAAAAGGAAAAGTCTTTCAAGGACCTAACGAATGAAAAGTGGCTCAGAGAGTTTGAACTTGAACTGACAAATACTGGAGACAAACCGATTTACTTCTTATACATCACCATGGACACTCACGTGAAATGTCTTTCCACTGACATATGGCCGAGCAGAATTGGGCGATATTGTCACGAAGGCGACGAGGGATGATGTTCCCATTAAACCAGGCGAGACAATTATCTTAACAGCGGGCAACGCGACAGCCTGGGAGCAAGCTGTACGTGAGAAGCGCTGGCCTGAGTCGACTAAGTTTAAAGCCGAGATTCAGGTGCTGAGTTTTGGCGATGGAACAGGCTACTTCGGTACTGAGTTGTATCCGCCACCGGGCAGACCGAAAGCGGCCGTAAATAATGTCAAGCTGCCACAGTCGCAAAAGGCCCAAAGACGGCCCCGCGAACGATTAATTGGTAAGCTAGGTGTGCAATCAACAGGCACTTCGACGGTCAAACAGCCGACATTGATGTCGGCTAATTTTTTGTCTTCGGAAAATGTGATTACCGCTGTCCCGTCAGCGGCGCAACCGTTTGTAGACTGTCCGTTCCGAGATCGCGTTCGCACGACGGCGAGTATGCTCCTCACTGCAGGAACGAAAGTGTTTGGCGGTGTATGGACCGACGATGATCAATGAGCAAAGGGGACAATTGCAAGTCAGGTCGGTCAATAATCTCATCCGCCCCAGTTAGCTATCTAAACAGCCTTCTATGGGACCACGTTAATGCTCTCATCAAATTTCGCGTGCTCAACTGTGAGAAGTAGTTTGTATTCTGCCAGGACAACTGATTGAAACCACAATAAGACTCTTCCGTTTCCATTTTGCGCGTGTCAAAGGGGAAATACCCAATCGGTTTCGGATACCCTGCCGCTTTACTCTCAGGCGTCTTGAATGCGTAGTGATCAAAATGCCAGACCACACAATCTGATCCTTCTCAGAATCGAAGCTGCGGCCAAACAAGCGTTCAAACTGGCGGTGTATGCGTCGTACTAGAGCAAAGTCGCGAGAAGCGGTCGCCTTGCTCAGATTCATTGCCTGAGCGGTGATTGTGAGCCAACCATAAGCACTCTCGCGCAGCTCGGTCGCCTTGGCTACATCCATCGAGGCAAGTATCCGCACGATGCGACTGCTCGTGCCTTGCGCATACGCCTGTGCCGCTTGCGCCTGCCCGCGTTGCGCTTACAAGCCTCGTCAAAACTCTTTGGAATCCATGGGGCCAATTGCGTCTATCCTGCTTGACTATTCAACTTGAAAAACCTTGATTAATCAAAATACGCGAGAACTGGTAAGCATCTACCAAACAGTCAAACGCTTTCCTTAGGTTTTCTTAGGTTTTAAAACGCCTCCTGTCGAGTAACGTGCAAACGTTTCGCATTACGCGCGCGCGCGCGTTTTTTGCCGCGAACTTCCGCTAACCCCTATGCTTGTTAGGCGGCACCGCGTTCCACTCCCGTTGCGATTGTGAATAGCGTGCGGTCTAGTCTTGTGCCATGAACATCCATCGATGTCCTTCTAGATCCTCAACTCGATATCGTCGCGCTGGCGGTCCATCCTCAGGTTCAGACAAGATAACGGCTCCTGCGGCCTTAGCCCGAGCATAGTGCTCATCGACGTCCTCAACATAGACGAGAACACCATCAATGATCCATGGGAGCGCGGACCATGAGGCGGCAATCTCGCAGTTGTCGCGATGTCGCTTGGGGCCTTCATAGTCCGGTGACGGACTGGCCAACATGACCAGTCCATCCCCAATCGACATTTCTCCGTGAGAAAGCCGCCCATCGGAAGACGTGAAGCGAGCTGTCTCCGTGAATCCGAACACTTCGGCCAGCCATGCTAGGGCGGCAATGCCGTCCTCATAGGTCAAGAACGGAACAACGTCTGGCATCTTGTTCTCCTTTCGCCACGCCACGAAGGCTTCGAACACCAAACACGCACGATGGTAATCAATAGCAGTCGATACATAGCAGAACACACAAAAACTCACGTTGGAAGACTTAAAATCCCTTGTCCGAAAGGACGTGCGGGTTCGACTCCCGCCCTCGGCACCACAGCCAACATAGTTTGCTAGAACCTTGCCCTCGACATTCGCCGTGCACCTCGTGAGAAAAGTGACCGATGCAACAGGTCAATTCGCAACTGGCGCAGTCGTCCGGCTCACTATCTATCCGGGGACCAACGGCGTCATGAAGGCGGGAGCTTCATTCCAAACTGCCTCACTCTTGGGTTATTGTTATTGTCGTCTAGCCGATGCGCGGACATGATAAACTGAGGGCTCTTTAATCCTCACCAAGAACTCGCATGCATGTCATAACTCGCAAAAGGCTTAATGAATTTGCCGACACTCACCCTGAAACGAGATCGTCTCTTGCTCACTGGTATCAATTAGTGAAGAGCAATGACTTCTCGAACTTCGCGCACTTGCGCGAGACTTTCCCTTCCGCGGATCAAGTGGGGAAGCTCACAGTCTTCAACATCGGGGGCAATAAGGTGCGTCTAATAGCCGCTATCCACTATAATCGGGGTAAGATTTATGTTCGCGCAGTGCTAACTCATGCCGAATACAATGAGCAGCGCTGGAGGAAACTGTAAATGCAAAACCTAGACGTAACCAAGGCGGAAGCGGCGTGGTCCTCCCTGGCCGGAAAGGTCTATGTCCCGCATTCCGAAGACGAGTATCACCGGCTCGTAGCGCTTCTCGACTCGTTCATCGACGAAGTCGGCGAAGACGAATCACATCCCCTCGCGTCGCTCATGGAAGTCGTCGGTGTACTGATTGAGAAGTATGAGGATGAGCATGTTCCCAAGTTAGCAGATGGTTTATTAATCGACGCTGTCAGTAAGGACTATGCGCACGCAGCGGAGGGTGCTCGGCGATTCTTCGTTACTCTCTCTATCGAAACTGACGCTTTGAATGCGAAGATTAACGCATACGCAGACCGAATGGGAAAAATCACCAAACAGAGCAACCCCGCAGAATTTGAGGCAATT
>CAWCZP010000018.1:0-65720 GCA_963800055.1 uncultured Acidobacteriota bacterium
GGAAAACAGACAAGCGTACGTCAAATACTTGACGAGGCGTCTCGACGAGCCTCGCCAGTTCGTCGAGGAGGCGATTCGTGCTCGATAAATTCAGGTATGACTATGCGGTGGTCCGGGCGTACCAAAAGTGGACCGCGAGGAGTTTATCAACGCCGGCGCTATCGTCTCGTGTCCCGAGCTGCCGTTTTCGAAACCTTCATCAAATTAAACGAATCGCGACTTCTCGCTCTCGATCCGAACGTTGACCTCGATCTGGTGAGAAATCATTTAGCTACCATCCCGATCATCGTCGCGGTGGCGAGGAAGCTGGATCGATTGGTCAGCTACCGCAGTGGCAATGTTTTCACTGGCTCGTTGCTCCGCGCAGCACCGTTATTCAAACTTCTCCCGTTCACACCGGCCGGTCACACGATCCCGCCACATTGCTTAAACATCTCGTAGCGACGATCGTCGATGCCCCTTCCCAGCTCTTGCGTCCGCTGACCTCTGCGTTAAAATTCATCGTGAGACATTTTAACGCAGAGGGCGCAGAGAGCGCAGAGAAGACTCCTACAGAGGCCAGTCAAACTAATGCCATTAAAGATTGTGCAAGCGGGAATCCGGTTCGAGAAAGCAAGGCCGGCAGTTAACCAGGGAAGAAATCAGCAGTCAGTCGATACAACAATTAATCGAATTGATGCGAGAGCGATGCGCGAGGCACCGGGAGTCGGGTACTTGCGCGCCATATATCGGCGAGTCAATTCAACTGGCGGTAATTGAGGCAGAGCGGAATACCTAAAAAATATCTCTGCGGAGCAACTTGCAAGACTTCAGCGGTCTGCCATTCCGTTTCACGTGATCATCAATCCGAAGCTCTCATTCCTCTACGATTCGTCAGCACAATTTTTCGAAGGTTGCCTTAGCGTCGACGGCTACCAGGCGGTCGTGGATCGCGCGCTGAATGTTCGTGTTGAATGTTTGAATGAACGGGGTGAAGAAATAACTATCAACGCGCAAGGTTGGGACGCGCGTATTCTTCAGCACGAGATTATTATTTGAACGGCACGCTGTACGTCGATCAATGAAAACTCGTACACTGATGACCGTTGAGAATGCGATCGATTCTGGAGTGGTCAGAGTGTCAAACAGATAATGGCGAGCTCGGCGATGCAACAAAATCCTATTAGACAGGATTTCAGGATTATCGAGATTTACAAGATTAAATCGGGAGCCAACCGACTTCACGCTAATCGGTCGCTGGCGCATGCCTCACGAATCGCGTATCGCGAAAGCAGTCGGGTTGAATAATGCGGCAACGGCGAGTTCGCTTCGGTTACGATCAGTGGTATTTCCGTACACCCCAGAATGACGCATTCTGCTCCCCTGTGACTTCAAATCCTCGATCGCATTTAAGAAGAGATCGGTCGTGCACGGGTTGAACATTCCCAGACAGATCAGCGCCGGCGTCTGCGACTTGCTGGGTGTCCAGCGTCGTGGCCCATATCCATTACACACTTGTACCAAGCGCATACAGTTTCGATCGCCTTGTGACCGAGTTCGCAAGTCTTTTACATGCTGAATCTTAGCTAGGACCGCACTTCTACTGTCGCTGCAAAAACGGCCCTCTATTTGCTTGAAGCGACTCGCGAATTCGACTGCCAAAATTACAAGGGGAGAAACAATGGACGCCTTCAAGTTACTTCAAACCGACCACAAGAATGTTGCCGCGCTGTTCAATCAACGAGAGCAGGCCAGCGGCAAGGCAAAGTTAAGCGCGTTTAATCAGATCAAGACCGAGCTTGAGCTGCACACGCACATTGAAGAAACTATCTTCTATCCGGCCCTCGAAAAGCCCGAGGAAACGAACGATCTCACTCTCGAGGCTTATGAAGAGCACGACGTAGTCAAGAAGCTGCTAAGCGAATTAAGCCGAGCCAAAACCGCCGACGACGAGTGGGACGCGCAAGCGAAGGTTTTGAAAGAAAAACGTCGAGCACCATGTTGAAGAGGAGGAAAATGAACTTTTCCCCAAGGCCGAAGAGGTGTTGAGCGACGAAGATCTCCAGGACCTGGCAAAACGAGCAAGCCGAAAAGGCGCGTAAGCAACGCGGCCAGGCAAGCAAGGCGAGCAAAAAGTCGAGCGCAAGAAACTCCGCCGCCTCGAAGAAAACAAGCGGCAAATCTAAATCGGCGAAAAAGCGAGGTGGAACCAAGAAATCCGCGGCGAAGAAGTCTTCCAAATCGTCGGCGTCAAAAACGACAAAGAAGTGACGGTCTAAGAAGTCAGCCAAGAAGGGCCGGCGCTAATTTGTGATCAGGAAACACGGCCTGGCAAATGGTTGATGACAATCCGTACGACTGCATCATCGTCGGCGCCGGGCCGGCAGGCCTTTCTGCGTCGTTGTTCCTGGCGCGATATCTTCGCCGAACCTTAACGTTTCATCACAATAGTCCGCGTAATGAGTATGCGCATGGAGTGCACGGCTTTTTAGGGCACCACGGAATCCCTCCTGCTGAACTTCTGGCTCGAGGCCGCGATGAAGTGACGACCCACGGCGGATTAATTGTCGAGGCTTGCGTAAACGCCGTAGAGAAAATTTCATCGCAAAGCTTTCGAGTCTCGGCTGGCGCCGAAGGAACCGAACAGCAAGTCTTCGAGGCGCGACGATTGTTACTCGCAACCGGTCTGCGGGATCTAACGCCAGATTGTCCGGGGTTCCGCGAGTTTTATGGTTCAAGCGTTCACCACTGTCCCGACTGTGACGGTTATGAAGTTAAAGATAAACGCGTGGCCGTGCTCGCACAGGGCGACAGCTCGGTGGCTTTCACTACAAACCTTCTGACATGGACCAAACACTTAACCTTGCTCACCGATCAGAGTGAGATTTCGGATCGCGACCGTGAAAAGTTAGCTGTGCTTGATGTGCCGGTACGAACTGAAGCGGTCGTTGGCCTCGAAGGGGATGAGTCAACCGGGCAGTTGGAGCGTGTTGTTTTTAAGGAGGGTGAGCCGCTTGAATGCGATGCGTTGTTTTTCAGCCTCGGCACTGAACTCGCAACTAACTTCCATGAAACTCTCGGATGTCGAATGGATAATGAGTCAGGGCTGTTGTGGGTAGATAAGACGCAGCAAACCAGCATTGACGGAGTGTACGCAGCCGGCGATATCACTCCGCACTCGCAACTCGCAGTCGTCGCCGCCGCAGAAGGCGCGATGGCGGCGATCCACATTCACCGCTCCTTGATGCCCGCGAGTTAATACTCGAGCTGCCCGTCGTACATCATGTCGACCACTTTGAAGCGCATGTCCAACTTTAGCTTTCCGACTTCCGAAACGAACCTGACCTCTCCACTATCCTGGTTGAGGAACCGCCTCTCGTCCACGATTCGTTCGAAGATGAACTTTGCGCCCAGCCCATCTGACGAAGGCGCCTGATACAAGTGTAAGAACACGCGCTTACCATCTTTGCGTTCGAGGTATGTTTTGTTTTTCAAAGATTCGGTTGTGGCACTCGCAAATGCCTGCAACGGCGACTCCCGAGTATCTTTGATCCCGTGACTCAAAGCCGACAGTCACGGCTATCCACCGATCAAACTGACGGTCCACAAAATCGTTCATGTAAGCTTTGACTCTTGGGTCTTCTGACTGTTGATCCAGGGCGATCACACGCGCGAAAGCTTGCCGTATCGGTTTGGCTGAGAGGAAGCGAATGCGGTACCTGATGGTAGTTGCCTGGTTGCTCGCGCCACCTCGCTCGTCGCGGAGCGGATCGGCATTACTCGAGCCCGTTCTGGCATCTGGCGCGGCCTGTGGCCGAAACATCATTTCGGAAATGTCGGTTTCGGTTTGCGTCTTTCCCCACGGTGAGTCGTTGAGTATGGCCTCAGCATCTTTCCTGGACCATTCCTGCCAGGGTTTTGATTTCTTTTGCCCGATGCTCGTAACGGTGAGGTAGTAAACGTTAGTAAGAGCACCAGCAGAACTGGTTTACTTAAGCGTCGCATAGAACGTTCACGATTGGAATCCCGGAAACTAATCCTTTGCTGGATGGATGAGTTGAAGATTTGTCTTCGGACTTGCTTCGTCGGGAATCTCTATCCTGTATTTCTTGATCTTTGTATTGAGTGTGGTGACCTTGGTTCGAAGTAAACGCGCTGCCTGTCGCTGGCGCCCGCCCGTCTGAATGAGTGCACTGCGAATCAACTCCTTCTCGAACCGCTGCACCTCGGCCTGCAAGTCAATGGTGTCGTTGTCCTGGTGTTCGCCATTGTTCTCGGCAGATGCGATTTCGCGTAACAACGACAGAGCCAGAATCTTTAAATAACTGATTCTGGTGTTGAAGGGTTGCGATCGATCCAGATGAGCGTTCCCGTTTTGTCTGGCAACAAGGCCGTTCATACTATTACCCCTTCCAGCGGTGGCTCCAATTTTTTGGAGCGCCAACTGCATTGACGTGTACTAAGGCGCAAAAGACGTGCCCACGCATTCGTCAAAGCGTCAGGCCAGTTCGTCACCGCGTATCAGACTCTTCGTCCCATGCACGCATTGATGAATTTGGATTTTTACTCAAGGGATTATGCAAATGCTCTGGGCGTGACTAAGCACGCAAAGGCGCAAAGCAAAACCAGTATTACGTAGAGTCTGGTTTTCCTTTGCGCCTTTGCGCTTTTGCGACTACAACTTCTTAAAAACTAGAAGTTGAACCTGAAAACAAACTGCACCGGACGGCCACCAGGATCGTTGGTCGTCGAAATATCCTGGTAAGCGTTGGTGATCGTCCCAAACGCTGCACCGGAATAATTCGGCGTTTGCAACGCAAGGTTGGTCGCAGTGAGTTTTCCATCATCAACTGCCGCGCTGCCTCCAACGAGGAAGTTGATGTTGTTGAATGCGTTCAGCACCTCGAAACGAAACTCCATGTTCGTTTTTTCCGAGAAGTGAATTTTCTTCACTAAACTCATGTCAGAGCGAACAAAGCGAGGTCCTTCGAGAATCAGATTGGCGAAGCCGCACTGACCCATAAAAGCCTGAAGGCAACCATTGCTGTTGGCCGGCGCAATGTATCGACCGGTCGGTGCTCCGAGCGCACCGAAACCGGCGCCGGTTGACGACACGCTGAATGCACGGCGCGTGTTGAGAATGATGTCGTCAGGCAGGAAAGTGACGGTGCGATTTGGCAGCTTGCGAGCATCAACCGCCTCCTGCAACTCTTTCGCGTCCATTCCAACTAACTGAACGTTGCCGAGTGCAAACGGTCTACCACTCTGAACGCGAGCGGTGCCATGCCATTCCCAACCGCCGATCAGATGGTTGGTAAGTCCATTGGCGCCGCCGCCAAACCACTTGCCACGGCCGAAAGGCAACTCGTAAATCCAGTTGGCCTTAAAGCCGTGCTCGAGATCCTGTGGTGCACGGTACTTCTCAAGCGCCTCGTTCTCAGGTCGCAGAGTCAGTGGCTGTCCCAGCGAGTTCTGGCTCGAAGCGTACAAGGTTGTCAACGACTTGGACCACGTGTAGCTCATCTGAAGGAGTAAACCACCAGAAAAGCGACGACGCAGCTCAAGTTGCATAGCGTCATACCAGGTGTCGACGTCATTCGTGGTTAAACTCACACCCTGTATTCCGGCCAGAAGGCCAATGGTGGGATTAACCACAAAGAAGTTGGACGGGAATCCCGCGGCCAGTCCGTTGTCTGAAAAAGTATTTTGCAACGCCGTTGCAAAACGCAACCGGATTGGCGAAGTTGGGATTCAATTGGCCCAGTCGAGTGGTGTTAGTGAACTGTCCTACACCCGCGTAGGCTGCGGCACTGTTCGCATTTGCATTTGAACCGGTAAAGTAACCAAGCATGATCGGCAGCGGCTGCGTTCCTGTTCCGGTCCAAAGAAAGCAAACGAGTTACCGCGTCCGGCAGCCTGGTTCGCCGTAAGGTTCGCCTGTGCAAGACGAAACTCATTCAGGAAACCATTCTCGATCGTGTTGACTTCATTGAGGCCGAAACGTCGCCAGAGATTGCGGCCGCGAGTGCCGACGTAGCGCGCTTCGACAACCGTGTCCTTCATGATCTCGCGCTGTATGCCGAAGTTCCACGAGTGGACCAGGCCCGTCTTTAGATTCGGATCGAAACCGCCGATCGCGTCGCCGGGCTGGACCGTGATCGGATAGGTCGGTGTATCAGCGAAGCCTGGAGGGGCCAGTGCTGCGCGATCGCGGAACAGAGTTCCAATCGGCAGATTGCCCGCATCAACGTCGCTGGTTAGTGTGAGCGTGCCGCCGGGATTCGCAGAGACGATCTGTGTGATGTTGCCAAGTCCTTCACGAACGAAGGCGACTGAGTAACCAGCGCGAATTACGCTCTGGCCCGCGTTGCCGAACAAGCGATGAAGGAAATTGCTCTGGAAGTTCGGACTCCAGGCGACGCTGACGCTCGGAGCGAAGTTGTTCCAGTCAGTGTCGTACAGTTTTTCTCCGATACCGAGCGGAGTTAACTGACTCGTCCTGCCTGTTAACGTACCCGGACTGAAGAGATTTCCTTCACCGGATTCGCCGAACAAGTCTGCGAAAGTGACCTTCGCAAAGTTCTCGTTCTCAGAAACAACTGGTTGTTGCGGTTCCCAGCGAACGCCGAAATTCAGCGTCACGTTGGGACGAAAGCGCCACGAGTCCTGAGCAAAGAATGCGAACTGTGGCTGGCGAAACTTGAGAATCTGCGATCCGAATAACGTGTACTGGCCATCGTTCAGAAATGCTGTTCGATCGATCGCAGTCACGCGTCCGGTCAATGTTGCATAGAGCTGAGCGGCTGTCGCCAGGTCGGCCGCAGAAGCGCCGGGGAAGTTAGTGGTGTTAAAGAGAGCCTCTGCCGGGTCTCCATCGGCGATTCCGAAGTTCACGTTGGCAACTACGTTTTGAACTGAATCAGAGAATGTCTTGATCAGGTTGTAGTTGCCGCCGAAGTTAAGGTGTGATTGCCCTTGACCCAGGTAAGCGAGTCAGAGAACTCAAAACTCGGTGTGTTGCGTTTGCTGGAACCGAAATTCACTCCGAAGGCTCGTGCGAATCGTTGCGGAATAGCCTGCCACGGCGGAAGCGTCAGTGATTCCGAGATCATTGAAGTTCAAATCGAAGCCGCCTTGATTCGCAAACTGATCCGGGCCGATTGGTCCGAAGTTTGACTGGCCGCCGAGCATACCGAAGCGAGCCTCATTGATCAGGTTGGGCGTCAGAGTCGATCGAAGCGACGTGACGTTGGTCCAACGCTGTGAGTTCTGGCCTGCGCTATTTGGAAATCCAGGAAACGACGGGATCGGTGAAATTGAGGAAGTCAACAGGTTTGCCGCCGAATTCCTGATAGTTCCATACGTTCGATAACGAGTGATTTGGGGTTAGGTTAAAGTCGAGGCGAACGGTCGTGAAATAACGATTCTGACCGCCCAGGCCCACGAAGTTGAATTGCTGACGATTCGGATCGCCGGCGAGTGGTAGAATACTGCCCTGCTGAAGCGAAGTCGAAGCGCGAATCTCACCTAACAGAGCTCCGATCGTTGGATCGATCGTCGATGTAAAACCATTAGCACCCGCGAGCGTTAGTAGATTCACCTGCGCGCCGGAGGTAGTCGTAAAGATACCTTGTTGGGCCGACGGGCTGAGAATAGTTCGTTGTCGCAGTTGCTGTTCCGGCAGACGAAACTCTTCGTAGTTGACAAAGAAGAACGCCTTGTCTCTGCCGTCGAAAAGTTTTGGAATCCGGATTGGACCACCGACTCGACCACCGTACTGGTTGAGCAGGATTCGGTTGCGTGGAGCTTTACCGAAATACGTCGGAGCCAACGTTTGATTGTTGAAGAAATAGTTCGCCGTGAGATATGGCTCACGATGATACCAGTAGAGACTGCCGGCAAGCTCGTTTGTTCCGCCGCGCGTAATAAACTTGATTTGCACTGCGCCGTCGCCGGCACTCTCAGCACCTGGCGCCGCAGTGGAGATGCTTACTTCGCCAACAGCATCAATGCGTGGACGCACGAAGGTGAAGAAACCATCGTTTGAGCTGATCAGATTGTCCTGCACGTCGACGCCATCGAGCGTGATGTTGAGCGCGCCCTTCGGTAAGCCGTTTACGGTTGAAGTGCGAGGACGACCGGTCGTCTGAACGCCCGGAAGCAAAGTGACCAGGTCGAGTGCATCGCGTGAAGCCTGCGGCTGATCGATAATCTGGCGACCAGTGATCGTAGTACCGACCGTGGCACTCTGTGTATTTATCAACTCACCTGCCACGTCAACGACCTGGACCGTTTCCGTTGGCGCGCCTACTTCAAGGGTGACGTTGACGCTCGAAGGTGTGCCGACATCAACTTTAACGTCTGGCACAATTGCGGTCTTGAATCCCGCCGCTGCAATCGTGACAGTGTAATTGCCGGAGACCAGCGCGGGAACATTGAACGTGCCGTTGTCTGTGGTAGTAGTGTTGAACTCCTGATTCGTGGCGTTGTTCTTCACTGTGACCGTCGCACCCTTAACAACAGCGTTCGTCGGGTCCGAGATCGTACCGGCGATTGCACCGGCCGACCCGGTTTGCGCCGGCGTTGGGCCACTGAGCGATAGCAGGAGCAACGCCGCAGCGATTAAAAACCGTTTCATCGATATCCCTCCCAAAAATTGGTGATCAATTGTCCGAAATGTGGAACACGAGGAAGCTGTCTGGGTGGCTTCCCACACTGATGGCGCAAGCATTATTCCGTCGTGCGCGTGCCCGGAATTATTTCCTTCCGCGCATCGACGAACGGCGCAATGCCGCATCGACTCTTGCTCAATTTGGATATTTAGTGATTTGAGTCTTGCTGGATTTGGATCGGAGGCGTTCCGTTTTTAGGATGTGTTTGATTAATTTAATGGGTAATCGGACCGCGTTACAAGTACTGACCTCCTCCAAGTGTTTATGTTGATTTGTCTATCAATCTACTTATTTGGATCAATTATTTTACGTGCTTGACGTGAGTTGCAGACCTGAGGAATATTGGCGTCTGCAAATTCGCGGTAAGCCCTAAAAGCATAAATGGAGTTTTCATGAAACCAATCCTTGTCTTGTTTCTCTGCCTTTCTTCAACCATCGTAACTCAAGCTCAGAACTGGTCGTCATTTCGAGGAAACAATGCCTCCGGAGTTGCAGACGGTCAAAAGACTGCTGCAACGTGGAATGTTGATAAGTCACAGAACATCGTTTGGAAGACTTCCATTCCTGGTTTTTCACACGCAAGTCCGATCGTTTGGGGAAACCGCGTCTTCGTGATCACTGCGATCAGTAGTGACAGCGCGACGGGATTTGTTGCGAAGGACCGCGGGATCGGTCTTGCCGATGACAGCGTGAAACACACCTGGAAAATTTTTAGTCTCGACAAGAAATCAGGGCAGGTGATCTGGTCGCAAACGGCATACGAAGGCATTCCGAGAGCGAAGAGACACGTGAAGGCCACACAGGCGAACTCGACTCCCGCAACCGACGGAAGATATGTCGTCGCGCTCTTCGGTTCTGAAGGACTCGCCTGTTACGACGTAAATGGAAAACTGATCTGGAAACAAGATCTCGGAATTCTTAATCCGGGCTTGTGGGATGATCCGACTTCGTCGTGGGGACACTCGAGCAGTCCAGTCATCTATAAAGATCTCGTGATCGTTCAGGCCGACGGGCATAAGCAATCGTTCATCGCTGCATTCAATCTGAAAGACGGCAAGCAAGCGTGGCGAGTAGAGCGTGGTGAGATAACTTCATGGACCACGCCCACCATAAACACCGAAGTAAAACGTGCGGAACTCATTGCAAATGGCGGACGCTTTATCAGAGGGTACGATCCGCTCACCGGTAAAGAACTCTGGCGCTTCGCCGATAACGACACGCAAGTGAAAATGCAGGCGCCGCTCGTCGCGAATGGATTGATCTACATCACCGGTGGTTATCCTCCGGGACGTGCGATGTACGCGTTCAAACCTGGCGCGGTTGGCGATATTTCACTGAAAGCAGATCAGGAAACCAACGACTTCATCGCGTGGAAGTCGAGCAAAGGCAGCCCGTACACACCGACTCCGATCATCTATCGCGATCAGCTCTACACTGTTGCTGACAACGGAGTATTGACTGCATACGACGCGAAGACAGGAACCACGATCTACCAGCAACGACTGCCTAGTTCCTTCAGCGCCTCACCCGTGGCGGCGGATGGCAAACTCTACTTCTCGAGTGAAGACGGCGACGTATTCGTTGTTCGCGCTGGACCGAAGTACGAATTGCTGGCGACGAACGTCATGGGCCAACCAGTGATGGCCACACCCGCGATATCCGATGGTCTATTAATATTGAGAACGAAAGACTTCGTCTACGCAGTCGGCGAACGTTAACGCCTCGCAAATCCGCCATTGCCACAAAAGGCACAAAAAGCCTCAAACGATAATTGTGCTTTTGCGCTTCTTTGATGGCACAAGGACCCGTTGAGCGGTCTAAGCCGCTCTGTGTTAAAGTTCACCGTCTCAAAACTCGGATCCGAGTTAGGTTTCACCAAAATTTTCTGGAAACACTCGGAACTTTTTCCCTCGCACCGCGTTAAATGTGACTGAAATTCAATTCTGGTCAGGAGTCAAACTCACAAACCAATGGCAGCAGTTCTACCAAAAGAGGCCGTAAAAGACGCAATTTTGGACGCCACCGACCGGCTTTTGGCCCGTTTTGGGTACAAGAAGATGACCGTCGAGGACATCGCCGTCGAAGTCGGAATCGGCAAAGGCACCATCTACCTCCACTTCACCAGCAAAGAAGAAATCGTTCTTTCCCACGTCGATCGCATAGTCGAACGGGTCAAGGAGCAGCTCCGGGAGATTGCCGGTTCCGACGCGCCAGCCGCCGAACGACTTCGCTCGATGCTTTTGACACGCGTGTTGTACCGCTTTGACAGCATTCAACACTACACCCAAAGCCTGAACGATCTCCTCGCCGCACTACGTCCTGGATTGATGGCGCGCCGCGCGTTGTACTTCGAAGCCGAGGCGCAAATCTTTGCCGAGTTATTAATTGCCGGCCGCGAAACAGGCGAATTCGATTTTCAAGATGAAAAAGCCACCGCTCGCGCACTCCTGCAAGCGACGAATGGGCTGTTGCCCTACAGTCTCAGCACAGCCGAACTGGGCGCGCGTGAAGAAGTCGAACAACGCGCCGCTGACGTTGCCGACCTGGTGATGCACGGCTTGTTGAATCGCAAATAGGACCACCAAGTTTTGAGTCACCACAAAGGAGAATTATCGATGTTGAAAACAACTGTCCGCGGCGCCGTTATTCGTTTCGCATTACTTTGCGTAATCGCACTCTCTATCGCCAACGTTGCTGCTGCACAACCGGAGCAACCCGATCTCACTATCGACGCAGCCACGCGGACGCAGGTGATCGATGCGGTCTTAAAGCGTCTTAATGATTCGTATGTCTTCCCTGAAGTGGCGAAGAAAATGGAACAGTCGATTCGCGAACGTAATCGACAAGAAGGAATACGATCAGATCACGAGCGCAAAACAGTTCGCGGCTACACTGACGAAGGATCTACAGGCGGTCAGCAACGACAAGCATCTGCGCGTCCGTTATTCACACTCGCCCATTCCAGAGCGCGGACCGCGACGTGAGCCTACGGCTGAAGAACGCGAGCAACGCAAGCGCGACATGAATTGGATGAACCATGGTTTCGTGAAGGTTGAGCGATTGCGCGGCAACATCGGATATCTCGAATTCTTGAACTTCATGGATGAGGAAATGGGCGCCGACACAGTCGCCGCTGCGATGAACTTTGTTAACGGCACTGACGCGCTCATCATCGACTTGCGCGGCAATGGCGGCGGCAACCCAGCCATGGTTGCGTTGATCTGTTCCTACTTGTTCGGTCCTGAACCGGTACATCTCAACGATCTCTACTGGCGCGAAGGCGATCGCACGGATCAGTTTTGGACGAGGAAAGAAGTGGCCGGCAAACGTTACCTCAATAAAGACGTGTACGTGCTTACGAGTAAACGCACATTCTCCGGCGCTGAAGAATTCACTTACAACCTTAAGAACCTCAAGCGCGCCACGATTATCGGTGAGACGACTGGTGGCGGCGCGCATCCGGGAGGCATGTTTCGCATGAGTCAGCACTTTGGAGCCTTCGTGCCGACTGGACGTGCAATCAATCCGATAACGAAAACAAACTGGGAAGGCACCGGCGTGACGCCTGACATCGCAGTGCCGGCCGATCACGCACTGTTGGTTGCCCGCGTGACGGCACTCAAGAAGTCGTTGATCCTCATTGACGAACCCGGATTTCAAAGCGGGCGTGCAAGACGAGATCGACAAGCTGGAAAAAGAACTCAGCGCGCTGAAATCAAAGAGCTAACGCCGCAAACAGAACCGAGCGCGGTAGCGCCGGGTCAAACCAAACACGGGCTCCGCTAAGCGAGTTTGACCCGGCGCTACCGCGCTCGGATCTGTGCGGGCCGTCCTCGCAGCACGTATTTCTGCACCTTGCCTGTAGCCGTTTTCGGTAGCTCCGGCACAAACGTAACACCATGTGGCGCTTTGAAATGCGCGAGCTTGCTGCGAGCGAATTCTCGGAGTTCCTCTTCAGTCGCTTGGCCGCTTGCCTTTAACACAACAAACGCGTGCGGCGCCTCACCCCAATGCTCATGTGGCAACCCCACGATCGCCACTTCCTGAATCGCCGGGTGGCGCAGCAAAACTCCTTCAACCTCGACTGAAGAAATGTTCTCGCCGCCACTGATAATCACGTCTTTCATCCGATCGCGAATCTCCGCATATCCATTCGCATGGACCACAGCCGCATCGCCCGTATGAAACCAACCGTCTCGTATCACTCGCGACGTCGCTTCCGGATCGTTGTAATAACCTTTCATCACGACGTTTCCGCGAACAACTATTTCGCCGAGCGATTGACCATCTCTCGGGACTTCATTTCCCTCTTCGTCAACTACGCGAAGCTCGCCTGAAGTCACCAGTTCAACTCCCTGGCATGCTTTGATGACAGATTTTTCAGCGCACGAAAGACCTTCGTATTCAGGTCTGGACTCGCAAATCGTAATGAACGGCGAAGTTTCCGTGAGGCCGTATGCTTGAGTGATTATCCATCCGAGTTCGCCCTCGACCCGCTCGATCGTTGCGGCAGCAGGAGGAGCGCCGGCTGTTATGATTCGCACGCCCGCCTTGTTCCACGTCTTAGCTCCTCTGGTCCATTGGCAATACTAATCATCACTGTAGGAGCAGCGCAGAGCATCGTGACAGATTCGTCTTCGATCTTTTCAAAGACTGCCTTGGGCTCGACCTTTCTCAAACAGATGTGTGTCCCGCCGGCGGCTGTAACGGTCCATACAAACGTCCAACCGTTTGCATGAAACATCGGCAGCGTCCAGAGATACCTATCGGCGACCGTCATCGGATGGTGAATGAGTGTTCCGACAACGTTCATGTACGCGTTGCGGTGCGTGATCATCACGCCCTTTGGTCTTGAGGTCGTGCCGCTCGTGTAGTTGATTGTCAGAAGATCTGTTTCCTCAATCGGCGCGGGTTCTGTCGCAGTTTCTGCGTCCGCATTCGCGAGCAGTGTTTCGTAATCGAGCCAGCCCTCACTTTTGCCTTCGAGGGCGATGAACGACGTCACGTTTGGCAGTTGTGAACGAATACTGTCGACTGCATCGAGATAATCGGAGTGGGCGCAAACAACGCGTGCGCCGCTGTGGTTGATCAGGTATTCGAAGTCGTCGGCGATGAGCCGGTAATTCAGCGGCACAAGGACCGCGCCAATCTGCGGAACAGCATAGAACGACTCGAGCATCGCATGAGTGTTTGGAGCGATGTAAGCAACACGATCGCCTTGTTTCACTCCGAGCGATTTCAACGCGTTGGACCAGCGATCGCAGCGCTCGAAAAACTGCTCGTACGTAAGACGTAAATCACCGTCGATCACCGCTTCACGCTCTGCGTATAACTTGCGAGTGCGGCGCATAAATTCCAAAGGGGTTAACGGAAGCTCCATACAACTTCTCCTAAAAAAGAAACCAACCCGCCCGAAAATCAGTATTAGACCTCGAGATTCACACTGTGAAAGCCCTAATCATAACTGCTATTCGATTTCTAGCGGTGGCCATTCTGCACTTCGTCTGTTTTGTTGTGGTCTCAGGGGCGCTGCTTTCAACGCCATCCGAACAACCTGCGCCTTCGGAAGCGGGTGCAACACTGCTCGCGCTCTTCATCGCCAGTTTAATAACGGCGGCTGTTTGGACCTACGTCATACTCCGTTCTCGCTGGAGTGGATGGAAGCTCATCTTAACAGTCTTCGTTGTGTTCTTTGGCGTGGTCACATTCATGTCACAGATCGAGACCGCGTATTTTGTGACACGCCTGCCGCCCGGGATGTTGCCGCGTCTTTTTCTGGCAGGACTGATTATCGCAGCAGTGTTTGCTCCGCTGGCCGTTTTGATTCTTGGGAAAGCGAGGTCTCACGAGACTTCAGGACACGGACGGCTGAAGATGCCGGTAAGCACGTGGATTACGAGATTATCGTTGATCGTGATTGCTTACCTCATTCTGTATTTCACATTCGGTTATGTTTTCGCCTGGAGAAATCCGACGGTGCGGGCGTATTACGGTGGGAGCGATCCGGTCAGCTTCGTATCTCACATGGCGAGTCTGCTACGCAACGAGCCCATGCTCTTTCTGTTGCAGGCAGTGCGTGCTCTTTTGTGGACCGCGCTGGCAGTGCCTGTCATAAAGATGATGAGAGGCGAATGGTGGCACGCGGGATTCGCGGTAGCGCTACTGTTCGGAGTGTTCATGACGGCGCCATTGTTGTTGCCAAATACACTCATGCCAACAGAGGTACGCATGGCCCACCTCCTCGAAACCTCGACTTCGAATTTTTTGTTTGGTTGGTTAGTAGTATGGAGCCTCGGGTGTCGCAGCCTGCGAAGCAGGCGACCGCATTTAGCCTAGGGTGGAGCGAGGCTTTGCGAGCGCAACCCTAGGTAACGTTAAAGAAAGAATTATGAGCCCGTGAAACGGGCGAAAGCGCGATTCATAACGCTGCCGCCCGTGTCGCGGGCTCACATTTTTTATTTCACGTCTTCCCTGGGGTTGCGCTCGCAAAGCCTCGCTCCACCCCAGGCTATATGCTTACACCTGCTTCGCAGGTTAAGTCTTCGCAGGTTCAATCGCCTTCGCTATTCCGGCAGCGACTTCAAGTATTCAACCAAATCCGTCTTCTCCTGAGCTGTTAGGCCTAAAGTAAACCGGACGTCGTAGAAATTCACCACGTCCAACAGCGTCGCGAATCGTCCGTCGTGAAAGTACCGGCCCTTGTTTGCAGGGTTCATGAAGACACCATTCTCGCGCACGAAGAGGGCGGCAAGATTCATCGTCTTGTACACACCATCAGGTGACCGGTCTGCCTGAAAACTGTCAATTCCCATTTCAGCCGGCGTGTGCAAGTTCCAACCGGGCTCGGTCCACAACGGCTTAACGTGGCAGTCGTTACATTCCGCTTTACCAACAAACAGCGCACTTCCACGACTCGCCGCCGCGACATCAAAATCTACTCCCGGTTCAGGTTCAGGAGCAGGAATAGCAAGCTGATAAAAATGCAGCGCCGGCAGTTTTTTCGTGATGCGATCCTGCTCGGGCGGAATGTGAGGGAGATCCCCGAATCCGTTGGCCGCTGCGATCGGGAACTTCGCTGCGTTGTTTAGTCTCGGATCGAAAAATCGACCCACGCCGTGCATCTCGAGATTTCCGACAAACGCGTTCCAGTAACTAACCGTTCCCCAGGATCCGGTCCACGTGTGCTCGTTGAATCCGGCGAGACCGAAGGCGTTGGGAATCAGTGTCGCTCCCGGAACGTTTGTCCCCGTTACGACACCGTTCGTTACCTGCTGTGGGTTGAATGCTTTGCCGTCGAGGATCAACTGCGCGTCAAACTTTCCCGGACCCCAACTATTTAGCACGGCTCGAACTGTCGCATCGCTGACACCCAGTAGAGTTGTGAACGGACTCAGATTAGGAGCTGCGGCTACGATCTTTCCAACGTCGAGATCGCGGTTGGCCCATCCGTCGAGCCGGTGACCGATGCCAAACGTTAACGAATTGTCCACAGTCGAATGGCAGATAGCGCACGTGATGCCGACCGCATTCAAGTTATCACCCTCAAAAAACCCCTGAATACCGACGACGGCATTCAGTTTCAGCAAAGCAACCGTCGTAGCGGGATCGTTGAGATCGACTTTATCCTGTTTTAGTTGGTTGATGAGCGGCTGCGGTAAAGCGTCAACGTCGACTTTCAATCCGAGAGTTAAAGCAGTGGTGGGACTAATCCCGGTCCCTACGCCACCGAGTTCTGCGCCTTTGATTGCCTGGTGCAGTTGAAGCGCGTCACCCCAAAAGGCTTCGTCACCAAAGGTGTCGAACCGAAACGTGTTTCTGCCTTCTTCAAGAAACGCATTTGCATTCGCGACAATCTGTGCGTCGAAGTTCCTGAGTTTTTCTCTCTTCGCATTGCTTTGTGCTGGAGGCCCTTGCATGCGACCGCGTACAGATTCAGCGCGTCCGCTCTTATCAAGAAGTAAAGCCACAACTCCGACAGCTAACAATAGAATCACTACGTAAAGACTTCTTACCAACATGATGCTTACCCTCCGGAAGTGAAGTCGGCGATGTCAGAGGAAATGAAAAACGCCAAAGTCTTTCGACTTTGCCACAGGCCTGCGTCAGTGCTACTTTAATTCCAACCAGCACCAACGTTTTACGGCCCCCGAGAGAACAAGAGGGACAGATCTGTTTTTTAGGGGAAACAGGGCTTTTAGGATAGACCCTAAAGCCCCATTCTGTAAAGAGGTGAATATGGCGGTAGGTGATCGTAAAGTCTTACGTTTTCCCTGCGAATGTGTGTCGGGTTTAGCGAGTGGTTATACGGACCCATGGGCGGAAGTAACGAGGAGACGACTCCTTCCCAATGGAACGAAAGAGCAGATTCTGAATCATGTCGCTCACGAGCCAAAGACACTGTCGCAGTTGGCCCAGGCGCTCAACTTGTCACCACCGAGCGTTCATACACACATAAATGAAATGCTTCAAAGCGAGCTCTTGCGCGAATCGAAAGAGTTCGAGAAGAAGCATCCGACTGAACGTTATTACGAACCGAACTTCCCTGTTTTCAAGGCCAACGAGTGCGCAGAGTTTCTCGACCTTTGCGAGGAGATGGCGCAGCAACTAGCGACTCTGTTTGAGCGACGGCGAGCCAAAATGGAGCGAGCCTTTCAGAAGACGAGCCTGCCAGCTCACGGGTGGAAATTCTCTGATGTAACTCAGTGTTTGTATGCAAACACTTATCGGAGCGCTCGTACGTTGCTGGAGCAACGCGGACTACTCACTCAACGAGAAAAACACGCAAACGGCGCAGAGTGGATCTTTTGGGCAGAAGAATCGAAAGACGAAGACTAACTCACTCTCGCAAAACCTTTAACTCTTCCCTCAACCTCACTGCGCGAACCGCCTGGCGCGTCTTCTGCGCCACTCGGTCTGTAACTGAAACGTTTCTTCAAACGCAGGAAAGGTTGTTCCAACCATCTGTAGGATATCGCCGCCAAAATTACTGTCACTAAGAACGAGCAGAGCAGCCGTCTCTCAAAGTTAAGCGGAATCTGTAGGACAGGTATGAACAACATCTTCGCCATCAAGCTAAGCGCAAAGAGGTGGAAAACATACAAACCGTAAGAGATACGACCCAAATACACTAACCAGGTAAAAGGCGGAAGGTACAGAAGTCGCGAGTTTGTCGTAAGAACAGCACCCAGCAAAGACACGCTGGCCAGGGCACTAACGGCAAAGCTGATGATGCTTGTTGGACCACTCTTGCTTAGATATCTTGCCACCAACAACCAACTCGCCATCGCCAGTCCACATAACAGAAGTCGCTGCGCAGTGTTGAGATTCGGAGTGCGCCCGCGGAGAACGAACGCGAGCAGTGCACCGAAAGCAATCGGATCGAGCCGCGCGAAAGTGTTACACCAAACGCCAGTACCTTCGACCCCAAGCGCAGCCAACAAAACACGAACTGATAACGCGAGTGCCAACATTCCGATGGCAAGCTGTTTTATGAGGTTCATTCCGAACACTCGCAGCAATAAGGGCCAGCCGAGGTAAAACTGCTCTTCGACCGATATGCTCCACAAAGGGCTCGCTACCGAGAACGGTAACCCGCTGGTCACACAAATCCAATTCCCAAAGAAAAGCGCGAACGAGACTACATAAATGGATCCGAACCTGTCCTCCGGAATGATGGCCGGGATTACGAAAACAACAGCCGCGAGGAACGTGAAATAGAGCGGCCAAATGCGCAGCGCTCGCCGGATGTAGAAGTTAGAGAGGCTGAACTTACCTCGGCTCACATACTCACGGCGCAGGAGCTCGGTGATCAGAAAAGCACTTAAGGCGAAGAAAAGATCAACTCCGAACGCTCCAGCCGCTTTAGTCGCAAGCAGCCATTGAGCCGCGGTTGATGAAAGCCCCGCATTTATGTAGAGGGCAGCGTCTCGAGGCAGGCTGTGATGTAAGAAGACTGCGAAAAAGGCGAAAAACCGAAGAATGTCTAATTCCGGATGGTAAAAAGACTGGCCAGTCTCGATCTCGCCGGATCGCAAACTAGGGAGCGTGGTCGGGTACTGCATCTATCCCCTCGCTTGTACGAATTCGCCAACGACATATTGAGTCAGATTACAGTGTCTGCGGGGCCTTGTCTTTGGAGGTTTCCGCCTATTTGCGATGGCAGGATCCTGCCATCACTCTACGGCCCTCTGCGTTTTCGGCGTTCTCTGCGGGTAAACGGCCATTTCAACGCAGAGGTGCGCAAAGATACGGAGAGGGCCGCAGAGAAAAATCAGATTTGGTAGTTTGATGAAAGCTAGGTCGACGTATTGAAGACCACTTGGTCATACCGCCAGAGCTTCTGAAAATAATCTCGAGCGATTGACGCGGAGCCTCCCACCGTTTCCGCGATCTCTGCGATGCTGCGACGCGCGTCGATCGCCTCATACACCTGCTTCTCCTGCTCGCTAATCAAAAGAAACAGATCTTGAAACATGTGCATCTGGTTCAACAAAACGCCTGCCGCTCCGGGAGGTAGCCGATCCTGCACGCACATGGTCCACGGAAGACGAATCGGCACATACTGCAGGTATTCGTCGTCATCGAATTGAATTGCTCCATCCTCGTTCATATCGTTTCGATGTACCACGACGCTGTGATTTGCCATTAAGCCTCGCCAAAGTTCCATCTGAACGTACTGCTCGCGTTCCGGAAGTGCAGCCAATCTTTGCGCGTGTGGCGTAGTTGCGATCAAACCGCACTGAGGTAAGTAAGGCGCTTGCCAGGACCACCGTCCCAGTCTCAAATCATTACGTTCGATGAAATCCAACAACTGCGGCACTGAGTAAGATCGATCGCGTGGATTTAGCAATGCATCAGCCAAAGCGTCGCCGTTGGCGAACTCTCTCGATCCGCCTTGTGCCGCCAGGAGTGGATGATGTTGGGGCAGCAGCTTTAGCACCGCGATCAGATCGGTGATCTCTTGCTGTGAAGTTCCAACGCCAATCCGGCGGCAATAATCCTGAAGCATGTAAACGCCGGTTCGACCGTATGGCGCATAGACCATTAAGTTCATCGCACCATCAGGTTTCAATACCGACCCGAGCGCTCGCAATCCTGCATCAGGATCGACGAGATGATGCAGCACTCCCGTGCACACGATGAAATCGAAACGTTGGCCCAGGTCGCCGGCGTTCTCGATCGCCAATTGCCGCGTTTCAAGATTGGTCAAGTTGTACTTCTGCTTGTGCGCCTCGGTGTGCTCGAGACTTGTCGGACTGACATCGATTCCAACCACGCGAGCCGCAGGATGACAAATCGCGTACTTTGCGGCCTGCCACGTTCCGCATCCGGCGATGAGCACATCCAGATCGGCGCGATATGGTTTGTGGGGCCACAGCACATGGTGCTCGGCATGATGGATGTTCTGGTCCTGCCACATGTCGCGAGCGCGATCGAGGATGTCCACCGGAGGCGGATAAGGATGACTAGTGTAGAACTTGTAGATTGGATCGGTGTCTAGTATCTGCATTGCGATTGTCTGAGTTGTAAAGGGATTCGGGGCGAGAATTATACACGCGCCGCGGCACATCGCCAGTGTTGACAAGCATTCTCACAAACAATTTGTGCCTCTTTGTGGCAAAAATATTACCTCAGAAAAAGCGGCTAATATGGGAGAATCACGGAACTCGGGTGACGTGCGATGAGGATTACTGACGATAATTTGCCTCACTACCGCAGCTGCAATCTCTGCGAAGCGATTTGCGGCATCGAAATCACTGTCGAGACGGACCAACATCTGACGATCCGTGGCGATAAGGACGATCCTTTCAGCCGCGGGTACATCTGCCCGAAGGCTGTTGCCTTGCAGGACATTCATTACGACAAAGATCGACTCAAACATCCTGTCCGCCGCACTCCTACTGGGTGGCAACGCATCGGATGGGACGAAGCTTTTGACGAGGTGGCCCAAAACCTCAAACGCATTCAAGCGGGGCACGGAAGGAATGCGGTCGCAACGTATCTCGGCAATCCGACCGTTCACAACTATGGCGCGCTCCTCTTCGCGCCAGGCTTTCTCCGCAGTCTACGCACGCGAAATAAGTTTTCCGCGACGTCGGTGGACCAACTAGCCCATCATCTTGCGTCCTACCTGATGTTCGGTCATCAGCTTCTTCTGCCTGTCCCGGATCTCGAGCGCACAAAGTTGTTTCTGATCCTCGGCGCGAACCCGGCAGTTTCAAACGGCAGCATGATGACGGCTCCCGGCATGAACCGGAGGTTACAGGAGATTCGCCAGCGCGGAGGGAAAGTAATACTCATCGATCCGCGTTACAACGAAACAGCTCGATTAGCTGACCGCCATCTATTCATTCGTCCGGGAACTGATGTCCTTTTGCTGTTGGCGCTATTGAACGTCGTATTCGACGAGAAGTTGACGCGATTGGACCAGTTGGCTTCGTTTACGAAAGGTGTGGAGACTGTTCGAAACCTCGTGGCCGAGTTTCCGCCGGAGAGGGTCGCACAGATTACAGGAATCGATGCGGATCAAATCCGCCTGCTGGCAAGAGAGTTTGCTGCAGCTGAATCCGCCGTTTGTTATGGACGGATCGGCGTAAGCACGCAGGAGTTTGGCGGAGTTTGCCAGTGGTTGATTTACGTGCTGAATACCGTCACGGGCAATTTAGATCGGCCGGGAGGAGCGATGTTTACTCTTCCGGCATTCGATCCCGTCTCAGCACCAAAATCGCTGGCGCCGCGAGGAAGTTTTGCGCGCCGATACAGCCGCGTGCGAAAACTGCCTGAGTTCGCAGGAGAGTTTCCGGTCGCAACACTCGCCGAAGAAATTTTGACTGAAGGCGAGGGACAGGTTAAGGCTCTCGTAACTTATGCAGGAAACCCTGTGTTGTCGACGCCGAACGGGCGTGAGTTGGACCGCGCGCTCGAGAGCCTTGAGTTCATGGTGTCAATCGACCTCTACATCAACGAAACAACAAGTCACGCAAACATCATTTTACCTCCGACCTCGCCGCTCGAGCGCGACCATTACGATATTGCATTTCATGTCCTGGCGATCCGGAACACGGCCAAATTCTCACCGGCTTTGTTTCAACCGGGCGCCGACACACGACACGACTGGGAAATCCTGCTGGAACTCCAGACACGCATGCAGCAGGACGGTCATAACCAGTCGAGTAAAAGGAAAGTTGATGAAGCGTTTTCTCGGGCCTGAGAGATTGCTCGATCTCGGTTTGCGTTTTGGACCATACGGCGCCCGTATGAATCTTTTTTCGAAGGGCCTCACTCTCAAAAAGATCAAGAGTGCTCCTCACGGAATCGATCTTGGTCCATTGAAGCCGTGCCTGCCTGGGCGTTTGCAGACTGCCGGCAAGTGCATCGAGCTAGCGCCCGAAGCAATCGTCAAAGATGTCGCTCGGGTCAAAGCACGATTCTTTGATAGTGCCTCAGCAGATGCGAACGGACATCTGTTATTGATTGGACGCCGGCAACTGCGTAGTAACAACTCGTGGATGCATAACAGCGAAAGACTCGTGAAGGGCAAACCGCAATGCACAATCCTCATGCACCCGACCGACGCCGCGCATCGCGAATTAGTAAACGGTCAAACGGTCAAGGTCCAATCGAGAGTGGGATCAATCACGCTGCCAGTTGAAGTATCCGACGAAATGATGCCGGGCGTCGTAAGTATTCCGCACGGTTGGGGACATGATCGCGCTGGGAATCAGTTAGAGGTGGCCCAACAACACGCCGGCGAGAGCATCAACGATCTGACTGATAATCTGACCGTCGACGCTCTTTGTGGCACAGCAGCTTTCAATGGAACACCGGTAACCGTTAATGCTGCAAAAGAGTTTTAATCATCGCGATTAGTTGATAACTGCACCGGCGTATCGACGTTCAACCGGCAAGGATCATTAGCACCTGGTCCAGACTTTCGACGCGCCGCGCGCATAGCAGCACTCAAGTGTCCTTTCATCCAGTTTTGCCAGCGCGCACTCGTGCTCTGCGACACGCTGCTGCAACGCTTGTAGTTCCAAACGCAATCGCGCGGCGTCCTCTGCACCGGCGCCTCGCCCCGTTGAGCCTGCGAGTCGCAACTGCTGTTCGAGATTACGCACATTACCGTCAAGCGAATACAGGCGCTGCTCCAATTGGTTGAGACGAGTCTCTAAACGGATAACGTCCTGTTGCGGCGCTGGACCAAACTCAGTCCGAGCTGCGGAAGAAACAGTTAAGAAACCCTAACCCTACGACACACACCAACAGACCCTTGTACTTCATGAACTCACCCCTTTTCTATTACCGCCAGCATGTGGGTGCCCATGTCTAAACACCCAGGTTGCCGGCACGCTTCCAACTCCATCCTCAATAACTCATTCCACCGCGCCGAGTCGGCGCGAACTTCCATGAGCTTTTCACCCCAAACGGCCGACACACAGTTTGATGCAGACGAGATCCAGGATTGAAATGCGATGACTCTCAAGGAATTCTCGAAACTCACTCCCTCGAAACAAGTGACATCGATGGCGCAATCCTTCACTCGCATCAAAATACAGATCGCCCGTTCGAATAATATCGGCATTCTTGTCAGGATCGACAGTCAACACAGCAGGTAATAATTCGTGAAGGCTTCCCCACAGAGAAGCAACGCTGAGAAACGCCTTGCCGCGCGGCTTCAGAACACGCAACACCTCCTCGATTGCCTGGTCCTTCTTTTCAAAAACATAACCAATCGGATTGCCATAGCAAACCACTGCATCGAACATTTCGTCCGGAAATGTCGACATGTCGCAGATGTCGAGTTGCAACCAGTCTTTAACGCCGTGTGCGAAGTTCAATTCCGTAGCGTATCGCTTGTTGAGTTCTACTTGCTCGCGAGAAATGTCTGCAACGATCGCGGTGGCACCGAGCGTGACCAGCAACTGCGTAAAGCGACCCGGACCCGCGCCGATATCCAAAACAAGATCGCTTTCCTGGATGTACTTCTCGAGGTAGTGAGAATGAATAAATAACTTGATCTCGTCAGCCGGAGTATTGACCAGTCGGGTCCACTCACGTTCACCCCAGTCATCGAAGTAACGCGCTACAAAGTTCGGGTCGTAGAGATTCGTCATAGCCGATCAAGTGACCGAGCGATATTGCTACGCGCGCGAGCTTCGTACTTGTCCCGGAAATACTCCGTACTGTAAATACTCTCCCGGTTCGCGAACTCTTGCAAAACTTTTTTCCGGCCCGCGCGATACAAAGGTCCAGGCACCCACGAGTATTCTTCGCGAACTTGAATCTCGTATTCGTCAAAGCGTTCCACTTCCGCTCCGAGAATGGCGAGGTCGATATCGACCAGGACCGCTGCATCTGTTCCGACAGGAACCGCATTGTGCCTCGTCGCCATCACCAGTTGATAGATGCGACTCGCTTGATCGTCCGCAAGTCCAGCAGCCAGTGCGCTGTCACGCGCCCACTCTGCGCTTCGTTCTTCGTTGTCTTTTCTACGCGTATCGTAAATTGCGTCGTGAAACCACAGCGCCAATTCGACCTCACCTGCGCGCTCAGCAAACGAACGCACACTTTCCAAATGCGCGAAACACTCTTTCAGGTGCTGCATCGTGTGATACTTGCGGTGCGGCTCCGAGTAACACTCGACGAGCCTTGAGAACAAAGCGTCGTCTGAAACCGACGCACCAAGCTGCCGCCACATATCTTGCCAGCTAACCACTAACGTTAGGGCTTTTGTCATGAGATCTTAGTGCCCCTAATTTGCCTCTTGTGTTCTCTACATTAACTTTGTCGCCCGCGGGCGACAAAACCCCTGGTCCATGTAAACGTTTTTAGACTATCTCGCGGTTCCATTCGTCTAAAAGACCGATCAGTGGAATTATAAAAAATGGTATATTGACGCCAACCTGGGTTACTAACCAAGGTGGCCCCTAGCGAGTGCAAGACCTCACGCTAAGTTTCAGAGTCTTTTCGGAAATCGCCGACGGAGCCCATCCTGTATGAAGACCAGCTTTTTGCGCTGCGCTGCAAGAATTCTTATCTTCCCGGTCCTTTTATTAGCCTGCACCTTTACTACCGCGAGAGCAGCTACCAACAAGAAACCGATTCTGATTAGCCAGGCTGCCAGCACGCGGGCCGTGGCCTTCGAATCGTTTTCGATGAAAGCCGAGCCGTTTCCGTTAACGGCTACTGTCCCGCTCGGCGCCGACACCCGAACCCGCATCTGTATTTTTGCAATGGACCTCGAACTCCTCGCGGGCGAAGGTGTAAACGCTTTTACGTCCGACGTTCAGGATGCTACCGGAAAGATATACCCACTGCATGTTGAATTTGTAGGCACGGTTCCAAACTTTCCCGGCATCACGATGATAGTTGTCAGGCTCGCCGACGATCTTGGTAGTGTCGGCGACGTCTTGCTGCGACTGAACCTGCACGGGATGTCGAGCAATCGTGTGCGTATTGCGATTGGCCAGTCTGGTGGCGGTCCACCCGATGATATTGGCGCCGTCGCGACTCCGGCTCCGGTCACACCGCCCGGCGCGGATACGCCGTTAGTTCCTGATCCATTTACCGGAACAGCTAGCGATGCAGACACTGTGCGTTTTCTCGAACAGGCGAGCTGGGGACCAACACCTGCTGAAATCGCGCGAGTGAAGGCCATGGGCTTCAAGGCGTATCTCGACGAACAGTTCAACCTGCCGCCAGCAAATGCGGCGAAAGGTTCGAACTTCCCGGATCTGACGTTCCCGCTCGACGACTCCACGCAGCAATGTCCGACGACCAATCCTTCTGATCCAAACTACAACCAGGCGGTTTGTAGTCGTGATAACTACACGATGTATCCACTGCACCGGACCTTCTTTAGCAACGCGCTCTATCGAAACGATCAGTTGCGGCAGCGAGTGGCTTTTGCGCTGCACCAGATCCTGGTGGTTTCTGCGAACAGCGAAGTGAGCCGTCCGAGTGCGATAACCACGTATCTGCAGATTCTCGATCGAAATGCTTTCGGCAGTTACAAGACGCTGCTGAACGAGATCACGCTGAATCCGGCAATGGGTGAATTTCTCGACATGCGTCTCAGCACGAGAACAAATCCGAACGAGAACTTTGCTCGCGAGGTCTTGCAGCTCTTTTCGATCGGTACGGACGTGCTCAACATCGACGGCACGCAGCAGCGCGATGCTCTAGGCAACACGATTCCGACCTACAGCCAGGCAGACGTGAATGAGTTTACACGTGTCTTTACTGGTTGGAACTTCGCAGCGGCGATTGGCGCAGGTATCACTAACTTCCGCGACCCGATGGCGCCTCGTGGAGGTCAGAATCACGATGCCGGCGCAAAGACGCTGCTGAATGGATTCGCCATCCCTGCATGCTCGAGTCCCAACGGGACCGCAAACATTGCTTGCGCACAGTCAGACATGGCAGCGGTCATGACTCACCTGTCCGAACATCCAAACGTTGGTCCATTCATCGGCAAACAACTTATTCAGCACCTCGTAACGAGTAATCCGAGTCCGGCTTACGTCGAGCGAGTAGCAAGAGTATTCAACAACGACTGCAACGGATTGTATTCGCAGGGTTGTACGAATACTCGCGGCAACCTGAAGTTTGTGGTCCAGGCAATTCTGCTGGATCCGGAGGCTCGCGGCGATGTGAAGACCGATCCAAACTACGGCAAATTACGCGAGCCGGCGCAGTTCATAAACGGGTTCCTGCGCGCGTTCAACGTCAAGTCGTTTGACAAGCTTTCAACCAGCGACGGCGTTTTGGGTAACAGATCGTCGACCGACTTCACTGGTAGCATCGACCAGCCGATCTTCCAACCGCCGACCGTGTTCAGTTACTACCAGCCGAGCTACGAGGTTCCGGGCACGAAGATACTTGGACCAGCATTCGGCATCCTTTCAACAACAACCACACTGCGTCGCGCGAACAACATAAACACGCTCATCTACACAGGCGTCAACGTCAACGCCACGCCGACACCGGCGAATCCGGATCGGCCGCGTGGTACTTCGATCGATATCGCCAATCTGGAAGCGATGGCCGGAAATCCGATCGACGTCGTCAACGCGCTCGATGCTTTGCTGCTGCACGGAACGATGCATGCGCAGATGCGCAGTTCCATCGTCACGGCGATGAACGCCATCAACGACGCAAACGTTACGACGCGTAATCAGAAACGCGCGCGCGCGGCGGTCTACCTGGTAGCAACTTCTTCCCAGTACGAGATTCAGAGATAACGATCATGGCAACAACACGCAGAGACTTCCTACGTTCAAGCGCTTGTGCGCTCGGTGGCATGGCGCTGGCTTCAAGTATCGATACGTTTGGCATCGTTCACGCGCTCACGCCTCAGGCAGCAACTGATTACAAAGCGCTGGTCTGTGTCTTTCTGAACGGCGGTAACGATGGCAACAACATGCTGGTCTCACTCGATCAGTACACTGGACCAGGCGGCAGTCTCGTCGAAGGCTATTCGAACGTGCGCTTTGCTTCAGGTCTCGCGATTCCTCAGGTGGACCTGCTTCCGATCTCGCCGGCAAGTGGCGGGTCGTACGGTCTTCATCCAAACATGGCGGGAATGCGCGACCTCTTCAACCAGGGAAAACTCGCGATTCTCTGCAATAATGGTCCCCTCGTCGAACCTCTCACGAGAACCACGTTTCAAAACGGCACCGGTAAAAAGCCGCTGCAACTCTTCTCGCATTCAGATCAGGTCGGATTGTTTCAAACCGCGATTGCGAACAGTGTGAGTCAAACAGGCTGGGGCGGGCAGGCTCGCCGACAAGGTTAACGGACTAAACGGCTCTGCGACGTTCCCGAGTAACGTTTCGATCGCAGGTGTGAATCTAATACTGACCGGCGTCGACACGCGGCAACTCGCAGTCGCTGATTCGAATACGTCGCTGGCGAACGTTCTGCAACTGATCATGTCGGGCACTTCGAGTGAACAGGCATCGCGGCTTGTTTCTTTCAACGAGCTGCGAACGCTCGATAACCAGTTCAAACTCGTGAAGGCTGCGAGCGACACGCGCTCGAGCTCGATCCAGACAGATATCGCTTTGAGCAGTGTGAGCCCCACGTTGACCACTGTCTTTCCGAATACATCACTCGGCCGGCAGCTAAGACAGGTGGCCCTCCTGATCAAGGCTTGCACCGATCCGACTGCGGGAATAAATATGAAGCGCCAGATCTTCTTTACACAGATCGGAGGCTTTGATACACACTCAGCCGAGATCGGCGGGCAAGGAAACTTGCTCACGCAGGTGAGTCAGGCGATTAGCGCGTTCTACGCAGCCACTGTCGAGCTTGGTGTTCAAGACAAAGTGGTCACGTTTACGATGTCGGACTTCGGACGCACATTTCAACCGGCAGGCACAGGCGTTACTGCGGTTGGGACCGACCACGCATGGGGAAATCATCAATTGATCGTCGGTGGACAGGTACTCGGACGCACGCTGTACGGACCGTACCCGACGCTTCGGCTCGGTGGACCAGACGATACAGATGGTGGATCAAATCCGCGTGGCCGCTGGATACCCGACGACTTCGGTTGAGCAATACGCTGCGACTCTGGCGACGTGGTATGGATTGTCGACCGCAGATCTGCCGGCAGTGTTTCCGTTGATTAATCGATTCGCCACACCGAACCTGGGATTCATGGCCTAAAGCACGATGGCCACAAAAAGGCACAAAAAGCACAGGATACGACTCCGATTTATCGTTCTGCCGACTCTGCTTTTTGCGTTCGTTGGGTTCCTATTAAGTCACAGAGTCGGCGCTCCTCCGGTTCACGCATTCTCTGCTGGTCCACCTGCGGGTTACACCGGTGCGCCACAAGAGGAACCTGAAGCGTGCGCTGAGTGTCACGTCCCGCCTGATGCAGGGACGGGAAAAATCTCGATCACCGCACCTCAAACTTACGTTCCCGGTCAGACATACCCGATAACCGTCACGCATCAGAACGTCGATCCCACTCGCCTTCGCTGGGGCTTTCAACTGACAGTTCTAGACACCGCATCGGACGAGAAAGCCGGTGAATTGCAAATCAGCGACGGCTTGACGCAGGTGATCAGCAACGCTGGTCCAGGCTCGGCGCGCCAGTACATCGAGCACAGCGCCGCCGGTACGTTCATCGGTCAACAGAACGGCGCGAGTTGGACCTTTAATTGGACCGCGCCAGCGACTGATGTTGGTCCAGTCCAGTTCTATGCGGCCGGGAATCAAGCCAACAACGATGGCAATACGTCCGGCGACTACATCTATCGCACCTTCGTCGCATCCGCGCCTGCTTCGAGCACCCCTGATTTTGCGATCGGAGTTAGTCCCACTTCGCGAAGTGTCGTGCCGGGTGGTCAAACAACTTACACGTTAACCGTGACACCACTCGCGGGTTTCACCGGTCTTGTGAATCTAAGCACTGTGGGACTTCCCACGGGCGCCGCCGGCATTTTCAATCCATCAGCAGTCAACATCACTGACGCAACCTCCAGAACATCGACTCTCACGGTCACAACGGGTGTAAGTACTCCTGTTAACAATCATTCTTTCAATATCAGTGCGCAGTCCGGTGCAACGCAGCACTCGATACAGGCGACGTTGAATGTTGTAAGCGCGACAAGCGCTGACTTGTCTTTGACGAAGACTGCCTCGCCGAATCCCGGGCAGGTTGGTGTGGGTCTTTCTTATCGCATCACCGCGACCAACAATGGACCAGCAGCGGCGACGAATGTGACCGTCACAGATACGCTGCCCGGTGGTGTGTCCGTTCGTGTCCGCGACTGCAACGCAGGGCAGTTGCAGCGGCACGTCACCCGTCAACTGCAACCTTGGCAGCCTCGCGGTTGGCGCAAGCGCGATCATCACCATCGTCGTCACGCCTTCTTCACCGGGTCAGATCATCAACACAGCCACGGTCAGCGCGACCGAAAGCGACTTCGATTCGACTAACAACACGGCGAGCGCGACGACTGTGATTCAACCGGCAGCGGCATCGCCCGTCATGCTGGATGACAATCTCACCGTGAGCACAGTCATTAACGGACTCGATCAGCCGACCAGCATTGCCTTCATTGGACCAAACGATTTTCTGGTGCTGGAAAGAGCCACGGGTAAAGTGCAACGCATCGTCAATGGCGCTTTGCACAGCACGCCGCTCGATCTCGCGGTCAACAACGCGTCGGAGCGAGGCTTGCTGGGTATCGCATTACATCAGAAGTTTTCGCAGAACGGATTTGTTTACCTGTTTTGGACTGAAAGCAGCACGGGCAGCGACACTGCAAACGTGGATCAAGTGGCGCTGCTTGGGAACCGCGTCGATCGTTACGTCTGGAACGGTTCTGTCCTCACGTTCGATCGCAACCTGATCAAGCTGCGCGCCTTACAGCCGGACGCCGGCCAACCTTCGCGTGGCAACCACAACGGCGGAGTCGTGCGTGTTGGTCCAGACGGCAAGGTTTACATTATCTTCGGTGACAACGGACGCAGAGGCTTTCTGCAAAACATCACCAGCGGTGGCCCGGTTCCTGACGATCAGTTTGGCGGACCAGAACCTGATGATGCGCACCTCACCGGAGTTATCCTGCGATTGAATGACGACGGCACGACGCCCGCCGACAATCCTTTCTTCAACGCGACGACAAATTTTACCGGCGAAGCTGCGGCGAACATTAAAAAGGTCTTCGCCTACGGAATACGCAACAGTTTTGGGATGGATTTCGATCCATTGAGCGGCGCGTTGTGGACGCAGGAGAATGGCGACGACGCGTTTGATGAAATCAATCGCGTGACTCCGGGATTCAACGGCGGCTGGATACAAACAATGGGTCCTGTCAGCCGTGTCGATCAATTCAGATCCATTGAAATGACGTATGGCGCCGGCAATCTTCAGCAGCTTCGCTGGCCGCCGAGCAACATTGCGTCAACGCCGCAGCAGGCAGTGTCGAGGATGTTCATGCTTCCGGGTGCGCAGTATCTGGATCCGGAGTTCAGTTGGAAGTATGCCCTCGCGCCGTCGCCAATCGGTTTTGTAAAAGGTCGCGGACTCGGGCCGCAGTTTGAAGGAGATCTATTCGTCGGCGCTTCGCGCACCACACTGCTCAACGGGTTCCTGTTCCGGTTCAAGCTAACGAATGACCGCCAGCATTTTTCGTTCTCCGATCCGCGTCTTGCAGATCGCGTTGCCGACAACACTGACAAGTTCGACCAGACCGAAAGTGAAACCCTCCTTATCGGAAGAGACTTCGGCATCACGACTGATATTCAAACCGGACCGAACGGAAACTTGTTTGTTGTTTCCCTCTCGAACGGCGCAGTTTACGAGATCAAGTCAAAACCGAGTTTGTTGTTTACGGCGACGTTGAATGGTGCGCAGGAAACTCCGCCTAACAACTCGACTGCTACAGGACGAGCAACGCTTCTTCTCAGTCCGGATGAAAAGACTGGCCGCGTTTCGGTCACCTTTAATTCCCTTTCGAGCACACAAACCGACGCGCACATTCATGGTCCAGCGGCGCCAGGCGTGAGCGCACCTCCCGTGTTTCCTTTGCCGTTGGGCCAGATCAACGACTTTGCCATCACGCTAACTCCGTCGCAGGTGCAGGATCTCAAGAACGGTCTGTTTTACGTGAATGTTCACAGCTCGAATTTTCCGGCGGGCGAGATTAGAGGACAGTTTGGACCATCGACATCAACAAGCGCCATTCAATTCAATGCGACTAGTTACCTGGTCGGTGAGGGCGCCGGCGGCTTAACGTGGTAAGTGTCACTCGAATCGGTAACACATCAAATCCGGTGACGATTAACTACGCAACCAGCAACGGAACTGCCCAGACGCCGACTGATTACACAAGCGCATCGGGTTCGCTTCAGTTTGCTGCCGGTGAAACTTTAAAGACGTTCGTTGTTCCGATTATCGATGATGGTCTGGTCGAGACGTACTGAGACGATCAATCTGGTCTTGAGTTCTCCGGGTGCGGGCGCGTTGGAAGGAAGTCCATTCACAAGCACCATTACGATTCTGGATGATGACAAGCCGATGCTGCTGTTGGAGGAAAATACATCAAGAGCCGTGGCGCTGGATTCGTTCCTGCTGATGCGCGATCCATTCCGGCTCGGAAACATCCATAACTTCAGTTTGGACCAGCGCACCCGAATCATGCTATTCGCCACTGGAATCGAATTGAATCAAGCGAGGCACCCTTATCCGTTCTGGTCCAACTCGAAGACACACAGAACCGAATCTATCACCTCGTCGTCGAAGACATGCGCAAAGTCCCAAACTTCGACTTCTCGCAGATCGTCGTCAAACTACCGGACTCCATCGACACCGAAGGCGACTTCCGAGTGAGCCTCATTTTCCGCAGCACAGTCGGAAACAAAGCACTAATCAGAATATTTCGGTAATGTGCTTTTGTGCCTTTTGTGGCTACTGCACGATTCTTATCGTCCCCGAATTGCTCAATTCCCCGCGCGCCCTGATCGTCACGGTCTGGGTGCCGAGAGGCAGATTATTCGGTAGCCTGAACACCACCTCGGTGAACTCGAAGTTGTGTATCGGCCGCACATCCTCTGCGAGGACGTCAAAGGATTGACCATCTCCACTAATCCTGACGATGACGGCCGACGGAGATTCATCAGAATTCAATTCGAGGTTCGTGAAAAGGATCACCCTGGTATTTCGATCGGTCGTGGTGGGCCACCAGTCAGGAATGCCTACGATGCGGAACGGATCTCGCAGTAAAAGAAGTGCGTCAAGAGCTGCTGCTTGATTGGCAACCGGCCCCGACTCTTCAAGGACCAATTCAAGCACATCGTCGTTCGTAATTCCGGGGAACGCCATGCTGGTAAAGAACTGGCCGTTGACGGGGTTACTCAGAGTAACGCCGAAAGCTTCGCCGGTTTCCGCATTAGTGTCGCCGCAAATCGTGATCGGAATGCTAAGTGCCGTCGTACCTGGTGAGAATGTGATTGTGCCTGACGTTGTTATGTAGTCGACGCCGCGCGTATTACATGAGGTTCCGCCGACTGCACGTGAGTTTGACGTAGCATAACTCACACTCGGCGTCCGGCCGGTGGCGGAAGAAAGATTCAACGGCACCGACATTAGTGTGGTTGTTCCAGGACCTCCTTCGACGACGGTTGCATGCCCAATCAAAAAGGTAGGAACAGTAGTGCGGTCCTGAATAGTGACACCCAGAATGTTGGGAATACCCAAAGATTCCAAATTCGGAGTGTTGCGCAGCGAGACCGTGAAAGTTTCATTCGGCTCGGTTGGTGCATCATCGGTAATGGGAATTTGAAATGTTTTGCTTGTTTCGCCACTGCCGAATGTCAGCGTGCCGGAGGTGGCAGTGTAATCCTGACCGGCAATCGCGGTATCGTCAGACGTCGCAAAATCGACAGTCAGAGTACCCGCGCTACCACCGGTGCGGCACGACAGTTACAGTCATGAGTCCAACATCTTCGATCACACTCATAAATCTCACATTGAACTGAACGTTTCCGGTTGCGGTCGTAGTATCGCCCCCGAAAACTCCGAAGTATTCCCACTCGGATCTGTAGCAGTCGCCGTAACCACTCGACCCGTTCCCAGTGCGACCGGGAAAATCGCGTTGATAGTCGCGTTTCCATTTGCGTCAGTGGTCACGGATGTGGTGTTGAAGAACTGTGCGCCTTCCCCGTTTCCAGACGAATCCAAAGCCGAACTGGTGTAGAAATCAATTTGGAGCGTTGTGTTTGGTGTGGAATTCAAACTCCCCTGGATCGTCGTGTTACTTCCGACCGACGAGATCGACGTTAACACCGGAAAGTTCTGTAGATTATTTGCACCATTGTCCAGGTCATTAGGATCGTTCGGAGTCACGCCAGCTGTACCGGTAGCAAACCCACCAAGGTCTATTCCCAGGCCGGAGTTTGAAAAGATGGAATTACCCCGGATCGAATTTCCAATACCTTGAGTGATCACCACGCCAGTCAAACCATTAAAGGCAATCTTATTCGCAGCTCCGTTTTGTGTGCCACCAATAGTGTTCTTATCTGAAGCCACGACCTCAATCCCGTGCAGCCTGTTAGGTAGGGGCGCTGTGCCGAGTGCATTCAAGCCGATCAGATTGCCCTGAATAATATTTCCGGCCACGCCATTCTCAAAGCCTGCGCCGACTCGTATGCCGATAATATTTCCCGAAATTACGTTTGCCGCGCCGGGAACCAGCCCTCCTATCAAATTATTTGACGATGCGGACAAGACTATTCCGCTATTGTTCGGCAGGGCACTTCCCGCTGCATTAAGGCCAACATAATTTCCCTGGATCACATTGTTCTCGCATTCCCTGAGAATGATTCCGGCATTGACGAAGCGACCGATCGCGAGTCCGCGGATGGTGCTTCCGCTCGCACTGATAACTAATCCAGCAGCGTCGCTGAGCCCAATTCCATCCAGCACAATAACCGGTGAGCCAGCGTATCCCGGCTGGGTGGTGCCGTCGATCACTACTGGATCCGTAATTTCAGGCAGCGCCGTCAGCGGATTGATAACCTTCACTCCTGATCCCGGAATATTGAAGACGATCGTGTCTAACCCATCTGTGGCGTTCGCAGTGAGAATGGCGTCTCGTAAAGAACCGGCGCCGTGATTATTAGTGTTCGTAACGACCGTAGTCTGTAGGGCGGCAATATTTGTGTGACTGTTGTCTATACGGGCAGCGACCAAAATGATGCTTGCAAAAGTTGTCAGGAGGCACACAATTCCGAACACAAGCACAGCACGGTGGATGCGGGATAAGAGAGCACCAGGTGAAATCATATGTATTCCCAGGAACGATCTAACTAGCCGGCGCTTGCGCTGGACGCCGCCGATCGGGGAGAAGATTTTAGTGACCGGGCAGGCAAGGCCTCAGATGTGGATGGGCGATTGAAGCGGCCTCTAAGTGAGCCTGACCCGAAACGGGTCTCATTTTCGGCTGGAAGTATGGGGAAGTCAATTAGGAGGGAATCGCGCGACCACCCGGGCGTGAGCTCGCACCAAGCTGCCATCCGTTAACGAGCGTCTTGCATTTGCTCTTCCGATAGCGAACGCTGCAACTTCGAATGAAGTCGGTGGAGCAGTGGTTCAAACAATTTCAGGACTCCGCGCAGGTACCAGTAATGCTGTCTTATAAACGTTTGCATTAACCTTTCCTTCCACTCGTCGGCGAATGCCTCTTTGTCTTTGCGAAATCCAGGCTGTTCCTTCGCGTGAATGTGATGGCCAATTTCGTGATAGAAGACCTGGCCTATGAGAATCGTTTTTATCGCAGGAATTATCATGAACAATTCAAGGTCACAGATTTGGTCCAGGATCAGCCAGATCTGCCCGTCCCCGTACAGACCCCGGCAATCTGCGGGCCTGAAACGCTCCTTCTCCCGAGTTATTTTTCCTTTTAGCGCCTTTCGCACATATTCGCTATTCGTGACGACAATCGTGCGCAAACCGTCCAAGTGCTCCTCAGGCACGTAGCGCAGGAGCACTTCCACCGTTCCGTACACACGCACCGGCGGACGGTAGTTGTCATAGTGCTCGACTATTTTTACCTTGCTTGACAATCTCTCTGAGCCTGCTAGGGTTGCGCTCAAAAAGCTAAGTTAGCCACAAAAGGCACAAAATTCACAAAGCAGATTATGTGCTTTTTGTGCTTCTTGTGGCTGAACGCATTTCAAAAACCGACGCCCAGAAAGAACGTGACGCCTTTCATCTGCCCGCCTTCCATTTGCAAATTGAGACGCGCGTCGATTTGAGCTGCGCCGACGTTGATGTCGACGTTGATCGCCAGCGTGATCGTCTTCGTCGTGGTGTTATCGGTCGTGAAGGCCCACTCGATCGATCCTCTGTTGTTGTTGAACTGAAGTTTGCCTGAAAAACCAAACGTCGTCGTCGTTTTGTTCCCTGCCCTGTTCTGTTCAAACGTGAAGCCCGCCAGCAAACTGGCGCTTCCAATAACCGCCGTAAATTTTCCAGAGATGCTGATCGTTGTCCCGCCAACAGTTCCATCCTGCTTGACGATCGCAAGATCGAGATCGCCGGTGAAATTCTTTTTCTTGAAGGCTGCATTGAACGTGAACGTCGTGCTCCCCACCTGTGTTTGACCGTCGGCGGAGGTTTGGCGATCGAGGCCATAGCTGATCGTGAAGTCGTCGCTGATCATCAACGTACCGACCAACTGAATCCGGCGCTTGTTACCGTTCTTGTCGTATTCGTACATCAGTTGGTTCATCGACTTGTCGATCGTGATGCCCTTAGGCAAGACAAACTCGCCATCAGCCTGGCCATCACGTTTGTAAACAAACTTGAGTCGTGGCTGGCCGTCCGGATCAACGAATTCAGACCATGTGCCAACAAAGCCGAGCACGGAGCTCTGGAGCAACGCTTTCTTGTTCGAAAAATGAAACATGAAACGGCTGCGGGGATCGTTGATGAAGCCGTCGATCGTGGAAGCCTTGCCGTTGATGGTGATTGTTAAGTCGTGCGTTTCGGATATGGACCAATCGCCGCGCAGCTCAAAAGTAAACGGTTGATTCTTGTTGGGCCTGACGACCAGCAAAGCGTTGCGCGTTTCATAACGCGGCACGTTTCCAGGCACCTCGCTGAAGTTGAACTTCTTGCCGGCCGCTGAAACAACCAGTTGATTGTCAGTGTTGAATTCCCAGGTGACATCAAACGACACGGTCGTGTTGTCGTTCTTCGTCACTACGATCTTGTTTGTTTGGTCCGTCTTCCACGTGCCTCCCGCTGCGTTGTTTATAGTGACTGTGCCAAGGGGATCGATCACGAAGTTGTCAGCATTCTTACTTAACTGTAGGCCAGGCATCTGAATTCTCCTTTTCGTCGCTTAAAACGGAAGATTACTGGTGACACTGAAGTGGAATTTTCCGCGCCCTCCACTAGTCGCTTTTTCGCCGAAACCATACCCGAAGTCGAACTTAAAAATTATCGGATTATAGATAACTCGCAGGCCCAGTCCTGTTCCTGCGCGCACGCCGGGCGAGACGTTAATCGTATCGTATAGACCACCAACATCCACGAACGATGCAAGTTTCACTTTCTCGCGAAGCATTGCCTTCAAGCCGGTGCTCTGATCGTTACCAATCGTGAGTGGAATCCAGACTTCATTTTGCAACACCCAAAACCTGCGGCCCAAACCATCATCCGCACGAAACCCTCGCAGAACGTCTGTTCCGCCGAGCGAGGGCAGCTCGAAACGTGGCGTGGCCTGGCTCGCTAGCTCTGCCCGTCCACTCACATCGAACTCGTATCGTGCGGGCAACATCTGGTGGAAATTGCCCGTGGCCAGAAGTTTGTTGTAACGAGGTTCGCCGGCAGCGAGCCCAAGTCCGGCTTTGAACTTCGGTTCGAATCGTATGCGCCGTGGTCTTTCAACTTCAACACTCTCGAAAAAATAGAAGGCGCCGAATTCCAACGTCGTCAAATTGTTTTTAACCAGCGGCTGAAGATTCGACTTCAGCTCTACGGTCTCATTGCGTGCCTCAGCGAAGAAGCGCAACAAGCTTCCGGATCGATCGCGAAACAACTCAAACTCCAGCCGTGCTAGTCCAGTGCTACGGCGTTCGTCAATGTCCGGATCCGTCAGATTTCGATTCGCTTCAAGATCAGACGCAACAGTAAACTGGACAGACACTCGTCGATGAAGCTTGTTGAAGAAAATATAATCAGCGAAGTAGTTCGCATTTCCTAACACACCGGCGTCCCCAAAGCCGCCAACCTTCACGGACAAGTTGTTGACAGCACCAGGCACTAACGGAACTCGCGAAACTTGGCCAAGGGCAAAAAACTTCACACCTTGATCCGGTTGATATTCGAACCCACCTCCAATATACCGTTTCTTATCTTTCGGTTTGTCGTCACTTTTCTTTGGATGGAAATCTGTTTCGGTTTTTCTCTCCTGCTCGTGCGCAGTCACGACGCCTTCGGGATTCGCCGTGGCGGGCGCGGGATCGGGATGCTCGTTAGTTTCTGCCGGCGATGACGAGTCATCGTCAGGTTGAGATAACTTCTGAATGGTGATGTTGTAACTCGAACCAATCCCAGCATCGCCCGGCGCAAGACTCAAACTTGCCGAGTAGCCGAGTTGAGTAACGAGAAGCTGTTGGATCTGCAATCGCTGAGCATTGAGATAAGGTCCCGGCGCGCCTGTTTGTTGCCGGTAGTTGAATATGTCACTGATATTCGCACGTTGCTTCACATAATGCCGAAATGCTTTATCAGTTAATAGCGAGTACAAGAGTTTTGGAATGTTCGGATCATTCTCGAGAGAGCGCCAGGAAATGCTGACGATTCTTTTGCTTTCGATGATGCCGATGCGCAGAGGCGAGGTATTACGATCGTCAAAAACTATTTCAGGATCGAATCCCATCCTTCGGTAAAACGTCTCGAGTGTGGTTTTCATGCACTCGTAACACCTTGGACGGCCAGCCAGTGGTCTTAATAACTGTTCGACACGCTTTCGTTTCCCATCCGTTTTTGGACCAGCGGGCAGATCCGGAAATGAGATCTTCACCTGCGTTTCATCTGCCCAATTGTTTATGGGATCGAGCACGGTCAGGTTGAATGTCCCTTGCTCCGCATCGAAAAGATTGTCTTCCCAAACCAGCAGTGCTGTCGTATCAGGCGCATTGTCGAGTGGAGCGAGGGCATCCGATTGGAAAGTTGAAAACACGTCGGCCATGCTTTTCCTGTTAGTCGACGATGTCCAGTCATCATACTGCTGGAGATAGTCAGTCCAGCTTGCGTTGGCAGTGCGAATCGCGTTTGTCTTTGGGTCGTTGAGTTCTCCTTTGTCGTCGCGAGTTTTATCTTCATCGGAGAGTGCTAAGCGATACGGTTTTTGAATGGTCTTCAGCACGTTGCCCAAAGTGGTGAAGACAATTTCTTCAGCTTCGGCAGCAGGGATCGACAAACGCCGGCGGAATTCGTCGGAAGCAACAAACTTGCTTTGCGAGCGATCAACGTCGAGAGCGCCGTTTGTGATCTTGAGCTGCACGCACAGTTGACTGCCGTTACGTCGCTGCTGGCCGTTCGCGTCTTTTAGCACCTCACACGTCTGTGCCGCACAGAGCGAAGCCTGAGTTATCGCGCAAACTAACACAACGAATCCAATGGCGACGTGTTTCATGAAGGTCGTTTCTTCTACATTGTTTCGGCGACGAGTGCAAATTTATTTTATCGCGGATGATGTTTGTGCTTTTTGTGGCTAATTACGGCAGATCGACGGCGCGAAAGTCTGAAGCAGTTTGATATCGAAGTTCGCGATCCCCCTCGAGTGCTTTACTGAGAATCTGATCGAGTTCTGACGGCAGGCTCGCGTCGATACTCTTCACTGGATTTGGCTCGCTCCGTTTTTGTGGCTAACCAGGTCCACCAGATGACGAACACCTGAAACGGTATTCTTACCAGTAAGTACAATGGACCAGCGCCGTGACCCCCAAATTCGACTCGATTGATTGCCGAATAGATATTGGAAGGCAGGAGACCCAGCAGCATCAAGATGAGAAGGACGCCGGTGATTTTCGTGAGACGAGGAATCCAAACGCCGATCGCGCCGAGTAGCTCGAGTATTCCCGTGAGGTAAATGAGCTCGATTCGATATGGGACCGCGGGTGGTAGCATTTCAGCCATTGCCTCAGTTCTCATGAAATGGCCGATTGCGGTAAAGACGAAGAACAGCGAGAGGCCCACTCTGGCCCGCGCCGCGGGAGTGAGTTTAAAACGAGGAAATAATTTCCCTACCAGAGTGAGTATTAGGTAGGGAAATGTAAGAAGCAAAAATAGGACCACGAGAGTCATAACATGCCGAAGTTTATTCCCGGATTGAAGCTAAGTAAGCTTTTCTACGAAAGCAAAGTCAAGCCGATCCTGAATGAGGCCTTTCCGGAGGTTCCTCATTCCGCTGCTCTCATTGGTTCGGGTTCGGAAGTGCTTGGCTTTGACACTCCTATATCTCGAGATCATCACTGGGGTCCCCGAGTATTGTTGTTTTTGAGTGAGAAAGATTCTCCGAGGTTGAAAGATAAGATTAGCACTGTGTTGTCCACCGAGCTTCCTTACGAGTTCATGGGTTACTCGACGAATTTTGGCGAGCCTGAGCCGACCGGTGTTCGCCATCCGGTGAAAACCGACCGTGGTCCAGTGAATCACATGATCAACATCTACAGCGTGAGGTGGTTCTTTCACGCGCGGCTTGGTTTCGACTTGAAACGAAGGATCACGGTTGCTGACTGGCTGACGTTTCCGCAACAACGATTGCTCGAACTCACGAGCGGCGAGGTTTATTACGATGGCCTGGGCGAACTCACCAAGGCGCGTGAGAAACTTCAGTACTATCCAAAAGACGTTTGGCTTTACATGATGGCGGCTCAGTGGACGAGGATCTCGCAGGAAGAAGCGTTTGTCGGACGCACCGGGCGATGTCGGAGACGCACTCGGATCCCAGATCGTCGCAGCTCGAATAGTTCGCGAAATCGTCAAACTAAGTTTTTTGATCGAGCGACGATACGCGCCGTACAGCAAATGGCTCGGCAGTGCTTTTAGCAAACTCAAGATCGCAAAACCGCTCACGCCGCTGTTGAGACGCACGTTGCTCGCGAAAACATGGAAGACGCGAGAGAAGTGGTTGGCCAGCGCTTACTCGCTGATAGCGCATCAACATAATGCGTTGAAGATCACGAAACCTTTGTCGACAAGAACCATTGATTATTTCAGCCGGCCGTATTCAGTAATCTTCGCTGGACGGTTCGCCGCAGCGATCAAACGAGAGATCAAAGATCCACGAGTCAAGAAGATCGCGATCGATATTGGATCGATCGATCAGTTCACAGATAGCACAAATGTGACTGAGGGTTTGGCGCTTATCAAGAAACTGCGTGCGCCGTGCAGTACCTGATTACGTGTTAGCATCTTGTCGAAACTCTACCCTTACACTTCTTAATTCGCGGAGGATTAAATGTGACCAAAGCATTTGCTCTCGTTGTCTGTTTACTGCTGAACACAATTCCTGCAAACAACAACACGCAGACCACATTACTTCCTGACGCGGTCATCGCCGCACTCTCGCAGGAGCTGTCAGGTGAAACAGCGAAGAGCAATCTTGAATACATCGCACGCCATCATCGCATGCGCGGCTCGCGCGGATTTCGTTCCGCGGCCGACCATATAGTCAAACAACTCCGCGACTACGGAATCACCGACGCACGCGTCGAGCAGTTTCCTGCGGACGGAAAGACTTTCTACGGCACTCAAAAATCGCGCCCACCGTGGGATGCTGAATTTGCCGAACTGTGGGAACTGCGTGAAACAGGCGGAAAATGGACCAGGCACGCGCGATTAGCAAGTTGGGACGCGATGCCGGTGACGTTGGCCCAGGACAGCGAGAGTGGCGAAGCAACCGCGGAGTTAGTCGACGTCAATAACGGTGCTGCTGAAAGCGACTATGCCGGCAAAGATGTGCGCGGAAAGATTGTTCTGGCGTCGGCGCAACCGGGCGCGGTTGCGAGTCACGCCGTCGAACGTTTAGGAGCAGTTGGAATCGTCAGTTATGCGCAAAATCAGCGCACTGCGTGGTGGGGTGAAAATGAAAACCTCGTGCGCTGGGGACACCTCGATACCTTCGCAGCAAAACCCACCTTCGCTTTCATGATCTCTCCGAAGCAGGCGCGCAACTTTCAAGCGCGGCTCGCACGCGGAGAAAAGATTCGCCTTCAAGCAACCGTGCGGGCCGGAAAACATCCCGGTTTCTACGATGTCGCTACCGCCACAATCCCCGGAACTACCCGGGCGAACGAAGAGATCGCATTCAGTTGTCATCTCGATCACCAGCGGCCTGGAGCAAACGACAACGCGAGTGGAAGCGTCGCGATCCTCGAAGTCGCTCGCACTCTCAACAAGCTGATTAAAGAAGGCAAGATCGCACGACCCGAACGGACGATTCGCTTCATCTGGCCGCCGGAAATCGAGGGCACGATCGCGTTGCTAAATGCGCGCCCGGAAATGGCGTCGCGCATCAAGGCCGTGATTCACATGGACATGGTCGGCGGTGGTCCTGAAACGAAAGCGATCTTTCATGTCACGCGTGGTCCAGCGAGCCTGCCGTCGTTTGTGAACGACGTCGCCGAGCACTTTGGACAGTTCGTGAACGATCAATCGGCTCAGTTTGCAAAGGGCGAGAGTGTTCCGTATCCGATGTTTGCGCCGGAAGGCGGCAAGGAACCGTTGCAGGCGGAGATGGCTGAGTTTTCAATGGGCAGCGATCATCAGGTCTACGCTGATAGTTCGTTCGGCATACCGGCGATTTATTTGAACGACTGGCCCGATCGTTACATTCACACGAATTTCGACACACCCGCGAACGTCGATCCGACGAAACTCAAACGCGCCGCATTCATCGGCGCGGCCAGCGCATATTTCCTCGCGAACGTAAAGTCGAGCGATGCGGATTCGATCTTGAGACTGCTTCAGTCGAGTAGCCTGCGACGAACTTCAACGATGCTCGCCCGTCGCGCGGCGCTGTCATCGGAAGAAGCTGCAAAGCTGACGCGCTTTCACATCTGGCGTGAACGCGCGCTGATCGAGTCGATGGAACGATTCTTCAGGATTCCAGAAGCTACACGCTTCGACTCGGTTGCTTTCTTTCGCAACCTGGAAAGCCTTGTCGGCGATGGTCAGGCCGATTCCACCTCCGCAAGGCGATGGTCGTTTAATCTTACAGGCGTAATGCGCAACTCAAAGGACCAATGGGTGCATTTGGTTACGATTACTTCAGCGATCATTATGGCGCTGAACGAGAGAGCGCGCTTCGACTCATGCGGTTTCAGGGACTGCGTGGATCGGGTGCTGAATATGCTTACGAAGTTTTGAACCTCGTGAACGGCGAGCGCACTGCGCAGGAGATCCGTGATTTTGTTTCAGCCACGTATGGTCCAGTTCCGCTGGAGTTCGTTGTCGAGTATCTGCGCGCGTTGGAGTCGATCAAAGTTATTGAAGCAGTCAAAGTAACAAGTTACAAAAAGGAGCATTCAAATGAGATCTCGTGTGATCTGTTTTGCGCTTTTGTTTGTGACGTTTGTGATGAGCGTTAATGCGCAAACGCGGCCGATGAAGATCTACATCTCCGCGGATATGGAAGGCGTGGTCGGCGTCGTAACTAACGAGCAACTCGGTCCGCAGGGGTTTGAGTATGCACGCTTCCGAGAATTCATGACGCAGGAAGTCAACGCCGCGATTGAAGGGGCGCTCGCGGCCGGCGCTACTCAGATCGTCGTCAGCGACTCACATGGCAACGGCCAAAACCTGCTGATCGAGAAACTGCACAAAGATGTCACGCTCGTCCGCGCATGGCCCAGGCCATTGATGATGATGCAAGGCATCGACGAGACTTTCGCGGGTGCGATCTTCATCGGTTATCACACCGGCACAACCAACTCGCAAGGCGTTCGCGCGCACACGATCTCCAGCGCGCGACTCGCGGACGTGCGACTAAAAGGCATTTCGGTTTCCGAGGCAGGTCTCAACGCCGCGATCGCAGGTCACTTCAATGTTCCTGTGATTATGATCTCCGGTGATGACGCTGTCGTGAAAGAAACTCAGGCGCTGCTCGGCGACGTGGAAGGAGCGGTCGTAAAGTGTGGCCTCCGGCTTTCACTCAGCAAGAACCATAATGCCCGAAGCCAGTTATGTGTTGATCCGCGACAAAGTAAGAAAAGCTGTTGGTCGGATCAAAGACTTCAAACCCTACAAACTCACCGGGCCAATTCAAGTTGACGTGCGCTTCAAAAACTACCGTCCCTCAGAAGTGTTGAGCTACCTGAGCATCGTCGAACGCACTGATGCACACAGCATTCGATTCACGGGCAAAGACATGATCGAGGTGTCGAAGTTCCTCGAGTTTATCGTGACTTACGAACCCGGATTGGAACCGTAAATGTAGCCACAAAAGGCACAAAATTATGTGCCTTTGTGGCCGAAGAACTCTTCTGAGATCTACTTCGAATCAACTGGCAATCCCGCGTCGACCCACGCATCGAATCCGCCGTAGAGCGGATGCACGTTTTTCCAACCACGAGCGGCAAGGTCTTGCGCCACACGGGCGCTGGATCCTTCATGTGGTCAAGTGCAGTAGGTTAAGACCGAGCGGTCTCGAGGGATTTCATCGAGATGTTGTTCGAGCTCTTCCGCAGGCACGCGGATCGCGTTCGGTAGTTTTTTGTCAGACTCAGCCCACGCCTTTGGATTGCGCGTATCCACGAACGCGAACTGCTCACCACGGTCCATACGTTCTTTAACTTCATCGGTCGTGATTCTGGTTGCTTCCATGCTACTTTCCCCCTGAATTTGTTCTAGCGAAACATGTGCCGGGCATTTTTGCTGATAATTAATGCGCAAGCGTGTCTTAAATTGTGACAGAACGAAGGAGTAGTGATGCGCAAAGTTACTTTTGGCGGAGCGACAGTCTCGATAGCAGTTGAGCACGGCTGTGTGATTCTGACGTATCAGTAAAAGCGCACGTAGCCTTCAATAAAGGATCGACGGCAGAAACGCACCGCGTGGTTCATTGTAGAGACCTTTAGCTCATCAACGTCATCGGTTGGACCACTCTCAATCCGTTTTCCAAACACCAGCGAAACAGATCGCTGTTTCGAGTTGGTAACAGGAAGCCTGGTCCCTGAAACTCCGTCACCGCGCCTATTAGCGCTTTCAGATCTTCGTTGCTTTCAGCAACAGTGTGGCCGAGAAAACTGATCCCCGTGGTGTAACCCGTAATGCGGCCGTCTTGTTCGACGACGCTCGCCGTTCCCTCGTTGATCGCGTCGACGACTTCCACATCTCGATCGTGCCCATGCACTCTGAAACACAGAGCGTTGCACGCCTCTCGATCGTTATCGTTCGCGACACGAACTACATGACCGGGCATTTTCAAATTGAGCGCCGGACCATACATCAACGATAGAGGCTCGCGCGTGTCGAATCCAAGCTTCGCGTACAGCGAGAGTGAACGGTTGTGGTAGGCAGCCTGCACGAGGCGAACGCTGGCAAAACCACGTTCCTCAGCATGACGCAGAACGTCGTGCATCAAGCGTCTTCCGACTGTCGAATTCTGCACCTTCGGATCGACGGTGATCGGACCAATGCCGGCAACCAGTTTCTGTTTCCACAGGAAATTGCTGCCGGCTACCTTTCCGTCAATTTCCGCGACAACCGAGTAGACGTCGTTTCGTGATAACAGCATCGACAGCAGTCCAACGGCCATTTCCGGCGCTTGAAAATCCTGCGGAAAATTGTGTTGTTCAGAAATCGTCTTGAATGCTTCGTAGCAAATCAAGCCGCACTTCTCGGCATCATCGGGCGTACCCGGCCGTAGAATTACGTCCAACGCAGCACTTACCATTTTTGAGTTCCTCATTAAGAATAGCGATGAAATTAGCTTCTTTCTTGTTAACGCGCAAACATCCGGCGTTCCGGTCCGTTTTTGGACGTCAGCGCCAGTTCTTTACGCGCGACCATTCAGTTTGCAGGTTCCATTTCAAACCTCTGCACAGCAGAATCGGGCGGTTTTCGTAACTGTAAGCGTACGGGTTGTTCAGCGTAGCGGCAACCGTTACTGATTCGAAGTGCTCTCGCGCATCGGCCTCTTCGTCGCCGAGCACGATAACGATCTCGCCCGTGTAGTGTCGCGGCCCCCAGAGAAAATAGTTTTGGTGTCCGCTGATCGCCTTTGGCAATCCGTACTGCGGTCCGAAAAAATCTATTGCGGCGGCCTGTCCATAATTATTGCCGAATATCGCGGTGCGCTTTTGCTCTTCGGGTGTGAGCGAATGATAGACGCGCGCGACCGCCTCGACCATGCCCGGCCAGGGAAATTCGTCGGCGTAATACTGTGGCAGAGTCTCGCCGATGAAACTCGTCTCAGTTTTCGGAACCTCAAACGGAAGATACGACTGGTAACGAATGAACTGTTCGATCGGCAACACGGGCAGGACCAATGGCAGCAGTGGCCCGACGCCGAGCATCAGCCAAACAAAAACTGCCGGCTTCAAGATCCGTTGCAGCGTTGGACGCGCTGAAAGCCTGGCCGCGTTGAGTAACGTTTCAGTTGCGGTCGCGCCTGCGGCAAAGAGCATCACGTATGCCGGGGCGGAGTAGTAATCCTTGCCATGCGTGATCATGAAGACCGCAATGGTGATCACAAATGTCCATCCGAGCGCGCGATACTTCTTCGCGTCGCGTGAGAACAACAGATAGAGAAGACCACCGAACCAGAACGGAAAACTCGCCGGGTTCATCATCAGGATCTGCTGTAACAGATATTGTCCCGGCGGCAGGACCACGTCTTTTCCGGTGGCGCGCACGTTCTGCATCAACTCGAGGAATGGCCAACTGTTTTGAATATTCCAGATCAGGTTTGGCAGGAATATCAGAAACGCGATCGCGCCTCCTGCGAGAATCCATGGCGTAAACAGCAGCCGGCGCTGTCGTGTCAAAAAAAGACCGGCGAGCAGAGCCGAAGCAAAAAAGATGATTGAGTATTTGCTCTGAAGTCCGATTCCGGCGATCGCGCCGAACACTAGCCAGAGTTTCGGATTACGTGTGTTGATGAGGCGAAGGACCACAAACGCGAGCCCACCCCAGAACAGAGGTTCTAGACAATTCATGGCGAACTGATGATCGATAACCCACCACACGCCGGGCGTTGCGGCGAGTGCGGCGGAAAGCACCGTACCGAAACGCCCCGCGCCGAGTTCGCGTGCGAATGCGGCAGTGAGAACGATGCGTGCTGCGCCCGCAAGGGCGGGCCAGAACAGTAGCGCGGGTAATGAAGTGCCTAAAGTATGACGGGCGATCCACCCCAGTAGAGCTACGAGTGGTGGCTGATCGACGTAACCAAACGCGAGATGCTCCGAGCACGCGAGGTAGTACAAGGCATCACGGAAGTAACCGTATCGCGTCGAGGTAACGAGGTGGAGTGCAAAGTAGACGAGCGCAAAAACGTAAGACCCACGGCCACAACGAAACGCGCTGCGACGCGGTGGAGTTTTGGGCCAAACCTTGAAATCGGACGTTGGTTCGGTTAAAAGACTTCATCGAGGACTAGGTACTCAGTTTACGAAATCATTATGCGTAAACATATTGCCAACCGAAAATCCTCGCGTTAACCTTCGGGTCGTTTCCGGGTAATGAGCGAGCCTCGCAAAGCTAAGCTCGGCGATAGTTGTCATACGTGACAACCAGGGGAAGTCTGTCTCAAAAACAAACCTCTCCTCAAGCTTTACGTTAAATAAGTATCGAAATCGATGTTCCTCTTGTTATCAACAGACGGGGGTATGAAATAGTGTGACAGTTTAAAGGAAGTGTACGAAGAAGAGAGCGGTAGCCGAACCTCGAAGTTGAACTACCGCTCTCGGTCGGAACGCACAGGCAACCCCCCACTATTTGCCTCCGGGCAAGCGCGCTCCAAAGATCTGCCTAAAATTAAAAGGATCTGCTTGTGATTAAGGCGCGAGGGCAAACCGGCTAGTGAGACTCGCCCGACCAGTTCGGGCCTTCCGGATATCCTCTAGATCGGCGCGCAGTGTAAGTGAAAATACACATAAAGACAAGAGCGAATTTTCGTCAGGAGATACGGCCTGATGGGACGCTCGCGCCGAAACAAGCCGAAGAAGTTGAGCCACAAATTATTGGCGATCAGAAAGCGTCTAAGAATGAGTCAAACGCAGATGGCGAGAGCTCTTGAATTGAAGGTGCATTATTCCGCAGTCTCCAATTTCGAACTCGGTACACGCGAACCAGATCTCATCGTAGTGCTGCGCTACGCTCGCCTCGCAGGCGTTCCAATGGAAAATATTGTCGACGATAAGTTAAGTCTGCCTGAACAATAACTACGAACTACCTTTAGCCACAAGAAGCACAAAAAGCACAAAATGATTTAATAAGTGAAGTGTAAATCTTGTGCCTTTTGTGGCGCAGTTATGTGCCTTTTGTGTACTCAGTTCAGTGGAGCACGCACGGCGCGGCCGGGATAGACATTTGATTGTAGTTGGCCGTCTTTCACAACCGGAACGCCGTTGACGAGCACGAAACGAATGCCTTCCGAGTATTTTGCAGGATCCTGAAAAGTGGATTTATCGACGATCGCTTGAGGATCGAAGATCGTGAGATCGGCGTCAGCCCCGACTCGTATGCGACCTTTGTTTTTCATCGACGGAACCCGTCTTTCGAGTCGCGTCGCGGGCATCAACGTAATCTTCGTTAGTGCGTCGATTAATGTCAGCGCGCGTTGCTCACGCACGTAGTGTCCGAGAATGCGTGAATAAGTGCCGGCGGTGCGCGGGTGGCCCTTCCCTTTTTCGAGAATGCCGTCACTCGCGATCATCGTTAACGGACTCTTGATCGCGGCCGTCACGATCTCTTCAGTCATCGAGAAAACCGCAACCATACCACCAGTTTTGCGATACTCATTGAACGTGTCTTTCGTGAGGCGCTCGCCGGTTGCGGCCCATTGCAGGTCTTTGTAGTCGATGCCAAAAACCTCCTGCCAGCCTTCGTCGAAGATCGCAGACTTGATGTCAGTCATCCCGGCGATGTAGGGATAACACTCGGTGGTAACGTCGAGGTTTCGCGACTTCGCTTCAGTGATCATTTGCAGTAACTTCGGCGTTGCTGGTCCACCTGTGCTTTGAATGTGTACGACGTGCAGTGGCGCTCCCGTGATTGCAGCAGCCGCGATGAGCTCTTCAAGCGCTTGAATGCTGCTGGCGGGTTCTTTCACTCCCGCGTGTCGCATGTGAACGTGACATGACGCGCCGAAACGTTCGGCAACGCGAAACATCTCGAGGATTTCCCAGCGCGAAGCATTGGGTGTGTATTGAATTCCGAATCCGACTGCAACTGCGCCGCGCTTGAGTCCACGTTCAAGCGTCTGCTTCATTTCGAGGATCTCGGCGTCTGTGGCAGCCCTGTGGGCCGCTGGTCCACTTGGTACAAGGGCAACCGGCGCCTCGCGCATCGCCATCATCCGTGCGCCAATGTGTCCGATGCTCACACCGTAATTGATCAGGGATTTTTGTTCGCGTTGCGAGTACCACGCATCGACATCGCCAGTACCGACTTCCAATTCGAGCGACGTGGTAACGCCATCCATTGCTTTGAAACGATTGTTCTCTTCGTTCTGGCCGTGTTGGTGAAGATCGATGAAACCCGGGGACACCACCAGATCACGAGCATCGATCACAGTGCGTCCGGCAAGCTTCCTGGTGCTGATCGCTTTGATGGTTCCGTTCGAGATTCCGAGGTTACGGATCGAGTCGGTTTTTGATTCGGGATCGATCACGCGGCCGTTGAGGATGACGACATCGTAAGATTGCTGGGCGACTGAGTTAACAGACAAGAAAGCAACGATCGCCAGCGTGAAGAAAAAAGTTTTCAACGCAAAGGCGCAAAGACGCAAAGGCTCAACTTGAAATTGTTGTGTTCTTCTTTGCGCCTTTGCGCCTTTGCGTTGAAAACACCGTTTCGTTCCGTTCACTTCACTTTTCCTCGACCTTCAACACGCCAAACAACCTCGACCTGCTCGCCTCTGACGCCGTAAATCTCGTCGTGCATGTTCACCGTCGTACACACGTGATTCGGAATGACGCTCAAACGATCTCCGACTTTGTAACGCCGATCGGATCGCGCAATGTTCATGTGCCCGTGCTCTTCCGAAAGCCGTTCGATCTGCGCAGCGTGATCTTCTTTCACCAGACCAAAGCCGATTCCATCCTCTGCCTGGTAACGATCTGAAGAGAAAGTTTTTGAACCACCATCGATGACCGCGTGTCCGGGCACGCCAGTACTGACAACTGTAACGAGGACCGACAACGCGCAATCATCCAACGCCGCCGCCGAAACGCCCACCGTGTTTCGATCGTTGAAGATGTATGTTCCCGGACGCACCTCGTTCACGCCATGAAAGAAATCGCTCTCAAACGCCGCCGGTGTCGAGCCTCCACTTACAATCGACAACGGCAAATGCTCGCGCGCACAAGCTTCAAAAACTCGATCGAGAAACTGGTTGACTTGCGTTCGCAAAACGAGATCTCTGTTCCGGCAAAACTCCGAAGTGTCCGGGGAAGAACATTAACCCCTTGAACTCCAGCCCGCGCAGCGAAGTGATCTTCTTTGCGAGCCGCACCATTTCGACTTCGTTGCTCACTCCACAACGGTCAAAACCCACGTTCAGCTCGATAAGAATCCCAACGCTGGTTCCCTGGCCGCGACGCCGCTTCAGAAATAGCGGACGCCGCTTCTTCGGAGTCGAGTGAAACTGCAATCCTCGCGCGCTCCGCGATCGTCGCGAGACGCTTTGTTTTTTCTGCTCCAACGATCGGATACGCGATGAGAATGTCGGTGATGCCGGCGTCGAGCATCACTTCTGCTTCGCCGATCTTTGCGACGGTGATCCCCGTCGCTCCATTCGCGATCTGTCGTTTCGCTAATTCCGGAATTTTGTGAGTCTTGGTGTGTGGGCGCAGAAGCAGTTGATGCTTGCGGCAATAGTCAGCCATGCGCGATAGATTTCGATCCATCACGTCAAGGTCGACTACTACGGCAGGAGTTTCAAGCTCGGAGATATGCATTAGGCAAAAAGTCACAAACGCTAAGGCACGATCTCGAACGATGCTTCCTGCTTCGTAAACTTTCGCGTGACCATGTCCTTTGTTTCGATCGCCGCCTGGTAACGGCCCGGCGCAAGATTGGCGAGCCGTATGAATTCCGCGAATTTCAGGTGAGGCACCGGCTGGTTCTGAATCTCAGTCAAAACAAAATCAAACGGCTTCGTTGCCGGCTGACCATCTTTCATCAATCGCACTGTGACTCGCACTAACGGCGTCTTGGTTTCACTATTCGTCGCAGCGTTGTAGACAGCGAGAAACATTATCAGGTTATCGGTGACACGAAACTGACGATCAGCCGACGGCCGAATCAAGCTTTTGCGATAGACAAACACGTCCGGAAGCTCCGCTGGATCCGGCGGAAGCGCGCTCGCTGGTTCGACGTAACGACTGAGCACAACCGGCGTGGTGGCGAATTCCGCGTCGGGTTCAGGCAGAACAATTTGCTCCCGTCGCGCTGTGATCTTTCCTGATTGCTTGTCTTTCACGATCAGATCGAGCGTGTACTCGCCGGGAGCGAGTTGCATATCCTGACGGTAGAAGATGCTGTTGGTGAGAATCCCTTTGTAGTCGTTCTCCGAGAGATTCACATCGAAGTTTCCACCGAGCCGCGAAAGCATGCGCTCGGGCGATGCCTTCAGCACCCCCAGCACCTCCAGCTGCATCAAGTGCTTATCTCCCTTGCGCTCAAACTTCACAGCCGACGGCGGAAGTTCGATCGCAAGCGGAACGGTGTACAACCCTTCGCGCGATCGAAACGAACTCAACGAAACAGAAACGGGCAGTGCGGCATTGCCTTCAAGCGTGGAGAAACTCGCCATCAGTTTCTTTTCAGCAGGTGACAGCAGGACGACCTCTTCCGGCGAGATAGCGTAGTAGCCGGAACGTGAGCTGATCTGCGCATCGGACCGGCGCACTTCGATTTTTACTTTTCGAAAAGTGCCGTCGAAGTTTTGATTTGTGCTGCGATAGGCGAGTGTGTATCGCGAATGAATCTCCTGATTGATGCGCTCGAGTCCCTGGCCGATGTCATTGTTGCCTTTGAATAACTTACCGCCGGTGTCGCCGGAGATGCGATAAAGAATGTCGTACTCGCGGCTCTGCCCTTCCTGTCGCGCGTTGTCGAAAACAGTCTCGCCGCCGACGGCGCGTATCCGCTGCTCCTGAGTTGTGATCGCAGAAACACCGGCGAGTGGTGTCGCTGGAACTGGGGCACCCGAAGTTGGCGCGGAAGCTCTCAGTCCGGCGGAATCGATGATGTAGATCGCGACGTTCGCGCGATTAGCAATGTCGATCGTGCTTTGCACTTGCCAGTCGAGCACCGCCGGAGTCACGAAACCTTGTGAAAACAGAACGAGAGTTTTCTTGCCGGGAATGGCTCGAAGGCCTTCGGCTATTGCAGCTATTGCGGCGAGGATGGGTCGCGACTGTTGCAAGCTCAGAGCGGTGCGAAGCTTGATGAACTGTTGCAGCACACGCTGAGCGATCATGACTTTGAGCGCCGCCGCTCCGCCGCCAGGACTTGTAATGCCGGTCACCTGCGTTGTGTCCGACCTGCTTAGGAAGTCTCGTATCGAATCAATATTTCCGGCGAGATCTTTTTGTTCGAAGTTCTTAGCGTCAGGATTAGTGCCAAAATTCTCGAGGGCGGCGATGAGCTTTGCTTTATCTTGTGTGAACGGTTGGACCATCTGCAAACTGTTGGTCACTGTCAGTAGGGCGACGGCGTCCGCGTCAGTTACCTGTTCCCGCACATACTTGATCGCGCCTTCGCGAACTTGCTTCACGTTCGTTACGTCTGTGGTTTGCGAATCAAGGACAAGCGAAACGTAGTTGCGCGGCGCGGCTGAGGGCGCGACTGTGGGTGCGGCTGTACGCTCGGATGTGGTCGCGACTGTGTCAGCAGGGCTCGAAAGCGGAGCGTCGAAGAATTCGATCTTCTGTGGTATGCCGTTTTCAGAGATCGTGAAGTCTTCGGCTTTCAGGTCCGAAATGTATTTGCCTTTCTTGTCTTTGACTATGACGTCGATGTTGACGAGGTTTGATTTGACTTTGACGACGTCTTCGTCGACCTGGGGTTTTGGTGGATTCTGCGCATGCGCGGTGAGGGCGACGAAGAGTATCAAACAGAACCGAGCGCGGTAGCGCCGGGTCAATGTTGCTCTCGGGCGCGCTTCATCGGAATGTGCACCCGGCGCTACCGCGCTCGGTTCTGTTAGCATAGCTACCTCCCAACACCCAACGCATCGGCGACGCGGTTTATATAGTTGAACCACGATGCGATGAGCGTGATTTGAAGAATTCCCTGGTCGTCAAAACCTACTGAGCGCAACCGATCGTGATCGGCAGGGGAAATGCGCGTCGCATCTCGAGTGATTTGCACCACGTAATCCAGCATCACCTTTTCCTGCTCAGAGATCGGCGCACTACGGTAATCCTCTTCGAGAGCGGTCACCAATTCCTTGTCCAAAGTTACGCGACGCAGAAACTCTGCGTGAGATTCGATTCAATAATGGCACCGGTTCGTAACCGATACCACGGTCGTGATCATCTCGTGCTGTCGCCTGTTCAGCGGCAAATCGGGAGACATCAACGATCCAAACGTCGCAAAAGCATGAAAAAGCGCTTTCGGAATCAAACTGTGAGACGCCACGATCCCCGCTGTTTCACCGTCCAGAGTCGGATGAACCGGCGTGGCGTATTCGATCGGATACAACTCGCGCTGAGATTCAACGGCCTTCCGCAATTCCTCACTTTCACCGGCAGGAATCGTCTTAATCCACGTCATTAAGTGCTCCCTCTTTCCACCAAATGCTTATTACGAAACACTAAAAGATAAACCGGCAGACCTAACGCTACCACAGCCACGCCGAGAAGCGCCTGCTTTGGATTTTTACCTCCGAGTAACACGAGCAGAACAACAATCATTATCAGGAAGATTACTGGTGTTACCGGGTAGCCAGGAGTGAGGTAACGCGCACTGTCGGAATCCTCGCGGCGAAATTTAAACAGCGCAGCAACAGTTAACGCGACGAACACAACCACCACGAACACAAAATATGAAAGGATCTCATTGAAACTGCCGGCGACGACGAGCACCGAAGCCAGCACCGCCTGGAGCGCGATCGCACGCGCGGGAGTTTCAAAACGTTTGTGAAGCGCAGCGACCGAGGGAAAGAATACTCCGTCCCGCGCCATCGCAAAATAAACTCGTGGCGCGGACATAACAACTGCTGCGAGACTCCCAAGCACCGCCACAACCACAACGATCGAGAAGATCGATCCACCGGCGCGACCAAACAAGACTTCGCCCGCTTGCGCTGCGAAAGTTTCACCTGACGTAACCTGGTCCAACGGTACGAGGTAAACAAACGCAAAGCTCGTCAGAACATAAACGATCATAATGATAACGACGCCGTAAACGAGGGCGAGCGGCAGAGTGCGGCCAGGATTTTTTACTTCACCGGCGAGTTTGCCTAAGTCCCACCAGCCTGCAAATGCAAAGAAGGCGCCGACGAGTCCCCCTGCAAGCGCATCGAAGAGTGGCGAGGTTGCGCGCCGAGCAACAAATGGAGAGAAGTTAGACCAGTCGCCGAGTTGAAACCCGAATCCCCAAAGAACGATAAAAGCAAGCAAGCCGAGTTTGAGAAACGTCAGCGTGCGCACGAAACCTGCGCCGAGTTTGACACCACGAATATTGATCAAAGCCACGAGCATGATCGTCGCGATCGCGAACACTTTGATCCCGATAGACGAAAGTTGCAGACCGTATCCGGCGTAAGTTGCAAGACCGACAGCGAGTATGGCAGTCAAGCCCGGATCCATTACCAGAAACGCCATCCATCCGTACATGAAAGCTACTGCTGGTCCATACGCCTCGCGCAAATAAACATAACCGCCACCAGCTTCGGGGTATCTCGCCGCGAGCTCGCCATAACAGAGCGCTCCGCAAAGAGCCATCGCGCCCATCACCAGCCACACGACGAGCAGCCACATTGGTGAGCCAAGATCCTTGGCCATTCCCGCGGGTGTCAGAAAAATACCCACGGCTATGACCTCACCGACCACAAGCGCCGTCGCCGTGCGTATTCCGATTTGTCGACGAAGTTCGGTCACTGAAAACCATCCACAGATTACACAGATTTTGCTTAACTTAATCTGTGTAATCTGTGGACGAAAACCTTTCTTAAAAAGTCACTCTTGCCGCGAACTGAAACGCCCGTGGTCCACCTGAACCAAACACGCCGCCCGCCGTCGTGACCGGCTGTCCAAAACTCGACGATCGCAAAAAATCAGTATTGCTCGGATCGTTACTGTCGCGCACCAGCACGTTGCTGAACCCGGAATAGTTGACGTTCGACACGCCCAACACGTTCGTGACGTTGAAGAGATTGAACACTTCGGCGATCGGTTCGACAGTCCATCGCTCTCCGATCTTGAAAACTTTCGACACCCTGAGATCGAGTGACGAGAAATTGTCTCCGAACTTCAAATCATCTCGAACAAGCGGCACAAGCACACGGGGTTTGAAACCTGTGCTCGGATCCGGGTTCGGACACAGCGAACCGCCAGCAGCATTGATCTGGCTCAACGCCGCGTTCAACTCCGCTCCCGTTTGAAACTGACGCGCTCCCGCATTCCTCTGCAGCTCACAAACACGCGAACTGCCATCGGGCAGCAGGATGTCCATCGGCACGGAGGACGCGAGACTGAAGATAGGAGACAGCCGCACATCGCCCGGAAGCTGGAACACGCCGGAAAAGCTAAAACGATGACGCTGATCGTTTGGTGTTGGACCATATTCTCGCCGCAGATCGTTGGAATCGATTGGACCGTTTGAAAAAGGGATCTGATCGTCGTTAGCGTAGTTCGACGAACGCGACAGAGTGTACGACGCTCTGAACTGGTAATGATTAGAGAAACGCTTTTCAACGCTCACGAGTAGCCCGTCGTATTTAGTCCTGACACTCGACTCGAGGTTCTTCACCAGTTCCGGCCCACCGACGACCGGATTGAAAGGCACCGTGCCGACAATCCGGCCAATGATGAAATGCGTGCCAACGTTGCGCACGTAGTCCGCCCGCAGCGCGTAATCACTGCCAATTTCACGCTGGATGCCGACGTTTACCTGATGGACCATCGGGTTTTGTAGATCGTTGTCGATGATGTTGATGCCACCTGCGCCCGCTCCCGGTAACACAAATCCAGTGAATGGGTTTGCGAGAGTCGGAGCTGGAGGTGGAAACACACCGTTCACCGGATCGAAGAGAAACTGCGGCGGAATAAAGAAAATGTTGCCCGCGCGAACTTCGACCGGCAATGCGCGTCCGTCGAGACCGCGCTCGAGTGTTTGAATCTCCAAAGTGACGCGGTCGTAGTAAATGCCATAACCGGCGTGAATGCTCGTACGCATGTCGCTGGTCGCGTAATTCAAACCAATGCGTGGCGCAAAGTTGTTCCTGTCTCTGGTTCTTTCGCCATTCAGGAACGGAACGATCAGGGGATTCAACTCATCGACTCGACTGACGTTCTTAACGTCAGTGTCGAGCTCATAACGCAAGCCGAGATTTAGAGTGAACTGCGGATGTATTTTCCAGTCGTCCTGGATAAACGCGGCAAAGTATGTGTTGTTGGTATCGGGAAGGAGCAACGAGCGATCGGGAACCCCACTGCGCAGCGTGACCGCAAACAACAGATCGTTATCGTCAACGCGACCGTCGAGGTTGCGATCGAAATCCGGAAAGTCTTCGATCAACTCAACCCGACCCTGCTGAAACACTTTCAGATCGAGATCCGACTGCACTCGTTGAATTTCGCCGCCGATGTTCATGCGATGGTTTCCACGAACGAGGGTGTACGTGTCGCTAAACTGAAATCGGCGTTGCTTGGTTTGTTGCGGGACTCGGAAAGACGCGCCGTCCTGAATACTCGGAAAGGTAAGTTGTGGTCCCGGCGCGACGGGCAGCGTTTGATTGATGAAATCGCTGAAACTGAAGACAAAACTGTTTAGATCGCGCGGTGAGAAAATATGAGTGTAGTTTGTCAAAAATGAGTGCGACTTGTTCTCGCCCGATTGTCTTTGCGACGCTGAGCCGATCGCACGTATTAACGTACTGGCCGCAATGCCCTCTTCGCGCTGAAAGGAATACCTGAAGTTAAGCGAATCGTCGTGAGTCGGACTGAAATCGACGCGGTTGGTGGTCATGAAATCGTCGAGAGGCGACGACGCAAAGTCGCGCCGGATCGTGCGGCTGGCGAGATCCCTCGTGCCTACCAGCACCACGCCGTCCTGATTTCGATTTTCAAATGAACCGAACCACCACGCTTTATCCCTCTTGATTGGACCACCAATGGCTAACGAGTACTGTTGCCGATCGAATGGTGGCGACTCATCCAGGCTGCGATCAAACGTGGCGGGCAAGACCCTGAAGCGCGCTGTCACGAAAGTAGAAAGAACCCGATCCGTGCAGCTCGTTGGTGCCGGTTTTAGTTACAACGTTGATAACGGAAGAACCCGATCGGCCCAGTTGCGCAGAGAAACGATTGGTAGCGATCTGAAACTCCCGAATCGCATCCTGCGAGATATTCTGGATCGAGCCGCCTACGACGTCGTCGTTGGTGTCTACACCGTCAATCGTTACGTTCGCCACCGCGTCCGAGTTGACCGGCCGACGAGATGGCTACGGTATTCGTTTTGGTCGGGTCGAAATTCGGCGCTGGGCTGTTGCCTGGAATCAAGAACGCCAGCTCGAGAAAGTTGCGGCCGTTGAGCGGCAGAGCTTTGGACTTCTTCCGAGTCAACAACTCCATCAACCAGCGAGGCGTTGTGATCGATGAGACGCCGGCGTAGATCGACATCGATATCAACCGCCTCACTAACGTTAACCTCGAGCGGCACATTCAAAGTAACTGTTTGGCCGACTTTGAGCGCGATGCCGGTCTTCGTAACTTTCGTCGTGAAACCTGTTGCTTCGACACGCAGCTCATACTCGCCGGGCGGTAAGTTTGAAAGGACGTAGAGTCCATCGTTGTTGCTCGTGGCCTCACGTTTGACGCCGGTCGCTTTATGCGTGGCCGTGATGTTCGCACCGGAAACAAAAGCGCCATGGGGGTCGGTGACCATTCCGGTGAGAGTGGCGTTGGTGGCCTGCTGAGCGAAAACGCCGATCGAAAATGCAATCAGACACGCGAGGGTTCTGATAGGGGAACTATCATTAGGTGGCTTCCTTTCAATTCTTCGACAAGATGTCGATAATTGCTGTGACCTTTTTGCGCGCGGCAGCTTCATTCTGGGCCTCGGCCACAATGCGTATGATCGGCTCGGTATTCGAACCTCTCACAAGAAACCATCCATCGGGTTGAATGATTTTCACACCGTCGCGGGTGTCCATCTGAAAGTTCGCAAACTCCTGTCGCACCGTTCTGAGAACAGCGGGGATCCGATCTGAAGGACAAGCCATCTTCTCCTTGACCATGCTGTATCGCGGAACATCGTCGAGCAACTGCGTCACTGACTTGCCCGATTCCGCAAGGAGGTGCAGCACAAGCGCCATCGCAACCAAACTATCTCGCGCGAAGTTGATGCGAGGATAGATCACGCCGCCGTTTCCCTCGCCTCCAATCACAGCGCCCTGCTGTCGCATCGCGTCGGTTACGTTCACTTCACCGATCTTCGTCAGAAACACAGGAGAATTGAACCGTTTGGCAATGTCTTCGACGGCTGAAGTGGTCGACAAATTTGCAACGACAGGCGCCTTGCTCTCGTCCGAGGACGTAGAGCATCGCGAGCACGAGCGTGTAGTCTTCACCGATCGCTTCACCTCGCTCGGACACGATCGCCAGTCGATCCGCATCCATGTCCTGCGCAAAGCCAACGTCTGCGTGATGCTGTTTGACTGCCGCGCAGAGATCACCAAGGTTTTCGGGCAACGGCTCAGCCGGACGCGGAAACGATCCGTCAGGCGTGACGTTGATTGGAATCACTTCCGCGCCCAAAGCCTCAATTAACTTTGGTCCAACCAGCGATCCGGCGCCGTTGCACGAATCGAGCACGACACGCAGTTTTTTTGCGGTTTTGGGAAGTGGACCAAGTACGTCGAGAATCGCTTTGATGTGCAGGTCGGTTGCGCCGTCGATCTCTTCGACGGTTCGGATCTCTGCGCCGCCGACTTTCGTGTATTCACCCTGGTGATAGATGTCGAGTAACTCACGCGCTTGCCCCGCGTCGAGAAAAAGACCGGTTGAACCGATGAATTTTAGTGCGTTCCATTCGGCGGGGTTGTGGCTTGCAGTGATTGCAATGCCACCCTGCGCGCGACGATGCCGCACTTGCAGTTGAACTGTCGGCACTGGGCACACGCCGATGTCAACGACACGACTTCCGGTTGATAGGATTCCTGCGACGACCGCGTGCTTGACCATCTCGCCAGACGTGCGTGGATCACGACCGATCACAATCGTTCCCGATCCGGTATGTGTGCCGAACGCCTGCGCGAAGCGCGTGAGCAGTTTCGGCGTCAGTGATTGGCCCACAACGCCGCGCACGCCAGAGATACTGATCTTTAAAGTCGGTATCGCTCTCATACTAAAGTTGGCAATGATCTCATACTAAAGTTGGTAATGCTCTTTTTGGATCTGTTGAACAAGTCAGGAGGGGTGGCTTGCCGCCGCTCGCTATCACTTCTTGATCCGGTCTCTGGCCCAATCGAGTAATTCACGCGCCTGCGACTTCTCTTCCGCCTCAACAATGATCCGAATCATCGACTCCGTATTCGAAGCACGCACGTGAACCCAACCGCTCGGCAACGTCACCTTAATCCCATCCGTCGAATCAACCTCGATCCCTTCCTGCTCAATCGCCGCACGAAACTCCTGCAAGACCGAGTACAAACGATGAGGCGCGACTGCAACGTTGTGCTTCAACGTTGTCAACCGAGGAAGTTGCTGCACCACATCCGAAATGCGTTCGCCGGTCTGCGCCAGATGTTCGAGAATCAACCCGATTGCCGCCGCGCTGTCGTGCGTCAAGTGCACTTCCGGAACCGTGATCCCACCACTGCCTTCACCGCCAAGCACTCCGTTGTATTCGATCAAACCTTCCGAGATGTACGCCTGGCCCACGGGAGTGCGCACAACACTTCCGCCGTGACGTGCGGCGATCAGATCGACCGCGGCTGAAGTCGAAACATTTGTGACCACGACGCCCTTCGTTTTCCTCAAACGAATGTCAGCCGCGATCGCGAGTGTCATCTCTTCAGAAAGTGGCTCACCAAGATCCGTGACGATTCCGAGTCGCTCGCCATCAGCATCATGCGCGAAACCGATCGCCGCGCGGCCCGCCTTCACAACCGCGCAGAGTTGGGCCATCGTCTCTCGCTTCGGCTCAGGCGCATGCGGGAAAGGAGCAGTGGGATCGTCATTCACCGCCAGGACCTCGCATCCCAACGTCGTCAACCACTTCGGACTCAGAAACGAGCACGCGCCATTACAACAATCAACTGCGACAGTCAGTTTCCGAGATCGGATCGCCTCTCCTGCAAAACTCTCGTTGAGCACCTTGACGTGTTCTTCGATCGGGTTTGCCGTCTGCACTGTCTGCTTGATCGTGTCCCACGTCGCTTTTGCAAATTCACCCTGATGAAAAATGTCGAGCAGTTCTTCGCCCTGCGTTGGGTTGAGATAGAGCCCGTCGCCGCGAACAAACTTCAGCGCGTTCCACTGCCACGGATTGTGACCGGCAGTTATCGCAATCCCACCGTCAGCCTTGAGCCACTTAACCGCCAACTGCATGCTCGGCGTTGGACAGATGCCGAGATCGACGACTTCACAGCCGGCGGCAAGCAGTCCGGCAATGACAGCCGAACGAATCATCGGACCCGAAGGCCGCGTGTCGCGACAGACGAGAATTCGGCCTCGATCAAGGTACGTTCCGAACGCTTCTGAAAACTCGACCGCCAGTTCTGGAGTAAAGGTTTCACCGACAATGCCACGCACGCCGGTGATGCCGATTTTCAGCGGTTTCATTGGGGACTTAATTGTACCTCACGACATAAGTCCCCGTCAGTCGTTTTCTGCCACAAAGAGGCACAAAAAAAGCACAAACGATGTATTCTCTACCGCCATGAAACGAATCATTGTTGCCGCGTTGGCGATTTTGACTCTCCTACCTCTCGCCGAGGCTCGCAGTCAAGAACCCGCAGAAGACCATCGCCGAACGACTCGGATACCCGCGCGATGCAAAACTGCTGATCGTCCATGCCGACGATCTCGGGATGACCCATTCGATCAATGCCGCAACGATAAAGGCGTTCGAAACCGGGCTCGTGAACTCCGGCAGCATCATGGTGCCATGCCCGTGGCTCTCGGAGATCGCTGCCTACGCTCGCACCAACCCTCAAGCCGATCTGGGATTACACCTTACGCTCACGAGTGAATGGACCGCCTTTCGCTGGGGTCCGGTGGTGCCCAAAGACCGTGTGAAATCGCTTCTCGACAAAGACGGATATTTTTATCTCACCGAGACTGAAGCAGCTTCACACGCCGATCCGAAAGAGGTCGAACTCGAAATCACCGCACAGATCGAGCGAGCACGCGCGCTCGGGATTCAACCTACACATCTCGACTCTCACATGGGAACGCTCTATCAAAACAAAGCGCTGTTTGAAGTCTTCTTACGAGTGGCGCGCAATCACAAACTGCCCGTGAGAATCGCCAAGACATGGTTTGCTCGCGCGGACTTTCTACCCGCAATCCTTAATCCTGACGACGTTTACATCGATCGAATTCTCGACATTAATCAAACAGTCGCACCAAACGACTGGGCAAAGTTCTATAGTGACGCCATCAAGAACCTGCAACCCGGTGTGACCGAGGTCGTCATTCACCTTGCCTACGACGACTCTGAAATGCGCGGTGCAACGATCAACCATCCTGACTGGGGAGCAGGTAAGCAGCGGGATCATCGAGACGAACCAGATCCGAACCGAAGCGCCGACCGACGATGCACTTGCGTTACGCGGGCCGTCAGGCGAGATCGCGGCGCTCACGAACTGGAGCTTCGAGCAGCTCGCTGGCATCGCCGGCGCGCCGCCGAAATATCTCCGGACGTTGCCCGCGTCGATCGCGTCTGACGCGATCAACTGCGGGCTGCGACGGCAGCACCGCGACGGGCATCAGCTCTTCGCGGATCGCGCCGACCCGTGGACCGTCCACGCGATCACCTCACCGAGGTACGCGCGCGTCCACCATGACGAGCTGGCCGCCCGAGTGCTCGACCTCATGGCCGATCACCCGGCGTGGCATCTGCCGCTCGGATACAAGGACGGCGTCTATGGCGCTGAACGGGTACCGTCCGGCGCCTATCTGGGAGACCGAGACATGTTCCTGTTCCTCGTGGACGGCAACCGTAATCTCGACGATCCCACCGATCGATCCATGCTGGCATGTTCCGCGGGTTCATTCTTCGGAACAGCGACGTTGGCGCCGCCGCCCTGACCCTGGATGTGTTCCTGTTTCGCGCCATGTGCGCAAACCATCTCATCTGGGGCTTTCACCACGTTGCTGGCTTCCGGCGCCGGCACGTGGGTGCGTCGATTCAGGATGCGTGGACGGAATCGCTCGAAACCGTCCGTGACGCCCTCGACGCCGACCTCGCGACGATCGCGCCGTCCTCCTGCGGGCCACCACCCAGGAGCTCGGCCCGACGCGCGAGGATGTGATCGACGCGGTCGTGACGCGACTCGACTTGTCGCGGAAGCAGGCCGCAGAGGCGTACACGCTGGCGGAAACAGCACGAGGCGAATCCGCGATCCGTCTGGGGATACGTGCAGGGGCTGACGAGACTCAGTCAACGCACGCCCTGGCAGGACGGACGATTCAGCCTCGACCGAGCCGCCAGCCGACTCATCGCCACGGTCAACTGATCCTGGCGGATTGCCGTGCGGGCTCAGCCCGCACGGCCCTTCTTCAACTTGCACGGCACGGCTCGGACCGCCCGTGCTCCCGCACGCGACCGTTGTCGCGCTCGCGGCTGCCTCCGCTCTTAGAGCCAGGCGCTCAACGGAGGTGTGTGCGATGCGCGATCCGATCTGTCTTCACGCACGACTCGCCGTCATTGACGGCCTCACGCATCAACCCATTCACCCGTTCATCCCGCAACCGCGGACACCGCCATTGCGGCCAGGGAGACTGTGCCCTCAGGGACGCTGTCTTCCCGCCAGAAAGGAGACCCGACATGTTGCCTGCTTCACACGAAAGCCTTACCCGCGGACATCGGGTCCGCGAGTCGTCTGCACGTACCGCCCGCTGCGCGATGACCAGGGTCAGCCGGTCGACTCCCCACGCTGGCCCTGAGCGATCCCGAATGGCCGCCGCAACGCTGGCACCACTCCTCGCCGACGAGCGGTGGAGGTCTTCGCCGTTGCGTGTCTCTCCACTAAACACCGTCTCCTGGCCTGGCACGTGCTCTCGCGTGGCACGCGCTCGAGCACGCCCGTTTCGCTTCCGGACGTGTTCGTCCCCGCGTGCCTCACGCCGGGCACGACAGCGCTGCTCGTCGTGCACAACCATCCGAGCGGCGATCCGACACCAAGCCCGGACGATGCGCGACTCACGCTTCGGCTGGCGCAGGCGGCCGACATCCTCGACATCCGCTGCTCGATCACCTGATCGTCGGCGACGCCGGCCGCTACTTCAGCTTCCGCGAAGCCGGAACACTCAACGCGCACATCGCGGACGGACCGTGCATGACACCACGCCGGGCCATCACTCCGCCGGATTGTCGGGCGTCCCTCAGGGCCGTCAAGCCTCTGCGCTTCGCTCCGACCCCTTCGGGGCTGGCGGGCTTGACGGCCCTTCCGGGCCGCCTCGGATCGGCAATTACGTGATGGCCGGCATGCACCCGACGAACGAACGCACTCGACGCAAGGAAAGGAGGAACCATGTACGCCCCGCTATCACGCCCAGCATCGAGGTAACGATCGGACGAGAGACGCGCCTCTATCACGCGTTCATCACGACCGCACCCGCAAGGCTCGACGCACCGGCGACGGTCACGCTCCACACCGGGCCGCTCTCGGACGTATCGGGCATGGCTGCGAAGCCAATCTCGCTCCGACGGGCGCGCAGATGCCTCGGCGCGGCTCGTGCTCGTGGACGGCACCGAACTGGCCTGGCAGCGCGCACGATATCGCGAACGGGGCTATCTCTGCGCGCCCGCGGATCCCGTGCTCGTTGGCTTGAACACGCTGCAGCAGTGGCTGTGGAATCGGATCGGTGCGCCGGCGACGGACCTCGCACTCGCAAACGCATAGCAGCGTATGGATAACCAGGCCCGGCCTCCGCAGCCGGCCACCTCTTGGAGGGACGTCATGAACACGAAGTCAAGATTCTCCGCAACGGAAGAGCAAGCCGGCGGAAAGCTCGCGGACGCAGAGATCCACTTCATCGGTGGCGACCTCGACGGCCTCAAGCTGGTTGGCTTCGCAATCTGGCACGGCGAGACGGCACGGCCGCACGTCACGTTCCCGGCGCGCCAATTCATCGTGCACGGCGAACGACGCAACTTCGCGTTGTTCGCGCGATCAGACGATCGGCCGCGCAGGACCGTTCGCGACTCCTGCTTCGCGCGTACGACGAGCAGTCGGGGGTGCCCGCCAGGGCTGCGTCATAGGCGGATGCAACGTGTGCCGATCCGTGTACAGGCGTACGCGCTGAGTACGAGGACAGTCGCGACAGTTGAACGATAGCCGTAGTCGAGTAGTGGATGCCCTTCGGGGCATCCACTACCCCTTCTTGACGATTGCATTCGGATCTCGGAGGCTTTTATGTCCGGCGCCCACGAAATCGGGACGGTCTCGACCTTCAGCGTAGATCCAGGAGACGACTCGCTCCTCACTCCGCAAGACGCCGCTCGATTCCTCAAGGTCTCGGTGTCGTGGGTCTACGAGCACGTGCGGCCGGAGGCCCAGGACCGTCTGCCTGTTGTGAAGCTCGGGAAGTATCTCCGCTTCGACGCGCGCGATCTACGCGCCTACGTCGATGCAAAACGGGCCGAATCGACGCGCGTGCGCGCCCGCCGTTGACCGTGCTGGGCTTTGGACGGTAGCGTTCTACGACCAGAGACCAGCGCGGGCCACTTCCGCAAGGAGGTCAAGCGTGGCTCGTCGAAGATTTCAGACAGGACAGCTCTACGAAGGGTAAACGGCGCAAGGTGTGGATCGACGCGCTGGCGCGAGGACGTGTTGTTGCCGGATGGGACCATCGGACGGGTGCGGCGCGGAGATCCTGCTCGGGTCCGTGGCGGACTTGCCCACGCGGCGGGATGCGCAGGTCAGGCTGGATGAACGTCTCCGGCCTGTCAACCAGGGCGCCGGCAGGCCGGAATCGATCATTGGGTTCGGCGCGTTCGTCGAGCAGCAATGGAAGGTGTTGGCGCTGCCGAACTTCAAGCGCTCGACGCAGCACGGTTATCAAGCGGTGCTGCGGGTGCATGTGTTGCCGGCGTGGCGGACGATCCCGCTCCGCGACATCGACCGGCTCGCGATTCAGCAATGGGTCGCGGATGGTTTCGTCACGGGTCGGCTGGCAATCGGTCCGGAATGCGTGGGTGCTGCTCTCCAGCATCCTCGAGTCGGCGGTCGAATACGGGTATCTGCAGGCGAACCCGGCGCGGGGAGTGAAGTTCCCGCAAAAGGCGCTGAAGAAGAAGCCCGCGATGATCGCCGGGGACGACTTCGCGAAGCTGCTCGGGCAGCTGAGTGAACCGCACGGACGATGGTGAGCCTGATTGCCGCGACGGGCCTGCGGATCGGCGAGCTGCTGGCGCTGCGGTGGTCGTCGCTCGATCTGGAGGTCGGGGCGCTGACGGTTCGGGATCGGTGTTCGAGGGCAAGTTTCAGGCACCGAAAACCCAGCGGGCACTGCGGACGATTCCGCTGGGTCCGCACGCCGTGAAGGCGCTCAAGGAACATCAGGCCCGTGTTGCGCGCAAGGGTGATGACGACTTGGTGTTCGGCAACCGCAAGGGCGATCCGATGCGGGAATCAAAGCTGCTCACGAACGTGCTGCAACCGGCGGCGGAGGCGGCGGGGCTAGGACGTGTGACGTGGCATCAGTTCCGCCACATCCACTCGTCGCTGCTCAACGACCTCAACGTCCCGGTGAAGATCGCGCAGGAGCAGCTCGGACACGCGAGCATTGCAACGACGCTCAACATCTACACGCACGCGGTTGATGCGTCGCACCGGAAGCCATCGAGGCGGTCGAAGCGCGATTGTTCGTCGTTCTGGACCACAGTGGACTACAAACGGCGGCAGGGCTGGCAAGCGCCCCGCCCGCAAGTGACAGTGTTAATGGATTTAGGATTGGAGGCGCCGC
>CAWCZP010000019.1:0-58524 GCA_963800055.1 uncultured Acidobacteriota bacterium
GCCAGAGAGGGTATGTGTGATCGCACTTAGGACACATTAAGATGTCGTAATCACGGTCAACCGCGTGTACGCGAGGTCTCATTAATGTTTGGTCGGCGGGACAATGAGGATTAAGCTTATCATCCCAAAGGACACCAAATCGTTTAAGACATTTCGCCGTCGCGCGGTTCCTGCCGACTCTTACGCTTTTGGTTAATTAATGAGCCCGTTAATGCAATTATTGCTATCAATTCCAGTGCTAGCAGTGCCCATAGTACTCGCTTGGGTACTGCCTCCGATGCTTTACCCCAGACTTCGGACGGAACCGCCAGCCAGATTACTGAGAGTAGGAGCACTATTAGGGCAAGCACTGCTGCTACTGAGTGCTCTAGCAGCTTCTCTTTTATCTTCTCTTTAGTCTCCATAAAATAAATTCTCGTAGTACAAATAGTTGTAGACAAATTGCGGTTTCCGTAGTACATTATTCCCACTGGAGACGGAAACAATGTCGAACAATCACCTAAGCAAAGACAAACAAATTGCAGTTACAGCAGCACTAGCCGAAGGCAATTCGATTCGGTCGATAGAGAGAATGACCGGAGTTCATCGTGACACGATCATGCGCTTAGGTGTTCGCGTTGGTCAAGGCTGTGCTCGTTTGCTGGATCAGAAAATGCGCAATCTCGATTGCGAGCGGATCGAGCTCGACGAAATTTGGGGATTCATTGGCAAGAAAGTCCGCACCTGCGCGAAGATGACGATCCGACTTTCGGCGACGTTTGGACCTACTGCGCGATCGATGCGGAGACAAAGCTGGTCCCTTCGTTACAAAGTTGCCAGCAAGCGCAATCTGCCGAACACGGTCGAGTTTATCAGCGACCTTAAATCACGTCTCAACAATCGCATTCAGATCTCCAGCGATGCGATGAACGCATACGCGGAAGCGATCGATATGGTGTTCGGTCAGGAAGTCGACTACGCGCAGATTGTAAAAACCTACGGCACCGACGAAAGTAAGTACAGCACTCCCGAGCGCAAGTATTCCCCTTCGCGCATCACTGCCAGCGAGAAGATCTGGATGCAGGGAAGACCCGAAGCGAAGTACGTTTCAACTAGCTACGTTGAACGGTTGAATGCTTCTACCCGCTTTCACGTCAAACGACTCAATCGCCTAACGCTCGCGTTCACCAAGAAGTTTGAAAACTTCGAGGCGGCGGTTGGCGCTCCACTTCGCGGCTACAACTTCGTTCGCACACATCGCGCGTTTGAAAATGACGCCAGCAATGGCGGCAGGAGTTGAGCGTAACTTTTGGTCCTATGGCGATCTAGTCGAGGCAGTTCTATGAGTGACTACATCGCAGAGATACAAGCGGTCTTTTTGAAGCTCCACGAATGCGATGCGGAATACGTTGAGACTGTGCCTGTAGTCGAAGAATTTCAAGGCGAGACGATCTGGCAAGGTGACGTTGAAGTATTCGAATTACGGGGCATCCGAAAGCGACACGCGGTTACGGCTGGGGATATGTAACAACAGAAAGCGGCGGGCGGCGTTACTTCACGGTGTTAGAACTGCCGCCAGTCGATTCGCCACAAACGGCAGTTAAAGCGGCGATCATGTCGGAGATCAAGAATGCGAGAGAAAAGAAAAAGGTAGGTAGACCAAGCCTACCGAAAGGCGAAGCTAAGAGCGTGGTATTGCAGTCTCGCGTACAAGAGAGCGAAAAGGAGGCATATCAGAAAGCGGCCAAGTCTGAGGGCAAAGACTGTCAACCTGGATTCGCCAGACCTTGAACGACGCGATCAAGGCGTGATAGGTTGTTTGGGATCGGAAGATGTAGGAGTCGAACCTAACGCTGGTATCAGCAGCGTCCCCTATCAGGGTGTAAAGGCCTTACGTGGACCGACCACGGGGACACTCTTCCGCATAGGGAGGGCAGCGTTTCGGCGTACCCTTTGCGTTTCCCGCGAGTGAACAAGTCGAACTGTACTGCTGGTGGTCCCGTATGGGTATAGATCGGACGCGTCGGCAAGCCCGCGGTTAATGGATTTGAGACGGTCAGGGATGTCGCAAGACACCTCGCACGTGCTTTTGTTGTCCTACCTAATCGTCGTTACTGGACGCCTTTCAACTCGGCTTGCAGAAAGCACGGGGCAATGCCCGCACGCGTAATCATCCGGTTTCCAGTCCTATAAATTCGTCCATATCAACTTTGACGGTGATGTGAATTGCACAGCACCTGCGTCATCTGCGTGAAAGCTGTATTGACCGTGCTAGAGCGCCGGATGGAAACTCTCGCGGGCATTGCGTCTTTCATGTCGTACCTCCGTTTTCTCAGCCGGGGCACCGGAGCCCACCTTAGTCGATCCTTTTTTGAGATGCTCTCCTTAGCGATAGCTATGCCAGTTCGGTCAGGAAACCAACCACGTCTCAAGTGAGGCTTAAAGTCTGGGCCAACAGCAGCGGCCATTGCCAGATCGTTTATAAATTTAATTTTCGTGGACCGGGACGCCCATGCTTGGCGCTTGGGAAACTCACTGACGAACCACGACCGCAGGATCACAGGCGCGAGCTTATCGCAGCGGTCGCCGGATTCCATTCATAGGCCGCGCGAAGGCCAAGACCTCGTCAGGATAAACCCTGCGTATGACTATTCAGCAACCCGTGCTTCAAGGAAGAGCGATTCGCAGTAAGGATGGATCGTTCGGTGAAATCTTTGAGTCTTCTGCGACCGTCGTTTAGCTTCAACAGGCTTTTTGTTTTGACCCGTTCAGTTTGCACCGCAAGAACCGAAACCGCGCAGCAGTGTTCGCTGCATCTCAACCGTATACGGTCAGAGGGAAGCACGTCATAAGGCTTTGCTCGTGTTTTTTTCCGGTCATGGTGAGCTTTTAAGCGTCGCAGCGGCCCTTTGCCGCCAGCAATGGGATTAGGACCTTTCGCAGTGGTTCTTCGCGTACCATTATGACACCTGTCTAATCTGAATTGTCCGCCCGGACGCAATATTGATCCCCCGCAGGCCGTTCGATAGGGAAATTGAGAAAGTTTAGTTTAAGATTTCGCGGTTTTGAGTATGATCGAGGTGTAGAGGCTTACTCTAATACTGATATTGTGACTAAGTTATAGATTCTGCTTGTCATCGATCAAAACGTCCGTTGAGATTCCCGCCAGTTTCGCGTAGGCCAATAGAAGCATCAGCGGCGGTTCCCGCTGCCGCTCTCGAACTGTGAGATTTGCGCCGCACGTAACGGTGATGCTTTGTAGTTCAGTGCCATGACATTTCGGATTGACTCAGCCCTAACTGCGTTCGGATCTGCGATAGCTTCTTCGCCAGCTTCTTAGGTACAGGACGCTTCGCCATTAGGACCGATCTCCTAATGGCTTGCGTCTGGTGCTAGCAGTTGCTAGTATCTCGTGGCTTGTTTGATAGGTTGTGTTGTTCGCCCAGATATACCGGGCGACGATCACCTAATCATTTCCTCCGAGGCTGACAATATGTATCGCAAACGGGTGTTCCTCAATCCGATCTCACTAAGCGCCCCGTCATTCATTCAGGCAGTCGCAGATTCCAGTGATGAGGGAACCTACTTACTTGGAAACTACGTCCTGATTATAGCCGACTGTCGCCGCAACATCATGCTTGAATTAGCCTTGCGAATGCGAAGCAGCGAAAAATGAGTCTTGAGAAGATTGATCGTTTAGCTGAAGGTTGTCAACGAATTCAGTGATGCGGTCCACGCAGAAGCGAAGGCTAATCGAGGAACAGGACAAGTAGAAATGGGCGTGCGGCCTCGCATCCGACCACGATACCTACCCGCCAAGTTGCTCGCCATTCGGCAACACCTTAGGTTGAGTCAATCTGAGATGAACTCACGTCTCGGTTTCGAACTCTCGCCTGCTCGTATCTCAGAATACGAGCACGGCAACCGGGAGCCTAACCTATTAACCTTGCTGCGCTACTCGCAGATTGCACGCGTCCACATGGAAAGCTAGTCGATGATCGTATAGACGTGGATCAATTCCATTTTGATTTAGAACAATGATGTTAAGGTGAGCACATGGCCCAGTATGATGCTCCCTGAGAGAGCGGCAGCGTTTGAGGACGTTGCCGCTTTCGCCCCTTTGTATGCGGGAGCAAGGGTGTGCGACTCGATCTGAAGATCTCGGTGCCAAACTCTCGATTCTGAATCTCAGATCAGGACACTACCGTCAATAAGTCTTGGAGCTAAGGCGGACGAACTGATAAAGTCCCGCGGCGGAGCCGAGGACGATGCCGGTAATCAGGAGCCATGGATCGGTGCCGAGCCATTTATCGAGGAGCCAGCCCAGGCCGCAGAATGAGACTACCGAGGCGAAGAGGGTGATGCCTGCGGCGTACGCGAAACCCGCCTTTCGATTCTCGTCCTGATCTGACGTCTTCGGCACCGCTCACCAACTTTCGCGTGTCAGGTAGTTTTTGGGAAGGTCGTAGAGTTGAGCGCGACGCGAGTGGCGCATGGAATCGTGAATGAAACAGACGTGCGTACACCAGCACGCTTTTCCGCCGTCGATCGCTGCGAGTTCGGCTTGGCGTTCATTCGCCGCCCATAACGCGCCGAAGTCGTAATCGAAGTCAGCAAGCGTCGAAAACTTTTCCCGCAGCTCGCACGCGCGAACGTCGCCGTTGTAATCGATGACTACTGCAGTCTCGCCTGCTGTGCACGGAAAGGGCCATGCAGTCGGCTGCTGGAAATTTGCGTGTTGCGTGCGGTAGTGAGTGATGATCGCGCCCGCATAAACCGCATTCTTTACAAAACGTTTGCTCCTGTCGTCGCCGGCGAACATTCGATCGCCGTAGCGCTTCGTCAACTTCGAAACGTGCGCGTACATCGCCGGCAAGGTCTCAGGAGGAACTTGCTTGATCTGTTCGCCGGCGAGCGTTTCGCCGCGAATGATGTTGAAGTACTGGCCGTCGAGTCGATAGTTCTGCCACATGAACTCCGAGAGCATTTCGATCTCGGTGTAGTTTTCTGCGCAGACTACCGTGTTCACGTTGAGACGAAAACGATCCGTGTATTGGTCCTTCAAAGGATAGAGCGACTCGATGCAGTCCAGCGCCTTTTCCCAGTTTCCGGGAACTCCCCGGATGCGATCGTGAGTTTCGCCGTAACCGTCAAGTGCGATGTTCAAGTAAAGATCGATCGCGGGATTGTTCCGAGCGCATGGTCCACCACTTCGTAAACGCGCGATTTGATTAGGCCGTTCGTGGGAATGATGATGCGCTCGACACCGTTGTTCGTAACGAACAAGTCAATAACGTCGGACAGATCTCGTCGCAACGTGGGCTCTCCTCCTGAGAGCCAGAGGTCCGTAAACTCAGGCATGGTGCGCGAGATCTTTTCGATCTGCGAGAACGTCAGATCGCCCGGTTGATTCAGTTCGGCGTGGTAGAAGCACGTCTGGCAGAAGGCGTTGCAGCGCGAGGTGATAAACAGAATCACCGTGCCGAGACGCTTTTCACGTTTCGTCGATCGCAATAGCTGCACGAACTGTACGGCTTTGTTGGTCATGCTTAACCCGGCGCTACCGCGCTCGGTTCTTTTTTAGTTCTCGCGGGAGATAATGACAGCTTCGTTAGGTGATTTCAATTCGTAGGTTATGCCGCGCCATGTGATGCGACGCGAGAAGCCCGCGAGGATCGCGTTGTAAAGATAGAGCAGTGATGCGAAGGGCCAGAGGAAGATGTGCGCGACCAGATCGCGGCGCAGAGGCATCCTGAGGGCGCGCCAGCGGATGATCGATTTCGCGGCGCCGAGCGCAAAGAGGATGGCGAGCACGACTGGCAACACCGAGCTTTTAGACAGGATTAACAAGATAAAGCCGCCGAAGAAGACGATAGTAAAAAGGGATGAGCCGAGGAGGAGAGGGAGCCACAAATGCGAGGCGTAAACGCGCGTGATTTTGATTTGGCGTGTCGTGAATTCAAGGAGTTCTTTGAAGTCGCAGTCGCCGAATGAAGGGACGAGGCAGTTGGGTGTGAAGTGAATCGGCAGGTTAGCCTCGCGAAGGATGCGCGTGAGCGCGAAATCATCGGAGACGGTGCCACGCCAGCGTTCGCGGATGTCCAGTCGTTCAAAAGTCGCGCGACGAATTGCGGTTGAGCCGCCCCAGCAGAAGTTTTTCGACGTGTTACTGCCGAGGGTTGAAGCAATCGATGCATTCCAAACACTACGCAGTTGCGAAGCAAGGCCACCGTTAACCGGAACAAACCAGCGATAGCCACTGGAAGCACCAAGTGTCTCATCTGCGAGCGGCGCGACTAGTTGCCTGAGCCACTGTGTTTCCGGTCGAGCATCCGTATCGACAAAGACCAGCACTTCAGATCCCGGATCGATCTCGTTAACAGCTACGCGGAGGTTGTGGACCTTCTGTCCACTGTCAGTCGCTGGACCAGCAATCACGATCTTTGCAGCGACTCGCGATGTCCTGGTTAGTTGTTCGACAACCTCAAGCGCCGGATCATCCGCGCGATCGAAAACAAAAAGCACTTCGTAACGAGGATAATCCTGCGTCAGGAGACTACGAAGGTTTTCTGCGAGACCCGGTTCGAGTCCCCTGCCCGGAACGATCACGGATGCAAAAGGAAAGAACTCCGGAAGCGGACGGCTCGTCTCGCGCCGCACGTAAGCTGCGAACCGAAGCCCGTTCAGTAAAGACTGAATACCAAACCAGCAAGAGATTGCCGCAAGGAAGTAGTAGAGATACACGTAGCGGAGAAACTTACGAAACGAAAGGCTCTATCAACACTCTCGTTATCGCAATAAACGGCTGCGGAAAGATCCCGCTCACAATCACGAGGATCACCGAAATGACCAGCGCCGTTTGCAACGAAGGTGAGAGCGCGAGTGGTTTGTTATCGGCGATGCGATCACCGAGATACATCACCCTGATGAAGCGCACGTAATAGTAGAAGGAGACAACCGTGTTGAGAATGGCCCAACCGGCGAGCCAGTAATACCAGGTCTTTTGATCTTCGGCGCCACGCTGGATTAAGCCACCAAAGAGGAACCATTTACCAATAAATCCTCCGGTCATGGGCAAACCGCCGAGCGACAGCATAAAGATCGCCATCATCGCAGCCATCAACGGCGCCTTCTGGCCCAGGCCGGTTAAGTCGTCGACGTTGTCGCCGATGATTCCACGACGTCGCAGACTGATAATCACACCGAATGCGCCCATGTTCATCAGCGTGTAGACGAATAGATAAATGATGATTCCGATGTAGCCGTAAAGGTTGGCGGCGATGAGTCCGAGCAACAGATAACCGGCGTTTGAAATTGACGAATACGCCAGCAGGCGTTTTGAGTTTTCCTGCGTGACTGCGGCCCAATTGCCTACCATGATCGTTATCGCGGCAACCAGTCCCAACAGCGGCGCCCAATCGGTGCGCATCCCTTCGAGGCCGTCATTAAAGATACGCAAATACAAAGCGAAACTTGCGGCCTTCGATCCGGTCGAGAGAAATGCGGTGACGGACGTCGGCGCGCCTTCGTAAACGTCCGGCGCCCACATGTGAAACGGCACTGCTGCGACCTTGAAGAACAACCCGGCAGCAAGCGCAATCATTCCGAGCAACAAGAGCGGGCGCAAGTTCGCGATCGGTTGATCCAGCGAAGCACCGCCGTCTGCCGCCAAAGCACTCTGGATTCGCGGCATCAGTTCATTGATGCTGTTTCCGATGTCGCCAATATTTGTCGATCCCGCGATCCCGTAGAGCAACGACATGCCGTAAAGAAGCACGCCCGACGAAAACGCGCCGAGCAGGAAGTACTTCATTGCGGCTTCGTTCGACTTCCTCTCGCGCTTCGTAAAAGCAACCAGGATGTAGAAGGTGAGCGCCATCAACTCGAGACTGATGTATAGCGAGATCAGATCGTAACTGCTCGCGATGAACATCATGCCGACGGTGGCGAAGAGCACCAGTGCATAGTATTCCCCGTGCTGTTCACCTTCGATATCGAGGAAGCGTGTAGAAATCCCGATCGCCAGCGCCGCCGCGACGAGAAAGATTGCTTTGAAGAGGAGCGCGAAGCCGTCGACACGGATCATGCCGTAGAAACCGTCGAACGGAAGTGAGTGGCGCATGAACCACCACTGCACGACGAGTGAGACAAAAGCGAGTGCGACACCGACGAGCGAGAAATACGCCGTGAGCTTGCTCTTGCGATACGGCAGTATCACTTCCATCACGAGCGCCACACACGCGCACGCGGTCAAGATCAACTCCGGCGCGATCAATTGCAGATCCGCGGAGCTGAGGATTGAGGTCGAGTTGGCTTGCAACAGAAGCATGTGTTCTTAGTCAGTCTGGTTTCTATTTTTGTGCTGCTTTTTGTGCTTCTTCGTGGCCAGCTTGCGCCGTAGCCGGCGCTGGCGTTCCCAGAATCTGGTAATCCGGTCTCACCTGTTTCACGACCACATTAACCGGTTGCTGAATGTAGTGAAGAAACGGTTTCGGATACACGCCGATCCACAACGACAGGATCATCAGCGGCACCATGTAAGCCCATTCGCGAATGTTTAGATCCGGCAAGCGTTCGTTCTTCGGATTATCGATGGTGCCGAAGAACATGCGCTGGTAGAGCCAAAGGAAGTATCCGGCGTTGAGTATGATTCCGAGCGCGGCCCACGCGGCCCAGTATGGGTTCGCTTCGAACGATCCTCGCAGCGCCAAAAACTCAGAGATGAACACCGCCAGCAACGGCAGGCCAATCGCCGTCATAACCATTCCGAGAAAGATTGCCGCGTAGCCCGGCATCACGTGCGACAGTCCGCCAAACTCCGCCACGTTGCGCGTGTGTCGTCGTTCGTAAATTATTCCCACGAGCAGGAACAGTGCGCCGGAGTAGATGCCGTGATTGATCATCTGCAACACGCCGCCATTGACTCCGTTCGGATTGAGCGCAAACAGTCCGAGCATCACCATGCCCATCGACGAGACTGACGAATAAGCGACAAGTTTCTTGACGTCGCCGTTTTTCTTCACGACGAAATACATTGCGGCCAAGGCGCCGTAAATGATGCTCACGATTGCCAGAAAGACCATTACACTGCGAACGCCAAACGATCCAAAATAGCTCTGGTCGCGCGACGCCCACGGAAACATCGGCAGGTTAAATCGATAAAAACCATACGTTCCGAGTTTCAGCAGAATGCCCGCGAGAATCACAGAGCCGGCTGTGGGCGCCTCGACGTGCGCATCCGGCAGCCACGTGTGAAACGGAAACATCGGCACCTTGATCGCAAAGCCGAGCGCGAACGCAGCGAACAGAAGCACCTGCATAGTGCCGGGTGGCAGGAATGTTCCCATCGCCTGCATGAACACGATGTTGAAAGTGCCGGTGCTTTTTGCAGCTTGCCAATTGTTCCAAATCATTTGGCCCGCCTGATCGCCGGCGAGCGCATTAATCATCGGCTGCGTGATCTGGTTAGTTAACGCTGTGTCCTGCGTCAGGAAATACATCTTCAAAACGCCGAGCAGCATCACCACCGATCCGACGAGGGTGTAGAGGAAAAACTTGATCGCAGCGTAGAGACGGTTCTCGCCGCCCCAGATTCCGATCAGGAAGTACATCGGAACGAGTGAAACTTCGAAGAACAGGTAGAACAGGAACAGGTCCATCGAAGCAAAGACACCGATAACGGCGGTCTGCAAAAACAGTAACAGTGCGTAATACTCTTTCTCTCTCTTCTGAATGTATTCCCACGAAGACAATGCAGCGATGGCGCCGAGCAGCGTGGTGAGCACGATCAGCAGGACGGTGACACCGTCAACTCCTAGTTGATAACGCGCGCCGATAATCGGTATCCACTCGTAGTCTTCGAGAAACTGCATTCCGCCGGCGGTGCGGTTGTATTTCAACAACCAGAGTGAGGCGAGGAAGTCGAGCACAAACCAGCCGGTGGCAAATTTCTTGATTAAGTTCGACTGGTCCTTTTTCATGAACGCGAGAATGAGGATCGCGCCCACGGCCGGCACCCATGTGATCAAAGAGAGAATATAAGAGTTAGTCATTTGAATTTGTTCAGTCCCTAAATACCGCAGCAATGTCATTTGCGAAAAAAACTGCAACGGCAACCATCAAACCCAGCACCATCACGAGTGCGTAATTCTGCGCGAATCCCGTTTGCGCGGCGCGGAACAATGGCGACATCAAACGAATGATGAAAGCAGCGATTGTATTGACGAGCCCGTCGACGAAGTACTTATCAAATACGCCCACGACAACACTGATCTGCCGGCTCAGCCACGCAAGTCCATTGACGATGCCGTCGACAAGCTTCGCATCGAAGGCATAAACGGCGCGCGCGGCATCCATCGTCCGCCGCGTGATGGCCGAACCGTAGAACTCGTCGACCCAATACTTGTTGTAACTTGCGAGATAGAGTGGCTGAAGTCGCTGCGCCCAAATATCCGGTAGATAGGGTCGCCAGACGTAGAACAGAAAACCGAGAAGTATGCCAATGCCCGCGACGACGAGCGAGATGATGATAAAGAGCCATTCCGTCAAGAGATGGCTGTGAGTGACGTTCTCAACTGCATGCGCGAGATTGAAGCCGGCGTCACCGTAGGGACTGGCAGCCGTGGTTCCATGACCTTCTTCAGCAACTGGCGCCGGGGCGGCGTGTGAAGCGTCCGCAGTTGCGGGAGCGCCATGATCTCCGCCCTCGGGCGTTTTGAACTCGCGCGTCACCGGATCCCAGATGATGGGATTCAGCCAGGTCACGATGTTCAGCCTGCCGCCCGGATGATCGGTTCCGGTGATCGGCTTGAATGCTGCTCCAATTCCGACTAGTCCGCCGATTGTCGCCAACACTGCCAGTGCGATCAGTGGTATGGTCATCGACGGTGGCGATTCGTGCGGCATGTGCGCGCCATGACCATGAGCGGCATCCTCATGGGCGTGACCGTGAGTCGCAACATGATGCGCGACGTCTTCGCGAACTGGTCCAACATGCTCGCCGGCATCGTGTCGCGGACGATCACCAGCGGCTGAACGCGTCGCATCGTGTTGCGTTAAGCCTTTGTCGTAAGCAGCCGCATGCGCTTCGTCGGCCTCACCGCCCGCAGGTTGTTCGCGAAATCTCTCCTTACCCCAGAACGTCATTCCCATCAGGCGCGTCATGTAAAACGCGGTGCAGGTGGCTGCGATCGTGCCTACCAACCAAACGAGCCAGCCAACCGGTATTTGCGTCGTCGAAGCTGCGTTCCAGAGAATTTCGTCTTTGGACCAGAAGCCACTGAACGGAATGATGCCGCAGATCGCGAGCCAGCCGCAGAAGAACGTCCAATACGTGTAGGGCATGTACTTCTTGAGCCCGCCCATGCGGCGCATGTCCTGCTCGTGGTGCATGCCGTGAATCACGCTGCCCGCGCCGAGGAACATCAACGCCTTGAAGAACGCGTGCGTCATCACGTGAAAGATGCCGATCACAAACGCGCCCACGCCGCAGGCCATGAACATAAAGCCAAGCTGCGAAACGGTTGAGTAAGCAAGAACTTTCTTGATGTCGTTCTGAGTGATGCCGATCGTGGCGGCGAAGATCGCAGTCGCGGCGCCGACGAGCGCAACGACGAGCAGCATCGTTTGCGAGTGCTGGAAGATGACGTTGGTGCGCGTCACCATGTAGAGTCCAGCGGTCACCATCGTGGCAGCGTGAATCAACGCCGAGACGGGTGTTGGACCAGCCATCGCATCCGGCAGCCAAACGTGCAGTGGCAGTTGCGCTGACTTGCCGCAAGCGCCAACGAAGAGTCCCAGCGCAATCCAGGAGAGAATGCCCCAGTGACCCAGCAGTTCGATTGGGTAAGCTTTAGCCTGCTCAAAAACCTCGGTGTATTGTGCGCTGCCAAACGTGGCGATGATGCCGAAGATCGCGAGAGCGAAGCCGAAGTCTCCGATGCGATTGGTAATGAATGCCTTGCGCGAAGCGTTGGCGGCTTCCTGTCGATCGAAGTAATAACCGATCAGCAGGTATGAGCACAGACCCACTCCTTCCCAACCAACAAACATCATCAGGAAGTTTGAGCCCATGACGAGCACGAGCATCGCGAACATGAAGAGACCCATGTAAGCGAAGAAGCGGTAAAACCCTGTCTCGCCGTGCATGTAGCCGGTCGCGAAAACAAAGATGCAAAGACCGACGCCGGTGACGATCAGCATGAAGATCGCCGACAGCGGATCGAGTTGATAGCTCCACTCGATATTGAGCAGGGCGAATCGCGGTGCTTCGGTGGCGACGGCATGCGCGCCTTGATTGACGCTGACCGCGCCACCCGGAATCCAATCGAAACTAAAACCATCCTGGCTTGTGAGATACGGCTTGGGCCATTCAGGATGACCACCGAAACCGTACGAGTACACCGCCGCCACGCTGATGAGGAATGAAAGCGCTACCGAGCCAACAGCAATGCCGCCGATGAGTTTTTCAGAGAAACGAAACTTCCGGCCTAAGAGGCCGTTAATAGCAGCGCCGATTAGAGGTAGCAGGGGAACTAGCCAGATGTATTTTTGCATTCTGCAATATAGGACCTATAAGACCTATAGGACCTATTACCATTTCAACAGATCAATCTCGTCTACCCAGATCGTTTCCTTGTTCCTGTAAAGCGCGATCACGATTCCCAAACCAATCGCGGCTTCGGCCGCCGCAACCACGATCACAAAGACCGTGAAAATCTGTCCGGCGAGCGCGTTGGGGCTGCCCGCTTCCGACAGGTATCGAGAGAAGGCAATGAAGTTAAGATTCGCTGCGTTGAGAATTAACTCGATCGACATGAAGATCACGATGATGTTGCGCCGCGTCAAAACTCCCGCAACCCCGATGATGAAAAGCAGCGCTCCAATCACGAGAAACTTCGACAAATCGGGATTGAAGGCGGCCTGCTTCATTTGGGAGAACCTCGTGGTCTCAACCTCCTGTAGCAAAAACAGCAATGCGGGACTGAAAAAGTTGAGCATGACTATTCTGATCCTCGCTCCAGCTTTGCGAGCTCCGGATCGTTGACCACTTCTTCCTTCAGAACTTCCGGATCCACGTCGTCCGCAGAAGCTTCCTGTCTTAGAGTGCGCGCGAGCATGACTGATCCGATGATCGCAACGAGCAATAATACGCTCGCGATCTCGAACGGTAACGACGCGTAGCGATAAAGACTGTTACCGACTCCTTCCGCGTCTCTGGTGATGCGGCTGCTGCCGGTCGCGGACTTGGCAAACGCAGCATCTTTAGTTGCTTGCGCTTCAGCAGTTATTTCGGGAATCGGACGGTATCGCTGCAAACCTCCGTAACCTCGATTGACTGCGAAAAGGAGTGCACCGGCTAACAAGAGACAAAAGATCAAGCTCGTCGTGACCTGCTTGGGCCGATTGAAGATCTGCTCGGTGCCGCGCTCTTCGGCGCCGACGTTGACGAGCATGATCACAAACAGGAACAGGACCATGACGCCGCCAACGTACACGAGAATCTGCACACCCGCGATGAACTCAGCGCGCCCGAGCACAAACAAAGCAGCGACCGAAACGAGCGATGAAATAAGAAACAGCGCGCTGTGCACAGCATTGCGGGCCATCACAGTCAGCAGCCCCGCAAAGATCGCCGCGAGGGCAAAGATCCAGAAGAAGAGAGCTTCGTAACCGGAGAGAGTCATTGCCGATTGCCGATTGCCAATTGCCGATTGGCTCGAACCTTTCTTGAGGCCGATATGCGAGAGCTTGCCATCATTCTCGTTAACTCATTCGCTTCGTCTAACAGTGGCTTAACGCAATTCTCCTTTAGAAGACCACCTTCGATAATTAACTCCAACCAAAAGGCGCTTTCGTCCGCTTCCTCTTCAACAACGCCAATCTTCGCTATGAACTCTGCTCTCGATCTTCCTCGACAAGCAGCGCGATAATTGGCGCCCACTGAAGTACCTGCTCTTACAAGTTGCCCTTTAATCGCTTTACCTTCAATGGTCACCGGCAAAGCAGCCGCCAGTTTCAGAATCCTAAGCGCAAACAGCTTTGTGCGTTTCTTCAGATCTTCCGCATCCATGACGTGAGGACTCCAATGAATGCTAAAACATTATTTCAATCGGCAATCGGCAATTGCCAATTGGAAATGACTTAGCGTGTGTACTTCACTGTTTCCCGCCCTTGCTCGAGCATTTCGCGGTTCCAAACAAAGCCGGCGCGCGAATAGGTCGCTAATTCAAAGTCCTGCGTTAGTTCCAGGCAGGAGGTCGGACATGCTTCCTGGCACAACGCGCAGAACATGCACCGCGAGGTGTCGAAGATGAATTCGTCAAGCACCTTCTTCCGGCGCGGCTTGCCGGCGACGATGATCTCGACGTCCATCGCTATCACGTCGATACAGTCTTCAGGACACGCGATCGCGCACAGGTTGCACGCAATGCATAGCGTGTCGTGCGTTTCGGGATCCATGTTCAAACGCGGCGCGCCGTGGAAACGCGGCGCCACGTCGGGACGCACTTTCGGATACTGCTCGGTATAAATTCCCTTGCCCGCGACCGAATCTTTATCGAAGAGCGCGCCGAGATTGTATTTCAACGTCAGCGTCATGCCTTTGATAAAGTCGATCATGAAGAAGCGTTTGAGCTTCTGCGCGAACGTCGGTTTTGGCGTCTTAACTAATGCCATATTTAACTCCCTGGCTGTACGGCCGGTTTGCCCTGCGGCAAGTTCACCAGCTTGATATTCCTGCGTTGCGTCTTCAGATGGAAATCGCGCGAGCGCCAGTTGATTCGCGCGAGCAGCGCCGCCGTGATGAACACACCCACCAATCCAAAGCCAATCATGATGCCCTTGCCGGTTGCCGTCAGGTTCAATCCACGATCGAGAAACTCGATTGTCTTCATTCCTCTCCAGCCATCTAAAGCCTGCACAGCAAAGACTGCAAGCGCTGTCAACGCAATGTTGATTAGCGCCGACGGGATCAACCACTTCCAACCAATGTCCATCAACTGATCGTAACGGAAGCGCGGCAACGTCCAGCGCAGCCAGAAATAGATGTAGAGAATGATCGAGGCTTTGAACAGAAACACCAACGTGCTGACGAGGACGTACAGGTTGTGATATCCCCATGCGTCGAGCTTATAAACATACGGGAAATACCACCCGCCGAGGTACACGGTTGTCGCCACGGCTGCGACAACGACCATCGCCGCATACTCAGCCATGAAGAACAGCGACCAGCGCATGCCTGAGTATTCAGTGTGAAATCCTGCGACTAGTTCGGATTCGGCCTCGGGCAGATCGAACGGAGCGCGATTGTTCTCGGCGATGCCGCTGATCAGAAACAGGAAAAAGCCCGCGGGTTGATAGACGATGTACCAGATCGCATCCGATCCTTGCGCAGCCACGAAGCCCGAGAGTGAAAGCGTACGCGCAAACATCAGTGCGCCGATGAGTGACAGTCCCATCGCCACTTCGTAAGAGACCATCTGCGCGCTCGATCGCAGTCCACCGAGCAATGCGTATTTGGAGTTTGAAGACCAGCCGGCAAGTATCAGCGCGAGGACTCCAACACTCGAAACCGCGAGCACCAGCAGTAATCCAATGTTCACATCGGCAATAACGGCCCAGTCAGGACCAAACGGAATAACTGAAAAGACGATGAACGCCGAAGCAACAGCGATGTACGGCGCGAAGAAGAAGATCCAGCGATCCGCTTTGTCGGGAATAAAGTCTTCTTTAGTCAGCAGCTTGAGTCCGTCGGCGATCGGCTGGAGCAGTCCCCATGGACCAACGCGCATCGGACCAAGTCTCGCCTGCATGAACGCCGAGATCTTTCGTTCAAGGTAAGTTGCGTACGCGACCCAGAGCGCGACCAAAGTCACTACCAGGCCGATCTGGATCAGCGGCCAGAGGAAAAAAGTGACCGTGTCAGCGCTGAAGAACCTCAGCAGAAAGTCGTTGAGCACATTGATGGGGCCGAGAAGTATCATCTGAAGTTCAGCGATCGATCTCTCCTAAAACGATATCAAGCGTGCCAATAATCGCGACCACGTCTGCCACCAGATGTCCGACGCACATCTGTTTCAGCGCCTGTAAGTTGATGAACGAAGGCGGACGAACTCTCACGCGCCATGGCTGCGCACTGCCATCCGAGACGATGTAACAACCAATCTCGCCTTTCGGTGATTCGATCGAATGATAGTAATCACCCACGGGCGGCTTCACGATCTTCGGCAACTTTGCGTTGACTGGACCGTCCGGCATTTTTTCCAGCGCCTGATCGATAATGCGGCGCGATTGTCGCATCTCTTCGAGTCGGACGAGGTATCGATCGTAAGTATCGCCGTTCTCTCCCAACGGAATATCGAAATCCATGTCGGCATATGCCGCGTAAGGGCGCGACTTGCGCACGTCCCAGGCTACGCCGGAACCGCGCAGTGCCGGACCCGACAGGCCGATCGCAATTGCATCTTCAGCGGAAATCACTCCGATACCGACAGTTCGACTCAGCCAGATGCGATTCTCGGAGAGCACCGTTTCGTATTCGTCGAGACGCTTCGGGAAGTTGTTTACAAACTGGCGGACGTCTTTGCTGAAGTCGTCGTAGGCATCGTTCGGCATGCCGCCGACGCGCCATGCGTGACACGTCAATCGCGCGCCAAACTGCCGTTCGAAGATCTTTAGAATCTCTTCACGTTCGCGAAGCGCCCAGAGCAGAACGGTGACGGCGCCAATATCGAGCGCGTGCGTTGCCAGCCAGAGCAGGTGCGAAGCGATGCGGTTGAACTCGGTGAGAATCGTGCGCAGGTAGTGCGCGCGCGGTGGAACAGCGAGACCCATCATCTGCTCGACTGTTTCAACCCAAACGAGACCATTCGAAACGGCGGCGATGTAGTCGAGACGATCCCAGTAGGGCGCGATCATCGTGTACATCCGGTTCTCGGCAATTTTCTCCATTCCCCGGTGCAGGAAACCGATGTCGCAATCAAGGTCGATAACTGTTTCGCCGTCGAGCTTAAGGATGACGCGCAGCACACCGTGCGTCGAAGGGTGCTGCGGCCCCATGTTCAGCACCATCTCCGGGCTGTCGAGCAGTGTCTCTTGAGTTGTCGCTATTTCTACCTGGTGCATTTCACTTTAACTTCTTCTCTGTGTCTCCGTGTCTCTGTGGTTGTTTTAACCACAGAGGCACAGAGACACGGAGTTCAACCTGCGGGCGCCTCTGCCGATTTAGGTTTGTAGCATCCGGTCACGCGGAACGGTTCGATCACCAAACCGATTTCTTCCACATCACCCTGAGTCCGCTTCTCAACCAACTTCAGCACGATCGCACTCGCGGCGCTCGCTTTATTCCAAACGTTTCGCGGCTCCGCAGTTTCAGTCAAAACAAAGCCCGCTCCCTTGGCCGCGTCCGGCGTATCGAACACTTTCGCTTCGTAATGAGTGGCGATCTCTTTTGGCGTCATTTATCCTTCGGCATAACTTCCTTGCCGCCGCGGAATATCTCGCGCATCAATCTTTCCTGGGGCACTGAAAGAATCTCGAGACCATAAGCACGTCGCTGATGCAACTGCTCCATCTCCACGTCAGACATCTCGGGCAGGTGCTCTTTGGTCCATGCGTTCTCTATAAACTCGAGCGGGTAATCCTTGCGTAACGGATATCCTTCCCAATCAGGCGGCAGGAGCAGACGTCGCAAGTCCGGATGATTGTTGAACTGAACCCCAAACAGATCGAACACTTCGCGCTCGAGCCAATTCGCGGCCGGCCAAACGCTCGTCACACTATCTACATTCTCGTTCGTTCTGACTTTCAATCGGATGCGTTCGTTCGCCTCGATCGAAAACAGGTTGTAGACGATTTCAAATGGCATATCCCAACGATCGGGATAGTGCACGCACGTTAGATCACTGAAAGGTAATTGAAAGGCGTGTCCTGATCGCGTTTGAGAAAGTCGCAGATCTCAACGATGCGCTGCCCATCGACAGTGACCGAGAGTTGTCCGATAAACTCCAACGCCTCGCCAATTGATTCGCCGAATTTTGATTTCAGTTTCTTGATCAGCGGATGGCCACTGGCGTCAGTAGGTTTTGGACCTTCTTCTTTCTTCTTAACAGGAGGTTTTGGCGCTCCTGCGCCTGCCTGCTGCTCCTGCAACGATTCCTTGACGGCGGCCACGCGCGACTTTGCCTGCTCGACCATCGCCGCCTTTTCTTCGTCGGCGCCGGCGAGTATGCCTGCGGGGGGAATCGCTGATGGTGGTGGCGTGCCGGACGCCTCAGAGTCTGAGACGCCCGGCGATGTGGGTTCTTCAGAACCAGGCTGCTTGGTGTCTTCTGACATCAGCTCGTCTACACTTACACGTCGATTCGGCTGATTATCGCCTCATGTGATCGGGCAGACAATCGCTTACTAAACACTGCTGTTACAGCGAATAAGAGAGAAAGCGAAAACGGATTATAGCAAACGCTTTTGAATCAAGCCATCCACAGATTACACAGATTGTTCAATGCAGATTACACTAATCTGTGTAATCTGTGGATGGCTTTGTTATGGCAGACCGCGCCCCATTGAACCGAACGATGACACTCTCCGACGAGGAGATCGCTTTATATAAGCCCGGACTCGTGAAGGTCGAATCGCCAGCGACCGTGGATCAAGTGCGCGACACGATTGTTTGCAACGATGTTTTCCGTGTCCTGCCGAACCTGCCGGATGCTTGCATCGATCTGATGTTTGCTGATCCTCCTTACAATCTCACCAGGAGTTTCAACGAACGACAATTCAGAAAAACTTCGATCGACGAATATGCGGAATGGCTCGACTCATGGCTGTCGCAAACGGTCCGCGTACTCAAACCGACGGCGTCCGTTTATATCTGCGGCGACTGGCGTTGCTCCACGGCGATTCAGCGGATTGGTGAGAAATATTTCACTCCGCAGAACAGGATCACGTGGGAACGAGAGAAAGGGCGTGGCGCGAAGTCGAATTGGAAGAATTGTTCCGAAGATATCTGGTTCTTCACGGTCTCGGATGAGTATTACTTCAATGTTGACGCGGTGATGCTCAAGAGGCAGGTGATCGCGCCTTACACTGATTCAAACGGAGCACCGAAAGACTGGACAGAGACCGAGAACGGGCGATTCCGGCTGACTCATCCGTCAAATCTCTGGACTGATCTGACGGTTCCCTACTGGTCGATGCCCGAAAACACCGACCACCCGACGCAAAAACCCGAAAAGCTGCTGGCGAAGATAATTCTGGCGAGTTCTCATGAAGGTGATTTGGTCTTTGACCCCTTCAACGGCTCGGGCACGACCACGGTCGTCGCAAAAAAACTCGGGCGGCACTACTTAGGCGTTGAAATCGACGAGACCTACTGCTGCCTCGCGTTGAAGCGCCTGGAAGTCGCCTCCTCCAATCAAAGCATTCAGGGCTATTCAGGCGGTCTGTTCTGGGAACGGAACACTAAGAATTTTCGACGCCAAGGCGCAAAGGCGCAAAGGTAATCCCGGCATCAAGGGTTTTCTTTGCGTCTTTGCGCCTTTGAGTCGAAACCCTTGGTAGTGGGGCCACAGACTAATACCCCACTACCAAACCCTTTAGAAACTTGACGCTGCTACACCCCCGCCCCTATCATGTCATGTTTTGAAATTGCGGCAATGGGGCCGCCTTAGAGTACGGACAAGAGTTAAATGAAACCTGGAATTCACCCCGAATACGTCGAAATAACCGTCACCTGCGCGTGCGGCGATACATTCAAGACCCGCTCAACCAAAAAAGGTGACCTGCACGTCGAAATCTGTTCGGCTTGCCACCCGTTCTTCACTGGTAAACAGAAGCTCATCGATACCGCAGGACGCGTCGATCGCTTCAACAAGCGCTACGGCAAAAAACCCGCCGAGACCACGGCCTCGACACATTAGCCAAACAAACTATTAAAACGCCGGCTGATTTAGCCCGGTCGCACGAAGTTCATTGACACCCGCGACCGGCAACCATAGCCGGCGTTAGTGTTTTCACCGACTAATCAAAAACGATGAGTACACCAGAAAGAGATCTGATCGTTGGAGGCCAGGCGGTTATCGAGGGCGTCATGATGCGCACTCCAAACGCGTACGCGATTGCCGTGCGCAAAGCCGATGGCACGATCGTGAACACTGCGGCGCCCCTGCCAAAATGGAGCGACAAGTATCCGCTACTGAAGCTGCCCGTGCTGCGCGGCGGTGCGGTGTTGATCCAGTCGATGGGATTGGGCATCAAGGCGCTGAACTACTCGGCCAATGAAGCTTTCGCTGACGCCGAGGAAGCAGAAACCAAAGAAGTTAAGGTCGCACTTTCTCCGGCGGTGATCGAAGGCGAAGGAGACTTCGCAGGGTTAACAGGCGCTATCCCTGGATTGATTCCGGTTCCCACTCAGAAGCGTTCGAAAGACGAACTGAAAAAAGGAACAACGGCCGCGGCGGCCGGCTCGATCGTCTTCGCGCTGATCTTTAACATTCTGCTCTTCGTCGCTGCTCCGTTGTTACTAACAAACGCGCTCTTCATCGCGGCAGGTTGGGCTACAGCGCCTCCCGCGGTAACCGTGGCGGACGCAGAGTGGTACCAGAGTGCATGGGCCACTGCGCAAACTTACCTGCATCCGGTGCGTCCTTCGGTCGCGTTCAACTTGATCGACGGGCTAATTCGCATGACGTTCTTTTTGATCATGATCGTTAGCTTCTCGCTCCTGAAGGACATTCGCAGAGTGTTTCAGTACCACGGCGCCGAACACAAAACGGTCTTCACGTGGGAAGCAGGGTTGCCATTGACCGTCGATAACGCGCGCCCGCAACCGCGCCAGCATCCGCGTTGCGGCACGAGTTTCCTGATGGTTGTGATGATCGTCGCGATCGTGCTGTTTTCAGTAATCAAGTTTGATTCGTTGTTGCTGAACTTCTTGATTCGCCTGGCGCTGATGCCACTGGTTGCAGGTCTCTCTTACGAAATCATTCGCCTATCGGCGAAGAAAGAGAGCAGTTGGTTCTTCAAATTCATGACGAGGCCGGGCGTGTGGCTGCAAAACATCACCACGCAGGAACCTGACGACAGCCAACTCGAAGTTGCGATCGAAGCGTTGAAGGAGTCGTTGAAGCTGGAGCCGAAGCAGGGCGACCCGTTGCCGGCGCCGCTTTCATGAAAGAGGGTTGAGGTTGTCATGTTAGACAAACTGGAACAGATTGCGCACCGGTACGGCGAGTTGACCGAGGAGCTTTCGTCGCCTGAGTTGCTCGCAAACCCTTCCGCATACGGCAAAGCTGCGAAACAACATCGAGCGCTCGGGGAGGTCGTGCGAAAGTATCAGGAGTGGAAGGGACTCACGAACGAGTTGGTGGGCGCGCGTGAGCTGTTGGATACGTCTGACGACGACGAGATGCGCGAGATGGCACGACTCGAGCTCAGAAACCCTGCAAACAAAACTCGACACCGCCGAAAAGGAACTAAAACTGCTGCTCATCCCGAGCGATCCGAACGACGAGAAGAACGTGATTCTAGAGATTCGCGCGGGAACCGGCGGCGACGAAGCTACTCTGTTTGCAGCCGAGATGGTGCGGATGTATTCGCGTTACGCTGAAAAACATCGCTGGAAATTCGAAGTTCTCGAAGCTTCTGAATCCGGCATCGGCGGGCTCAAGGAAGCGATCGTGTTGATTGAAGGAGACAAGGTCTATTCGAAGTTGAAACACGAATCGGGCGTTCATCGTGTGCAGCGTGTGCCGCAAACTGAAGCGAGTGGACGCATTCACACATCTGCGATCACTGTGGCGGTGCTGCCCGAAGCGGAAGAAGTTGACGTGAAGATCGATCCGAAGGATTTGCGCATTGATACATTCTGCTCGTCTGGTCCAGGTGGTCAGTCAGTGAACACTACTTATTCGGCAGTACGGTTGACACATCTTCCTACTGGAGTGGTCGTGTCGATGCAGGACGAGAAGTCGCAGATCAAGAATCGCGAAAAGGCGATGCGTGTCCTGCGTGCTCGTTTACAGGAACTCGAAGAGCAAAAGCAGCACGAAGCTGAGGCAAGCGAACGCCGTTCGATGGTTGGCTCGGGCGATCGCTCAGAAAAGATTCGCACGTATAACTTCAAGGAGAACCGCGTATCTGACCACCGCATCGGTTTGACGATTCATCAACTCAATCTGGTGATGGAAGGCAGCCTCGATCCCTTCATCGACGCACTCGTCGCACACTACCAAGCGGAGAAGTTGAAGGCGGAGGCAGTGGCCGCCTAAGCAAGACAAAGTGGTCGCAAATGCCCCTTGTCACAAACGTCCTCCTCATTCGTCATGGTCAATCCAGGGGAAACGCGGAACGGCGTTTTGGCGGGCACACTGCGACTCCTCTCTCAGCCCGTGGTCACAGGCAGGCTGAGGCAACAGCACGTTGTCTGAAGTCCGAAGCGCTGACAGCAATCTACTCGAGCGACCTCGCACGCGCCATCGAAACCGCCAGACCACTTTCAAAGATGACTGGCCTGCCCATTCAGGGCACAGAGGCCTTTCGCGAGCGCAGCGTTGGCGTTATGGAAGGACTGACTTTCGAAGACGCCGCTCAACAACATCCCGAGCAGTACGCTGCTCTACTTCGACGTGATTTCGAACATGTATTGACTGGCGGCGAGAGTTACCGGCAACTCCTCGATCGCGCATGGCAAAAACTCGACGAGGTCATCGCCGCGCATCGCGGCGGCAGGATCGCGGTCTTCAGTCACACCGGAACGATCTGCATCCTCGCGCTCCACCTCATGGGCGCGCTCGACTCGCCAGAGCTGAAGCCTGTGTGGATCGCGAGTGGTAATTGCGGGATTGCACGGTTTGAGTTACGTGAGGATGGATTCGTTCGTGTCTTGAACCTCAACGACACGAGCCACCTATCAGAAATTTAGCCACAAAAAAGCACAAGATTAGTTTTGTGCTTTTTGTGTCCAGTCGCACCCGAATATTTATCTACCCGTGCAATTGCGTGAACAACGCTCTACCTTGATGTCGCGCACGCCTCGCAGTATCCCGTCTTTGTCACGCGATAACTTAAGAATCGGTGAGAAGTAACTCTTGGCCGCCGCCTTGGCCTTTTCTTCATCGCTGATGAAGGAGTCGTCATCGAAATGAAACTCGTCAATCCAATACTCGGGATAACCTGGCCCAGAAACGTACGCGTGAATGTGCGCCGGATTTCTGCTGCCCGGATACGAACCCGGCTTGATCGTGCGAAACTCGTACTTGCCCTCAGCATTTGAACGCATCTTGCCGTTTATGCGCGTGTTGCGCTGGTCTTCGCCACCTTTTGTTGAATAAACGCCGGAGGCGTCGGTTTGATAAACAGACAGGAAAATTCCTTCGAGCGGCGTGCGACCGTCAGGCGCGTAGATCGTGCCGGAAATAATCAACGGCTCGCCCGGTTCATTGGCAGGAGAGATTGTAGTTTTCCAGCCGCCAGGATTCAGTGTGGTGCCGGTGGTCGCGCTGGCACAGCTTGTCAGCTCCACAACGCCGAGTCCGATGAGCGGCAAAGTCAAGGCAGTTGACGAGGCGCGACGCAAGAAGGCTCTTCGATCGATAACACTTAGTTTGCTCATTTTCATGCTCCTATTTAGGCATCATCTCTTTCATCTTGGGACTAATTCCCTTTTTAAGTTTCCAAAGCCAATCTCCTTTGGTCTTGAGCAGGCCTTTTCCAAAGCCGATCCACTCGGATTCCAGTGTTTGACGCCACGTCTCGAGCATTGTTTTGTCGAGCCGTAACACACCTTCACGAGTAACACCGGCCGGAGGTGGAGCAAACGCAGCAAGCTTGTCATAAACGCGCGCACGATCTTCGCCGTTAACACGCGGCAGCAGGTGCCACAAGGTGAGCGTGTCGCGTGAACGCGCCTGGTCCAACATCGAAGTCAGAGCGGCGGTCTTAGAACTCCCGTCATCGTTAAAGTCGACTTTCTTGAGCGCGTCGCGAAACGCAGGCGTCGAGTCGACGAAATACGGAGTGCCTGGTCCAATTCCAGGTTGTGTTTCGCACGCAGCGCCTGCCGGGACGATTGATTCGCGGTCCTTCAACTGCAACGCCACCCAACCCGAAGTGACGTGCAGAACACTTCCGCCGTTCTCGTCAACTTCCAGGGTGTAAGCACAACCAAGATCAGCCGCTACCGCAGACGGAGTGTCGACGAAAAACAGGCGTGGCGGCGCCCAAATCCGCGCACTCATCTTTCCGCGTGCCAGCTCGAGTCGATGTTCAGTGGGCTCGTTGGCGAGTAATCGCACGCGCGTGTTTTCGTCAATATCGACATTGCCAATCGAGCCCACTGCGATCTGGGCGCGCGAGCTTCCGTCGGTTTCCAGCCATTCACCAATTGCTAATTGCCCGTTTTGTGAAATCGTTTCACTGCCGATCCTTGGCGCGCCGTTCAGCCGCCGCACAAGCCACGAAGACTTTGGCCCATCCGGTTGTATTGGACCAACAGCCTGACGGTTGTAAATCCATAAAGCTCCGGCACCCGCTATTAGAAGTAGCGCCGCCGCCGCTGCGAATTGAACGCGCCAGGTCCAAAAGCCTGATCGTACTAACGAACCACTGCCTACAGCAGTTTCAGTCTGTTTATCGAGTAGATGTTCAACGTTACGCCAAAGATGCTCCGGCGCCGAAAGCTGCGGAAGCTGTTCGGCGAATTTGATACCCAGCTTGACCTCTTCAAATTTTGTTCGACACTTGACGCACGAAATAATGTGTTCGGCAAACTGCTTCGACTCTTCGCTCGAGAGTTCTCCATGACAATAAGCTGAAATATCTTTTGTTACGTGTCTAGAAAACATTAAATCGTTCTCCGGAAAACTATTCACCCCACATTGCCGGATTGTTCAAGTGCGCGAGACGCTTCGCCAATTGGCTGTGACCACGGTTGAGCCGCGAAGCCACTGTGCCTTTCGAACAACCCATCACACTTGCAATCTCCTCGTACGACAAACCCTCGATGTACTTCAAAAGAATCGGCAAACGAAATTTTGGTTTTAGTTCACCGATTGCAGCTTGCACTGCTTCTGTAACTTCGAGCCGCGCATACTGTTTCTCCTGAGGCTTCTTATCGCCGGGATTCCTCATGGCCACAGTCTCTCCCCACGGCAACAACCTCTTGCGGCGGCGCCGCTCATCAAGACAGGCATTCACGACGAGCCGGTAAAGCCACGTCGTAAACTCCGAATCGCCTCGAAATTGACGAATCGCGGTAAACAACTTCAGAAAGATCTGCTGTGTTACGTCGTCAGCCACGGCTCGATCGCCGCCGGAGGAATAGACCGCGATGGAGAAAACCTTGTCTTTATAAGTTTCGAACAGCAACTGAAAGGCGTCGCGGTCGCCCTGTTGGCAGGCTTCGATAACCCGTCCATCAATAAGCTGTTCAACCATGGCCATCCATTGGTTAGACGAAGGTCTTCATGGAATGCTTCCAAAATAAAACCATGTTTGTAGTGCTAAAAGCGGGGGCAAGCCACCCTTCCTGACTTGTTTTACTTCCTCAGGATAAAACCAGTAGGAAGTAGATAGAACAAGTCAGGAAGGCGGGCTTGCCCCCGCTCTAAGTGTTCTTACGATCGTGCCTAGCGCGTCACATGAACCAGCATCTCGGTGCCGGATTCAATCTTCAGCTCCTTACTACCCTTCACCGCCAAAGATCCAGCGCCGCCTGCGCCACCGATAATCAATCCGATTGCAGCGCCTTTACCGCCTCCGGCAATGCCGCCGACGATCGCGCCGATGCCCGCGCCAATGCCCGAGCGCTTGATCGTTTGATTGGTCCTGCTTCCCGATTCAACGCCGCCTTCATCGTCCGCGCGCCCTGAACCTTCGCCATACACTCTGGTCACGTAACCGTGAAGCACGCCTTTGCGCCCGTCGCGCAACTCGATCGAATCAAATGCCAGGTTCATGCTGGTGCGGCCTTTGATCTTGCCTGACTTCTGTATCGAGCTGACGTGACCGTAGACTCTTGCTTCATCGAAGCGACTCGGATCGATCACGGTAGCTGTGAATCGATCGCCGATGCGCGAGTCTTTACTCGAGAGCGTATCGTTTATTCTGACTTTTAGATCACTACCAACGGGCACGAGCGGTGCCACTCTTCTCGTCGTCGTTCGCCGCTTCACAGTCGGCCTGGTTTGAGCGATGCCAAAGGACGTCAGTCCCAGGATCACGGTTAACACCAGAACCGTCCGAACTCCGTTGCGAAATAGGTAATTCATTTCAATCCTCCGAATCTCTAACACGATCATCCAACCTGAGGCCGTTCAGCAGTCTCCTGGTCCAGGTTGGTAGAAGTTTCAATCGGCCTACTAAAAATCCTGGGATCCGGCAGCGGTGGGAGTTGGTCCGGCGTTATCCCCTTAAGCGCCTTAACGTGCGCTTTCAACTTGGACGACATATACATCGTCACCGCAAAAAGACATGACATCCCAATCGCCCCATCAATCAGGCGATACATGATCAACCCCAATAATAACATCACGCCGAGTCCAGCACCCGAAATGATTTTCACGCGTCCTCGACGGTTGAGATAGTCGGAAAACTCGCCGGGCCATTTGAAGATCCAGTACAGGTTATAAAAGGGAATGAGGTGCTTGAGGGCCGTCTCCAGGGGAGTATTCGGATATCGACCGTGGGTCATCTCGGCCAGGATTTTATGAAGGCGATGTACACAGAACATCCAATAAATGATGCCTGGCAGCCCGAACAAACCGAGCACCAGTGCCATTCCAGGGTCCTCTGAGCTTACCTCCCCATTCCAATCGAAAGTCATGATCGCAAACACAATTTCGATAACAAAGAAGGCAAAAGCAAATAGAAACCCCACCCATATCCATGGAAAAGAGCTCGTCGGCACCTGCTCAGTGGTTTGAGAGTCTGTTGGTTCTGTAATTGAGGTGAACATTTTGATCTTCCTTTCAGAATTTAAGAGGCGGGGCGAAAGCTTTCCGTGTTCAAAAACTGGATGAACGAGGCAAGCCCGGGAGGTTCAATTAGGGCTAGTTGTTAACGCGAGGCGTTACTACCGCCTCGGCCCCCAAGAGGGCAGTCGCTGCGAGATCTTCATCCTCGAAATGCCGTTGGCGATGAACGGTTCCGTCTGAATCAAATATGTAGGCCGAAGGAGCTTCGCGCATGATGATGTCTTGCAGGCGCATCAAGCCGTAAAGAAGAGCTTCCGGCCGCGGAGGGCAACCGGGAATGTAAACGTCAACAGGGATGCATCGATCGACACCCTGCATTGTGGAATATGAGTCGAAAGGACCACCAGTCGAGGCGCACGCGCCCATCGCAATCGCCCATTTAGGCTCGGGCATTTGATCGTAAACGCGACGGACCACTGGACCCATTTTAAGAGTGACGGTTCCGGCAATGATGATCAGATCGCTCTGCCGCGGGCTTGGACGAAACACGCCCGCGCCGAACCGATCGATGTCGAACCTGCCCGCGCCGGTCGCAATCATCTCAATGGCACAACACGCGAGACCGAAGGTCATGGGCCAAAGCGCCGACTTGCGCGCCCAGTTAACGACCGGCGCCGCGATATCGACCGTTTTTGCACCCACGGTTCGTCGAAGCGAATTCATGATCGAATCGACGGTGGTTAAAACAAAGCCCTCTTCGTGTTCAGCCATATGTTATTTCCGATTGCCAATTGCCAATTTGTTCTAATCTCGATGCCCTTCAATCAGCAATCGGCAATCGGCAATTGGCAATTCTTTTCACGCCCACTCGAGCGCACCTTTGCGCCAAGCGTAATAGTAACCCACCACAAGGATCCCGATAAACACAAACATCTCCAGCAGTGCAAACTTCGTGAACGAAAAGTCATCGCCCATGAATATAATCGCCCACGGCAGCAGAAAGATCGTCTCGACGTCGAAAATCAGAAACAACATCGCGACGATGTAGTAGCGCACCGTGAACCGCTCGTGGGCTTCGGTGGTTGGGTCGATGCCGCACTCGTAAGGCCGCATCTTGCCCTTCTCGTACTTAATTGGCCTCAGGAAGCGGCCAAGAACGATCGGCAGGACGGGAAAGATCACCGCCACCGCGAAAAAGATCATTACCGGCCAATAAGCTGTGATGGGGCTGCCGACAGTTTCTGTTGTCGTAGTTGCTGCCTGAAGAAGCATGCGTTTTCTGTGATAGGAAGAGCGGATCGTGTCCGTTAATGAACCGATCGAATAGTAAGCGTCGCTCAGATAGTTGTCAACGACCCTTTTTGTGCTTTTTGTGACTCCTGTTCACATCAATGTAACCTCATAGCAAGTTCGATTTAAGGTTTTCGACATATGCTTCGATGTCTCGAGCAATCCATCCACACTCAGCGAGGGCCTAAACCATGATGCTTCCGATTAGCAGTCGCCTAATCCTGTTGCTCGCCGTCCTATTTGTAAGTCTTGTAACCGGCGCAAGCACAGGAAATGATCAAACCCGAGATCAATGTCGCCGAACGCGTGCGTCTTCTCGAAGGCGAGCTGGAACGACAGAACGTCAAACTGGATCAGTTGCAAAAGACGCTCGAAGAGCAGCAACTAACAATCAAAGCACTGCTCGAAAAACTGTCGGGTCAAACAACTCCCGAAGTGGCAGCCGCGAAAGAAAACGTACCAATCGCGCCTACTGCAAACACGACCGCGCCTGTTGAGCCCCAGACACCGACCGTCGAACAACGACTCGACAAACTTGAAAACCAGGCGTTGAAAATCGGCCCGGTGCGCGTGAGTGGCGACTTCCGCCTTCGCGCTGAAGGGACCTTCCGACCGGCCACCGACCCATCCGATCCTCCTCTCGACCATGTGCAAAACGTCCGGATGCGCTATCGCTTCCGGCTAAACTTCGATACGGACATTCATCCAAACCTAAGCTTTCACGGGCAACTTGCTACAGGCGCGCTAAACAATCCGACTTCATTGAACCAGGACTTCACTTCCCTTACTGTTCGCGCTCCGGTCGCGGTAAGCGAAGCCTGGATCGATTACCGGCCTACAAAATCGCTTCAGTTCCAAGTGGGGCGTGTGGAGAACATCTTCCACGATAACTCGAGATTCCTTTTCGACAATGACATTCGTTTCAACGGCTTCAACGAGAAGTACGTGAAGACATTCGAGCCGAACGGTACTTACGTTTCCAGTCTGGAGTTGCGAGCAGGTCAATACATTCTGACGAATCCTAACGTTGCTGTGATCGCACCCAATAGCCCGCTCGCACGTGCAGGCGCGGTCATTGGAACCACAGGACGTTCCGCGAATCTCTTCCACCAGGGACTGCTCGTCAACCAAACGTTCAATAAGCGATGGAGCAGCCAGATTGGTGGAGACATTCAAATCTATCGTCATCCGAACCAGATTCAACTTGCCTCTACACAAGAAGGACTGGTCCTGCTGGTCCAACCGGGAATAGGTATCGCTCTCTCGGGACCACTTCCTGGAACCGGCAATGCAACCACGACACCGGGCGGCGCAATTTACACAGCGCCCGGATTTCAGGTTGCGCGCCTTACGTATCGTCTGAACTACGCCGGCTTTAAACGCGGCGATCACACCTTCCCGGTCACATTCAACGTGCAACTCGCACGCAACGTGGCGACAGGCTTGAACGAGCGGGACGCAATGCTGGCTGCATTACAGGTCGGCAGGGTCACGAAGCGCGCCGATATGGGTTTCCTTTATCTCTTTACGATCAAGGGCGCGAACGCAATGATCTCGCAAGTCACCGACGACAATATCGGCACCGGAACGGGCGTCAACGTCAGGACGCATCATTTGCGATTCGAGTATGGGATCAGTCGAAAGATAACGTTCCAGAGTTTGTTGTTCATCCAGAACTCGCTGAGACGCAGTGGGCAGTATCCAAACTTCTTCGTACCGGTGGGCGACTTCGCGCCGACACAATATCGCGTGCAGCAGCAGTTGATATTTACGTTCTAAGAGACGTTAGTCCAACGTGCGCTTCACGGTTTTGGCTATCGACTTGATGCGAGAATCTTTCGGAGGCGGAGCGTGAGACAGAGTGCAATAGCCAGTAGGTTGACTGCCGCTCGGATACGTCATCCGGCTGCGCAATGGACACTCGGGTTTCGCGAGTAAACCAGTTTCCGGATCGATCGCGACAGTGACTGTCACGATCGCGGATGTCGGCTCAGTTGTAGTGCCTGCAGGCGTTGTGACTTCAGGGGCAGTGTTTTCAGAATCCGATTTTTGCGGCGCGCTTCTTGATTCAGCACGCGTGTTTGAGTCCGGTCGCGCCGATTGGGCCTGGTCCACGGTCGCCGCTTCCTCTGCCTGTACAGTCTCTTCCGGTAAAGGCAGGGGGCGCTGTTTCAACAGTTGTCGCGTCGTTATCGCAACGACTGCTGCGAACACAAGTAGCGCAAGCAGAGGCCACTGCCAACTTGCTCCGCGACGGGCAATCGCATCCCTGCTCGCGGTGTAGTTAACGCTTTGCGCTGCTCTCGGTGGCGGCGCGGGCCTTGGAACCTTGCCCGAGCTGATTAGCTCGTAGGCTTCGTTGATCTCTTTCAGCTTCTCCTGCGCCTTTTCTTGCAGGCGAGGGTCATGCAGAAACCTGTCCGGGTGCCAAACCTTCGCAAGGTCTCGATGTGCTGCTTTCAGCTCCCTGATTGAAACGCCGGGTTTCACTCCCAGCAGGTCATAGGCCTTGCTCAAGTCTGCGTTCAAATTTTTCCTCTATGAAAGTACGTTAGCCAATCTCGAGACTCCTCGAAGCAATTCGATGGCACTCGGAATTGGTACACCCATGTAATGCATGATTGAGACGACAAACATCCCGACGACGATGCTGGCTAATAACCGTTTTCAAGAGAGCACCAAACAGGTGATTAAGGAACAGTGAAAAGGAACGAAAAACGTTTCGAATACTTCGCATATTGATACCCCCAACCGTTTGAGGACTTCGGGGCTGTCGGGCGAAGAGCGAGGCTGGAACCTCTGGGCGCCATTATCCCAAAGGCAGGGTACGTTTGACAACAGTGTTTTGCTAGTTTGGCCGCAGGCGCTTTTTACGCCTCTTTGGTGGCTTAAATTACGGGTATTTGTGAGGTGGGGAGGTGGATGATGAAGGTGGTGCCTTTGCCGATCTCCGAGGTGACGGTCACTTCCCCGCCGTGCAGCAGCGCCAGATGCTTTACGATCGCCAGCCCCAGCCCGGTGCCGCCCATCTCACGCGAACGCGCGCGGTCGACGCGGTAGAAACGTTCGAACAGTCGCTCCAGGTGTTGCGCGGGAATACCATCTCCATTGTCCTGCACCAGAATGCGGTCGCGCGGCCCGGGTTCGTGCGATATCGACACGGTCCCGTGGTCCTTACTGAACTTGATCCCATTGTCGATCAGGTTCGTCAACATCTGCTCGAGCCGGCGCTCGTCTGCCTGGACCATCACATCAGGCAACACGTTATTCTTTAAAACAACATTGTGTGCCGAAGCCTTTGCCTCCAGCGAAGCGCACACATCCTCGACCAACATGTACAACTCAACCGGCGCTGCTTTTAGTTGTACGTTCCCTCCTTCAATCGCAGTGAGCTCGAGAATGTCGTCGATCAAGCCGTGCATCCGCGAAGCATTCTTTCGAATGATCGAAAGGAAGCGCTGGCTGCTCTCCGCATCTTCCATCGCGCCGTTTTCCAGAGTCTCGACAAAAGCGATGATCGCAGTGAGCGGCGTGCGCAGTTCATGCGAAACGTTGGAGAGAAATTCCTGCCTCACGATTTCAAGGCGTTCAGTTCGCGTGATGTCAAAGAAAACTCCAAGCGCGCCTTCAGCTCCGTTTCCATTTGCACTGCCGATCGGCACGACACGAAGGTCAAACACCTGTCGCTCTGGACCATGCGTTTCAACCTTGACGCCGCTGCGCTCGATTCCTTTAAGTCCATCAAGGAACGCACTGTAAATCGCGGGATTGCGAGTCAACTCAGTCAACCTTTGTGATTTCAATGCCGGCACAGATGGATTGAACAATTTGTGCGCGGCAGCGGTTCGACGCAACCACGCGCATGTCTTTGTTGACGACCAACAGACCTTCGCGCATGCCGCTCAACGTCGCTTCCAGCAGCGAACTTACCTCGAATTTTTCTGGTGATTGACTTTGATCGAGCCGCTCGATGGCTGAGCTATTTGAGGGTTCGCGGGCCTTTAGCGTCGCGACGATCCAGACGATCGCAGTCAGCAGCAGCAAGCTGCCCAAGACTAGACGCGCGCTGAACGATGGAACAATCAGTGCGAGTGCCGTGAGAACAATGCACGCGCCTATTAAGATGGAGTGTTGCTTACCCACGAGAAGTTGAATTCTCTGTGCCTCTGTGTCTCTGTGGTGAACTTAACCACAGAGACACAGAGACACAGAGATGGAAATCCTCAATTACCATTACTGCTCGCTGCCGCCTGGCTGGTGCAACCCACAAATCGATAACCAACACCAACTACCGTCTCGATACAATCGCCGCATTTATCGAGCTTTTGCCGCAGGCGACGAATGTGGACGTCAAGCGTGCGCGCATCGCCATAGTAACTGTAACCCCAAACACTATCCAGCAACTGCTGCCGCGTGACTACGCGATCCGCGCTTCGAGCCAGCACGGACAACAGCGTGAATTCCTTGTTTGTGAGTTTTATCTTCACGCCGTCGCATGCCACGCGAATGTCGTCGAAGTCGATGATCAGATGGTCGTCTTCATACGTCTTGCCCATCGTTTCGTCTGCACGACGCATCACCGCACGCACGCGAGCCAAAAGTTCTCGTACTGAGAACGGTTTTGTTATGTAGTCGTCGGCGCCGAGGTCCAGGCCCGTTACGCGATCCGTTTCAGAGGCTTTTGCAGTGAGCATGATGATCGGCGTACGTCTCGTGGCCGGTTCTCGACGCAGCCGCCTGCACAACTCGATTCCGCTCATTCCCGGCAACATGAGATCGAGGATGATCAGTCGCGGCGGATCGCGTTCGTTCAGAGCCGCTGAAAGTCCGGCTTCTCCCGTGGGAGCGGTTACGGCCGCCAATCCTTCGCGCTCAAAGTTGTACTTCAAACTCTCAGAGATGTCGGCGTCATCCTCGATAATCAGGATTGGGCGAGTCATAACTAGTTCGTATGCTTGATGAATGCAGCCTCAGCCATGTAAACGGTTAGTTCGCAAATATCCGTGACGTAATCGCCGATGCGTTCGAGATGCTTTGCGACGAACAGGAGCCGCGCATCGCGAGTTGCGGTAGCGGGCTCAGTGACCATCAATTCGATCAGGCGATGGAAAGTGTGGTTGTAAAGATCGTTGATCTCCGTGTCGCTCTTGATGATCTCTCGAGCCGTGAGCGCGTCATTGGAAGTGAACGCATCGAGCGAATTGCGCAACATCTTCAGAGCGTGCTCGGCCATGCGGTTCAAATCGAGCAATGACTTGAGCTCCGGTTCGTTGTTCAAGTCGATCGCGGCGCGCGCGATATTGCACGCATGGTCTGCGATGCGCTCCAAAACAGGGGCCATCTTTGCAACTGAAATAACGAAACGCAGATCGCGAGCAGCGGGCTGTCGCAGCGCGATAATGTCGATGCACTGGCGGTCGATCTCCACTTCGAGATGATCGATCTCATCGTCGTGTTTAAGGACCTGCTTGGCGACTTCAGTGTCGCGCTCGCTCAGTGAATACATCGCGCGCTCGAGAGCCTGCTCAGCTTCGCCCCCCAGCAAGAGCACACGATCGCGCAGTGAACTTAATTCGTCGTCAAGATGACGGTGCATTTCCATAATTCTTGTGCTTAGTCCTTTGTCCTTTGTGCTTTGTCTTCGTCCCTGGATTTACAAAGAACAAAGTTCAAAGCACGGGGCTCACTATCCAAACCTTCCGGTGATGTAGTCCTCAGTTACTTTCTCAGTGGGGGCGGTGAACATTCTCTCAGTCGAATTTACCTCGATCAACTTGCCGAGGAGAAAGAAAGCCGTCGTATCAGACACGCGCGCAGCCTGCTGCATGTTGTGAGTGACGATGACGATCGTGTATTGCTCCTTTAAAACAAAGATCAGCTCTTCAATCTTCGAGGTCGCGATGGGGTCGAGCGCCGATGCGGGTTCGTCCATCAAGATTACTTCCGGGCGAATCGCGAGGGCCCGTGCGATGCACAAGCGCTGTTGCTGTCCTCCTGACAAACTCAACGCCGAGGTCTTCAATCGATCTTTGACTTCGTTCCACAGCGCGGCGTCTTTCAACGCTTGTTCGACCCGTCCCGCCAGCTCCGAATTGTTGTTGGTCATTCGATTGATTCTCAAACCATACGCAACGTTGTCGAAGATCGACTTCGGAAACGGATTTGATTTTTGAAAAACCATCCCGACCCTGCGCCGCAATCCAACTACGTCCATGCCCGGCGCGTAAATGTCGTGACCGTCGAGCAGAACCTGCCCGGTAACGCGAGTGCCGGGAATCACGTCGTTCATGCGATTAAGGGTACGAATGAATGTGGATTTACCACAACCCGATGGACCGATAAACGCAGTTACAACTCTCTCCTGAATATCTAATGAAACGTCGTACAGTGCCTGCTGGGCGCCATAGTAAAAATTCAGTTGGCGTACGCTGATTTTGGTGGGACGCACCGCTTCACCGCCAACGTTGCTGTTCGCAGTACTTATACGTTTAGTCAAACCTGGATTTAATTCAGACACTTGCGCCGACATGAGACTTATCCAAAATGGCCCGTTATGTAATCTTCCGTAAGCTTGTTAGTTGGATTCTCAAACATCTGTTTCGTTGGCGATACCTCGATCAATTCTCCTAAATACATGAACGCTGTGAACTCTGAAACTCGAGCTGCTTGTTGCATGTTATGAGTAACGATGATCACGGTCACCCGGCTCTTCAATTCAAAAATCAGATCTTCAATTTTGGCGGTCGCGATCGGATCCAACGCCGAGGTAGGCTCGTCAAATAAAAGCATCTCGGGATCCGTAGCCAGCGCCCGCGCGATGCAAAGACGCTGCTGTTGACCACCCGACAGCGTATAGGCCGATTGTTTCAAACGATCTTTTACTTCCTCCCACAACGCCGCCAGCCGAAGTGATTGCTCTACCTGGTCCTGGAGTTCCCTGCCTTTGACGCCTCTGAGCCGCAATCCGAAGGCCACGTTCTCAAACACTGACTTTGGAAATGCATTCGGCTTTTGAAAGACCATGCTCATCCGCATGCGCATTTCGAGGGCATCCGTTTCCGGTCCAATCACATTGATCCCGCTTGGCTGCAAGGTGATCTTACCTTCGTAACGCGTCTCCGGATAAAGATCGTGAATGCGATTGAAGCAACGCAACAGCGTCGATTTCCCACACCCTGAAGGTCCAATGATCGCGGCCACCTGGTTTGCTGGAAATACCAGATTGATGTTCTTTAATGCCTGAAGCTTCCCGTAGAAAAAGTTTAGCTGACTTACTTCTGCCTTGATTTGACCTTGATGGGTCGATTGCATGCTCTGCGCAGACGTTCCTCGACTAGCTGCCTGGCCATGATGATCGTTTGTAGTCGTCATTTGCTCGCGCAGCCGACCCTCTTCCTGCTTTGTTTGCATCGCTACTGCTACCACTTAATTCGCTTTCGTACTCGATACCGAATGACTATCGCAACCGCATTTAGAGACAAGGTGACGATGATCAGCACTAACCCTGCCGAGGCAGCGTTAACAACAAAGTTCTGATCCGGTCGTGAGACCCAGTTGAACATCTGAATCGGTAAAACAGAAAACGGCGACCACAACCATTCAAAAGAGATGAAAGGCGGTTGCGACTGCACCGGCAGAGGCGGAAGAAAGGCGATAAACGTCAGTGCTCCGATCGTAATCAGCGGCGCCGTTTCGCCGATTGCCCTCGAAAGCGCAATGATGATCCCGGTCATCGTTCCGCCAACTGAATAAGGCAGCAGGTGATGCCGCACGACCTGCCATTTTGTTGAACCCAGGGCGTAAGCCGATTCGCGAATCCCTTGAGGGATCGTACGTAAAGCTTCACGCGTTGCGACGATCACGATCGGAAGTATCAAAAACGCCAGGGTCAATCCGCCAGTCATAACACTTGTGCCCAGCCGGAACTTGTAGACGAGCAACCCTAAAGCCATCAGGCCGTAAATGATCGACGGAACGCCCGCGAGGTTGGCGATGTTTATCTCGATCAGGTTCGTCAGCCAGTTCTTTCGTGCATACTCCTCAAGATAAACGCCTGCTGCCACACCCAAAGGCACTGCCGTAGACGCAGTCACGACCATTATCAAAAGCGTTCCAACCCAAGAGGACAAGATTCCAGCTCGCTCGGGAAAGCGTGAAGGAAACGATGTCAGGAAATCTAAACTCAGGCGGCCCAGACCATCAACCAGCAGATCAACTAAGAGCGCGCCCAGCGTAAGAATTCCTATCAGCGTGCAGATTATCCCGATGACATTGAATACGATGTCCTGTCTTTTCCGCTTCGCTATGATCTGCTTGAAGTCGTTCACCTAATACGCCTCTCTAAAACGCTTACGCAAAATGTAGCCGATGATGTTGAATGCCAGCGTCATAACGAAGAGCGTGATCCCCGCGGCGAAGATCGACTGATAGCCAATACTTCCATGCGGTAAATCACCGAGACTCACCTGCACGATAAACGCCGTAATCGTCGCGGCTGGTTCTCTCGGATCGACCGTCAGATTCGGCTGCATACCCGCGGCTATCGCCACGATCATCGTCTCGCCGATCGCACGTGAGATAGCCAATATGTAAGAGGCAACGATGCCCGATAACGCTGACGGATACACGACCTTCAACGCTGTAATGATTCGGTTGGCGCCCATCGCGTACGCGCCTTCGCGCAGCGACATCGGCACTGCGCGCATGGCGTCTTCACTGAGCGAGCTCACGTAGGGGATGATCATGATCCCCATCACAACACCAGCACTGAGCATGTTGAATGTCGGCAACTCAGGGATCAGCTTCTGAAGCAGCGGCGACATGAACTGCAACGCGAAATAGCCATAGACGACAGTTGGCACAGCGCTGAGGAGTTCGAGCGCCGGCTTGATGATCTCGCGAACTGTAGACGGAGAGAATTCACTCAAGTAAATCGCAACCACAGTTCCAATCGGGAGAGCTACAGTGAGCGCGACTGCTGTCGTGACCAGGGTCCCGGCGACGAGAGGCATAATGCCAAAACGAGGTGAGGCGAACAGTGGTGTCCAGAGAGTGTCCGTCATGAATTCGCGGAACGAAACATGCGCGAAGAATGTCGAGGACTCGTAAACAAGTGTTCCAACAATTCCCACCGTGATGGCCACTGAAAAGAGCGCGGCTAAAAACATTAGCGCTTCAATAACGCGCTCCTTGAATCGCGACAAGCGGTGCGTGCGAGCAGAAGCACCACCGCTTGGTCGATTCGACAAATCAGCAGCAAGAGCAGTTGGCTGTTCGAGCAAAGGAAGATCTTTCATGCTGAGCAATCATCGTGCTTGGATGAAGTCCAAGCTGAACGCCTCAACTACCTCACGCTTTCGGAGGTCTCTTGAGAATCTCTTCTACCGGGAGGCCTACTTCGGGAACACCTGCGAAACCGGTTCCAGTTTGTAGGACGCGAACTCTTTCCGTGGCCATCTGGTACGCAGTTTCAGGTAACGGCAGGTACTTAACTTCTTTGGCCAGTGTCGGGACTCCCTTCAGATAAAAGTCAACAAACTCTTTGACCTGCGGCTTATCCATTGACTTCCGACTGACGTAAATGAACAGAGGACGCGACAGTGGATTGTAGGTTCCAGCGAGAACATTCTCCGGACTCGGCGGCACCGGACCTTTGACCTTGTTTTTCTCCCAGTCGATCGCAACCGCCTTCATCCGGCTGCTGTGCGGGGCAAAATACGCGTAAGGGATATATCCGAGAGCGTACTTGTTGCCCTCAACACCCTGGACCAGCACGTTGTCATCTTCACTTGCGGTGTAGTCGCCGCGGCTGGATTTCGCCTTTCCAACAATCGCTTCGGTAAAGTAGTCAAAAGTCCCTGAGTCAGCCCCTGCTCCGAAGAGTGCAATCTTTTCGTTGGGCCATTCCGGACGAATCTGGTTCCAGTGCGTGATTTTTCCTTGCCCCTCGGGCTCCCAGATTTTCTTGAGTTCCGCAACCGTCATGTGATCGACCCACGTGTTCTGTGGATTGACAACTACGGTGATCGCGTCGAAAGCGATCGGCAGCTCAAGAAACTCGATACCGTTCGCTTTGGCCTGGGCCATCTCTTCCGCGAGAATCGGACGCGAAGCATCTGCGATGTCGATCTCACCGCGCACGAATTTCTTGAATCCGCCGCCAGTACCGGAAATTCCCACCGTAACTTGTACCTTGTTCTGTTTTTCCCTCTGAAACTCTTCGGCGACAGCCTCGGTAATCGGGAAGACCGTGCTCGAACCATCGATCTTGATTACTGCGGATTCTCCGGACGGCGAGTTGGTTCCTCCTGGACCACATGCGGAACTTAGGATCGCGCAGATTGCGGCCAGCAGAACCGCCACTCTCAAAGTAGGCGCCATGATTCTCTCCTGAGATTTTTGACTGTAATTACCGCCTGAATCGTAGAAGTCGGATGTTACATCCATCTAAACTTCACCTGAACACTCTGTTAACCCTCAGTTTGTGGGCTGCTCTGGGGCACGCGTAATCAACCGGTAGCCAACATTAACCATCGTTTCGATTTGCAGCCCAAACTCGGCGAGTTTTGCACGGAGGCGATAGATGTAAACGTGAAGGCTCTCGGAATTCAGTGGCTTGTTATCGCCCCAAACCGAGGTCCAAAGATCGTCGGCGGTAACGATGCGGTTGGGCGTCCGCACGAGGCGCGAGAAGATCAGAAACTCCGTGCGCGGTAACTTCAGCGCGACACCACCACATGCGACGTAGTAGTTCCTGTGCTCGACGCGAAGAAAACCATCGTCGTAGATGTCATCTGGTGATTGGCTTTCTGTTCTGAGTTGAGTAATCGACATCTCTTTAAGCGACATTGAGCCTTGCCTCCAATTAGTTTCCTCGACGCAAAGGCGCTAAGGCGCAAAGGAAGATCTTAAGTTTTCTTTGGCCGCGCTTTGCGTTGGAAAATCCGTCCGGTACTAAAACTTGAACTTCGCCCTGAACTGCATCACTCGTGGCCCACCCACGGTGCTCGTGATCCGACCGAAGTCAGGACTTCCTAACTCGAAATCCGGAGCGGCGAAGTTCGCTCGGTTGAAGACGTTGAATATGTCCCAGCCAAACTCGAAGCTCGTCGTCTCGCTGAGCTTCGTGGTCTTCAAAATCCCGAAATCGAAGCGCGATTGGGATGACGCTCGAAGCACGTTCCGTCCGAGGCTTCCGTTCTGGCCCAACGCCGAGCAGAGAACATCCTGGTTGAATGCCTCCTCAGTGATATCGCTGCCGGGCCGTCGCAGTTCGTCAAGCGATCCACACAAACCCGGCCTGCCAAAACCCAGACGGAACAGACCACCGGAACCGCGCACGAGATCGGCGTACTGCGGAGCAGTTTGAACTTCCGGCTCGGGCGCGAAGATGCTGTAGGGCGTTCCCGTCTGCGCCTGGAAGAAACCCGACATTTGCCAGCCTGTGAACAGCCGGTTCGTCGAACCAAAACTCGGGATGTCGTAGACAAAACTCAAGCTGAATCGATGCGTCCGATCGAAGTCAGATACAGCGCGATTGGCGTCGAGATTACGAAGATCACCCTGGACCACGAAACCTGTGTTAGGCACATCCGGTTTTCCCGAACCCGCCGTGCTTCCGGGATCCGTCGAGCTGGTGTCTATCGACTTGGACCACGTGTACGACGCATTGAAGTGCAGGCCACGAGAGAGACGCTGAGATAAACCAAACTGCGCGCCGTGATACGTCGATTCGCCGTTTGAACGAAGGACCAGAGCCTCAGGAACGTTGAAGCCGAGAACCGGAACGCGCGCCTCGAAGTTGATGACTTGTCCGCCACCGAAGCCGGCTGCCCCGCAAGTGATCGCATTCGCAAGATTCAAATCGATTGGCGAACCAGCAACACCGCTCGCCACTCCACCAACGCAACTGGCAGGGAGACCGACGCGAAACGGATTCGCAAATCCAAACGCTTTGCCTAGACCGCGCTCGCGCGCCGTCGAACCGGGATTGAGTGCTCCATTCGGCGCACCCGCCGCAATGTAAGCCTGGTTGAATCTTTCGAAGATGTGATCCGGCGTTGAAGGATCATTCAAATCAAAACCCTGATTGAACGCCAGCGCCTGGAGAAGGTTTTGCCCGCGTGTGTGAACGTAACGCGCTTCAAACATCAGGTTCTTTGTGAGTTCGTACTGAACGCCGAGGTTTAGCTGATGAACAAACGGCGTCTTCAGGTCGCGGTCGATGGCGCGAAACTCGAACGTCTCTGCGATATTCCCCGGTGGGGTTAAGTTCAATCGCGGATCGCGTGTGATGCCAGTGTTGTCGCGAATCACGTAAGAACCACCGGCGCCTGCCGTACGCATCACTCTGAACGGCAGCCATGAACTCAACGCGAGATCCGTTCGCTGCTGCGAGAACGCAGTCGTAATCGGAACGTTGCCTGATGGCACTGTGATCTCTACTTCGCGCAGAAACGGATAGTTACTGAAGATTGTGTTGATGAACGCCGCTGATGGGCGATCGTAGAAAACTCCGTAACCTCCGCGAATCACCATTCGATTCCCATCCAGCGGCGAATAGGCGAATCCGATGCGGGGTGCAAAGTTGTTCGTGTCCTGGCCGTTAAGAGTGTGATTGTTTCCGGCGCGCGTTGTTGCGGCGACTGCTCCGTCAACGTTTGCCAGTCCTGTGTTTTGAACGTTTGCCGGGACGAGAAAACCAGGCGAGGGACTGTCGCAGAGTGACAGCGCGCCGCCTGTCTGTGTGAAGCATGATTCGAAGCTGCTGAAGTCGAAGTTACCGATGCGTCCCTGTTTTTCAGTGGGCCACATGAACAACTCGTATCGCAGGCCGAGATTGAGTGTGAGCCTTTGCGAAACTTTCCAATCGTCGGCGATATACGCACTGTAATCGCGGAAGCGGAAGCTCTTCTCAGTAATGCCGAATTGAGTATCGGCTTCGGTAGCGTTACCGGTCAAAATTTGCGTGATGCTGTCGAACTTTTCAAATTCGGTCGCCTGCTCTTCTGGAAGGCTCGAGTCGTACTGATGACGTTTGAAGTCGCCGCCAAAGCGGAACGTGTGGTTGTCTCTAATCAACGTCACGTTGTCTGAAAGACTGAAGGTCCGCTGATTTCTCCGGTTGAACGAGTCGTTTGGACCGCCGAAGGAAAACTGCGAAAGATTTGTACCGGGCCGGCCAATGAAGTGGCCGAGGCGACGTGTGCCGGGACTGTCGTCGAAAAGCACTGCCGGATTTTCTATGTCGACGGCCTGATTCGACAACTCCTGCGTAAGAAAAGGATCGTCGAGAGAGCGCGTGTTGTTCAGCGAGAAGTAGCCGAACACTACTTCGTTGATCAGCGATGGTCCAAAGACGTGTTGATCGGAAATCGCGAGCGTACGATTGCGGTCAGCTCGCTGGAGTACAAACGGAGAGATCAGGCTCGACGGGTCCGGAAATGAATCCAGCGCCGGGAAGTTGCTGAAGAAAAATGTTCCGGTAAGTGTGTTGTTCTTGGTGAGCCGGCCGTCAAGACGCGTCGTGAACTGGTGCTGTTCGAATTCCGACGGCCGCACGTTCAACTGCTGAACGAGCGGGTTGTCCTCAAACAGATTCCGGTTGGTTACGGGGGCGTTGCCGAATTGGAATGCGCGCGTCGTGATCGCGCCGGTAGTTGTTCGATTGGCTCGATCAAAAGCGATGATGCGGCCACCCGGACGAGACGCCGCCCAAACGAAGTCCCCCGTGGCCGGATTTCGCATGTTAAGAAGTTTTACGGCGACAGGAGCAATATCAGTCGCGATCAAGCATCCTGCGGGCACAGGTGTTCCCGCGCACACGGCAGCAAGACCTTGTGAGATCCGAAACTGATCGCGCGCCTGGTTGAATGCGGTTGCGATCGCCTGTGCTGAACGATCCGCGCCGAGTAACTGCAACGCAAGCGGTGTTACCGAGGTGCTTCGAGCTGTCGGTACGAATCCGGTGATCGCGTTTGTGTACTGGTACCCACCGAAGAAGAAGAATCTGTCTTTAACTATTGGACCACCAACCGTGAAACCGCCTTCATTGCGTCGCGCCTTTGGCCGGTCGATTCGTTCTTTGTTGAAGAAGAAATCGTTGGCATTCAATTTTTCATTTTGCAGGTAATAGTAAACATTGCCATTGAACCTGTTGGCGCCAGTCTTGGTAACCAGTTGAAAATTGCCGCCACCGGAACGACCCGTCGACGCGTCGTACATGCTCGTCTGTAACTTTACTTCCTGGAGCGTCTCAGGAGCCGGCGCGATGTTGTCGTTCAGGGAGCCTTCGTTCGTAGTGATGTTCGTCGCATCAACGCCGTTGAAGAAGAGGCTCGTGCTGGTGGTGCGTGTACCGTTAACCGAAGGAGATTGGTTGCCGTTCCCGTTCGTCAGCACCGGAGAGAGTTCAGTGTTCACTCCCGCTTCGGTTGATAACAGTTGAGTGAAGCTTCGGGTGGAGGTCGGCACTTGAACAAGTTGCTCGGAAGAAAGTTGTCGAGCGACTGCGGAGGTCTCAGGAGTGATTAGCGCCGCGCCTTCTGTGATATTGACTGTGATTCCGATCTCACCCACCTCGAGCTTGTCTTCAAGCGTGCGAGGAACACTCGCTTCTACTTCAACGCGATCGCGAATGAGTTTCTTGAAGCCAGTGACCTCATAGGTGATCTCGTAGGTTCCGACTGGCAGCGCGGGCAAGGTCCAATGCCCGTCTTCGCCGCTCGTCGCTGTTCGCGTTAATCCGGTGTTGAGGTTTCGAACAATTATGCTGACTCCCGGCAGATTGGCGCCGTTAGGATCCCTCACCACTCCGGTCAAGGTCCCGACCGTTCCTGATTGCGCGACGATTGCTGACTGGAAAATGCAAAACGTTAAGAGTGTAAGCAGAGTTGAAAAAATGCGTCGGCAGCGCAGATTGGCGTACACGTTCATACTGATTCTCCTGTGGATAAGCTGAGCATGGCTGGTTTTCCGGGTACGGAATGGCCACGCTACTGACCGCAGGTTAAAAACCAGTGAATATCGCCTTAAATGTTTGTTAATCGGTTGGCCGGTAGGGCGGGTGAGGGGGATTAGCGTTTTATGAGGCCAGTTAACCTCGATTTAACATGGACGTAACAACAAAACCGTACTATGGGCCACCTTCAAAGAAAACGGTTGGGCACATTTAGACCCCTTCAATTATGGCCATTTCTAACGAACTCAGCAGCGAGATCGCCGCGGCAATTCTAGCCAAAAAGGAAAACCCACAAGAGCTCCTTCGACTCAAGGAGATCCTCCTGCGGGTTCATTCAACTCTTCAAAAGATGTCAAAAGAGGCGCGCGCAGACTCCGCGTCTGACGTCACACCACCCACGAGAGCGGCGTCCCAAAGCAACCAATAGCGCTTCGTTTTCGAACCTGGAGCACGCTGGTCCTCGAAGCCTAGTCGAACAAACCGGCTGATGACGTTACCTCTATTCGTAACTGGCAAGAAACTGAAGAAATAGCTGTTTCGAACTGGAAGGCCCAGTTCACGTCGCATGCGATTGATGTGCGCTTCACAATCGCCTGGAACGTTGTCTTGCGGATCTTCTGAATCCTCAACGACGTGGTCTATTTCGTGAAGCACGGCCCACCCGACATCAAAAGCGGCGCGCGCTTGTTTGTCGCCAGTCACCTGCCGGAAATCGGCAAAGTCGATTAAGACTACATAAACTTCCGCAGTCGGGTCGCGGTCGAGTTTTCCCGAGACAACGCGACAAAAAACAACGTCCTTTCGTGAGCTCGCGTCTTCAAACAGAATCACACGCTTGCCCGCGAAAGTTTTACTGAGCAGATCGCGCGCGCCCTTGGAACCACCGCGTGCGGCTGCGTCGCCGAGCGTCAACGCACCATCGCGTATTGAAACTCAAACTACTCCAACCAGTGATGGTCCTTAATCGTTGTGCTAATTCTTCGCGATCTGATTGCGAGACGTTTTGACGAACTACGAGGTTGTCAGTAGCTTGAACCAGAAATCGGTAAGGCGCAAGCAATCAGCACCACGCACACCTTCAGGCTTTGGAGAGAAAAATAGTTCCTGTAGGTTCTGGGGTGCACTGAATCTTTCCTCCCAGACAATGACCGGCGTAGTCGTTTTGTGGCGTGCGTCGGTTCAGACTTTCATTGACGCCATTGGGGGCGGCGTCGTTGGGGCCGATGTTACCAAAATGTTAACTGCGAGGGTACAGAAAAGTTTTATTTTGCGAGCGAACTGAATAGTGTCTGAGCGTTGACTGAACGGGAATGGGATCAGCTCGCCGGAATGTCGGGTATTGTGATGTTGTACTTCTCCTCCACGGTCATGATTAGCTCGACAACATCCAGCTCGTCACAAGACTTGATCAACCGTCGGGCGGCCACGGAGGGCCGCCCCTACATATTATCTACATTCGAATAATTCTCGTCGCGTTTTGTAGGGGTGGCCCTCCGTGGCCACCCGTTCATCAACTTTTGATCGCTTAAAATAGTCTCGCACAAAAGAAGCGCAAAGAAACGAAGAGGTATGACGGCCAGAAAAGCGTTACCCCGATCGTTTCGAAGAAGCACGTCTATTGACATAGACACTTGCCGCGACCCCACCGATTAGCGCCCCTCCACCTAAAAAGACGAAACCCCATATATTCGAGTCGAACGCCGGTGTATAGGCGTACAACAATGCCTCGAAACCGCAGAGAGCGCCGACAACTGAGCCGATGATGAATGGAAAAATATATGGTTCCAGCCGATTCCAACTCCAGCCGGCGGCAACGCTTTCGTCACTCTCTACACTGACCTGATGGTCCTCCGACAAAAGTTGGTCGTATTGCTGCCGCTTTTCAGGATCTGAAAGGGTGTCATAGGCCTGCTGCAACAGCTTGAATCGAGCCTCCGCAGACTTCCTCTTAGGATTATGGTCAGGATGGTAGATCTTCGCGAGCTTGCGATAGGCCTTCTTGATCTCGTCGGGCGTAGCTGAGGGACTGAGGCCGAGATTTTGATAGTGGTTCTTGTCAGCAGAGATCATTAAATATCAAGACACTGAGCAAAGCTCGGCGGCATCAGCCGCGCACCCATCTTAATAAGGACGTTCTTGCCACTCGTCGCCCGCTCGCTCCCACACATCCGATGTAAACCATCTGAAATCACTGAACCGAGGATCGCTGCGCAACCAGTCGTCTATCTCCAAAGACACTGACACACTGCCCACGTCCCAAATCGGAGAGTGATGGACCAGAAAACGATCTGTTTCGGGTTCTCCGCGCCCAACATTCAACGTGTAATAGTGATCCTCGTACCAGGAGTAAGCGAATCTAACAACTCTGCCTTCACGTTCAGGATGCGTGACTTTGAACCTCTTGTATTCTGAGTTGTGGCTGAGTATGTAATCCCTGATGGCAATTGCAACATCCCACAAGTCATTGATGAAAGTAGCCGCGAACGTTACGTGGTTCCTCAAGATCGGAACTGACGTTGTGGGCAAAGGAACATCGCAAGCGTCTGCCTCTCCTATCTCAACTAGTCGCTGCATGATCTCAGGATCGTTGCCTTTATAACGCAGGCACTGCACCTCTGATGACCACACGGCGCGAATGGCCCGGTAAGTCTCGTCGTCCGTCTTTGGTTGTTGCTTTACAAAGCAATGTTTCTCTACATCGTCGAATCCCATTAAGGTCGGAGCCTGTACATGCGGGGTCATGCACGTAATGCAGCATCCATTCACAACATAGAACGGGCCTGGTGCATTCTTCGCATGTGGTTTAGGTTTATCGCTCATAAAAGTTTCCTTGCGTTCTGTCCCCGGCAACTCATTTAACCGGGATTTAACTCAGACGATATCAAGCCGTAACTGCCAGGCCGTATGGTCGCATCGAAAAACCAATTTTGAAAAAGGAAACTCATGATGGACGAAAGACACAAAGAAAGTGAAAGGGCCTTTTTGGTCCAGTGTATTTGGTGTGGAGCGAAGATTCGCGAAGATAAGCATGAAGAAGCCAGCAGGTGTGTGCTTGAATTGTTTCTATCAGATTCTAAGCAATCATCTGCAAGCTCAGAAAAGAGTGGAGTATGGAGAATTCGTTAGCGATCGATAACGCTGTTTCACTCCTCTTCTAATTCCTTCGGCGTGACGAACCACTCGAGGGTTCCCTGGTCCTCTTTTATATCCTTCCAACTCTCGACATCGAACTTGATCTTTGCCAGAGCGCACGTCGGCATGCGCCGGCCCTCGCCAGTGAGATAGGCCAACAGTTCTTCAAACCCGGGATTGTGCCCAATCAAGATCACCACCTGTTTGTCGTCTGGAATTTCTGAGACCACGTTTACGAGATCGCGCAGTGACGCTTCGTAAATGCGCTCCTCAAAGCGCACCGCGACAGGCAGATGCGCGTGCTTCAACACGATCTCGGCAGTCTCGCGCGTCCGCATGGCCGGAGAACAAATCACAAGTGGATCCTTCAACTTCTCTGCCGCGAGATACTGCCCGACTCGCTTGGCAGCCTTACGCCCGCGGTCCTTCAACGGGCGATCGAAGTCAGGTAAAGTGTCATCTTTCCAACTTGATTTGGCATGTCGTAAGAGGTACAAGGTTCCCATAAGTACTTATAAAAGCAGTCAGTTTCACATAACTGTAACAGAAATAACCTAGGCTCTTGCGCCGATGATCTCATACGGACAGCACAAGTTTCCCGGCAAACTCTTCGTCGTCGAAGGGACCGACGGCAGCGGCAAGTCAACCCAACTTGCTTTGCTTCATCAGTGGTTAAAATCCGAAGGCTATCCAGTCTTTTTTTCCGAGTGGAACTCGTCGCTGCTGGTCAAGGATACGACAAAACGGGCCAAGAAGCGCCATCTCTTCACGCCCGCAACGTTCTCAATGCTCCACGCGACCGACTTTGCCGACCGGACCGAGCGCGACATCATCCCGCCACTCAAAGCCGGCGCCATCGTACTCGCCGACCGTTATATCTACACGGCTTTTGCTCGCGACGTCGCGCGTGGCTGCGATCGAGCGTGGGTCAGAGAGGTTTACTCGTTCGCAGTGAAACCAACTGTGGCTTTCTTTTTCAGAGCACCACTCGACATTGCGATCGATCGAATTGTTTCGGGTAGACCACACTTAAAGTACTACGAAGCGGGACTGGATATAGGCTTGTCCGACGAACCCGAAGAGAGTTTCACGATCTTCCAGGGGAAGATTCTTGCAGAGTATGATCGGATGGTTTCAGAGTTTGGATTGACTGTAATTGACGCGAGCCGTTCGATCGAGCGCCAACAACGCGAGATGCGGCTACTGATCAGCCAGCACCTTAATAAGAAGAAGAGGCGAGGAAAAGCTCATTAATCAGAAGCTCTTTTACGGAACGCCTCTACCAGGCGTCGAACAGGAAGAATATAGTGGCAAGCTGATCGTGATCGAAGGCACGGACGGCGTGGGCCGATCTACGCACATCGCTTTACTGCGCACGTGGCTGGAGTCGCGTGGTCACGCCGTGCTCGACACAGGCATGACGCGCTCAGTGCTCGCTGGTCGAGGAATCAAAGAAGCAAAGAAGGGTCACACGTTGGGCCGCCTCACGATGCAACTCTTCTACGCTACTGACTTCATCGATCGACTCGAAAACGAAATGTTGCCGGCATTGCGCGCCGGATTCGTGGTCCTAACCGATCGTTATATCTACTCGGCGATAGCGCGTGCTGAAGTGCGTGGCATCGACTCAGCCTGGATCCGTTCGATCTACAGCATGGCGTTTGTTCCCGACGCAGTCTTCTATCTGCGTATCTCGTCGCCGCAGCACCTCGTCGAGCGAGTTGTCAGTTCAGGGCGTGGTTTCGATTACTGGGAATCAGGGATGGACCTTCACCTGGGCGAAGACTTTTACGAGAGCTTTATTGCATACCAAACACGGATGCTCAAAGTCTTCGATCGAATGACTGCTGAGTACGGTTTTCATGTTTTGAATGCTTCACGATCTGTTCGCAGCGTAGCGGCAGACTTGCGCCGTGCAATTGCGAAAGTGATCGACGAGCCGCACGCGTCTGCTGAAGAAAAAGTAAGCTTATTGCCGGCATTAAGGGACAAACCGGCGCCTGCTAAACCCGCGGTAAACGTAGTAGACCTCAACAAAGAGGCTCTCCCTTGAAGTTTGCTGCAATAGACATCGGTTCCAACTCAATCAAGCTCGCGGTGGTAGACGCTGCCGCAAGCGATTCGTTTGCCGTGCTCGCACGCGAACGAGAAGTCGTCAGACTGGGCCATGAAACGCTTTTGAAGGGCCACCTCGATCGAGGCGCGATACTACGCGCGACTGAGTGCATCCGGCGTTTTCGATCGATTGCCGAAGCGCGTGGCGCGGATACGATTGTAGCTACTGCTACTGCCGCGGTGCGCGAAGCAAACAACTCTGCCAACTTCATCAAAGCTGTCGAAGAGAAAACCGGAATCAAGGTCGAAATACTTTCGGGTATCGAGGAAGCGCGTCTGATCGGTTTGGCCGCGTCGCACGGTTGCGGCTCGCAAGGAGTGCCAACACTGAACATCGATATCGGAGGTGGTTCGACTGAGCTGTCGATCTTTCGTGATGGCCTGCCGACCAAACTGTTATCGATCAAGCTCGGGGCAGTCGGACTGACCGAGCGGTTTTTGACTTCTGATCCACCACGACCAAAGGCATTGGAAGCTCTGCGAACGGAAATACGAGCTGCGCTTGAGCGGCCTGCGCGCGAGCTGCGTGATTACCGTTGGGACAACGTGACCGGAACTTCCGGCACGATCCTGGCTATCGGAAATGCGCTGCGTCTCCAAACAGGCGGTGAACAGACGGTCCAACCGATAGAGACGAAGATCAAGTTGCGAGAACTTGCGGAGTTTAATCCGTGGCTCGCCACCAAGACGGTTCACGAAAGAAAAATCGCCGCTCGGCTTACGCCGCCGCGAGCCGAGATAATTGTCGCCGGTGGACTGGTGTTGGAAGGCGCGATGCGCGCGCTCGGGATCAAGTCGTTATCGACGTGTGAGTGGGGATTGCGCGAGGGAGTGATCATCGATCGGTTGCGCGACTGGGAAGCGCAGTCGCGTCCGCCTATGCCGGACATTGCGGATCAAAAACTTCGTGGTGTTCATGCGGTTGGACGGCGCTTTGGATATGAAGAGGCCCATTCGCACCAGGTCGCGCGCCTGGCGGAAACTATCTTCGACGCATTGTCGTCGAGTGCAAATCTCACACGCCATCAAAGGTTGTTGCTTTCCGCGGCCGCGCTGTTGCACGACGTTGGTTATCACATCGCACACGAATCGCATCACAAGCATTCGTTTTACTTGATCGAGAATTCGGAGTTGACCGGATTTTCTGAGAGTGAACGCGCGCTGATCGCGAATGTCGCGCGTTATCACAAGGGTTCGCTGCCGAAGGACGGGCACCCGAATTTTGCTGTGTTAAGTCCGGCTGATCGCCTTACCGTTGCGCGGCTCGCCGGCATCTTGCGTGTCGCCGATGCGATGGATCGTAGACACGACAACCGCGTGAAAGATCTGAACTGTAAGCGCACTCGGAATGTGTTTCACATTCAAGCAACGAGCACTTTGGAATGTGAGAACGAGTTGACTGAGGTTGGCCGCAGGCTGAAGCTTTTCGAGAAGTCGTTTCAGTGCAAGCTCAAATTGAGTTGGGAGCGGGCCGCAGGCGAAGTCAGGCGCGGTGTGATGTCTTCCCAGCCAGCAAGTCGAGCGCGTGCGAAAGCACAGGACTAATAACGGCAAAAGTTTCCTTCACAGCTTTCGGCGAGCCGGGAAGATTGATGATCAGCGTGCTGGAGCGCACGCCGCAAACACCTCTCGAGATCATAGCCATCGGCGTCGCTTTGAGTGATTCCGCGCGCATGGCTTCAGCCATTCCAGGCACTTCCCGTTCGATCACGCTTTGAGTCGCTTCCGGAGTATTGTCCCGTGGACCTAAGCCTGTCCCGCCGGTCGTGACGATCAAATTAACATCGCTGCGATCCGCAAACTCACGTAGTGCCTGGGCCAATGGCTCGAGATCGTCTGAAAGAATCTTGCGATCGACAATGGTGGCGCCGACGTCAGTGAGCAGTTGTGTAAGCGCGGCGCCCGACGTGTCTTCTCGTTCACCTCGCGAGCAAGCGTCACTTACTGTAATCACTACCGCCCGAATGTTACTCATAATCTCTGATGTCGTGGTCGTGCGTTTAGAGTTCAAGCTTTAGCTTGCAAATGTTGAAGTCGAGCCAGCAAGCTAAAGCTTGAACTGGCTTTGCACGATGAATCGCTCGAAATGGGGATTCACCGTGCAAACGTCATTTCTGCACGACGAATAGTTTGCCCGAAAGTAGTTCCTGACGGTAAGTGATGCGGTTTCAGAAAGGCATACCATTTGTCAGGAGCGAGATGATAAAGCTCAGGCCCCAATCGGTCGAAACGTTTGTGTGCGGCTGGCTACCTCCTGCGGGGTCTGACATCATGGGTGGGCTCCCCAGATTCATTGTTGACTTCTCGCCTCCTATGATTCCGCCTCCACCTAAGGCGGTGCCACTTCCCGTTTGTGCTGCGGCAGTGAAAGCGAGAGTGCAGATAACTAAAAGAATTCTAAGAGCACTGTTTAATCTGTACATATGCTTGTCTCCTTAGCCTGGCTTTGCCCGAACCCCCTCAGACCAGTGACCTTTTCGGGCAAGGGTCACTTTGATTGAAGTTTGCCCGAAAAGTCTAGTCAACTCCGCTTGTGTAAACCTATAATGGATGCGTCAAAAAGTGAAACGCGGCCAAGTCGAGATCCACTCATGACGGACTGGTATATCACCATACTGGCACTATCGTTCATTGGCGCTGGAGATATTCTTCTCTACCATCTTGGCGCTGGAAGCACACCGAAGAATCTAAAGCCATTGGCTAGTGTGTGGGTAAAACTTGGCGGAACTCCTGAGTCCTTCAGAATTGTCTTGTGGGGTTTATTTGTTTTGGTCGCGCTCTTCGTGCTCATCTTCATCGGATACCCGTTATATCTTGCGATTACTGGTTTAGGACGCGGATTTGATTGAGTAAAAGTAAAGGGCGCTACCGCCGGCTTTAAACCAGCGGCAAGGAGAAGCGTTTAGAACTTAAAGAACAGATATAGAATGCGCTCATGCAGATCCAGATCGACCACGAATTTCTCACCCTCTGTAAAGAAATCCTGAAAGAAGATCACTCGTTAGAAGAGTGGCGCGAGATAGAATCAGATGACATGTTCCAGACTCCCCACTACGAGGGTGGCTTCGATGCTACGGAGGACGCTTTCTGCTTTAGCTATCATGATTCTGACGGAGGCGAACTGTGGTTTCAACTCACGCTTTCGGAGATCATGGAAGCCGTCGCGGGCGAATTGAAGTCTATTGAGGCAAGAAGGGCAGAAGTCTAATCACTTAGACTTTGTGCGGGCTTGATTCATCGTGCAAACATGAATCCTCGTGCAAAGCTGCTTGAACTCCAAACGCACATCTTATCTCCCTACGCGAATGTGTTCTTTAAGCCAGCAGCGATCCATTACAACCAGCAAACCAGCGTCGAGCGCGCGTTGCGCGGCGGCGCGATCAATCACGCCTTCCTGTAGCCACACTGCCTTTGCTCCAATCGCGATCGCTTCATCAACAGCCTTGCCCGCCTCAGACGGCCGGCGAAAGACGTCGACGAGATCGATCTTCTCCGGCACCGCAGATAGATCCGGATAAGCCTTTTCACCAAAGACTTCCGTTTCATTTGGGTTCACAGGAATCACTCTGTACCCAACGCGTCTCATGTAAGCCGAGACGCTGTTTGAAGGACGCCAGGAATCCGAAGAGAGTCCCACAACCGCGATCGTGCGACATTCCTCGAGTATGCGACGAATTGTTTCCGCAGAATTGATGTACATTGCCGATTGCCGATTGCCGATTGCGAATTCCTATTGCCGTCAATTGGCAATTGGCACCTGGCAATTGGCAATGGCATGTAAGTCCTGTAGTGAATGCACGTCGGGAGTGCTCTGTGCTTCGTTGGCGGCGATGGCTTCGACGAGTGCCTGCGCGCCCGTCATCGTCGTCACGCAAGGCACGCTATATTGCAGCGCCGCGCGACGGATCGCCTGTTCGTCGTAGTGCGAAGCACGACCAAGGGGCGTGTTGATTACGAGGGAGATCTCACCTTTCTTGATGTGGTCCACAATGTTTGGTCTGCCTTCGTTAACCTTGAAAACAGTCTCGACATTCATTCCCACTTCGAGCAGACGCGCTGCTGTTCCTACCGTCGCCACCACCTCAAAGCCCAAACGACTCAGCTTACGAGCCAGCAAAACCGCCGCGCCTTTGTCAGCATCGTTCACGCTCAGGAATGCCTTTCCTGATGACGGCAAACTCAAACCTGCGCCCATCATTGCTTTTGCATAAGCCTCGCCAAACGTGTTGCCAATTCCCATCACCTCACCCGTCGAGTGCATCTCGGGACTCAGAATCGGATCCACTCCGGGAAACTTCGCGAACGGAAACACCGGCGACTTGATGAAGAAACGCTTCACCGTCAACTCGTCAGGCAATTCAAAATCCGAAAGTTTCTGTCCGGCCATCACGAGCGCCGCGATGCGAGCGATTGGAACGCCAGTGGCTTTCGAAACAAACGGAACTGTTCGCGAAGCGCGTGGGTTTACTTCGAGCACATAAACTCGATGGTCCTTGATTGCGAACTGAATATTCATCAGCCCTTTAACTGATAACGCCTTCGCGAGCTTGCGCGTGTAATGTCGCATCGTCTCCAGGTGCTCCGGATCGATGCGCACCGGTGGCAACACGCATGACGAATCGCCCGAGTGAATGCCGGCTTCCTCGATGTGCTCCTGAATGCCCGCGATTATAACTGCCGTCTCATCGGCAAGCGCATCGACATCAAATTCGGCTGCTTGTTCGAGAAACTTATCAATCAGCACGGGACGATCGGGAGTAAAGCCGACCGCGTTGCGAACGTACGTCTCAAGCGCCTCCTGATCGTAGACGATGGCCATGGCGCGCCCGCCGAGAACGTAACTCGGCCGGACCAACACCGGATAACCAATGCGGCTAGCGATTTCACTTGCTTCGTCTACCGACGAGGCCATGCCACTGTCCGGCTGCGGGATTCCGAGTTCTTTGAGCAATGCGCCGAATCGTTTTCGATCTTCGGCGAGATCGATCGAGTCGGGTGAAGTTCCGATCACTCTTACGCCCGCCTTTTGCAATCGCATCGCGAGATTCAGAGGGGTTTGTCCGCCGAATTGAACTATCACGCCTTCAGGTTTCTCAACGTCGACGATGTTCATCACATCTTCGAAAGTGAGCGGCTCGAAGTAGAGACGATCCGAAGTGTCGTAATCGGTCGAGACGGTTTCAGGATTGCAGTTGACCATGATGGTCTCGAATCCTGCTTCGTGAAGCGCGAACGATGCATGACAACAGCAGTAATCGAATTCAATCCCCTGCCCGATGCGGTTTGGACCTGAACCCAGGATCATGATCTTGCGCCGATCCGTTGGCTCCGCTTCGTCTTCTGTTTCGTAAGTCGAATAAAGGTAGGGCGTGTGCGATTCAAATTCGGCGCCGCAAGTATCGACTCGTTTGTAAACAGGAACGATTCCTAACTGCTTCCGGTACGCACGCACTTCATCCTCAGAGCGCTCGGTCAAGTACGCAAGACGGCGATCTGACAAAGCCACTTCTTTGAACTCCCGCAACTCGTCACCCGAAATGTCTTCGAGCTTCATTCCTTCGACGTTGCGTTGAATCTCCATCACCTGCTTGATTTGATCCAGAAACCACGGATCGATTCGAGAGAGTCGATAGATTTCGGAGATGGGCCAATCGTGCTGGAGCGCGTAAGTGATGTAGGAGAAACGTTGCGAATTGGGGCGCGCGAGTTTGCGTTGCAGCTCATCGTCAGAAATGTCTTCGAGTCGCAGCGGCTTTACCGCTTCGAGCGAGCGCAGGCCTTTGAAGAGTGCTTCCTTGAACGTGCGGCCGATGGCCATTACCTCGCCGACCGACTTCATTTGCGTGCCCAAAACATCTTCCGCTTCGCGAAACTTTTCAAAGTCCCATTTGGGGATCTTAGCGACAACGTAATCGATCGTCGGTTCGAATGACGCAGGTGTCTTTAGCGTGATGTCGTTTGGAATTTCGTCGAGCGTGTAACCGACCGCGAGTTTGGCGGCGATCTTCGCAATCGGAAAACCAGTCGCCTTTGAAGCGAGCGCTGAAGAACGCGACACGCGTGGATTCATTTCGATGATCCGAATCTCGCCGTTCTCCGGGTTAACGCCAAACTGAATATTCGAACCGCCAGTCTCAACGCCCACCTTTCGAATCACTCGAAGGGCCATGTCGCGCATTAACTGGTACTCGCGGTCGGTAAGCGTTTGGGCAGGAGCAACTGTGATCGAATCACCGGTATGCACGCCCATCGGATCGAAGTTTTCGATCGAGCAGATGATCACGACGTTGTCCGCCAAGTCGCGCATCACCTCGAGCTCAAATTCTTTCCAGCCGAGGATCGACTCTTCAATCAACACTTCGTGAATTGGCGACGCAGCGAGCCCGCCGCGAACTATCTCTTCAAACTCTTCCGGATTGTAGGCAGTGCCGCCACCGGTCCCACCGAGCGTAAACGACGGCCTGATGATGGCCGGATAATCAGTTTGCTTAACGATCTCTTCTGCTTCATCAAACGACTTTGCGAAACCACCGCGAGGCATCTCGAGCCCCGCTTCGTCCATGGCTTGCTTGAACAGCAGACGATTCTCAGCGACTTTGATCGCGTCGCGTTTCGCGCCGATCATTTCGACGCCATACTCATGAAGCACGCCTGCATCCTCGAGCGCGATCGAGAGATTGAGCGCCGTTTGTCCACCGACTGTTGGCAGAAGCGCATCAGGACGTTCGCGTCGAATTATTTCTGTGACTGAAGCGACTGTGAGCGGTTCGATGTAAGTGATATTCGCGGTTTCAGGGTCAGTCATGATCGTCGCTGGATTCGAGTTGACCAGCACGATCTCGTAACCTTCCTGTCGCAGTGCTTTGCAGGCCTGCGTTCCGGAGTAGTCAAATTCACACGCCTGCCCGATCACGATTGGACCGGAGCCGATGATCAGAATCTTTTTTATATCAGTGCGCTTTGGCATTTAGAAGCTTGTCTTTATCTGCGACGTTTTCGGTAGTCTTCGCCGTCCATCACAACTATCTTGCACATCTCGTACAACCGGCTTCTTAGCCGAACGCCGATTCGATCTTCCAGCACCTGCTCTTTTTCGGAGCGCGGCTTGTCGAGGTAGTTGGTTGTAAATATCGTCAGTTTGTTGTCGTTATATCGCCTGTTGATGATCTGGTACATTGTGTCGCGCACCCAGTCGGTCGGCACAGTCGCACCCAGTTCGTCGAGCACCAGCACATCAGCTTGAAAAACTGGCGCCAGCACTTTCAGCTCTGACGATTTCGACACCGGATTGTACGAATCCTGGATCTGTTTAAGAAGAGAACCGAATTCGCAAAAGATACTTGCGAAACCTTTTTCAGTGAGCTCTCTGATGATCGAAACTGCGAGGTGCGTCTTTCCAACTCCGGCAGGACCCATGAATATGAGACCGCGATCGACCGCAGGATACTCACTCGCGAGCTTGTGAGCCTGAATTACCGCCTTCTCCTGCGAAGTGCCAGTTTCGCTTACAAAATTGGCGAACGAACACTTCTCATAACGGCGCGGAATGCGCGCGGCCGCCATCAATTTGCGCGCGCGATCGACCCTGAGACAAGGACAAGCAACCGCCCCTTTTACCGGATCCACTTTTGTTCCGGTACCAAAGCAGTCTTTGCAAACTTCTGTTTCCTCCGTCTGGCGGAGTCGGCCCTCGTCAATCACACTTAATCACCTTGGTAATACCTGAGTGTAACTGATAATACCTTATAATGGCCTCGCAGTATGAACGACCCAGTTTTACGATACTTATATGAGCCTGTGGCACTCGTTACTTACGAAGCTTGGTCTGAAATCTGTGCACGCGGAGCGTCATCCGATTCGTGTTTTTCTGCTTGATGACGACGTGCGGCGCCATCGTTGGTTCACCAGTCGCTTCAAAGGCGACGTGATCGACATCGCGCATAACGTGAAGGAGGCGACGAAGTTGTTGAGCGCAGCCTCTTACGACGCGATCTTCCTCGACCACGACCTGCATCCGGAGCACTACCACGCGGATTCCACGGACGACGAACGAACGGGATACGCGGTGGCGCTTTGGCTTTGCTCAAACCCGGAATTACAGCGAGCTTCGACGATTCTTGTTCACACGCGAAACGCGGACGGCGCAATGCGGATGGTTGAGGAACTGAGACGCGCTGGACGGAGTGCGGACTACGTTCCATTTCCCATGCTGGCGGAACGAATCAAGAGTTACTGGAGCCGCTAAGTTGACAGTGATTTGAGCGTATTCCTATACTACGCGCTCTTTCTGCAAACCATCTGGCCAGGTAGCTCAGTTGGTAGAGCGCGGCCCTGAAAAGGCCGGCGTCGGCGGTTCGATTCCGTCCCTGGCCACCAATACTTTCAATAACTTAGCGATAGCAGGAAAAGCGTGTAAGAATTTCTCGCGCGAACAATACGCGAACATCGAACTTCTCACATTTCACTTTTGGCGTCGCTCGTTAAAAAGACCGTCGTTAACCCATTTTGGCCGTTGACGCGGTTTACTCGAGATCATCGAACCCTCAATCAACCCACGTGCCTGTTCTCGATGGCAGTTACAAGCTGCCGAATGGACAGCGCGCACTGCCGTTTGAAATGGTCGAAGTCCGTAAGGAAACAGGGCGCGACGATTCACAGCTGACCTTAGGTCTACTTACGAACCTCATCTCGTCGGCTGCTCGAAGCGAACACCAAGCCCGTTGACCATTTTGGCCATAATGGCTAAAATGTCGTCGTGAAGAATCATGACACAGCCGAGAAGGTATTTACGCCGCAAAGGCAACGTAATGTCTCTCGCCACGAGAACCGCGGGGCTACAAAGGCTTCCTACACAGCGACCGAAGCTAAGAACGAGTTTGGACGTTTGCTCGAGCAGGCGATCCAAGGCACGACTGTCCTGATCACTAAGCACGACTCGCCACGGGCAGTCCTGATTTCTATTGACCATTTCCAGACTCTTCAAGAAGCTCCTCAGGCGAAACTCAATACTTTGACTGAGCAGTTCGATACTCTCCTCGAACGCATGCAGTCCCCCAAAGCGCGGCGTGGCATGGCAGCGGCCTTCCGTGCGGACAACAAGCAGCTGGGGAAGGCTGCAGTTGCTGCTGCTCGCAAACGTGCCATGGCCTCTCCGTCAAATGCGGCCGACAAAAAATTAGGTAAATCCGTAGTCGCAACTGCTCGCAAGCGTGCCTAAGAAGGCGCAGACACCGCGCATTTATGTGCTTGCCGGCACTAACGGCGCGGGCAAAAGTAGCATCGCTGGCGCAATGCTCATCGAAGAAGGTGTCGAATACTTCAACCCCGATGAGGCAGCGGAGCTAATACGCGTTGCGAATCCTGGTATCACACTCGAGGAATCACAGAGCGCAGCGTGGGACGAGGGCAGACGCCTGCTTGAAAGGGCGATCAACGAACGCCTTGACTATGCTTTTGAGACCACCCTTGGCGGAAGAACGATCCCGGCGCTTCTGGAGAAGGCCATGGAGGCGGGAATCGAGGTGCGCATCTGGTATGTCGGTCTCACTAACGCCGAGCTGCACATAGCGCGCGTGCATGCGCGTGTCAAGAGAGGTGGGCACGACATTCCTGAGGAAAGAATTCGTCAGCGATACGCACGGAGCCTTCTCAATCTAATCCAACTCATGCCCAAGCTCACAGAGCTTCGGGTGTATGACAATAGTGTAGAGGCCGATCCACACACAGGTGCCACTCCTGAGCCCAGATTGATTGTTCATTTGAATCGCGGAAAGTTACTAAACGTTTGTGAGTTGGCTTCGACTCCCGAATGGGCGAAACCGATTGTTCTAAGAGCTCTAACATCGCGACTCTAAAGTTTGAATTGAGTGAGAACCCAATCCTAGATCTCAAAAGTCGGCACAGGAAATCATTGTTCGAAGCTTAAGGCCCGAAATAGGCCCCGAACTCGCAGCGGAGGGTGGCTCACTCTTCCACCACATTTGATTCGTCCTTTAGTTTGTAGAATCGTGGCTCGCGAACAATAGGCGAATAGCGAAGAGTCGGGCTGCTGAGTCAAAAAGGTGAGGCGGTGAGAAAACTTGCGGCGATGCGACTAGCAAAGTTTGGAGAGCGGATGAGTAAGTAAGTTGTTCTTAC
>CAWCZP010000020.1:0-119135 GCA_963800055.1 uncultured Acidobacteriota bacterium
AATTGTTGGTCTATTACTTCACAATTCCTCAGAAAATCGCGGTAAAAATTGTTGTTCACTCTGTCAAAGTCCAGTATCTGGACGCTCATTTCTAGAATCCGGACTGTCCTCGGGATCGCTCTTCGCTGTACCGGGGGCGCCTCGCCTTAGGGCGCGTCGACCGCGGAACCCGCTCCCGCAAAGCGACACGAGCCGCAGCTGAGACGCCTGCGCTTCCAGCGAAGAGCGATTCAAAGACGAGAGGGCGCGGGAAAAATGTGATGGCGCTTACATCTATAGTGACTGGAACGCGCCCGTCATTACATGTTTATTTCTTCTGCGGGAAAAGAGGGACACACTATGCGGACGAGCGAGGCAGACGTCTGCGCGCTAGCGAACATTGTGAACTCATTTTTCTCGGCTGAAACGGGAGAAAACGATGCTGGTTATCAGGCTTTACATTTGCGCGCTTACATTTCTCTTCCTGCTCCTCGTGACCGCGCATCGGGGTCTGGGGAATTCTCGAAGGCGTAGTCATCACCTGCACCATTATCTATCTAATTCTCGACGTCAGAACCGATCTTCAGGCACTGAAAAACGAACTGCGACTCTTGAAGCAACTGGAAAAGCAACTTTCGTTGCTGTTGCGCTGAGTTTCAAAGATGAACTTTATTCTCGTCAACGCCATCGTGAGTTTCTTGCCGCGCTCGTGCTCCACGAGATGGGGCATTATTTCGCCGCGCGAATGTGCGCGGTGCCGGTGAAGCAGGCAGGGTTTGGTTGGGGACCAAAGATTTACGGCGAGTCGGTGCGCCAGGTTGATTCCCAGGTTCGACTACTTCCGGTCGGCGCTTACGTGCAGGATGGACATGGTCGCGTTGCAACGTCGACCGTTACTCCAGCAGTTGTTTGTGCTTGGCGCCGGCGTCGGCGTGAACATCGTGCTCGGTGTGCTGACGTGGGGCTCGCTCTTTAGCGCACTCAACTTCGCACTCGCGATTGGAAACTTGATTCCGCTTTATCAGCTCGACGGTTGGAAGAGTGGCATGGTGCTCGTACGCAGTCTGTTTGGTCGGCCCAGTCCGCTCGTGAGTGGATCCTGACGCTTGGCGGCGGCGCGATCGCGCTGGCGGATTCGGATCAGGGCTTATCTCAACTTCTAAAAACTGGGAAATGAGTACACCGTTCTGGGGAAACATCGATAGCCGCCGGCTCGCGAAGGCTTACGTTGCGTTGGCGTTCGCCCAAGACGTGGCGAAAGGATACGTGAAGGAGAATGAATCGGCGCATCCGATACTGTCAGCGTTCGAGATGTCGGCGAAGTTGTTGGAAGAGATACTCGAAGACGTGTTGCCTGAAGAAGAAGTGTGTCCAGAGGAAGACCACGGATTAACCTTTCTCTCGGGGGCGACTACAAAGTAAAAAACCCACCGCCTTTCTACGTAATATCCTGGCCTACATGCCCATGCCGCTCATGCCGCCCATACCACCTGGAGCTGGGCTCTTGTCTTCCTCAGGAAGCTCCGAAACCATCGCTTCGGTCGTCAGCATCAAGCCGGCAATTGAAGCGGCGTTCTGAAGAGCTGTGCGAGTGACCTTCGCAGGATCGATCACACCGGCTTTCACCAGGTCTTCGTACTGCTCGGTCTGAGCATTGAAGCCGAGGTTATCATTCTTTTCTGAACGAATCCGCTCGACAACCACCGCACCTTCTTTGCCAGCGTTCTGCACGATCTGGCGCAGCGGCTCTTCCAACGCACGACGCACGATGTTGACGCCGATCTGTTCGTCGGGATCGCCGCCGCCGTCTTTGTAGATCTCGTACTTCTCGAGCACCTTGCCCGCTCTCACGAGAGCGACGCCGCCACCCGGAACGATTCCTTCTTCAACAGCCGCGCGTGTCGCGTGCATTGCGTCTTCAACGCGCGCCTTCTTCTCTTTCATCTCGGTCTCGGTAGCAGCACCGACTTTGATCACTGCCACACCACCGACGAGCTTCGCGAGACGCTCCTGAAGTTTCTCGCGGTCGTAGTCAGAAGTCGTGTCGTCGATCTGCGCTCGCAGTGTCTTGACGCGTCCTTCGATGTCCGACTGCTTGCCGGCGCCTTCGACGATCGTGGTGTTGTCTTTGTCGATCGTGATCTTCTTCGCGCGGCCGAGATCTTCGAGTTTGACGTTCTCGAGTTTGATTCCGAGATCCTCGCTGATGACTTTGCCACCAGTGAGAATCGCGATGTCCTCGAGCATCGCCTTGCGACGATCGCCGAATCCCGGAGCTTTGACTGCCGCGATGTTCAGCGTGCCGCGCAGTTTGTTCACGACGAGTGTCGCGAGCGCTTCGCCTTCTACGTCTTCAGCGATGATGAGCATCGGTTTGCCAAGCTTCGCAACCTGCTCGAGCAACGGCAGCAGGTCCTTCATCGAACTGATCTTCTTCTCGTTGATGAGGATCAGTGGATTTCGAGCACTGCTTCCATCCGCTCCGGATCGGTTACGAAGTACGGGCTGAGGTAACCGCGATCGAACTGCATTCCCTCGACGACCTCGAGCGAAGTCTCCATCGTCTTCGACTCTTCAACGGTGATCACGCCGTCTTTGCCGACCTTGTTCATCGCTTCGGCGATGATGTTGCCGATCGTCTGGTCGCCATTCGCTGAAACGGTTCCGACCTGCGCGATTGCATCGCCCTTCACGGCTTCGAGAGGCGCTTGATCTCTTCGGTTGCGCGCTCGACAGCCTTGTCGATTCCGCGCTTGAGCGCCATCGGGTTCGCGCCTGCCGCAACAGTCTTCACGCCTTCGCGGAAGATCGCCTGGGCCAGGACGGTAGCGGTGGTCGTGCCGTCGCCGGCGACGTCAGAAGTCTTCGAAGCGACTTCGCGGACCATCTGTGCGCCCATGTTCTCGAGCGCGTCTTTCAATTCGATCTCTTTCGCTACGGTCACGCCGTCTTTGGTGATCGTGGGCGAGCCAAATTTCTTGTCGATAACGACGTTGCGACCCTTTGGACCAAGCGTGATCTTCACCGCGTCCGCGAGTTGATTGATGCCGCGCAGGATCGCCGCACGCGACTCTTCACCATGAATAACTTGCTTTGCCATCTTTACTTACCACCTTTCTTTCCACTACCGCCGCCGCTCGCTGCGCCGGCGCGTTCGAGAATTCCGAGAATCTCGTCCTCGCGCATGATGAGAAGCTCTTCGCCGTCAATCTTGATCTCCGAGCCGCTGTACTTGCCGAAAAGAACACGATCGCCCTGCTTCACGTCGAGGGACTGGCGAGTGCCGTCTTCTTTGTATTTACCTTCACCGACGGCGACCACCTCGCCTTCCTGCGGTTTCTCCTTGGCGCTATCGGGGATAATGATGCCGCCCCGGACCTGCTCTCCCTCTTCGATACGCTTCACGATGACGCGATCATGAAGAGGCCTGATGTTCGTTGCCATGACCTTAGGTCTCCTTTCAGTTCTGCTAAACTGGGAATTTGGATATATGAAAACTTCTAGCACTCATTGAGATAGAGTGCCAAGAATAGAGCGAGAGCGGATTCTTGTCAACCGCGGCCTTGAGCCTTGGCCCTGGCGAGTTTTGTGACTTTTGTGCCGTTTTGTGGCGCGTCCTGCTTCTTGTAAGTGGCGACCCGTTTCGCGAGGGTATTGCGATGGATCCCGAGGACGACGGCGGTTTTTGAGAGGTGTTGCTTGTGGCGAGCGAGCGCCTTTTTGATGTAGAGCTTCTCGAATTCCGAGATGGCCTCATCGAGAAGGATGTGGCCTTCGAGCATTTCGTCGATCAGGCTTTCGAGTCGGGTGTGAATCAAAGTTCTTTTCCGGTTAATAGTCGATATGCTTCGAGATACCGAGCAGTTGTCGCCGCGGCGATCTCAGCCGGGATAGCCGGCGCGGGTGGCTTCTTGTCCCAATCGAGTGTTTCGAGATAGTCGCGCACGAACTGTTTGTCGAACGAAGGTTGCGATCGCCCTGCCTTGTACTCGTCAGCCGGCCAGAAGCGTGATGAGTCAGGCGTCAGCACTTCATCGACCAGCAGCAGCTCTCCATTCTTATCCAGGCCAAACTCAAACTTCGTATCGGCGATGATGATGCCACGTTGCCGCGCATAATCGTGCGCTTCTGAGAAGAGACGCAACGATGTATCTCGAAGCAGCGCAGTCTTCTCCTCGCCGATCAACTCTCTCACTTGATCCTCGGTGATGTTTTCGTCGTGTCCTTCTTCCGCTTTGGTTGAAGGCGTGAAGATCGGTTCCGGCAACTTGGCTGATTCAACTAAGCCTTCGGGGAGTTTGTGACCACACACTGAACCGGTGCGCACGTAATCCTTCCAACCCGAGCCGACGAGATAGCCACGCACTACACACTCAACCGGAAACACGGTGGCACGACGCACGAGCATCGTGCGACCAGCAAGCGTTTGCGCGTGACGTTGCACTGAAGGCGGCATTGCGTTGACATCGCTCTCGATCAAGTGATTAGCGACGACGTGCTGCAGCTTCTCAAACCAGAATTCCGAAAGCGCGGTAAGCACTTCGCCTTTGCGCTCGATCGGCGTTGGCAGTATGCAGTCGAAGGCCGAGATGCGATCGGTTGCGACGATGAGCAAACTGTCGTCGTCTACGTCGTAGACGTCGCGCACCTTGCCGCGTCGAAGCAGCTTCAGATCAGACAGCGATGTTTGCAGAAGAGTGGCAGCACTCATATTGGATGGCATAATTTACTTTTTATGAAGGCAATTCGGATTTTGCTCGCGCGAAAAAACTTTGTCAAGAAAGAGGGTGATTTAAGTAGTGGAATAGGACCTATAGGACGTATAGGACTATTCCGCTAGGGCGTCACGAAGCCTCTGAATTTGCGCGGCGTGATTATGCGCGTGCATTGCGTAGATCCTTAACCAGTCTTCTGTCGAATACGCGCCGCTCTCGGAGTGAGTACCTGCGCGTTTCCAATCATCCTCAGTCATCAGCTCAATAACTTGCATTGTTGATTCACGAGCGCAGCGAAAAGCTTCGAGTGCGGGAGCCATGTCGCGCTCGTTGTAGCGAAGCTTCGTGGCAAACTCGTCCTGGTCGTAACCCTGGATCAGTGGATTGTCTTCAACCAGAAGTTTTCGCAGTCGCCATGCTGACGTGGTTTCACTATCGCCCAGGTGGTGAACTATCTCGCGCGCGCTCCACTTGCCTGGAATCGGATGCGCACCAAGACTGTTGGCAGGAAAACCGTTCAGGGCGTTCATGACTTCGTCGTATCCGGCGGCGTATTCGGCGATAAGATCTTTTCGTTCTTCGGGTGTCATGAGATCAGGTCCTTTCAAATGATTTCCGATTGGCAAATTGGCAATTGGCAACATGGTAGCACTTTGGGCTTGAACACCGGACCAATTCTCCTGTACTATCCCCCTCGAACCGAGTTGCGCCAATAACCCCGTGGTGCTTTGCCCTCTGAGCCTCCTGTCAGTTTCTCAGATCATTTAACTAACTCCGATGGCTACAGCTACTGACAGACAGAAAACCGCTAAAGAAAATTTCGCAATGCCCGATACCGGCGAACGCAAGATTTCGTTGCTCGTAGTGGAAGACGACGAGAATATCTCGACTGCTATCAGCGAGTATTTCTCTCGCGCGGGTTACAACGTAAAAACCGTCGAAGATGGTCTAAACGGTGTGAAAGCAGCGTTAGACGATCCTCCCGACGCAGTAGTGCTTGACCTGATGCTGCCCAAGATGGACGGCCTCGCAGTCTGCAAAGAACTGCGGGAGAAGGTCGGCTACCTGCCCATTCTCATGCTCACCGCCAAAGACGACGTGGTCGACAAGGTGCTCGGGCTGGAAATGGGCGCCGACGACTACATCACCAAGCCGTTTAGTCTTCGAGAACTCGAGGCCCGCATCAAGTCCGTACTCCGGCGTACACGGAATGGACCAAGCACGGATGGAATGCGAGACGAGGCTCCAATTACCCGGGGCCGGCTCAGGATCGACTCGGCAAAACGTGAAGTCACGATCGGCGACCGCCAGGTTGAACTGACGCCCAAGGAATTCGATCTGCTGCGACTATTTGCGTCGAATCCGGGCAGGGTTTTCCCGCGTAAGTACTTGCTTGAAAAGATTTGGGATTATTCCTACGAAGGTTACGACCGCACTATCGACTCACACATCAATCGCTTGCGAGCCAAGATCGAGGAGAACCCCGAAAACCCGCAGATGGTGCTAACCGTCTGGGGGATTGGCTACAAGTTCAGCGACGAACAATAAGAGTATTTCCGATTGCCAGATTGCCGATTGCCGATTAATAAATTGGCAATCGGTAATTGGCATTTGGCAATAGACTCAATCCTGTCAACAACGTACTCACATTAAGCTAATGTAATTCTGTAGCTTTTTAAGCACACTTATTGTATTCTGCGCCACAGTTTGTACAACATATGGGCTCGTGGTCTCGGCCTGAAGTCCCATTCCCCCGACGCTATTTGAAACTGGAGGAGTCGAGATGAATTGTTTTTGCAGGCGGATTCTGCCGGCTTTTCTGTTATTTGCGGCTGTTTTTATGCTCGTCGTGCCCGCTCAGGGGCAGGACAATATGAGCGTCTCTCCAAGACCCGCGATAACAGTGCTCGACAGCACTAAGGAGCAGGATGGACTCGTCGGCTCCGTACGTCGCGTAAAGACGGAAACTGCCAGGATTGAGTTCAAAGATGGCCGCCCGGTCGAAGGTCCAACCCAAGTGGTCGAGGTCACGACCTACGGAATCAAAGGAAATCGGATTGAAAATACCTCGTACCCTGGCGCAGGCGGGGTCGCAGGCAAAGAAGAATACAAGTACGACGACCGCGGAAACATCACCGAGATGACCGTCCGCGACGATCGTGGGTCAATCCTCAGCCGCGAAGCCTACTCGTACGAATTCGATAAGTTTGGTAACTGGACGAAGATGGTTACCAGCCTCATCGTTTTTGAGAATGGCGAGTTGAAGCGCGAACCAGTCGAGGTTACTTACCGGACGCTTACCTATTACTTCGACGACAACATCGCCAAAATCGTCGACGAGCCAAAACCATCCGTTGCGCGAAAAGGAAGAAGAGCACCAACCGTCCCTGAGCCTTCAGGCTTTGAAGTGATCGAGCAGAAGGTGCTTCAGGTGGATGCTTCCATGTCTGCTGCGCTGAGAAGCCCAACAGAACTTACCAGCGACCCGCCGCCCCTACTCAAGAAATCAAAGCCACAAGGGGCGGAATCGGCTTTTGCCGCGAGGAAGCAGACTGACGTAACGCCCGTAAAGTTTGTCGAAACGCGAGAAAGCCGCGCGGGTTGAACCCAAGACCGAGCCTAAGACAGAACCAAAGACAGAACCCCGGGCAGAGGGGAAGCTTGAACCGAAAGCCCCGCCAACCGGGGAGCTTTCGGCCGAAAACCTTGCCGCTCTGAATTTGCAGCAGGCCTATAACCTGTACACCACGGGACGTAGTCGTTTCGACAGCGGCGATTCCCTCGGCGCGATCGACTCGTACTTGCAATCGCTGAAGCTGGAGCCGCGATCCTCGGAGGTCCAATTAAGCCTTGGCCACGCATACCTGAAGCTGCAAAAGAACAACGACGCTATCAAAGCATTCAAGGAGTCGGTAAAACTTAATCCACTTGCTGCTGAGGCACATTACGGGTTGGGGTTCGTCAACTTTCGTCTCGGACGATTCCGGGATGCGGAAACTTCGTTCAAAAAAGCAGTCACTGTAGAGACCAAAATGGCGAAGGCCCACTACGGGCTCGCCCTCTCCTATCAGGAACTCGGGAACACCACCGGGTTGTTGGAGGAGTACAGGACCCTCGAGTCGCTCGACAAGAATCTGGCCAAAAAGCTCGCGGCTACTTTTCCACAGTTCAATTTCTCTTGCCGAATGCTGCGGGGCTGTCCGTAGAGGTTACAGAACCGAGCGCGGTAGCGCCGGGTTGATGTCGTTGCCAGAACGGCCAGAATGTAAAACGAACCCGGCGCTACCGCGCTCGGTTCTGTTAGGAGTGGCAATGCAGAACAATCGATTTGTAGTTTTGACCGGACACCTCAGCAACTATCCCCTTCCGGATCTGATTGGGATTCTTCGTCACCAGCGCAAGTCGGGGCGGCTGTTGATTGAGTATCCCAAAGGTCCGGCGACGTTCTTTTTCCAGAATGGTGAATTGATCGATGCGCGGATGAATGAACTGATTGGGCTACAGGCGATTTGCGTCGCACTGGCCCAACCGGAAGCCTCTTTTAATTTCAATCCGCTCATACAAAGTCCTCGCCGGACTATCGATCAGTCTTTGCAACGTGCGGTATCGGAACTCTTCGGCTGCTGGGATGAAAGCGCACTACAAATCGAGACCACACCAGCTGCTACCTCTCTTGAAGGATCGACTTCAGCGTCTTCCGGATCTGCGTCCAGAACTCTTCCGGGAAGGCGCTCAGAACTCTTAGCGCTCCCGCCTGGTCCAACTATCCAGGTCCAGCGACGCTCCCTATTCCTCATCGCCGCTGCCGTCGTGATCGTTATCGGGCTCTCTACGGTGATTGCCGTGACTGGTGCCTTCAAAGTGGACCAGGTTGCGGCAACGCCGTACCAGCAGAGCTCAAAACCAACCTGCGCCTGTTGCGGCGCCGGCTGAAATCCCAAAAAGCGCACTCGCTGCCGCGGTCAAAACCTATCGATCGGCAACAGAACGCAGAGAAGAGAAGCGAATTAAGCGGGACGAAAAGCGCAACTCGGCAGTTGTAGCCGAATCAGAGGCTCCCGTGGCGGCGAAGGAAGGCGGAGTATCGTCGGCGCAGGCGATCAGAATTGTCATGCAGATTGAGAATGGGCGTGTGTTGAAGGCGGCAGTCGCCAATCACAAGCCCGGCATGGACAGTTATGAAGCGCTGGCATTGCGAATCGCGAGGCAGCGACGCTATCCAGCGACAGTGAGCGGCGGTGAGACCGTCACGATCAGCGTTAGCCGTCAGGAATAAGAATTGTCTCCGTGTCTCTGCGTCTCTGTGGTTGATCGTTCTACGATTCTAAACACCACAGAGACACAGAGACACAGAGAGAAACAGCCAACCCGAGGTACAACCGATGCTATTTCTCGAAAGCAAAGCTCTGAACCATGCAGTTGACGCTGCCGGCAGGACCCGTTTACTGCGAGAACTGCAAGAGCAAGGCATGGTCCCGCTGATCCGTTCACACCGGCTTCGTTGTTTCGAAGACGTTTTGCTTAGCGTGGACCACGTCGCGGAGATGGAGAAATCGCTTGCTGCCTCAACCGAGTCGACCATCGGCGAGCCGTTTGTCATCGGAGATCTCTTCTGCTTCGAGGATCACATTCTTTTCATCGTCTTCGAAGACGACGAAGAACCTTATGTTCGCGCCGGAATCGTTTACGAAGCACGCACGCCCGAACCGTTCAGAAAGCTCGACGCGTTTTGCCAGGAGGTTCGGACCGTGCTGGTTCCGCATCCGGATTCTTTTCCGCAATGGGAGACGAGCGCGCCCGCAATGCCCCAGGGATTCAGAACATTTGTCGAACGACAGGACGCCGATTCGCTTTACACAAGCTTGCGCAAGGAGACGATGAGCAAGCGAATTCTCGCGGCATCAAAACTCGAAGACGAAAGCGCCCGCGTGTTTCTGCGGACCGCGCGAAACGCGCACGAGGAAGGTTACGCTGCGAAACTCCTGACCGGTCACACGGAATCTCAGCACGTACCGATTCAAAGACTTGAAGACGCAGGACTCGTCGAGAGAGAAGTTCAGATCAGTTGCCGTAAGACCGGACACGCGCTGTTTCGCCTGCCTAATCCGCACGCGCTGGCAGTTGTGACTGTGAGCGATGCGACGTGCAGCGAGTGTGGCGCGCCTGTCGCCGATGAGAACGTGGAAGAAGTGATCGCGCCAACTCAACTGGCGTCGTCGTTGCTGGAAGACGGATCGTGGCTCGTCAGCCGGCTTCATTTTCTCCTGCGCGAGATGGGAGTGCCCGAACGAGAGATCGCCGTTGGACCAAACGAGGGGACGGGGTACGGTCAACTGATGGCGAATATTTGTGGCGAGTCGTTTTTGATCGTGACTCGTGATGGAGATCTAACCCCGGCGCTGGCTCGTTGGGTGGTCGATCTCGAGATTGACACTGAAGCTTCGCATCTCGTGATCGTCGCGACCGGACGAATTCACAAAGAGGCAGGTGTTCTGCTTCAGAATCATTCGCGACGCCAGGTCAGCGGTGGTCAGGATTTCGAAATGATCATCGCGGACGATGCGGCGACAGCCGGCCGCGAGTTGGAAGCTGCGCTCGAAAGAGTTTCCCAGCGCGTCGTCGCTGAACAACTGTGCGTGTTGGACAACAGTATCGGTTTCTCGGTTAGTCGCCTGGTGTTATCGAAGTTTCAATTACTGCACGCTTCGGCCCCGAAGGATGCGGAGGTCGTTAGCGATACTGAGCCTGTGTTCGAGACGCCGGGAGCGCCCCTGGTGCTCGCGGCTAACGCATCGAGCGAATACCCCGAGCCGTTTTGAGTAAACGTCATGAAAAAAAACCCCCGACCCGGCGCGTGGAAGACACGCGCTGGAGCAATGACATAGCTACCTTACGGCGAGCGGCGGAAGAGTTAGTCAACCGCCGAAACAGTAGAGCGAAGTTAGGTCTGGTCCGAATTCCTCGCAGCCCTTTTGAACAGATTGCGCAGTTGCTTGACGATCCTTCAGCCGAGGTCAGGGAGAAGGCCGTCCGCGATCTTTATGAAACGGATCCGGATCAGGCGGCGACACTCGTCAACAACGCGTTGCGCGATGGTTCGCCGGAGGAGCGCCGCCGGATCGGGAGCGCGCTGGCAGGCTCGGGTTTGTTGTACGAAGCCATCGACGATCTGATGGCCGAGAATCATGAGAGTTGTTATGGCGCGTTTTCGTTGTTGTTTCTGGTTGCGAAGGCGGGCGTGGTTGAGCCGCTGAGCAGCGTCATCGAGAAACATCCGAGTTTGGATGTGAGTCTTGCCGTTATCCGTCTGCTCGCGTCGAGCGGCGAACCGGGAGTTGCCTCAACGTTGCAACGCCTCGCAGTTAACTCTCACTTCGCTCCTGAATTGCGATCCGCCGCCGCCGAAGCCGTCGACGCAACTCACCTCGTGTTTAGCCACAAAGAGGCACAGGATTGCACAGCGCATGTGAATAATTTGTACCTCTTTGTGGCTACTATCTACTCAGTCCATGCGTTTCAAACTTGTATCGGAATACCAACCCAAGGGTGATCAGCCGGCCGCGATCGATGCGCTCGTGAGAGGCTTGAACGACGGCGCGAAGGATCAAGTACTTCTCGGCATCACGGGCAGCGGCAAGACGTTCACGATCGCCAGTGTAATCCAGCGCATGCAGCGTTCAACGCTCGTGCTCGCGCACAACAAAACACTCGCCGCCCAGCTCTTCCAGGAGTTTCGCACTCTTTTCCCGGAGAACAAGGTCGAGTACTTCGTCTCTTACTACGACTACTACCAACCCGAAGCCTACGTTCCCGCCGCGGACGTCTACATCGAAAAAGAAGCGATCGTCAACGAAGAGATCGATCGCTTGCGAATGTCAGCAACGCGGGCGCTGTTCGAACGCCGCGACGTGATCGTGGTCGCGAGTGTGTCGTGCATTTACGGCCTCGGCGATCCGGACGCTTACTACGGACTTGCTTTTCTTCGTCGAACCGGGCGCGCGCATGTCTCGCGACGTTCTCTTGCAGCGATTAGTAGAGCTGCAATACGAGCGTTCAGACATCAACTTTCAACGCGGCACGTTTCGCGTGCGTGGTGACGTGGTCGAGATTTATCCGAGTTACCAGGATCTGGCGTATCGCATCGAGTTGTGGGGCGACGAGATCGATTCGATCTCGACGATCGATCCGCTGCTCGGCGAAGTGATCGAGAAACACACGTCGCGCGTTCCGATTTATCCAAAGACGCACTACGTGATGTCGCGTCCGACGATAAAGCGGGCGATCAAGACGATTCGCGAAGAGCTCGAGTGGTGGGAGCCGAAGTTGATCGCGGAAGGCAAGCTGGTTGAAGCGCAACGTCTGCACCAGCGCACGATGTTTGATCTCGAAATGATCAAAGAGATGGGTTTTTGTCGCGGCATCGAAAACTATTCGAGACACCTGACCGGGAAGAATCCGGGCGAGCCGCCACCGACACTGATCGATTACCTGCCGCGCGACACGTTGATGATCATCGACGAGTCGCACCAGTCGATCCCGCAGGTGCGTGGAATGTTTGAGGGCGACCAGTCACGCAAACGAACGCTCGTCGAGTACGGATTCCGATTGCCCTCGGCATTGGACAACCGGCCCCTCAACTTTCACGAGTTTGAATCGCGCATCGGCCAGACGATTTATGTGTCGGCAACGCCTGGTCCATATGAACTGACGAAGGCGAGCGGCGAAGTGATCGAGCAGATCATCCGGCCGACAGGGTTGATGGATCCGGAAGTTGAAGTGCAGCCGGTTAAAGGGCAGATCGATCACTTGCTGGAAGAGTGTCGCGCGCGGGCTGAACAGCACGAGCGAGTGCTGGTGACGACGCTGACCAAGCGAATGGCTGAAGATCTGACGGAGTATTTCACGGAAGTCGGCGTGCGTGTTCGTTATTTGCACTCGGACATCGAGACTCTTGAACGAATCAAGATCTTGCGTGACTTGCGGCGCGGCGAGTTTGACGTGCTCGTCGGGATCAACCTGTTGCGTGAAGGACTGGATCTGCCTGAAGTTTCACTGGTCGCGATTCTTGATGCGGATAAAGAAGGCTTTCTGCGTTCTGAGCAGTCGTTGATACAGACGATCGGGCGTGCGGCGCGCAACTCGCGAGGGAAGGCGATACTTTACGCGGATCGCGTCACGGATTCGATGAAGCGCGCGATCGATGAGACGCAGAGGCGGCGCGCGATCCAGGAAATTTTCAACCGTGAGAACGGGATCACGCCGCAGACGATCGTGAAACCGATTGAGGCGACGTTGATTACGGCGTCCGAAGCGGATTACTTCAAACTGCCGACCGAAATTGACGAGATTGAAGACTACTCACCTGCGAACATCGAAGCCACGATTACGCGTTTGGAGGTTGAGATGCGCGCATCGGCGAAGCGTTTTGAGTTTGAGAAAGCCGCAGAGTTGCGCGATCGCATAAAAGCACTGCGCGAACGCGAGCTCCAGGTGATGTAATCCTGTAAATCCTGTGAAGAATCTAAGCCTCGAATCAACACGAGATCGAATCATTCCTGTCAGACGCGAGCTTCATCCGCGATGGCCACGCGGATCGTGTTGTCTTTCCTGAAAGCATCGAAGACGTCTCCGAACTTCTCAGAAACGCAAATCGAGATCGAATCCCTGTCACAGTCTCCGGTGCAGGGACGGGGACTGTCGGTGGGCGTGTGGCTTTCGGCGGGATTGTTCTTGCCACAGACAAACTGAATCGCATCAAGAGTATCGTTCATGAAAATGGTGGTGGTTACGCAGTGGCCGAAGCCGGCGTGATCCTGTCGGATCTTCAGCGCGCAGTGGACCATGAGGGCCTGCTTTATCCACCGGATCCAACCGAACGCGGTTGCTTTATCGGCGGCAATGTTGCAACCAACGCTTCCGGTGCGCGGACGTACAAGTATGGTCCAACACGTGTTTACATCAGAAGATTAAAGGTTGTGCTGGCTTCCGGAGAAATTGTCGATCTGCGACGTGGCGACGTACGCGCTGATGCAAACGGAAGAATACGAGTAGGCACTGTCGAGGTGCGTCTTCCGAATTATCACATGCCCGCCACACGCAAAAACGCTTCTGGCTACTTCGTCGCGCCCGAGATGGACGCGGTTGATCTCTTCATCGGCAGTGAAGGCACGCTCGGAGTTATCTGTGAAGTCGAAACGCGCCTGTTGCCCAAGCCGGAAGGTCTATTGAGCGGTGTTGTCTTCTTCGAAAACGAAGCGGACGTGCTTGCCCTGGTTGCCGATGCAAGGGCACGTGTTGACGCTCGCGCCCTCGAGTTCTTCGATCACGAGTCGTTAAACTTCCTGCGTGAGAAGTATCCGGAAATACCCGAGAAAGCGGTGGGGGCAATCTTTTTCGAACAGGAAACACGCGCCGAAACCGAAGATGCCGTGCTAAACGAATGGATGGCCCTCCTGGACCAGCACCACGCATTCACTGAACTCATGGTTTGCGACGAACGAACAGGACCAGGCGAGATTGCGCGAGTTTCGACACCAACTGCCCGTATTGATGAACGAATGGTTCGCGCGTTACAACCAGCGGAAAGTCTCGACCGACATGGCCGTGCCGGACGAAGCCTTCTCCGGACTGTTTCGGTTATACAAAGACACCCTGCGCAACAGCGGTCTGCGCTACACAATCTTTGGCCACATCGGCGACAACCACGTCCACGTGAACATTCTCCCACGCGACGACTCTGAAGCCGCCCACGCGCGCGAACTGTATGTTCGATTTCTGAAGTACGCCGCCTCCGTAGGTGGTACTCTCTCCGCGGAGCACGGCGTCGGCAAACTCAAACGCGACTATCTGCGGCTCTTTTATAATGACGATCAACTACGCGAGATGGTCCTATTGAAAAAAGCATTTGATCCGAATGGTATCTTGGGCAGAGGAAACATCTTTTCCGAAGAACTATTATCGCTTTAATCTTTTTGTATCTTTTGTGCCTTTTGTGGCTATGCTTCGTTTCACCACAGCCGGAGAATCACACGGACGATCGCTCGTCGCGATCGTTGAAGGTCTGCCAGCCGGTATGCCGGTGGACCAGGGGCTGATCGATAACGAATTGCGACGACGCCAGCTCGGATATGGCCGTGGTGGTCGGATGAAGATCGAGAAGGACCACGCCGAGATACTCACAGGCGTCCGCCACGGGCTCACGCTCGGCTCGCCGCTCACCCTCCTAATCGAAAATAAAGATTGGCCCAACTGGACCGACGTCATGGCTGCCGAACCACGTGATCTCCCGCTGGACAAATCACGTCGCCTGAAACGCCCGCGTCCCGGTCATGCGGATCTTGCCGGCGGTTTGAAGTACGACGTTCGCGATCTGCGCAACATCCTCGAACGAGCTTCGGCACGCGAAACAACCGCGCGCGTCGCCTGCGGCGCACTCGCGAAACAGTTGTTGGCCGCGTTTGGCGTCGAGGTTCGCAGTCATGTGATCCAGCTTGGCGGCATTCCAGACGTGCCACTCGAGCTGAGTTGGGATCAGATTGCAGCAATCGACGACAACGCACCTTTGCACTGTGCTGATAACGAAGCGCAGCAACGAATGATCGAGCTCATCGATGAGACGCGAAAGGAAGGCGACACTCTCGGTGGGATCTTCGAAGTAGTAGCTCGCGGCGCCGTGCCGGGATTGGGTTCACACACGTCCTGGGACTTAAAGCTCGACGGACTGCTCGCGCAAGCCGTGATGTCGATACCGGCAGTGAAAGCGGTTTCGATTGGCGCAGGCGCTGAGGCCAGCAGTTTGCCGGGCTCTGAGGTACATGACGAGATCGCTTATAACGCCGACACTCGGGAATTCATTCGCGAGACCAACCGTGCCGGAGGGCTGGAAGGCGGCATCACAAACGGCGAACAGATCCGCGTGCGTGGCCATCTAAAGCCGCTCTCGACGTTGCGTCGCTCGCTTCGATCAGTCGACATCGACACAAAGGAAGAAGAGTCCGCGGCTTTCGAGCGTTCCGACGTGACGGCAGTTCCGGCTGCGGGCGTGATCGGCGAGTCGATGGTCGCACTCATGCTCGCACGCGCGATGCGCGAAAAGTTTGGTGGCGACAGTCTCGGCGAGATGAAGCGAAACTTCGAAGGGTATCGAGAGCAGTTACGAGGGTATTAGCCACAAAAGGCACAAAAGTCACAAATGAAAAAGAAACAAATGTGTCCTTTCTGACTCGTGCTTTTGTGCCTTTTTGTGGCTAACTCTTACTTTTGTGCTTCTTTGTGGCGTAGCGTAGAATCGCACGCGTATGGCGTTACTCGAAATAGTTAAGTGGCCGGCTCCGGTGCTCGATACACCGGCTGATCCGGTGACGGAGTTTGACGACGGTCTCCAGAAGCTCGTCAGCAACATGTTTGAGACCATGTATGCGGCGCCGGGTGTCGGTCTGGCTGCCGTGCAGGTCGGCGTACCGAAAAGACTTTTTGTGATGGACTGCTCGGGTGGCAAGGATCCGAAGCAGCGTGTTGCGCTGATCAATCCGGAAGTGCTGCGCGTCGAGGGGAATCAGAATGGTGAAGAAGGCTGCCTGTCGTTTCCCGGAATCTTCACACCGGTTGAACGCAGCCTGCGAGCGATTGTGCGTGCGCAGGATCTGAAGGGCGAGTGGTTTGAACTGGACGGCATGGAACTGACCGCGCGCTGCATGCTTCACGAAACTGACCACTGCGACGGGATCGTGTTTCTCGACAAGATGAGCACCATCAAGCGCGAGATCGTCAAACGCAAGATCAAGAAACTACAAAAAGCCGGCAAGTGGGATTGAAGTCGGGAAGGGCAGAACAAGTCAGGAAGGGTGGCTTGCCCCCGCTGTTCGGGAAGCGGGGGCAAGCCACCCTTCCTGACCTGTTCTATATTAGATATTGAAAATCCTAAACAGTCCGGAGTCTAATTATGCGATCCGAATTTCGTAATGAACCGCTGACAGATTTCAGCAAAGAAGAGAACGCGCAAGCGATGCGCGACGCGATTCAGAAAGTCAAACAGCAGCTCGGCCGCGAGTATCCGCTCGTCATCGGTGGCGAACGGATAAACACCGGCAACATGCTCGAAAGTATCAATCCAGCCAACCGAACAGAGGTAATCGGACGATTCCACAAGGCAACAAAAGAACTGGCGAACCAGGCCGTCGAAAAGGCTTACGAAGCGTTTCAATTGTGGAAGAAAACTCCGGCTGCGGATCGCGCGGCGCTACTGTTTCGCGTGAGCGACATGCTGCGCGAACGCAAACACGAGATGTCGGCGTGGATGATCCACGAAGTCGCAAAAACATGGTCCGAGGCCGACGGCGATACCGCTGAGGCGATCGACTTCTGCGAGTTTTATGGACGCGAGATGCTGCGTTACGCCGAAGGACACCCGCTCGTCAATGTCCCCGGTGAACATAATGTGATGGACTATGTGCCGCTTGGTGTCGGCGCCGTGATTCCGCCGTGGAACTTCCCGCTCGCGATCATGGCAGGGATGACGCTCGCTTCGGTTGTCACCGGCAACACGGTTGTGTTGAAGCCGTCTTCCGACGCGCCGACAATCGCGTTCAAGTTCTTCGAGATACTCGAAGAAGCAGGTCTGCCTGCGGGCGTGGTTAACTTCATGACCGGCTCGGGCGCTGAAGTCGGCGACGTGATCGTGGACCATCCGAAGACGCGTTACATCGCGTTCACTGGATCCAAGGAAGTCGGGCTAAGAATCAACGAACGCGCGGCGAAAGTTAACGAGGGTCAGATCTGGATCAAGCGAGTGGTGGCTGAGATGGGTGGCAAGGACGCGATCATCGTTGCCGAAGACGCAGATCTCGACGAAGCAGCAACGGGTGTGGTCCAGGCGGCGTTCGGGTTCCAGGGGCAAAAGTGTTCGGCGTGTTCGCGCGCGATCATCGACGCGAAGGTTTACGACACAATGCTCGACAAGATCGTCGATCGCACCGCAAAGCTAAAACTCGCGGACCCGGCTGATCCCTCCACCAACCTGAGCGCCGTGATTAATGATAAGGCGTTCAAGACAATCAACTCTTACATTGAAAAAGGGAAGAGCGAAGGTGGTCGCGTGTTGATTGGCGGCGGCTCAGATGGGGAGCAGGGTTTCTTTATCGAGCCGACGGTGATCGCGGATGTAAAACCCGGAGCGGCCATCGAGCAGGAAGAAATATTTGGTCCAGTGCTCGCCGTCATCAAGGCGGAGAACTACGACGACGCGCTCAACATCGCGAACGATACGGAGTTTGGATTAACGGGCGCGGTGTACAGTGCCGACGAAGCCAAACTCGACCGCGCGCGTAGAGAGTTTCACGTTGGAAATCTGTATCTGAATCGGAAGTGCACGGGCGCGCTCGTTGGCGTGCATCCGTTTGGTGGATTCAATATGTCCGGAACGGATTCGAAAGCCGGCGGCCGTGATTACCTCTTGTTGTTCCTGCAAGCGAAAGTGTCAGCCGAGAGAGTTGGCGCGACGACAAGAGAGAAGCCGGGGCCGAGGATCACAAAAAGCACAGAATGTGTAAGCATGCGAATTGTGTTCATGGGTACGCCTCAAGCTGCCGTCCCCACGTTGCGGCAGTGTCTCAGCGACGGACATGAAGTCGTTGCAGTTTGGACCCAACCTGACAGACCGGCCGGTCGCGGAAACAAGATCACATTCAGTCCTGTTAAAGAGTTTGCGCTTTCTCAAGGGCTGAGTGTGTTTCAGCCCGCGCGCATCAAGAACGACGAAGCTAAGAGCCTGTTTGCGTCACACGATGCGGATGTCGCGGTTGTTGTCGCTTACGGACGGATCCTGCCGAATGAGTTTTTGCAAGCGCCACGTCGAGGATGTATTAACGTCCATTTTTCTCTACTGCCGCTATACCGCGGCGCGGCGCCTGTAAATTGGGCCATTATCAACGGTGAAAAAGAGACCGGCGTGACCACTATGTTTATTGAGCCCACGCTCGACACTGGTCCAATTCTGCTGCAAAGCAAAACTGAGATTGGTGAAAGAGAAACGGCGCCTGAGCTTATGGAACGGCTCGCCGAAATGGGGGCAGCTTTGCTCGGCGAAACGCTCGCTCGACTTGATGAACTCACCCCGCGGCCACAAAACGATTCAGACGCGACCTTTGCTCCGATTCTGAAGAAGGAAGATGGTCTGATCGACTGGTCGCAACCCGCCACGGTTATTGACCGTCGCATCCGGGGATTGCAACCATGGCCCAACGCTTATACCAGCCTGCATTCAAAGCGCTTGACGATCTGGCGAGCTGAACCCTGGCGACCTGAACCAGGCCAGGCGCACTCGATATATACTGAGGTTGGTGAGGTAGAACATGTTTTTGGTGATACTTTGATAGTGGGTTGTGGTGAAAACACTCTGCTGTATTTGCTCGAGATCCAGCCGGAAGGGCGAAAAAGAATGACAGCGCGTGATCTGCGAAACGGCATGCATATCCGACACGGCGAGCACTTTGGCCAAGATTAAAGAGATCTCACCGTCGCGCCTCGCGGCTTTCAATATCCTGCAACAAGTCGAAACTGGCGCGTTCTCTTCAATTCTTCTCGCCGCGGAAGAACCACGACTCATACCTGCCGACAGAGCGTTGTGTCACGAGCTTGTCCTCGGCGTGCTTCGCTGGCAACTGTATCTCGACAAGATCGTCGAACACTTTGCTAAACGTCGCATCGAGAGTTTGGATGCGGCTGTTCGCATTGCGCTGCGACTGGGTCTTTACCAATTGCGTTTCTTAACTCGCATACCCGCCTCGGCGGCTGTGAATGAGTCTGTCAGTCTAGTTCGTGTCGCGCGTTTGAGTTCGGCGACGGGGTTTGTAAACGCGGTGCTCCGAGGCGCGATACGAGAAGCTAATTACGATCCAGCAACAAACGTTTCGGATCCGCTTGAAAGAATCTCGATTCAAACGTCGCATCCGCGTTGGTTGATCGAGCGTTGGGCCACGTCGTTTGGTGTTGAAGAAGCGGAGGCGTTTGCGCGAGCGAACAACACAGTGCCGCCGACAGCGTTTCGAGTAGTGAGAAATCGAGCTAGCCAGGACGAAGTGCTGGCTAAACTGAGTTCGGGAGGCGCTGCGCTGGAGTCGTCTGATGTAGCGGAAGCGGCGTGGCTGGTTTCAGGCGCAACATCGCTCGTGCGAGAGTTAAGCGCCGAGGGCCAGATCTACTTGCAAGACGAGGCTTCGCAGCGAGTAGCTGAAATACTCGACGTGCGACGCGGCGAGCGCGCACTGGATTTGTGCGCGGCACCGGGAGGAAAAACAACACTGATAGCCGATCGTGCGGGCGATGAAGCGCTGGTAATCGCTGCTGATCGCTCCGCGACGCGGATGGCGACTGTCATTGCGACGACTAATTTGCAAGGACTGAAGTCGATCAAGCCGATGTTTTTGGATGCTGGTGAGAAGTTGCCGTTTGCGTCGAATGCATTCGACAAAGTTTTACTCGATGCGCCGTGTTCCGGAACGGGGACGTTGCGACGCAATCCGGAGATTCGCTGGCGGCTTTCAGAGGAAGACATTGGGGCGTTTACGAAAAACCAAAAGAGGTTTTTGGCGAACGCGGCAGGGGTTGTGAAGCCAGGCGGGCGTTTGGTCTATTCGACGTGCTCGGTTGAGCGTGAAGAAAACGAGGAAGTGATCGAGCAGTTTCTTGCGACGGACGATCGGTTCAAACCACTGACCACTGAAAGAACCTGGCCTCACGTCCAGGGTTGTGATGGCTTCTTCATCGCCACCCTCGAGCGCAAGTAACTCTCTGCGGCCCTCACGATCTCTGCGCCCTCTGCGTTAGCGGTTATTAAACGCAGAGAACGCAGAGATACGCGAGGGCCGCAGAAGTGCCTTGCGGCTAGCTATAGCCGGTGCTAGACTTCGCAACTTGGTGAGTGTAGTTGCCAGAATTGTGTCTGCCATCCGAAGTATCGCCATCGTGATTGCGATTGCGGCTGTTTTTCTCTTCGGAGTGGCCACCACAGTTTATCTGTCTTTGCGTAGTCCGGAAGTAAAGGTTCCGGATGTAATTGGCAAGGATCGATTCGAAGCAGAGAGAATCCTTGCCGAAGCTGATTTGAAGTTTCGTGTCCGCGCGCACAGGCCCAGCAATCAAACAAAATCTGACACCGTCTTGTTCCAGTTGCCACGACCGGGTGAGGTCGTAAAAACCGGTCAAACTGTGGCCATGGACATTAGCCGTCCGACCAAAGAAGGCGAGACACCTGAGAACGTTACACCCGACGAATCAAGCGAGAATCGCAACACAAACGCTTCGGCAAACCGAAACGAGAACAGGCCGAGACGACCAAAGAACAAGAACGAAAACGAGAACGGCAATGCGAATGCGAACGCGAATAAAGCGAACGCGAATGCTAATAGACCGGTCAACGCGAATCGACCAAACGCGAATGCCGCCGCTAATGTTAATGCGACTCCGCGAAGCAATGTGAATCGCACTTTGCCAAACTCGAATGCGCGGCCGGCGAGCAACGAGAACAGACGTCCTGTGGTACCTCGACCCACACCGAATTAGGGCATTGCCGATTTCCAATTGCCGATTGCCAAATGACTAAGTACAAATCGGCAATCGGCAATTGCAAATTGGCAATAACCGAGCAAGATGATTCAAACAGGACATTGAAATCGCCCCTTCAATCTTGTCGGCTGACTTCTCCTGTCTCGGAGATCAGATTAAGGCAGTCGAGCGCGGTGGTGCGGGCGTGTTGCACGTCGATGTGATGGATGGTCACTTCGTACCAAACATCACGGTGGGTTTGCCGGTAGTGAAATCACTTGCGGGCTTCACGCGTTTGCCGATAGACGCTCACTTGATGATCACTCAGCCCGGCATTTATGCAACACAGTTTGTCAGCGCGGGCGCGCAAATGGTCTCGGTCCACGTCGAGGCCGATCCGCACCTGCACCGGACGTTGATTGCGATCAAGGATGCGGGCGCGCAGGCCGGAGTGGTGTTGAACCCCTCGACACCGGTTATGGCGGTCGAGGAAGCATTACAGTTTGCGGACTATGTTCTGGTAATGTCTGTTAATCCAGGTTTTGGCGGACAGAAGTTTATCCCGCAGTCGATCGACAAGGTTAAGCGGCTGCGACGGATGATCGACGAGCGACAATTGAACGTTCGCATCGAGATTGATGGCGGGATCGACCGCCAAAACATCGAATCCGTGGTGGCAGCCGGGGCGGAGATTCTCGTCGCCGGTTCGGCCATTTTTAATACTCCCGACGCTGAAGCAGCGGTGAAAGAGCTCCGTGACGCAACGGTTCAATGGGTCTGATTTATTGCCAATTGGAAATTGGCAATCTTTTAGGGGTTTCAGCGAACCAGACGGTTAGGAATTGAATCCGATAGCGGTAAGTCTCTTAACTCGCACAAACAAGTTTTACTGGAGGTTGATTTTATGAAGTCTCGCTTTCTTATTCTGGCGGCTTTCTGTGCTTTGGTTTTTGGGTTACCAAACACTGGTTTTGCGCAGCAAAGACAGGCTCAAACAGAGCAGTCGACCGGCCAGCGGCTTGACGTCATGGACTCTAAACTCGACTTGCTGCGCCGCTCATTGAGCTCCGCCATCAAGGCGATCGGCGAGCAGAAGGATAAAAAAGCCAACGCTGATGATCCTATCGTGCGATTAAAGGGACTCGAGAAGGAAGTCTCTTCGTTGAATTCGGAAGTCGCCGATATTCGCTCAAAGCACGAGAAGGCCGAGAAATTCGATTCCACGGAACTGGATCGTCTCGAGATTGCTGTTAAAGAGTTGAACACGCGTGTAGAAACGGGACTGCAGGAAACCGCAAGCATCCGAACGACCGCAAGCGCCAGTTCGAGTGACAAAAAGAAGAAAAAGAAGAAGTTCCTGGGCATCTTCGGTGGTGGCGACGATAAATACGCTGACCTGACTGGCGCCGCCGTTGCGGGTCGGGATCGCGTGCTTTTCGAAGAGGCGGCAAAAGAGGTTCGCAAGGGACGTCACGATACTGGCCGGCTGCTCTTCGCCACGATCATCAATACCTATCCCGATTCAGCATTCCTTCCCCTCGCGAAACTTGCTATCGCTGATTCGTTCTTTCTCGAAGGGACCACGAGCGCACTGATCCAGGCAGCGCAAGCGTACCAGGACTGGCTCACGTTCTTCCCAACCGATCCACTTGCGGATGATGCAAGTTTGAAGGTCGCTGAAGCAGAAATGCGGCAGATGGGCCTGGCGGATCGCGACACCTCGCACGCGCGCAAAGCGGAGCAGCGTCTCAAGGTTCTGCTCCAGCAGTATCCAAAGAGCCCGCTTCGTGCGACAGTCGAGGCTCGGCTGGCGGAAGTGCAGGAGAACCTCGCGATGCACAATTTACAGGTCGCGCGTTTCTATTACGACGCCAAGCACCTGCAAGGGAAAGGTGGTCTAAAAGGTTCGCAGTCGCGTTTGAAGGAGATTGTCGACAAGTATCCGTGCTTCTCTTATAACGACGAAGTTTTCTACCGTTTGGCAACAACTTACCAGACTGAAGAAGAGCCGGACGAAGCTGCCCGTTATTATCAAAAGCTCATCCAGGAGTTTCCTGAAAGCGAATTCACGGAGAAGGCTCGCCAGCAATTGAATATCATCGGCGCGCCGATTCCCGAGAAGAGCACGCCGAATCCGTGTTCGAAACGTCAACCGCAAAGCTTTATGGGCAACTTGATGCAGCAGGTTTCCGGCAAGGCTGATGTCACGGTAAACAAAAACGGAATCCTGATCAGCAAGGAAGGCAAAGAAGGCGCTGACTTGATCGACGAAGCGCTCCGTTACAACGGATCGCTCCCGGCGTTGACCACGCCCGACGCTCCGGTTAATCGTTCGCCTCGGCCCGCTCCGCCAGCGACCGAGCCGAAGAACAAAAACGCGACGAACGGCACCGCGCCTGCGCCGGATAAACCTTAATGCCCACGGAAGAGGTACACAAAGAAGCACAAAACAGTTTCGACTGTCTTTTGAGCTTTTTGTGCTTTTTTGTGGCTAATGCTTTTTCTTAAAACTGTTGGAGACGGAACAGGTTGGATCCAACCTCGCCAGAAGTTCAGGCGGAATTAGCACGAAGGCATAAGTCCGCCGCGACTACTGTCGTTGGCCTCTTCGTGGCTTCGATCCTTCTTTCGGTCGTTGCATTTCTCGCTCGACCCTACCTTATCGAGAAGCCAAATCCACCGCTCGATGCTGCAATGCGAATCGCAGTTTTTGCGATCGGCATCGGAGCAGTCGTGTGGCGCCGGACAAAACTGGCGTCCATGCGCCTCCGGGACATCGTCGGCCTGGCGGGTGTTTCAGGTTTACTCCAGGCACTCGAAAAGACCACGATCCAGATCGCCCTCTTCGCCGCGACCATTACCCTCATCGGGTTTATCTCCACTTTCGTCACCGGCAACGACGGGTACACGTACTGGTCCAGTGCCGTCGCAGTTATCCTTCTAATCTGGGACTACCCTTTGAAATCCACCTGGCGCGCCGGATTGCAACGCTTCACCGAGCCACCCACCGAAGCAGAGTCCGCCGAATCGGAAAATCCTATCAATCCTGTTTGATTTCATACTGAATTCGCAGGAACTATAAAGTTGTTGATCCAGCTTTTTGTGGTTGTTAATCTGGTCCGTGGGCTTGGACCATATGTCTGCTGCGACCCGACTACTATTGTGCGCTTTCGCCATTGGCATTCTGTGCCAATGCGCCTTCGCTCAGGATGCTTCGATCAAGCCGAGCGAGATCGAATTGCGCGCCTTCGAGCAGACCAACCTCGTCCGCATCAAGAACGGCCTGCCTCCTTTCGTCTGGGACGATGACATCAGTCGCTTGGCGCGCAATCACTCCGAAAACATGGCGCGCCTCGGTTTCTTCTCTCACGTCAGCCCCGACGGAAAGCGCCTCCCGGACAGAGCGCGGTCGGTCGGTATTCAGGCGCTATTCAGTGCTTGGTGAGAACATCGCGTACAATCAGGGCTACGAAGATCCTGGAGCACTGGCGGTGGAGAGATGGATGCAATCTCCGAAGCACCGCAATAACATTCTGTCTTCGGAATTTCGTGCGATGGCGATCGGAAGTTATATCGCCCCTGATGGTTCAGTTTATCTGACGCAGACGTTCATAAAGCGTTGACCAAGACCTCTCTCAAGCTTCCTTCCTTCGCAAAAATCAATTGGCATCTGCGCATTCTCGGTAAACGTCCTGACGGTTATCACGAGGTCGTTACTGTCCTGCAAACGATCTCGCTCGCAGACGAACTCACGTTCACTGTTGACGGTGAGGAAGGCTTGCTCACGGTCACTTGCGACGATCCCGCGATACCAACAGACAATACGAATCTGATCATCAGGGCCGCCGGCGCTTTGAGTGGCTTCTTTCAGTTGGAGTACGATGCTGAAATCACACTAAAGAAGAGAATCCCCGCACAAGGTGGGCTGGGAGGCGCGTCTTCGAACGCCGCAGTTACACTATTGGCCCTTAATGCCCTCTGGCGCGGTGGCGTTTATTACAACGTCGAGGAGCAGATGGAGGTAGGTGATTTGGGTGCTGATGTTCCGTTCTTCCTCGTCGGCGGTCGATGCATCGCAACTGGAACTGGTACAAAGCTTTCGCCGCTTCCCGATGGCCCTAAACAACACCTGATCGTCGTCACTCCGAATGCGAAAGTTTCGACTGCAAATGCTTACGCATCTCTAAAAGCTGCTTCCTTGACAACTTCTGAATCGGCCTCTATTCTTTCAAGTTCCTTAGCGGACCTGTTTTCCGCCGACAGCAGGCAATGGCCTCTGCGCAATGACTTTGAAAGGGTGATCTTTGAGATAGAGCCTGAGATCGAGCGCGCTAAAATGGCGTTGCTCGAAGCGGGTGCGCGGGGCGCTTTGTTGGCTGGAAGCGGTTCGAGCGTGTTTGGTGTCTTTGAAGATGAGGCGGCGAGGGATCGCGGTCTCGAAAATCTGAGGAGTGAAGCAGGATGGAAAGTATTTTCCTGCCATACACTTTCACGCGAAGAGTATTCCAGGGCAATGAATTCATCTGGGTTCCCGCTTATTACGCTCTCTTAAAAACTACAACCGATAACAGATACTGGGGCGTAGCCAAGTGGTAAGGCACCGGTCTTTGGAACCGGCATTCGTTGGTTCGAATCCACCCGCCCCAGCCAATTTATTGTCATTTCTAATTGGCGATTGGTATTTGTCAGTGACACGGCATCAAATTACAAAGTTCGAAATACGGCAATTGGCGAAGCTAATGAGCACAACTGGCGGCATCAAGGTCTTCTCCGGAAATGCGAATCCAAAGTTGGCGGAAGAGATATGTCGCCAACTGAGTTGTGACATGGGCAAGGCATTCGCGGAACGTTTCTCTGACGGTGAGTTCAACTTTCAGATCGACGAGAACGTTCGCGGCGGCGATGTCTTCATCGTGCAGCCGACTTGCCCACCGACCGATGCGCATCTGATGGAACTGCTCGTAATGATCGACGCGTTTCGTCGATCGTCAGCCGAGCGCATCACGGCCGTGACTCCGTACTACGGTTACGGCAGGTCTGACAAGAAGGATCGCCCGCGCGTTCCGATCTCCGCGAAGCTGGTCGCGAATTTGATCACCATCGCAGGTGCTCATCGAGTTTTGACGATTGACCTGCACGCGGCGCAGATCCAGGGGTTCTTTGACATTCCGGTGGACCACCTTTACGCTGCTCCTGTATTTATCGGTTACTATCAGGAGCACCCGTTACCAAACCTGACGGTGGTTGCTCCGGACACTGGCGGCGCTGAACGTGCTCGCGCTTACGCCAAACGGCTTGACGCAGAACTCGCGCTCTGCGACAAACGTCGTGAGAAGGCGAACGTGGCCGAGGTGATGAACGTCGTCGGTGATGTGCGTGGCCGCAGTTGTTTGATTGTCGACGACATGTGCGATACCGGTGGTTCGTTGACAAAGGTTGCGAAGGCGTTGAAGGAAGCAGGCGCCGAACGAATACACGCAGCCTTCACGCATCCTGTACTTTCGGGTAAAGCATGTGAACTGCTCCAGGAATCTGATATTGAAAAGGTAATTGTTACCAATACGGTTCCGCTGCGCGACGACGCGTCAGCACTTGATAAAGTAAAAGTACTAAGTATCGCGCCGCTTCTGGCGAAAGCGATCAAGTCGATCCACGAAGAGACTTCGGTCTCTTCGCTCTTCGTATAGCGAAGGGCAAACACTGATGGCTTAAACGAAGACCATCAGCGACCGGAGGAATTGCCGATTGGCAATTGCCGATTGCCGATTGAAAGACTGCATTGGAATGTGGTCCGAACAATTGGCAATTGGAAATTGGAAATCGACAATCGGGGTCGCTGAACGTTTGTAAGGAGAAATCATGGCGGAGAAAAAAGAATTCAAGGTGATCGCGAAACCGCGCGTGGGCCGCGGCAAGAATGATGCACGGCGGACGAGGCGAGCTGGAATGGTCCCCATCACAGTGTATGGAGGAGGCGCGGAAACAGTTGCCGCCGTCGCTCAACTCAGTGATCTGGCTGCGATCCTTCGCTCTGAAGCAGGACGAAACACGATCTTCACGATCGAAGTCGAGGGTGTTGGTGCGAGTGAAGTCATGTTTCACGACCGGCAGATCGATCCGGTCAAAGGCCGGCTGATTCACGCCGATCTCACGAGACTCGTTAAAGGTCAGAAGATCGAGGTGACGGTTCCGCTACACCTGGTTGGCGAACCAATCGGTGTGAAAGAGAAGCAGGGCGTACTCGAACAGATCATTCGCGAGATCGAGATCCGCTGTGAACCACGTGAAATTCCCGATACGTTTGAAGTCGATGTTTCGAATCTCGATGTTCACGACACTTTGCACGTCTCGGATATTCCGGTGGGTGAGGCTGTCGAGATTTTGACTGATCCTGAACAAGTTATTGCGACAGTCGGTATCGTGAAGGAAGAGGTTGCTCCGGCGCCGGCGATTGAAGGTGAAGAGCCTGCTGAGCCTGAAGTGATTGGCAAGGGCAAGAAGGAAGAGGAAGGCGAGGGAGAAGGAGAGTAGGACATTGCAGAATGCACAAGATTCCAATTGCCAATTGTGATCAACAAATTGCGCAATCTTGCAATTGGCAATCGGAAATGCTGATCGTTGGTCTTGGAAATCCCGGAGAAGAGTACGCGTGGTCGCGTCATAATCTCGGGTTCATGTTGATTGACAAGTTGGCAAGCGATGCAGGAATCGCGGTGAGTCGACGCGAGTGCAGTTCGTTCGTCGGACGTGGCGAGATCGAAGGCGTGAAAACGAAACTCGCGAAGCCACAAACGTTCATGAATTTGAGCGGTCACGCGGTTTCCTGCCTGCTGGCAAAGGTCGAAGAGCGAGTCGCCGGTCGATCAGTTGATCGTGATTTCAGACGATCTCGCTTTGCCCCTCGGGAAGATTCGCATTCGTGAACGAGGGTCAGCTGGCGGGCACAACGGGTTGAAGTCGATCATCGCCGCACTCGGTACAAGCGAATTCGTGCGTTTGCGGATCGGAATTGAACCTGAACATCCGATCTCCGATGCGAAGCGTTTTGTGCTCGACGCGTTTTCAAAAAGTGAACGGCCCATCGTGCTTGAAACGATCGACCAGAGCGCAGAGGCGATACGAACAATAATTAGGGATGGCGCATTGAAAGCAATGGCACAGTTTAACTGATTGCCAATTGCCGATTGCCAATTGCCAATTGCGGTTTGGGAGAAATTGGCAATCGGCAATTGGAAATCGGCAATGATAACGGGAGGTTTGATTTGGATAACAAGAGACAGTACGAAGTGGTCTTCATTGTAGACCCGACGGCCGACGATGAAGTGTCGAAACTCACTGAGAACTTCACGCAGATCATCACCGATCAGGGTGGAGTGGTGACGAAGGCCGAGACTATGGGCAAGCGCCAGCTCGCGTATGAGATTCTGCACCACAAAGACGGCACGTTTGTGCTTCTGGAAATCGAAGGCTCTGGCCGTGAGATTGCCGAACTCGAGCGTCGCATGCGCGTCAACGATCGTGTGCTGCGTTACATCACGGTTCGCGTCGATGAAGATCGACGGCGCGCGGAGAAGTTAAAAGAACGCCGCGCTCGTAAGGCTGCGAAACGTCCCGCGCACGGTTCACATTCGCGGCGCCAGACGATGGATTTTGCTGAAGCGGCTAGCGAATAGTTCCAAACGTTAAGAGGATAATTATGGCAATGAATTATGAAGACCGCCCGCGCGGTGGTGGCTACGACAGTGACGACGATCAGGATCGTCGCCCAATGGGCGGCGGCCGTGGCGGTGGACGGCGTATGCACCGCCGTCGCGTTTGCAGGTTTTGTATCGACAAAGTCGACCTGATCGACTTCAAGGACGTTAGGCTGTTGCAGAACTACCTGCCTGAGAGAGGCAAGATCCTGCCGCGACGAATCTCCGGTAATTGTGCGACGCATCAGCGCATGCTGGCCGAAGCAATCAAGCGCGCCCGCAACATCGCGCTGCTTCCGTACACCACCGACTAAGAGATTAGGAGAACGAATATGGCACACACGAAAGTACTTTTGCGTGAAGACGTAGACGACCTTGGCGCGCGCGGCGAGATCGTCAGGGTCAGAGCTGGTTATGCTCGCAACTATTTGCTGCCGCGCAATCTCGCCGTTGAAGCGTCCGCTGGGAACGTCAAAGGCATTGAATCCGAGCGGGCCGCGTTGTTGAAGAAGGAAGCGAAAGAGCGTGCGACTGCTGAAGCGCAATCGCAGCAAATGGGCGCGCTGGACCTCGAGTTCAAGAGAAAAGCCGGAGAGCAGGGGCACTTGTACGGCTCTGTCACGTCGATGGACCTTGCCGAAGCATTGAAAGAGCGCGGTTACGAAATCGACCGGCATCGCATTCACCTGCGCGAACCGTTGAAGCGTTTGGGTGAATACACAGTCCCAGTCAGGCTGCACCGCGAAGTCACGATTGACCTGAAGGTCAGAGTGGCGCCCGAAGGTGAGGTCATCGTGGGTCACATGACGCCGGAGCAGGAAGCTGAGCTCGCGAAGAAGTCGGCAGAGAGTGAAGAAGAAACTGCTGCTGAGTAAAAATACGATAAAACAGCGAGCCTGATGTATAGTCTGGCGCCGCAGGTTCTTGTAACTTGCGGCGCCTTTCTCTGTGTCTCTGTGTCTCTGTGGTTAGTTTTCACCACAGAGGCACAGAGGCACAGAGAAACCAGTAGCAAGACGAAAATCCACATTCCATAATCCATTCATGGCCACTCCTGAAATCATCCGCGAACAGCCTTTTGAACGAGCATTACCCAACAGTTCCGAAGCCGAGCGCGCAATTCTCGGCGCAGTCCTGCTCGATAACGGTTTAATCAGCCAGGCAATCGAACAGCTCCGTCCGGAGGATTTTTACGTTCCTTCGCACCGCCGGATCTTTATCGCCATGATCGCGCTGTTCGAGCGGGGCGCGGAGATCAATCCAATCCTGATCGGTGAAGAGCTCAAGAAAGAGAACGCGCTCGAAGCTGTCGGTGGCGTCAGTTTCATCACCAATCTCACCTACGGCTTGCCTCACTCGACGAACATTCTTCACTACGCAAAAGTTGTTCGTGGTAAGTCGATGCTCCGGCAACTCGTCAAAGCTTCGAACAAGATCGTCCAGGAAGCGCTCGCCGAAGAAGACGAACCCGAGATCATTCTCGATCACGCCGAACAGGCGATCTTCCAGCTTGCCGACGAACGCATTCGCCAGGGCTTCATGCACGTGAAACCAATCGCGGAGCAACTGCTCGAAAAAGTCCAGGAGATGGAAGGTCGAGCAGCGGTGTTGACTGGTCTGACGACTGGATTCGCAGATCTCGACAAGATGACATCCGGTCTACAGAACGCGGATCTGATCATTCTCGCCGCGCGACCATCGATGGGAAAAACCAGTTTCGCGTTGATGCTCGCCGAGAACGCTGCGATTCAGGCGGGCGCGGTGGTTGGAATGTTCTCGCTTGAAATGTCGAAAGAGTCGCTGGTAATGCGCATGCTTTGTTCGCAGGGCAATATCGACGCGCAGCGTTTTCGCAACGGCTTTCTTTCACGACTCGAGTGGGCGCAGATCGCGAAGTCTCTCGGCATTCTTGCCGACACGAAGATCTTTCTTGACGACACTCCGGGATTGAGTGTTCTGGAAATGCGTGCGAAAGCGCGTCGCCTTGCGGCAGAGCAGAAGAAGTTGGATTTGATTATCGTGGACTATTTGCAGTTGATGACGGGTTCTTCGAAACGTGTTGAGTCGCGACAACAGGAAGTTTCGCAAATCTCGCGAGAGTTGAAGGGACTCGCGAAAGAGTTGAATGTACCGCTCGTCGCTTTGTCGCAACTCTCGCGCGCGCCTGAGTCGCGTGCGAGTACCAATCACCGCCCGCAACTGTCAGATCTGCGCGAGTCAGGCGCGCTGGAACAGGATGCGGACGTCGTGGCGTTTATCTATCGCGAGGAAGTATACAAAACGCCGGACGAACGCGAGACGATGCCCGAAGATCAAAAGAACATCGCAGAACTGATCATTGCCAAGCAGCGCAATGGTCCAACCGGCACTGTCGACCTGCGCTTCACGCCGTCAAGCATGCGCTTCGACACACTTTATCGAGAATAGTCGACCGACGGGTGGCCACGGAGGGCCACCCCTACAAAACGCGACGAGAATCATTCACGAATCACCGCGTTTCTTTATTAGGGGCTGGGCTCGAAAACTTTGGCCTCGATCGGAACGTTGTGCTTTATCTCTTTGACGGTGTAGCTGAACGTTAGTTTCGGCAACCGTTGACTGATACTGAACGGATATTTGATTCCATCGACCTCTTGCCAATCGTCGAAGTAGATCTCAACCGCCCCTGAAAAAGATCCAACTATCTCAACTGAATTCATGCGCACCGGCAGGTAAGTTTTCGGGTCCAAATAAAGTCTATCCGCAGGTCCCGCCGTGGAATGCAGCTCGAGCACATAAACCTCCCGATAACCGATCTTGCTCGTGCCGGCGAGGATCACTTTCCTATAACTGGTCTTCAGGTTAAGCGGTCCATAGAAATCTGATTCGCGCATGACGGCGTCCAACTCCGAACCCTTTAGCGCGCGCACACCCTTCGATGTTGAGACCCAGCCTTTGCGGCCATCGTAGGCTAATTTCAAGGTTCCCACCGGATGCGCCTGCATCACCGTAATTATCTTGTCGGGCGCTTGAGCGTACTGTTCATACGTCCCACCTCTACTCACTCCCGGAACGTCCAATGTTCCTTTTATGACGCGTGTGGTTACAGCCTTCATGGCCGAAGCGCCACCCATGGCTTCAGCATACTTGCTCAAAACTTCATCCACCGTAGGTAACGAACCGGATCTTTCGATCGTATGCCCGTCATTGATTGCGACTCCAACTGACTCGCCGCCCAACACACGACCGGTTGAAGGTTGAACTGGCTCGGAGATCATCGCACTACTGACCGTTGGTCCCGATCTGGTGCTATTTGATCCGGAACTGTCGTCCATCGACGCGAGCAGATCCTGCGCTTCGTCTCGCACGGATTTATTAGAGTCGCGTGTGAGTTGCTCGAGGATGCGTCGCGCCGCAGCGTGATCTGAACGGCGAAGGTAAATTTGCGCGAGCAGCAGGGAACTGGCGGTCTGTGAGGGCTCCAGTTGTTTGGCACGTTGGGCCATCTCGACCGCCTCGTCCAGGCGTTCGCCAGTTACGAGATCAAGAAGCCCGAGGTAGTAATAAGCAGGAGCGTAGTTTGGGGCGAGCTTGATCGCGCGCAAGAGGTGCTCGCGCATCAAGGCCGCAGTCGCAGGTGAGTATTCCTTTATGCGTCCTGTCGGAGAAACTCCCTCACGGCTCAAAACATAAGCGTAGTAATAATGAGTGAGATAGTTTTGCGGTGAGGAGACGGCTTTCTCCAGATGCTTCTTCGCCTCCGCATAACGTCGCTGTTGTACGTAGAGCTGGCCCAAAGCTGCTTGCGCCGGCGCAAAGTTTGGATCCAGTGCGACGGCGTGTTTGAAGTAACGCTCGGCGTCGCTTGAACGGCCACCATGCAGCAACAGATCGCCGAGGTAGTAATTCGCTTCGCCTTCGGAAAGCGACGTGCGCTGCATTGCAGTGTACGCCGCATACGCCTGCGGATTGTCTATACTCGCAACGCGTTGAGTCGGAAACTCTCCGCGGCGAATGTAAGCGCGCAGTTCCTGCTCGAGGACCGGTAGAGTCACGCCGTACGCGTCTTCAATCGCCTTTGCGGACGAATCGCCGCGACTTACCAGGCTCAGAAAGCGTTTGAACTGATCTTGCCGGCCCCGACCTCCGAGCATCAGGTAATGGACCAGCGCCCACGATTGTCCATAGAAGACACCGGTTTTTTCTGACTCGTTGTAGTGTTCCGAGCTGGTGTTGATCGAAAACAGAGTTGTGAGGGGCAACAGTTCCTGCTGGCGAAGATAACGTATGTAGTACATGAGCGGTGTTCCTAAAATTGCTTCACCACTCGAGAACTGTAACGAACCGTAAAACTCAGCGAGGCCCTCGTTCAACCACAAAGGCGCGTTGGGTATGTTTTCGTTAACGTGGGCGTGAACGTACTCGTGAAACGCGGTGCTGAAAGGGTTTCCATCGCCTGGATCCAGCGAGATCGCGATGTAGTTAACGTCGTCGCCGGGTTGAAAGTATCCGGCGACGTTCGCCGTCCGGCCCTGGTAGAGCGGTTTGAACGGTTGGAACGAAGCGTCGTCACGAAAGAGAATTACGGTTGTCGGGACAGAGGAATCGATGACGGTGCGTGATACTAATCGTCCGAACGCACCGTGAAAGAATTCAAGCCACGTAGCGACCTGTCGCAATTTTTCAGCGTCGGCGTTACCGATTACGAAGAGGTTGTTGGTACGAACGCTGCGCCACGTGTCTCTGGTTTGAGGGTTGCCGCGACTGACGCCGCTTGGAAAAGCACAAAGAATAGCGAGAACTAACGCAATAAAAATCTTCATAACTCCCCCCTATTGTATTGTGTTCTTTTATGCTTTTGGGTGGCAACAGTTTTTATTGGAGCACTTCTTCCAGCAGTGCCGCCAGGCGCCAACCACCTTTATGGATCTCTTTCTTCACCACGTCGCCTGCCCAGATTGCGTAGAAAGTTCCGCCCGGTAGTTTTCTCTTTTCTTCCGCACGGCCGCTGACGATGTCACGGTTTCCCTGCTCGATACGGATACGCTTGTACTCGAGACGCTGACGTGCTTCACGAGCCAGGGGCATGATGTCGTTGGCCAGTTGTTCCGCCCAGGTTTCTACTGTCACCCGTTAATTGCCAATTTGCGGGCTCTCTTGCACGCCAGGCGTCGCGCGATCGTCGCATCTTGCGTCTCGCCGAAAGCGTTATCAACTGTCTGGCGTGTCCCAGTAGCTGTGAAGTTTTCCCGCATCGGTTCTCCTGCCGCTCATGAATGTGGCGAGCGTGAGTTTATTTCCACCCTGATCTCGCAAATCCTCTGTTAGCTGTGGTTGGACCAAACGGAGTTCCATCGCCGTCGAAAAACTCTGCGCCGACGTGGAGCGGTTGATGGATGTCGCCGAAATAATGCGTGATAAGGATCACCGCGACTGACTTCGTGATCTTGCGATTATTCGTCTCCGGCTCTTCGCCTTTGAGAACACGGATCGAGAACGGAATCATGTGTACGATATCAAATTCATTTCGGCCGACTTCACCATCGTCGTAATCCTCGTCGCCGAATACGGGGATGTTCGTGAAGTGAAACTGATTGTGTGAAGGCGCGCTACAGTTTGCGTTCACAAACGCGCGCAGTTCGCGGGTGACACGATTAGCGCCCGGCGGGTTGTCGCCGCACTGCCAGCCTTTGATCTCGTCAGGAAGAGTGGAGACTCGCTGCAACGTCATGCCACCGAGCAGTTGCCGGATCTTGTTTGCGAGCGCCTGGTTTCTCGCCACGCGACGGTCGGCGATCGCGCCGACGAGACGGTGCCCGCCCTCTCCATACGCATAGGTGTTAACCGAAAAGAGGCACAGGATGAGTGATGCAATAAGAAGTTTCTTCAAGTTGTTAACACTCCTTTCTGAAAGGATCGAGGTCGAGAGTGAACGAGGCAGGTTCTTTGAAATGCGGGCCGAGTGTAAGACGGTCAAGAGAGCCGAGTCAACGAAAACCTCTGAGCGGGGGCAAGCCACCCTTCCTGACTTTCACTTTTCCGCGCGCTTAAAAGAACAGAACAAGTCAGGAAGGGTGGCTTGCCCCCGCTCGATGCTAAACTAAACCATGCGTCCGACTTGGGCTGAGATCGATCTCAACAACCTTGCCTCAAACTTCCACAAGATCAAGATCCGTGTAAGCCCGGCTGCACGCGTCATGGCCATCGTCAAAGCAAACGCCTACGGCCACGGAGCAGTCGCGTGTGCCCGCAGGCTTGTGAGTGAAGGCGCGGAGTGGTTTGGCGTCGCTCTTCCTGAAGAGGGAATCGAGCTGCGTGAATCCGGAATTACGCAGCCGATACTCTGCCTCGGCGGTTACTGGCCCGGCCAGGCAGCACTCTGCATTCAGCATCGATTAACACCCGTCGTCTACCGGCTCGAAATGATCGAGGCGCTGCACAAGGCAGCTTCAAACGCGGGCGTTATCGTCGATGTTCATTTGAAAGTCGACACGGGAATGGGCCGGCTCGGAGTTCGACACGATCGGTTAGCCGAGTTTGTCGCTGCACTCGCGTCGTTTCGCAACGTGCGCGTCGACGGCTTGATGAGTCATCTTGCCGCCGCTGACGACGCTGCGTGCCAACCTTTGACTCGCGATCAGATTGGCCGCTTCGAAGAAGCCGTCGTGCTCTGTCGCGATCACGGATATCGCCCGACGCACCTGCACCTTGCAAACTCTGCCGGCATCTTCGGACATCGTGAAGCGTGGGGAAACATGGTGCGACCGGGTGGAGTCTTGTACGGCTTGTGGCGCGATGTGCTTCCTCTTACAACACGCGACGCGGCGCTGTTGCCCGTGATGTCTTTGCACTCGCGAATAAGTTTACTGAAGTGGGTCCCGCCGGGAGAAACGATCGGTTACGGCTGCACGTTTGAAGCTTCGCGCAAAAGTTTCATCGCAACTGTGCCAATCGGATACCACGACGGTTACATGCGCGGGCTCTCGAATCGCGCTCACGTGATCGTGCGCGGCGTGTATGCGCCTGTGGTTGGAAGAGTATCGATGGATCTGACTCTGATCGACGTCACGAATGTCCCGGGTGTTGAAATTGACGACCAGGTAACGTTATTTGGATGGACCAGGCAACACCCCGACCTCAAGATACCTGCGGAGGATCTGGCGCGGATCTCGGGAACACTTTCGTACGAGGTCACTTGCGGCGTCAGCGAGCGAGTTCCGAGAGTTTATATCTAATTATTGACTCCGCATCTAAGCCTTTAATACTATCGTGTCCCCGCACCAAAGCCGTAAAGAAATGTTTCATAAAAAATTACGGAGTTCGGCAGTCAAAGGAGACTCCCTCAGATGACTTACACTGTAAAGCCCGGTGATACGCTCTCCAAGGTCGCGACGCGCAACGGCGTGACGCTCGCGCAGTTGTTAGCGGCCAATCCACTTATAAAAGATCCGAACAAGATCAAAGTGGGAGACGTCATCAATCTTCCCATAGACGATGCAACCTCGACAGACAACACGAGGCCGCTTCCGTCCAGCGCGGTGCCTGCTGTTACGACAGCGGCAGGCGCTTTAGGAAAAGCGATAGCCGAAGAATTGGGAGCGCTGTCTGCGAAATACGAAACGGGTGGCCGTGGGCCAGGCACCGTTTCCACAGGCGCCGGCGATCGCGGCGGTGTGTCTTACGGCTCTTATCAAATGGCCACGAAGATGGGAGTGCCGGCGCGGTTTGTCTCGCAGCAAGGATTTCCATGGCTTCAGGATTTCAGGAACCTCGTTCCCGGCACAGCTCAGTTCACTGAGTGTTGGAAACGCATAGCCACAGCTCAAACCCATGCTTTCCAGGAAGCACAGCACGCTTACATCAAGAAAACACATTACGATCTGCTGGCTGCCAAAATACTCAACGAAGATAATGTGGATGTGAACAGCCGCAGCCACGCTTTGCAGGATGTAGTTTGGTCTACTGCCGTACAGCACGGTCCAGCAACTCCAATCGTGCACCGTGCGTGTGCGAAAGTGACAAGCGCACCTACCGATCCCCGGTATGACGAACAACTGATTCGAGCGATCTACGCAGAACGAGGTAGAACAAAACCCGACGGCAACCTGGCCTACTTCGGGAGCAATTCGGCGAGTGTTCAAAAAGGCGTGGCCAATAGATTTAGGAGCGAGTTGCAGGACGCGCTCGCCATGCTCGCAAAAGAAGTCTAACGATCCCGTATGGCAGACGAAGCTGAGCAACTGACAGTAAAGGTCAACGAAAAAGAAGAAGTGACGGCGCTTCTTTATCCTGCGGATAAAAAGAACCGGGCTGGTCTAACAGTTGTGCTGGGCCATGGCGCGGGCGCGAACCAACAGAGCGGTTTCATGCGCATGTTTGCTAAAGGCCTCGCGGCGCGCGGGCTCGACGTCATGACTTTCAATTTTGTGTACATGGAACAGGGGCGCTCCGTTCCGGATCAAAAGCCGAAGTTGGAGGCATGTTTTCGCGCGGTCATCAACGCGGCACTGAAGCACAAGAAGCTGAAGAACAATCGTTTGGTTGTCGGTGGGAAATCGATGGGTGGGCGAATTGCTTCACAGGTTGTTGCAGTCGAAGAGAAGGAATCGTTCATCGACGATGTTGCCGGCCTGGTATTTCTCGGGTACCCGCTTCATCCACCCGGGCAATCGACAAAGCTTCGCGTTGAGCACCTGGTGCATGTGCGCAAGCCGATGTTGTTTGTGCAGGGCACGCGCGATGCGCTTGGCACGCCGGAAGAGATTCATCCTCACATCAAAGATCTTCGACCTGCCGCGCAGATGTTTCCGATCGAGGGCGGCGATCATTCGTTCAAGGCGCCAAAGAAATTCGGTTTGCCACAGGAACAGATTTATGAAGACGCGATGAACGAGATCGACCGCTGGTCCAGATCGATCTAAGCCACAAAAAGAACAGAACAACTTAGCCACAAAGGACACAAAAGACACATATCAGAAAATTCATTCTTCTCTTTGTGTCTTTTGTGCCTTTTGTGGCTAAAGATGTTTGAGGCGGGAGAGGTACGGGCTGGATCCCGTACCTCTTGCTTGGGTGGGGGATCCATGTCTACTGGCTCAAAGTAAAGTTGTACGTGATCAGCCCAGACACCTTGACGGCCTGGCCGCTTAAAGTTGTCGGTTTAAAACGTGCTTGTCGTGCTGCTTTCAGCGTCTCCGGTAAGAGCACAGGATGACCGGACACCGCCTTGGCTGAAATGACATTCCCGCCTTCGTCAATAAGTACCTGCACAGTTACGTCGCCTTGAAGTCTCATCTGCTTCGCGATTGTGGAATAGATCGGCTTTGGCAGAGAGATCGCGTTGCCCTTTATTACGCCAGTGGAGAGATTGACGACCTTTGGTACCGGCTTAGGAGCAGGCGGCGGTGGTGGGGGAGGCTCTATCATTTCTACGACTGCTCCACTTCCCGTTCCTTCACCAACCCGCTTACCTCCCGCAGGAGTTGGAGGATCGGCGTTGTGATCACCTTGCGCAGAATCCCAACGAGCCGGCGGTACATTGAAGGCTTTAACGCCAATGACGTCGGGAACTTTAGTCGGATTTGAGGCACTCTCTAACAAAACCGTTCGGACCGATTCTGAAGCCTCCCTGCCTCCGTGGAAAGTTGGAGCTACCGGGTTTCTGACTGGCTGCGGTTCCGGTTCGGCTTCCCGCAGCGGCACAAAAGTGATTTCTAACTCTGTATTTTGACTTTCAAGATGCGCGTCGTAGGCATAAATACTAACTACGCCAGTGACCACAAAGAGCACCAGGTAAGTTGCTGTTGTGAACAGCAAAAATGATCCGCGCCGCTTGAATTCCTTTGCATGCGAGCTGGATTCAATCAGGTTATTAAACATCGAGTTCCTCCGCTGTCTGCCGGTGCCTTTGGGTCGCGGGAGCTTACTCAGCCAATTAGACACCGCTGTACCTCCGGCGGTTCCAGCCTTGAAACATATTCCCGCACACTTTAGGATTACGCCGCTCTTCAGAGTCCCACCTTTTTTGCAAGGAGCGATTGCATGGCGACCCAAAAGGCGTTCAAGGAAGAACTCAATCCGTTCGAAATCGCTAAGCAGCAGTTCAACAGGGCAGCAGATTATCTGGAGCTCGCACCGTCGATAAGGCGGGTTTTGGAGCATACCAAGCGGCAGTTGATTGTTTCTATCCCGGTGAAGATGGATGGCGGCGATGTGCAGGTGTTTGAAGGTTATCGCGTGCAACACAACATCGCGCGTGGTCCGGCGAAGGGCGGCATTCGCTATCACCCAAATGTTACGCTCGACGAAGTTAAAGCACTCGCTTCGTGGATGACCTGGAAGTGCGCGACAGTCGGAATTCCCTATGGCGGCGGCAAAGGCGGAGTAGTTTGCGATCCGAAGAGTCTTTCGCAAAACGAACTCGAGCGTCTTACGCGACGATATGCGTTTGAGATCGCACCGATCATTGGTCCGGATCGTGATATCCCGGCGCCTGACGTTTACACGGACGAACAGACAATGGCGTGGATCATGGACACGATCTCTATGGTTCGTGGCCATACTGAACTTGGCGTCGTTACCGGAAAACCGATCTCGCTCGGCGGATCTCAGGGACGTGCTGAGGCGACGGCGCGCGGTTGTTTGTATGCATTGCGTGAAGCATGTCGTGTGAAAGGGATGAGTTTGAAAGGGTCGCGCGTCGCGGTCCATGGCTTCGGAAATGCGGGAGCGAATATCGCGCGGCTCGTTGCCGAGGATGGCGCGAAAGTAGTCGCTGCGTGCGATTCGAAAGCTGGAGTTTTCTTAGAGAGTGGAATCGACGTCGAAGAAGCATTGAGACACAAAGGAGAGACGAAATCACTGGCCGGACTTCGTGGCGCGAAAGAGATGGACCCCGAAGATATGATGGCAGTCGATTGCGACATTCTCCTGCCCTCGGCCCTCGAAAACGCGATCACGCTTCAGAATGTTGGCAAAGTCAAAGCGAAGATCATCGCCGAACTGGCGAATGGTCCAACGACGCCCGGAGCGGATCGAGTGCTCGAGGATGAGAAGGTATGTTTGATTCCTGATATTCTCGCAAACGCTGGTGGCGTGACGGTGAGTTACTATGAGTGGGTGCAGGATCAGTATTCGTTCTTCTGGAGTGAACGCAAGATCAACGACACACTCGAGCAGACGATCCGAACGGCATTCGATCAGGTGTACGAGACCGCGGAACGTTACAACACCGACTTGCGAACGGGAGCTTATATACTGGCGGTTGGAAGAGTCGTGGAAGCGACGAGCGTGAGAGGGATATTCCCGTAAGAACTATGGCAGACAAGATTACCGTTTACGAAAAACCGACTTGAACGAAGTGTCGCGAGATGGACAAGTTGCTCCGTGAGAGCGGCATCCCGTTTGAGAAAGTGAATTATTACGTTGCTCCGTTGAGTCGAAAGAAGCTCACTGAATTGATTCGCAAGATGAATCTGAAGCCGCGAGATCTTTTGCGGAAGAGTGAGCCGGTTTACAAGGAGCTTGGGTTGTCGGAAGACAAGTTCAGCGACAGCGAGTTGATCGGGTTGATGGTGGAGCATCCTGATTTGCTTCAGCGACCGATCGTCGAGCGTGGCGAGCGTGCCGTGCTGGGCCGTCCCGACTGAGAATGTGAAAGAGTTGTTATAAAGTCAAAATAAATCCATCCACAGATTACACAGATTAAAAAATGAATCTGTGTAATCTGTGGATGGATTTATGGTTAAAGTCATTGAAAAAAGAAACAGTCTTCGTCTGTCAAAGCTGCGGTCACAAGTCCGGCAAGTGGTTGGGCAAGTGTCCGGAGTGTGGCGAGTGGAATTCGTTGGTTGAAGAAAAGTCGCGGAAGACCACGAGCCGCAACGGCTTTAAACTCCGCGACGTCACCGCCATCGCGTTCACCGAGATCGAATCGCAGGACGACGTCCGTATCTCATCCGGCGTCACTGAATTCGATCGCGTCCTCGGCGGCGGAATCGTTCCCGGCACACTCGTACTCATCGGCGGCGATCCGGGCATCGGCAAAAGCACGCTTCTGCTTCAAGTCGCGGATAAACTAAGCGCCGCCGGATCGCTCGTGCTTTACGTTTCCGGCGAAGAGTCAGAACGCCAGATAAAACTGCGTGGCGAACGGCTCGCAGTCGAAGCTAAAAACGTCTACCTCCTGCCCGAGACCAACCTCGAAAACATCATCAACGAAATCGAACGGTTGAAACCCGGCGCGATCATCGTCGACTCGATCCAGACTGTTTTTTCAGGCGTGATCGATTCAGCACCCGGATCTGTTTCGCAGGTGAGGGAAGTAGCGCACCAGTTTTTATTGCTCGCCAAAAACCGCGGCATTCCGATTTTCCTGATCGGCCACATCACGAAGGAAGGCTCGATCGCTGGTCCAAAAATACTCGAGCACATCGTCGATACGGTTCTGTACTTCGAAGGCGAGCGGCATCACAACCATCGTATCGTTCGTGCGGTGAAGAATCGTTTCGGCGCTGCGAATGAGGTCGGTGTTTTTGAGATGACGGGTGCGGGACTAATGCCTGTCGCCAATCCGTCGCAGATGTTTTTGCAGGAACGACCGCAGAACGTCGCCGGATCGATCGTCACTGCGTGCATGGAAGGCACGCGACCGCTGCTCGTCGAGATACAGGCGCTTGTATCGGGGACGAGATACGGAACCGGGCGACGCATGACGCAAGGTCTCGATCAGAATCGCGTTTCCTTACTGATCGCGATGCTCGAGAAGCGCGCGAGTTTGCAATTCACGGGTGATGACGTGTTTGTGAATATCGCCGGTGGGCTGGACGTTGATGAACCGGCTGCTGATCTTGGTGTGGTGACGGCGATTGTTTCAAGTTTTAAGAATATGACGGTTGATCCGCACACAGCGGTGTTTGGTGAAGTCGGATTGACGGGCGAAGTGCGTGGCGCGATGCAGGCGTCGGTGCGTGCGCGTGAGGCGCAGGCGCTCGGGTTTAAGAAGATCGTGATGCCGGCGTCGAATGTGCCGGGGCTCGAGCGATTGTTGGGAGTGCGTATTGTTGGGGTGAAGTCAGTGGATGAAGCGCTGGAGGAGTTGTTTTAGAACCATCCACAGATTACACAGATTATCAAAAGAAGAATCTGTGTAATCTGTGGATGGATTTATTTATTCTCATAGAACTTCACGACGAGTCCGTCCTCGAGCTTTTTCGTATCCACAACTTTAAATCCTTCCAAGTAGCCTTTCGGCATAAACGCGTCCGCACCGCTAACCGTTAACGGCACTTCAGTGATGATCCATTTCTGAATGTGCGGCATGAACGCTTCATAGATCTGCGCGCCGCCAATCACAAAAAGATCCGTCGTGAGTGAGCCGTTGAAGGAGATCACGGAGTCGATGTCGCTCAACACGAGCAGCGACTCCTGCGGCTCGATGCTTGCGTCGCGACTGAGCACGATGTTGAGTCGATTCTTTAGTGGCTTGCCAATCGTCAGCCAGGTCTTCCGACCCATCACCACCGCGTGGCCCGTCGTCGTCTCACGAAAAAATTTCATGTCTGACGAGTAGTGCCACGGGAGCTTGCCACCTTTCCCGATTGCGTTTTTCCGATCGACTGCTGCGATGCCGATGATCATGTTTTTAAACCGCGACAGGTGCGGCGATCTTGCCGTGTGATTTGTAGCCGATTAGATTCAACTGTTCGTAAGTGACAGATAATAGGCCTTCAAGACCACGCAATTCGTTGTCCGGATCGTTGATCTTCAACTCCGGCAACGGAAGAGGCTCGCGCGCGAGAAGTTGATTGACCTGGTCGAGATGGTTTTTATAAATGTGATAATCGCCGAGCGTGTAGACAAATTCGCCAACTTCCAACTCGGTTACGTGCGCGATCAGATGTGTCAGCAACGCATAAGAGCTGATATTGAACGGCACACCGAGAAAGGCGTCTGCGGAACGTTGATAAAGCTGGCAATGCAGGACACGGCCATTCTCGACTTTGAATTGAAACAGCGTGTGACACGGAGGAAGGTCGACGTTGTCGGCTTGCCGCGGGTCCCAACCGGTAACGATCAGTCGTCGCGAATCTGGATTGACGCGAATCAGTTCCAACAACTTCGCGATCTGATCCACACCGTTCTTGTCTGGATAATTTCCGCCAAACGAGCGCCAGAGATAACCATAAACTGGTCCAAGATCGCCCGCCGGTCTTCCAAATTTCTCCGTATGTGTTTCGTCGGCCCATTCAGCCCAGATGTCTACACCTTTCGCGCGGAGGTTTGTTTCGCTGGTGTCGCCGGACAAGAACCAGAATAATTCCTCCGCGACCCAGCGGAACGGAACGCGCTTGGTTGTCACGATCGGAAAGCCCTGGCGAAGATCGAAGCGGGTTTGAAAACCGAAATGCGAGATCGTCCCGACACCAGTGCGATCCCCGTGCTCGGTTCCATTATTCAAAATCGATCTCAGCAGATCGTGGTATTGTTTCATGCGGTTACAGAACCGAGCGCGGTAGCGCCGGGTGTACTTCAATTGAGCGTGTTCTTGGCGGAGGTTGACCCGGCGCTACCGCGCTCGGTTCTGTTCGTCCGCTGGTAATCATACATGAAAAAATATCGACTTGCCTTTCTTGGTTTTGGAAACGTTGGACGCGCGCTGGCGCGGCTCCTCGTTTCGAAATCGGCGGAGCTGCGTGACAACTATGAAATCGAATGGGAGATCACCGGCGTGGCGACGCGTCGAATGGGATGGCGCGCGAGTGAGAATGCGATTGACGTTTCGAAATTGTTAGCAGCTGACGACGAGACGAATTCAGAGATTGATATCAACGAATGGCTCGCGCGCGCACGGCCCGACGTCGTTTTTGAAACAACTTCTCTCAACCCCGAAACAGGACAGCCGGCGATCGAGTACCTGAGAACGTGTTTGCAATACGGCGCGCACACGATCACCGCGAACAAAGGACCGATCGTATACGCGTACGACGACCTAAACAAAATCGCGCTCGCGAAAGGCAAACGACTCCTGTTTGAATCGACGGTGCTCGATAGCGCGCCCGTGTTCTCACTCTTTCGCGAAACCCTGCCGGCAGTGAAAGTGCGCGGCTTCAGCGGTGTCTTCAATTCAACCACAAACGTGATCCTTGAAACGATGGAGGCTGGAAGAAGTTTTGCGGAAGGTGTGAAGACCGCGCAGGAATTAGGCATTGCTGAAACTGATCCAAGTCACGACGTCGATGGCTGGGACTCAATAATGAAAGTTTGCGCGATCGCGCGAGCTATTCTTCACACGCCGTTGTTGCCGAGTGCCGTAAAACGAGAAGGCATCCGTGGACTCGACACGACGACACTCCAGGCAGCACGCGCAGAAGGAAAGCCTTACAAACTGATTTCTCGCGCGAGCGTAAACGCTGACGGCTCAGTCACAGCCTTCGTCAGACCAGAGCAGATCGCCGCGAGCGATCCACTCGGCGGCGTGCGCGGTACTTCACTCGCAATTCACTTCGAGCTCGACACGATTCCGGGATTAACAGTCGTATCTCACCGGCCGAACTTACAAAGCACCGCGTACGGACTGCTGGCTGATTTCGTCAACGCCCGCGATTAAACGATCGATCTCCTCTTCGGTTGTGTAGCAAGCGCATCCTGCTCTAATCAATCCTTCGACACCGAGCCGTTTGACGACAGTCCACGCATAGAAATCACCGTGCGACAGGAACAGTCCTTTGTCAGCCAAAAGCCTCGCGGCGTCAGTCGATGCGCAACCTTCAATCGTGAACGCGAGCGTCGGTGTTCGTGGCGAATCAGGTGGTGGACCATACAGGGAAACACGCGGTATCGAGCTCAAGCCTCGCCATAAGCGATCGAACAGTTGCATGTTTCGTGAATGCATTTCGGCAAATGCAGTGCGCAGGTTCTCGCGACGGTTTGCCAGTCCGCCAATCGAAGCCAGGAAGTCGACAGCGGCCGCAGCGCCGACCATGCCTTCCTGATTCTGAGTACCCGTCTCGGCGTTCTCTGGTGCGTAATCAGGCGCCGGCACCAGTCTCGGAAAATCGATTTGCTCAAACAGCGTGCGCTTTGCAAACAGCGCTCCGATGTGTGGTCCATAAAACTTGTATGCCGACATTCCGAGAAAGTCACAATCAAGTTTCTGAACGTCGATCAACGCGTGCGGCGCATAGTGAACGGCATCCACAAACACGAGGGCTCCCGCGTTATGTGCCATTTCAATAGCGCGCTCGACATCGTTGATTGTTCCCAAAGCATTTGACGCGGCGCCGATCGCGAGAAGTTTTGTTTTTGGACCCACAAAGCGCTCGAGGTCATCCCAGTCAAGCTGGCCTGTCGCGGTGTCCATTCTCACCGTGCGAATGGTGACGCCTCGTTCAACGGCGAGCCGTCGCCAGGGATCGATATTGGCGTGATGATCCAGCTCGGTGACAACGATCTCGTCGCCCGGCTGATAATTCATTCCGAGCGCGCGCGACAGGTGAAGCGTGAGCGTCGTCATATTGGCGCCGAAAGCGATCTCGGCAGGCGACGCGTTCAAAAACTCTGCAAAAACTTCACGCGCATGCGCGAGCGCAGCATCTGTTTCTGCGCTCGTTGGATAGGCCCAGTGAGTGTTCGCGTTGTGGTGATAAAGGTAGTCGCTCATTTGATCGACGACGTAGCTCGGCACCTGCGTTCCACCGGGGCCATCGAAGTAGGCGACCGGATGATTGTTGTGGACCCGTTCAAGTGCGGGGAAGTGTTTTCTGATGTCGGTTACCGGTGCGACTGTTTGGGGTTGACGAGAAGTTGTGGACATTTGGGTCATGATAAGACACAAGGGGCAAAAAAAGCACAAAGCTTTAGGAAAAAAATCTTTCGTTTGTTCGTTGTGCGAGCTAGAATTAACGTCGTGAGTCGGCGCGTCCACCGTGCGGACCGACGATCCAGATCGCCAGAATTTCGCGAGGCACCTCCCCGGACACAATGCCTCAAGCTCAGAACTTCATTGCTTAACGTTTACTACGACGTAGCAAAATGAGCGAGCGCAGAAGAGAAGAGAGATTAGAAGTTTGTCTTGACGCTGTGTGGGACGGCAAGAGCGGAAACTACATTGCGCGGGTCACGGATCTTTCCGAAGGCGGTTGTTACGTTGATACGTTGGGCGACGCCCAGGTAGGTGAGATTCTAAGCTTCAGAATTCAAACGCCAACGGGTGAATGGCTGGAGCTAACCGGCGAAGTGGCTCACGAGACTCCCCCGTTAGGCTTTGGTCTTCGATTCGCTTATCTCGCCGACGAACAACTCGAAAAACTCCGTTCTCTTATCTCTCAACTCGAACATCCCACCGACACAGTGAGCGCCTCCTGAGGCCAGTTTTTGTACGCGACCGTACGGCGTGTGTGGAGTTTGTGTTACACGTCCAGAGACCCATTGATCTTCGCGGAGCATCACCCTAAAATGCTGCGCACACAACGCCATAGTGGAATTGCATTGCCCCGCAAGCTCTCCCTCCACTTCTTAACATGTGCGGATGAGAAAATTGACGTTGTACTTTCGCAGGTAAGAAGACCAAGGGAGGAATTTCCATGCCCCGTTTTGTCATTTCAATTGCGGCGCTGTTTGTGATCGCCGCCGCCACCTCGAGCGTGAGGGCGGACACTATCACCATCGGCGGTGTTAACTCAGGACAATTATCGACAGCAACAGTGGTTTGTGAGTTCAACTCGCAAACTAATACACTTACTTTTACCATCACCAACACTTCAGCCATCACGTCACCCGGATCCACTGCAACGATCACGGGGATCGGCTTTGACTTGCCGCCCACCGGAAATGCGAGTAGTTCGGGACTGAATGGTTTCACCGGCTCGCAGGCACCGAGTCTGTCTTCCGATTTCGATTTTTCGGATGGCAATTTGGGTAACGTGCCGGCGGGATTCAACAGTGTCGTGCTGGACTTCGGGTTCACCACCGGACCTTCCGGCAATTTCAATGGCGGCTCGGTAAATGACGGGCTACTACCTGGCGAGAGCGCCTCGTTTACAGTCACCGGAGCAGCATTCGCCGGCTTCACCGAGGAACAGATCTGCAACGCGATCTTCGTCAGGTTCCAAAACGTGCCAGCACCGTTTGGCAGCGACGTCGGTGTGCCGGGCAACGGTGGCGAGATACCGGAACCGTCAACTATCCTGCTGCTGGGAACGGCGTTAGTGGGATTGGGTGGCTACGCGCGCAGAAAACTGAAGACGCGAAATTAGGGAGTGCCAGTAAGAAGACGCGGTGACGCGGCGACGCGGCGATCTCAATCCCGCGTCGCCGTGTCTGCGCGTCTCCCCTTCCGCTTTCACTTCCGCTTCCAGCGCACGCCGTCTTTGGTGTCTTCGAGAATGATGCCACGGTTGAAGAGTTCGTCACGGATCTGATCTGCGCGACCAAAGTCGCGGCGGTGACGAGCTTCCTGGCGTTCGTCGATCAACAATTGAATCTCACTATCGAGCATCTCGCGTTTCTGCTCACCAAAAACATTCAACACGGTATCGATACGATCGATGGCCGCGAGCAATTCGCGCTGGTCTTCCGCTCGCACCTGCTTCCGCGCCAGCTTCGTGTTCACTTCGCGTGAAAGATTGTGAACAACTGCGAGCGCGATCGACGTGTTGAGATCCTCGTCCATCGCTGCCTCAAACTCCTGCAACGCGCGCGCGGCAGTTTCAGACAGCTTCTCGTTCTTACCGGGCTCAGTTTTCGCTTCACTCAAACGTGCGCGAAAGTCGTGCAGGCTAGCGACAGTTCGCTCCGCCCCTGCAAGCGCATCGAACGTAAAGTTCAGTTGTTTGTTGTAAGGCACACTCAGCAGAAAATAACGAATCGCAGCCGGTGAGAAACCTTTCTCGGCAATATCGCGAAACGTGTAGTAGTTGCCCTTCGACTTCGACATCGTTTCGCCGTCCACTTTCAGATGTTCGAAGTGAATCCAGTAACGAACAAACTCTTTTCCGGTCCCGCCTTCGCTTTGCGCGATCTCGTTCTCATGATGAGGAAAGACGAGATCGATCCCACCGGCGTGAATGTCGAAAGTCTCGCCGAGATATTTCATCGACATTGCCGAGCACTCGATGTGCCAGCCTGGACGTCCGCGACCGATCGAAGTGTCCCACGCAGGTTCAGTCTCACTCGAAGGCCCTTTCCAAAGCGCGAAGTCACGCGCATCTTCCTTCTCGTACTTATCCGTATCGACTCGTTCGCTGGCGCCCGCGATATTTCCAGCAAAATTGATCTTCGACAGCTTCCCGTACGACGGAAACGAAGCGATGCGGTAGTAGATCGAGTCGTCTGATCGATAAGCATGGTCTGAAGCGATCAACTTGTCGATCAGCGTTGCCATTTCCGGAATATGACGCGTCGCGCGTGGAACGACCTCGGGCCGTTCGCAACCGAGCGCTTCAAAGTCTTCCCAGAACGCATCGATGTACTTTGCCGTGTAATCGTCGATGGTGAGCCCGGCTTTTTGCGACTCTGAGATGATGCGGTCGTCCACATCGGTGATGTTCATCACGTGAGTGACTTTGAATCCTTTGAACTTCAGATAGCGGCGAACAATGTCGGCAGCGACGGCGCTGCGGAAGTTGCCGATGTGACCGTAGTTCCAGACAGTTGGACCGCAGTAGTAGAAGCTGGCTTCGCCGTCTTTCAGCGGGCGAAATTCTTCGACGCGGCCGGAGAGTGTGTTTCGGAATCTAAGCATGGAGATACAGAACCGAGCGCGGTAGCGCCGGGTCGATGTTAATCTATGGCGCTTTCGTTGGCACGTCGACCCGGCGCTACCGCGCTCGGTTCTGTTGTACATCGACGCCAAACACTTCCGCCACTCGATTGACGAGATCATTCTCGGTCAATGTGGCGTCGACCTCAATGGTGGCCAGTTCCAAACGCGCCGTTTCCTCGCGGAGAACCTCCGTGAACATCCGGTCGCGCTCGAGCAGGTTGCGCAGCGCTCTTTCCGGATCGGATGTCTTGGCGAGAAACCCCCACGCTGGTCCACCGCGGCTCTCAATAACTTCCTGACGAAAGGCGGGAGTCGGAAGCAGCCAAACAGCACTCGTGCGTGCGGACAGGAGAGGCTGCGCAAGACGTGGCAACAGCCGGAACCCCTCGGCGATGACAGCGGGCTCACGTGGGAGACTAAGGAGGTCTTCGATGATCATGTTGAAGCCCTCACCATGAAACCAGTGAAATGTGTCGAGCAAAGTCTTCGGCGAACGATTGACCCAACGCTCGTCCATGTCCATGGCCATGAACCGATGCAGCAAGGGGGCGTCTTCGGGTGTGCTCCGGCGCGCGTGATCCGCCATAACTTCGTCGGTCGAGTAAACACGCAAACCGTGCTGAGCAGCTATGCGACGAGCGATGGTTGATTTACCTGCACCGCTGCCGCCGCCGATCCAGTAGATATGTTGGAGTTGTTCTCGAAGCACTGCACTGTACAGGGCTAAAAGTGTTTCCACCCTCCGGGTTTGAGTTCCCAGATGCGTGAACCTTCCGAGATTTTGACACCTTCGAAAGCGGCAGTGACTTGGCCGATTGGGTTGATCCCAACGCCATCTACTCTTCGTGGTAGGCGACTCGCATCGCCCGGCTTTACTGTGAACAGCAACTCGAAATCTTCGCCGCCGTGCAGTGCGAGCTGAAGCGGATCGAGCGCGCGACGACCGCACAGTTCTGTTACTCGTTCGTCGATCGGCAATAAGGACGAGTCGATCAACGCGCCCACGCCACTCGCCTCACACAGTCGATTAAGATCAGACGAAAGACCGTCGCTCAAATCGATCATCGAAGTCGCCAGGCGTTCCTCGCCGAGCACGATACCCCAGCCGACACGCGGTTCCGGACGAAGCTGCCGCAGCAAGATGTGATCGAGTTTTTGCGAGTCTTCGTCGCCGAGGTTTTTGTCGGCCAGATGAGCACCACGTTCGATGAGTCGCAGACCCGCGGCAGCAGCGCCGAGTGAGCCCGTTACAAAAATCTGATCGCCAGGGGAAGCGCCCGTTCGCATCACCGACATTCCCGCGGCGCATTCGCCGGAGACGATCGAATCGATAACGACGTTTTCGGTGGTCCGCGAAGTATCGCCACCAATCAACTGCACGCCATAGCGGTTCGCCAGGTCCAACACCCCATCGTAAAGGCGTTCGACAAAGTCTGTTTCCCAAACTTCCGCGGGCACACCAATTGAAATCATGGACCACAACGGTCTTGATCCCATCGCGGCAATATCTGAGAGAGAAACTGCGAGTGCTTTATGGCCCAGGAGGTAAGGCGGCGTGGTGGTGCGGCGAAAATCGATGTCCTCAACGAGCAAGTCAGCGGTGATGACTGTTTCTTTACCCGGGGTGCTGCGAAACACTGCGGCATCGTCGCCGATGCCAGCTACAAGAGACGTGGAGACAGGGCGACGCGGTGACGCGGAGCTCCCCGCGTCAACGTGTCTCCGCGTCTCCGGGTCTCCGTTAACGCGTCGCCGAAGTGTATTAATGAAATCGTCTTCGTCTTTCATCCTTAAAGATTACGACGAAGCGAATCAAGTCCTGCTTCTATTGTTTCGATTGAAGTGGAGAAAGAAAAACGCAGATGCCCTTCGCCTTCTGCGCCAAAGACGATTCCGGGAACGCTCGCGACGTTTGCACGGTCCAGTAAAACTTCTGCCGCTTCACGACTGTCTTTATTGATCCGGCTCACGTCCGGAAACGCGTAGAACGCACCTCCGGGAGGTTTGCACGGCAGTCCGATGTCGTTCAAACCTCCGAGGAGCAGATCACGTCGCACACGATATTGTTCTTTGATCGCTTCGAGAGTTGCCGTGTCGATACTCATCGCCGCGAGTCCGGCCCACTGCGTTGGCGTCGAAACACCGTTCGATGAATAGAGAGTTGCTTTGCGCAGACCAGTCATCCATGGCTCAGATGCAACGGCATAACCGAGTCGCCATCCAGTCATCGCGTACGACTTAGAGAACGTGAAGCAAGTGATCGTGCGTTCGAACATTCCATCGATCGAAGCGATCGAGAAGTGTTCACCATCGTAGACCAGATCTTCATACGCTTCGTCGGCGACAACGACGAGATCGCGATCCTGCGCAAACTCGGCGACTGCTCTTGCTTCTTCCGGTGTGAAGACGACGCCACTCGGATTTTGAGGCGTGTTGTAGTAGATCGCTTTCGTTCGAGCAGTCGAATAGTGCGCCAGCGTTTGTTGAAATCCCGACTCGCGAGCTTCGCGCGTGGGTACCATCACACTGCGACCCTGGCAATGCGCGACAAGATCTTTTATCGGCGTCCAGTAAGGCGAAAAGAGAAGCACCTCATCGCCGGGATTCACGATCGACTGAAAGGCGCCGAACAGTCCCTGCATGCCGCCGTTCACTACGATGACGTCGCCTGACTGCGCAGGAATCCGATTTCTCGTGCGCAGTTTTTCGGCTATCGCTTCGCGAAGTTCATGGATGCCGGATGAAGGTGCGTAACGAGTTTGATTCTTATCGAGCGCGCGTTTGGCTGCTTGCTTGATCGATTCCGGCGTTTCGATGAAAGGCTCACCGCCTTCAAACTGGTACACGCTGGCGCCTTGAGCGCGCAGTTCCATGACTCGGTTGCGCAGTTTCACGATATCGGAAAAGCCGACGTCGTCGAATCGCGAAGCCAGGCTCAAAACCCTTGGCGAGGTTGTCACTGTTTGGAATCGTTTCCTTCCGCCGTTGTGGGGAACGGCGGATTATAGCTTGGCGATTTCGGGTGAGTCTACCTCAGGCGATACTTTTAAGAAAAAGTTTTAAGTCAGGAGCGCTAAGTGTAAGTGTTGACACGCTAAACTCGCACGGGTAACATGTTGGCGTCGCACCAAGGTTGGCGAACTCGCCAAGAGAACTTTCCCAATTTCGCAACGCCCGATAAAGCGCAACGCCCGATAAAGATCGTAAGCACTAAAAATTTGATCGAGCCGTGAGCCGAATGAGTCGTACTGCTGTAGCCATACCCGAGAAATTGTTCTTCAAGATCGGTGAAGTTTGCGAGCTTGCGGGCGTGCAAGCGCACGTCTTGCGTTACTGGGAATCGGAGTTCCCGATGCTGGCGCCGCAGAAGAACCGCGCGGGGCAGCGTGTGTATCGTAAACGCGACGTTGAAATGGCACTCCGGATCAAAGAGCTGCTCTATGAAGACCAGTACACGATTGCCGGTGCGAAGAAGCGACTGACGAATGAGCTTCGTGGTGGGAAGTTGAAAGTCGTCGGTGGTGAAGAAGAGGGCCAAAGCGAAAATGGTTCGACTGCGCACGCCGGCACTGAGGTTTTCAAGGAGACGCCTGCTTACATGCGCAACGTTGCTCAGCGGACCGCGGAAGATAAGCAGCAATTGAAAGTGCTTGCGTCAGAACTGCGCGAATTGCTGGCCCTGCTCGAACAGGAAACGAAGGGCCGCACGAAGTAAGCAAAGTTCAAGTTTGACTTTTGTTCTTTGTCAGGATACTAAGTCAGGGACACGGGACGTGGCGCAGCCTGGTAGCGCGCACGCTTGGGGTGCGTGAGGTCGCGAGTTCGAATCTCGCCGTCCCGACCATTTCTATAAACCACTAACGGCTGCCACCTTTGGCAGCCGTTTTAGCTTTGTGGTAAACACTCTCGCGCAATACACGCACGGCTTCCACAGCCGCTCGTTTAGGGGGCGACTTGCTGGGTTTTCCTTTGCCGATCCGACATCTTGCGAACAAGGAGAAGTTGGATGATATGCGGAAACCAGATAACATCTTTCGCTCCGTTCGATCCTGATGAGAAACCAGTGAATGGGACCGTTTAGTGCTTTATCCCCATCATAAGTGGTGGGAGAATCTTGAGGAAACCAGATACAAATCATTTGACGGCTTCGCTGAACCCAAGTATCAGCTAAATCGAAGAAGAAGAAGAATCTGAATAATGAAAAGAACTTTATTATTGATTGCCCTATTGGTGGTGACAATCTGCACGAACAGTTCCGTTTCGATTGGGCAGACTAAAAACTCCTTGGCCAATTTAGTAGGAACTGTGTGGCAAACAGAGCCAATTTTGCAACCTGGCACGCAAGGGTTATCGGTTGTCTATATCTTTCAGTTTTCTAAAAATGGAAAGGTTGGGCGCACAACTCTTATGAACCGGGCACCCGGACTATGGTTCAACCCTTTGACAAACCAATTAGATATGACCACCGGAATTGCAGGCGTTTCTGGTCTCGCGGGAACTTATAAACTTAATGGTAATTCAATTCGGCTTGAATTCTCCGAGCAAAGTCAGAGTGGCACGATTGAAAATGATCGGATGTGGGGCGTGGTTGAAACAGATGGTGGCAACTTAAAGTTTGAAGCCAAAAAGACTTTCACGTATTCGGACGAATGGAGGGAACTTCGTTCTTCGGATTTGATTGGAACTTGGGAAGGATTATTTGACCAAACTCAATATGCCTGCACATTAGAAATTGAGAGAGTCGAAGGTAATGCATTCTATGGAGCTCTAATACCTAAAGGCGGACGCATTGCAGTTAACGGCGCGATAGACCCAGCCACGCGACAAATTTCCTTCATAGAAACCACTGTGATTTCGTTGGGCAGAAATCGGGATTGGACATTGGGAAGCAATCAAGGATTCTTTTCAAATAGTGGTAAATACATATCGGGTGTAGGTGTTGCTGGTCTGGCTTATTACAATTGGAATTTCACGAAGAAATGATTTGACGACACGCCGCTGCTTGGTTTTCGTGGCTCATGCGGCTAGGTTTAGTGGAATCCAGATCCTATCGGTCTCGTGATAGTCCTTACCCGTATGGATTAACGTGAGAACGATCCTCACAATCCCGAACTCGACATGACCGCCTCGGCCGAATACACTTGAAAAGCTTTGTCTCACACTATTTAGGAGGGATGCCGATCAGATGAAACTTAAGCGAGTCCTCCTTCGCTGGTACAAATCCTTTCACCTCAACTACCGTGGCGCAACAGAGAAGGGCGAGACGAAACCATATAGACCGTGGAACAAGATTTCGCCTCCATTCGCACGGAATGAAGAATTTCCTTTTATCGAAATCCCGATCGAGGGTGACATCACCTCTATCGTGGGAGCCAATGAAAGTGGCAAATCGCATTTGCTAAACGCAATAAGCAAGGTGATTCGCGGAACGGGCATTGAAACCAATGATGACTTCAAATTAACGGATCTTTGTCACTATGCCGACGTTCGGACGCGCAACGTTGAGGCATGGCCCAATATCGGCCTTGAGTTCATAATCTCAGACGCGAGCGAACTTGCCAGCCTGGGCAAAGCAATGGGAGACGTGGAGGTTCCGACTCACTCTCAAACGACCTCGTTTACTCTGCTGCTGGCTCCGGACTCGGATAAGTCAAAACCTGCGCGTGTCTTCATCGAGCCCAAAGAGGCTCAATACTTGCTTGATGAGAAGCAACTTGAGGCAGTCCGCAAACTACTTCCGTCGGTTCAGTTTATCGATTCCAAAGCACAACTTAGCAGCGAGATGCCACTTACGAGACTCCTTGCGGCATATGGTGACAAAAAGTTCGAAGGGGTTGGTCTCACAAATCGTCGTCTAGTTGAAGACGCTGTGCAGCAATTGCAATCTCTGTCTGCACCCGTTCTGCTACAACCTGTTCCGGCAACTTTTGTGCAGGAATTTGAGACTCTCAAGCGAAGCTTCGCGGGCTTTGCAGGTAATCCGGTTACTGAGATAAGTCTTGAAATGCAGTTATTCAAAGAAATACTGGAAATAAATCGTGAAACTGTTAGGTACATATACGAGTTGACAACTGACGACCGGGGATATATTGAGGGGCAAATCGCTAAATGGAACGAAGAGATTCAAAACAAACTGAATTTGTCGCACTTCTGGCGACAGGATGAACAGTTTAAGCTCTCTGTGAATTACAAAGACGGAGTTGTTTATTTTGAGATACGAGACAAAACGGAGTCGATTTACACCTTCAGAGAAAGGAGCTCCGGCCTCAAGTTCTTCCTAAGTTACTACATACAAGCCAAGGCGATGGAATTGTCGAGCAGGAACCGAAATTCCATCATTTTGATGGATGAACCTGACTCTGCCCTGTCCATCCTCGGTCAAAGAAATCTATTGTCAGTGTTCGAGTCCTTAGTGAGCCCTGAGTCGTCAAACCAAACGTGCCAACTGATCTACACGACTCACTCCCCTTACTTGATAAACCGGAACTTTCCGCGTCGAATTAGAGTGGTCAAGAAAGAGGACGGCGAAGAAGGAACTCAATACATTGAACAGGCTCGCGCACGACGGTATGAGCCAGTCCGCACAGCCCTCGGCATAGACAGCGCCCCTAGTCTCTTTCTGGGTGAAGACAATGTGTTAGTAGAAGGACCGACAGACCAGTATTTGCTTACAGAGTTGATTCGCGTATTCACTACGCCGACTAATGTAGGTGAGTTCTTGGATCTTAATGCCGTTATCTTTGTCTCCGCAGATGGCGTCAGCAATATTGAGAATGTGTTGGACCAATCGCGATGGGCTGACGAGCCGATTCCGCCTACAGCAATAGTCTTGGATTCTGACGAAGCCGCAGACATAGCGATCAAAAAGATTACGACTCAGGAGGGGAAACGTCCGAAGTTGATTGATCGCCAGTTTGTCCTGCAAGTTGGTCAAATTGCGGGCGCTGATGGAATTACATCTGAAGACCTTATACCACGAACAATCTACGCCGATGCGGTTAAAGCATACATTGAGCGCTGGCTGCCTGATACATGGGCCACAAACGCAGCCGACATTACCGCAGATCTTCAGAGGGAAGAGTACGGTAAAGATGGCTTAGTCGATTCAACAAAGACGCTGTTCGCGAAATACAGGCCCACCTTCAAGACGGATTACGATAAGATGGGGGTACTCCAAGAAGTAATTGCTAAAGTATTCGCCCGCCATCGTTCCGATGAGAAGAACGAAGAAATAACGCGACTTCGACAGAATGTTGTAGCTGTGTGTGATTTCATTCGAGAGGCACTTGAGAAGAGCCGCGCCGCTACAGCAAGAATCTCTGCTACACAGAGAGTGAAACGTATCATTAGTGACTTCGACAGGCTTAACAAAGACAACGTGGCAATTACAGCGGTTCAGAAGCTTTTCAGACGCCTCGATCGAGAGGTGTCACCAATCGGTGGACCAGATGCCGAGAGTTTCTTGAAAGTTGTGAACGCTTCTTTATCTGAACTCGACCGCTTGCGTTCGACAGGACAAGAACGAATCTCGGGCGAAGGCTGGATTCGTTGGCACAATCGCATTACCGACATAAAAAAGAACCCTTTGACCGCGACATTTGATGGTGGCGAAGCACCGAAAAAAGCAACGGACACGGACGAAGCTGACACTGACAAGAAGCGGAAGAGACGTGAAGGTGAGAAGTCCGACAGCGTAATCCAAGCGAAAGAGTAGAACGTTTCGCCGCGCTCCGGCCAGAACGAACCAAAGCGCAGCGTTAGAACCGTAAGGAGGAATCAATGACTTACCTTACTCCACATACACCTGAATGGTTCAAAGCACTTGAATCCATCAATCCAATGCAGGCCGCAATGACTAAGCAGATTATTGAACTCGCGGGTAAGCCAGAGGCCTGCTCCCTGTGCGGAGATTATCCAACGGCAGACTATAAAGTCGTAGGAGTCAGGTTCGGATCTAACACCGATGCAACGATTCGTCTTTGCGATGACTGTCGAGACATTCGGGGAGAGACTCAGGACGAATCATACGAGGCACTTTAGAGGGAGGCCGAACAAGTTTGAAGTATTAGCACGGCTTCTTTCGTCGGAGTAGATGAGCACGTTGCGAAAGATTCTTCAGATCATAAGACCACTGTAAGTGAACGGAAGCGGATGGTAATAAATGTAAAACCCCTTGATTTTGCTCGTGGCTGCATCTCGAAGCAAAATCAATCAGTTACGTTTACGCATTCCTCACGCTTGGGGTGCGTGAGGTCGCTGGTTCGAATCCAGTCGTCCCGACCATTTCTATGAACCAGGAACGGCTGCCAACTTTGGCAGCCGTTTTTGCGTTGAGATTAATCAACAGGCGGCGGCGTACCCTATTAGAATCACGACCATGACGCTCAATGAAACTCTCAAACAGCTCAAAGCGCTCGGCAACGAGAAAGTGCGGGCGCACAATACCAAGTACGGTGCCGGCGACAATCAGTTCGGCGTCAAACACGGTGACATCCGTGTGCTGGCGAAGAAGATCAAGACCGACGATAAATTGGCCATGTCTCTTTGGGAGACTGGAAACGCCGATGCCCAGCTCCTGGCAACACTCCTGATCAAACCAAAGAACCTGTCAGCCAAAGAGGTGGATCGACTGGTGCGGTCCGTCGCCTTTGCGCATGTGGCGGAGTGGCTCATCGCCTATGTCGTCAAGCAGCACCCCGACAAGGAGGCTCTTCGCCAGGAATGGATGGCCACTGCCGACCGCTGGGCTGCACGCGCCGGTTGGAGCCTCACCGCCGAGCGCGTCGTGAAGAGCCCGGAAGGGCTCGACCACACAGCGCTGCTGAATCGCATCGAGTCCGAAATGGGAACGGCCGATCCAGTTGTGCAGTGGACAATGAACAGCACCCTTGCGGAAATCGGAATCCACGTCCCCAAATTCCGCAAGCGGGCCATCGCCATTGGCGAGAAGTTGGGAATCTATCGCGACTATCCCGTTTCGAAGGGTTGCACGTCACCCTTCGCCCCGATCTGGATTAACTTTATGGTGAGTCGGCAAAGCTGAGCGCGAACGTTCGACAGCTTTCGTTTGCGTCCGAGGGCAAGGGCGATAGGAGATCGGCACACAGTGGTCGCCGGTTGTCCCCGGCGTTATGCAGATACAACTTCATGAGTGAGCGGCCCCAACTCATCCCGATCGATCACGACGATTATGAAGCCAAGCATGTCGGCCGAGTGGCGGATGGCCGCCAGTTCTTTCTCACGACTCCGTTCGAAATCTTCAGGACCCCAGGGTCCAGGCGCGGAATTCGTCGCGTTGTGCCTATTCGATCCAGCCGGAAATCTTCTGGAGGCAAAGATCGATGGGTTTGGCCCGCGTTCATCGATGGATGAGGAGGCTCGGCGGAAGCTCTTAGAGCTTCGCCTCTCAGAGCTTGGTCACTTGCTTCGATAGAATCGAGGTAAAACCATTCTCGGTATCACGCTTCGGTCTTGAGTTCGGCTTAATTGTTAGGGAACCGGAAGATGAGGACGATGTGTTTGCCGTCGAGCTTCTTCCGGGAACTACATGGCGTTCTTTGAGCCTTGGGATAACGGCGAATACGACATTTAAGAGAGGAATGCATAAACGCCGCTGGTAGTTGAAGTAAAAAACCGGATGACGTTGAAGGCTACGCAAAAGTCTAAGGGAGTGATTTGTGGTCATAACACAATTTGATCGGACCCATGAGACGCACTCGCATATTTATCTATTTCATCATCGCAGTTGCTTCATCAGCTGCCAGTCATTCTGTTTACTCACAAGCTTCTAACCCTGTTACCACTGAGGGCTACTTCTCGGGGGCTGATGGCGTTCGCCTGTTCTATCGCAAGGTCGGAAGCGGGAAGAATCCGATCGTGCTTCTCCACGGCGGGCCGGGCTCGAACATGAACGCTGTCTGGCTCGATCTTGAACCGCTTGCCAGGAAACACAGCGTCTTGATGTATGACCAACGCGGTGGCGGTCGCTCCGAAATTATCAAAGACCCGAACAGGCTCAGATACACGGATCATGTCAGCGATTTGGAAGCCGCCAGGAAACAGTTTGGTCTGGAGCGCATGGTGCTCGTCGGCGAATCTTGGGGCGCAGGTTTAGCCGCTCTTTATACGATGGAGTATCCGAACCGAGTGGGGCGTCTGCTTCTGCTCGGCCCTATGCCACCCTCGAGAGCGCTCGTCAACCGGCGCCTCGAAAAAACAGATGAGCGCATAGACTTCTCCAAACGTTTGGGCGAGTTCCGGAGTGCGCTGCCGACAACTTCCGACCCCCTCGCCTTGTGCCGAGAGTTTTTCGGAGTTTACAGGGCCGCTCTTTTCTTCGACCAGACAGCCGCGAGCCGCAGGCGCGGGAGTTCGTGCGACGCGCCGCAAGAGGGAGTGCGTAACTACATGGTCGTGAACGATGCGACGTTCGCCTCGCTCGGGGAGTACGACCTCCTGCCGAAGCTCCGGCAGATACGGATACCCACGCTGATTGTCGAAGGCGAGCAGAGCACTCCTACTCTGGACAGTGTGCGAGCGTGGGCCGAGGCAATGCCTACCTCACGCCTGCTCTTGATCCCGGACTCGGGTCATTTCCCGCAGGTCGAGCAGCCCAATCTTTTCTTCCCGGCAGTAGAACGCTTTCTACATGGAGGCTGGCCAGCGACAGCCGTGGTAACGCGAAAAGCTGCTGTGTAGTGAGTTGCTGTTGCATAAAATCATATCCGGGCGGTCTGAGCAGTTCTGAAGAGGTAACGTTGATCACCAGGAACGATATGATGAAACCCATGTTGGCTGCATGCCCGTCGTTTCAGCCAGCATGGAACGCCTTCGTCGAAGAGTGGAAAGACGAGCCAGAAGGTCTCCCTCAGTACTTGGCCCTCGCTGAACTTGCTCGCCATCTCATAGGCATGTTGGCGCGCAACGAGACCGCATCGTTTCCGGCGATCTTCGATGTTGTTGAGCAATGGCATCTGCAGGGAGACTCCTACGTAAGAGAGGCTGCAACAATCGGGCTCCTTGAAGATCTTCAGAATACTAACCTACATGAATCGACGAAGCCTGAGGAATTTCGAGTATTTTTTGGTCCGGTTTCAGCCAATTGGTGGAACAAGTTGTACGGCTTTTGGGAGCGAGGAGAACTACTTCTAGAGTAAGCTTGCGGCCGCCCACTTTGGCAGTCGTTATTGCATTGTGGCAGACACCCGCGCATTACACGCACGGCTTCCACAGCACAACCTGACTGACTTTTGGTTTTACTGTTCATCCTTATAGTACAATCTCAGACCAATTAAGTTTAAACATGAACTCTAGCAAGCAAACTCAATAACTGCTTATGAATTCACAACTACTTTGCTTTAGCCGATCGGCTCAACTTAAGGAGGATGAAAGATGAACATCGAGCCGATTATCGGCAATTAGACATTGCTCTCACCCTAACTCGAATTCGGAAACTCAAGCCGACTGACGCTATCGCGACCAACATCGACTCTTCTTCATTGAAGGCGTGCGTAACTTCGTCGAAGCCATGGACCAAGGGGCTTCCATTGAGACGTTGCTTCACAGCGAGAAGCTACTGACTGCTCCCCTTGCGAGAAAACTCGTCCGTCGATTGAAGCGTGCCGGTGTTCCATTTGCCCGGGTCTCACCAGAAGCCTTTTGGAGTATTTCCCGCGCTGAACATGCGTCGGCGTCGCCGCCATTCTTCATCAGCGAATCCAAACACTTGAACAGATTCAACCTGATCAATTCTCCTGCTGGACGGTCTTGAGTGAGGTTCGGTCGCTTGGTAATTTGGGGACACTCTTACGAACCTCGGCTGCCATCGGAGCGGCTGGATTTATCCTGCTCGGCCAACAGATCGACCCGTATGAGCCTGTTGTTGTTCGAGCGACGATGGGCGCCCTCTTTAAGCAAACACTCGTGCGAACAAACGTCGAGCGTTTCCGGCATTGGATACAGACACATCATCTGGCCGTTATTGGAGCATCACCCGACGGAGTGATTGAATATGATCAAGTCCGGTATACACGGCCAACAATCCTGTTGTTGGGCAACGAACGTTCGGGTTTGACGGACGAGCAACGATCACTTTGCCAACAGATCGTTCGCATCCCGATGGTGGGCGGAACAGACTCTTTGAATCTTGCTGTTGCTGGAAGTCTGCTCTTGTATGCCGTCTTTCGGTCAACGGATCGAGTGGGCTTTGCACAAAAAGTCGAAATCTGAATAACTGCCTGACCAATCGACTTTTGGTGCAAAGCGATTCGTGGCCGCCGCATCAAGCGAAACGTTGGGCACTTGTTTTATGCCAGAGTGCCATTTTAACTTTGTGTCTCATGAACGTGAACATTAGACAAGCTCTACCATCTGACGCGGCGGAGATGCATCGCGTGAGGCTGTCGGTGCGGGAGAACCGTCTTACCTCAGTTGTGCTGTCCGAACACAACTATGTCGAGGCAGTCGTAAAGAGAGGCCGCGGGTGGGTTGTTGAGCTGCAGGGAGTCATTGTGGCCTTTGCTGTGGGAGATTCGTCGAGCGGAAGCATCTGGGCGTTGTTCGTCGAACCCGGCAACGAGGGAAGAGGTTATGGTCGTCGGCTGCACGACATCATGGTTGAGTGGCTCTGGGAACAGGGACACCATCGCTTATGGCTTACGACCGAGCCGGGCACTCGCGCTGAGCGTTTCTACCGAGAAGCTGGTTGGGAGCGAGTCGGAGAAGTTTCAAGCGGCGAGGTTCGCTTCGAACTCAAGAGGCCCAACAATCCGCTGCAGAAGACCGACGCAGCTCTTACCGGCGAGATTGAAAGATGAGTAAGAATTTCCTCAAAGGGATCGCCCGGTCGATTGAAGCTACTGCTTTCTAGCAGGCCCAAGCCGCCAGTTAATGCCACAAAAAGGCACACCAAGCGCAAAAATTGAATTGTTTTTTACTCACTCTAAACTTCAATTCCAGTTCTTTTGCTTTTTGTGCTCTTTTGTGGCTTAAAGATGAAGCAATGAAACCGAACAGAAAGGCAAAGTCAGAAATGCAAAGCGCAAAAGGCATGAAAGTAAAACAAGGTGAAGAACTACTCAAAACATTGAGAGCCCGTTTTGAGAAAAACATGAACCGCCACAAAGGTCTTGAATGGGCCAAAGTACAGGCAAAGCTCGAAGCGAAGAGTGAAAAACTTTGGTCACTCAATGAAATGGAAAGAACTGGCGGTGAACCGGATGTTGTTGGTCATGATAAAAAGACGGGTGAATACATTTTTTACGATTGTTCAGCGGAAAGTCCGAAAGGCCGCAGAAGTGTTTGTTACGACCATGAAGCGCTGGAGTCAAGGAAAGAACATAAACCAAAAGATAGCGCTCTTGGTATGGCTGCTGACATGGGCGTCGATCTTTTGACAGAGGAGCAATATCGCGAGTTGCAGCAGCTTGGAAATTTTGATTTGAAAACATCTAGCTGGGTCGAAACACCTTCTGATATTAGAAAGCTCGGTGGTGCTCTCTTTTGTGATCGCCGTTACAATCATATCTTCGTGTATCACAACGGAGCAGAATCTTATTATGGCGCTCGCGGCTTCCGAGGCTCGCTAAGGGTCTAACGCACTGCGGATGGAAACTGACAGAGAAAAACACGGACTCAGGGGCGCGGTTAAGAGTGTGCTCGTTGAGACAGCGAGGTTTGAAGAGCAAGCCGGTCAAATCAAAGAACAAACGTGGTTCAGTCAGACAATGACCTTCAATCAGGACGGCTGGCTAACGGAGCAAACTAGCCGCAACCCGAACGGGTGGGAAATGAGCGCCGTCAATGATTATTCCGATTCGCACAAGTTGTTGAGCACGAGGAGTTATGAAGCTTCAGGCACACTCGTCCGTGAGGTGAGATACATCTACGAGGATGAAGAGAGGCTTGTCGCAGAGCAGCACATAACTCAGGACGCGCAAAGTAACCACGCCGATCACCTACGTCTACGACAGAGGCGTAAAGATAAAGATTCAGGAACTCGACTTCTCCGGAGAGGCGACCCTGATGGTGGGCATCGAGGGTACGATGAGCACCATGAACGCCGACGAAGCGAAACGCATCGAGACCCGCTACGACGACTGGGACAAAGCGGTAGAGGTCACGGGTCTTCGACACCGCCGGGTCGCTCGTCAGCCGCGTAGAGATCATACGCGACGCGCGAGGGCAACCCGGTCGAAGAGACCCAGTACCACGGTGATGTTGTTCGATTCGGGCCGGGCTCGTCCTCGCCCGAAGAGATCGAATCATTGACGGACGAAGAGAAGGCGGAATTCGCGGCCGCGGTTGCGCAGATGTTTTCGCCAGGCACGGTAATGTCTAAGCAGACCCATAAGTATGATTCGGAAGGAAGACTAATCGAGTCGAAGCTCACGATGATGGGGATGGTCATCAACCGCCAAACGTTTTCTTACGACGATGCCGGAAACAAGGCTGAGGAAGTAAGTTATAACGAACATGCGCCGGGAGGAAGCAAGTCGATAATCACGCGTGATTATGACGAACACGGTAATTGGACGAAAGAGCTTCTTTCAACAGTGTCGAGTTGGGATGCGGAGTTTGGGTTGTCCACGCCCGTGCATGTAACCCGCCGAACGATCACATACCTATCACATGAAATTCAGAAAAAATTTCCCGCTTCGCTGCTTACTGGTATTTCGATGTCTTCAATGTCAGCGATGACGATCGGTGAAGTCAGTGTCTTGTGAACTGGACACTTCTTTGCGATCTCGAGCAAGCGGGCGCGTTGCTCGTCTGAGAGTTGTCCTGTAACGGACACCGAGCGCTGGATGTGGTGAATGTAACCCTCCTGGTCTTCTGCACACTCTTTACAGTCTTTAGCGTGAAGACGGTTTTGTCTTAGTCGAACACTGACGCTCTCGAGCGGCCACTGTTTTCGTCGCGCGTAGAGCGTCACCGTCATAGAAATGCAACTGCCGAGAGCTCCGAGCAACAACGTGTACGGATCGGGACCAGCGTCCTCGCCACCCGCGCTGATCGGTTCATCTGTGATGAATGAATGCCCCTCGCCGTAGCGCACCTCGTTGCGCAGGTTTGATTGAGAAGTAACAACGACCTCGCTCACTTGACACCTCCGAAAACATTTGTAGGGGCGGCACTCCGTGGCCGCCGTCTGTGGTCACAGGATCTGTGAGGTTCATCTTATCCGAAGAATGGGCGGCCACGGAGTGCCGCCCCTATAAAGATCATCGCTTGCGGTTGACTCCAGCGCGCGGCTACACTCGCCCGGTTCCATCAAACAGATCCAAAACTACTTCGAATTTGTCTGAGGCTGTCGCATGAAAATTCATGAGTATCAGGGGAAAGAACTTTTAAGAAAGTATCGGCGTGCCGGTGCCGCGCGGGATCGTTGCCCGATCACCGGAGGAGGCTTATCACGCGGCAAAAGAACTCGGCGGCGAGATCGTGGTCGTGAAAGCGCAGATTCATGCGGGCGGTCGAGGCAAAGGCGGCGGCGTCAAGTTAGCCAGGAGCGCTGACGAAGCACGCGACATTGCCGCGCAGATGCTCGGTATGAAACTCGTCACGCATCAAACCGGACCCGAGGGAAGAGAAGTGCGCGTGTTGTTGATCGAGGAAGGGTTGCCGATCGACAAAGAGTTCTATCTCGGCATCGTGCTCGATCGCGCGTCAGGGCGACAGGTGTTTATGGCGTCGTCAGCAGGCGGCATGGACATTGAAGAAGTAGCAGCGCACACGCCGGAAAAAATTCTGAAGGAGACGATCGATCCCGCAGTCGGCTTTCAATCTTTTCAGGCGCGAAAGTTCGCGTTTGGCCTTGGTTTGCCGGCTGCGCTGGTGGGCCAGGCAGTGAAGTTCATGCAGTCGCTCTATTCGGCTTACGAGCAGATGGATGCATCACTCATGGAGATCAATCCATTTCTCTTAACGAAAGACAATCGCCTGATCGCGCTCGATGCAAAGGTCAACTTCGACGACAACGCGCTCTCTCGTCATAAAGAGTTTCTTGACCTGCGCGATCTGAATGAAGAAGAGCCACTGGAAATCGAAGCGTCGAAATTCGATCTCAACTACATCAAGCTCGACGGCAACATCGCCTGCATGGTTAACGGCGCCGGTCTCGCGATGGCAACGATGGACATCATCAAACTCGCCGGCGGCGAGCCTGCGAACTTCCTCGACGTTGGCGGCGGCGCTTCGCAGGAACGCGTCGAAGCTGCGTTTCGAATTTTGCTGGCGGATGAAAACGTCAAAGCGGTTTTGATCAATATCTTCGGTGGCATCGTGCGTTGCGACATGGTGGCGCGTGGCGTTGTTGAAGCAGCGAGAAACCTCGGCGTCGAAGTTCCGGTTGTCGTGCGACTTGAAGGCACGAACGTTGAAGAAGGTCAACGCGTCATTCGCGAGTCAGGGTTGAATTTCACAGTTGCGACGGGAATGAAGGACGCGGCTGAGAAAGTGGTGACATTGGCAGCCTAGTTCATTGCCAATTGCCGAATTGCCGATTGCCGATTTTCAGAGCGCATCCGGATTTTTACAAATTGGCAATTGGCAATTGGCAATTGGCAATCAAAACGGAGGTTATAATTGGCTAACATCGAGTTCTGGGGTGGTGTCGGCACAGTTACCGGATCGAAGTACCTGGTCCAAACAGACAAAGGACGTGTCCTTGTCGACTGTGGTCTGTTTCAAGGACTGAAAGAGCTGCGCGAACGAAACTGGCAGGAACCGCCGTTTGATCCGCACTCGCTCAACGCAGTTCTCATCACACACGCGCACATCGATCACACAGGTTACCTGCCGCGCCTCGTGAAACAAGGTTTTCGTGGACCAGTTTACTGTTCGCGCGGCACTGCTGATCTTTTGAAGATAATGCTGCCGGATTCCGGACGGCTTCAGGAAGAAGACGCCGACTTCCGCAACCGTCACAACCTTACGAAACACAAACCGGCGCTTCCGCTGTACACCGAAGACGATGCGTATGAGTCGTTGAAGTTGATTAAACCACTGGGCAACGACGGCGAGCCAGTTGAAGCCGCGCCGGGAATTCGTGCCAGCTTCAGAATCGCCGGACACATTCTTGGTTCGAGTCTGGTTCTTTTGGAATTGGACCAGGCTGGTCCGGACGGCAGAGAAATCCGCGTGCTCTTCTCCGGAGACCTGGGACATTACGATCAACCGATCATTCGCGATCCCGTTCCTCCTCCGCCCTGTGATTACCTGCTCGTCGAATCAACTTACGGCGATCGCCTTCATGATCCGGAAGATCCAAAAATCGCGCTCGCGCGAATCATCAACGATGCCGCCCAACGCAAAGCGCCGGTGTTGATTCCGGCATTTGCTGTCGGTCGCACACAGGAGATCGTTTACCTGATTCGAGAGCTGGAAGATGAGAACGCGATTCCGATTTTACCGGTGGCAGTTGATTCGCCGATGGCTGCCGCGACAACTATCGCGTACTCAAAGCGCAAAGAAGAGCATGACGAGGAATACGCGAGTATTCTGACGCAACAGAAACATCCACTACGAACTCGTTCGATGACCGCAGCTTCATCGAGAGACGAATCGAAGCGACTGAACAAGGCGACGGGCGCGCGCGTGATCATCAGCGCATCAGGCATGATGACCGGCGGCCGCGTTTTGCATCACGCGCTGCGGATGGTGCCCGATCCCGAAGCAACGATCGTTTTCGTCGGCTTTCAAGCTGCGGGTACGACTGGACGCCGCATTCTCGATGGCGAACCGGAAGTTAAGATTCTCGGACAATGGGTGCCGGTGCGTTGCCGCAAGGCGAAGATCGGTGGCTTCTCAGCGCATGCTGACTGGAAAGAAGTTTTACGATGGCTCGCAGGCATGGAGACAGGCGTGCCTCGTCAAACATTTCTGACTCACGGCGAACCTGAAGCCGCAAACGCGATGGCCGGCCACATAAAAGAGCGGTTTGGCTGGAACACGCACGTGCCCCAATACGGCGAACGGATTGAATTGGTTTAATGTACACAAAAGACACAAAACTCATGAAAGACATATCATTTGTGATTCTTGTGCCTTTTTGTGTACTACTCTTAAGGAGCATTCATCATTGAGCGTTCTAGTCGATAAATCTACGCGCCTGGTGGTGCAGGGCATCACCGGAAAAGAAGGAACGTTCCATACGAAACAGATGGTTGAGTATGGAACAAATGTAGTCGGTGGCGTGACGCCGGGAAAAGGCGGCACCACGCATGAAGGCATTCCTGTTTTCAACACGGTCGCCGATGCTGTTAAAGAAGCCGGTGCGAATGCGTCAGTGATCTATGTTCCACCATCATTCGCGGCTGATGCAGTGATGGAAGCGGCTGATGCGGGCATTCCTGTCGTCGTTTGTATTACTGAAGGAATTCCGACGCTCGATATGGTCAAGGTGAAGGAATACCTGAAAGACAAACCGACCCGGCTGATTGGACCAAACTGTCCGGGCATCATCTCGCCGGGCAAGTGCAAGATCGGAATCATGCCGGGACACATCCACCGCGAAGGTAACATCGGTGTTGTTTCGCGCTCGGGAACGCTGACTTACGAAGCGGTCGGACAATTGACTGCACTCGGACTGGGCCAATCGTCGGCGATCGGCATCGGCGGCGATCCGATCGTCGGGACAACGCACCTCGATGCACTCCGGTTATTTCAGGATGACGACGACACGATCGGAATCGTAATGATCGGCGAGATCGGCGGTACTGCTGAAGAAGATGCCGCAGCTTTCGCGAAAGAGAATGTGACGAAACCGATCGTCGCGTTTATAGCAGGTCAAACAGCGCCGCCGGGAAGACGCATGGGCCATGCGGGCGCGATCATTGCAGGTGGTAAAGGAACTGCCGCTGAAAAGATGAAGGCGCTCGAAGCCGCGGGAATCCACGTCGTGAAGTCGCCGGCGGATATTGGCGCTGCGATGAAAGAAGCATTTTAAACACAAGAAGCCACAAACAAATACAGAAAACATGTCAAACCTAACCTTCGGAATCATCAAGCCCGACGCGGTGCGCGCGGGTCATACAGGATCGATCATTCAACGAATTCTCGACAATGGTTTTAAGATTCATGGCTTGAAACTTATTCACATGACAAGACGTCAAGCCGAAGGCTTTTACGCTGTCCATCGCGAGCGACCGTTCTTTCCGAGTCTGACGGAGTTTATGTCGAGCGGCCCGTGTGTGGTCATGGCGCTGCAAAAAGAGAGCGCTGTTAAAGCGTGGCGCGACTTGATGGGCGCAACCGATCCCGCGAAGGCGGATGAAGGCACTTTGAGAAAAGAGTTTGGCGGCTCGGTGGGAGAGAACGCAGTCCATGGTTCCGATTCAGACGAGAACGCAGCGATCGAGATTTCGTACTTCTTCAGTCGTCTTGAGTTAGTTGATTCAGAATGAAGTATTGTCCGCAGTGCAACAAACAATTTACTGAAAGCTGGTTAAGTTTTTGTTCGGATGACGGAACTCCGTTGATCCACGAGTTAACGCCACCGGCAGATCCCAACTGGGATCCGAAGGTTCGCGAACCAAAAGTCAAAACAGCGTCGGAACAGGAAACGCAATGGTTCCCACGCGAACCACCTGCACCCGGCGGCTGGATTGCACCCGACGAGCGGCCTCCGATGCGACCAGGTGCGTGGCAGCCTCCACCTCCTCCATATCGCCCTCCACAACCACCAAGCCAGGCGCTCGCACTTGCTTCGATGATCACCGGCATCGTCGGGCTTGTGGCAGGCGGGTGTTTGGGTCCGATACCGGGGATTATCGCGGTGGTGCTTGGATTATCAGCGTTGTCTCAGATAAAAAAATCGCCCGATCAATTTGCCGGAAAGCCTTATGCAACGGCGGGCATAATAATCGGTGCGATCAATATCGCGTTTTATATCCTGCTCATGCTCTGGTTCGTGCTGGCTCTGTCCTTTGGGTGATTTTTCCTCTGTAGTTTAGAATTCACCTCAAGATGAAGCGCTGTTCTACCTGCAACCGGACGTACACGGATCCGAACCTCAGTTTTTGTATCGACGACGGTACGCCGTTGACGCCAGTGATCGATTCCTGCGCAGACGAGTCGACAGTTGTGTCACCTCGTGATACCGGAGCGGATGGCAATTGGAACGAAGCTGCGCTATCGTCCGCCGACTCCGTATGTGCCACCGCCGCAGGCTCGTCGAAGGCGAGTGTGGCCGTGGGTTGTTGGGCTCGGCGGCGCGTTTGTTCTTGGCATAGTTGCAATCACGATTGCAGCGATAATGCTGATGCCGAAGATGGCGCGTACCGGACGGAATGATCCAACCGGTCGTTAGTCGAACCACGCAACACAAACACGGCCGAGAATTCGAACTCGAATGACACGGCAAACTCAAACAGCGAGTCGAACGTAAATAATATTGACGTTCCGCCGCCGACAGATCGTGACGCGGTGATGGGTCAACTGCGTGATCTCGAGAACGATTGGACAGTTGCGAATATCAACGACGATAAGAAAGCACTCAATCATATTCTGGCGGATGACTATGTGGGATACGCACCGAATGGTGCGCCGTACAGTAAGGCAGATTACATTCGAACGAATGAACGCGATGTTCGAGTTGAAAAGTGGGACTTTGATGATTTGAAACTGAACTTGATCGGAGATCGAGCGACGCTGTCAGGAAAGGTCAAGTATGACCTGAAAGACGAGGACGATTTAAAGTTTGAGTTTTTAGATAAATTTGTCTGGCGCGATGGCAGATGGCAGGCGACCGGATCGGAAGTGAAGCGCGGATTAACTAAAATGTCAATCATTAGCGAAGTAATCGAATCTACGAAGGCGATCATCCAGGGAATGGGTGTCACGCTGTCTTACATTCCCAAGCGCAAATGGACGGTCCAATACCCGGAAGAGCCCGTCACGATGCAACCGCGTTATCGTGGTCAGCACCTGTTGCATGTTGACGAGCTCGGGCGCGAGAAGTGTGTGGCCTGTTACCTCTGCGCGGCTGCGTGTCCTTCCGAGTGCATTTACATAGTTGCCGCCGACGACCCGCGACCACCCGAAGAGCGCATCGGTGTCGATGAACGTTACGCGGCGGTCTACAACATCGATTATGGACGCTGCATCTTCTGCGGTTACTGCGTCGAAGCATGCCCGAAAGACGCCATTACTCACGGGTACAATTTCGAGCTGTCGGTTTACAGTCGCGCAGACCTCCTCAAGACCAAAGATGATTTGCTGATTACGAAGCAGTTGCAGTCGAAAAACTACCGCGTCGCTCATTCGCATGAAGACGTCGACTCGGAGTACAAGGAAGTCTGAAAGATTGCCGATTGCCAACTGCCAATTGCCGATTTTTGTCGCCGGTCGGACACGCTGAACAAATTGGCAATTGGCAATCGGCAATTGGCAATCTCGACATGTCTTTTCGCGAACATCACAGTCGATGGGAGTTTGATCTCAAATCAAGTCCCGACAGTCTCTGGCCCTTCGTTGCAGACACCAACCGGTTCAATCGCGACACAGGCGTTCCCAAACTCGAAATACAGTCGGGACACAAACGTCTTCCGAACGCGCGTCGCAAGGTGCGCTTTTCAATCTACGGCTTGCCGGTTGAATGGGAAGAACAGCCGTTCGAATGGGTGAAGCCGATGCGCTTTGGCGTTGAGCGTGTTTACAGCAAAGGCCCGATGGCTTGTTTGAAAGTGCTCGGCGAACTGACACCGAAGGACCGAAGGTGGCACGCACCTGACTTACGAAATACGCGCCACACCGCGAAACATCATTGGCCTGGTAGCCATTCCTTTGCAGATCAATTTCGTGATGGGACCAAAGCTGCGGGAGGCGATCGAGAAGTACGATCGAGCTTGCCTCGGCTGGAGCTCAGATCGAAACCACGAGCGACAGTACGTCTCAATCGACGTTCGATCTGTTAAGACTTGCGTCGTTGAAGGAGAAATTGATCGCCGACGTCCAGGGCATGGATGATCCGGCGCGGGGAGTTGCTATCGCGAATCGATTAGCCGACTTCATCGAGCACGGCGACGATCTCGCTGTCTCGAGTATCCGCGCGTACAAACTCGCCGATGACTGGCGTGAACCACGACGGCTCGTACTCGAAGATTTGTTTGCGTGCGACCAGGGCCGGATTACTCGACTTCCAATGGGACCTGCTCTGCCCGCTTTGTCGCGGCGCAAAACAGAGTGGACTATCGCTGAAGGATATCGATACCGAGGTTCACTGCGCGACCTGCAAGATTGATTTCACTGTTAACTTCGATCGATACGTCGAGCTGACGTTTCGTCCGAACCCTTCAGTGAGACGTGTTGAGGTGCCTTCGTATTGCGTCGGCAGTCCGGAGTGGACACCTCATGTTGTAGCGCAGCAACTGTTGCGAGCTGGAGACAAGCGCGAGATTACTCTGCCGCTCGAGTCAGGCAATTACCGGCTTCGCGCGCTCGAGTTACAGGGTTCGCAGGACGTCACAGTCTCGCCTGAAGGTGATAGTTCGGCGCACGTCACGGTTTCGAGTGACGGTTGGAGTCGCGACGCATTGCACGTTAGTGAAAAGGTCGCGCTCTCATTGAAGAACGATACTGACGCGGAGCAACTTCTCATTCTCGAACGCATGGAATGGAGCGATCAGGCGACAACAGCCGCCGAAGTAACAGCGTTGCAAATGTTCCGCGATCTGTTTCGCCGCGGAAGCGTTGCGCCCTGGCGAACAGATCTCAGTGGGGACGTTGACGATCCTGTTTACCGACTTGAAACATTCAACGCAGCTTTATCGCGAGATTGGAGATGCGACGGCGTTCGGCCGCGTGATGAATCATTTCGACGTCGTCGAAAAAGTCGATCGCCGATCACGATGGCGCGGTTGTGAAAACAATTGGCGACGCGGTCATGGCTGTGTTTCGATCGGCTGCCGACGGTTTAGGTGCGATGCTGGAAGTGCAGCAGGCCTTAGCAACTCCGCCGGAAGGCATCATGCCTCTAGCGCTGAAAGCCGGATTGAACACTGGTCCATGTATCGCCGTAACATTGAACGACCGGCTCGATTATTTTGGTTCGACTGTTAACATGGCTGCGCGTCTCGAAGGGCTGTCGTCGGGTTGCGACGTGATAATCTCAAGGTCGGTTTACGAGGATGCGAAAGTCCGTGAATTGATCGAATCCAAAGGTTTGTCGGTTGTCGAGTTTGATATGTCGTTAAAAGGATTCGATGACGAACGTTTTCAATTGTGGAGAGTAAGCCGCAAATAATGCCCACCCTTTTAGCCGCTCACGAAGTTTCAAAAATTTATCAGATGGGCACGAATAGTGTTACGGCTCTGGATAACGTGTCTCTCGAGATCGGCGAAGGCGAGTTCGTGGCGATTCAGGGTACGTCGGGGTCGGGTAAATCGACGCTGCTGAACATGCTTGGCGGTCTCGATCATCCGACGAAAGGCGAAGTGTTCTTTGCGTCGAGACCACTGGGCCCATTTTCAAAGAAAGAGATGGCGCGTTACCGGCGTTTCTCTGTCGGCATGATCTTTCAGAACTTCAATCTCATTCCGACGATGAGTGCGCGTGAGAACGTTTCACTCGCGTTAGCGTTTGGAGGACTGCGTGGGCAGCAGCGACGCGCGCGCTCGAGCGAGTTGCTGGCGCGCGTTGGGCTCGGCGATCGACTCTCGCACAAACCTTCCGAGCTTTCGGGTGGTGAACAACAGCGTGTCGCGATCGCGCGTGCTTTGGCAAACAATCCGAAAGTGTTGCTTGCTGATGAGCCGACAGGAAATCTCGATTCGATTCGCTCGCACGAATTGCTCGCGCTGTTGCGAGAAATGGTGAACCAGGATTCGTTGACGATCTTAATGGTCACGCATGATCACGAGCTGGCAAACAGTTTTGCGGATCGGATCGTGTTCATGAAGGATGGAAGAATTGTTTAGCCACAAAAAGCACAAAAGATGCAAATGAGTGAAGAAAATATCTTGAGCATTATGTGCTTTTTGTGGCGATCTGGAGGAGGGATTTATGACCGCTAGTCAAATGACACTCGAGGCGATTCGTTCGGTGCCCCTCTTTGCCTCCCTCGATGACGAGGCGGCCGCTGAATTGCGCAAGCTGCTTTCAGATAAAACCGTGCCCCAGAACACTCGCCTCTTCAGACAAGGCGACAAGGGCGACGCCATGTATCTCATCGAGAGTGGACGCGTGCGCATCAGTATTCACGACGATGATAAGCAGGAACTCACTCTCGCCGAACTCGCGCAAGGCGACTTCTTCGGTGAAATGTCGATTATCGACGGGCGGCAACGTTCCGCGGACGCTCACGTAGTCGAAGACGCACGCCTCGCAGTTCTACCTCGCGACACGTTCCTTTCGTTTGTGCGAACCAACCCTGATGTTGCGCTCGAGATGCTCAGCGCTCTGACCGATCGTTTGCGTCGCACGGACAATCTCCTGCGCTCGCGAGTTTCGCGCAACGTGAACGAAGAAGCGCAAGCGCGCTCGACTGTCGCCGATCGCGCTGCCGACCTGATTGCCGAGTTTGGCGGAAGCTGGAAGTTCATTGGCGCTTCGATGGGGCTGATCGTTTTCTGGATCATCCTCAACTCTTACATACTTGTTGGCGGTTTTGATCCTAAGCCGTATCAGATGTTGAATCTGGCATTGGCGATCATCGCCGGCATGCAGGCGCCGATCATCATGATGTCGCAGAATCGGCAGGGCGAGAAGGATCGATTGCGCGCGGATCTCGATTACCAGGTAAATTTGAAAAACGAACTCTCGCTGGCGGAAGTCTTACGTCGCCTTGATGTGCTCGAAAGTGAGCGATTGCCGAAACTACTCGACGATCTGAGAACACAAACCAAATGATCAAAGCGATCTTCTTCGACTTCAACGGCGTCATTATCGACGACGAAACAATTCAGATGAAGGCCTACCAGGAAATTTTGCGAGGTCACCAGATTGATTTGACTGAAGAGTGGTACATGAGCGCGTTAGGCATGGACGACAGGACTTTCGTCAAGGCGATGTTTGAGCGCGCTAAAAGACCTTTGACGGATCCCGTGCTTGAAACGGTGCTCGGTGCGAAGACCGATTTGCACAGGCAGATGATCGAGGATGAGTTGCCGCTGTTTCCGGGCGTGCTGACTTTTCTCAAGGCGGCGTCGCGGCACTTTTCACTTGGGTTAGTGAGCATGGCGAATAAAGTTGAAGTTGGTTACGTGTTTCAGCGCGCGAACCTGACGCCGCTCTTTTCGATCATCGTCACTGCGGAGGACGCGTCGGCGTGCAAGCCCGCGCCCGATTGCTATCTCACAGGCTTGACGAAACTAAATGAGAAGCGACAGCGCGAACGAAAGCTGCCGCTGTTAGCGTCAGAGTGTTTAGCGATCGAGGACTCGCCGCCCGGGATCGAGTCGGCGCGTGTCGCGGGGATGCGTACCTTGGGAATCACCAACACTGTTTCTGATCGAGGCCTTGCGGGCTGCCGGTGCGGAGGTTGTAACAGCAAGCCTGGCAGATTGGACTGTTGACGCAGTTAAGCTGTGCTACCAATAGGTCCTATTGGTCCTATCGGTCCCATTAAGAAGAAATGAGCTTTTTCGACATCCTTCATTTATCACTTCGCAATCTCCGACAGGCGAAGCTGCGCGCGGTGCTGACGACCATGGGCGTAATCGTCGGCGTCGCAGTGATCGTAACCATGGTCTCGTTCGGTCTCGGTCTGCAAAGCAACATGCTGGCGCGCTTCAAAGCCCTCGATCTCTTCAACGAGGTTCTCGTCTTCGGTCGCGGACTCAGCAACCTCGCCGGCCTGGATCGCCCGGCGCGCGCCAGAGACGAAGGTGAACGACGCGACAACCGCGGTCGCTCCAACAGAACCGCAACTCGCATTCTCGACGATGCCGGCGTCAAAGAGCTTGCAGCCATCCCCGGCGTCGCTTACGTAGAACCAAACGTCAACTTCCCCGCCTACGTGCGTGCGAACGGTAAGTTGCTCACGAATTACGTCGGCGGCGCAAACATTCCAAACTCTGCAACACGATTTCAGAACTTCGCCGCGGGAAAAATGATCTCCAGTCCAACTGCTAATGAAGCCGTTGTTTCCGAGCGCTTTATTCGTGACTTCGGTTTCGAGAAACCTGCTGATGCAGTCGGAAAGACTCTTGAGTTACTCGCGCCGCCGGATGAAGACAGAGGGGATGAAGAAGAAGAGGAGTCGCCGAATTTCTTTGGCATACCACTGGACGATTCGGGATTCGATGAATCAGCGGCGGGACTACAGACGCAGACGTTTCAAATTGTCGGCGTTGTCAGTGAGATAAAACAGGGCGCCGGTCAGGGTGCAATGCGTGGCATCACGCCGTGGGCCGGCATCTACGTTCCCTTCGCGACGGCGCAGGCGTGGGCCCTCGAACATCGTGGTCCAATGAGCCGTGTCGCGTTAGCGTTGGCGCGACAGGGAGGAAACCTCGCGGAAGGGCAGACGGAAGGTTACGAATCGGCGGTCGTGCGCGTTACCGATCCGGTTGAGCTAACACAAGTGCGAGAGAAGATTACTGACGCTGGTTTTGGAAGCTTCTCGATTGTTGACGAGCTCGATCAGATCCGAACAGTGTTTTTGATCATCGACTCGGTGTTGGGTCTGCTCGGCGGCATCTCTTTGCTCGTGGCGTCGTTTGGAATTGCGAACACGATGATCATGTCGATCCTCGAACGCACGCGCGAGATCGGAATCATGAAAGCGATCGGCGCAGAGGACCGCGAGATCAAGTTGATCTTCTTTGTGGAAGCGGCGGTGATCGGTCTTGTTGGTGGAGTCGTGGGAGTTCTTGTAGCGTGGGGAATCGATGAGCTCGCGAACTATCTCGCTTACCGCTTCATTCTCAAGCCACAGGGTGCTTCGTTTATCGACTTCTTCGATCTGCCGCCGTATCTCTGGCTAGGCGCGATCCTGTTCGCTTTACTGATTTCGATAGCCGCGGCACTCTACCCCGCCTCACGCGCGGCCCGCATCGATCCAGTTCGAGCATTAAGACATGATTAGAGCCACAAGATCCTTGTACGGATCTGTGTAATCTGTGTTCATGAATGCAGTGGCTTGCCGCAGCGATTGCAGAAGCGCGCGGCGAGGTCTTTCTGTGGCGCGTCGCAGTTTGGACAGTTGCGCCCGACTTTCAAATTAGCGCCGCACGAGGAACAGTAATCAGAGCCTGCGATGTTCGCGGCGCCGCATGTGCCGCAACGGCCCGGTAACGGCGGCACGTAACCGCCCGCTTTGCGCGCGATGTGATCTTCGATTATCTTCCACGCGTCTTCAGTAACTTTGTATTGCCAGTAAGCGCCGAGCGCCGCCAATGCCATGAGCGGTGGGAAAACGATGGCGCCGACAGCAGCCACGGCGGCTTTGTCGAACCACTTCTGCATTCCGATCTCCGCGCGCGTGCCTCCGGGCTCGGGCGTGATCTTGATCGTGAGCGCTGAGGAGAGCCCGGTCAGATCTCGAAGAGTGTTGGACTTTCGTGTCTGGACGATGCTCGTGTTCGATACCTGAAACGCCTGCACTTCATATTCGCTGTCAAAAAGAGTTCGCAGTTCCGCAATCAGTTTAGGAACGTCTGCTTCGACACCGGGATAATATCTGCTGTCCATTACTTATTAGCTTCCTTTCGATGCGGACTCGCTTCCATTGTACGTAATGACTGACATGAAAACCATTCTAACCATCTTTCTGCTCGTAGCTCTTACGATCACAACGCCACTTGCGTTCTCACAAAACGCAATCGACGGGTTTAACTCCGAACGCGCGTTGGCCCAGCGCCGGTGGGAAGAACAGTTTCGCGCGATTCCAACCCCGCAATCGTCACGCGAACACTTGCGTCGTCTCACGCTCGAGCCACACATTGCCGGTACCAAAGAAGACTACGACACCGCTATTTATGTTCGCGATCAGTTGCGAAGTTATGGACTGACCGCCGACTTGAAGGAATACGACGTTTGGCTCAACTATCCAAAGACGCCGAGCGTGCTGGAGTTGATAACGACGCGTCGACAGCGATTGAGTACTCACGAAGCTGTAGTGCCCGGCGATCCTTCGTCGTCACATCCGAAGATCACTCCACTCTTCAACGGCTACGCTGCGAGCGGTGATGTGACCGCGCCACTCGTCTACGCAAATTACGGATTGCCAAACGACTATGAAGCGTTGAAGAAGATCGGCGTGGACGTCAAAGGCAAGATCGTGATCGTGCGTTACGGAAATTCGTTTCGTGGAGTGAAGGCGAAGGTCGCGGAAGATCAGGGCGCGATCGGTTGCATCATCTACTCCGATCCGGCGGACGACGGTTACATGCAGGGCGATGTTTATCCGAAAGGACCATGGCGCCCCGTTTCATCGGGCCAACGCGGCTCGGTCCAATATTTGTTTGAGTATCCCGGCGATCCTTTGACGCCGGGCAGGCCTTCGATTCCCGGCGTTCCTCGTCTGAAACCTGAAGAAGCAACCGATCTCACGCGCTTGCCCGTTCAACCGATCGCTTACGACGTTGCCAGAACGATTCTTTCGCAACTCAAAGGACCACTACGACCGCGCGGATTTCAAGGTGGGTTGGCGTTCGCGTATCACGTCGGCGGCACGAACGACGTCAAGGTCCGTCTGAAGACTGACATGGATTACAAGATCCGCAAGATCTGGAACGTCGTCGCGCGTATTGACGGTAACGAAGAAAAAGATCGCTGGATCATTCTCGGGAATCACCGCGATGCGTGGGTGTTCGGCGCGGTCGATCCAAACAGCGGCTCGACTGCGATGCTTGAAGTGGGCCGCGGTTTTGGACAGTTACTGAAACAAGGTTGGAAGCCGCGACGCACGATCATCTTTTGCAGTTGGGACGCGGAAGAGTATGGCCTGGTCGGCTCGACTGAATGGGCCGAGGAGTTGGCTGCGGAACTTAAAGAGAAAGCAGTCGCTTATTTGAATCTCGATGCGGCTGTTTCGGGCGTGCATTTTGGAGCGTCGTCAGTGCCGTCGTTGTGGAAGTTCATGCGCGCGGCGACACGCGATGTTAAAGATCCGAAGACTGGGAAGACGGTGTATCAGCAGTGGCAGGATCGCGCGCGTGAGAACCGTCCGGAAGGTGAAGAGAACAGCGGCGAGGCGCGCATCGGGCCACTCGGATCCGGATCAGACTACACACCGTTTCTCCAGCATCTCGGCATTGCATCGACTGACATGGGATTCGGTGGTGATTACGGCGTGTATCACTCGGCGTACGACTCGTTTCACTGGATGGACCAGTTCGGCGATCCGGGTTTTCATTATCACGTTGCGGCGGCGCAGCTTTGGGGCACGCTTGCGATGCGACTCGCCGACGCTGATGGTTTGCCGTTTGACTACACTGACTACGCAACTCAGCTTCGCGAGTTTTTTACTGAATCGATGACGATGGCTAAGCGTCGCAACCTCGCTGGTGCGTTTGATGAGAAATCGATGACGGCTGCGATTGACGACTTCGCGAAGGAAGCGGAGAGCGTTGAGAAGAGTCGACAGGATGCGATTCGTAGTTCAGATCGCGCAAAGCTCGCGAGGATCAACGACGCGCTGGTCCAGGCCGAGCGCCAGTTCATCGACCCGAGAGGTTTGCGCGGGCGTGCGTGGTACAAGCATCAGATCTACGCGCCCGGGTTTTACACGGGATACGCCGCGCAGCCGCTGACTGACTTCCGACAGGCGCTCGAGGATCGGAATAGTGCGCAGGCGAAGGAGTCGTTGGAGAGAATTGTCGAGGCAATTAAGCGCGCTACGAACACACTGAAGAAATAGCCACAAAGGCACAAAGATCACAAAAGAAAAAGCTGAAAAGATGCTTTCCTCTTTTGTGATCTTTGTGCCTTTTGTGGCTACTTCTTATCGTTCTTTTTAGCTTTCTTCTCGACTTCAGCCGGTAGCTTGTTCGCGGCTTCGAGGATTGATTGAGCGTCTTCGTCCAGAAGTGCGAAGCTCGCGACTTCGGCGTCGCTTTTTGCCTGAGCGCTGAGTGGCTTCAACTGCGTCATGATCGAATTCACTGATTGCGCGAGTTTTCTCAACGACTTCGGAATCAACGGATTTCGCTCATCGCGCGAGCTTACGTCGTCGATGTTTGTGATCGCTTCGTCGAGTATGTGAGCGATGTCCGCGACTAGGTCTGCGCGCGAGCCACTCGGCAGTTCACCCCAACGTTCCGCATCCTTCTTCAACTGCTTGGCGTTCGCGGCGCTCGAACCGTTAATCACCATCAACCGGCGTTCGGCGGCTTTAATAAACACTTCGATACGCTTGTCGAGGGCCTGAGCTTCCTTCACCAGATCAACTTCCTGCGCCGTGAGATGATCGCGCTTCTGCACAATCGCGGCGTTAGAAAGAAGTGTTGGTCCAATAAACAGAACGAGGAAGAATGCGAGCAGAATTCGGGTGATCATGGCTGATTACTCTTCGGGGTTGGAGATGGAGTCTCTTTGGGTTTCTCGTTGCTCTTGTCGGTTTTCTTCGGTTCGCTTACGACAGTGTGGCCGTAAAAAGAATTAAGTGCTTCAGTCCTGAGTTTGCGAGCGTAGTCTTCGACTTGTTTGATCCAAACGGCGAACTCCAGCGGGGTGATACGGCGCATCGCCGTCAAACGTGGACCATGAGCGCGCAGCGCCAACTCGAGTCGTTTATAAAGATCCCGTGTCTTATTACTGTCGCGTTTGAAAGTGCTCATGAACTCGGCAGCGTTTTCAATCAAAGCGTGATACATGCCGACTTCCGTTGACGCCGCTTCAAAGTTTCCCTGTGCCGTGTGCTGTTCGGCGACGCCGAGATGAGCGGCCGCAAATTCAATGGTTAACTTGAGTCGCTTCGATGCGTCCTTGTTATAGCTCGATCTGCATGCGCTCCTCTTTGACGATCATCTTGAACGGAGGAGGAGCCATGAGTGGCGTTGGCGATGGTTGCGCATCCTGAGCATGAGCCGACGGAAGAAACACAAACGCCATTAGCAGCAGATGTGCTGAGATTACGATCCTTCGTTGTGCTTCACGCGTCATGCAGCGATCGTTTCAGGGCTTCTTCTTCTACGCCCTCTTCCAGTTGAATTTGTCGTTTGAGCATCGGCAGTCGCAATTTACTTTGTCGATCTCGAGCTGATTCGTTCGTGCATCAGCCGCGGACAGAAACTTCTCATACGATGCGAGTGCTTCCGGGTATTCTCCAAGATAATCATGCGACGTGGCAATAAAATAATGGGCCACCGCCGCTTCAGGCTTTGCGCTCAAGATCCATTGATACTGCGGAATCGCTTCCTGATAACGTTTCGACTCATACAGCGCTGTGGCGAGATTCGCGCGAGCGGCGTAATTCTCAGGCGTTAACCTGACCACCTGTTGCAGGATGTGCGCTGCTTCAGGAAAGCGACGTGCCTGGACCAGCGCCGCGCCGTAACCGAGTGCATACTCAGGTGCGTCGGGTTGAATTTCAGACGCTTTGCGATAGAAATCGAGTGAACGAGCAGGATCGTCTGTTCTGTACGAAGCTCCGAGGCGTCCGAGCAACATTGCACTGCGCGGATTCTTTTCGAGAAGTTTTTCAAGCGCCTTGCGAGCAGTGGCAGGGTCGCTGCTGTTTGCTGCTTCGATCTCTTCGGGTGTTCCGACCACGCCGCCAGGGCCGCCTGGCGTTGACACCTGGACTTCAAGCCCTGCCGACTTTCGCGACCGCCGCAGCTTCCTCCGCTTTGCCTGCCTGCTGAAGAACGTGAGCCAGACGCGACGCGACGACTTTGTCCGCCGGCTTCAATTTGGCGGCCGCTTTCAGATCCGTAATCGCTGATTCGAAGTTCTTTTCATCGGTGAAGAGATCGGCGCGCTCGAGGAGTGCGGCGATGTTTTCGGGTTCGTCGGCGAGTACGCGATCGAGAGTCGTCTTTGCGGCAGCTTTGTTTCCACTCGCTCGTTCGGCGACTGCGAGACCAACCCACGCGGATGCCGGCGCTTCCGGAATCGCGGTCGCTCGTTTTGCGAATTCGAGTGCTTCCTTCACGTCGCCTGCGCGCAAACGGATTTCGGAAAGCATCCGCAAAGCTACGGCGTCTTTGTTGTCGACAGTGAGTGCCTGCCGAAACACTGGCTCGGCATCTTTGTCACGATCCTGTCGCATCAACAACGCGCCCAGCGCTGAGAAGGGAAGCGACCAATTCTTTTTGTACGAGATCGCCAGGCGAAAGGCTGCTTCCGCTTCCGGCAAACGGCCGAGAGAAGCGAGCGCGTTGCCGCGCTGAAACTCAGCTTCAGGAAATTCGGGTCGTACCTTGAGAGCCTGCTCGTAAAAGCTGATTGCCTTTTCCAGCTCGCCGCGTGCGTGCGCGCCTTGTCCGCGTTCGAACAATCGCACCGGGTCGGCTGCGTCGTCACCAAATGCTTCTTGCGCCGGAACAGTTGGGCATACGAAAAGCAGCGCAAAGCATGTAGCGATCAGTAGAAATCTCTTCCAGATTGAGGTGCTCACTTCAGACATTGGAGAACGATCCGGGGAGGTTTGGATGTTAGCACAACCTCTGCGTATTCTCTGAGTTCACCGTTTGGAGTTCAACCTTTAGGTTGCTCTTCCCGGCGAACAAGCTAAAGCTTGAACTCCAAACGAGATCGCAGAGAATTGCTCCTGAGATGCTGGTTGCTTTGCTATTGATGCATGAGCTACCATGCGGGTCACACCCAATGAACGCAATAACTAAGGAAGAAAGACTGCGAAAGATCTTTCGCGAACTCGAGTCTGTAATCGTCGCTTACTCAGGTGGTGTTGATAGCAGTTATGTCGCTTACGTCGCGAATGCTGAACTAGGACCACGCGCAGTTTGCATCACGGGCCAATCGGCGAGTCTGCCTGCCTATCAACGTGTGGAGATCGATGGAATCGTCCAGCGGTTTGGTTTTAATCACGAGGTGATTCATACCGAAGAACTGGAAAACGACAGTTATCGCGCGAACAATTCCAACCGCTGTTTCTTCTGCAAGGACGAGTTGTACACAAAGCTGGAGTCTGTTGCACAAGCGCGAGGCATTCAACACATCGTCGACGGTTCGACTGTCGACGACACGCACGACTTTCGCCCCGGTCGACAAGCAGCCAAGCAACATGCGGTGCGAAGTCCTCTGATCGAAGTCGGGCTGAGCAAGAGTGAAGTTCGCGAGCTGAGCCGGAAAGCCACACTGCCGACCTGGGACAAGCCGGCGAGTCCGTGTCTTTCGTCACGTATTGCGTACGGAACGACGGTCACGATCGAGCGGCTCAGCAAAGTCGATCGTGGCGAAGAGATTTTAAGAGAGTTTGGGTTCAGGGAGTTTAGAGTGCGTCATCACGATCAGCTCGTTCGACTGGAGATCGCGCCCGCGGAGATGGACCGCGCGCTTCGGAAAGAGTTGATTGAGGAATTGGCGAAGCGATTTCGAGAACTGGGTTTTAAATACGTCACACTTGATCTGCAAGGTTTTCGCAGTGGTTCAATGAACGAAGTTTTGCCTTACGCCGGCGAAGCAGCGCAAAGCGGGCGGCAGCATATAGCGGGCGGCGTAGCATATAGCCTAGGGTGGAGCGAGGCTTTGCGAGCGCAACCCTAGGTAAGGTGTTAGTAAAATTTCAGCCCGCGAAGCGGGCGTCAGCGCGGGATGCAGCAACATCTACCGCCCGCTTCGCGGGCTACAATTCTCAATTACGATGATCCTAGGGTTCCGCGAGCAAGCTCGCTCCACCCTAGGCTATATGCTCTAGCCCTGGGCTCATCGTGGAGCTTGCGGGCTAGGTATAACTGCTGAGCCCGCTTCGCGGGCTAATGGAGAGGCTCCAATGGTCAGCATGTATAGCTCGATTTACGTTGATGATATTCGAGAGATAAAAGAAGAGAATCCGTTTGAGTCGATGATGTCGCGATTCGATCGCGCCGCACAGTTGCTGGATCTCGATCCTGACCTCTATGCCGTGCTGAGAGTGCCCAACCGCGAGTTGAAAGTCTACATACCGACGAAGATGGACTCCGGTCGCATTCAGGTGTTCGAGGGTTATCGGGTGCAGCACAACTTCGCGCGTGGTCCAGCGAAGGGCGGAATCCGTTATGCACCCGACGTAAATCTCGACGAGGTGCGGGCCCTCGCGGCGTGGATGACGTGGAAGTGCGCGGTCGTCAACGTGCCCTTCGGCGGCGCCAAGGGCGGAATCATCTGCGATCCGCAGATCATGTCGATGGGTGAGCTCGAGAGGATGACGCGGCGTTATGCCGCAGAGTTGCTCGACTTCATTGGACCAGAAAAGGACGTGCCTGCTCCTGACATGAATACCAACGAGCAGACCATGGCCTGGATCATGGACACCTACTCGATGCACGCTCGTCATACCGTCACGGCTGTGGTCACTGGAAAGCCCATCGACCTCGGCGGCTCGTCGGGCCGGCGTGAAGCAACGGGCCGCGGCATACTTTTTGTTATCAACGAAGCCATCAAGCGCTTCAAGATGACACCGGCTGAGACCCGTGTAGTGGTTCAAGGCTCGGGAAACGTTGGTGGAATCGGTGCTCAGTTGCTTTATGAAGCCGGTTACAAGGTTGTAGCAATATCGGACATCCATGGAGGAATTTACAACCCGGCGGGCATCAACATTCCTGAAGCGCTGGAATATCTAAGGACCACGCGGTCCTTCGAGGGGTATGAGGGAGTCGAGTTTGTGAGCAATCAGGAGTTGCTCGAACTCGAGTGTGATGTGCTGGTCCCGGCCGCGACTGAGAACCAGATCACTTCTCAGAACGCGGACAGAATCAAGTGCAAGGTCCTGGCTGAGGGAGCGAATGGGCCAACTACGGCTGCCGCGGACGAGATTTTGCACAAGAAGGGAATTTTCGTCATTCCCGACATTCTGGCGAACGCGGGCGGGGTCACAGTCTCGTATTTTGAGTGGGTCCAGGACCGCATGGGGTACTTCTGGCGGGAGGATGTGGTGAACGAGAGGCTACAGGACAAGATGGTTGCGAGCTTCAACGATCTGTGTCGTTATGCCGACTCTCACGCAGTGGATACGAGGACCGCGGCGTACATGTTGGCGATAGACCGTGTGGCCTATGACACGCGCATGAGAGGCATCTACGCGTGACCGAAAAAACATACTCGTAATGCCGCTAAGTAGTGAAAAAGGCTTGATTTCCGTTTTAAGGTAGAGTATGGTCTGGCATGATTTACGACTCGGACCAGCGTTAATATTTCTCAATATTTACGCGACGGTTTAAGGGTTGAAATCGTTGACAAGGTAATGTTCATTTCCTATAAGGAATGAACTCAGTTCAGGAGCCACTCGGGAATAGCAATTAGTGGAATAGAGTACTTAAGATAAGGCCGAAGTGCTCTGTTTACATGGCGGTCCGAGCGTCGCCGCTGGATCATGCTGGTCCAAGCGGTCAAATGAATTGACAACTGTAGTTGGGGCCTCCGCGGGACAAGATGTCGATACTTGCTCGGTTACGGCGGCACTATCACGAATTTTTTATTACTCATTTGCAGGAGGAATGCGATGAGACTCGCACATAGAGCGCTTATAGCTGCGCTCGTATCGTTGGTGCTGTGTGCCGCAGTATCAGCACAGACTTTGCGGTCGCCAAACGACCCCCGCAATCAGTCTCCAGCAGTAGGTACCGGTGGTCCAGAAGGTGGTCCAACCGGTCTTTTTACTATTTACGACGGCTCAACTCTCCGTAAAGGGGAGTTCACGTTCAGTATTGCTTACAGCAATTTCGATCGTGATCCCGGTAACGTCGACATTGTCGACATACCGCTGAGTTTCAACGTCGGTATTAACGATTATCTCGAGCTCTTCTTCAAGACAACTGGATACCGCGGGATCAAAGTCAATAATCCGCTGAACCTGTCCGGTTTCTATCTTCCAAACTCGCAAGTGTTCTGTGGGTCCGCGTTGTGCAGCCCACCGGCCATCGTGCTTGCGCCTTCTGGTCCAAACGTAGGGACTCTCGCAGGCACCGCAGTATTTCGGCCATTGAACAATCAGCCGTTTGTTCAGTTTCCGTTCGTAGGAGGTTCGGCGGGAACATTCGGTCTGACGCCAGGACAGATTGGCCAGCAGTTTGGTTTTCCGGGCTTCAACGCACAGCTCGGACCACCGGTGGTCCAACCGAACAGCGGAACCTTCGGCTCGGCTGATAATTTCCCGGGAATCGGCGCTCCAGTCGGTGGCATCCTGCCGGGTGTCGTGTTAGCTACGACAGTGCTTCCGGCGACTGCCCTGACGTTGCCGATCACCGTGCCGCTGGTATTCACCACGTCGCCTGCGTACTTGCCTGATGCTCCTTTTGTTAATCGTCTCTATGGCGAGAGCAGCTTCAATAACCTGGTGTTCGGTGCGAAGTGGCGCTTTACGGGACCAAACAATCCACTTGGCGTGGGTCTTATCGGATTCTATCGCTGGCATCTTGATAAAGCCGATGAATTTTCAGGTTTCAATCAACTGCAGCGTGGCGCTGGCCCGGGTGGTGACATCGGCGATTTCGGCGCGGTTCTTTTCGTCGATGGCCGCTTGCACAAACACGTAAACGTCTCAGCGAACCTGGGATGGATTCTGAACAGCAATCCTAAGGGCCTTGGTGGTGACTTCGTATTGTTGGATCGGCCTGACGAGTTTCTCGCGGGTATCGGATTCGACTTCCCGGTCAACGAGCACTTCCAGCCAGTGGCTGAAGTTCGCTCCACTAAGTATGTGGCCGGCCATACACCAAATGCCTTCAATAACAATCCTGTCGAAGTAATCGGCGGCGTCAAGATTTATCCGCGTCGCTGGTTTGGATTCGGTCTCGCCTATCGCAGGCACCTGAACCAACAGGATCAGGATCACTTTGAACCCGCTGACTTCAACATCCCGATTCAGCAGGTCACAAACGTAAACGTGATCGGAAGAGGCCTGGTTGTTGTTCCGGGCACTTCGAGACCGGTTACGTCACAGGGATTCCCGTTAGGGTTTAATTTCTCCGAGGATCCGCATGGATTCATTGCGCAGTTCTTCATTGGACATCGCAATGCGAGAACGCCTCCGCGGCCACCAAATCAGCCGCCAACGGTTACCGCAAGGCCGTCGATCAGTGCAATACTCCGGCCGTGCGTACCACCGGAACTCAACGACAACTGCACGCCCACTGGCGACTCAGTGACGTTGGTTGCCGAGGCCGTAGACCCAGACAACGATCAGTTGCTCTATGTTTGGTCAGTGACTGGTGGCCGGCTCACTGGCGAAGGTCGTCAGGTGGAGTGGGATCTTTCGGGTGTTCAGGACGGCACCTACACTGCCACGGTTGAAGTCAATGACGGCAACATGCACAAGGTAACGGGTTCGGCGACTGTCACGGTCGGCAAATGCCCATGCCGTCGACCGCCACCGCCGTGTCCGACTGTTTCGGTTAGCTGCCCGAGTGAAGTTGAGCCGAATCAGCCGATTACCTTTACCGCCAGCGTGTCGGGTGGCGATCCTGCAGCAACCTGGACCTATAACTGGTCAGTCTCCGCGGGCACCATCAGCAGCGGTCAGGGAACTTCAACGATTACAGTTGATACCGCTGGTATCTCGCTGGTCAGAGCGTGACCGCAACCGTCAGCATTGGCGGCGCGGATCCGAGCTGCACCGGTACGACGGCGTCCTGTACTACTTCAGTGAAGCCGCCGCCACCACTGGCGCAGAAGTTTGACGAGTACGGCAACATCAGGTTCAACGATGAGAAGGCCAGACTCGACAACTACGCGATTCAACTGCAGAACCAGCCAGGCTCAGCAGCAACCATCATCGTGTATGGAAGCTGTGCCGGTGAGGCGCAACAGCGTGGAGACCGTGCTAAAGACTATCTCGTCAATACGCGCGGAATCGAAGCTGGACGCATTACCGTCGTGGACGGTGGCTGCCGTTCAGACCTGACAGTTCAGCTCTGGATTGTGCCGTCAGGGGCCGCAGCGCCACAGGTTGACACCACAGGGGCAGTTGACCCGTGTCCGCCGTGTCGCAGAGGCCGAGCCCCACGCAGGGGACGCGGCGACGAATAACCCATAGGCTTTAAGCCTCTTTCCAATCGGGCGATGCTTCCAAAGAGCATCGCCCGATTGCTTTTGTACAACTGGCCTCTGTTTTGCTCGCATCCTACCCGTCGCTCAGCTTTTAGACACAAAGTAACGAAACTGTAATAAACTAGACGGCAGGTGAGCGATGTGCTCCGGATGAATGTAGGCCCTGGATGAAATTAACGATGAAACGAATTGCTACGCTACTCCCCCTGGTTATTGCTCTCTTTGCTCTCGTCTGTTCTGGTTTCATTCCAAACACGAGTGTCGCACTCGCGGAGACAGATGCCGCTGATGCTGCACTGTATTCGAACGATTGGCGCACTACCGGACCGCCGGGAGGTGATGTGCGCGCCCTCGTCGTCGATCCAAAGAATCCGGATCGCTTCTACTTCGGAACTCTCGATGGGCAGCTCTACACGAGCTCAGATGCCGGCAAGCAGTGGCAATTCCTCTATAACTTCGGTAAACCCCGCGTCTTCATTGATAACATCATCGTCGACTCGCGCGATTCGAAAGTGTTGTATGTCGGCGCGCACCGTCACGACATCCCTGGAGGCTTTTTCAAATCAACTGACGGCGGCGTCACGTGGAAAGAGAGCGCGCAGTTGAGGGACCAGGCGATTCATTCGCTCGCGCAGTCAGAGTCGGATCCGAACGTCCTGATTGCCGGTACCTACACGACAATCTTTCGTTCTGAGGACTCCGGTGAGACGTTGGAAACAACTCCCGACATCAAACTTTACCGGACTGCATCACGTCGAGTCGCTGGCAATCGATCCGCGCACTGCGAACACGATCTACGCCGGCACTTTCTATTTGCCTTACAAATCACAAGACGGCGGTAAGACCTGGAACGTGATCAAGAACGGAATGATCGACGATTCCGATATCTTCGCCATCGACATCGATCCGCGTGATCCAAACCACATCATTGCTTCGGCGTGCAGTGGTATCTATGAGAGCAAGAACGGCGGTGATAGCTGGCGCAAAGTGCAGGGCATTCCTTCGCAGTCGCGCAGGACGCGCGCGATACTTCAGCATCCATCGCAAGCAGGGGTGGTCTTTGCCGGTACGACCGAAGGTTTTTGGCTATCGGAAAAAAACGGCGACGCTGATTCGTGGATGGTCACCACTTCGCGGCAACTCGAGATCAATTCGATCGCGGTTCATCCATCTCGCCCGGAGATGATCTATATCGGCACGAACAACTACGGCATCATGGTTTCGAGTGATAGCGGCAAGACGTTCATCCCGATGAACAGTGGGTACAGTGGTCGCTTCGCCAACGCGATTCTCGCTGACCGCGATACACCGAATCGAGTTTATGCGTCGACGATCAACACCGCGACCGGCGGTGGATTTTTCTTCGTCAGCAACGACAACGGTGAAAGCTGGCGTCCCTCGATGCGCAGCATGCCTTCGCGTCTCATTACGTATTCGATCCTTCAAGACAGTCGCGATGGCAACGTGATCTACCTTGGTACGAACCTTGGAGTTTATCGCTCAACTGATCGCGGTGCTGCATGGGCGCCCGTCTGGTCCACGGAAAAGAAGAAGCCCGTGGCAAAGAAACCCAGCAGCGAAGGCCGCTCCGAGGAGACGTGCAGTAGTGAACCCCGCGGATACAATTCTGCGTGCGCAGGAAGCACTCGTTGCATCGGGCTATCACATCGGCGAGCCTGACGGCAAACTTGGTAAAGCTACTACCGCCGCGGTGAAGAAATTCCAGGGCGATCGACACCTGCCCGTCACCGGAAAACTCGATGCGATCACGCTGGCAGCACTTGGTGTGGGAACGTCGAATGATCCTGCCGCGACTGAGAAAGCAGATCTGATTTTGGCCGACGCTGTTCACGCGCTGGCCCATACGTATCGACGTCGACACGCAGCAACCGGCATTTCTCGCGGCCACCAACAGCGGTCTCTATCGCAGTCTCGATCCGACCAAAGGCTGGCAGAAACTTTCCTACGGAAGTTTTGATGTACGAACCACTTCGGTGTCCACAAACCTGCGTCAGCCCGAAACGATTTGGGTGGGGACACCCAGTTCCGGAGTGCTCGTTTCTCGCGATAGCGGAAAAACCTGGCGGCAGGTACATGGCGTGCCGTTCGATATTCCTGTAAACACAATCGTGCAGGATCCGCAGCGGCCTGATTATGTTTACGTGGGCACGAAGCAGGCTTTCTTTAGTTCTCATGACGGCGGCGCGACGTGGAGAGTTCGAGGCGCGAACATGCCGTTCGGCGACTTCACGAGCATTCTCGTTAATCCGCGCAACGGCGATGAGATATTCGCGGGTAACGCTTATCAGCTGACCGAAGTCGGCGGCGGTGTTTATCGCAGCACCAACGCGGGAGTGTCATGGGCACGGATCGATCCGAAGGGCCGGCGTCTGCCAAGTCAAAGGATTTGGGCGCTCGCATTTGACGCACACGATCAGAACGTGTTGTTCGTAGGTTCTCACTCTGCTGGTGTGTACGTAGTTCCTCGAAATAGCGAGACAGTGTCGACAGCAGCGCAGTAGTTGATCTTTGTATAGGTCCTTTAGGAACGTATAGGACCTATACCGTCCCATTACTCCTAACGCCTTGACATACACTTTTTCGGCGTGTACATTGCCGCCCTACCCGGTAAAAAGGCGGCGGGTGTTTGTCGGACCAAGCGGGGCAACTACGGCAGGGCGGTAATCGAAACAAATTAGCTCGACATTTCAAATCCAAACGGCTCGCTTCCTCGCCAGCCTTCAACTCCCGACAACGCCAAGGTCAATCCCGCTCAAGGCCGCTGTACGCTGTCTGACAGTCAGCGAAGAACCTGCGCTGATTGTTCCGGCTTGTGAAGCGCGATAAGATCTTCCACGCGCTGAGAGTTACCGGGGGCTACAGGAGTATGCATGTCTAGTGAACAACCCAAGCTGAACAACAGCGAGGATAACAATAACACCACCTCCGGCGAGTCGCAGACTGCGCCGCAACCAAACGTTATGGCTTCTCAACCAGCACCAGCACACACACCCGAACCTGACGAATCAGACGAGTCGCGCTCAGCCGGTGACGTCGATTTCGGTCAGCTCCTCGATCAGTTTGAGCAGGAACAAGCGACCCTCGAAGAAGGCGAAGTTGTTCGCGGCACAGTCGTAGGCTTAAGCGAACGCGGAGTCGTCATTGACTTTGGCTACAAGTCCGAAGGCATCGTTAACCCGGCCGAGTTTACTGAGAACGGCGTGCTCACCGTCAAAGCCGGCGACGAAGTTGAAGTGCTCGTGAAGAGCATGGAAACCGCCGATGGGCTGCCCGTGCTCTCGCGCGCCGACGCGGTGCGCATGAAGGCGTGGGACGATCTCGAGAAGGCTTATCGCGACGGCAATAGCGTTAAAGGCCGCGTGGTCGATCGCATCAAAGGTGGATTGCGCGTCGACATCGACGGCATTGCCGCCTTCCTGCCCGGTTCGCAAGTTGACGTGCGTCCTGTGAGAAACCTCGACAGTCTGCGCAACCAAATTATCGAAGCCAAGGTGATCAAGCTCAACCGGAAGCGCTCCAACGTCGTGTTGTCGCGCAAAGCTGTTATCGAACAGGAGAACACCGGTAGAAAAGATCAAACTCTCCAGCAGATCGAAGAAGACATCGTCGTTGAAGGTCAGATCAAGAACCTCACTGACTACGGCGCGTTTGTCGATCTCGGTGGAGTCGATGGGCTGTTGCACGTCACTGACATGTCATGGGGACGATTACAGAATCCGAACGAGTTGTTCCGCGTCGGCGACAACATTCAGGTCAAGGTTCTGAAATTCGATCGCGAGCGCGAGCGTGTCTCGCTCGGTTACAAACAACTCCTGCCGGATCCATGGTCCAGCGTCGAGGAACGTTTCCCGGTGGGCACACGAGTGAATGGTAAAATTGCGAGCGTTGCCGACTACGGCGCGTTTGTCGAGCTCGAGAGCGGCGTTGAAGGTTTGGTCCACGTTTCCGAAATGAGCTGGTCCAAACGCGTCAAACATCCGAGCAAGGTGGTGAATCCCGGAGACCTGGTTGAGGTTGAAGTGCTCAGCGTGGATCCGAGAGCTCGTCGCATCAGTCTCGGCATGAAGCAGGTGCAGGAAAATCCGTGGCAGACGCTGCACGAGCGTTACCAGGTCGGCACGCGAGTTCATGGACGCGTCCGCAACCTGACTGACTTCGGTGCGTTCATTGAGATCGAGGACGGGGTCGATGGACTCGTTCACGTTTCTGACATTTCCTGGTCCAGGAGGATCAAGCATCCCAGCGAAGTGCTGAAGAAGGGACAGGAGATCGACGCGATCATCACCAGTATCGACAGCGAGAATCGACGGTTGTCGCTTTCCATCAAAGATCTCGAACCGAATGCCTGGGAGAAGTTCACTAACGATCACAAACCCGGTGACGTCGTTCACGGTAAAGTCGCGCGATTTGCAAACTTCGGCGCCTTCATTGAACTCGACGACAATCTTGAAGGACTCTGCCACATTTCGGAGCTTTCCGAGGAGCGGGTGGCGAAGCCTGAAGACGTAGTTCAGCTCGGCCAGGAGATGGATTTCAAAATCCTGCGGATCGATCCTGAGACAAAGAAGATCGGCCTGTCCGCGAGAGCGGTCGGCAAAGACGAACCCATTGTCGACACGAAGATCTATTCCTCAGAGGCGGGCGGCGGCATGGCCTCACTCGGCGAGCTGGCCGACTTTGGTCTCAAAGCCGAAAGCAGCACGACGAATAAAATTTAGAAGCGTTGCAGAGAGTCAGGAAGCGTGGCTGCCACGCTGTGGACGAGCGGGTGCAAGCCACCTCTCCTGCTACCTGCTCTTCTGCCTGACCGTTCAACTAACCTCAAAGTCTTGCCCCAGTTGATCGTTTTCTGATAGTGTACGGTCAACATAACCTCGCCATTATCAAGACGTTATATTAATTAACCGAGGTGATGCATGACAAAAGCAGAACTCGTCGAGGACGTTGCTCGCGCGGCGGAACTCACCAAAAAAGACGCTGAACGTTTAGTCGAAATCGTCTTCGAAAGCATCATTGAAACCCTCAATCAGGGCGAGAAGATTGAGTTGCGTGGTTTTGGCAGTTTTCGCGTTCGAGAGCGTGGTGCGCGACGCGGAAGGAATCCGAAGACCGGCGATCCGGTCAGCATTCCTGCCAAACGAGTCCCGTATTTCAAACCGGGCAAAGAATTGAAAGAACTCATCAACGACGACAATCCCGGATCAAATTCGTCACCGGGAAGCTCTTCACGTTCCCTCGACGACACCCGTCAGCCGCCCATCCTTTAAGTTCAAATTCGAGGTGTTGCATTGGATAGATTGTGGAGTCCCTGGCGTGCGAAATACATCGCGTCAGGTGTTGACTCACAAGCGGAGGGTTGTGTGTTCTGCCGCATCGCCGCCGATCCCGAGCACGACGAGGACAACTTCGTACTTCACCGCGGCGAACACGGATTTATCGTTTTGAATCTTTACCCGTATATCACCGGACATTTGATGGTAGTTCCTTACCTGCACACGAGTGAGTTTGACTCGGTGCCGAAAGAGATCACGGACGAGCTGATGGATCTGGCGAAGCGCTCGCAAACGGCTTTGCGTGAGGTTTATTCGCCGGCGGGCTTCAATCTCGGCATGAACCTGGGCGCCTCCGCCGGCGCAGGCATCACCGATCACATGCACATCCACTTATTGCCACGCTGGTCAGGTGATACAAACTTCATGACCACCGTCGCCGAGACGCGCGTCCTCCCCGAAAGCCTCGAAACCACCTACTCAAAGCTCCGGACAAAGTTTTAGCCACAAAAGGCACAAAAGTCACATAAACAGGTAAAGGTTGTTCTCAAATTCTATTTGTGACTTTTGTGCCTTTTGTGGCTACTTGCGTCCGACTCTTCGTGGCAGCGCTTCGTCCTCGACTTCGCCTCCACGGCTGATCGGAACTTCAGACGGTTTGCTGTAAGTGATGCCTCGTTCTTCGCTGTCGAGATCTCCGGCAGGCAGCGGTGGCAGAGGTCCTGTCATCGGTGGGTTGAAACCTGGATAGTCGATGCGCGCGTGATAGATCGCGGTGAGTGCGCTGATCATCGCCTCGCGAATGATCGTCAACTCCTGCAAAGTCACATCGCACTCCTCGAGCTGTCCGTCGGTGATGATCGCGTCAAACACCTTAACGACAATCGCGCGGATGTTCTCCGGATCCGGCCGCGCGAGCGATCGTGCCGCCGCTTCACACGAGTCAGCCAGCATCATGATCGCCGCTTCTTTAAACTGCGGTTTCGGACCTGGATAACGAAAGTCAGCTTCGTTCACAGTTTCATTTGGCTTGGCTTGAGCCTGGGCTTTGCGGAGGAAGTAGTGCAGCGTCCTCGTGCCGTGATGTTGTGGAATGAAGTCGGCGATCTTCGTCGGTAAACCGATCTCCTTCGCCAGCTTCGATCCGTAAGTCACGTGGCTCGTGATGATCTTCGCGCTCTGGTACGGGCGCAAACGATCGTGAGGGTTATCACCTTGCTGGTTTTCGACGAAGTACTCCGGCGCCGCGAGCTTGCCGATGTCGTGATACAGCGCTCCGATACGCGCCAGAAGCGAGTTGGCGCCGACTGCGCGACAGGCATCTTCGGCGAGTTGTCCGACGGCGTGAGAGTGCTGGTTCGTTCCGGGTGCGCGCATTGCGAGTTGGCCCAGCACCGGAAGGTCGGCGTTTGAAAGTTCGAGTAGTTTTACGTCCGTCAGTATCCCGAACATCGATTCATTGATCGGCAAACCACCGGCAGCGAATACAGCGGTCAACAGGCCGCCGGCAATTCCGCACCCGGTCGCCATCAAAACAGTTCTCAGCGTGAGAGGTTGTTCAGAGTAAGCGATCAGAGCGATCGCCATGACGACGTTCACACCACCAACAAAGATGCCCGCGAGTGTTACAGACTGGCGCTCGCGATAGCGTCCGATGCCGTAGATCGCCGCCGAACACGAAACCATCGCGAACAATGCTTTTTGCATTCCACCTGGCGCAAGAATTCCCGCGAACAGCGCGGTAATGATGCCGGTCAAGAATGCGAGTTGGGTATCGACCAGCATCGCGACGAGCAGCGCCGCGGCGGCGAACGGTATTGCAAAGTTCCAGATCGTCGGATCGTTGAACGGCGCCTGCATTCTTGCTGCTACGCTGTCGCCGAACGTGAAGCCAATCTTCATCAACGCTGTTTGGACCACGATCGCCGATCCAACCAAGGCAAACGCTTTGTGTTTTCCCAAATTCAGCGAACTGCCGGTGCTCCTGTGCTCCGCAAACTTCCACGCGCCCCAGTAGACACCCATCACAACCAAAAGCAGTCCGAAGAAGTTGTGCCACGGTTTGCCGGCGTTACCTGTAGTTTTGATCGCGTCGATCTGAGCGAGAATATGTGGAGTGATAGTGTCGCCTTCGCGCGCCACCACCTGATTTCGTTTCAACGAAATCACAACGGGCGAGATCCGGCTGGCTTCTGTTTCCCTCGCCGCCGCAGTCGCTGCTTCGTCAAGGAGCACGTTGGCACGAATCAATGGCACGACTGCTGAAGTCAGCGCGGTTTTCTGTTCGGGCGACCATCCTTGAAGGTTGAAGATTCTCGGTTCGAGACTCCGGCGCGCGGACGCAAGCGAAGCCATCCTGGTTCTCGGCGCCGGAACAATCAACTGCGCCACAGGATTCCGAACGTCAACCAGCACGATCTCGTGCTGTAATCGCTCAGCATCCGCGTCTTCGTAAATGTAGCCCGCGCCGATCTCGCGAATGATTGCAGTCAAACGTTCGAGATCGTCTTCATTGAAGTTGTGGGCGATGATGGCGCGCGCTACGGTCTGGCCGCCTTCGCCATTCCAAACAGCGGGCCGGTTCGCCGTCGTTTGGGTCTTAAGATCTTCCCACGCGCTGCGAAAACTTTGGACGGATGTTTCGGCGCGACTCGAATCGAAGTTGAAAACCGCTCGAGTTGTTTCTCGCGCGGACGCCTTGAGTCGTTCAGTTGCGACAGTATCCACCGCAGCTCAGATCTGACGGCGCCATGATCGAACGGCTAACCACGTCGCCGAGTTTGTAGTTCTCAGGAAAACTCGAAGAGCGGGTCGAAAGGAGTAGCAGAGTTGTGAGTAGAACGAGGACGCCGCATCCGATGAGAAATTGTGTGCGGGGCCTGAACCACTTCAGCGGGCGCATTGCGTAAGCGAGTACCTTATCGCGCGCCTGGCCAAAGGGAGTCTTGAATCGTGGACGCAGTCCCATTTATGCGCTTTGCACAGGGCAGTGAAATCGGCACTACCCAACCATCCTCGATCTCGCACTGAATTCTGGTTCGACGCCCTCGGCGAGATTGCGAGCCAGAATCGCGCCCGCTTTTTCCAGTAAAGCATCCAGCGTGTTCGGTTTGATGGCTGAGATCACGACCGTTTCACTACTATCAAGTTGGCGGGCCTGACGCACTGCTGCTTCGATCGCGTCCGGCTCCAACAAATCTGCTTTGTTCAACGCCAGTATCGAAGGAATCTCCGCGAGCTTTAAGTCCGCGAGAATTCTTTTGACCGACTGGACTTGTTGCACCCAGCGAGGATTAGAAACGTCAACTGCGTGAATTAATAATCTGCTGTCACTGATCTCTTCGAGCGTTGCACGGAACGCCGAGAGTAAATCCGGAGGCAATGCTCGAATAAATCCGACTGTGTCGTTGATGATCACTTCCTGTTCGCGCGGCAGACGCAGTCGTCGCGACGTCGGATCGAGCGTTGCAAACATCCGCTGTTCTGCGTGTACGTCGCTTTTCGTTAATGAATTCAGTAGCGTGGATTTGCCGGCGTTGGTGTAACCCACGATCGAGATCACCGGCAGACCTTGTCGCGTTCGACCTTTGCGACGTTCCTGCCGTCGACTGCGTTGCGCTTCGATCTCTCGCTCGAGACGATTGATGCGATCGCGAACTCGACGGCGATCGGTTTCGAGTTTCGTTTCACCAGGACCTCTGCCGCCGATGCCGCCCGCCAAACGCGAAAAGGCCGAATCCTGACCCGCGATCAACCGAGGCAGCAGGTATTTCAACTGGGCCAACTCAACCTGGATCTTTCCTTCTTTCGACTGCGCGCGCTGCGCGAAGATGTCGAGTATCAACTGCGATCGATCGATCACTTTGAGATCCGTTGCCTCTGACAACGATCTCACCTGTGTGGGTGACAGTTCACTATCGAACACAAGCATGTCTGCGCCGAGCTGGAGTGCGCGGATGATGAGTTCGTCGAGCTTGCCGCGTCCGAGAACTGTTCGCGGATCGATTGCGGAACGACGCTGGATGATCCGGTCCTGCACTACGACGCCTGCCGAAGCTGCGAGCTCTGCAAGTTCGGCCATTGATTCTTCGGCATCCGCAAGCGAGCCGGTTGCAACACCTACGAGGATTGTGCGGTCACGCACTTCTGCACGGCGCGTGGTGCGCCGATTTCGCGCCATCTCTTCTTCGAGTGACTCGATGAGCGCCTGAAAGTCGAGATCGAGTTGCGATGCTACTTTGGGTTCGAGGAAGGCATACAGTTGCGGCGTCGTTGCATTGTCGAGCTCACCTGAATGCAGCGGCAGCAAGTGTGCAGCGCGAACGAGACCGGGCAGGCCTGACTCAGCGTCGACGTCGATCGCGGCCATCAGATCCAGTCGCAGCAATGCGAGGTCTGTTAAGTCGTCCTGCGTTAGTGGTTCGCCGCGAAGATGTGTGTGTACGCAGCGCAGTCCTCGAAACCTGCCCGATGCAACGCGAACACGTTTGAAGTCCGGAAGCTCGATACGACGATTGTCTCCCACCATCACATACTGAATGTGTCCCTGGCGATCGATGAGCGCACCGATCTGCCTGCGGGTTTCATGAGACAGTTCGCCTAGCTGTCGAGCGAATTCAGGTGTGACGATCTGGTCGGGAGGTATGCGGCGAGTGTACAGCTTTTCTATGCGCCGTAGTTGATTTGGTTTTAACCCCAGAGTATTGCCGAGAACGCTGGTGATGGCCTTTTCCTTCCTATACGGGGGCGAATTATACCATAGGAATTTTCGTCAACGGACGCCCAAAGAGGCACAAAAGGCACAAGTGTCGTATCATGCAGGGCTTTTATGGCTACCGCCGGCAAAATCCTTAACATTGATCCTCCGTACGGAATTGCCGGCGGCGAGATCATGATCGACTGTGAGGGGTTTGACACAAGCGATCCGTCGCAATGTGAGGTGTTGATTGGTAACACAACGGCGCAAATTGTTGCGTCTGGGCCGCGTCGCGTGCTTGCGATAATTCCTGAAACCAAGGGTGGCGCGGTTCGAAGTCAGGTTGAAGAGCGGGGAAGAGTTAAGTGAGCCTGCGCAGGTTACGGTTGGCCGAAAACTGGCCGGGGATCTTCATCCGGTTGCAAATCCTGCGTTCGATCCTGACGACGGTGCGCTGTTTGTGACGCGTTCCGGCTCTCGCGGCGAGGAATTGCCGGTCACGCTTTTTCGTATAGACATCAGCGGCGATGTTTCAGAGTATTCCGGAGACATTCCGAATCCGACGGGTATCGCATTCGGACCTGATGGCCAGATGTTCGTGACCAGCAGGCTCGAAGGTGTTGTTTACAAATTAACTCCGTTCCAGGATGCCGTTGTGTTCGGGCGTAATCTCGGCGTTGCAACTGGACTCGCCTTCGATCGCTCAGGGCTTGATGCACGTCGGTGATCGAACCGGAACGATCTTCAAAGTGAACGGCATCGGTGAAGAACGTGCGTGGACGCAGATCGAGCCATCAGTATCCGCGTTTCATCTTGCCTTTGGACCAGATGATTCTTTGTACGTTGCAGGTCCGACGGTTACGAGCTTCGACTCGATCTGGCGAATAAACCCCGATGGCCAGACGGACGTATTTTTCAAAGGACTGGGCCGTCCGCAGGGGTTGGCGTTTGATCGGGACGGTAACTTGTACGTTGCCGCGGCACTCAGAGGCCGGCGTGGCATCATTCGTATTTCACCTGACGGGAGCGAGGCGAAAGTACTCGTTGCGGGCGTTAATCTTGTCGGACTTGCATTCGGCGCCTCCGGAGAGATGGCGGTGGTGTCGATAGATTCGGTTTACAGTCTGCCGACACAAATCAAGGGCACTTTGTTACCAAATTAAATCCTCTGTGTCTCAGTGTCTCTGTGGTTATATTTAACACAGAAGACACGGAGACACGGAGGTTGCACGCAGAGAAGTCCGGAATGCTAAGTTGACGGTCAATTGAACCCAGAACAACTGATTCCACAGCTTAGTCATTTACATGGTTGTGCTGCTGCTGGCGATCTCGGCACACGAGGCGGCGCACGCCTGGATGTCTTACAAGTTTGGAGACGACACCGCCAGACTGCTCGGGACGCATCACTCTCAACCCTGTTGCGCACACAGATCCAATCGGAACGCTGCTCATCCCGATCGTAAACTTCGTTCTGGCAGTGGGTGGAACAGGACTGTTCCTGCTCGGATGGGGCAAACCGACACCCGTAAACCCGCTTCGCTGGCGTCAGAAAGATCTCGCAAATGTGATGGTGTCTATTGCGGGTATTCTGGCGAACTTACTGATAGCAACCATCGCTTTCATCATAATCAAGGTGCTCATCTCTGCCGGTTATTTTAATACCCTTTCACCTGGCGGCTTACAGGAACCAGTAGGTCTTTTTCTTGAATTCATGCTGACGATGAACATCTCACTCGCAGTATTTAATCTGTTGCCTTTTCCACCGCTCGACGGCAGCAAGGTCCTGGAGACATTTCTTCCTGCGAGTATGCAGCCGATCCTTGAAACCCTCGAGCAGTACGGATTTTTGATCCTGATGGTGCTGATGTACATGGGTGTCTTTAGCGCAATAATCAGTCCGATTTTGGGACGTGGTTTACTCTCTCTTGTAGTCGCATGACAAAGCGAATCTTCAGCGGCGCGCAACCCACCGGCAACGTACATCTCGGAAATTACCTCGGCGCGTTGAAAAACTGGGTTGCATTGCAGCACGAATACGAAAGTTTCTTCTGTATCGTGAACCTGCATGCGATCACAGTGCCTCAGGATCCATCTTTGCTCGCCGAGAAGACCAGAGATCTCGCTCGCATCTATCTCGCCGTCGGGATCGATCCGCAAGTCTCAACAGTTTTTGTGCAGTCGGACGTGCACGAACACGCGGAACTCACGTGGGTGTTGAATTGCGTCGCGCGCATGTCTGAACTCGAGCGCATGACGCAGTACAAAGACAAGGCGCGCAAGCAACAGGAAAACATCACCGTCGGATTGTTTGACTATCCGGTGTTGATGGCCGCCGACATCCTGCTCTACCAAACTGATCTGGTGCCAGTGGGCGACGATCAGCGTCAACACCTCGAACTGACTCGTGACATCGCCATTCGCTTCAACCGCGATTACGGTGAAACGTTCAAGGTGCCTGACGCTTACATTCCGAAACTCGGCGCGCGCATCATGTCGTTGTCTGATCCGTCGAAAAAGATGTCGAAATCGGACGACGATCCAAATGGTTGCGTGCTGTTGATGGACGACGCTGACACGGTCACGAAAAAGTTCAAACGCGCAGTAACCGATTCCGGAACCGAGATCCGTTTCGACGAATCACGTCCTGCTATCAACAATCTCCTGGAGATCTATCACCTCATCACAGGAAAAACTCAGCCTCAGGTTGAGGAGCACTTTGCCGGCAAGGGCTACGCGCATTGAAAGGTGAACTTGCCGAAGCGACTGTCGAGTTTCTGCGGCCATTTCAACAGCGCGTCAGAGAAATATCTGACGAGCAACTCGATCAAATACTGGATCAGGGACGTCAAAAGGCGCAGGCGATTGCCAGCGTAACCCTGGACCAGGTGTTCCAACGAACCGGCATAGCCGTGAAGCGATGAACGAAGAGACTCCCGAGACTGTTTTGGAAACGGTTGAAGAACGTGCCGCTCCGTTGAAAGTTGCCGGTGCAGTGCCGCAGATTGTTTCTGACGACGTTACGGACGATCTGACAATTCTGCTCGGTGAGTTTGAGGGCCCGCTCGATCTTCTCCTGCACCTGATTCGCCAGGAGCACGTCAGCATCTACGACATTCCGGTTGCGCGCATCACCGACGAGTACCTGCGTTACCTTCGAGTGATGCAGGAGATGGACATCGCAGTCGCCGGCGATTTTCTAGTGATGGCCGCGACGTTGATCGAGTTGAAGACGAAGATGCTGCTGCCGCGCGATCCTCTCGCAGCGGCGGAAGAGGAAGACGATCCACGCAATGATTTAGTGAATCAGTTGCTCGAGTATCAGAAGTACAAAGCGGCGGCGCAGATGCTCTGGTCCAAGGCGACTGTCGAGCAGGCAGTTTTCAAACGCGCGGAGCTCGAGACGGATAAGAACAATCCGGAAGTCGCGGTTGGGCTGTTCGATCTTTTGAAGGTCTTCCAGGATATCCTCGCGCGACATAAAGAAGAGGCGCTGCTCGAGATCGAGCGTGAAGAGATCTCGATGGCGGAGATGCTCGAGCGTTTGCGCAACATGGTGATGTCGGCAGGCGAACTTAACTTGCGTGTCTTTTTTGAGCGAGCAAAGTCGCGCCGTGAACTGGTGCTTGCATTCCTGTCGGTGTTGGAGTTGGTAAGAACTACCGAAGTCAGACTATTTCAGCGCGAAACGTTTGGCGACATAATCGCGCGTGCGTCAGGCGAAGTGATCGCGGAAACCTAACAGAACCGAGCGCGGTAGCGCCGGGTAAATCTAAGAACACATGACCAACGAAGAATTAGACGAAGCGGCGCTTAATGAAGAAGCGAGTCGTGAGCTGGCCGCGATGGTTGCGGAAGTCGAGCAGTCGTCGCCCGAGGCTGAGGAAGAGGCTTCCGATGATGCGCTGCTGAGTTCGCCGCAGAGCCAGGCCGAACGCGCAGCCGTGATCGAGGCGCTGATCTTTGTTTCGGATGAACCGTTAACCGCGAAGTCCATCGCGGACGTGCTGAAAGAAGACAAGGAAGTTATCAACGAGACGCTTGCGACGTTGGCCCAGGAATTCAATGGTCGGAATGGCGGACTGCAACTGCGCGAGGTCGCGGGTGGTTGGCAGTTTGCGACGCGACCTGAGTATCACGAGCACGTCCGCGCTTTTTTGAAAACACGACCGAGCGCAAAACTCACGATCGCGTCACTCGAGACGCTCGCGGTGATTGCGTATCGACAGCCTGTGACAGTTCCTGAGATCCTCGAAATTCGTGGCGTGCAATCGCCCTCGGCGATCAAGACCCTGCTCGACAAGAAGTTGATCGTGGCAAAAGGAAGGAAAGACACGATTGGCCGGCCAATGATGTACGGAACGTCGAAAGAGTTCTTGCTTCAGTTTGGATTGAAAGACTTGTCAGAGCTGCCGAGTGTTGAGGATTTCCACGACTTGAGTGGCGGGAGCTGAGTTGTACGACGCAGAGGCGCAAAGCACGCGAAGAAGAGGGCCCACTCTGCGTCTTTGCGCCTTTGCGTCGAAATTTCTAAATCTATGCAGCAACGCCTTCAAAAACTGATCGCCGCGGCTGGAGTCGCTTCACGCAGGCGTGCGGAAGAGTTGATCGCTGCCGGTAAGGTTACGGTCAATGGAGAGGTAATTAAGGAACTCGGAAGCAAGGCCGATCCCGATAAAGATCACATCAAAGTCAACGGCAAGCTCATCAATCCTCAGCTAAAAGGTCGCGAAAAAGTTTACGTCCTCCTGAACAAACCGAAAGGTTATCTATCAAGCGTCTCGGATCCGGAAGGCCGTCCGTTAGTGACGGAGCTTGTGCCGCCTTCGCTCGGCCGGCTTTATCCTGTCGGACGTCTCGACTTCAACACCGAAGGTCTTTTGCTGCTCACGAACGATGGCGAGTTCACTAATTTTGTAACCGCCGCTCGCAATCGCGTCGAGAAAGTCTACGAAGTGAAAGTGAAAGGCGTCCCTACCGACGCCGGAATTCAGAGACTGCGCCGCGGCGTTACTCTCGACGACGGCACACGCACCGCGCCCGCAAAGATCACGAAGCTTGACGAAACTCAGACGAACGCCTGGTACGAGGTCGCGCTTCACCAGGGACGCAATCAACAGGTCCGCCGGATGTTTGAGTTAATCGGTCATTCGGTGTTGAAGCTGCGTCGCACACGCATCGGGTTTCTTAGTGACGACAAGCTAAAGCCAGGTCGATATCGTCTTCTGTATCCCGCCGAAGTGAAGAGACTCACCAAACCACGCCCAACCTGATTTGTGCTTTGGTGCCTCTTTGTGGCAAAACAATCACTATGCATTTCGAGTTAACTGAAGAACAACAACAGATCAAGATGAGCGTGCGCGAGTTTGCCGAGTCGGAGATCGCGCCTCACGTCATGGAGTGGGATGAGTCGCAGCACTTTCCGATCGAGCTGCAACCAAAACTCGCGGAGCTTGGTTTACTCGGCGTGCTCTTTCCGGAGGAGTACGGCGGCGCGGGAATGGGTTACGTCGAATACGCCACCATCATCGAAGAACTCTCGCGCGTTGATGGATCGGTCGGTATCTCCGTAGCTGCGCATAACTCGCTTTGCTCAAACCACATCTACCAGTACGGAACTGAAGAGCAACGCCAAAAGTATCTGGCGCCGTTAGCGCGTGGGGAACATCTCGGCGCGTGGGGACTGACAGAACCGAGTGCGGGATCAGACGCTTCGGGAACGAAGTCAACAGCCGTACGCACAGATGGTGGCTGGATCGTCAACGGATCGAAGAACTTCATCACCCACGCGATTCATGCCGACACGTGCGTGGCAATGGCCGTCACTGACAAGTCGAAAAGAAGCAAAGGCATTTCGGCGTTCATTTTTGAAAAGGGGATGAAAGGTTTTTCACCTTCGAAGAAAGAGAACAAGCTTGGTTTGCGCGCTTCCGAAACCGCGAGCGTTGTTTTCGAAGACTGCTTCGTGCCTGACGCGCAGTTGCTCGGCGAAGAAGGACAAGGCTTTGTGAACTCGATGGAGGTCCTCGACGGCGGCCGTATCTCGATTGCGGCGCTGGCAGTTGGCATCGCCCAGGGCGCTTATGAGTCGGCGGTGAGGTATTCAAAAGAACGACAGCAGTTTGGAAAACCGATATCTGAGTTTCAGGCTATTCAGTTCAAGTTAGCCAACATGGCAACGCAGATCGATGCGGCGCGACTGCTGATGTATCGCGCGGCGTGGATGAAAGACAACGGGAAGAAGACGACGAAAGAGTCGTCGATGGCGAAACTGTTTGCTTCGGAGATCAGCGTCAACGTTTGTGAGGAGGCGATTCAGGTACACGGTGGGTATGGTTACACAAAAGACTATCCACCGGAGAAATACTGGCGCGACTCGAAGCTCTGCACGATCGGCGAAGGCACGTCGGAGATTCAACGGCTCATCATCGCTCGTGAAGTGCTGAAACAGGTCTAAACTTATTGCCGATTTCCAATTGCCGATTGCCAATTTGAAGACGCTGGCAATCGAATTAAATTGGCAATTGGCAATTGGCAATTGGCAATGACTAATAACCTGAGCGCACGAGTGAGTAACGGCGAAGCTGCGGCGGTCGCGCGTGCGATTTCGAAGATTGAGGATGGGTCGGCAGGGGCGGCGGCGTTGATGAAGGAGATTTATCAACTGTCGCGCGGCGCGCTCGTGATCGGGATTACGGGTGCTCCGGGAGCTGGTAAGTCGTCACTCGTCGATAAGCTCGCGATGTTTTATCGCAAGCGTGGTGAGCGCGTTGGCATCGTCGCGGTCGATCCGTCGAGTCCGTTTTCGGGAGGCGCGATCCTTGGCGACCGGATCAGAATGCAGACGCTTGGATTGGATGAAGGCGTCTTTATTCGTTCGATGGCGACGCGCGGCAATCTCGGTGGTCTTGCGCGGGCGACGGTCGATGCGGTTGCGATTCTCGATGCGGCGGGATATGCGAAGATCATCGTGGAAACTGTCGGCGTGGGGCAGGACGAGGTCGAAGTTGTTAAAGCTGCTGACGTTTCGATCGTGGTTCTGGTGCCCGGCATGGGTGACGATATCCAGGCGATCAAGGCCGGAATAATGGAGATTGGCGACATCTTCGTTATCAACAAAGCCGACAAGGAAGGTGTTTACGCGACTGAAAAAGAGCTGGAGTCGCTGCTGTCGCTAGCGTCGCGTGAGGACGGTTGGGAGCCGCCGATTGTTAAGACTGTGGCGACGGAAAACCACGGCGTGGAAGCGCTCGCCCAGGCGATCGAGAGTTACAGTCAGGCGCAACTCGGCCCGCGTGTGAGCAGCGAGCGCCGCAGGGCTATCGCGCGGTGGCGGATTGTCGAATTGTTACGTGAAAACCTGCTCGCGCGGGTTTTGGCTTCCGATTCGTCGGTTGCTATGCTTAACCGGCTCGCAGACGAAGTTGCAACCCGGCGGCGAGACCCTTATTCTGCGGTAGAGGAGATTATTCAAGCTGCTGAAAGTTGATCACATCGGAATCGCCACTAAGAGCATCGAAGAGGGTTTGGCGGTTTGGCGAGACGCACTCGGCTTGAAAGTCGATTCCACAGAAGAGGTTACGGAACAAGGCGTTAAGGTGTGCATGCTGGCGGTCGGTGAGACTCACGTGGAGTTGCTGGAGCCGCTCGGTCCCGAAACGTCAGTCGGGAAGTTTCTCGCCAAGCGCGGGCCGGGAATGCATCATATTGCGATTGAAGTTGCCGACATTCACGCGTCGCTCGCGGAGTTGAAGAACAAAGGAGCGCGGTTGATTGACGAGACACCGCGCGTGGGTGCGGGTGGTTGTTTGGTAGCGTTTATTCATCCCTCATCAGCTAATGGAGTGCTGCTGGAGCTTGTGCAGCACCAGTAGGTTTTAAGAAAGGACTTGATTTTGAACTCAACAAGAAAAGCTCTCATTGCTGCTGCCGTGGCAATCGTTTTTGCAGGAGGATTGATCTTCTGGCAGGTCAAAGCAAGAAAGACAGGTCCGGTCGAGCTAACGGCTGAGGACATGCAATTGATCGCCGAGGAGCAACCGCCGCAAATGCGTGCGCGGCTCGCGGTTGACGAAGCTGCGCGGAAAGAATTTGCACTCGACGTGCGACGGCTGTTGGCGGTCGCTGAAGAGGCGACGGCGCACGGGGTGGATAAAGCGCCGGACATGAAGCGTCAGCTTGAATTTCAGAGAGCCAGCGTTATCGCCCAACATTATTTTGAGGCCCAGGGTGAAAACGCACCCGACATCACTGACAGTGACGTCGTAGAGTATTTTAAGCAACCTGTTAATCAACATAAGTTTGATCAAATCATCGCAGACGCCAAGGCCAAAGATCCGCAGTTTGCGCAGCAGGAGATTCCTGAGGAGCAACTAAACATGCTCAAGCAGCGACTCGGCAGGATCTATATCGCGGAAAAGAAAGCGACCGATCAGGGGCTCGACAAGAAGCCGCAGGTAAAATTGCAAGTGACTCTTCAGCACGCGCGTGCGGTAGCGCAGAAGTATGCAGCGGATAAGTTGCAGGAGAAGATGAAGGCGACTGACGAAGAGGTCGCAGCCTATCTTGCGAGTCATCCGGAACTCGACACCGACAAGAAGAATCGTGAGAAGGCGGAAGAAGTTCTGAAGCGGGCTCGCGCTGGCGAGGATTTTGGGAAACTGGCGCAGGAGTTTTCGAGCGACGGCAGCAGTCAAAAAGGCGGCGATCTCGGTTGGTTCGGACACGGTCAGATGGTGCCCGAATTCGAAAAGGCCGCTTACGCGCTGAAACCCGGCGAGATCAGCGACGTGGTTCAAAGTCAGTTTGGCTTCCACATAATCAAGCTCGAAGAACGCAAGACTGAGACTGTAGAAGGCAAGACTGAAGAGAAGATCCATGCGCGTCACATCCTGATCAGCGAGCGGAGTGCGTTTGGACCACCGCAGACCGCGCAAGACAAGGCGAAGGCGGCGGTCGAACAGGAAAAAGCGAAGAAGGTTCTGGACGAGATTGTCAGCCGTTCGCACGTGAAGGTGGCGGAAAATTATCAGGTCAAGCCGCCGGAGCAACAGCCGATGCAGGGCTTGCCGCCAGGATTTCCTCCTCAGGGACAGCCGCCGGAGCCGCAGCCGCAGCAGCAAGCCTCGCCGGCGAAACCTCAGTAGGAATAATTCTCTGCGGCACTCTGCGTCCTCTGCGCCTCTGCGGTGAATGCCGTTAAAACCGCAGAGACGCAGAGGTACGCAGAGATCCGCAGAGATGATGCAATTCGGCGATTATCGCGTTGAGATCATTCCGGACACCGAATTCCGTCTCGACGGAGGAGCGATGTTCGGAGTGGTCCCACGCAAGCTCTGGTCGCAGGTGTGTCCTCCCGATGATGAAAACCGGATTCGCATGAATATGAACTGCGTGTTCATCGACACCGGCGCAGAGAAAGTGCTCATTGAAACCGGCATCGGCGATAAGTGGACGGGAAAGCAAGTCTCGATGTATGGCATAGACCGCACGCGTCCTCTGAGTGAAACACTGAAGATGCGCACGGGCTGTGACGCCGGCGAAATAACGATCGTAATCAACACGCACCTGCACTTCGATCACGCAGGCGGCAACACAACGGTCGATTCGTCGGGTAAGCCCGTGGCTGCATTTCCGAATGCTCGTTACTTCGTCTCACGCGCAGAGTTGGACCATGCAGATCATCCGACCGAGCGAGATCGTGCAAGCTATTTGCCCGAGAACTGGAGACCTCTCGTCGAATCGGGTCAACTCGAAACGAAGGAGGGCGATTACGAAGTCGTGCCTGGCCTGAAGATGCAGACGATCGCCGGGCACAATCGCTCGATGCAGTGCTGGCGTCTCGAGAGAAACGGGCAAACGATGTTCGGCTTTGCCGATCTCGTTCCGTTGCGCGCTCACGTGCGCCTTCCGTGGATCATGGGTTACGACCTGTATCCCGTGGAAACTCTCGAAGCGAAGAAGAAGCTGTTGCCACAGGCGTCGCGAGAGAATTGGATCTGTTTGTTCTACCACGATCCCGATGAACCTTTGTGTCGATTGGAACAGGGCGAAAAGGAATTGACTCCGGTACCCTATCGCGGGGAGCTTTCATGAGCACATCTTCAACAGTTCGCGTCGGCATCATCGGCGGCAGCGGTCTTTACCAGATGCCAGAGCTCACGGGCATTGAAGAAGTTAAAGTCGACACACCTTTTGGGCCTCCATCTGATTCGTTCATCGTCGGCACTCTCGAAGGTGAACGAGTTGCTTTCCTTCCGCGTCACGGCCGTGGTCATCGCTTAACTCCAACTGAGGTTCCGTTTCGGGCCAACATCTATGCGATGAAACTGCTGGGAGTGGAGAGTATTCTCTCGGCTTCGGCAGTGGGATCGTTGCAGGAGAAATATGCTCCGCTCGATATGGTTATCCCCGATCAGTTTTTTGACCGGACGAGAGGACGAGTTAAGGAGTCGACGTTCTTTGGCGAGGGCATCGTCGCGCACGTTTCGTTTGCGCATCCCGTGTGCAAACGGCTGGGCGACGTTCTCGAGCAGTCGTGTGGCGCTGCTGATGTGAAGGCCCATCGTGGTGGAACGTACCTCTGCATGGAAGGGCCAGCGTTTTCAACCGTGGCGGAATCGAATGTCTATCGGTCCTGGGGGATGGACATCATCGGAATGACAAACCTCCAGGAGGCGAAGTTGGCGCGCGAGGCGGAGATTTGTTACGCGACACTGGCGCTCGTTACCGATTACGACTGCTGGCATCCCGGGCACGATGCGGTGACTATCGACGTCGTGGTGGAGTATCTGAACAAGAACGTCCGCAATGCCCAGGTTATTTTGCGTGAGGCCCTGAAGCAGCTAAAGACCAGCGATCGGGATTGCAAGTGCGGTTCAGCGTTACAGCACGCGATCTTCACGGCGCCGAATCTTTGGCCGGACGCGACAACAAAGAAGCTCGAAGCGATCATCAAAAAGTACCGATCGTGAGGTGTAATATGAAAATGAAAGTTTTGTTTTTTGTGGTTCCTTTTTGTGCTCTTTGTGGCAGCCCCATCCACTCAGGCACAGGGCGTTCGCAGTGGTCCTGACTCCATCCACACTCCGTGATCCCGATCTCGAAAGAGACTCGCATCACAACCTCGAAGTCGCGAAGAATTACTTCCGATTGAAGAAAGCCTACGTTGCTGCGTTGAAGCGTTGTGAAGAGATCATTGCCGGTAATCCAAACTTCGCGAAGATCGAAGAAGTCTTGCTGATGGCGGGCCAGAGCAGTGTCTGGCTGTCGGAAGGCAAAGGCAAGCAGAATCCAAACTTGTATGTCACTTTCGATGGTGGCGAGAAGAAGACTCTGACTTCGGAACAGTTCCGCGAAATGGGTCGCGAGTACCTGACGAAGTTGGTCAAGGATTACCCAAACAGCCAGTACGCGAAGCAGGCGCAGGAAGAGTTGAGCCGGCTGGGCGCAGCACCCAAGCAGTAGGCAGGAGCAGGAAGCAGGGGCAGGTAATTGGTACTGTCCTGCTGACCGATTAAACAAAGACAGCAGAAACTAATGTCCCTTTTAGTTGTCGGATCGGTTGCTTATGACGCCGTCGAAACCCCATTTCGGAAAATGCGAGCAGATGCTTGGCGGTTCTGCCTCGCACTTCTCAATCTCAGCCAGTTTCTTTACGAACGTAAGTATTGTCGGCGTGGTCGGAGGCGACTTTACCGAGCAAGAGGTGTTTGAAACTCGTGGAATCGGCACGCGCGATCTCGAAAGGATCGAGAACGGCAAAACATTTCGGTGGGGCGGTCGTTACGACTACGACCTGAATGTCGCTCACACCCTGTTCACCGATTTGAACGTCTTTGCCGACTTCCAGCCAAAGGTTTCTGAAGAGTCGAAGAAATCCCGGCTGCTGTTTCTCGGCAACATTCAACCGGATCTTCAGCGTGGTGTTCGCGAACAGATGCCCGACGCGGAACTGGTCGCGTTGGATACGATGAATCTCTGGATCGAGCACACGCGCGAGTCGCTGATCCGCACGATCAAGGGTGTTGACGTCGTGATCATTAACGACGCTGAGGCGCGGCAACTTACGGAGATTCCGAATCTCATCAAGGCCGCGCGCGAGATTCTGAGTTGGGGACCGAAAGCACTGATCATCAAGCGTGGTGAGTATGGTGCGGCGCTTGTTTACACGCGAGAGTTATTTTGCGATCCCGGCGTACCCGCTCGAGTCCGTTTTCGATCCGACGGGTGCTGGTGATACGTTTGCAGGCGGCTTCATGGGATATTTAGCGAGCCAGGACACGCTCGATGAGAGTGCCATGCGCCGCGCGATGATTTTTGGATCGGTGATGGCGTCGTTCAACGTCGAAGAGTTTGGGACGGAGCGAGTCAAGCGTCTCACGCACGCAGAGATCAACGATCGTTTTCGCGCCTTCAAGCGGATGACTCATTTTGATGAGATTCCGTTTGAGGTGAAAGTCAGTTAAGGGGGCTTCGATATGTTCTGTCCCGTTTGTGAGTCTGAATACGAACCTGGTATCACACACTGCGCCGACGATAACACTCCGCTCGTCGAACAATTGACGCCGGATAATACATTGCACGACAGCAGTGAGGCGCGATTCGTTTCGCTCCACAAGCTCGGCTCGCCTGCGGAGGCTGAGATGGTGAATGATATTCTCCGTCAGAACGAAATTCGTTCGGTTGTTAAGTCGGGCGGCCACGATGCGTTCTCGCCGTTGTTGTCGGCGACTGCTGAAGGCGCAGAGATCTTCGTCGATGAGCGCGACTACGATCGTGCGCTGGAACTTTATGACGCGTTCTTTGGTGCCGACACCACGCCTTTGACTGGTGGACCAGTTGACGAAGAAGAGGAAGAAGAAGAGTTGTAATGTCTTCTCAGGATGTTAGTGAGGCGATTGTCGTTTTCATGACGGCTGCGAACGGCGAAGAAGCAGCGCGGCTTGCAGACATGCTGGTTGGCGCGCACCTCGCCGCCTGCGTTCAAATCTTGCCTGAGATGGAATCGGTTTATCGCTGGCAGGGAAAGATCGAGCGCCAGGCTGAGATCTTGTTACTTGCTAAAACTACGCGCGCGAAATTCGACGAGCTCGAAAGGGAAGTGCGCGCGCTTCACAGTTACGACACACCTGAAATAATTGCGGTTCCCGATAATTGCTGGCTCAGGCGCCTTATCTTCAACTGGTTAAGTCTAGACAAACACCGATATTCCTGCAGATCAAGTCAAAGGATTAGCCCGAGAGTCCGAATCTCATTCGAGATTTCCGAATCCAACTCAGTCAACGAGCTCTGCGCTCTCCTGACAATTTCAACCACTTCGGCCGGCGAATCCGTGACCTGAAACAATTTCATATCGTGGTTTGAGATCTTCCCTTCGGTCAAAACCACATCACCTAACCACTCAAGCATCCCACTCCAGTATTTCTTCCCAAACAGAACGATCGGGAAGTTTCGTATCTTCTTCGTCTGCATCAGCGTGAGCGCTTCGAACAACTCATCGAACGTCCCAAACCCACCCGGAAAAATCACGAACGCAAGACTGTACTTCACAAACATCATCTTGCGGACGAAGAAGTATTTGAAAGTGAGACTCAGAGTCTGATAGGCATTGGCTCTCTGCTCAAACGGCAATTCAATGTTGCAGCCGATTGAAAGTCCACCCGCTTCGAATGCGCCGCGGTTTGCGGCCTCCATTATTCCCGGACCGCCGCCGGTGATCACCGCAAATCCTTCATTAGCGAGCAGCGCCGCCGGTTTCCTGCGCTGCTTTGTAGTCCGGATCGTCAGACGGAGTGCGCGCCGAACCGAAGATCGCGATTCCGCGAGTCAGCGTCGCGAGTTCATCGAAACCTTCGACAAACTCGCCCATGATCCGGAACACGCGCCATGGATCCGTGTGCGTAAACTCGTCTGGCCGGGGACTCTCGAGCAGTTGCTCGTCTTGTGTGGATCCCGGAGCCTGCCGGCCAATCCGCTTTTCGTCTTTCTTCATGCGCGCCCTTCAGATGCCCATGATGTTATAGCCGCAATCGACGTAAATCACTTCGCCGGTAATACCCGAAGACATCGGACTGCAAAGGAAGACTGCTGTATTTCCCACCTCGCGCGGCTCGACGTTTCTGCCGAGTGGAGCCCGCTCTGCATGATGCTTCAACATCGTACTGAAATCGGAAACGCCGCGAGCGGAGAGAGTTTGAATTGGACCAGCACTGATCGCATTGACGCGAATGTTGCGTGGTCCAAGATCCTTTGCGAGGTAACGAGTGCTCGCTTCGAGTGCCGCTTTCGCGACGCCCATAACGTTGTAACCGGCGACGACTTTTTCCGCGCCGTAGTACGTCATCGAAACAATGCTGCCGCCTTCGGTCATCAGCGGCGCCGCGGCGCGTGCAAGTTGCGGCAGCGAGTAAGCGCTGATCTCGAGTGCTGTGAGAAACGCTTCGCGAGTTGTGTCGAGATATTCGCCGCCGAGCGCTTCACGCGGTGCGAAGGCGATACTGTGAATCAGAAAATCGAGGCGGCCAAACTTCTCGCCGACTTGTCGAAATGCTTCGTCGACCTCTTCCTGTTTCGTTACGTCGCATGAGAGCAGTAACGACCCGGGCATCGCGTCGTTGGTCAGGCTCTCGACGTTTTCTTTGAGACGGTCGCCCTGGTAAGTGAAAGGCAAGGTTTGCGCCTGCTTCGTGCAGTGCCTGCGCAGTCGCCCACGCGATAGAGCGCTTGTTTGCCACTCCGAAGATGATTCCGTTTTTGTCTTTGAGCATCTTCTGCTTGTTTGTGCCCTTGTGACCTACGCTGCTGCGCTCTCCGGAGCATTCATGAGCGCCTTGTACTCACCACTTTCGACCCACTGGAGAATCTCGGAAACGCGCCAAACAGGAAACGGATGGCTCAGGCCTGACGTGATCACATCGGCCCAGAAGCGATCGAGAGCTTTCTCGTCGTAGTTCTTTTGAAAGTCGCGCGCCTGTCCGAGAAATTGATCGTAATCAACTCGAGAAGCAAAAGTGCCTCCGCTCAACTTCATCATCGTGCGGCCAATGACGTTTGCGTCCTGCGTGACGAGCAACGCAGCGCGATCGCATGACAACTCTGCGCGCCTGGCCCAGGCCATCAGGGCTGCACGCATGCTCATCGTAAGGATCTCCTTAACGATGAAGGTCAACGGAGACGCGAGCACAGCACTCTTCGCCAGAAACTCGAGCAAACGAGCGGCGGTGATATAGAGAACGTGTTCGGCGTGAATATGGCCCACTTCGTGTGCGACGACTGCGAGCACCTCTTCGTCGTTCAAGCGCTCGATGAGTTGTGAATAGAGCACGATGACCGGACGTTCGACGCCGCCGGTGAACGCGTTAACGATCGGATTCTGTTGCACGAACAGGTCCGGCATATCGACGCCGAGCGTCGTGCACGCGATCTGGAGTTTGGCGTAAAGATCGGGACACTGCGTTGGCGTAACTTTGACGGCGCTGGCGGTGAAGATCACTCGTATGGCCGATTCGCCTGTGACTGCGAGTAGTTTCTTGAGGGCCGAGTCGATACCGGGAATGGCGCGCAATGCGGCGAGTGCGCGACGGTCGGCCGGGTGAATGTATTGGTCCTTGTCGAGGCTCGCGAATTTTTTGTGTGGAGCGTCTGACAAGCGGCAGGCGGCAGCGGCCACAGCGTGGTTCGCCATTCTCCGGGCGAATCTGGTTGCGTTGGCCGCAGTAACGGCAACGGATTGAGGGGAGGTTGTTGATTATGTCTTCGTTATCAGCCATGTTTAGTACTCACTTCCAGGCAAATGTGCGGAGAGTATCGGTTATTCGTTAGGTTCCAGACAGATTTGTCACGAGTTTCTGACGGATAATCTTCATCCACAGTGACACAGAGGCACAGAGAATTATCAATGCTTGAAGTGTCTGATGCCGGTAAAAACCATCGCGAGGCCGTGCTCGTTGGCGGCCGCGATCACTTCGTCGTCGCGGACCGATCCGCCCGGTTGAATCACGGCCGTGATCCCGTGGCGCGCCGCCTCGTCAATACCGTCGCGAAATGGAAAGAATGCATCCGACGCGAGCACCGAGCCTGCGACAGGCAGTTGCGCACGCATCGCGCCAATTTTCACTGAATCAACGCGCGACATCTGTCCCGCTCCAACTCCTACGGTCTGGTCAGCGCGCGCATAGACGATCGCGTTGGATTTCGTATGCTTGCAAACCGTCCACGCGAACAGCAGCGCGCGAATCTCTTCCTCAGTCGGTTTCCTTTCAGTCACAACGTTAAGTTCACTGCTAGCTAGCTTGTGATCGTCCGGTGTCTGGACCAGCACGCCACCTCCAATCTCTTTGACTTCAAATCTCCGAGATTGTTCCATTGAGTTCATGCGAATGACACGAAGGTTCTTCTTCGTTCGCAGGACTTCGAGTGCCTCCGGATCGTAACCGGGCGCGATCACCACCTCGGTGAAGATCTTCGTCACTTCCTGCGCGGCGGCCGTGTCAACTCTGCGATTGAAAGCTACGATCCCACCGAATGCGGAAACCGGATCTGTCGCCAGCGCCTTCTGGTATGCCTCAGCCGGTGTCTCTGCCACTCCGACGCCGGACGGATTCGTGTGCTTGATGATTGCGCAAGCCGTTTGTTCGAAGTCGCAGACGAGTTGCCATGCGGCTTCTGCGTCTACGTAGTTGTTGAAGGACATCTCCTTGCCGGAAAGCACCTCGGCATTGGCGATTCCCGAATCCGCGGAGGTTTGATACAGAGCAGCTTGCTGATGCGGATTCTCGCCGTATCTCAGATCGGCGATCTTCTTCATGGTCCAGGTGAGACGATCCGGCAAGCGACCAGTCGAACCTGCGAGATACGAGCTGACCATCAGGTCGTATTGTGCGGTCTGCTCAAACGCCGCCTGCGCCAGACGGTTTCTAGTAAGGATCGACAATGCACCAGCGTGTTTCTTCAATTCATCGATGATCTCCGGATATTGGCCCGGCGAAACAACCACGGCCACATCCTGCGAGTTCTTCGCTGCTGAACGAATCATCGCCGGTCCACCAATGTCGATCTGTTCGATAGCTTCGTCGCGCGTGACTCCCTCGCGCCTGATTGTTTCCGCAAACGGATAGAGGTTCACGACCACCATATCGATCGGTTCGATCCCATGCTGTTGCATGGCCGCGACGTGTACCGGGTTAGCGCGTATCGCGAGCAGCCCTCCATGCACGCGCGGATGCAGAGTCTTTACGCGCCCGTCCATCATTTCAGGAAAACCTGTTACGTCGGAGATATCGCGCACGTTGAGACCTGCATCCCGCAAGGTTTGCGCAGTTCCGCCCGTGCTGATGATCTCGACGTCGAATCCGCTCAGAGCCTGGGCGAAGTCAATTATTCCGGTCTTGTCGGAGACGCTTATTAATGCTCGTCGAATTGGTTGAAGCTGGTGATCGCTTTTGTCAGTCATGCGTTGGAGACTAGTTAGGCTGTCTTGGTGAATCAGGAGCTTTATGGATGTAGAACCTTTGCGTGCGTGAATACCCGAAGCGACCCACCATGTATTCAACACCTTCGGGTTTCAGGGTCACTGAAAACTCGTGTCTTCGATTGTCGCGCGCCGATTCCGAAATATAGAAACCCAAAAGGTACTGGCTTTTCAAATCCTCTTCGATTGCCTGGAAGATCGGCGTTAGATCGGTTTGCTTTGGCAGGAGCGCTGATTTTTCGTCGCCAACGAGAAAGTATTTTCCTCCGGTCTTCTCAGCAAGTTCCTTGAAGCCTTTCGTGGGCCGGCGCACCGCGAGACGCCCGTCGCGTGGCTCGAAGAGCGGCAAGTGAATCACGTAGAAGGAGACTTTCTTTTCAAACGCGTTTTTGATGACGCTATCTGCGCTGGTCCTACTGCGGTTATCCAGACCGTCGCTGATGAGCACTACTATGCGACGTTCAGCGCGAACACGAGGCAGATCGGAAAACGCACTAACTGCTTGTGCGGCTGCGTCGAATATCGCTGTCCGCTGATTGGGGCCTGCTGAGAACCTGAAGGCCGCTCGCGCTTCGGTTAGGTCTCTGGTGAATGGAGTTGGAACCGAAGAAGCGTCGGAGAAACGAAGCACAGCGACGCTCGACCGTTCACCGAACCGCGAGAAAAGAGCGAGTGCTGCATCCTGCTGTTGGGAGATGATCTCGCGAAGGCTTCCAGACTGGTCCAACGCAAACATTAAAGCGACACGGTCGGCGCCCGGAGAAAAGTACACACCGGAGGTCGCCTTATCCGGATCCTTAAGTAATAGATCCTGATCCGTTAGACCGGCAACTGCTTGTTTTTTCTTGTCTCGAATGCGTATCGGAAAGAGAAGGAGTTCCGTGCTGACGCGTATGACGTCGTCTTCATCGGCGGTTGTCTGTTGCGCTAAGGCATGGCTGACGTTGTCGTGAAGACAAACGAGCAGGAAGGCAAGAACAATTTGGCGGAGCATCTGCCGTCTGGCTATATGAAAAAACCGCCGAGTAGCAGGATGCTCAGGATGACGATGATCGTGATGACGATGATCTTGACCAGACTCACGGCTAAATCCTCGGGTTTTAGGGCCAAGAGCGGAATTAACTGGGCAACAAAGCAAGGCGTATTCTAGAAGCGCCCGCCTGCCCTGTCAAACTAACCGTCTCGTGTAAGTTGGCATACGCTGCAGTGCCACTGGTTCGACTCGGCGGTTCCTGATTTGTCCTGGCTAAGCTGTTATTTGCTAGCTCGAGTTATGCAGAGCCGCAAAGATCACAAAAAGCGCAAAGTGTAGGTCACACGGAATCCGCGGCCCATTTCGGGCGCAAATCCTTTAATAAACGAGAGATGGTTGCGATAAAGCGTGTCTCCCACGTTGAAAAAATTGAACGAGATAATGTGCGCCGCGTGCTGCTGCGCGAACAAATAAGAGCCCGAGAGGTTGAAGACTGCATACCCGGCCGTTCTCGTCTCGGTCGGGAAAATACGATCCTGGTGATTGGCCATGATCAATTCCGGGTTCAACAGGAGTCCTTTGTATCTGAACTCCAGTCCCGCGCGCCCTCGCAAAGGCGGAATTCGCGGGAGGGGAGTGCTGTCGGACGTGAGTTCAGCATTTACGTAATCAAGTCCGAGATTCAGCCAGACTGCTGGATGCAACGCGGCATCAAATCGCGCCTCAGTTCCCAGGTACCGTGCAGTGTCCTGGTCGTACTCCGCCACGGTCAGTCCATCTTCAACGTCTCCCGTCGGCGCCAGGAAGACAAAATCTCTGATGTGGTAGTAGAAGCCGTTCGCTTCAAAACGGAGTCGCTTGGACGAATGTCGAACGCCAAAATCGAAACCATCACCGAGTTCGCGGTTCAGGTCCGGATTGCCGATCTCAAACGCCAGATTTCCCGCGTGTGGCCCAAGGTTGTACAACTCTTCCAAAGCCGGCGCTCTGATATGAATGAGAGTAATTCGCGACGAACGCGCCGCCTTTCCACGTGCCGACACGCACGCCAACCGCGCCGGACAATCCTGTGAAGTTCCTATTTGGAAGAACTCCGCGCGCATCGGTTGGCTCAGGGGTGTAGCGATTGGTCTCGAGTCTGCCGCCAAACTGCAACGAGACGCGTTCCCAGTCGAAAGCTTGAAGACCAAACACGGCAAACGCGTTTTGAATCGTCGGCGGAGCCAACGCTTCTTCGCCAACGGCTGAGAAATCACGGTGCATTCCCCAGAAGCCGAAGCGGCCTGAGTATCGTCCCGATCTTCTTCTGATCGAACAAGCCCTGGTAAAGAAAAGAGTTGTTCTTGAATGACGTGCCTGTTTCGCCCGTCAGAGATTCGATTTCAGTGTGATCGTAGTCGTTGTAGTTCAGCGAGAAGGTGCCCGCACTGATAAATGACCCAGTCTCGCGGAAACCACCGCGAAACTCGATGCTGTGACGACGCGGATTTAGCTCGAGAACCTCGGCCTCGTCGTCGGCGGGATCGAACGGAATACCGTAACGTCGCTTATTGAAGTTGTAGTTGAAACTGACGAAGCCCTTTTTCGGATAGTAGCCAAAACCCGCGGCCGCACTAGCCTCTCGTGAGAACGAGTTTTCTACCTCACCGATTGGTGTGTCGTAGTCGCCGGATCTTTGGCCGCCGACGTTGGCCCACGTCAACCATCGTTCGCCACCGTATTCGATGCCGCCGCTGCCTCCGCCCTGTGGTCCATTTGTGCTGCCAATGCCGGTTAAATAGCCGTTGATGCCTTTGTGTGGTGAGTCATGGCCGGAAATGGTGTTTACTACGCCACCGATCGCATTACTGCCGTAAAGAAGTGATGCGGGGCCTTTCACAATTTCAACTCTTTCAACGGTCAGGACGTCGACAGGCTCGGCGTGATCGCCTGACTGAAAGCCCAGTCCGCCAATGCGATTGCCGTCCTGCAACACGAGCACACGATCGTTATCAAAACCGCGAATAACCGGACGTGCGGTTCCGGGACCAAAACTGCGTTTAGCAATTCCGAGCTCACCGTCTAGTGCTTCGCCGAGTGAAACGGGACTCTTCTTTGCGAGTTCGATCGAGCCGAGCACCTCGACGGACTGAATCGAACTGCTGACGGCTTGCTCGCTGCCGGTTGCAGTGATCGTGACTTCCTCGCGGACGCCTGTAAGTTCGAACTGAAAGTCGACGGTGTTCTCGCCCGTCGTCAAATTGGTCGTGCGAACAATGTCGGGCACGCGGTCGAGATGTGCAACGATGTCATAACGTCCTGGGGGCACACCTTCGATTTCATATTTCCCTTCGCTGTCCGTATCTACGGTTCGCTTCAACTGAAGAATCGTGATCAGGGCATTGTGAATCGGTTTACCGGTGCCGCCGAGAGTGACTGTGCCGCGCAGTGTTCCTGTTCCGGCTGTTGTTGAGGTTTGGCCGAGTGCGTGCAAACTAAAGAGGCCAGCAAATATGAATGCGAGAACGATCCGCATTGCGGATGAATTTTGGTTGATACTCATCGTTTTATCTCCTAAAAGTCCCAAGCCTGGTCCATTCCAGATCGAATGGACGCTGCGCAGACGCTGGCGAGCAGCGCCTGTCGGGAAAGAATTCCCGTGCGACGATTGTTAGGAGATTGAAGGAGGCGCGCGTCCGGCGGTTGGTCCAATCAGTGGTGAAAGGACGTCCGTGGGAATTGCGTCAGGAGTCTTGATTACAACTTGCTTCGGAGGATCAACAAGACGAATAACAATCAGCGTCGTGTTGAAGCTTTGGTGCAACTGGCAGATGAGACAGTCGCTGCAACCGGTTTTGCCACCGACGGGTGAGGTTGTTTGATCTTGATCGACCAGCGAGTTGGCGTGATTGTCCGGAAGGACGCGGCCGTGACGGTGCGCAGCTTCCACCGTCGTCCCGTAAAGGATGAAGATGGCGAGAAACAGACCTATCCAGCGCGTAAACGCCGTATTCTGATTCTGAAATGCGCCGATCAACATGCCGGTCAAATGTCGGATGTGCTAGAGTCAGGGAGCTTCGAAATTGTACTCATTGATGAAGTTTCCCGCAAAGGCGCAAAGACCCAGAGCCACGCTTAACCAGAGGCCGTCTTTGCGTCTTTGTGCCTTTGCGGGAAGCTGCCTCGTTATCTTGCTATGCGCCGGCGCATTGAGGGCACAAGGTTCTCCGACGAGTCGATTCACGATTTCGATTCCGGCAACGGGTCAGATCAAGGTTGAGGCGGAGTTGTCTGCTCCAACCCGCTCGTGGTCGTTTAGAAACGCATACGCGAGCGCCCTTGGCATAGCTGAACGCATCGAAGATTTCCGCGCGTTCGGAGAGTCAGCTCAGGATGCGAGGGTAAAAAAAAGCACGGCCGGCGAGTTTCGATCGGAACTCGACGCCACCAGAATCAGTTACACGGTGAAGCTGTCCGAACCGCGGTCCGAGCACCTTCCTTACGTTAGTTGGCTCGACGTAGAACGCGGCGTTTTAATGTTCGCGGATCTTGTGCCGATCGACATTGAAAAGCTTTCCTGCAAGTTCATGCTGCCTGCGGGCTGGAGCGTTGAATCGACAGTCACCCCAGATGCGAACGGGCAATACAGCGTGTCGGAGCCGCTGAAAGCCGTATTCCTCCTCGGCAGTCTGCTTCGCAAGCGATCAAAGGCTGTTGACGGGATGTTGCTCGATACCGTCGTAAGCGGAATGTGGAGTTTCAAAGACGAGGCTGCTTGGAAGACCGCGGCGGGCGTAATGGAGAAACATTTGGCGTTAACAGGATTTCGATTGCACGGGAAATCAGTGATCATGATCGCACCTCTTCCGGTGGCGGCCCCGCATAAATGGAAAGCTGAAACTAGAGGATCCACGGTTCTATTGCTCGTCAATCCGGCTGAACGCAAACAGATGTCGACTGCGCAACTCGGCG